>NZ_JAMQGM010000025.1 GCF_023703325.1 Streptomyces meridianus
CTATCCGTGCAGCAGACCCAGCGTCTGCGTGGACGGCTGCATGTCGGCTGGAGGAATATGACCCTATGAGTAAGTGGATGATCACGTCGGGTCACGTCAATGACGACGGCATCGGAGAGGCGATCTGGGACTACGCCATGGAGGTCAGCAAACGCGTCTGGGGGCGCCCAGCCACAGAGGCAGAGATCAGGAAGGCATTGGAGCAAGACCCGCATGACGACCTCGAGTCGCCACGTGGCGCCTTCCTCATCGCCCGTGCCGAAGACGACGAGGTCCTCGGCTACGTAGGTGTGCGACTTTTGGCCGATCTCCACGCGACCGCCGAGGTGAAGCGCATGTATGTCCGCCCATCAGGGCGCGGGATGGGGCTCGGTAGGGGCCTGTTGCTGGCCGCCGAGGCAGCCGCCCGTGAACTCGGTGCGCAACGTGTTGTCCTTGAGACCAACACGCAACTTACAGAGGCGCGGCGCATGTATGAGGCTCATGGGTACCGGGAGACCGAGCCCTACAACGACCACCGCGCCGCCGAACACTGGTACGCGAAGACTCTGAATCGAGCACCACTTATAGGAGCGAGGTGGGGTCGCATCCTGCGTGAACTGCGGTTCTATGGCCCTTGGGGAACGAGGCCCCGGTGGTGCCCCCCAGTCCCCGTGGTTCCCTCCACGATCTGGCACGATTGTGGCACGCCGCGAATGTTCGATCGTGCTACCCCGCCTGGGCCGCTTCGTCTGTCGGATGCATCAACTCGCTCCTTCGATCGGCAGTAGCCCTATACCGTGGCCAATCCTGCCACAGCTCATTGTAAGTCGAGTGGGTTCCTACAGAAAACCTAAGCACTTCAGTGGATTTGCTCACTTTGGCGACGGGAATAATGAATTGCTCTTTGAGCAGCCCCGGCATACCGGTATTTCCGATGCTGGATGGGCGATGGATGACATGTTCTCGACTGCGGTAGTCGCTGAATGAGTAAGATGACCTGCCGGAGGCGTCCCGATGATGGCCGACGGGTCGAAAGAGTACTGGACATAGACCGGACCCCTCGGCGATCTCCAGAAACTTGCCAACCGACTCCAGAAAGCGATTTAGCTCATCCTTACTCGGAAAGTCATCGCGAGAATGCTGCAGCTTGTTGCGAATGCTTGAAACTTGGCCACCCTCAAGCACTCTGGTCATCTCTGAAAGCAATTCGATGATCTCCTGCTGCGCTTCCTTGGAGAGACTCAAGAAGGGCAGGGTGTGAGTGAAGGCGAAAGGTGTAAGATCTGCATGCGTCGCATAGGATGGCATTTCTGACTCTGGTCGCAGATACTGATCCGCATGTGCAAGTACATTGGCGAGGTAGGCGCGCAAGCGTGAGAATCCAGAGATCAAGGGGAAAAGAGTATTGCGCCCTTGAGAATCATAGATGACCGCCTCGACTGTCGCCGTGGGGCGTGCTTGTGCGCTATTAAGCACCTTGGCCATTTGTTCTCTGGCATCTGCATGATAATAGGTGAACCTAGATTGAGCCGACCAGTGATCGAAAGTCAGCGCCCATGCGGTAAAGGACAAAGTTGCGTCGAGGGCGCTTTCGATGGATGAAAAGAGGGGTGAGGATTCCCGTTTAATTTCGTACCTCTCCGACTCGCTATATGCTGTGATGGCTCCAACAGCTTGAGAAAACGCATCTCGGTTCCTGCGCAGAGGACCAAAAGCGTCCTCGGCATCCTTAAGACTGAATCCAAGTTTCCAGAGAAGAATGTTAACAAGCTCTGCGTCTTCCAAACGTTCTAGCTCCATCGTCCTCGGCACTCCGCACCTATCGGCCGCTGCAGAGAATGAGGTGGGCCCTACTAGTACCAGGTTGCTCAACACATCCGCAGGATCGGCATTTCGCACATAGCGGTCCAATTTCTCTTCCACCGATTCTCCATCAATCCTCCTGAGCCTCCATCCCAGCTCACTTCGGCATGACGGGTCGGAAAGATCGTAGATGGAGACGATCAGTCGACGAAGGCGGACCACGGCCAAAGACCTGTCCTCCGGCATGGTTCGGACGCCATAGCGCGAACACTCTGCCGACAAGTTGTAGAATCCTGTCGATATATCAAGAATCTTGGGGCGCCTGATTTCATGCGCGGGGATCTTGATCTGCTTGGTGTGGACTGCTTCATCGATGCAGGTGGTGAGCTGCTTGCTCTTCATCAGTATAAGGGCTTGAATTTTTCCTGCCTTATCCAACCCTTCTATAAACGCTTGCGGGTCCCCCACGTTAATCGAATTCTCACGCAATGCTAAACGCAGCGGGGCACCTTTCCCTTTCAGGGCGATTGTGATGATCGCGTCTAGCTCTTCGCTGGAGAAGCACTCGCCAAGGAGGGGAATCTCTCCCAGGCACCTTTGATCTCCGTAGTAGTCACAGATTTCATTGTCGATATCGGTGAAGAACTCGGGAAATGCCGACGGGGGTTCCCATTCCTTTTCCAGTATTTCACGCAGCTTGGCGCGGGTCTTATGGATTTGGCTATCCGTCGTCGCCAGGTACGTGCGATGTACCGTTCTGCAGGTCCGCTTCTCGCAGTGGTAGAGGGGGATTTCGACGATTGGAATGAGGGCTCGCATTTCCTGGCTGAATATAATCCCCAGTGGTCCTGTGGTCACGTCCGCTGATTGCCACACGCCCCGAGGCGTCCCCTCCAATAGTTCGGCAGTCTGAAGCTCGTCCACCGATACAGGGTCATGCTGGAATACTTCAAACGCCTTGTCGTAGAGCTCCCTTCCCCAGATGAATGGGTGGAGAATTTTGCCCGCTTCGATTTCTTCGTTGAGCGCAGAGATTAGCTCTGTAAGATCTGTTTTATTGTGATCGACGAGAAGTTCGTGATGCGAAAATTTCAGAAAACATGCTAGGCGCACTTCGGGCCACTTGAAATTCCGAATCCGCATGAGGCGTTTGCAGAGTTCCTCCCCGGAATCCGTAAGCGCTATGGACTCGATCAACTTGGATGGCACCCGGTATCGGCTTGGCAAGATCGAGTGCGCCATGAATTCCTGGACTGCTACGAGCCTTAGTAGCCTCTTTCGCTCATCTACGCTCGGATACATTTCCTTGAGGTCACGGCTCGTGTATGGCATGTAGCAGCCCCTTTCGACAGGCAATCAGGCTAGCTCCATGTCGAGGAGAATGTGGGCGGTTCGGGCGAATCGGCCGTTAGCGTGCTGGTGGCTTCGTCGCGGAGGTCGGCGGAGCGGCTTTGGGCGGGAGCTGCCATGGGGCGAGAGATCGGGGGCTCGTAAGCTCGCTCGCGACTCGGGCAGCTCCTCGCCTGCCCGCAAAGCCCGAAGTGAGCTCCCGATCTTCGAGGCTCGCCCCATGGTGGCTGCCTAAAGCTGCGGAGCCGACCGGTACCACCGCCGGCCACGCGCGAGCGGAACGACAGCGCCCTGCGACTCCACATCCTGCCAACCTTCCGGAGAACAGCCGTCACCGACATCTCCACTGCTCAGGTCCGGCGCTGGCGAGCATCTCTGCTGGACAGCGGTGTCGGTGAACCGACCGTCGTGAAGGCGTACCAAATCCTGCGGGCCATCCTGAACACGGCGGTGGACGACGGATTGATCCAGCGGAACCCGTGCCGGATCAAGGGTGCGGGCACCACCAAGACTGCGGAGCGACCGTTCCTCGACATCGGCGAGGTCTTCGCCCTGGCCGACGCCGTGCCCGGTCGCTATCGCGTGCTGATCCTTCTGGCAGCGTTCACCGGGCTGCGGTTCGGCGAGCTTGCAGCCCTCCAGCGATGTGACGTCGACCTGGAGCGTCGGACGGTTGCGGTGCGGCGCTCTCAGGCCGAGACCCGTTCGACGGGGCTCCTGGTCAAGACTCCGAAGAGCGCGGCGGGCATCCGCACGGTGTCCTTCCCTTCCTCGCTCACCAACGAGCTGGCTGCCCATATCGCGGAGTTCGCCGAGCCTGGCCGGACCGGGCTCGTGTTCGTGGGTCCGCGCGGTGGCAGCCTGCGCCGGAACAACTTCCGACGGCTCTGGACCAAGGCCGTGAAGGCAACGGGCCTGGGAGACGTGCACTTCCACGACCTCCGCCACACCGGCAATACCCTGGCCGCGACCGGTGGCGCGACGACCCGTGAGCTGATGCAGCGCATGGGCCACTCGTCGGTCCGGGCCGCGCTGATCTATCAGCACCTCGTCAACGGACGTGACCGAGCCATCGCGGACCACGTCGACGAACAGATCCGCCGGGCTCAGGGTGAGGAGCCTTCTGGCACGTAACTGGCACGCCGCCCGTTCCGAGTGTTCGAGGACGGGGAACGATCAAGGCCCAGGGATCCGGATTCGCACCGGTTCACCTGGGCCTTCGCCGTGAGGGGCATCGGGTGGGCACAGCTGGGTTCGAACCAGCGACATCTGCTTTGTAAGAGCAGCGCTCTACCGCTGAGCTATGCGCCCTGGGATGAGGTGACAGACTACATTGCACCCCTCCCGCGCCCGCAATCCGCGCGGAGGCCCCCAATCCGGCCCCGCTGGCCCCCGGCCACCCTGTGCGGCCCCGCAGGAGCCGCCTCCGCGGAGCCCTCACGGCCGAGGCGGTCGGCCCGCGCCCTGCCGACCCCCGGCCACCCCGCCCGCGAACCATCCGGCCCCCTTGTTCGTCAGTAACGGGTGGGAGAATGGCACCGGCCAGGGGCGGACACGGCACGGGAGAGTCAGTGACGGGGACGACACACGCACAGCCGCACGCACAGGGACCACGGCGCCGTCACTCCGGGACGTCCCGCGCGTCCGGCACGTCCCACCCGCCCCACACGTCATCCGGATCCCGGACACCCGGCACGTCCCGCACCCCCCGCTCCCCCGCGGCCGATGTGCTCGCCCTGCTGCTCCTCCCCCTCCCCCTGCTGGCCGCCGCCCTCCCGGCCGCGTTCGCCGGCGGCGGCACCCGTCGCTGGTGGGGCCGCGGCGAGAACCACCGGGCCGAGGCGCAGGCGGCCAAGGACGCCGCCGCGGCGGCCTTCTACGACCTCGACACCGCCCAGCGCGACCTGCGCATCTCCATCGAGACCATCGCTGCGGTGGACAACTCGCCCCGGGGCCGGCGGGCCGCCGAGGACTTCCGGTCCCTCGGCAGCCGCATCGACGAGGCCAGCCACCGCTACATCGCCGCCATCGACGCCCACGACCTGGACCGCGACGATCTCGACGCCGCCGCCGCGTCCCGCGCCCACCACGACCTCACCCAGGCCAGGCAGGATCTGGAGAACGTCCGCAAGGACCTCGACCGGTTCGCCGACGGCCTCGCTCCCCTTCTCCAGCAGGCCGAGACCCAGCTCGCCCGGCTCGCGCCGTCCGTCGAGCGGGCTCGCCAGGCCCTGCTCGCCGCGACCGGTGCGCTCGACTCGGTCCGTGCGGCCGGCCTGCGCGCGGACGACCTCGCCACCCGTCTGGCGGCCCTCTCCCCCGAGCTGACCCGGCTCAACCAGGGCGCGGGGCAGCACGGCGTCCAGGACACGATCCGCCGCGCCGACAACGTTCTGCGCAAGGCCGAAGCCCTCCGCGCCGAGGCCGAACAGCTGCCCGCCAGGGCCGCCGAGATCGACCGCCGGCTGGTCTCCCTGCGCACTCGCGCCCAGGCCATCACCACGCGGGCCCAGGGTGTCGAACCCGTCCTGAGCGAACTGCGCCGCCGCTACAGCGCCAAGTGCTGGCAGGACCTCCAGCCCGTTCCGCAGCAGGCGGCACAGCACGTCGGGCAGGCGGAGCAGAAACTCAAGGAGGCGCAGCGGGCCCGCGACGAGCAGCGCTGGGCCGACGCCACCTCGCTGCTCAGCACCGTCCGTGCCCTGCTGAACACGACGGACGAAGCGGTGTCCGCGGCCGGTGACCGGCTGCGCCGGCTGGATGCGGTGGCGTTCGACCCCTCCAAGGAGGTCGACCGCACGCGCTTCGCGATCCGCGACGCCCAGCGGCTGGCGATGGCCGGCCGCAACACCCCCGACCCCCGGCACGCCCGCCCTCTGGACGATGCGGTGGCCCGTCTGGAGCGGACGGTCGCCGGACTCGAGGGGCGGCACCCCGACTACTGGCACTTCCTGACCGAGACGGAGGAGATCCGCGCGACGGTGGCCCGGGTCGTGGCGGAGATCCGCGAAGCACGCGGCGGAACCGGCTGAGCCGCAGGCATCCGGCTGCGCCGGTCATCCGCGGGGGTGGCGGCGCGAAGGGCCGAATGGCGGAGCCCCCGGCCCCGGCGGATCCTGGAAGGTGCAGTCGGCCGGGTGCGCAGCAGCCGCGCCGTCCCGCGTGCGCAAGGAGGCCGGAATGGCGACGGGCCAGGCCCTCAAGGGCGGCAAGGACATCGGCAAAGGCCCCGGCGGCCGGTTCCCGGAACGCCTGGCGAAGCACCCTCGTCTCGACGAACACCTGCCCGTCGACCACCGGCTCAGCCAGGTCTACCGCGTCGGCGCCGGCCTGATGGGGCTGGTGCTCGTGGTCTTCGGCATCCTGGGCCTGATCGACGAGGTCGGGTGGTTCGACACCGGGAACGACACGGTGGCGGGCCTCAACACGAACGGCGCGCTCAGCGTGCTGTCGATCGTCGTGGGCGGGCTGCTGTTCTTCGGCATGCTGATCGGCGGCAACTTCGCGTCGATGCTCAACGCGGTGCTTGGCGTCGCCTTCATCCTGAGCGGCTTCGTGAACCTGGCCCTGCTGGAAACGGACTACAACTTCCTGGCGTTCCGGATCCCGAACGTCCTGTTCAGTTTCGTGGTCGGGCTGATGCTCATGACGTTCGGCATGTACGGGAGGGTCAGCGGAGGCCTGTCCCACGACAATCCGTACTGGCGTTCCCGTCATCCGCAGCAGGTCGAACGGGAGCATGCCGCGCAGGAGGCAGTGGCCCGCAAGAAGCGGGCCGCGCTCGCCCACCGGTCGTCCGGGCAGCGCCGCGAAGTGCTCTGAACGCCCTGCCGGAACGGCCCCGGAGCCCCCGGGCCCGACGATGAGCGGCAGCTACTCTGTTTCCATGCCCCGATACGAATACCGCTGCCGGTCCTGCGGGACCACGTTCGAGCTGAACCGGCCCATGGCCGAGTCCTCCGCTCCCGCGTCCTGCCCCGAGGGCCACGACGACACGGTCAAGCTGCTGTCGGCCGTGGCGGTCGGCGGCAGTGTCTCGGCGCCCTCCCCGGCCCCGGGCGGCGGTGGCGGAGGCTGCTGCGGTGGCGGCTGCTGCAGCTGACGCGTCCCGCCCCGTCCTCGGACATCGACCGGCGCAGGGACGGAGGCCGGGCGCTCCGCCCGGGCCGGAGACGGCCCACCGCCCCGCCCCGGCAGGTCAGGTCAGCGCTTGCGCGCCAGGGTGAGCCCGTCCGCGACCGTGAGCATCACCGACTCCATCCGGCCGTCCGCCATCACGTGGTCGTTGAACGCCCTGATCGCGGCTGCCGGCCCGGTCGCGTCCGGGTCACCGACCTCGCCGTGGAAGAGGACGTTGTCGACCGCGATCAACCCACCGGGCCGCATCCGCGGCACCAATTCCTCCCAGTACGCGATGTAGCCCTCCTTGTCGGCGTCCAGGAAGGCGAGGTCCACGTCGGCCGTGGACGGCAGGGCACGCAGGGTCTCCACGGCGGGTGCGATGCGCAGGTCGATCCGGTCGGCGACTCCCGCCTCGGCCCAGGCCTCGCGGGCGTACGCGGTGTACTCCTCGGAGACGTCGCACGTGATCAGGGTGCCGTCGGCCGGCAGCGCCCGGGCCATCGAGAGTGACGACAGTCCGGTGAAGGTGCCGACCTCGACGACCTTGCGCGCTCCGACGAGCCGCACCAGGAACGCGAGCAGCGGCCCCTGCTCCTCGGCGACCTGCATGCCCGCCCGGTCCGCCAGTTGTGCGTGCGTCACCTCGACGAGGTCGCGCTGCACGGCGTCGAGCGGCGGGTTGTGCGCCAGCAGGTAGTCGTACAGCTCCGGCGTGACCGGCGTGCTCTTGCTGTGGTGCTCGGTGTGCCTGCTCGTTGCGTCAGCCATGACTGCCATCCTCGCTCAGGCTCCGGCCGCACGCAGGAGGAAGCGGACGATCTCCTCCCCGGCCTCGGCGCCACGCCGGCCGAGCGCGGTGACGTGCGGTGCCTGCCAGCCCGTGTCGGCGAGTTCGCCGTGCCCGGGACGGCATCCGGCGTCGGCCGCGAGCAGCAGGTCCGCGTCGAGCAGGGAGTCGCCGGCGGCGAGCGTCCGGCCGGCGCCGGTGCGGCGGGCCACCTCTGCCACGGCGGCGCTCTTGGTGAGGACCTTCGGCACCGCGTAGACCTTGCGGCCCTGGAGGGAGACCGTCCAACCGCGCGGGCCGGCCCAGGCAGCCAGCTCGTCGACCCAGCCGTCCGGGACCCGCGCCCGGTCGACGACGAGGTAGGCGAAGAGGTCCTCGGCCGTGCGTTCCTTGAGCAGCCACGCCGGATCGGCCGTGCGGGACAGGTGCGCCCGGACCTCGGCGAGGGGCGCGCAGCCGGCCGCGAGCGTCCGGCGGACGTGCTGCTGCCAGTCCGGGTCGGACTTCCCGTCGACGAGGATGTGGCCGCCGTTCGCGCAGACGGCGAACTCCGGCCGGGGGCCGGGCAGATGGATCCGCGCGTACTGCTCCCGGGTGCGCGTCGTGGTGGGAACGAAAACGGTGGTGCGGGCGAGTTCGGCGAGCAGCACGGCAGCCGTCTCGGTCAGATACGACAGCGGTTTGCCCTGGTACACCTCGACGCACAGCAGCCGGGGGGCGAGGTCGTCGGGCATGTCGAGGCCAAGCGCGGCAGCCGAGTAGATCAGGGTGCGGTCGAGGTCGCTGGCGACCAGGACGGTGCTCCCGGCGCCCCCGGTGTTCGGCGTGTCCGCGGTCGTGCGGGCGTTCATCGGACGTTCACCGCCGTGCCGTCGGGGCCGGTCGCACCGCGCGTGTAGCGGGGGTGGATCAGGCCCACGCAGGCGTACGGCAGGTGGTCCGTCTCCTCCACCGGTACGCCCCGCTGATCGGCCAGCAGACGGATGTGGTCGAGGTCCGGCCCGGCGCCGCGCCGGACCAGGATCCGCCACGGGACGCGCCGCAGCAGCACCCTCGTGGTCTCGCCGACGCCGGGTTTGACGAGGTTGACGTCGCCGATGCCGTACTCCTCGCTGATGCGTTCCACGGCGGCCCACCCCTCCCAGGTGGGGGTGCGGTCGGCGGAGAGGAGTTCCTTCACGTCGACCGCGACGTCCTGCGTGACGTCGTCGAACCGGGCGGCGATGGTGTCGACGAAGTCCCGGGAGACGTCCGTGGCCGCCAGGTCGCGGTAGAACTTGGCACCGTGGAAGTCGTCCGGTCCGACCAGGTCGGCGCGCAGCACGGTTCGTGAAATCAGCCCGGAAACCGTGGAGTTGAGGCATGCGGACGGGATGAGGAAGTCCTCGCGGGTGCCGTGGGTGCGGACGCAGCCGCCCGGGTCGGCGAGCACCGCGATCTCGGGGTCGAAGCCGGGGTGGGCGGCGAGGGCGTCGGCGAGTTCGCGGGTGATGGCGCCCTTGCCGGTCCAGCCGTCCACGAAGACGACGTCCGCCGGGTCGTGGTGGGCGGCGAGCCAGCGCATCGCGTTGGCGTCAATGCCCCGGCCGCGCACGATCGACACCGCGTAGTGCGGCAGGTCCAGGTCGTGGCGGTGCTGTGCCCAGCGGCGCATCAGGACGCCGACGGGGGTGCCGGCGCGGGCGAGGGAGACGAGGACGGGCGTCGATCCGGGGCGCCGGGCGCGGCGTTCGGCGAGGACGGTCTCGGTGACGGTGCCGACCGCGCGGGCGATGCGTCCGGCCGAGGTGTCGAGCGCGGCGCGGAACAGTTGCTGGTAGCGGGCGTCGGGCTGGAACTCGACGGGCAGCGACTCGGCGTAGTGCGCTCCGCCGTGCTGGATGGCCTCCTCGCGCTCCTCGGTGGGCGCCTCCAGCCGGACGTCGGAGAGGTCCTGGAGCAGCCACCCGACGTCGTCGGGCTCGTAGGACGAGAAGGCGGGGCCGCGCAGGGGTCCGGCCCCTCGGGGCGCGGGGACGTACGTGGGGACGACGGCCAGCAGCACCCGGTCGGTGTTGGCGGCCAGCTGGTCCAACAGCCCTCCCGAGGCGTGCAGTTCGGGGGTGTCGGCGGTGGTGTCGGCTACGAACACCACCGCGTCGAAGCGGCGGCCGGGGTCGGAGCCGGGGGCGACGTTGTAGGCGTAGCGGGTTCCCGGGCCGTCTGCGGGGTCGTCGTGGGCGGGGAAGGCGATCCGGGTGCGGATGGCGTAACCGGGGTCGTCCACGGCGAGGACGGGTGAGCGGGTGGTGGTCGAGAAGCGGACCTCGGCAGCGGTGGCCGCGTCGAGGGCGCCGGCCAGCCGCAGCGGCGCGTACATCAGTTCCTCGAAGCCGAGGACGAGCACCCGCCGGGCGTCGCCGAGTTCTGCGCCGATCCGGGCCGCCATGCCCGGGAGCGCGGCTTCGAGGCGGCCCCGGTGGGCGGGGGTCCAGCCGTGGCGGCCGCCGTCGGGCAGTCCCCGGGGCCAGCCGAGGTCGATGCGGCGGACCGTGACGGGCGCGTCGGAAGCACCGGGCACGGCCGCCGCGGACACGGACGCACGGGAGCCGGCTCCGGGGGCCCAGGCCGGGGCAGCGCCTGCGGGATGCGCGGGGCTCTCGTGCCGGGCGACGAGTTCCGTGCCGCGGGCCAGGACGTCCTCGGGCAGTCGCAGCGTTCCGTTCGCCGCCGCGACGAGGTCCACGCGGGCGCCCAGCGCGCGGGCGAACGCGTCCAGCCGCTCACGGTCGTCCGCCGAGCGCATGTCGACCAGGGCGACGATCACGTAGTGGGCCCGCGGCTTGCGGCGGTGCAGGGACTCGATGGTGTTGAGGACGGTGTTGCCGGTGGAGAACTCGTCGTCGACGAGCACGAGCGGCCCGTCGCCGAGCAGCACTTCCGGGTCCTCGGGCAGCAGGAGGTGCGAGGTGGCGTGGCTGTGGGATTCCTCGAAGCCGCCGTGCGGGGTGAGCCCGGGCACCGGCCTCCTGGTCGAGTGCAGGCAGGGGGCGAGCTCCAGGCCGTCGGCGACGCTGTGTCCGAGTCCGGTCGCGGTCTCGGCGTAGCCGAGGACGACGGCGGACGTTGCCGTCTCGTCCCCGAGCAGGGCGCGCACCCGCCGTCCGAGCGCGACGCCCGCCCCGTGCACGAGGTCCGGGCGCTGCGGCACATGCTTGCCGAGCACGTTGGAGACCAGGAGGTGGGCGCGCTTGGGGTTGCGGCGCAGGGCCAGGCCCAGCAGGCCGGACAGCTCGGGGTCCCCGTCGAGGGCGATGCCGAGCCGGTCGGTGACCCATTGGCCGGACCAGGTGTGCTGTTGCGCCATGACGGGCCCGTCTTCCTTCGTTCGTGGCGCCCGGCCGTGGGGCCCGGCGGTGTGCGGTGCGGTGTGCGGCGGGCGGTGTCCCTCCGGGCCTTCAGCGGAGCGGGACGGCGTTCCCCTCGGCGAGAGCCCCCCGGTCATGCGAGCCCTGCCGCGACGAGCAGTTCGACGAAGCTCACGTCCTCCCGCGCGACGCCGAAGGCCTCGGCCCGCAGCAGGGTGCGCTCGGCCCAGGCCCGGTGCGGCTTCACCTCGTTCATCTTGTTCGTATAGGCGGAGCGCAGCACTCCGCCGCCGCACCGGTCGAGCCGCAGGATGTCGGCGGCGTCGCTGTACTCCTCGTGGCTGACGACGGAGAGGGCGTGTACGGGCGCGACGTGCGTGGGATGTATGCAGGTCTTGCCCATCAGCCCGTTGGCGCGGTCGAGTTCGATCTCGCGGAGCAGCCCGTCGATGTCGTGCTCGATGAGCGCGGCGCGCAGTTCCTCCGCTCGCCCGGTGAAGGGGCTGTTGCGCAGCTGCGGCTTGAACATCCGTTCCTGGAGCCGGAAGTACTCCCACACGGGGCCGGTGACGGTGAACCCGGTGCCGTCTGCGCGTCCCAGGGTGTTGACGACGTCGCCGATGACGGAGGCGACGAGCTGGACGTCGTAGGCGGTCATGTCCGGGGCACGCCGCAGGCCGTACGCGGAGCAGAAGTCGGTGACGCCGAGGCGCAGGGCGAGGACGCGGTCGCGGTACTTGGTGACGGCCCGCCGGATGCCGTCGAGGGTTCCGGCGCGGGTTTCGAGGTGCAGGAGTTCCGGCGACTCGAGCACCGGCATGGCGTAGAGCCGGTGACCGTCGCGGGCCGTGCCCTTCGTCACGGCCTCCGCCTCGGCCTCGGTGAGCGCCTCGAGGAACGGAATGCCGCGTTCCTCGGTGAACTTGGGCAGGACGAAGCCGGACAGCAGCCGTACCGACGCGCCGAGCCGGCGGACGAGGGCGGGTATCTGGCCGGGTTCGCGGACCCGGACGAACAGCAGCGGAAGGTCCTGACCGGCGCGGGCCTCGACGGTGTCGAGTGCGGCGAACTGGCCGACCAGGTTCTCCTCGGCGGCGGTCACGTCGGCGTCACCGATGGAGTCCTCGAGGCAGAGGACCATGGACACGACCCCGCGCGCCGCCTGCTTGACCACGTCCTCGGCGAGCTGGGGACGGGTCGCCGGACTGTAGAGCGTGGCGCCGAGGGCGACGGCGAGCAGCCGGGCCGGGGAGTCGGTGCCGAACTCGACCGGTTGCCGGTGGAACAGGCGTTGCCTGGTTCCTGGGGGCACGTGCCCGAAGTGACGCATACGCTCCCCCGCGCTGGTGATGGTGCAACGAAACAATCCGGCCGATAATCGTACGTCCGAGGGGGGAGCGATCGTTCCCGAGCGCCATGAACATCCCGCAACCCGTACGTGTCCGTCCGGATCGGCCCTGCTCCGCCGTATCGAAGGGGCCCGGCAACAGCCGCTTCGGCGCCCCGCGTTGTGATGCCCGGACCCGGGAGGGCAGGATTGCCGCCATGACGCACGCGATGCTGAAGGGCTCGAACATCCCGCTGGACACCACGGCGGTCCGCGCGGTGCTGCGCTGGACGCCCGGCCCCGACCTGCCGGACGTGGACGCTTCGGCGCTGCTGCTGGGCCCCGACGGCAGGGTGCGCTCGGACGAGGACTTCGTCTTCTACAACCAGCCGCGCCACCCCTCGGGCCTGGTCCGGCACGTGGCGAAGGAGGAGTCCGACGAACTCGTCACCGACGGCGTCGAGGCGGACCTGGGCGGTCTGGACGCTTCGGTCGACCGGGTCGTGGTGTCGGCGTCCTGCGACGGCGGGACGTTCGCCCGGGTGCGCGATCTGACCCTGCTCCTCCACGACGCGGCGGAGCCGGCAGGAGCCCCTCTTGCCCGGTTCGAGGTGCAGCCGGAGACGGGCGAGGAGACCGCGCTGATCTGCGGCGAGCTGTACCGGCGTGGCGATGCCTGGAAATTCCGTGCGCTGGGCCAGGGGTACGAGACCGGGCTCGTCGGGCTGGCGACCGCGTTCGGGATCTCCGTCGAGGACGGCGAGGCTTCGGACGGGGACGCCCACGGAACGGACGGGAGCGGGACCGCCGCGCCGTCGGCTCCGGAGCCCGAGGAGTGGCCGCTGCCGGAGCCGCAGCCGGGCGCGGACGCCACCGTCCAGCAGGGCGTGCCGGCATCAGCCGGCGCAGCCGACGGCCCGACCCAGGTGGACGTCCCCCGGCAGCAGACCGACGGGTACGGCTACCCGCCGATGCCGCCGTCCCCTCCGGGCCCGGCCCCCGCCTACGGCTACCCCCAGTACACGCAGGCGGATCCGGTGTTCACGCTGCCACCGCAGGGGCCGCAGTTCCAGAACCGCTGAGTCCCCAGTCGCTGAGCGGAGGGGCCGACGGGAACGGCCTCTGTCAGGCCTTGGTCTTGTAGCCGCGGCCCCACTGCAGGCCCCAGCCGTAGAGCCGGTCGAGTTCGGCCTGGAAGCCGTACACGTACTTCACCTCGCGGCGGACGGTCAGCTCGCCCTTGACCTTTTCGATGAGTACGACGGCGCAGGAGCGGGCCTGCGGTGCCCGTTCGTCGAGGCCGATCTCGATCCGCGGGCCGTTGCTCGGGTAGAGCGTGACCACCGCGTGCGTGCGCTCGAACGCGGGCGTGCCGTCGTAGATGTAGACGAAGACCAGTAAGCGCTTGATCTCCTCGTGGTGGTCGAGGTTGACGTAGATGGTCTCCCCGGAGGGCGCGCCGAACCGGTCGTCACCGCTGAGCTTCACGTACGGCGGCTCGTTGATGTCGCCGAAGAAGTTGCCGAGCGGCTGCACAACGCCCTTGGTGCCGTCCTCGAGTTCGTAGAGGCAGGCGAGATCCAGGTCGATCTTGACCACTGCCGGCCCCTGGGCCTGCACGATCTCGGGCGTGAACAGGGTCCACGGGCGGCGCAGCAGGGCGCGGCCCCGGCGGGAGGGCCGGTCCGTGAATTCGGTCGTGCGCATCCGCCAGGAGAGGTTGATGCGCAGGTTTCCGGTGGCTGCGCCCTGTTTGACGAGCGACACCGTGGGGTGGCGTTTCGTCAGCTCGATTGCGTTCGAGGCGGCGCTCCCGGTGTCGAATCCCGGTCGGCCGTTCTGTCGCCATTTGTCCCAGATCGGCACTCTGCCCCCAGTGGTCTCGCGTGTTCCCGGACCCCGCCGAAACGGGCGGGGCGGCCACGAGGCCGGGACTCGCGTCCGTCCGCCTCGTGGCCGCCCCGCTGAGAGCGTTCCTCAATTGGGCCGCCGTCACACGCCGGAGGCGACCTCGGTCGTCTCGCCGGGCTTCTCCGCGGTCAGCGCCTTGTTGCGGCGCACGGAGGACCAGAACGACCAGCCGATGAGCGCGACACCGATCAGGCCGGTGACGATCTCGTTGACCTGGTACTCGATGGTGACGATCAACAGCACCGCGAGGGCGCCGATGGCGTAGTGCGCGCCGTGCTCGAGGTAGACGTAGTCGTCGAGCGTGCCCTGGCGCACCAGGTACACCGTCAGCGACCGCACGTACATGGCGCCGATGCCGAGGCCGAGCGCCATCCAGAAGATGTGGTTCGTGATCGCGAAGGCGCCGATGACGCCGTCGAAGGAGAAGGACGCGTCCAGCACCTCGAGGTACATGAACATGAAGAACGCAGCCTTGCCTGCCAGCCCCACCATGGTGGGCTCCTTGCCGGCCTCGCGCGCCGCCTCCTCTTCCTCGTGCTCGCGCTCCTCCTCTTCCTCGAGCTTGTTCTCGAAGTGGCTGGAGAGCCCACCGACGATGAGGTAGGTGATCAGACCCGCCACCCCGGAGAGCAGCACGGTGGCCGACTTGTCGGCGTACCCGGCGTGCTGGTGGGCGTGGGTGGCCACGGTCATGGCCGCCAGCAGCAGCGTGATCAGGGCCAGGCAGACGGAGAGCATGTCGACCTTGCCGAGCTTGGCCAGCGGCCGCTCGATCCAGCGGAGCCACTTGATGTCCCGGTCCTCGAAGATGAAGTCGAGGAAAATCATCAGCAGGAACATGCCACCGAACGCGGCGATGGCGGGGTGCGCGTCGGTGACCAGTTGCTCGTACCGGTTCGGGTCGTCCATCGCGAGCTGGACGGCCTCGATCGGATTGACCTTGGCGCTGATCGCGACGATCGCGACCGGGAAGACCAGGCGCATACCGAAGACCGCGATCAGGATGCCGACGGTGAGGAAGATCTTCTGCCAGAAGGCGTTCATCTTCTTCAGCACACCGGCGTTGACCACGGCGTTGTCGAAGGACAGGGAGATCTCGAGGACGGAGAGGATGAGGACGACCCCGAAGGCTTCCCAGCCCCACCCCCATGCGGCTGCGGCCAGGCCGATCGCCGTGACGGCGAACGACCAGCCGAAGGTTTTCAGAACCACTGGATACCCAATCGTGTGTCGGGGTCCTCCGCGCACGCCGGCGCGGCTTTACGAAACGTTGACCCCGAAGTCTAGAGCGATGCCCCGCAGCCCGGACGCGTACCCCTGTCCCACCGCCCTGAACTTCCATTCGCCGCCGTACCGGTAGACCTCCCCGAAGATCATCGCGGTTTCCGAGGAGGCGTCCTCGGACAGGTCGTACCGGGCGAGCTCGGCCTGGTCGGCCTGGTTGACGACACGGATGAACGCATTGCTCACCTGGCCGAAAGTCTGTCCGCGGGCGTCCGCCTCGTGGATCGAGACCGGGAAGACGATCTTGTCGACGGACTCCGGGACCCGCGAGAGGTCCACCAGGATCGCCTCGTCGTCGCCCTCGCCCTCTCCGGTGAGGTTGTCGCCGGTGTGCTCGACGGAGCCCTCGGGGCTGGTGAGGTTGTTGTAGAAGACGAAGTACTCGTCGCCGAGCACCCGCCCCGACCGGCACAGCAGGGCGCTGGCGTCGAGGTCGAACGGGGCGCCCGTGGTGGAGCGCGCATCCCAGCCCAGCCCGACGAGCACCTGTGTGAGGTTCGGCGCGACCTTGGAAAGGGAGACGTTGCCCCCCTTGGCGAGCGTTACGCCCATTTTCTGCTTCCTCCCCGAAGTGATGTGCCCATGCCGTGGCCCCGGGTCGGGGTCGCCTTACGGCCCGAGCATCCGCGGCGCCGCAGCCCGGTGGGGTTGCGGCGCCGGAAGCGGAAGAACGGCCTGGTCAGACGTTGACGCCGAAGTCCTGCGCGATGCCCCGCAGCCCGGAGGCATAGCCCTGGCCGATGGCCCGGAACTTCCACTCCGTTCCGTTGCGGTAGAGCTCGCCGAAGACCATGGCGGTCTCCGTCGAGGCGTCCTCCGAGAGGTCGTAACGCGCCAGCTCGACGTTGTCGGCCTGGTTCACCACGCGGATGAACGCGTTGCGGACCTGGCCGAAGCTCTGCTGACGGGTCTCGGCCTCATAGATCGAGACCGGGAAGACGATCCTGTCGACGTCCCCGGGGACGCCCGCCAGGTTGACCTTGACCTGCTCGTCGTCCCCCTCACCCTCACCGGTGAGGTTGTCGCCGGTGTGCTCGACGGACCCGTCCGGGCTTTTGAGGTTGTTGAAGAACACGAAGTTCTGGTCGTTGCCGACCCGGCCCTCGGCGTTCAGCAGCAGGGCGCTGGCGTCGAGGTCGAAGTCGGTGCCGGTCGTGGTGCGCGCATCCCATCCGAGACCGACGATGACGGCGGTCAGGTTGGGCGCGGCCTTCGACAGCGAGACGTTGCCGCCCTTGCTGAGGCTGACTCCCACGAGTCCTCCCATGATTTCCAGGGGTACGGGGAACGCGCCCCCGTCGTGCGATGGCATCGGATCAACGAACCGATCCTAGTGAGCGGTTCCCCGGACCGGCCGTTGTTTACCCCCGGACGCCTCAGAGGGTGTCGAGCGCCTTGGCGTAGTCGTTGAGGTCACGGGCGTCCGGCAGCCCGTTGACGACCGTCCACCGGACGACGCCCTCCTTGTCGATGATGAAGGTCCCGCGCACAGCACAGCCCTTGTCCTCGTCGAAGACGCCGTAGGCGCGCGACGTCTCGCCGTGCGGCCAGAAGTCGGACAGCAGCGGGTACTCCAGGCCCTCCTGCTCGGCGAAGACGCGCAGCGAGAAGGGCGAGTCGTTGGAGACGGCGAGGAGCTGCACCTCGTCGTTCTGGAACTTCGGCAGCTCGTCGCGCAGCGCGCACAGCTCACCGGTGCAGACGCCGGTGAAGGCGAAGGGGTAGAAGAGCAGGACGACGTTCTTCTCGCCGCGGAAGTCGGAGAGCCTGACCTGCTCGCCGTGCTGGTTCTTCAGCTCGAAGTCCGGAGCCTTGGTGCCGACCTCGATCGCCATGAGTCGCATCCCTCTCTCGAGAAAGTGCGGGTGCCCGGACCCGGTACCTGACCGTCCCGGCCGCCCGCGGGTTCCGGGCAGTCTTTCACTGCGGAACCCTCTGAACGCACTCCGCCCCCCGGCGGACGGATCCGGCGGGGGGCGGACGGCGCGCCTCCGGGGCGCGGGAGGGCTACCGGCTACCGCTTGCCCGAGCGGGCGGCCTTCGGAGTGACCAGTCGGCTGCCGGTCCAGTCCTTGCCCGCGTTGATGCTGCTGGTCTGCGCCAGACCGGCGGTCTGGGCGGCCTCGCCGATGTCGCTCGGCTCGACGTAGCCGTCCCGGCCCGTCTTCGGCGTCATCAGCCAGACCGGGGAACCGGCGTCGATCATGGTGGTGGCGTCCACCAGCGCGTCCGTCAGGTCACCGTCGTCCTCGCGGAACCACAGCACCACGGCGTCGGCGACGTCGTCGTAGTCCTCGTCGACGAGCTCCGTGCCGGTGAGCTCCTCGATGGCGTCACGCAGCTCCTGCTCGGTGTCGTCGTCGTAACCGAGCTCCTGGACCACCTGTCCGGGCTGGAAACCCAGCCTGGCGGCAGGGTTGGTCCGCTCCTCCGCGTGGTCCGCGGTCGCGCTCACGGATTGCCTCCTGTCATTTTTCGAGATCGGGTGCGGCTCCGCGCGTGCGCGAGCCGTTGGCCGTAGTCCACACGGGCCGGGCGGATCGCGCAAGTACCCCACAGCGGATCCCGCCCAAAGGTATGGGGGCACCCCCATACCCTCTTATGCGGAGCATACGGAGTTTTGGACGGGTCTTACCGCATCCATCGGCCGGGCACGGGCCCCTCGGGTGATTCACCCCACAGCGATCCGCCGGGATTGCACGGCTCCGTTCCCACACTGGGCCGATCGGGGAGGACGGGGGCGAACGGGGCCGCGCGGGATCCGCGGACCATGGGCGTAAGGTTGCAATTTGGCCGACTACCTGCCGATGACCGCCTTGGGCATTACGCCCGGGAACATGATGGTTACCACCCAGTAGAGATGACGTTTCCGCCCCTGGAGGTACACGATGGGAGGCGGCGCGACAGCAGAGCGGCGCAAGACAGCCGAGCAGTAACGAACAGCGAAGGAACAGCGTGGCTTCCGGATCCGATCGCAACCCGATCATCATTGGCGGCCTTCCCAGCCAGGTCCCGGACTTCGATCCCGAAGAGACCCAGGAATGGCTCGACTCGCTCGACGCAGCCGTCGATGAGCGAGGCCGGGAACGTGCCCGCTACCTGATGCTCCGCCTGATCGAGCGGGCGCGCGCGAAGCGCGTCGCCGTGCCCGAGATGCGCAGCACGGACTACATCAACACCATCGCGACCAGGGACGAGCCGTTCTTCCCCGGCAACGAGGACATCGAGCGGAAGATCCTCAACGCGACCCGCTGGAACGCGGCGGTCATGGTGTCCCGTGCGCAGCGCCCCGGCATCGGCGTCGGTGGCCACATCGCCACCTTCGCCTCCTCGGCATCCCTCTACGACGTGGGCTTCAACCACTTCTTCCGGGGCAAGGACGGCGGCGACGGCGGCGACCAGATCTTCTTCCAGGGACACGCCTCCCCCGGCATCTATGCCCGCGCGTTCCTGCTGGACCGCCTCTCCGAGACGCAGCTCGACGGCTTCCGTCAGGAGCACTCGGCGGCCCCGAACGGGCTGTCCAGCTACCCGCACCCGCGGTCGATGCCGGACTTCTGGGAGTTCCCCACCGTTTCGATGGGCCTTGGCCCCCTCGGCGCGATCTACCAGGCGCGGATGAACCGCTACATGGAGGCGCGCGGCATCGCCGACACCTCCAAGTCGCACGTCTGGGCGTTCCTCGGCGACGGCGAGATGGACGAGCCGGAGTCGCTCGGCCAGCTGTCCATCGCCGCCCGTGAGGGCCTGGACAACCTGACCTTCGTCGTCAACTGCAACCTCCAGCGGCTCGACGGCCCGGTCCGCGGCAACGGCAAGATCATGCAGGAGCTGGAGTCGCAGTTCCGCGGCGCCGGCTGGAACGTCATCAAGCTGGTCTGGGACCGCAGCTGGGACCCGCTGCTCGCGCAGGACCGCGACGGCGTGCTGGTCAACAAGCTCAACACCACGCCCGACGGCCAGTTCCAGACCTACGCCACCGAGACCGGCGCGTACATCCGCGAGCACTTCTTCGGCTCCGACCAGCGGCTGCGCAAGATGGTCGAGAACATGACCGACGACCAGATCCTGCACCTGGGGCGCGGCGGCCACGACCACAAGAAGATCTTCGCGGCCTACGCGGCGGCCAAGGCCCACAAGGGCCAGCCGACAGTCATCCTCGCGCAGACGGTCAAGGGCTGGACCCTCGGCCCGAACTTCGAGGGCCGCAACGCCACGCACCAGATGAAGAAGCTGACGGTGGACGACCTGAAGCGCTTCCGCGACCGGCTGCACCTGCCGATCCCGGACAAGGACCTGGAGTCCGGCCTCCCGCCGTACTACCACCCGGGTCGGGACTCGGACGAGATCCAGTACATGCACGACCAGCGCAAGGGCTTGGACGGCTACGTACCGACCCGTGTGGTGCGCGCCAAACCGCTGCCGCAGCCGGACGACAAGACGTACGCGGCCGCCAAGAAGGGCTCCGGCCAGCAGTCGATCGCGACCACGATGGCCTTCGTGCGGGTCCTCAAGGACCTCATGCGGGACAAGGAGATCGGCAAGCGGTTCGTGCTGATCGCACCGGACGAGTACCGCACGTTCGGCATGGACGCGTTCTTCCCGTCGGCGAAGATCTACAACCCGCTGGGCCAGCAGTACGAGTCCGTGGACCGTGAGCTGCTGCTGTCCTACAAGGAGTCGCCGACCGGCCAGATGCTGCACGACGGCATCTCGGAGGCGGGCTGCACGGCGTCGCTGATCGCGGCGGGCTCGGCGTACGCCACGCACGGCGAGCCGATGATCCCGGTGTACGTCTTCTACTCGATGTTCGGGTTCCAGCGCACCGGCGACCAGTTCTGGCAGATGGCCGACCAGCTGGCGCGCGGCTTCGTGCTCGGCGCCACGGCCGGCCGTACGACGCTGACGGGCGAGGGCCTGCAGCACGCGGACGGCCACTCGCAGTTGCTCGCCTCGACGAACCCGGCGGTCGTCTCCTACGACCCGGCGTTCGGCTACGAGATCGCGTACATCGTGAAGGACGGCCTGCGCCGGATGTACGGCGAGAAGAGCGAGGACGTCTTCTACTACCTCACCGTCTACAACGAGCCGATCCAGCACCCGGCCGAGCCGGAGAACGTGGACGTCGAGGGCATTCTCAAGGGCCTCTACCGCTTCAAGGCGGGCGAGAAGGGGTCCAAGCCGGCGCAGATCATGGCGTCCGGCGTCGCGATGCCGTGGGCGGTCGAGGCCCAGCAGATCCTGGCGGACGAGTGGGACGTCAAGGCGGACGTCTGGTCGGCGACCTCCTGGAACGAGCTGCGCAAGGACGCCGTGGACGCGGAGGAGTTCAACCTCCTGCACCCGGAGGAGGACCAGCGCGTCCCCTACGTGACGACCAAGCTCCAGGGCGCCGAGGGCCCGTTCGTCGCCGTGTCCGACTGGATGCGCGCGGTGCCGGACCAGATCGCGCGCTGGGTCCCGGGCACGTACCAGTCGCTCGGCGCCGACGGATTCGGTTTCGCCGACACCCGTGGTGCGGCCCGCCGCTTCTTCCACATCGACGCGCAGTCGATCGTCCTGGCGGTGCTCACCGAGCTCGCCAAGGACGGCAAGGTCGACCGCTCCGTGCTGAAGCAGGCCATCGACCGCTACCAGCTGCTCGACGTGGCCGCGGCCGACCCCGGCGCGGCCGGTGGCGACGCCTGACACCCGCCCTCGCGGCACGGTACGGATCCGGGGCCCCCGGCCCGCTTCGGCGGACCGGGGCCCCGGCCGTTCAGTGCTCCCAGAACTTCACGGCGCGAACCTGATAGGCGGTGCGGGGAACCCAGGTGCCGTCCCCCGGGTAGGTGTCGAACTCGCCGGTCTCACCGCACTCGGGGTCCTGGTAGACGGTGACGGGCCGGCCCGTCCGGTTGGCGAACGCGTTGCCCGCCGAGCCCCGGGGGAGTGCCACGCACTCCTGGGTGCCGGTGCGGTGGAGTTCATGAATGCGCGGCGAACCCCGGAACTCCGGCTCCGGCCACAGACAGAGCTGCCCGGCGGCGCAGTCGCCGAGCCGCTGTGCCGCTCCGGCCGGTCCGGCCCCCGCAAGGACGACGGCTGCGGCCGATGCTGCCAGTGAAGCCGCGAAGGTCCGATACCTGGACATGTGCACATCACTCCCCCGTGAAGCATCGTTGCGGAGCCAAGCCTGCGGGTCGCCCGCCCGGTCTGCGCGAATTCGGCGCCGGGCCCACCCGGACGGGGGACTGCCAACGGACCACCGCTGACGAATCGGGCCGTTTTCCCCGCTTTGGGCCCGCCAATCCACCCTCGGCGGCCAACAGCGGGTGAACGAAACCGTGCGCTGCGCAAACCCCAGGTCAGGGCACCTTCAGGGAAACGTGAGAACGCTCACCGAATTCTTCCGGGCCGGGTTCCGTCTTCTAAGGTGTTCCGAAGTGTCTTCTTTCCCGGAGCTCGGCTCCCTCTCGGCTGGACCATGGTTCGGCGGCTCCTCCGCCCGGCGGGCGGTGCTCGCGCTGGCCGTGGTGTTCGTCCTGCTCGCGACCAGTGGCTGGACCGCGATCCGGCAGGAAGCGGCCCACCCCGGCCCCCGTGCCGCAGCCGTGCAGACCTGGATCCACAGCTCGATCGACGGCCGTAAGCTGCCGAAGCCCGAGGCCGGCCAGAAGAAGATCAAGCAGTTCTTCGCTTCGCTGACCGGTACCCAGCGGACGTCGCTAGCCGACCGCCATCCGCTCGTCGTCGGCAACCTCGCCGGTGCCCCGACCGAGCTGCGGTACCGGGCCAACCACACGGCGATGCAGCAGGCCCGCGCGGTGGACGAGCGCCGGGCGGCCGACGAGCGCATCACGGAACTCGGCCGCGAACAGGCCCGCACTCGCGTCGAACGCCTCGACTCCCTGCTGCGCGACGGCCGGCAGATCCTCGCCTTCGACCCGACCGGCGGCGGCCGTGTCGCGGAGGTCCTCGGCGACCTCGACCGGGCCCAGCGGGTGTCGACGGTCGTACCCGGCGTCGACACCGACCTGGCCCACTTCGAGCGTCCCGACCGGCCGCACACCGCGCCGGCCGGCATGGCCCGCTCGCTCTACCAGCAGGAACGAGCCGAGAAACCCGGCGTCCGCACGGCCGTCGTGGCCTGGGCCGACTACACCGCCCCCGAGGGCGTCGGCATGGACGCGGCGACCGGCCGGATGGCGGAGGACGGTGCGGTACGTCTGAACGCGTTCGTCCGCTCCCTGCCCGGCTCCTCGCAGGTCGCCCTGTTCTGCCACAGTTACGGCTCGGTGGTCTGCGGCGTCGCAGCCGACGACCTGCCGGCGCGGGCCTCCGACATCGCCGTGGCCGGCAGCCCGGGCATGCGGGCGCAGAGCGCCCGGGAACTCGGCAGCAACGCCCGGATCTGGGCGACCCGGGACCCCGGCGACTGGATCCGGGACGTGCCCAACCTCGAGATCGGCGGGCTCGGCCACGGTGCCGACCCGGTCTCCGCCGGATTCGGCGCGCGGGTCATGTCCGCCAACGGCGCCCACGGGCACGGCGACTACTTCGCCCCCGGCACCTCGAGCCTGAAGAACTTCGCGAGGATCGGCGTCGGATCCCAGGACTCGGTGCGCTGCATGACCGGAGGCGCCTGCAACGACGGGCTCGGACAGACCGTCCGGGCCTGACGTCAGCCTCCGTCCGGACCGATTGACGCGCGTAGCGTCGAGAGGGGGGACGCGCGGCCGCCCGCCGCATACGATGAGCCACATGGGTGATGTGCTGGCCGGTTTTCACACCGTCTGGGAGTTCGACACCGACTCCGTGCTCATCCGCTTCGAACGGGGGATGCGCACGCCGAAGCTGTTCCAGGCACTCGGCGAGCGACGGGTTCCGTACGAGGCCCTCGCCGGCGTGGACCTGCTCCCCGGGAAGCGCGGCACGGTCGTCCTGTGTGCCGTCCCCCGGCCGGGGGCCGATCCGCTGATGGACGCGGCGGACGGTCAGCTCAAGGACGGCTGCGACCCCTACCGGCTGATTCTGCCGGCCGCGCGCGAGACGCTCGCGGCCCACTACGCGACGGAGCTGCGGCGGGCGCTCGGCGGCTGGGCCCACGAACCGGCCGTCCGCTATCTGGTGTCTGCGCCACGGCCTCCGATGCAGTTCAAGGCATACGACGGAAAGGCGTCCTTCGACGGCAGCACCGTCACCTTCCGCTGGTTCTGGACGGGCGCCTCCTCGACCAAGTGGAAGGCCGGCGACCAGCACCTGCGCGCCGGCGATCTGGCCGGTGTCGAGTGGCGCTCCCCCGAGGTCTTCGACGGCCATCTGCGGCTGGTGCCGCGCGGTGCCGAGACGGCCGAACGGCCGGAGGAGGCCGACGAGGACCCGCTGGCCGTGGTCTTCGGCCTGGGCTACGGCCTGGTCCACGAGTCCCTGCCGTTCGCCGCCGCGGTCCTGGAGGCGGTGCAGTCGGCACGCGAGCACCAGCCCGCCGGCGTCACCGCGCCGCCCGGCTGCACGACGGGCCACCGGACCGCGGTCCTGGGCGAGGGTGCCCGGTCCGACCCGGCCGACATCGCAGACCGGATCCGGCACCTGGGCGCCCTGCACGAGTCGGGGCTGCTCACGGACGACGAGTTCAGCTCCAAGAAGGCCGACCTCCTCGCGGAGCTGTGAGAGCGCCGGCCTTGGGAACGTGCTGCCCCGGGTTCAGAGGGCGCGGTACATGACGTGCAGCCCGACGAACCCCTCGGCCGGGTGCCGGAAGCCCTCCGGCACCGTGCCGATCACCTCGAAGCCGAGGGAACGGTAGAGGGCCACCGCACGGGTGTTCGTCTCCACCACCGCATTGAACTGCATGCCGCGGAAGCCCGCTGCGCGTGCCCACTCCATTGTGTGCTCGCACAAGGCCCGGCCCACGCCCTTCCCCGCGTGAGCCGGGTCGACCATGTAGCTGGCGCTCGCGATGTGCGAGCTGTTGCCCATGTGGTTGGCGTTCATCTTCGCCGTACCCAGGACGGTCCCCGCGTCGTCCACCGCGACGACCGTGCGGTCCGGCGGCGGCAGCATCCACATCGCCCGTGCCTGTTCGGCCGCGAGACCGGCCGGGTAGGTGAACGTCTCCCCGGCGGCGACAATCGTCCGGAGAAAGGGCCACACAGCGTTCCAGTCGGCGGCGTCCGCGTCTCTGATCAGCACCTGGCCATGGTCGTCGACCGGCCGCCGGCCCGCCAGCAGTTTTCCTCCCGTGACGGGCCGGCGTCTTCTCCAGCGGTCCGCGCAGTTACTCCCGGGCGGCGGAGGTGGAGGACATGTCCGGGTAGCGCTCCCCCGCGACCCGGGATGCGATGGGCTCCAGAAGGGCGAGTTCCTGTTCGGTGAGCACGATGCGGGTCGCGGCGGTGTTCTCCTCCACGCGGCTGCGCCGGCGCGTGCCCGGGATCGGTACCACGTTCAGCCCGTGCACCGCGGCCTGCTGCTGCACCCAGGCCAGCGCGACCTGGCCGGGTGTCGCCCCCCGCGACCCGGCGATGCGGCGGAGGGGCTCCAGCAGGGCTGCGTTGGCGGCGGCATTGTCCCCGTTGAAGCGGGGCAGGAGCCGCCGGAAGTCGTCAGGGCCCAGCTCCTGCTCGGCATCGACGAAGGAGCCGGCCAGAAAGCCCCGGCCGAGCGGCGAATAGGGCACGAGGGTCACGCCCAGCTCGGCTGCCGCGGGGACGGCCGTCCGCTCGACGTCCCGGCTGAACACCGACCACTCCGACTGCAGGGCGGCGACGGGATGGACGGCGTGGGCCGCGCGCAGTTCGCTCCCGGTGACCTCGCTCAGTCCCAGTTGCCTCACCTTGCCCTCCCGGACGAGTTCGGCCATGGCACCGACGCTCTCCTCGATCGGCACCTCCGGGTCTCTCCGGTGCATGTAGTACAGGTCGATCTCGTCGACGCCGAGTCTGCGCAGGCTCTCCTCGATGCACCGGCGCAGGTAAGGGCGGTCGTTGCGGATACGGCGCTTCGTCGTGTCGTCGGGGTCGACGGCCAGGGCGAACTTCGTCGCCAGCACGAGACGTTCGCGGTTGGCGCGGACGAACGGCGCGATGAACCGCTCGTTGTCGCCCATCCCGTACATGTCCGCGGTGTCGTACAGAGTGACGCCGAGCTCCAGTGCGCGCTCGAGCGTGGCCCGGGCCTCGTTCTCGTCGGTCGGCCCGTAGGCGAAACTCATGCCCATGCAGCCGAGGCCCTGAACCCCGACCTGAGGCCCTCCGGCTCCCAACTCGGTCGTCGCGATCGTGTCGTTGCTCATGTTCAGGCCCTTTCCGACACCCGGCGGGCGTCAGCGTAGGAATCGATCTTGTGGTCGAGGAGGGCGAGGGTGTCCTGCAGTTCGGCGATCCGGCTGCGCACTTCCTCGCGGTGCGCCCGCAGCAGCTCCTGCCGGACCGCGAAGGTGTGCTCCCCCTCCCGGACCAGCACGGCGTAACGGACCATGTCGGCGACCGGCATCCCGGTCAGTCGCAGCTTGCCGACGAAGGCGAGCCAGTCGAGATCACGGTTGCTGTACCGGCGCTGCCCGGTGTTCGAGCGGTCGACGTGCGGCATCAGCCCGATCCGTTCGTACCAGCGCAGCGTGTGGACGGTGAGCCCGGTGCACGCTGCCACCTCGCCGATCGTGTAGGCGTCCTGCCCGGCCGGCCGCGGGTGCACGCCTTCCGACACGCACCTCCCGACCCGTGCGGACGCGCCATCTGTTGTCGTCATCACACCCACCGCCCTCGGCGTATCCGGTTCCCGGCATTTCAACGCTAGAGACTTCGAGTGCACTCCAGCCAAGACTCCAGTCAAGTAGGAAGCGGTCCGCAACCGCCCCTGCGCGGGCCGGAACCCACCACGCGATCAGGGGCGCCGCTCGGGCGAGTCGGCCAGGAGCGTGTCGATCTCGGCGACCACCTCCTCGTCCAGCGGCCCGTATCCGAGCGCCGCCGCGTTCTCGGCGGCCTGTTCGGGGGTGCGGGCTCCGGGAATCGGCACGACACCGAGTGACCAGAGGTAGCACAGCGAACCCTGGGCGAGCGTCCGCCCACCAGTGGTCAGCAGCTCCCGCACCGCATCGACACGGTCAAGCCACCCGGGCATCGTCGCCTCGTCGAAGTAGTCCCACCAGGGGGTGTCGAGCCGGACGTCACCGGCGTCGGGTCGACGCACCGTGCCGTACCGACCGGTCAGCAACCCCATCGCCAGAGGGGACCGGGCAAGCACCCCGAGACCACCGCGCCGTGCGGCGTCGAGGACGCTGTCCGTGCGCCCGAAGACGTTGACCTGCGTCTGCACGGACACGGCGCGGGGCGCACGGGCGAAGACCCGCACGATCTCGGGAGCGTCGGCAGCGGTGCCGTACCGGCGCACCAGGCCCTCGTCAGCCAGCCTCTCGAGGACTGCGACCACGTCCTCGGCATCGGCCGCGGTCTCGACGCCCCCGTGCAACTGGTAGAGATCAATGGTGCCGACGCCGAGCCGACGCAGGCTCCCCGCGCAGGCGCGGCGCACGGCTGCTTCGGCGACGTCAGTGCCTCCACCCGTCCGCGTGGCCTCGTCGGTCAGCAGGCCGAACTTCGTGGCGACCGTGACCTCGGAACGGACGGATGCGGGCACCGCGCGCAGCGCCCGGCCGAGTACCCGCTCGCTGTGTCCCGCGCCGTAGCAGTCGGCCGTGTCGAACAACCGCACTCCGGCGTCGATGGAGGCGTGTACGGCTCGCACGCTGACGTCGTCGTCCACCTCGCCCCATCCGGCGTCCCGGCCGTCGAACGTCCAGGGGCCGCCGAGCACCCAGGTGCCCATGCCCAGTGTGCTGGTCTCCGGACCGTGGTCACCGATCCTCGTCCGTCCGGTCCAGGTGGTCGTCTTCGTCGTGACCATGGCAGATCTTTCCCTCGGGGATGGTTTCCCGTTCACGGCGGCCACCGTCCACCCTGAAGCACACTCCATGTCAAAGACTTTGCTGCCGCGGCCACCCCGTCGCACTACCATCCGCCGCATGGCCACCGTCCGCAGAGCCGCGCCCGCCGATGCGCCGGAGCTGGTGAGGCTCCGTCAGGTCATGCTCGACTCGGTCCGCCCCGGCCCGTCCGACACCTCCTGGCAGCCGGCCGCGGAACGGACGCTGCGCACGCGGCTCGCGGCGGGCGACGGCGATCTCGCCGCGTTCGTCGTCGACGGCCCGGACGGCCTGACGGCGTGCGTGGTCGGGGCGATCGAGTACCGGCTCGCAAGCCCCGGCAACCCCACGGGGACGACCGGGTACGTCTTCAGCGTCGCGACCGACCCCGCACACCGTCGTCGCGGCCACTCCCGCGGCTGCTTGGAAGCCCTGCTGGAGTGGTACCGCGAGCGCGGCGTCACCCGCGTGGACCTGCGCGCCTCCCCCGAGGCCGAGCCCCTCTACGCCTCTCTCGGCTTCGTCCGCACCTCCGATCCGGCCATGCGTCTCACCCTTTCGGAGCCGCGTTAGGCTCGGGGCCATGCAGAGCCTGGAGATGATCGACACCTGGCCGGTGCCCACCGCAGCCGCTGCCGTCGTACGCGCCGACGGCAGTGTCGCCGGAGCGCACGGAGCGACCTCACGTCGCTTTCCGCTGGCATCGGTCACCAAGCCCCTGACCGCCTACGCCGCCCTCGTTGCCTGTGAAGAGGGCGCGATCGAGCTGGACGAGCCGGCCGGCCCCGCCGGGTCGACCGTCCGCCACCTGCTGGCCCACACCTCCGGTCTCGCCTTAGACGAGGACAAGCCGATGGCCGCCCCCGGCGACCGCCGGCTCTACTCCAACGCCGGTTTCGAGGCGCTCGGCGACCACCTGGCGAAGGCCACGGAGATCCCGTTCCCCGAGTACCTCCGGCAGGCGGTGCTCGACCCGCTCGGCATGACCGCGACGGACCTGCCGGGCTCCCCCGCCAAGGACGGTGTGTCCAGCGTCGACGACCTGGTCCGGTTCGCGGCCGAACTCCAGTCGCCGCGCCTGCTGCACCCCGGCACCGTCGCCGAGGCGACCTCGGTGGTGCACCCCGGTCTCACCGGTGTGCTGCCGGGCTACGGTCACCAGAAGCCGAACGACTGGGGCCTGGGCTTCGAGATCCGCGACGCCAAGTCACCGCACTGGACGGGCGAGCGGTCCTCCACGCGCACCTTCGGCCACTTCGGCCAGTCCGGCACCTTCCTGTGGGTGGACCCGGACGCCGGGGCAGCCTGCGTCGTCCTCACGGACCGGGCGTTCGGCCCCTGGGCGGTCGAGGCGTGGCCGCAGTTCACGGACGCCGTACTGGCGGAGATCGGTCAGGGCTGAGCCGTCGGACCGGCGCCCATCTCCCACACCAGGAGTTCCGCGCCGGCCTCGCCCGCCTGCACGCTCAGCCCCGCACAGCCGGTGATGCGGGCCGCGTCTCCGGGGCCGAGCCCGGTGCCGTCCAGCCGCACCCCGCCGCGCACCACGTGCACATGGACGTGCGACGCGTTCGGCAGCCCGCCGGTCTCCCCCTCCCTCAACCGCCGGACGTGGAGCACGGCCCGTGCGCGGTCGAGGGCGTAGGGGGTGGCGTCGGCGATGCCACGGACGACCTCGTACTCCGGTTCGCCCCCGAATTCCTCCGGCACCAGCCACATCTGGACGAAGACGAGCGGATCCGGCCCGGCGTTCCGCTCGACGTGCCGCACTCCGCTGCCGGCGCTCAGCCGCTGCACGTCGCCGGGCCGCACCACCGCCGTGTGGCCCTCGGAGTCCTCGTGGGCGAGCTCGCCCTCGACGACCCAGGTGACGATCTCGACGTCCCGGTGCGGGTGCAGCCCGAACCCGGCGCCAGCGGGCAGCCGCTCCTCGTTGCACGCGACGAGGGAACCGAACCGCACGTTGTCCGGATCGTAGAAGCCGGAGAAGGAGAAGGCGTGACGGGTCTCGATGCCCGTGGCCTCGTCCGCGCCCCGGTACCGGTCGGACCCTTTCCGGACCTCGATCATCGCTCCACCGTAGTGTGCCGCGCGCTCCCCGGCACAGGTGCTCCGGGACCCGTCATGGCCGGTGCGCAGGGCCCCGCCCCGAGCACTGCTCCGGATGAGGCAGGCTTGTCCCGTGCCTGATTCCCGATCCCATGAAGCTCACCTCCACGCGGCGACCCTCCGCCGACTGGAGAAATCGTCGGGCCGCCTGGCCGCGGACGCGATCGCCCGCATGGACGAGACGCTGCCCTGGTACCGCGCCATGCCACCGGAGAACCGCTCCTGGATCGGACTCGTCGCGCAGGCCGGCATCGCGGCCTTCACCGAGTGGTTCCGGCACCCGGATGCTCCGCAGGCCATCAGCACCGACGTCTTCGGGACCGCACCGCGCGAACTGACCCGGGCGATCACGCTGCGTCAGACCGTCGAGCTGGTCCGCACGACCATAGAGGTCATGGAGACGGCCATCGACGAGGTGGCGGCCCCGGGCGACGAGGGCGCACTGCGGGAGGCACTGCTCGTCTACGCCCGCGAGATCGCCTTCGCGACGGCGCAGGTCTACGCCCAGGCCGCCGAGGCCCGGGGCGCCTGGGACGCCCGGCTGGAGTCGCTGGTCGTCAACGCCATCCTGTCCGGGGAGGCGGACGAGGGCGCGCTGTCGCGGGCCGCCGCCCTCGGCTGGAGCACGCCGGAGCACGTGGCCGTGGTCCTGGGCACCGCACCCGACGGAGACAGCGAGCTCACCGTCGAGGCCATCCGGCGGGCCGCACGCCATGCCAAGCTGCAGGTCCTCACCGGGGTGCTCGGCGAGCGCCTGGTCGTGGTGGTCGGCGGCAGCAGCGACCCGCTGCGCGCGGCGAAGACGCTGATCGGCCCGTTCGCCGCGGGCCCCGTGGTCGCCGGCCCGGTCGTCGGCGACCTGCTGGCGGCCACCCGTTCCGCTCACGCCGCAGCGGCGGGACTGAAGGCGTGCGCCGCGTGGCCCGACGCGCCGCGTCCGGTGCTCGCCGACGACCTGCTGCCCGAGCGCGCCATGGCCGGAGACACGGCCGCACGCGCCCAGCTGGTGGAGGAGATCTACAGACCGCTGGAGGAAGCGGGGTCGGCACTGCTGGAGACTCTGAGCGTCTATCTGGAGCAGGCGAGCAGCCTCGAGGGGGCTGCCAGGATGCTGTTCGTCCACCCCAACACCGTGCGCTACCGGCTCCGACGTGTGACGGACGTCACCGGGTGGTCGCCGTCGGAGGTACGATCGGCGTTCACGCTGCGTATCGCCCTGATCCTGGGGCGCCTGTCCGACGTCGGAGCGCAGTTCTAGACTTTTGTGGGACACCGACAATTCCCCCGACGGTTCTTGGTCCCTGTCCTCACCGGCGGCCGGGGCCGTCCGCAAGAGAGAGTGTGAGAGTGCTCGTACTCGTCGCTCCCGGCCAAGGCGCCCAGACGCCCGGCTTCCTGACTCCCTGGCTCGACCTCCCCGGCGCCACCGAACGCCTGGCGGAATGGTCCGACGCCATCGGCCTCGACCTCGTCCACTACGGCACCAAGGCCGATGCGGACGAGATCCGGGACACCGCTGTGGCCCAGCCGCTGCTGGTGGCCGCCGGTCTCGTTTCGGCGCGTCAGCTCTTCGGCACGGAAGAGGAGTTCGCCCGCCGGGTCGGCGCGACCGCAGGTCACAGCGTCGGTGAGATCACTGCGGCCGCGGCCTCCGGGGTGCTCACGCCGGAGGCGGCCATGATGCTGGTCCGCCGGCGTGGTCAGGCCATGGCCGACGCCGCCGCCGTCACCGAGACCGGCATGTCGGCGGTGCTCGGCGGGGACCCCGACACCGTCGTCGCGCACCTCGAGAAGCTGGGCCTGACCCCCGCGAACATGAACGGCGCAGGTCAGATCGTCGCGGCGGGAACCGCCGGGCAGTTGGCCGCCCTCGCCGCGGAAAAGCCCGAGAAGGCACGTGTCATCCCTCTCAAGGTGGCGGGCGCGTTCCACACCGCCCACATGGCGCCCGCGGTCGACGCCCTTGCCGCCCTCGTCCCCGGCCTGACGGTCGCCGATCCGCGCACCCGGTACGTGTCCAACCGCGACGGCGAGGTCGTGGCGGACGGCAGCGAGGTCGTGCAGCGGCTCGTGGCGCAGGTGTCGAACCCGGTCCGCTGGGACCTGTGCATGCAGACTTTCCAGAAGCTGGGCGTCAGTGCGCTGATCGAGGTCTCGCCGGCCGGAACCCTCACGGGTCTGGCCAAGCGCGCCCTGCCCGGCGTGAAGACCGTGGCCCTCAAGACGCCGGACGACCTCGAGGCCGGCCGCGCCCTGGTGGCGGAGTTCACCGCCGAAGCGGGTTCGCACGCCGCGCCCGACGCCGACGCCCCGGCCGAATAAGGAGCCGTAGAGCATGCCCTCGAAGATCGAACCCGGTAAGGGTTCCGCCTATCCGCGGATTCTCGGCGTCGGCGGCTACCGCCCGACCCGGGTGGTGCCGAACGAGGAGATTCTCAAGCACATCGACTCGTCCGACGAGTGGATCCGCTCCCGGTCCGGGATCGCCACCCGGCACTGGGCGGGCCCGGAGGAGACGGTCGCCCAGATGTCGCTCGAGGCGGCGGGCAAGGCCGTGGCGAGCGCGGGCATCGCGCCCGAGCAGATCGGCGCGGTCGTCATCTCGACGGTGTCGCATTTCAAGCAGACGCCGTCCATCGCCACCGAGATCGCCCACCGGCTCGGCGCCGGCAAGGCTGCCGCCTTCGACATCTCCGCCGCGTGTGCGGGTTTCGTCTACGGCCTGACGATCGCCAAGGGGCTCGTCGTCGACGGCAGCGCGGACCACGTCCTCGTGATCGGCGTCGAACGACTGTCGGACCTCACGGATGTGACGGATCGTTCCACCGCCTTCCTGTTCGGCGACGGCGCGGGCGCGGTCGTCGTCGGCCCGTCGGACGTTCCCGCGATGGGCCCCAGCGTCTGGGGTTCGGAGGGCGACAAGGCGGACGTCATCACGCAGACCGTGCCCTGGGACGGCTTCCGCGTCGGCGCCGTCGCGGAACTCCCGCTCGGCGAGGACGGGGAACTGAAGTTCCCGGCGATCCGCCAGGAGGGCCAGACGGTCTTCCGGTGGGCGGTCTTCGAGATGGCGAAGGTCGCCGCGCAGGCCCTGGAAGCCGCCGGCATCTCCCCCGGCGACCTGGACGTCTTCATTCCGCACCAGGCCAACATGCGGATCATCGATTCGATGGTGAAGACCCTCAAACTGCCGGAGCACGTCACGGTCGCCCGCGACGTGGAGACCACCGGCAACACCTCGGCCGCCTCGATTCCGCTCGCGATGGAGCGGCTTCTGGCGACCGGGCAGGCGAAGAGCGGCGACACCGCGCTCGTCATCGGCTTCGGGGCGGGGCTCGTTTACGCCGCCACGGTCGTTACCCTCCCTTAGGGCACACACCTCACAGCCCGGACAATCCGTACGCTGTGCTCAGCAACACCGCACATACACCGAAGGAGCGCTGCCATGGCCGCCACGCAGGAAGAGATCCTCGAGGGTCTCGCGGAGATCGTCAACGAGATCGCCGGCATCCCCACCGAGGACGTCGAGCGGGAGAAGTCCTTCACGGACGACCTGGACGTCGACTCGCTGTCCATGGTCGAGGTCGTCGTCGCCGCCGAGGAGCGCTTCGACGTGAAGATCCCGGACGACGACGTCAAGAACCTCAAGACCGTGGGCGACGCCGTCGACTACATCCTCAAGCACCAGGGCTGATCTGCCCGAGGCTTGTCGCCACCCCGGCGGTGGCGCCGGTTCATTCCAACCTTCTGAGCGTGGAGAGAGAATTCCTGTGAACGCGACCAATCGCACCGTGGTCGTCACCGGTATCGGCGCAACCACACCGCTGGGTGGCGATGCCACATCGACCTGGGAAGCACTGCTCGCAGGCCGCTCGGGCGTGAAACCGCTCGAGGGCGAGCGCTACGAGGAACTTCCGGTCCGCATCGCCGCACCGGCGGCGGTCGACCCCGCCGAGGTGCTGCCCCGGCCGGTCGCCCGCAAGCTGGACCGTTCCGCGCAGTTCGCGCTGATCGCGGCGCGTGAGGCCTGGTCGGACGCGGGCTTCACCGGCCCGGCCGCCGAGGACGACGACAGCGTCGGAGTCTGCGCGGAGCGGCTCGGGGCGGTCATCGCCTCCGGCATCGGCGGCGTGACCACCCTGCTGGACCAGTACGACGTGCTGAAGGAGAAGGGCGTCCGCCGGGTCTCCCCGCACACCGTGCCGATGCTGATGCCCAACGGCCCGTCCGCCAACGTCGGGCTCGAGGTCAACGCCCGGGCCGGCGTGCACACTCCGGTGAGCGCCTGCGCCTCCGGCGCGGAGGCCATCGGTTACGCCGTCGAGATGATCCGCACCGGCCGCGCCGACGTGGTGGTGGCCGGCGGCACCGAGGCGGCGATCCACCCGCTGCCGATCGCGGCGTTCGCCAACATGATGGCGATGTCGAAGAACAACGACGACCCCGAGAAGGCTTCGCGTCCGTACGACACGGCGCGCGACGGCTTCGTGCTCGGCGAGGGCGCGGGGGTCGTCGTGCTGGAGTCCGCCGAGCACGCCGCACGGCGCGGTGCCAGGGTGTACTGCGAGGTGCTGGGCCAGGGCCTGTCGGCGGACAGCCACCACATCGCCCAGCCCGAGCCGTCCGGTCGCGGTATCGCGACTGCACTGCGGAACCTGCTGGAGTCGACGGACCTGAAGCCGAACGAGGTCGTGCACCTGAACGCGCACGCCACTTCGACGCCGCAGGGAGACGTCGCCGAGATCAAGGCGCTCCGCAACGTCCTCGGTGACGACCTCGACCACATCGCCATCTCCGGCACGAAGTCGATGACCGGCCACCTGCTGGGCGGCGCGGGCGGCGTCGAGACCGTGGCGACAGTGCTCGCGCTGCACCATCGGACGGCTCCCCCGACGATCAACGTCGACTCGCTGGACGACGACGTCGACGCGGACATCGTCCGGGGCGAGGCCCGGCCGCTGCCGGAGGGCACCATCGCGGCCATCAACAACTCGTTCGGTTTCGGCGGCCACAACGTCGTGCTGGCCTTCCGCAGGGACTGACGCCCCTGGGGGCGGTGCCCGGCGCGGCGCCGCCCCGACCGGATCACGTCGAAGGACCGGGCAGCCACGGGGGGCTGCCCGGTCCTTCGACGTTCACTTCGGTGGTGCCCGGTGGTGCGCCGGTCCGCCCCGGGGCGGACCCGGCGCGGGTTCAGACGACTTGGTGGAGCCAGCGGACGGGCGCACCCTCACCGGCGTAGCGGAAGGGTTCCAGCTCGTCGTCCCACGGCTTGCCGAGCAGCCTGGCCAGTTCGGTCTCGAGTTCGGTCTCACCGCGCTCGGCCCGGAGAAGGGCGGCGCGCAGCCGGTCCTCCGGGATCAGGATGTCGCCGTGGATACCCGTGACGGCGTGAAAGATGCCGAGTTCGGGAGTGGAGCTGTAGCGCTCACCCTCGGAGGTCGCGCAGGGCTCGGACGTCACCTCGAAGCGCAGCAGGTGCCAGCCGCGCAGCGCGGAGGCGAGCTTGGAGGCCGTGCCCGGTTCGCCCTGCCAGGAGAATTCGGCACGCCAGGTGCCGGGTGAGGCGGGCTGTCTGATCCAGTCGAGGCTGACGCGCACGCCGAGCACGCCTGCGACGGCCCACTCGACGTGCGGGCACAGCGCACGCGGTGCGGAGTGCACGAACAGGACTCCACGTGTCGTCACCGGGACCTCCAGTGTGGGACGAGGTTCGCCTTCCCCAGCGGCCTCGCACCCGTACCGGTCGCGTCCAGGGCAGCAATCGACATTGTGCCCCAGTGATCACTACGGAACCAACTCGCGAGGTCACGTGCAGTAAACACCATCGAGGTCAAGTCTCCGCAAATGGGACATTATGTGACGTGTTGTAACCGAACGCAGTCGATCGATCGCTGGTTCGAACGACCGTCAGGCCACCGTGCCCGCAGGGCGCGACGCGCCCGGCCGCTGGGGCAAAAACTACCGTGCGGCGGTGACCCCGTGGTGACGTACCGTCGGTCCTGCACAGATATCACCGAAGCTTTCACTCGCGGGGACGCCTTGATGCGCGAACCTGGGAACGTCCGATCGGTCGGCGCACGGGGTCACCGTGCATCCGCGGACGCGCACGGAGGAGACGCATGCGCCGCAGCAGTGGCACCGGCGGCCGGTCCGCACCCCTGTCCGCAGCCGCGGCACTGACGGTGCTCGGCGGATTCCTGCTGTCCGGCTGCGGCGGGGGCGGGGACGTCACTCCGGCGGGCCGGCCGTCCTCCACCGCAACCCCCTCCCGTTCCGCGCCCTCCTCGCGCGACGCCACGCCGGCGGCGGACCACCGACCGGAGTCCCTCGCCGCCCTCGGCGACTCCGTCACCACCGGCTTCGACGCCTGCCGCCCGCTCGCCGACTGCCCCCGCTCGTCGTGGGTCACGGGCACGGACCCGGGCGTGAACAGCCTCGCCCAGCGGCTCGTCGACGAACCCGCCCGGAACACCTGGAACTTCGCCCGCTCGGGGGCCCGGATGGCCGATCTGCCCGGCCAGGCCGAGGCCGCAGCCGCAAAGCGTCCCGAGCTGGTGACGGTGCTGATGGGTGCGAACGACGCCTGCCGCGCCGACGTCACCCTGATGACACCGGTGGCCGCGTTCCGGGCCGACTTCTCCACCGCGCTCCGGACGCTTCGCCGGGAGCTGCCCGGGACACAGGTCTACGTGGCGAGCATCCCCGACCTGCGTCACCTGTGGTCGCTGGGCCACGACGACCCGGGCATCGCGCGGGTGTGGCGGCTGGGGATCTGCCCGTCGATGCTGGGCGGCACCGAGACGGCCGGCGCCGCGGCGGAGGCTCGGCGCCGGCAGGTCCACGACCGCGTGGTCGCCTACAACGGCGCCCTGGAGGAGGTCTGCGCAACGGATCGCCGCTGCCGCTACGACGGCGGCGCGGTGTTCCGGCAGCGCTTCCGCCTCGGGGAGTTGAGTCCGTGGGACTGGTTCCACCCGAGCCGGAAGGGGCAGGCCCGGCTGGCCGAGACCGCCTACGCGCGGATCGTCACGCAGGGTCGGCCCGGATGAACGGCTTCCCGTTCTCGGGGACCGCCTCGCCTGCCGCGGGGAGCAGGTCGCGGGAGAGCAGCGTCGCTCCAGCAACCGCACCGGGCATCAGGAAGACGGCGACCAGCGGGACCAGGAACAGCAGGGTGAGCGGGACGCCGAAGCCCAGAGTGAGGAGCATGCGCCCGCGCTGGAGGCGGAAGCGCTCGCGGAGTTCGACGCCGCGGCGCTGCAGCGCGACGGCCGTCAGCTCGGCGGTGAGGAAGAAGCCCGACACGCAGAAACCGAGGGCGGGCACGACAGTCTGGCCGGCCACGGGAATGAAGCCGAGGAAGAACAGGGCCACGCCGAACAGGGCGACCCAGATCAGGACCCGGATGCTGTCGCGTGCGGAGATCAGGAGCTCACGCCACAGGGGCAGCTCCACCACGTCCCCGACGCCGCCCTCGGAGTCGTCGACCTTCTCGGCCAGCGACTCGTAGAAGGGCTGGCCCACGAGCAGGGTGACGGCGGTGAAGGTGACGACGGCGAGGAACAGCCCGCCCACGTAGAGCAGGACCGTGACGGTCCCCCGCAGGAGCCCCTGCCAGGGGGATCCCCAGTCGTCGGCGAACGGGGTGGCCCAGGCCACCAGGTCGTCCGCCCAGGCCACGAGGCCGACGAGAGCGGCGGCGTAGAGCACCAGGGTGATCAGTGCGGGGAGCATGCCGAAGCCCCACCAGCGCCCGTGACGCAGCACCCAGCGCTGGCCCTTCATCAAGTAACCGAAACCCGCCCCGAGATCACGCATGGCGGAAGCCTAGGCCACGGCACGGAGGCGCGGGAACCACCCCCGTGGGTGCCCGCGCCTCCGGCTGCCGGGCTCAGACGACGGCGACCCGGGCGGTGACGAGCGAACCGGAGACGTCCGCCTTCTCCCTGCGGGCGATCACGGCCAGGGCGCTCTGGAAGCAGGCGCTGTAGCCGGCGGCGAACAACTGCTCGGGGTTGGTGCCGGCGCCGCTGCCGCCCAGTGCGGCGGGCGGGTCGACGACGACGTCGAGCCTGCCGTCGTCCGACGCGACCCGGCCGTCGCGGCCGTTCTCGGCGGTGACGACCGCGGTGTACAGGACGTCGATGCTGCCGTGGGACATGCTCGGGCTCCTTGTGCTGTGCGGACTTCCGTGCGGAGGTCGGCCGCCGTGGCGGTCGCGGGCCGCCGGTCAGTCCGCGAGGCGGACCACGGCCTTGCCGGTGTTCTCTCCGCGGAGCATGCCGAGGAAGGCGTCGACGGCGTGGTCGATCCCCTCGGTGACCGTCTCGCGGTAGGCGAGCTCGCCGGAGCGGATCCAGCCGGAGACCTCCTCGACGAACTTCGGCTGGAGCGCGGCGTGATCCTTGACGAGCATGCCCTGGAGCCGCAGCCGCTTGCCGATGACGAGGGCCAGGTTGCGGGGCGCGGCGGGGGGCTCGGTCGCGTTGTACTGCGCGATCATGCCGCAGATGGTCGCGCGGCCGTGCACGTTGAGGGCGTTGATCGCGGCCTCGAGGTGATCGCCGCCGACGTTGTCGAAGTAGACGTCGATGCCGTCGGGCGCGGCCTCCTTGAGCTGCTGAGCCACGGGGCCGCTCTTGTAGTTGAAGGCGGCGTCGAATCCGTACTCCTCCACGAGCAGCCGCGCCTTCTCGTCCGATCCGGCACTTCCGATGACGCGGGACGCTCCGCGGAGCCTGGCGATCTGGCCGACCATGCTGCCGACCGCGCCTGCGGCGCCGGAGACGAAGACCACGTCGCCCTCCTTGAGGGCGGCCACCTCGAGCAGGCCGGCGTAGGCGGTGAGTCCGGGCATGCCGAGCACGCCGAGGTAGGCGGAGACCGGGGCCAGGCCGGGGTCGACCTTGACGGCATGCCGGGCGTCGACGACGGCGTACTCGCGCCAGCCGAGGCCGTGGAGCACGTGGTCACCGACGGCGAAGCCCTCGGCCTCGGATGCGACGACGCGTCCGACCGCTCCGCCGTCCATCGGCCCGTCGAGAGGGAACGGGGGCACGTACGACTTCACGTCGTTCATCCGACCGCGCATGTAGGGGTCGACGGACATGTGGGTGTTGCGGACCAGGAGCTGCCCCGGTCCCGGCTCGGGGACCTCGGCCTCCCGCAGAGCGAAGTCCTCCGGCTTCGGCCAGCCGTGCGGGCGGGCGACGAGGTGCCATTCACGGCCGGTCTTCGGCAGTTCGGACATGGGGCGGGTGCCTCCTTCTGTCACGGCTTCCCCTGAAAGAATTACTTCAGGACGTGAAACAACAATGAGCCCAGATGTTTCATGTTGTCAAGTAACTGGGTACCCTGATCGTCATGGTCCCTCGCACCGATCCCCTGACCCTCGAGGTCGTCGAGCTCATCGGCACCGTCGTGGCGCGCTACCACGAGGAGTACGAGGAAGCGGCGGCGGAGCACTCGCTGACCGGTGCGCAGGCCCGCGTCCTCGGTCTGCTCTCCCACGAGCCGATGCCCATGCGCAGGATCGCGCAGCGCCTGAAGTGCGAGCCGTCGAACGTGACCGGCATCGTCGACCGGCTGGAGGCGCGCGGCCTGGTGGAGCGCCGCCCCGACCCCGCGGACCGGCGGGTCAAACTGGCCGCCCCCACCGACGAGGGCCGGGGGACCGCCGCACGCCTGCGTGACTCACTGCACTTCGCCCGGGAGCCGCTGGCCGGTCTGTCGGAAGCGGAACGGACCTCACTGCGCGATCTGCTCCGCCGGATGCTCGGAACGGACTGACCCGGGCCGGGCCGGGCCGGAGCACCCGGCTGCCCGATCCGGTCGCGGACGGTGCACCCACTCCTGCAAGCCGACCGGGGCAGGCGTCAGTTGTTACTGCACCACAGAAGGAAGCAGTTCCGGGGCGGCCTGTCGTCCTGCGGCGGCCGGGTACGGGTGGGCGTGGGCGCCGGCGCGTGCGTGGTGGGCCGGACCGTGACGGGCACCGGAGCCGGCCGGTCCTCCTCGGGCGCCGCACTGCTCGGCAGGGCCGTCTTCGTCGATGCGCTGGAGGCCGACGCGCTCGGCGCATCGTCCTCCACAACGGTCTTCTTCTTCGATTCGGTGGACTCGTCGGTCGTCTTCTCGTCCGCGGGCGGCCCGGACACCGCCGGGACGGGCTCCTGCCACGGCATCACCGGAGCGCCGAGTTCGGCGACGGCGAGGACGGCCAGCCCCACCCCGAGGATCAGGGCGAGGACCGTGACACGACGGCCCCGGCCCCGGCGGGCCCGCCGTCCGTGCCCGCGGGGCGCGGATGCGCGGGAGCGCCGGCGTCCGCGTCCGGCATCGCCGCCGTTGCGGTGTTCCGCGCGACGGCCACTGCGGGCGCCCTTTCCGGCGTCGAAGAAGAAGTCGGTTCCGGACGTCGTGGCACCGGCCTCCGGCTCGTCGGCCCCTGCTCCACCGGACGGCGCAGCAGGATGCCCGGCGACCTGTGTGCCGCAGCCAGGGCATACAAGAGCGCCGTTGAGGTGCCGTCGACAGGGTGCGCAGTAGTTCATCGCGCGGGAAGGCTATGCGTGCAGGGTCACGAGCGGAACCGCATTGTGTGAGGATCCCGTGTCGAACGGCGGGTCGCGCCGGGCCGCGGGACGCCCGGAATCCACGCAACCGCCGATCCCGCACGGCCGGCTGCGCTCCCGCGCTCCCGCTGTGGGCGCGCGGAGAGCACGGGGCGACGATGGGGCCATGAACCGTACGACCGCCCCCGGCGGAACCTTCGGGCCGTTGCAGTTCCAGCTGGTCCTCCTGCGCAGGATGGCCGACCACCAGGCCGGCCTGGTGGAGCAGGCACTGCGGGAACTGGACGTCGGGCGGTCCGAGATGCGGGAGGCGAACCGCCGCTGGCAGGCCATGGTCCGCTCGCCGCGCGGTCGCGGCACGCTCGGCCGCTATCGCTCGGTGCTCGGCCCGCCGGAGGAGACGGTCCGGCGGCGGGTCGGCGATCTGGAGTGCGAACTGCTGCGCTGGTCGATACCGCTCTGGCCGGACCTCCGCTTCGAGGTGACCTGCGCACCGGGCGGTGCGGTGTGGAACGAGTGGCTGGTCCGCGCTCCGGACGCCTCCGGTCCGCTTCTGCTCGCCATCGGCGACCTGGCGCCGTGGTCGTGCACCGTCGACGAGGTGGCCCACGCCTTCCGCCCGGCAGTGCCGATCGAGGGGGACGCCCCGACCCGGTGGCGGCTGGCCTTCTCCGCGCCGGACGGGGCCGGGGCACCGCGTGCGTGTGTCGCCGAGTTCAGCTGGGGTCTCCTCCAGCGCCTGCTGCGGAGCTGACCCCCGCAAGACTCCGTCCTGGCAGTCCGACCTGGGCATGCCCGGAAGGAAACCGGGCGTTACGGTCGAAAGGGATGGCCGGGCCGCCGCGTGGAACATGGCCGGCCGTCGGCCCGAAGACGGGACCGCAGAGGGAAGAAGTGGTGCGTCATGGCGCGCACGGTCATGAACGAGGCGGCTGTCGCCGAACTGCGCTCGAGGTTCGCAGGGAAATTGATCACCCCGGAGAGCCGCGGGTACGACGACGCCCGCAGCGTGTTCAACGCGATGATCGACCGGCGTCCCGCCGTCATCGCACAGTGCGAGACGGCGCTGGACGTGGCGGCGGCGATCGGCCACGCACGGGAGCAGGGCCTGGAGATCGCGGTCCGCGGCGGGGGTCACAGCGTGGCCGGCATGGCCGTCACCGAAGGGGGCCTGGTCGTCGACCTGCGGCGGATGCACGCCGCGTCGGTGGACCCCTACAGCCGGACGGTACGGGTCGGCGGTGGAGCAACCATGAGCCATCTGGACCGCGCGACACAGCCGTACGACCTGGCCACCACCGGCGGGCGGGTGTCGACGACCGGCGTGGGCGGCTTCACCCTGGGCGGCGGATCGGGCTGGCTGGAGCGCAAGTTCGGGCTCGCCTGCGACAACCTGGAGTCCGTCCGGCTGGTGACCGCGGACGGCCGGGAGGTCACGGCGAGCGAGAGCCGGAACCCCGACCTCTTCTGGGCCCTCCACGGCGGAGGCGGCAACTTCGGTGTCGCGACCGAACTCACCTTCCGGCTCCACCCGCTGCCCTCGTTCACCGCGGCGCTGCTGCTGTGGCCCGCGGACGCCGGGCCGGAGATCCTCCGGTGCTACCGCGATTTCATGGCGTCCGCACCGGACGAAGTCGGCGGTGGATTCATCTACTTGACGGCCGCCCCCGACCCCTTCGTCCCGGATTCCCTCGTCGGCCGGCTCGCGTGCGCGGTGCTGATCACCTACACCGGCCCCGAAGGGGACGCCCGCGACGTGGCCGAGCCGATGCTGAACCTCGGCCACGAGGGCGAGATGATCGCCGCCCTCCCCTACGCCGAATTCCAGTGCATGCTCGACGACCCTCCGGGGCTGCGGAACTACTGGTCCGCCGAGTACCTGTCGTCGCTCCCCGACGAGGCCGTCGACCTGTTCTGCGCCCGGGCGGGCGAGATGCTCACCCCGTCGGCGTCGCAGCACGTGCTGTTCCCCGTGGGCGGGGCGGTCGCCCGGGGGCCCTCCGAGTACCCGATCGCGTGGCGTGACGCGCCGTGGGCCGTCCATCCGTTCGGCCTCTGGGAGGAAGCGGCCGACGACGCACGCGGGCGGCAGTGGGCCAAGGACGTCATCGCCGACATGCAGCCGTGGGCCATCGGTGCGGTCCTGCTCAACTTCATCGGAAACGAGGGCCGGAACCGGGTGCGGGCCGGAGTGGGCGAGGAAAACTACCGGCGGCTCGCGGCGGTGAAACGGCACTACGACCCCGACAACCTGTTCCACCGCAACCACAACATCGAGCCGGGCTGACCGCAGCGGCGGCTGCACGCGGTACGGCTCGCCCGGCTGCGGTTCCCGGCCCTCGGCAGCCCCGGCAAAGGAGATGTCCGATGAACCGGACGACCTGCCGGTCCCCGAGGAAAGCCTGGTCCTCACCCACTCCTCGCCGTCGGGGACCGGCCACCCCGAACCGTCCGAAGCGGAAGAAGAAGGGACGAGACCATGACGTCCGACCGGATCCCCGGCATCGACCCGTCGGCAGTACCGAGCGGGACCGGCTGCGAGGAGTGCCTGGCGGGTGACGGTCCCGGGTGGTGGCTGCATCTGCGGCGCTGCGCGCAGTGCGGGCACATCGGATGCTGCGACTCCTCACCCTCCCAGCACGGGACCAGGCACGCGCGGGAAGCGGACCACCCGTTCCTCGCCAGCTTCGAGCCCGGGGAGAACTGGCTCTGGAACATCAAGACGGGGCAGTTCTACGAGGGGTTGCCGCTGCCGCCGCCCAACTCCCATCCCGCCGACCAGCCCACCCCGGGACCGCGGGGCCGGGTCCCCGCCGACTGGCAGCTGCAACTGCACTGAACCGCCCGACGCGCACGTCCGCTGCGGAAAGCGGTCCGGGGCCACGGCGGTCCCGGACGACGGCTCGAACGTCCTCAGGGGTGCGGGGGCACGAAGCAGGGGTCGGTGACCCCGCCGGGGCAGGCGAGGCCGGCGACGTCCCAGCCGGCGCGGCCGGCCCCGGCCAGGTAGGCGCTCTCGTAGAAGTCGAGGACGGCAGCGCGGGGATCGGGCCCGCCGCGCACGTCGTCGTACCGCAGCACGGCGAGATGGTTGTCACCCCGCGCGACCCAGCGCGCCGCTTCGGGAACGAGCGGTTCCCCGGCCAGCCCGGCGGGCTCGGGGGCGGTGTAGGAGTAGAACGCGGGCTCGGCGAACGTGTCGTCCCCGAACCAGAAACCGAAGCTGATGACCTCCTGGGAATACGCCTCCCGGGTCACCGGGTCGACCTGCGGCGACTGGCCCGTACGGCGGCCGGAGAACCGGCTGTGGGCGATGTCGAAGGTGTGCCAGAAGTGGTGGACCGGGCTGACCTTGCCGGAGAAGCGCGCCGCGAACTCCTCGAGCACCGAGGCGACCTGGCTGAGGACCCGCCAGTAGCGGTTGGCCTGCACGGGGTCGTAGGCCGCGTGCTCGGTGTCCTCGGCGAACGGGCGGGCGGTGTCGGGAAGATCGAAGGGCCGTGGGAGCCCCATGCGCACCCGGACGTCCAGCGACTCCAGAGCCTCCAGGGTCGCGGCATGGAAGGACGCCACCGACCGGCCGTAGAGCGGGAACGAGACCGCTCTGCCGTCGAGTGCGGCGACGACCAGCTGGTGGTCGACGAAATCGAAGTCCACCGTGAAGATCGGGTCGCCGTCGGCCTGCCCCGTCGGACGCGTGGTGATGCCGCGTCCGGTGAGGTGGAAGGGCACGTTCCACCAGTGGTTCCGCCGACTGCTCGAAGCGAGGCGAATCTTGCCGACGACCTGCGCGAAGCGGTGCAGCGTCTCCTTGGTGTCCCGCCACTCGGCGAGCGGAACCGGCGGGAACAGCTCCATCGCGTTCCCCTTCCTGCGCGAGGACTCTGCCCCATCCATGATGAGCACACCGGGCGGTCCCGGGCATCTCCGCGCATCGCGGGACGGCCCCGGCAGCCGGACCGGGCCCGGTTCTCCCCGGCGGACCTCCACCGTCCAGGCCTCACACCTCCGGACCGCGCACGTCCGGGTCGCACGCCTCGGGGCAGCTGCACCCGTGTCTGCGCCGCGTCGCCGCGGAATCCGTCCCCCCGCGTCGTCCACTGGAGGGGCAAGGACGAGAGAACCGCCGACGCACCCTTCGGGAGAGCCGCATGAGGAAGATCACCGCAGAGTTGTTCATCGCGCTCGACGGCGTCGTGGAGGCGCCCGACCAGTGGCACTTCCCCTACTTCAATGAGGAGATGGGCGCCGCCGTCGAGGCCACCCTCGGCGGCACGGACACGCTGCTCCTCGGCCGGAGAACCTACGACAGCTTCGCCGGGGCCTGGCCCGAGCGGGAGGCGGCCGGCGGGGACGACGCTCCCTTCGCCCAAGCGCTCGGCGATGTACGGAAGATCGTCGTGTCGAACCGGCAACTGGACTTCACCTGGCGGAACTCCGAGCAGCTCGCGGGCGGCCTCGTCGAGGGGGTGACGGCGCTGAAGAACGAAAGCGGAGGTCGCATCGGGATGAGCGGCTCGGTGTCCGTGGTGCGTCAACTGCTGGCCGCGGGGCTGCTGGACGAACTGCATCTGCTGGTGCACCCGATCGCCGTCCGCAGGGGGATGCGGCTGTTCGACGAGGGTGAGCAGCCGATCCCGCTGAAGCTGATCTCGTCCGAGACGTTCCGGACCGGCGTGCTGAACCTCGTCTACGCCCCGGCCGAGCCCCGGGGCCGAGCCGGGTACGAAGAGGCGAAGGCCCATCTGTCCCGGTCCGGCAGCGAACGGGGGCCCGGCGCATCCTGACGAGGCGCCGACAGGTCCTCGGCAGCGGACAGGTTCCCCAAGGGGGCACGGGCGGTCACGACCCCCCGAGCGATACAGCGGAGGTGATTACGGGTCTGGGTTTTCCTTACAGCGGAGTCGACACGAGCCCTTCCTCGCCCGTTGCCGCGATGCGGGGTTGTCGGTTCCGGTCTGCCCGGCCGACACCCCGGTCCAGGAACGGGTCCAAGCCCGCGCACGCCGCAAGGCGAGGCAGCCGCAGCCCCGGCGTGACATCTCAGTGAGCGCTCGGCGTCGTCGCACTGATTGCGCGCGTTCAGGTGCCGCATCAGGGGGTGGGGCGGCCACACATGATCTTGAGAGGCGTACCCACTCATGTCCCGGCGGTAGGCGGCACCGGAGGGGACGGGGTGTCCGTGGTTGCGGGCTCGATATGCCGCTCGTGGTACGTGGTGCGGGCCGCTCCCCCGAGTACGGCCACCAGGACGAGCGCACACGCGCCGCAGGCCGGCAGCGCGACGGCACGCCAGGCGGAAATACGCCGCCCGGTGCGCTTGCGCCACAGAACCATCCAGGCAGCGCACACCACCACGAAGACCATGACCACCCGGGCAAGACCACCAGTGTTGTAGGCGGCCCGCAGGTGCTCATAGTCGGTGGCCAGCACCAGGAGCAGGGCGAGGAGTATCGCGACGACCGCGCACACCGCTTCCAGCAGGCGCAATACGACCTGGCCCGCGCTCATACCGTCTCCTGGCCCCCTCCGCTGCTGCAGTCCCTCCATTCGCGAGCGGTACGGACGGCTTGATCTCGACCTTCTCAACCATCCGGCCGTCCTCGCCGAATCCCATCACTTCCCGTGCCACACCGGTATTCGACCGAGGAAGGCGCCGTGCCGACCGAACTGAACGACGAGTGGACCGAGGCCCCGCTGCAGGGGACTCGACCCTACCGGCCGAGGCCCGCCTCTGCCCGATGGAGACAGAAATCGGCGAGACAGACCGCCCTGCCCACCGAACTCACCGCATAGTCACGAACGAGACCACCGAGTGGCCTTCTATACACCACTCCAGCGGACGCGCCGGGATCTGTGGACACGATCAAGGCCGCCGCCGACGGAGAGCACCCAACTGCTCGTCCGATGGGCCGAGCCGGCAGCGGAATGCGGGCGCTCCCGCGCGAACACGCCGACCGCCGATACGCCCGTCCCGGAGCGCGGCGCACGGAGGGCACGGCACCAATCAGGTGATACCACCTATTTCGGCCATGAGCAGGAATGCCGGCCACTCCGGAGAAGACCTGGTTCCAGACCCCGTTGGTCCAGTCGCCACCGAGTTCGCTGTCACGGGTCAGCCACTGCTGCTGAGAGCCGTTGATGGTGATGCCGTCCACCTTGGAGTCGGCCATGTACCCGCCGCTGGCGTAGCCGCCGTTGCCGGGCTCCAGCCAGAGGACGCCCTTGATGTGCACCCGGCGCATCGGTGACGCCTGGGAGACCGCCCACTGGTTCGACCAGTCGGTCGGGCTGACGGCGAGGTTCTCCACCGAGCGCCAGAAGTTGGTGAGGGCCGAGATGCCAGCCGGCGAGTTCGGGTCGGGCTGGCCGATCACGCGTACCGCGCCGTGGACCTCCACGTCGTCCGGGTGCGCGCCGAGGCCGGCGACGGTGGTGTAGTAGCCGAGCTTCGCGTTGACCTCGTAGCGGCCGGGCTTGAACAGCACGGCGTACCTGTCGGCGCCCATCTCGTTGCGTTCCTGCGCGGCGAAGAGCCGGTCCAGGGTGGCCTGGATCTCCTCGGCCGGGGTGTCCGGGCCGTACACGAAGACGTTCGGGCCGAGGTCCGGGTCAACGCCGTCGGCACCATCGCCGCCGCGGGGCGCGGCGGCGGCCGACAGGGCCGGGAGCCCGGGGGCGGTGAGGGCCGCGGCCGAGGCGGCGGTGAGGGTGAGGAAACGGCGGCGGGAGCGGTCGAGTGGTCTCATCTGCCTGCCTGTCTAGGGGATGGGGTCGGGCCGACCACAAGCCGAGAGAGCGCTCTCATGGTCGGGTGCTGCTGTTCCTGCCCCAGCCAGCCCGACCACACCGGCCTGCGCCGGTTCCGGAGCTGCTGGGGCCGTCGGTTCGCTGCCGTCCGTCCTCACCGCGGTCCTTTCCCTTGCGGCTGGGCGAACAGCGATGCCGGGACGAGGATTCTGGGGCTGCGAGACTCCGTCCCGCGGCTGTCCACCGTCGACTGCCTGCCGGCCGGCGTGGACGCTCTCTGCCTGCCGGTCCGGCTGCCGGCGGGCGCGGCGTCGATGGCGACCGGCAGCCGGGGAACGGTCAGGGGTGGGGCGACGCAGCGTCGCCCCACCCCTGCGATCAGTGCTAGGACTGAAGGACCTGCACATAGTCGACCACCATCGGGTGGCCGGGCTCGGTGGTGCCGGTGGGACCGCCGCCGAACGCGTTCGGGAAGGCGCCGCCCATCGCCACGTTCAGGATGACGAAGAACCCGTGGTTGGTGGCGTTGGCCCAGGTCGTCGCGTCCATCTGGTTCGCCGTGACGGTGTGGTAGTTGACGCCGTCGACGTAGAACCGGATCGCCTCCGGGCTCACCGAGCGGTCCCACTCCATGGTGTAGGTGTGGAAGCCGGACTGGCACGTGGTGTTCGGGCACGCGGTGGAGTTGCCGATGCCGTTGGTCTCATTGCACGGGCCGCCCGGGTTGGTACCGCAGTGCATAGTCGCCCATGTGGTGTTCAGGCCCTGAACGTTCTCCGTGACATCCAGCTCACCGATTCCCGGCCAGTTCTGGTAGTTGCCCCGGAAGGGTGCGCCCAGCATCCAGAACGCGGGCCAGTAGCCCTTGGCGGCGGCACCCGTCACGTTCGGCATCTGCAGGCGCGCCTCCACGCGCAACTTGCCGCCCGCCGGAGGCTGGAAGTCGGAGCGCACGGTCTCGATGCGGCCCGAGGTCCACTTGTTGGCGCTGCGGCGCGGGGTGATGAGCAGGTTGCCGTTGCCGTCGAGCGCGACGTTGTTCGCGCTGGAGGTCATCGTCTCGACCTCGCCGGTGCCCCAGTTGGCGGCGCCGCCCGGGTACGACGTCCCGGTGTCGTACTGCCACTTCGACGTGTCGACGCCGGAGCCGGCCGGGCCGTCGAAGTCGTCGAGGAAGACCTGGGTCCAGCCGGTCGGGGGAGCGGGAGCCGAAGCATCCGCGGACGGCGCGGCGGCCGTGGCGACGGCCACGGCGAGCCCCATCGTGCTGAGGACGGCGACGAGCGCCCGCCTCAGGGAACGCCGCCTGCGGGGGATGCCGGAGGAATCACTCATGGGGGCCTCTCGGGGTACGGGGGAGTTGACGCGCGGGCATCGTGAGAGCGCTCTCGAGCGCTGAATGAGGGCTCAATGTGCTCTCGGCCACCTCGGCTGTCAAGAGATGAAACGGAGAAAGTCCTTCCGGGGAAGGGAGGAGGGGATCCGGTTCGTCCGGTCCGGAGCTGCGGAGAGGTCGGCCAGGCAGCGGGCCGCGCCCCGCGTCGCGGTGCAGGGGGTCAAGCGTGACGCGTTCCGGCACGAGGCCCCAGGTGATCTCCTCCAAGACGGCGGCGGTCCACCAGGTGCCCTGCCGAGGCGAGTTGAGCGCCCGGTCACACTGGGACACCGCCGCCGACCTGCGGATTCCGGTGACTTGATCGGCTACACCACCCGGCGGACACCCGGCGGGACGCCATCAGCGAGCTTCCCCGATCACCCCCGCCGCAGCCGCATCCGGCACGGGAGCACCAGGCCGCTCCCAGGTCACCCTCTGCCCGGTTCCCCCGAAACAAGCCCGCTCCTGAACGTCACCGACAGCACCCCGGCGGGCAGAGCCGGGGCGTGGGGCCGACTCGGACCACTCTGTTACGCATTCGTTTCTTGACGTGGCCTGCGCCGCTGCGGCAGTCTCCTGAGCGCCGTCTGAGAGCGCTCTCAAGAATCCTTGCCAAGGGTGCTCTCAGCATGTCACGCCCCGCATCCCGTCCCGAAGCCATGGGAGGCTTCCATGCCCATCTCCCGAGCCGCCAGACGCGCCACCCTCAGACTCGGGGCGGTCGCACTCGCCGGTGCTCTCCTCGCCGCCTGCGGGTCCGGTTCATCGGGTTCGTCCGCCAGCGACGGCGGCAAGGTCACGCTCACGGTCGACCTGTTCGGCACGTTCGGCTTCAAGGAAGCCGGCCTGTACGCGGAGTACGAGAAGCTCCACCCGAACGTCACGATCAAGGAGTCCAGCACCGAGCAGGAGAACGACTACTGGAAGGCGCTGCAGACCCGGCTCGCGGGCGGTGGCGGTCTTGCCGACATCCAGGGCATCGAGGTGGGCCGCATCGCCGCGGTCACCCAGCAGCAGGCCGACAAGTTCGAGGACCTGAACGCGTTCGGCGCCAAGGGCCGCAAGAACGACTACTCCCCGGCCAAGTGGGCGGCGGCCACGGCGGCCGACGGCCGCACACTCGGCCTGGGCACCGATGTCGGCCCCGAGGCGATCTGCTACCGCACCGACCTGTTCAAGAAGGCAGGACTGCCCACCGACCGCGACGAGCTGGCCAAGAAGTGGTCCACCTGGGACGGCTACCTCGCGCTGGGCAAGCAGTACCAGGCGAAGGCCGGTTCCAAGAGCCACTGGATAGACAGCGTCGGCAGCCTCTACTCCTTGATGATCGGCCAGCAGAAGGAGCGCTACTACGACGACTCCGGAAAGCTCGTCTACAAGGACAGCCCGGCCGTGAAGGCGGCCTGGGACACCTCGGTCAAGGCCGCCGAGGAAGGCCTGAGCGCCAAGCTCAGGCAGTGGACGCCCGGCTGGAACCAGGCGTTCAGCAGCGGGTCCTTCGCCACCATCGGCTGCCCTGCCTGGATGCTGGGCTACATCAAGGGCCAGGCCGGCAACGGCGGCCAGGGCAAGTGGGACGTCGCCCCGCTGCCCGGTGGCGTCGCGGGCAACTGGGGCGGCTCGTACCTGGCCATCCCCAAGGGCTCGCCGCACGCGAAGGAGGCGTACGAGCTGATCAAGTGGCTGACGGCGGCACCGCAGCAGGAGAAGCTCTTCAAGAAGCAGGGCAGCTTCCCCTCCAGCCTCGGTGCCATCGAGGCGGTCAAGGACGTCAGGGACGCCTACTTCAGCAACGCCCCGACCGGCGAGATCTTCGGCAAGGCCGCCGAGACCTCTCCCGTGCAGGTGCTGGGCGTGCATGACGGCGATGTGACACAGCAGATCACCGACGCCCTGAACGAGGTCGAACAGAAGGGCACCAGCGCCGGCACCGCCTGGAGCCACGCGGAGAAGGGCATCGAGAACGCGGTCGGCTGACCGCCTCCCGGGCGCGAAGGACCTCTCCCGGCTGTCGCCGGTCCTTCGCGCCCTGTCCTCGGGACATCTGCCCTGCCGCTCCCCCCAACGGACCTCCCTAGACCTGCCCCCCGACCTGCCCCGACTGAAGGTCTCGCCCATGACCCTGACCGCCACCGCCCCGGCGCGGACCACGCGACCGCCGGCCCCCCTGCGGCGGCGCCTGGCCCGGCTGTCGCCGTACGCGTACGTCGCACCGTTCTTCACCCTGTTCGCCGCCTTCGGGCTGTTCCCGCTGCTCTACACCGCGTACGTCTCCCTCTACCGCGTCGAGCTCCAGACGCCGGGGCAGATGGAGTGGCGGGGCCTGGGCAACTACACCGCGCTCTTCGGCGACGAGTACTTCTGGACCGCGCTGCGCAACACCTTCGCCATCGGCGTCATCTCCACCGTGCCGCAGCTGATGATGGCGCTCGGCCTGGCCCACCTGCTCAACTACAAGCTGCGCGGCCGCACCCTGTTCCGCGTCACCATGCTGCTGCCGTACGCCACGTCCGTGGCCGCGGCCACCCTGGTCTTCGCCCAGCTCTTCGGCCGCGACTTCGGGCTCATCAACTATCTGCTCGGCCTGGTCGGCATCCACCCGGTCGACTGGCAGTCCGGCACCGTGGCCTCGCAGATCGCCGTCTCCACCATCGTCACGTGGCGCTGGACCGGCTACAACGCGCTGATCTACCTCGCCGGAATGCAGTCCATCCCGGCCGACCTGTACGAGGCCGCCGAACTGGACGGTGCCTCCCGGTGGAGGCAGTTCCTGCACGTCACGCTGCCCGGTCTGCGCCCCACCATCCTGTTCACCATCGTGGTGTCCACAATCGGCGCCACCCAGCTGTTCGGCGAGCCGCTGCTGTTCGAGGGCAGCGTCTCCGGCGGCATCTCGCACCAGTACCAGACCCTCGGCCTCTACATGTACGAACAGGGCTGGGGCTTCTTCCACCTCGGCCGCGCGGCCGCCGTCGCCTGGGTGATGTTCCTCCTGATCGTGCTCCTGGTGCTGGTCAACACCGCCCTCGCCCGCCGCCGCAGCGGTAAGGAGACCAAGCGATGACCGCACTCGCCACGCCGCAGCGCACCAAGAAGAACGCCGGGCCCTCCCGGCCTGCCTCCCGCCCGCGCGGGGGGCGGGCGGGAGGCCAGCACCACGGGGGCCGACTCGCCTACGCGCTCCTCATCGCCGCCGCGCTGGTCTCCGCGTTCCCCTTCTACTGGACGATCGTGGCGGCCACACGCTCCAACGCGGACCTGGCGAAGTCTCCGCCGGCGCTGCTGCCGGGCGGCAACCTGGTCCACAACTTCCAGCAGGTGCTCGAGCAGGCCGACATCGGCAAGGCAGTGCTCAACTCCCTGATCGTCTCGGGGTCGGTGACCGCGGGGACCGTGCTGTGCTCGACGCTGGCCGGCTTCGCCTTCGCCAAGCTGCACTTCCGGGGGCGCAACGCGCTCCTCGCACTCACGATCGGCACGATGATGATTCCGCCGCAACTCGGCGTGATCCCGCTGTTCATGGTCGTCGCCAAGCTGCACTGGGTGAACCAGCTCCAGGCCGTCATCCTGCCCGGGCTCGTGTCCGCCTTCGGTGTGTTCTTCATGCGCCAGTACCTCGTGCAGGCGCTGCCCGACGAGCTGATCGAGGCGGGCCGCGTCGACGGCGCGTCCACAGCGCGGATCTTCTGGAGCATCGTCGTCCCCATCGCGCGGCCCGGCATGGCGGTGCTCGCGATGCTCACCTTCATGGCCTCGTGGAACGACTTCTTCTGGCCGATCATCGCGCTGACCTCGCAGGAGCCGACGGTTCAGGTCGCCCTGCGGCAGCTCGGCGGGGGATACGTGCACGACCAGTCCGTCATCATGGCCGGCACCCTGCTGGGCACCCTGCCCGTGCTGCTCGTCTTCGGTCTGCTGGGCCGGCAGATCGTGGGCGGCATCATGCAGGGCGCCGTGAAGGGGTAGGCGCGGCTCCCCCCGCGCCGCCGTGTGCGGGCGCGTCGCGCCCGCCCCGGACGGCCCCCGGTCCACCGCCCTGCGCCCCCGGCGCGGTCGATCCGCCCCGCCTGCCGCCCCGGAACCAGGCGGCCGCCGACCGGGGCCGCACCATACCTCTCTGCCCGCACTCCCGGACCCGGACAAGCGGACCGGTGCCCCATGACCGCCACAGGGCCGAAGACGCCCCATGACCGCCACAGGGCTGCAGAAAAGCGGAAAGCCCCGGTCACCACCATCCGCAACAACCACGACGGAGCCCCGATGACCACTATCGACCCCCGCACCGCGACCGCCTCCGCGGTGACGTTCCCACCGGCGTTCCGCTGGGGCGCCGCCACCGCCGCCTACCAGATCGAAGGAGCAGCGGACGAGGACGGCCGGACACCGTCCGTCTGGGACACGTTCAGCAGGACGCCGGGCAAAGTGCGCAACGGCGACACCGGGGACATCGCGGCCGACCACTACCACCGCATGCGTGAGGACGTCGCGCTCATGGCCGACCTGGGCCTGACGGACTACCGCTTCTCCGTCTCCTGGCCACGCGTGCAGCCGACGGGGCGCGGCCCGGCCTCCCAGAAGGGCCTCGACTTCTACCGCGCCCTGGTCGACGAGCTCCTCGCCAGGAACATCCGCCCCGTGCTGACGCTCTACCACTGGGACCTCCCGCAGGAACTGGAGGACGCGGGCGGCTGGCCCCAGCGCGACACGGCACAGCGGTTCGCGGACTACACCGCGCTCGTGGCGGAGGCGCTCGGCGACCGCGTAAGGACCTGGACGACTCTGAACGAGCCGTGGTGCGCGGCGTTCCTCGGCTATGCCGAAGGCGTCCACGCCCCGGGCCGCACCGAGCCGGAGGCGGCGCTGCGCGCGGCACACCACCTGAACCTGGCCCACGGCCTGGCCCTCGGCGTGCTGCGTGAGCAGGCGCACCCCTCGGCCGAGGTGTCACTGACACTGAACCTCGCCGCGGTCCGCCCGCTGAGCGACAGCCCCGCCGACACGGACGCGGCCCGGCGCATCGACGCGCTGGCCAACCGGATCTTCCTGGACCCCGCCTTCCACGGCCGCTACCCGGAGGACCTGCGGGCGGACACCGCGCAGCTCACGGACTGGTCCTTCGTGCGGGACGGCGACCTGCCGGTCATCTCCCGCCCGGTCGACAGCCTCGGCATCAACTACTACACCCCCACCGTGGTCGCTGCCGGCTCCCACCCCCTGCCCTCACCGTGGCCGGCCGCACAGGACCACGCGCGGTTCGTACCCGCGCCGGGCCCGCGCACCGCCATGGACTGGCCGGTGGACGCCGAGGGCCTGTACGAGCTGCTGACGCGGCTGCAGGACGAACTGCCGGCCACTCCGCTGCTCGTGACCGAGAACGGCGCCGCCTACGACGACTACACCGACCCCAGCAGGGCCGTCCACGACCCCGAACGGGTCACCTACCTCCGGGCGCACCTCGAGGCCGTGCACCGGGCGATGGCGGCCGGCGCGGACGTCCGCGGCTACTTCGTGTGGTCGCTGCTGGACAACTTCGAGTGGGCCTACGGCTACAGCAAGCGATTCGGCATCGTGCACGTGGACTACGCCAGCCAGCGCCGCACGCCGAAGGACAGCGCCCGCTGGTACGCGGATGTGGTGGCTCACGGCAGGTTGCCGCAGGACTGACCGCCGCCGGGTGCCGGGGGTGCCGCGCCGGGCTCGCGGGGTCGGATCGGTCGGACGCCTTTTCGTAGGACGAATCGGTGAGAGCGCTCTCTAACCAAGGGGCTCTCACGCGGTCACGCGGGAGCTACGCTGTTCCCGTCCCGAGAGGAGTGTTCCTTGTCCGACCAGAACTCCGTATCCCGCCCCACCCTGGAAGCCGTCGCCGAACGGGCCGGCGTCTCCCGGGCCACCGTCTCCCGTGTCGTCAACGGAGGCAGCGGCGTGCGCGAGGCCCTGGTGGAGAAGGTCCGCCGCGCCGTGGAGGAACTGGGGTACGTACCGAACCATGCGGCCCGCACGCTGGTCACCCGGCGCACCGGCGCCATCGCCGTCATCGTCGCCGAGCCGGAGACCAAGGTCTTCACCAACCCGTTCTTCGCCGAACAACTGCTCGGCATCAGCCGGGAACTGGCCGGCCACGACCTTCAGCTCGTGCTGCTGCTGGTCGAGGGACCGGCCGACTACGACCGCGTGGGCCGCTATCTCGCCGGCGGCCACGCGGACGGCGCCTTGCTGTTCTCCCTGCACAACGACGACCCCCTGCCCGCCATCACCCGCCGGGTGGGGATTCCGACCGTCTTCGGCGGCCGCCCCGGGTGGGCGGGGGCGGAAGCGGACCGCGGCATCCTGTACGTCGACTCCGACAACCGCGGCGGCGCCCGCGAGGCCGTGCGCCATCTCATCACGCTGGGACGTGCACGCATCGCGACCATCACCGGGCCGATGGACCAGACGGCCTCCGTGGACCGGCTCGACGGCTACCACGACATGCTCATGGACGCCGACTCCAAGCTCATCGTCGAAGGGGACTTCACGGAAGCGGGCGGCGCACGGGCGATGGCCGAGCTGCTGGACCGTGCCCCGGACCTGGACGCCGTCTTCGTCGCCTCCGACCTCATGGCCTGCGGGGCACTGCGCGTCCTGCGGGAACGCGGGCGCCGGGTGCCGGAGGACGTCGCGGTCGTCGGCTTCGACGACATGGCCGAGGTGGCCGAGCTGACCAACCCCCCGCTGACCACGGTCCGCCAGGAGATCGAGGAGATGGGCCGGCTGATGGTACGGCTGATGCTGCGCAGTCTCGGCCAACCGGCGAAGGGAGACGGCGTCGGCCGCCCCCTGTCCTCCGTGATCACCCCGACCCGGCTGATCCTCCGGGCTACCGCGTGACCCACGCCGACGCGCCGGCGGTCGACCGTGCGGCAGTGACCGGCACAGGCGGTCTTCGCGCAGACGTGGACGGCGCCGGGGCCATCAGTTTCTGCGCACGGGGCCCCGGGGTCGGTATGTGCAGGCCGTCGGCGCTCTCCCCCATGCGAACTGGGCAGTGTCCGGCCAGTGCCGGTGGCTGCACCGCCGAGTGGCGCCCGTCGTCCCGAAGGCCGGCCGGCAGCCCTGAGCGGCGGCACGGTGACGTGGGGTGGTTCGATTCCGCACCGGCGTCCGAGGGGCCCGCCCCAGCGGATCCGGGGCGGGCCTAGCCGGTTGAAGCGACATCCTGACCGCTAGGGGAGTTCAGTGTGCGTGGAGCGGGTTGGTGCGCGTTGCGGCGAGCAGGTACCAGGCTGTGGCGCCGGTGTGCCGGTAGGGGTAGTGGCCGAAGCCGAAACCGGTGTCCAGGGGACTGCTGGCCGAGACCACACCCGACCGTTCGGGAAGAGGTCTGCCTCCCACGGTCTGTCCGGCACCGAGACGGTCCTGCGCCTGTTCGATAGAGGCGATCAGGCGTTCGGCGCGCTGTTCGTCGCCGGGTGCGCGGCGCTCGCGCAGGGCCAGGGCGAGGTGTGCGGTGCCCTCGAACCACACGCCGTTGCGGTCGGGCTTGGGCTGGTACGGCGCGATGGGCGCGTCCTCGTTCGCTGCGAGGGACGCGGTGCTGAAGGTGACACCCTCGTACGACTGCCCGGACGGAACGGTGCTGTTGGGCCGGTCGGGGCTGTCCAGCACCTTCAGATCGGCCGCTGCCCAGTCGAGCGACCCGGGGCGGCGGCGGTCGCGAAGCGCCAGGTAGCTCCAGGTCTGGGTGTCCTCCGGAATGGCGGACGTGTTGATGGTGACGCCGTCGTTGGTGCCGGTGTAGAAGAAACCCGCCTGACGCGTTCCACATCCTTCCGACGAACGCTGCGGCCCGCGCGCGCCGCTGGAGCCAGTTGCTGTCCCCGGTGAGCCGGGTGAGTCTGCCGACGAGGCAGGTCAGGTCGATGTTGTGCTCAGTGGCGGTGTAGGGGAGCTTCTGGTTGCCACTGTCGACACCGAACTTGTAGCCGCCGAGCGGCTCATCGGTCCGCGCGCCGCTCTCCACCCATTCGCCGATCCGCACGGCGCCGGTGAGGAAACGGCGCGCGCCGGTACGCTCCGCCAGCGCGGTCAGGGCGATACCCGCCCATGCCATGTCCCCGACGGCCGTACCGATGAAGCCGAACTGGGTGCCGACGTTCACCGTGCCGTCCGCACGGACGAAGCCGTCCGGCTGGGAGGAGCTGTCGTAGAAGACATACGGGCCCACGTTGTATGCCTGGCGCAGCCTGCCGTCCTCGTACTGCGGGTCGTGGGCCTGTGCGTACAGCAGTGCGTCACCGAGGGCCACGGCTCTGGTCCGCGCGACGGGGCCGGGATGCGCGAGGTAGGCGAGTATGGCGAGGGCGTTGTCGTAGGTGAACGCGGTACTGAACAAACCTGCCTGGTCGATGTAGCTCTGTGCCAGGCGGATGGTGCCGTGGTCCGGATAGCCGTCCAGGGCCGTATCGAGGAAGGCGTAGCCACGTGTCTGGGCATCTCGCGGCCCGATGGCGTGCGTTGTGTCGGCGGCCGAGGCGGCCGTGCCGCCGCCGAACGCGGTGAGGCCGACTGCGGCGGTGGCCCCCAGGAGCGCCCGGCGGGTGATCGTCCGGCCTCCCCGATCTGCTGCGAGGTGCTCCTCGCGATGATGTGCCAGAGCGGCCACGGGTCTACTCCTAGGTATGTTCGCACGGCAACTTGAGAGCGCTCTCAAAAATGCGCACATTGTGCTGGCCTCGGCAGGGCCGGTCAAGGCTGTTGCAGCCGGCTGCGCTCTCCGCGGCGCAGCGAGTCGTCGATGCCCTTGCGGCGTTCGGCTCCCGGTTCGACCGACGCAACATCCCGGATGTCGTGACTTGTGCATGGGTCCGAAGGGCAAGGATCGTCGCCTCACGCAGGGGGTTTTCCGGTGAAGGCGGGCGATCCGTTTGCGTGTGTGGAGGACTCGCCTCGCACTGCCCAAGTACATCCAGTACGAGGACTTGCACCCGGCACGCCGAGAGCACGCACCGGACGCCACTCCTCGACGGGGAGACGCTTCCTGCCGCGGCACTGGCACCCGGTGAGACGGCCACGGCGCCGTCGCCGCCCCCGCTCAGTGTCCGAGGTCGGCCAGCAGGTCGTCGAGCACGGTCTCCTCCTCGATGCGCACGCCGAGTTCGGTGAGGGCCGCGGGCAGGTCCGGGTCCCACGCGGCAGTGGTCGGCGTGCCGGTCAGGGGCGAAGCCAGTGGGGCGGCGGCGACCGCGTTGCGATACTCGGCTGCCGTGTAACGCCAGGGGTGCCAAGGGACGCGGCGCAGCAGGGCTGAGGCGATGCGCAGGCCGCCCCAGTCGAAGTCACCGTGGTAGCGCAACGTGCTTCCGTGAGTGTTCAGGTGGCGCAGCAGAGTGAGGGCGGCGGCCGAGGGCTGGCCCTGGAGGCAGACCAGCGGCGGGCAGGCGGTGCCCAGGGCGTCGGCCGCGGAGGCCAGGACGGCCGGGTTCTCGCAGACGCGGACGACGGCCGACGCCGTGTGCGGCGGTTGCCGGGTGAGCTGCCGCAGCGTCAGGACCGCGGGTTCGCCCTCGTCCGCCAACCGGTCCAGGGCGGGGGTGCCGCGCAGGCCCAGAGTGAGGACCGTGGAGGAAAGGGCATCCTTGAGGAGCCCGGCCGATGCCCATGCCTCGCGGCGCCACTCGGCTCCGTTGCCGTCCGGGAAGCCGGTCAGCGCGCGGGCGCCGGACAGGACGAGGGTGGCGAGCGGGGTGCCGTCGTCGAGGGCGTGGGCGTCGCCGAAGGTGGCGCCTGAGAAGACGGGCATGGACACTGCGGGATCGGCCGGCAGCCGGCGCAGGGCCTGTGCGGTGTTGTCCAGCAGGTTCTTCGCCGCCTGCGGGGTGCGGGCGAGCCGGCGTACGAGGCCGTCCGAGACGACCCTCTCCGCCCAGTCGCCCAGCTGGGGCCTGTGGGTACGGACTAGTTCATCGAGCGGCGTGTACGCCTCCCGCCAGGCGCGCGCCTCCCGCTCGCGCACGTCGGCCAGTCGGGTGACGGGTCCGGTGAGGGCGGTGACGGCGGCGCCCAGGCCGTCGGGGCTGACGCCGGAGCGGCGCAGGACGGCGTCCACGGCCTCAAGACGAACGCTCAGCCCGTGTCCTGCGCCGGGGGCGCGGCCCAACAGCCTTTCGGCGGCGGTCCGCTGCGCGGAGGTGGGGGCGGTCAGCGTGACCGGGCCGGTGAGGGGTTCGTCCCGCGCCATACGGCGGCGTACGCGGTCGATCAGCCAGGCGAGGTCGGGCCCGCCGAGCAGCCGGGTCAGGCGGTCGCGGTCGACGGGTGCGGCGGGCTGCCGGGGGCTGCTCGAACACCCCCCGGTGTCCTCCCGCTCGTTCGTGCCCCTCTCGCTCATGCCCGCGCGGCATCCTCGGTTCCGGCCGCCTCCGGAGCCGCCCGTGGACCGGTCTGCTCGGGAATGCCCCCCGTCGGGCGACCCGGTTCGCTGCCCCGGCCCCGTGCGGTCCCGTCCCACTCCCAGCGGGTCACCAGGACCGCCGGGATCTCGTCGACGCGGGAGAGTTGGGCGATGGCGATGCCGGGGACCTGGGGGTAGCAGGCCCATTCGCGTTCGGAGGTCATCACCACGTCCAGGTCGAAGGCGTGCAGCAGGCCGAGGCACTTGGCGCGGGAGTCGTCGTCGACGCCGGCGAAGGCCTCGTCCAGGGTGACCAGCCGGGGGGCGTGCGGGGCGGCGGTGGCGTAGTTGGAGGAGGCCGCTGCGAACAGCGGCACGCTCACGGCCAGGACGCGCTCGCCGCTGGAGGCCGGCCCGGTGGCGGGGACCCATTTGCCGTGCTGGTGGCGTTCGATGCCGAACTCGTGCCAGGCGCGGTGGTCCAGGGCCGCGGTCAGCACCTCCAGCCAGGTTCCCGCGGTGTCCTCGGCCTGGCGGCGGGCGATCTCGGCCTGCAGGAACTCGCCGACCGCGGCCCGGTCCTCGGCCGTCCAGGCGTCGGCGGACTGGCGCAGCCGCTCGCGGGCCTGCGCGAGCCCGGCCGGAGCCTTGCGGGAGGGGCGCCAGACGAGCCGCAGTCTCATGCCGGTGGAGGTGGGCCGCTCCTTCAGTTCGGCGTTCATGGCCTGCACCTGGCGCTCGGCGGCGCCGATCAGCTCCTGGAGGGTGCCGGCGACCTCGGTCAGCAGGTGGGTCTCCAGGATCTCCCGCTCGTGCGCGGACAGGATGCGGGTCAGCTCGGCGACCTCCGCGGCGAGGGCCTCGGCGAGCTCGGGGACGCCCCGGGTACGGCCCTGGTAGACGATCTCGACGACCATGCCGTCCTCGGTCATCTGCGCCGAGGTGCTGTGACCGCCCCGGGAGAGCGCGTCCTGGAGCTTCTTGTACTCCTCGCTGAGTTTCTTCTGCACGCGTTCCCAGGCGCCGTCGGAGTCGTCGGTGCCGGACAGGTCGCTCTCGATCGCGCGGGCGAGGGCGATGGCCGGGGTGGCGGCCCAGGGTCCGGTGTCCAAGGGCGGTACGGCCGCCTCAGGCAGGGCGACGGCGAGCAGCCCGGTGGCCGTGAACCGCTGGAGTGCGGCGATGGCGTCGGCGCGAGCCGCGGTGGCCTCGAGGACGTCCACGTCCAGGCGTTCGATGTGCCCGAGTGCCAGGTGGGCGCGCCGGTCTGCGGCCGTGTGCTCCTCGCGTGCCCTGCCCTGCTCGCGGTCGCAGGCGGCGAGGGCGTCGGCGGTGTCGGCGAGGCGCCGCTCCAGCTCCGCCACGGCGGCGCCGACGGTGGAGCGCAGAGTGGCGTGACGCTCGTCGGCCGCGGTCGCGATACGGGCTGCCTCCTCGGCACGCCGGGCCAGCTCCGCCACCCTTTCCTCGGCCCGCTGGGCTTCGGCGCGCTCGTCGGCCAGGGCCCGTGCCGCGTCGGCGCGCTCGCCGAGCGCGGGCCACAGACCGGCGAGGACGGCGGTGTGGTCGGCCAGGCCCTGGCGGACGGCGGCGAGGTCCGCCCGGTCCGTGGGCAGGTTCACCGCGGCGGCGGTGTCGGTGAGTTCGGTTGCCGCCTCGGCCTCTTGGCTGGACGCCTCGGCGAGTTCGGCGGCGCGCTCGTCGCGGCGGGCGCCGGCCCGGTGCGCGGCGTCGGCAGCCGCGGCGGCGAGGGCGTGTGCCCGGCGCAGGGCATCGTCGTCGGGGACGCCGGCCAGTTCGGCGTCCAGGGTGCCGCGTCGCCGGACCACCGCGGCGCGTTCGGCGTCGAGGCGAGCCATGTCCTCGGCGTATGCGGCGAGTTCGCCGTGCAGGGCGGTGATGCGGGTCCGGCGGGCCTCCTCGCGGGCGCCCTCACCTACGTACACGGCGGTCTGCTTCGACCAGCCGCCGGTCAGCGCGCCGACGCGGAAGCGGCCGTCCGCGCTCACCCAGGTGTCGCCGCCCGCGCCGAGCCCGACACCGGCGAGCAGGCGGGCGACGGTCTGCTCGCCCACCGCCGCGGCCCGGGGCTCGCCATTGTCCACGGCCGGGCGGAGCACGTCGGCGAGCGTGCTCCCGGGCAGCGGGCCCGCGGGCGACAGCAGGACGTCGTGCCCGTCCGCACGCAGGGCGGTACCGTCCGGGCACACCCAGGCGTCCAGAAGCCCGGACGCCTCCAGCGCGGCCTCCAGACCCGCCCGTTCACCGGCGGTGACATGGTCCCGGAACTCGACCAGCCGCCACAGGGGCGCGCCCGAGGCCTGCTCGCGCAGGCCAGGGGTACGGGTGTGCGGAGCGGCCGGCCCGCGCTGGCCGCCCGCCTCCAACTCGGCCAGCTCCCGCTCGGCCTCGGCACGCCGGGCCTTGAGACCGGCCAGTTCCTGTCCGAGGACGGCGGCGCGGTCGGCCAGGTGCGCCGCCTGTGCCCGATGGGCGTGACCGGCTGCCTCCCGTGCCGGGTTCGGCCCCTGGCAGTGGGTCACCCAGTCCTGTGTCGCGTCGAGCAGCCCCACGGGATCGGGGACGGCGAGTTCCTCACAGGCGTCGAGGTGGGCGCGGACGCGGGCGACGAGGTCCGTGCCCGCCGCCTCGGCGGCTTCTTCCGCCTCGGCCTGCCGCCGCGCGGTGTGGCCGGCCTCGGTCTCGGCCTCGTCCAGGCGGCGGGCGGCGGAGCGCCGTTCGGCGGCGGCCCGGTCGGCGCGGTCCGCCAGCTCATGCACATGCTCGATGGTGCGCCGTCTGCGGGCCACCGCCTCCTCGGCGGCCCGCCGCAGTTCCGCCTCCGGCGCCCCGTCGGTGCGCGGCGCCTCGTCAATGCGGGCCGCCGCTGCCGTGTCCCGGGCGCGCCCGGCCAGGTCAGCGA
>NZ_JAMQGM010000026.1 GCF_023703325.1 Streptomyces meridianus
GCAAGGAGTGTGGGATGAACAGGAGTGCGACGTGGACGAGTTGGCGGAGTTGCTGAGCGAGGCGGCGGGGGGACGCTTCCCGCCGGCCGACGGCGGGACGACCGTCGTCGCCCAGCCGTCCCCGCGCGAGGCCGGGGTCCTGGGACTGACGGCGCATGCCGTGATCTTCACCGACGAGGATCCGGGGTGGATCCGGACGGCCCTGGGCGCGGTGGACACCGACCCGCTCGGTGCGGCCCTCTCCCCCGGGTTCCTCGCCGCCATGACGGCCCGCACCGGGCGCCCGGCCGGCTGCGTCGACCTGCTGACGGTGGCTCACGCCCTCCCCGGGCCACCCGAGACGGCCCTGAAGGAGATCGGTGATGCGTCGCATCCACGGGTGGTGCGGGCCCGGCGGCACCGCGACGACGTACGCGTCTGGACGGCCGAGGGCGGCGTCCTGGCCCTGGGGCGCGGAGTGGCCGGCCGCTGGGAGGCGGCGATCGAGGTCGGGGGGAGCGCACGGGGGCGGGGGCTCGGCCGCCGCCTCGCACGGGCCGCTCGTCATCTGGTGCCGGACGGGGGCCCGGTGTGGGCCCAGCAGGCGGTGGGCAACGCGGCGAGTGTCCGCGCGTTCCAGGCGGCCGGATACCGACCGGTGGGTGCAGAAGTGCTGTTCACGGTTCCGGATCACTGATGTCCTCGCCGCCCGGGCGGGTCCTGTCCGGCGCGGGGGCGCGACGTCCCGCAGCGCTCGCCCCGCCGGTCAGCGGAAGACGCCGGTGTGGCCGAGCGAGTACCGGCCGGGCTGGGGGTAGACGGCCAGTCCGTGCGGCCCGCTGCCCACCGGGATGCGGGCGAGCAGCTCACCGTTGCGGGTGTCGAGCGCGTAGACCTCCGCGTTGTAGCGTCCCGACAGCCACAGCACCTTGCCGTCACTGGACAGCCCCCCCATGTCGGGGCTGCCCCCGCCCGGCAGGCGCCACTTCCGGTCGAGTTCGCCGGTCCGGAAGTCGAGCACCGAGACGGTCCCCTCGCCGCGGTTGGTGATGTACATCCACTTCGAGTCACGGCTGACGTAGAGCCCGTGGGCGCCGCGCCCGGTCCGCAGCAGCCGGGGTTCGGTGAACTTGTCGCCGTCGAGTACCCACACGCCGTGGGCCATCATGTCGGCGACGTACCAGGTGTCACCGTCCGGCGAGAGCTTCACGTCCTGCGGCATGGCGCCCTCGAACGGAAGCCGCCGCTGCCCGACGACCTTCATCTTCTCGGTGTCGACCTTCAGCAGTTCGCCGGAGAACTCGCAGGAGACGATGAAGTAGCGGCCGTCGGCGGAGAAGTCGGCGTGGTTCACGCCGTAGCAGGAGACCGGGACGGTCTTCCTCACCTTCATGGTGTGCGGATCGCGGAAGACCAGCTCCCGGTCCAGCGACGCCATGACGATCGCGTACTTCCCGTTGGGGGTGAAGTACAGGTTGTACGGGTCGTGGACCTCGACCGGCTTGCCGGCCTTTCCGGTGGCCGGGTCGATGGGGGTGAGCGTGTGGCCGCGGTTGTTGTTGACCCACAGGGTCTTCAGGTCCCAGGACGGCACGACATGCTGGGGCTGTTCCCCCACCGGGATCGTCGCGACCACCTTGAACTTCGCGGGGTCGATGACCGACACCGTGCCGGAGTTGGAGTTGGGCACGTAGACGCGCGGCGGGAAGTCCTCGACCACGGGCGAGAGCCGGTTCGGCCGGTCGGCCGCGTACACGTCCTGCGGATCGAGGAGCGGCGGCATGCCCGGGAGGCCGGCCGGGGCCGCGGCGGCGCGGGGACTGGCGGTGCGGGTGGCCGGGGGCCGCTTCTGCTCGCCGGACGGGTGCGAGCAGGCGGTGGCGAGGCCGAGGAGGGCGGTGAAGAGTGCGGCGGTGCGGACAGCGGTGGTTCTCATCGGTTCGCAGCTCCGTCGTCGTCACCGCCCGCATCCGCGGCGGTGGGGTCGTCGGGATCGCGATCGGCGCGGCGACCGCTCCCCGCAGTACGGGCCGGCCGGTGCCGGCGCCTCGGCTCGGCGTCGGCAGGGCCACAGTCATTCAAGGACAGCGAACGAGTCATCCCCGCCATTGCCCCGTTTGCTCATTTTGCGTGTCCTTGGCCCGTCGTCGCGGCACCCGGCCCGCATGCACCGAGTCGCACCCCCGCGACAGTCACGCACTGCCGGGGCGGGTGGCCCATCTCACCTCCGAACGCAGTACCGGCCTGTCATCGTTTGCCCTCGTACGAGCACGGTGTCGCTTTGTCGGAGCTGCGAGGCGGCTGCAATAGTCAACGACGCGAGCGGCCCTGACCAGGCAGTTCGCGGGCGCACGCTGCCGAACACCCCCCCTTCCGTTCCGGCGGCGCCATGCGCGAGGAGGCCTGTGGCCCGTCACGACCGGACGGGCCACAGGCCTCCTCGCGTACCGAGCGTCCGGCCGGATCAGCGGTCGGCGACCCGCATCTCGAACCAGGTCCGCTTGCCGCGGGGCAGCAGATCCACACCCCACCGGTCGGAGAGCTTGTCGACCAGGAAGACCCCCCGGCCGCTCGTGTCCATTTCCTGCACGGGCATCAGGCACGGAAGCCCCCGGGACGGGTCGCGGACCTCGATCCGGATCCAGCCCCGGCGGCGCAGCATGCGCAGGCCGAAGACACGTGCCCCGGTATGGCGTACCGCGTTGCCGACGAGTTCGGAGACGAGCAGCACGGCGCTGTCCGCCGTCTGGGGAGGGAGCGCCCACAGGCGCAGGGTGACGGAGTGCGTCAACCGCCGTGCCACACCGGCCGATTCGGGGCGGGACGGCAGACAGACCTCGGCGACCGACGGGTTGCCGTGGAGCTCGAGCAGCTTCATCGCCTGTTCGTCGCTGGGACACAGCCCGCCGCGTGCAGCTGCGGCCCGCCACGGCTGCTCCACTCCCTCGAGGCCCGACATGTCCCCCATGATGGCCGTCCGAAGGACACCCCGAGGGCGGAACCACTCAATCCTCACCCCGGGCGCACACAGTGACTTCAACGGCCTCTGCACACGTGCAGTCCCGTCGTCGCATCCGGGGAACCCTCGTCCCGGTTGTGTCCTCCCGCCCCCGCCCCCGCAGCCGGAGCCGGGGAGCGGGAGGACATCGCGCAGGCGTCAGCGGAACTTGGCCTTCCCGGGCCCGTCCTCGACGAAGCTCCGCATGCCGATCTCACGGTCCTCGGTGGCGAACAGCCCGGCGAACCAGTTGCGTTCGACGGCGAGGCCGGTCTCGATGTCGGTCTCCAGACCGGCGTCCACCGACTCCTTCGCGGCGCGCAGCGCGATCGCGGGCCCCTGGGCGAGCTTCGCCGCCCAGGCGTGCGCCTGCGGGTACACGTCCGCGGCCGGGACGACCCGGTCGACGAGACCGAGCGAGAGGGCCTCGTCCGCCTTCACCATGCGGCCCGTGAAGATCAGGTCCTTGGCCTTCGACGGGCCGATGAGACGGGACAGCCGCTGGGTGCCGCCGGCTCCCGGGATGAGCCCGAGCAGGATCTCCGGCTGCCCGAGCTTCGCGTCCTCGGCGGCGATGCGGATGTCGGCGCAGAGTGCCAACTCGCAGCCCCCGCCGAGAGCGTAGCCGGTGACCGCAGCGACCACGGGCTTGGGGATCCGGGCGATGGCGGTGAAGGAGTCCTGCAGGGCCCGGGACCGGGCCACCATGGCCGCATGGTCCATGGCCTGCATCTCCTTGATGTCCGCACCGGCGGCGAACACCTTCTCTCCGCCCCACAGCACGACGGCGCGGACGTCCTCCCGCCGGCTCACCTCCTCGGCGAGCTCCCGCAGCCGGTCCTGGACGGCGATGTCCAGCGCGTTCATCGGCGGCCGGTCCAGCCGGATCGTGCCGACGCCTTCAGCGACCTCAAGATGCACAGTCATGCCCGCAGGTTAACGGTCGTCAACCCGAACGGGACCGGGTGCGCTCGGTCACACCGCACCCGGTCCCGTTCGCGGTCGGCCGACCTACTGATCGGCCTTCCACTCGTCCCAGTCCATGTTCCAGCCGTTGAGTCCGTTGTCGGGCTGGATCTTCTTGTCCTTGGAGTTCTTCACTTCGACCACGTCGCCGATCATCGAGTTGCGGAAGAACCAGGCGGCCGGCGTGGACTTGTCCCCGCCGCCGCGCGCATCGAACAGGCCCACGCAGCCGTGGCTGGCGTTCTGGCGTCCGAACGTCCACTGGCCCGCCCAGTAGTTGCCGTGGATGAACGTGCCGGACGTGCTGAGCCGCATGGCGTGCGGCACGTCCTTGATGTCGTACTCGTCGTCGAAGCCGACCGTCTCGCCGTTCATGCGGGTGACCCGGTACTTCTCGCTGATCACCATCTGCCCGTTGTACGTGGGGTTCGACGGCGAGCCGGATGTGATGGGGATCTTCTTGATGACCTTGCCGTCGCGCTCGACGGTCATCTTCTTCGACTTGGCGTCGACCACGCTGACCTGGCTGCGCCCGATGGTGAACTTCACCGTCTTCGCCTGCTTGCCGTAGACGCCGGGGCGGCCCTCGACGCCGTCCAGCGCCAGCTTGAGCGTCACCTTCGTACCGGGCTTCCAGTACTCCTCGGGACGGAAGTCCAGCCGGTCGTTGCCGAACCAGTGCCCCTCGATCGGCACCGAGGGCGAGGCCGTCACCTCGATGCCCTTCTCCACCGCGCCGGGGTCGGTGATGCCCCGGCTGAAGCGGATCGACACCGGCATGCCGACGCCGACCTCGGAACCGTCCTCCGGCGTGAAGTAACCGATGAACGTGGCCTTCGGGTCCAGCGTGGTGAAGCTCGCGTGCTCGGCCGCCCGGCGGCCGTCGGCGTCCTTCGCCACGGCATCCACGGTGTACTTGGTCGAGGTCTGCAGATGACGGCTCGGCTTCCAGACGGTGCCGCCCTTGGTGATCCTCCCGTCGACGGCCTTGCCGTCGGAGTCCGCGACCTCGACGGACGTCAGCCGACCCTTCGTGACGGTCACCTCGAACTCGCCGGAGGTGTCCACCCCCTTGGCCCCGTCCTTGGGTGCGATCTTCAGCTCGGCCCTGGACGGACGGGTGTCGACCTCGCCCCCCTTGCCCCCGTTCCTGCCACTGCCGTCGGCGGCATCCGCACCGCCTCCGCACGCTGTGACCCCCAGCAATACGGCCCCGATCAGCAGGGCCGCCCCGGTCCTGCTGCCCCGCCGACAACGCCACCAGCCCGGTGTCCCCGATATCGGCTGCATGTTCACACGACTCTCCCCTCGCACGGCCCGCGTCGACGGACCGCGTTCCGCCCTCCCGTTCCCACTGGGAGGAAGGCTGCCCCGGCGCACGGCAGCGCCCTCTCAAGCCAATCACACGGTCGTGACAGAGAGATCCCCGCGATTGTCACGGATCAGTCCCAAGTCGACCTGTGGAAGGGGGAATTCGTGGGATCAGTCCAGTGCCGAACCCGCCTTCCAGTCCTCCCAGGACATGTTCCAGCCGCCGTAGCCGTTGTCGGGAGCGACCGTCCGGTCGTTGCTGTTGACCACCTCGATCACGTCGCCCACCATCGAGTTGGCGTAGAACCAGGCGGCGGGCGTGGGCAACTGCGATCCACCGCCACCGCGTACGTCGTGGAGCCCGATGCACCCGTGGCTGGTGTTGTCCGAGCCGAAAATCCGCTCCGGGGCCCAGTAGTTGCCGTGCAGGAACGTGCCGGACCTGGTCAGTCGCATGGCGTGCGGCACGTCCGGGATGTCGTACTCCCCGCCGAATCCGACCGTGTCCCCGTCCATCCGGGTCACGTCGTACCGCTCCATCACCACCATCTTTCCGTTGTAGGTGGGGGTTTCGCGCCGGCCGGCGGTGATCGGGATGACGGTCAGCTGCCGGCCGTCGCGCCGCACCCGCATCAGATGGGCGGCCGCGTCGACCGTACTGACCTGGCTGCGCCCGATGGTGAACTGCACCGTCTTCGACTGGATCCCGAACGCCCCCGGCGCCGCCTTCACCCCGCGCAGCCGCAGGGTCATGGTGACCCGGGTGCCCGGCGCCCAGTACGTCCGCGGCCGGAAGTCGAGCCGCCGCGGGCCGAACCAGTGGGCCGCCACCGGGACGGCCGGCAGCGCGCGGACCCGGATCGCCCGCTCGACGGCCACCCGGTCCGTGACCGGGTGGGTGAACTCCAGGGACACGATGGTGCCCGTTCCGACCGTCGAGCGGTGCTCCGGCTTGAAGAAGCCGATGAACCGGTGCACCGGCACCCGCGTGGTGAAGGTCGAATGATGCGCGGACCGCCGGCCGCTGCGGTCGACGGCCACCACGTCCACGGCATAGCGGCTGCCGCCCCGCAACCGTTCCGCCGTCGACCGCCACCGCTGCCCGCCGGAGCTGAACGTTCCGGGCACGGGGCGGTTCAGTGCGTCGCCGCTGCGTACCAGCCGCACCCGCTCCAGCCGGCCGGAGGCGACGGTGACCTCGACCGGGTCCGTGCCCCGTACGCCCCGCTCCCCGTCGGCCGGACGGATCCTGATGCCGGCCGGGCCCGCGCCCTTGTCGTCGGCCCCGGAACCGCCCGCATCGCACCCCGCCAGCGTCACGAACACGGATGCGACGAGCACTCCCGCCGCTGCGCGCACCGCGCGCCTGACTACCTGTCTCACGCCGAACCCAACGATCATCCGCGGCCGGGGAAACGTTGGGGTACGCCCCATGGTGGGACGGGAACCACCGGTTCGGGCGGAACGGCCCGTGTCCTTCCCTCTCGTCCGCAGCACGGGGCACGGGGCGGACTTCCGGCCCGGCGAGCGGCCGTCCGGCTCGGCGGACCGTCCGGGGAGCCCCGGTGCGGTATCGGCCGGACGCAGGAAAAACGGTGGGCGTTGTCAGCCCCGAAACGTAGTCTCGCTGCTGATGTCTGCCTCAGCCGATTCCCCCAGCCAAGAGCGCCCCCGCTCGGTCGTGCGGTCGCTGCTGCGCCTGTGGCCGTATGTCCGGCCGGTACGGGTACGGCTGTTCACGGCAGCCTTCGTGGCTGTGATCGCCTCGTGCCTGAGCCTTGTCATCCCACTCGTGCTGAAGTGGCTGGTCGACGGTCCGGTCGCGGGGCGGGACCCCGGCGGGGTGTGGCTGGGCGGCGCGCTGCTTCTGGGCCTCGGGGTGCTGGAGGCCGTGCTGTTCGGTTTCCGCCGCTGGCTCGTGGCGCGCCCCCTCGCCGGGGTCGAGGCCGCGATGCGCTCCGCCTTCTACCGGCGGCTCCAGCGGCTCCCGGTGTCGTTCCACGACCGGTGGCCGTCGGGCCAGTTGCTCTCCCGGGCCACCACGGACCTTCAGCTGGTGCGCATGTTCCTGGCGTTCCCGCTGACCTTCCTCCTGGTCAACGGAACGACCATCGCCGTCGGGTTCGTCATCCTGCTGCTCCAGGACTGGCTGCTCGGCCTGGTGCTGCTCGCACCGGTGATCCCGCTGGTCGTCCTGTGCTCGCTGTTCGAGACGAAGTACTCCAAGGTCGCCCGCACCGCACAGGACCAGGTGGGTGATCTGACGACGGTCGTCGAGGAGGGCGTGCTCGGCATCCGCATCATCAAGGGCTTCGGGCGCAACCGCAGCCAGGCCCGGGCCTTCGCCACGCTCTCGCGGAGCCTGCGCAGCACGGAGCTGCGCAAGGCGCGTCTGCTCGCCGGGCTGTGGGCCCTCATCATGGCGCTGCCGGAGCTGGCGATCGGGGCCGCCCTGGTGCTCGGGACGCTGCAGGTGGCCGACGGGACCCTGTCCGCGGGTACGCTCGTCGCCTTCCTCTCCACCGCCCTCGCGCTGCGCTGGCCGGTGGAGTCGATCGGGTTCCTCATCGCCATGAGCAACGACTCGGCGACGGCAACCGACCGCTTCTTCGAGGTGATGGACGAACCCGAGGCCGCGCAGGGGGACGCCCGCGCCTCCGCACCCCGCACCGAGTCCGTCCGGGAGGACGGACTCCGGTTCGAAGGCGTGGAATTCGCCTACCCCGACTCCCCCGCCGACGTACCGCCCGTGCTGCGCGGCGTCGATCTGCACATCCGGCACGGCGAGACACTGGCCCTGGTCGGCGCCACGGGCAGCGGCAAGACGACGCTGACGGCACTCGTCCCCCGGCTGCACGAGACCACCCGCGGGCGGATCACCCTGGACGGTGCGGACATCACCGGGCTGACCCGCGCCCGGTTGCGCGAACTGGTGGCCGTCGCCTTCGAGGAACCCACTCTCTTCTCCGCGACCGCCGCGGAGAACGTACTGATGGGCATGGAGGGCGGCGGGCCGGCCGAACTCGACCGGGCCCTGGGCGTCGCTCAGGCCGGCTTCGTGCGCAACCTCCCCGCCGGCGCCGCGACCGAGGTGGGCGAGCAGGGGCTCAGCCTGTCGGGCGGCCAGCGCCAGCGCCTCGCCCTCGCGCGGGCGGTCGTGGGCGGGCCCCGCTTCCTCGTACTCGACGACCCGCTGTCCGCCCTCGACGTGCACACCGAGGCCCTGGTCGAGGCGGCCCTGCGCGAGGTGCTGGCCACGACGACCGCCCTCGTCGTGGCCCACCGACCGTCCACCGTCCTGCTCGCGGACCGGGTGGCCCTGCTGTCCGGTGGCCGGATCAGCGCCGTGGGCACCCACCACGAACTGCTGCACACCAGTGCGGAGTACCGGACGCTGATGTCCGGAAGCCCGCAGGAGGGTCACGGTCCGTCCGCCCTCCTCCCGGCCGACGCTCCGACGGTGCGCCCGGCGCACGGACACGAGGGGAGACCGGCGCGATGACCACTGCACCCACCGGACTGCCGGTGGAGGAGGACGGCCGGCCGGAGCCCCCGCCGCCCGAGGTCCCGGCGGACCAGGACACCCTGCCCGCTCCGCCCGGGGCCTCCCGGGCTCTGCTCGGTTCGCTGCTCTCTCCCCGACGTGGTCGGGTCCTGGTCGCCGCGGTGCTTCTGCTGCTTCAGCAGGGCGCCGTGCAGGCCGGGCCGTTGCTCGTCGCGTTCGCCATCGACCGCGCGGTCCCGGCCCTGCGTTCCGGGGTGTACGGGCCGTTGGCCGCGGTGGCCGCCGGGTACGCGCTGTGCGCGCTGGCATCCGGAGGGCTCCAGTACGCCTTCGTGCGCAGTTCCGCCCGGGTCAGCCAGGACGTGCTGCTCGACCTGCGGGACCGGATCTTCCGTCATGCCCAGGTACTGAGCCTGGACTTCCACGAGCAGTACACCTCCGGCCGGCTGATCTCTCGCGCGACGACCGACGTCGAGTCGCTGCGCGAACTCCTCAACGAGGGCCTGGAAGAACTGCTCGCGGTCTGCCTGTCGATCGTGTACATCACCGGCCTGCTGTTCTACCTCGACTGGGGCCTGGGGGCCGCGGCGCTCGTCTCGTTCGTCCCGCTGCAGCGCATGGTGCGGTCCTTCCAGCGCCGGTCCGCCCGGGTGTACAGCAAGCGGTCCACGGCCATCGCTGCGGTGATCGTGAAGTTCACCGAGACGATGAACGGCATCCGCCCGGTGCAGGCGTTCCGGCGCGAGCGCGCCAACGACGCGCACTTCGATGAGCTCAACGGGCGGCACGAGCGGGTCAACGGCGACGCGATCCTGGAGATGGCCCGCTACGTGGTGTCGTCCCGGCTGATCGCGAACACGGCGGTGGCGGCCATCGTGCTGTGGGGTGCTTACCGGGTGGCGTCGGGCGGGCTCGCGCTCGGAGTGCTGGCCGCGGCGGTGCTGTATCTCCGGCGGCTCTACGATCCGATCGACCGGCTGGGCATGTTCCTCAACTCCTACCAGTCGGCAGCTGCCTCACTGGAGAAGATCGCCGGCCTGCTGGCACAGCGTCCGTCCGTCCCGGAACCGGCCTGTCCGCGGCCGCTGCCCCCGCGTCCGGCTCGAGCGCCTGGCCGCGAGGTCGTGTTCGAGGGCGTCTCGTTCGCCTACCGGACAGGCGCGGAGGTGCTGCCCCGCTTCGACCTGACGCTGCCGGCCGGAAGGACGACCGCGGTCGTCGGCACGACCGGAGCCGGCAAGTCGACGCTGGTGAAGGTGCTGGCCCGGTTCTACGACCCCACGGGCGGGCGGGTGCTGCTGGACGGTGTCGATCTGCGTGATCTCGCCACCTCCGAGTTGCGGCGCGGTGTGGTGATGGTGACGCAGGAGGCGTTCCTGTTCTCCGGCACCGTGGCGGAGAACATCTCGATCGGCCGCCCCGACGCCACCCGCGACGAGATCGAGGCGGCCGCGAAGGCGATCGGCGCGCACGACTTCATCGCCGCGCTGCCCGACGGCTACGACACCGATGTGCGCAAGCGGGGCGGCCGGATCTCCGCCGGTCAGCGCCAGTTGGTTGCCTTCGCACGGGCCCTGCTCGCCGACCCCGGGGTGCTGATCCTCGACGAGGCGACGTCGTCGCTGGACATCCCCGGTGAGCGGGCGGTGCAGCGCGCCATGGACACCGTGCTGCAAGGGCGTACGGCGGTCGTGATCGCCCACCGTCTGTCCACGGTGGAGATCGCCGACCGGGTGCTGGTGATGTCGGACGGCCGGATCGTCGAGGACGGCACCCCGCAGGAGCTCGTCGCGGGCAGCGGGCGCTTCGCGCGGCTGCACCAGGCGTGGCGGGACAGCCTGGTCTGACCGGACCGGGCCGTCCCGCACGGGGGCGGCCCCGGCACACGCCCGCAGGCTCAGTGGGAGGCGAGGAACTCCTCCACCGCCTCGGTGGAGGGCAGTGCCTGACCGGGTGTACGGCTCGCCCCGGTGCCGTTCAGCCGGCGCAGCCTGATCGCCGTCTCCGCGGCGAGCACGGCCACGGGCAGCCCGTCGAGCACCAGGGCGCCGCCGACCTCGAAGCCGTGCTCGCGGCCGAACACCATCATCGGGTAGCCCCCGGACGGGATGATGACGTCCACCCCGAGTTCCAGCAGGGGTTCGACCTGGTACGAGAACTCCTCCTTGAGGCGCCGGTACGCCTCGGGATCGGTGAATGCCCGGTTGTAGTCGGCGACCTGCGTCTCGACGGCCCGAACTGCGACCACACGGCGCTCGAGCCCGTACCGCACGATCTGCTCCTGGTGATCCGGAACGAACACCGGGCTGATGGTGACCAGTCCGATCCGGCGCCCCAGGGTGCACGCGTGCAGCATGGCCGACTCCCCCAGCCCGATCACCGGGATGTCGACAGCGGCGCGCGCCTCGGCCAGCCCCGGCTCCGGGAAATGGCCGATCACGAAAGCCTCGTAGCCCTCACGTTCGGCCCTGATGGCGTTGCGCACCGTCTGCACGGCGCACCGCATCTCGCTCAACGGGTGCAGATGGCGGTCCCCGGGGGAGATCCCGTGGGCGACGACGTCGAAACCGGGGCCGGCCACGTCGCGGATCCGCCCCGTCAGCCGGGAGAAGTACGGAGCGTCCACGTCCGGATCGGTGAAGCTCTGGTACCAGATTCGCCGGGTGTCCTGCGCAGCAACCATGGCGCGTCCTCGTGCCTCTTCGTGGCTGAACCCACCGGGCGCGCGAGGGCGGCGCACGGCGAGCCGGTCCGCCCACCCTCACATGCGCGGCGCGGGAGCGCGCGTGAGGCGGCGGCGGACGTCACCCGGCCGGGCGCGCGGAGGCTCCCGGCGGCGTACCGCGCACCCGCGGTTGTCCGGACCCGGTCCCGGCAACCGTGCCGCCGGGCTGTCAACGGGTCCATCCCGGCCAACTTGCCGTCGCACGGCTGACCTTCGCGGCAATCCGTGACACTCTTCCGTCGACCGGCGTGCGGCCCCCACAGTCGTTTCCGCCCACCGGTCCGTTCCGAGCACCTCCTTCCCCCCGCAGCGCACTGCCTGCTCCACCCGGACCCGCCCCGAGGGCTTGCCCGGGTCGTCCCGGCCCGCGTCCGACCGCGCGGTGCCACAGCAGAAGGAGTCCTGCGTGAGATCCCATCCCTCGAGGCGTGCCCGCCGCGCCACGTCGGCCGGCGTCCTGGTGGCCGCCGCAGCCATGCTCGCCGTCGGCGTCCAGGCCGGCCCCGCGACCGCCGGCACCGCCCAGGTGGCCGGCAAGTCCGACCACGCCCGGCCGCGCTCCGGCGCACTGCCCGTGAAGCTGTCCCCCGCGCAACGGGCCGAGCTGCTCAAGGACGCCAACGCCACCCGGGCCGAGACCGCCGAAGAGCTCGGGCTGGGCGCGAAGGAGAAGCTCGTCGTCCGCGACGTCGTCAAGAACGCGGACGGCACCACGCACACCCGCTACGAGCGCACCTACGACGGGCTGCCCGTGCTCGGCGGCGACCTCGTGGTGCACCGTGAGGCGAGCGGGACGACCTCCGGCGTCAGCAAGGCCACCAGGGCGGAGGTCCGGGTGGCGGACACGAGGGCCGGCTTCGCCTCCTCCTCGGCGGAGAAGTCGGCGGTCAGGGCGGCCAAGGCCGAGGGCTCGAAGAAGATCGCGGCCGAGAAGGCGCCCCGCAAGGTGATCTGGGCCGCGCAGGGCAAGCCCGTCCTGGCCTGGGAGACCGTCGTCGGCGGGCTCCAGCACGACGGCACGCCCAGTGAACTGCACGTCGTCACCGACGCGGACTCCGGCAAGGAGCTCTACTCCTACGAAGCCGTCAAGACGGGTATCGGCAACAGCATGTACACCGGCCAGGTCGCCATCGGGACCGCCGGCACCGCCCCGTCGTACACCATGACCGACACCGCCCGCGGGGACCACAAGACCTACGACCTCAACCACGGCTCGTCCGGCACCGGGACGCTGTTCTCCGACCCGGACGACACCTGGGGCGACGGAACTGCGGGCAACGCGCAGACCGCGGGCGTGGACGCACACTACGGCGCGGCTCTCACCTGGGACTACTACAAGAACGTGCACGGTCGCAGCGGCATCCGCGGTGACGGCGTCGGCGCCTACTCGCGCGTCCACTACGGCAACAACTACGTCAACGCCTTCTGGCAGGACTCCTGCTTCTGCATGACCTACGGTGACGGCGATGCGAACACCCACCCGCTCACCTCGATCGACGTCGCCGCGCACGAGATGACCCACGGCGTCACCTCGGCCACCGCCGACCTCGTCTACAGCGGCGAGTCCGGCGGCCTCAACGAGGCCACCTCCGACATCTTCGCCGCCGCCGTCGAGTTCAACGCCGACAACGCCCAGGACGTGGGCGACTACCTCGTCGGCGAGAAGATCGACATCTTCGGTGACGGCACCCCGCTGCGCTACATGGACGAGCCCAGTAAGGACGGCGCGTCCAAGGACTACTGGTACGACGGCCTCGGCGGGGTCGACGTCCACTACTCCTCCGGTGTCGCCAACCACTTCTTCTACCTGCTCTCCGAGGGCAGCGGCGCCAAGACCGTCAACGGCGTCGACTACAACAGCCCCACCTGGAACGACCTGCCGGTCACCGGCATCGGCCGGGCCAACGCCGAGAAGATCTGGTTCAAGGCGCTGACCGAGCGGATGACGTCGAACACCGACTACGCCGGAGCCCGTACGGCGACCCTCCAGGCCGCAGCCGACCTGTTCGGCCAGAGCAGCCCGACGTACAACGAGGTGGCCAACGCCTGGGCCGGCGTCAATGTCGGCCGTCCGATCGTGGACGGGGTCGACCTGATCCCGCCGGGCGACCAGACCGCGACCGTCGGCGTCCCGGACAGCCTGCAGATCGAGGCGACCAGCAACACCCCGGGGCCGCTGCGCTACAGCGCCGTGCGGCTGCCCAGGGGGCTGCGCATCAACAGCTCCACCGGTCTCATCTCCGGAACCCCGGCCAAGTCGGGGTCGCAGAACGTGACAGTCGTCGTCACCGACCAGGCGGGCAAGAAGGCGGACACCACCTTCGCCTGGCAGGTGAGCAAGGTGCTGGGCGTGACGTTCGAGAACTCCACCCCGATCGCCATCCCGGACCGCGGTGACGCCGTCTCCTCGCCCATCGCCGTCTCGGGCGTCAAGGGGAACGCTCCTTCCGAGCTGAAGGTCGCCGTCGACATCACGCACACCTGGCGCGGTGACCTGACGATCGACCTGGTCGCCCCGAGCGGTGCCGTGCACCACCTGCTGGCCCGTGAGGCCGGCAACTCCGCGGACAACGTGAAGGAGACCTTCACGGTCAACGCCTTCACGGAGACCGCCAACGGCACCTGGACGCTCAAGGTCCGGGACAACGCCTCGGCCGACGTGGGCACCCTGAACAGCTGGAAGCTCACCTTCTGATCCGGACACCGCAGGCCCGCACCCGGCCGGTGCGAAGCGGCCGGACACCGCATGCCGCTGCCCGGGACCCCGTCGGTCCCGGGCAGCGGCGTTCCGGAATGCGGATCCTGTCGCACTGTCAACGGACGCATCTCGGCCAACTTGTTGATGCGCTCCTGACATCCGGCCCGGCAGCTGACAGTCTTCCCTCGACCGGAGCGCGGCCCCCACAGCCCCTCTCCCGTCCTCCGGTCCGCACCTCGGCACCTCCTCCCCCCGCAGCGCACTGCCTGCTCTGCCCGGACGGTCCACCCAGCCGTCCGGTCCCCCCGGGTCGCGTCCGACCGCGCGGCCGCAGCAGAAGGAGTCTGCGTGAGATCCCATCCCTCGAGGCGTGCCCGCCGCGCCACATCGGCCGGCGCCCTGGTGACCGCCGCAGCCATGCTCGCCGTCGGCGTCCAGGCCGGCCCCGCGACCGCCGGACCGGCGCAGGCGGACGGCACGTCGAAGATCCAGGCCCAGCCGCGCTCCGGTGCGCTGCCCGTCAAGCTGTCCCCCTCGCAGCGGGCCGAGCTGCTCAAGGACGCCAACGCCACCAAGGCCGAGGCGGCCGAGGAACTCGGTCTGGGCGCCAAGGAGCGGCTTGTTGTCCGCGACGTCGCCAAGGACGCGGACGGCACCGTGCACACCCGCTACGAACGCACCTACGACGGCCTGCCGGTCCTGGGCGGCGACATGGTCGTCCACGAGACCGGGAACGGTGCCCGCAAAGGCGTCACGAAGGCGTTCAAGGCCCGTCTGACGCCGGCGACCACGAAGGCGGCCGTCAGCCGGGCCGCGGCGGAGAAGTCGGCGGTCAGGGCGGCCAAGGCCGAGGGCTCGAAGAAGATCGCGGCCGAGAAGGCGCCCCGCAAGGTGATCTGGGCTGCGCAGGGCAAGCCCGTCCTGGCCTGGGAGACCGTCGTCGGCGGGCTCCAGCACGACGGCACGCCCAGTGAACTGCACGTCGTCACCGACGCACGCACCGGCAAGAAGCTGTTCGACTACGAGGCGATCAAGACCGGCATCGGCAACAGCATGTACACCGGCCAGGTGACGATCGGCACCGCCCCGTCGTACACCATGACCGACACCGCCCGCGGCAGCCACAAGACATACAACCTCAACCACGGCACGTCGGGCACCGGGACGCTGTTCTCCGACCCGGACGACACCTGGGGCGACGGCACTGCCTCGAACCTCCAGACCGCGGGCGTGGACGCACACTACGGCGCTGCCCTGACCTGGGACTACTACAAGAACGTGCACGGTCGCAGCGGCATCCGCGGTGACGGCGTCGGCGCCTACTCGCGCGTCCACTACGGCAACAACTACGTCAACGCCTTCTGGGACGACTCCTGCTTCTGCATGACCTACGGTGACGGCTCGGGCAACACCCACCCGCTCACCTCGATCGACGTCGCCGCGCACGAGATGACCCACGGCGTCACCTCGGCCACCGCCGACCTCGTCTACAGCGGCGAGTCCGGCGGCCTCAACGAGGCCACCTCCGACATCTTCGCCGCCGCCGTCGAGTTCAACGCCGACAACGCCCAGGACGTGGGCGACTACCTCGTCGGCGAGAAGATCGACATCAACGGCGACGGCACCCCGCTGCGCTACATGGACAAGCCGAGCAAGGACGGCGCGTCCAAGGACTACTGGTACTCGGGTGTCGGCAACGTCGACGTGCACTACTCGTCCGGCATCGCGAACCACTTCTTCTACATGCTCTCCGAGGGCAGCGGCGCCAAGACCGTCAACGGCGTCAGCTACGACAGCCCCACGTCGGACGGCCTGCCGGTCACCGGCATCGGCCGGGCCAACGCCGAGAAGATCTGGTTCCGGGCCCTGACCACGTACATGACCTCGAACACCAATTACGCCGGGGCCCGTACGGCGACCCTCCAGGCCGCAGCCGACCTGTTCGGCCAGGGCACCGCGACGTACAACGCGGTGGCCAACGCCTGGGCCGGCGTCAATGTGGGCAGCCGGATCGTCGACGGAGTCACGGTCGTCAACCCGGGCAACCAGACCAGCAAGGTCAACACGGCCGCGAGCCTGCAGATCCAGGCCAGCAGCAGCAACGCGGGCGCCCTGACCTACTCCGCCACCGGGCTGCCGGCCGGCATGTCGATCAACTCCTCGACCGGCCTGATCTCGGGCACACCCACCGCCGTGGGCACCAGCAGCACCGTGGTCACCGTGCGGGACTCGGCGAGCAAGACCGGCACGGCGTCCTTCACCTGGACGATCAACACCACGGGTTCGAACGTCTTCGAGAACACCACGGACGTCTCGATCCCGGACGCGGGCGCCGCGGTCACCTCGTCGATCAACGTCAACCGCACCGGGAGCGCCCCCAGCGCCCTCGAGGTGGACGTGGACATCGTCCACAGCTACCGCGGTGACCTGGTCGTGGACCTGCTCGCCCCCGACGGCACGGCCTACCGCCTGAAGAACTCGGACATCTGGGACTGGGACCCGGACGTGAAGGCGACCTACACCGTCAACGCCTCGTCGGAGACCGCGAGCGGCACCTGGAAGCTCCGCGTCCAGGACGTCTACAGCGGCGACACGGGCTACATCAACAGCTGGAAGCTGACCTTCTGACCGAGGGCCGGCCGTTCCACGGCGGGTGAGGTGCGCGGACCGCGCACCCCACCCGCCCACCGACCGGGCGGTGCCCGGGGGAGTCGCCAGGATTTCCCCGGGCACCGCCCCTCCACGTCCTGCCGCGTGAGGCCGGGTCAGCGCATCAGTACGCCGGCCGTCGCCGCAGCGCCCGACGGTGGTACGGCCATCAGTCCCAGCTCGGCGCCGGAGGACAGCAGCCGGTGGGCGGGCAGGATCCGCACGGTGCAGCCGAAGGCGCCGGTGCGGTCCAGCGCCAGGGGGCCCTCGTACAGCCACAGCCCCTCGGTGTCCGGCCCGCTCGCCGGCTTCAGCGCCGCGGTGACCGGATCGGCGATCCGGTCCCCCTCCGCCGGCTCTTCCGGACCGTGCAGCGGGGCCACCCGTCCCGAGACGACCTGCACCTCGACGTCGCCCGGAGTGAGACCGCCGAGCGAGACCCGGGCCGACACGGTCAGTGTCGAGCCGAGTTCCGTGTTCCCGACGGGCTCACCGGCTGCCCCCGTCTCCACGTGACCGACCGCGACCTGCGGCCAGGACTCCCGTACCCGGGCCTTCCACCCGGCCAGTTCCGCGGCGGCCGCCGGATCGAGTTCCCGACGGGCTGCGGCCGCCGGGGCGTACAGGCGCTCCACGTACTCACGGACCATCCTCCCGGCGACGACCCTGGGCCCGAGCCGGACCAGGGTCTGGCGCACCATCTCGATCCACCGTCCGGGCAGACCGTCGGCGCCCCGGTCGTAGAAGCGCGGCGCGACCCGCTGCTCGAGGAGTTCGTAGAGGGCGTTCGCCTCCAGGTCGTCGCGGCGTTCCTCGTCGACGCCCTCGCCGTCCGCCGTGGGGATGGACCAGCCGAAGTCCGGGTCGTACCACTCGTCCCACCAGCCGTCCCGCACCGAGAGGTTGAGGCAGCCGTTGAGGGCCGCCTTCATCCCGGAGGTGCCGCAGGCCTCGAGCGGCCGCAGCGGATTGTTGAGCCACACGTCGCAGCCCGGATAGAGCCTCTGGGCCACGGCCATGCCGTAGTCGGGCAGGAACACGATCCGATGCCGCACCCGCGGGTCGTCGGCGAACCGCACCAGCTCCCGGATCAGCTGCTTGCCACCGTCGTCCGCCGGGTGCGCCTTGCCCGCGACGACGATCTGCACCGGGTGCTCCGGGTGCAGGAGCAGCCGGGTCAGCCGGTCCGGGTCCTTCAGCATGAGGGTGAGCCGCTTGTACGAGGGGACGCGGCGGGCGAAGCCGATGGTGAGGACGCCCGGATCGAGGACGCCGTCGATCCAGCCGAGTTCGGCCTCACCGGCGCCGCGCTGCCGCCACGAGCGGCGGAGCCGCGCCCGCACCTCCGTGACGAGGTGCTCCCGCAACAGGCGGCGCAGCTCCCAGATGTCGGTGTCCGGGACGTCGGCGACGGCATCCCACCGGGGCGAGGACCCGACGGAGAGGGCTTCCTCGGCACGGTCCGCGCCGATCCGCTGCGCTCCGAGCCGGAACACCTCCGGAGCCACCCAGGTGGGGGCGTGCACCCCGTTGGTGACGGACGTGATCGGCACTTCGTCCGGGTCGAACCCGGGCCACAGCCCGGCGAACATCTCCCGGCTGACGCAGCCGTGCAGGGTGGAGACCCCGTTGGCCCGCTGGGCGAGCCGCAGACCCATCACCGCCATGTTGAACAGGGCCGGCTCGCCGCCCGGGTAGTCCTCGGTGCCGAGGGCGAGGATGCGCGCGACGTCGACGCCGGGCATTTCGCCGCCGTCGCCGAAGTGGCGGGCGACGAGCTCGCGTTCGAACCGGTCGATGCCCGCGGCGACGGGGGTGTGGGTGGTGAACACGGTGCCGGCCCGTACCGTTTCGAGCGCGGCGCCGTGGTCGAGTCCCCGGTTCTGGAGTTCCCGGATGCGTTCGAGGCCGAGAAAGCCGGCGTGGCCCTCGTTGGTGTGGAAGACCTCGGGTTCGGGGTGGCCGGTGAGGGCGCAGTAGGCGCGCACCGCGCGGACGCCACCGATCCCCAGCAGCATCTCCTGGTGCAGCCGGTGCTCGCTGCTGCCGCCGTACAGCCGGTCGGTGACGTCCCGTCCGCTGCGGTCGTTGTCGTCGGCATCCGAGTCGAGGAGCAGCAGCGGGACCCGTCCGACCTGCGCCTGCCAGATGCGGGCGTGCAGCGACCGGCCGCCGGGCAGGGCCAGGGACACGACGGCAGGGCGGCCGTCCGTCCCCCGCAGCAGGGTGAGCGGCAGCTCGTCGGGGTCGAGCAGCGGGTAGTGCTCCTGCTGCCAGCCGTCGCGGGACAGGGACTGGGTGAAGTAGCCGTGGCGGTAGAGCAGGCCGACTCCGATGAGGGGGACGCCGAGGTCGCTGGCCGCCTTGAGGTGGTCGCCGGCGAGGATCCCGAGCCCACCGGAGTACTGCGGCAGGGCGGCGGTGATGCCGAACTCGGGCGAGAAGTAGGCGACGGCGGCCGGGAGACCGGGGCCGGCGCCCTGGTACCAGCGCCGTCCGGTCAGATAGCGGTCGAGGTTGCCGGCAGCGGAGGCGAGCCGGGACAGGAACCGCCGGTCCCCGGCGAGTGCGGCGAGCCGGCGGGCGCCGACGGTACCGAGCAGGCGCACGGGGTCGCCGCCGGAGCGCCGCCAGCCGTCGGGGTCGACGGCCTCGAAGAGGTCTCGGGTCTCGGCGTGCCAGGACCAGCGCAGGTTGCGCGCCAGGTCGCCGAGCGGTCGTAGGGGTTCCGGAAGGACGGGGCGCACGCTGAATCGACGAATGGCCTTCACCCGGCGAAACGTTAGCCGCGCTCCCCGGCACCACTGTCCGGCGCACTGCCGGGCGCTACGGCATGCGCCCGAACGGGCCAGGCTCCCGTGGACGGGCGGCACAGTCCGCGCCGCTGTCGGGACTGCCGCTTCCGCGTGCCGTCTGCCGCGGGCGTTCGCCGCGCCCACCTGGGTGAAAGCGGCGGGCGGCAGTGCGGCGGGCGCCCGGAGGGTGACCGGTCGAGAAGATACAAAGGGCCCCCAAGCCTCTGATGGCACAATCTGCCAAGCCTCCAGGTGATCCCATGATCGGACGCATTCCCGTCCTGGACGTCCGCCCGCTCGTCGACTGCGGCCGCAGACCCACCAAGGCCGTCGTCGGCGAGAGTCTCGAGATCAGCGCCACCGTGTTCCGGGAGAGGCACGAGGCCGTCGGGGCCAATGTGGTGCTGCTGGATCCGTCCGGGACGCCCGGGCCGTGGACTCCGATGCGCGAACTGGCCCCGGGCACGGACCGCTGGGGTGCCCGTGTCACCACCGGCGTCCAGGGCCTGTGGACGTACGCCGTCGAGGCGTGGAGCGATCCGGTCGCCACCTGGCGGCACGCCGCCGGGATCAAGATCCCCGAGGGCATCGAAACCGCCCTGGTCCTCGACGAGGGTGCGGACCTGTACGAGCGGGCCGGCACCGGGGTGCCCGAGGCCGACGGCCGCGGCACCGTCCTGGAGGCGGTCGCGCTGATGCGCGACGAGAGCCGCCCGGCGACCGCCCGGCTGGCCGCGGCGCTCACGCCCGAGGTCATCCGCGTCCTGGAACGCCATCCGCTGCGCGAACTGGTCACCCCCTCCCGGCCGGTGCCGCTGCTGGTGGAACGCCGGCGCGCGCTCTACGGGTCGTGGTACGAGATGTTCCCCAGGTCCGAGGGCGCCGTCCTGGAGCCCGGGCGCCCGCCGGTCAGCGGCACCTTCCGGACGGCCGCCGAACGGCTCCCGGCCATTGCGGCCATGGGTTTCGACGTGGTGTACCTGCCGCCGGTCCACCCCATCGGCGCCGCCCACCGCAAGGGCCCGGGCAATACGCTGACCGCGGGTCCGCACGATGTGGGATGCCCCTGGGCGATCGGCTCGCCGGAGGGCGGCCACGATGCGGTCCATCCCGGCCTCGGCACGCTCGAGGACTTCTCCCGCTTCGTGGACCGGGCCCGCGCCCTGGACATCGAGGTGGCCCTGGACTTCGCGCTCCAGGCCTCCCCCGACCACCCCTGGGTGGAGAAGCACCCGGCCTGGTTCCGGCACCGCGCCGACGGCACGATCGCCCACGCGGAGAACCCGCCGAAGCAGTACCAGGACATCCTCCCGATCGCCTTCGACGCGGACATGCCGGGCATCGTGCGGGAGACGGTGCGGCTGCTGCGCTTCTGGGCCGACCTCGGGGTGCGGATCTTCCGGGTCGACAACCCGCACACCAAGCCGGTGGTGTTCTGGGAGCGGGTGATCTCGCAGGTCAATCGGACCGATCCCGACATCGTGTTCCTCGCCGAGGCCTTCACCCGGCCCGCGATGATGCACGCGCTCGCCACGATCGGCTTCCAGCAGTCGTACACCTACTTCACCTGGCGCACCACCAAGCAGGAGCTCACCGAGTACCTCACCGAGCTCACCGGCGAGGCCGCGGCGTACATGCGTCCCAACCTGTTCGTGAACACCCCGGACATCCTGCACGCCTATCTGCAGCAGGGCGGCCGTCCCGCGTTCGGGATCCGGGCGGTGCTGGCGGCCACCCTCTCCCCGTCGTGGGGCATGTACGCGGGCTACGAGCTGTGCGAGAACACGCCCGAGCGGCAGGGCTCGGAAGAGTACCTGAACTCGGAGAAGTACGAACTGCGGCCCCGGGACTGGGAGGAGGCGGAGCGTGCGGGCGCCTCGATCGCTCCGCTCATCACCGCGCTCAACGGCATCCGGCGCCGGCATCCGGCGCTGCAGCAGCTGCGCGACCTGCACTTCCACGCCACCGACAACGACGCCGTCATCGCGTACTCGAAGCGCGGCGGCGACGACGGTGCGGATGTCGTCGTCACGGTCGTCAGCCTCGACCCGCACCACGCCCAGGAGGCCACGGTCTCGCTCGACCTGGCGGAACTGGGAAGGGGCCGGGACTGCGCCTTCCCGGTGCGCGACGAGCTCACCGGCGAGACCTACCACTGGGGCAGGGCCAACTATGTGCGTCTCGATCCGGGGCGGGCGCCCGCCCCCGCGCACATCCTCACCCTGCGACCGTCTCCACCGATCGGAGGGTCACCCGTCTCATGATCGTCAACGAGCCCGTCCACGACACCTTCGAGGACACACCCGCCCGTGACCGCGATCCCGACTGGTTCAAACGCGCCGTCTTCTACGAGGTGCTGGTGCGGTCCTTCCAGGACAGCAACGGCGACGGCATCGGCGACCTGAGGGGCCTCACGGCCAAACTCGACTATCTGCAGTGGCTCGGGGTGGACTGTCTCTGGCTGCCCCCGTTCTTCTCCTCGCCGCTGCGCGACGGCGGCTACGACGTCTCGGACTACACCGCGGTCCTGCCCGACTTCGGGGACCTCGCGGACTTCGTGGAGTTCGTCGACTCGGCCCACCAGCGCGGCATGCGGGTCATCATCGACTTCGTCATGAACCACACCAGCGACCAGCACCGGTGGTTCCAGGAGTCCCGCCGGGACCCCGCGGGGCCGTACGGCGACTACTACGTCTGGGCCGACGACGACAAGCAGTACCAGGACGCCCGGATCATCTTCGTCGACACCGAGACCTCCAACTGGACCTTCGACCCGGTCCGCCAGCAGTACTACTGGCACCGCTTCTTCTCCCACCAGCCGGACCTCAACTTCGAGAACCCCGCGGTCCAGGAGGAGGTGATCTCGGCGCTGCGCTTCTGGCTGGACCTGGGTATCGACGGCTTCCGGCTGGACGCCGTGCCCTACCTGTTCGCCGAGGAGGGCACCAACTGCGAGAACCTGCCGCGCACGCACGAACTGCTCAAGCGGGTCCGCGCCGAGATCGACGCCAACTACCCGGACACGGTGCTGCTCGCCGAGGCCAACCAGTGGCCGGAGGACGTCGTCGACTACTTCGGCGACTTCACCGAGGGCGGCGACGAGTGCCACATGGCGTTCCACTTCCCGGTGATGCCCCGCATCTTCATGGCCGTGCGGCGCGAGTCCCGCTACCCGGTCTCGGAGATCCTGGCCAAGACCCCGCCCATCCCGTCGGGCTGCCAGTGGGGCATCTTCCTGCGCAACCACGACGAGCTGACCCTCGAGATGGTCACCGACGAGGAACGCGACTACATGTACGCGGAGTACGCCAGGGATCCGCGGATGCGCGCCAACATCGGCATCCGCCGCCGGCTGGCCCCGTTGCTCGACAACGACCGCAACCAGATCGAGCTGTTCACCGCCCTGCTGTTGTCACTGCCGGGCTCGCCGATCCTCTACTACGGCGACGAGATCGGCATGGGCGACAACATCTGGCTCGGCGACCGGGACGCCGTCCGCACCCCGATGCAGTGGACACCGGACCGCAACGCGGGTTTCTCGTCCTGCGATCCCGGCCGGCTCTTCCTGCCGGCGATCATGGACCCGGTGCACGGTTACCAGGTCACGAACGTGGAAGCGGCGATGAGTTCACCGAGCTCGCTGCTGCACTGGACCCGCCGCATGATCCGGATCCGCAAGGAGAACCCGGCGTTCGGACTGGGCACGTACACGGAACTGCCGTCCAGCAACCCGGCGGTGCTGGCCTTTCTGCGGGAGTACGGCGACGACCTCGTGCTCTGCGTGCACAACTTCTCCCGCTTCGCCCAGCCGACCGAACTGGACCTCCGGGCCTTCGCCGGGCGCCACCTAGTCGAACTCACCGGCGGGGTCCGGTTCCCGGCCGTCGGCGAGCTGCCGTACCTGCTCACCCTGGCGGGCCACGGTTTCTACTGGTTCCGTCTCCACCGGCCGGGCACGAGCCCGGTCTGAGCCGGACGATCCGCACACCGAGTGGCCCAACCGGATCACCGGTACGGACGATCCTCGCCCGCCGCCGCCCCCGCCCCCGGCGGGGGCGGTTCGCACCGGTCCGGGTGGCCGGTAGGTTCCGCGCACACCGCACACATCACGCATGTCACCTGCACGACCGGCCCGCGAAAGGACTCGACGTCATGCCGGAGGGCCCGACCCGTGAGAACGCGACAGCCGGCTCGGCCGTGCCCTCCCTCCGCACCCGCCCGCCGGACCCCGCTCTCCTCCCCTCGCTCGCGCCCCTGCTGCGGTCGTGGCTCCCGCGGCAGCGGTGGTTCGCCGGCAAGGACCGGCCCGTCACCGCCCTCTCCCTGCTGTCCGCGACGGAACTCCTGCCCTGCCCGGGAGCCGCCGCCTTCCCCGGCCTCCTCCACCTCCTGGTCCGCGCGGAACAACCGGGTCCGGACCCCGGCCGCCCCGGGGACGCCGACTGCTACCAACTCCTGCTCGGCGTCCGCCCGGTCCTGCCTGCGCATCTCGCCCCGGCCCTGATCGGCAGCCCGTCCGTCGGGCCGCTGCGCGGACGGACCGTCTACGAGGCCCTGCACGATCCCCGGCTGGCGGGCCTCCTCCTGGAACGTCTGCGGATCCCGGGCAGCACCGGCTCGCTCCGCTTCGTCCGCCGGCCGGCCACTTCCATCCCCTCCCGGCTCGCCCCCCGGCCGGTCACCGCGGAGCAGTCCAACTCCTCGGTGATCTATGGGGATTCGCACATCCTGAAAGTGTTCCGCCGGGTGGGCCCGGGCACCAACCCGGAGCTGGAACTGCCGCTCGCGCTCGCCCGCGCCGAGTGCAACCGGGTCCCCCACCCCACGGCCTGGTTCGAGACCGGCACCGGCGCCGGAACCATGACCCTCGGCATCCTCCAGCCCTTCCTCAGCCGCTCGGCCGACGGCTGGCAGCTCGCGCTCGAGTCCCTGGCCACGCGGCGCCCCTTCACCGGCCCGGCCCGCGCCCTGGGCCGCGCCACCGCCGAAGTGCACACGGCGCTCGCCGCGGCCCTGCCCGTCTCGCTGCTGCGCGGTCCGCAGACCGAGGTGATCGCGCGGGGCATGAAGGCCCGGCTGGAGACGGCGACGGCGCTCGTTCCCGCGCTCGCCCCGTACCGGGAGGGCCTGCACGCCGCGTTCGACGCGTTCGCCGACCTCGGCCGCCGCGGACACACTTGGGCCGCCCAGCGCATGCACGGCGACCTCCATCTCGGCCAGACGCTCCGCAGCGCCCCGGACGGCCGCTGGTCGATCATCGACTTCGAGGGCGAACCGGCCCGGCCGATCGGCGAACGCCGCAGGCTGCACCCCGTGGCCCGCGACATCGCCGGGATGCTGCGCTCGTTCGACTACGCGGCCCGGACGCACGGGGACTCACCGGACGAGCAGCAGTGGTCGCAGGAGTGGGCCCGGCGCGGCCGGGCGGCCTACTGCGACGGCTACGCCGAGGCAGCGGGCACCGACCCCCGCGACGAGCCCGAACTGCTGCGCGCCTATGAGACCGACAAGGCCGTCTACGAAGTCGTGTACGAGGCCCGTCACCGGCCGGACTGGCTTCCCGTCCCCCTGGCGGCGGTCCGCCGGCTCGCCGCCGGAGCACCGGCCGTCCGCGCCGCTCCTCGCCCCTGACCGGAGGAACCTCCCGTGACCGCTCGCCCGCCGTCCCCGCTCCCGGCCAACGGCCGGAGAACCCCCGCCGCTTCCGGCACCGTGGGCCGACCGGGGGCGGCTCCGCACCCCGGCGGCGACCACGCGCGCCCCGCGCCCCCGCCGGACCCCATCGACCGGCGCCGGCTGCTCGACGGTACGCATCACGACCCGCACGCCCTGCTCGGCGCACACCCGGTCGAGGGCGGTGTCTGCTTCCGGGTGCTGAGGCCCTTCGCGGTGTCCGTCACGGTCGTGGCCGGAGATCCGGAACTGCGCACCGAGCTGAACCCGGACGGCGACGGCCTCTTCTCGGGGCTGCTCCCGCTCGAGAACGTTCCCGGCTACCGGCTCCGGGTGGCGTACCCGTTCGGCGGGGACGGTGCGGGGCGCGGCACTCCGGACGGCGCACAGCCGGTCGACACGTACGAGGTCGAGGACCCCTACCGCTTCCTGCCCGCGGTGGGCGAACTCGATCTGCACCTGATCGGTGAGGGCCGTCACGAGGAACTCTGGCGGGTGCTGGGCGCGCACCCGATGTCCCACCAGGGCGTCCCCGGCACGCGGTTCACCGTGTGGGCCCCGAACGCACGCGGCGTGCGTGTGGCCGGGGACTTCTGCCACTGGGACGGCACGGCCTTCCCGCTGCGTTCGCTCGGCCGGTCCGGCGTCTGGGAGCTGTTCCTGCCCGGGATCGGCCAGGGCGCCCGCTACAAGTTCGAGATCACCGGCCCGGACGGCAGCCGCACCCTGCGCGCCGATCCGATGGCGCGCGCCACCGAGTGCCCGCCTGCCACCGCGTCGGTGGTGACGGCGGCGCACCACCGCTGGCAGGACGCGCAGTGGATGGCGCACCGCGGCGCACCGGCCGTCCACGAGGCGCCGTTCTCCGTGTACGAGGTCCATCTGCCCTCCTGGCGGCCCGGGCTGACATACCGGCAGCTCGCCGAGCAGCTGCCGGCGTACGTCCGGGACCTGGGTTTCACCCATGTCGAGCTGATGCCGGTGGCCGAGCACCCCTACGGCGGCTCCTGGGGCTACCAGGTGACCTCGTACTACGCGCCGACCGCCCGGCTGGGCGCCCCGGACGACTTCCGCTTCCTGGTCGACGCGCTGCACCGGGCGGGCATCGGTGTCCTCCTCGACTGGGTGCCGGCCCACTTCCCCAAGGACGACTGGGCACTCGCCCGGTTCGACGGCACCCCGCTGTACGAGCATCCGGACCCGCAGCGGGCGGAACACCCCGACTGGGGCACGCTGGAGTTCGACTACGGCCGCACGGAGGTCCGCAACTTCCTGGTGGCGAATGCCGTCTACTGGTGCGAGGAGTTCCACATCGACGGGCTGCGCGTCGACGCCGTCGCCTCGATGCTGTACCTCGACTACTCACGCGAGGACGGCGAGTGGAGCCCCAACGAGCACGGCGGACGGGAGAACCCGGACGCCGTCGCCTTCCTCCAGGAGATGAACGCCACCGTCCACCGGCGCTGCCCGGGGGTGGTGACCGTCGCCGAGGAGTCCACGGCCTGGGACGGCGTCACCCGCGCCACTCACCATGTCGGGCCGCAGGGCGTCGGCGGACTCGGCTTCAGCCTGAAGTGGAACATGGGCTGGATGCACGACTCGTTGGGCTACCTGGCCAGGGACCCGGTGCACCGGAGGTTCCACCACCACGAGATGACGTTCGCCATGGTCTACGCGTACAGCGAGAACTACGTGCTGCCGATCTCCCACGACGAGGTGGTGCACGGCAAGGGTGCGCTGGTCTCCAAGATGCCGGGCGACTGGTGGCAGCGGCGCGCGACCCACCGCGCGTACCTGGGTTTCATGTGGGCGCATCCAGGCAAGCAACTGCTGTTCATGGGACAGGAGTTCGTACAGGGATCCGAATGGTCCGAGGTGCACGGGCCCGAGTGGTGGCTGCTGGAGGACGCCCACCATTCGGCGGGCGACCACCGCGGGGTGCAGAACCTCGTCCGCGAACTGAACCGGACCTATGCCGCGACGCCCGCGCTGTGGCAGCGGGACACCGACCCGGGCGGGTTCGCGTGGGTGGAGGCCGATGCGGCCGAGGACAACGTCTTCGCCTTCCTGCGGTACGACGCGGACGGCTCGCCGATGCTGTGTGTCAGCAACTTCTCCCCCGTCGCGCGCGCGGACTACCGGCTCGGGGTGCCCGAGGAGTACGCGGGCTGGGAAGAGGTGCTCAATACGGACGCGACCGGCTACGGCGGCAGCGGGGTGGGCAACCGGGGGCCGGTGAAGGCGGAGCCCCAGCCCTGGCACGGACGGCCTGCGAGCCTCACGGTCGTCCTGCCGCCCCTGGCGACCGTCTGGCTGCGGCCGTCCTGAGCATGACGGACAGCCGGCTGTCCCGAGCATGACGGCTCCCCGGCCCGGGTCCGCTCCGGGCGGTCGGTGCGCCGGAGCCGGAGCCGCGCACAGCATCAGCGGCTAGGACTCTCCTCGGTCACAGCCCCGCGGCCAGCGCGACGGGCAGTGGTTCGGCGTGCACGACGGCGAGCCGGCGGGTGGCCCGGGTCAGCGCCACATACAGGTCGCCCGTCCCGTAGCGGGACGGCTCGACCACGATCACCACGTCGAACTCCAGGCCCTTGGCCTGCCGAGAATCGAGCAGCACCACCGGTCGGCTCAGGTCGGGTTCCGCACCGGCCCGCACGTCCGGCAGGACTGCGGCGAGGTCGGGGTGCAGCTCCCGCGGGGCGATCACGGCCAGCCTGCCCTCGTCGGGCGTCTCGGCGGAGACCCGCTCGGCGACCGCGTGGGCCAGTCCACCGGGCTCGGCCGCGTGGGCGCGCGGGTGTTCCCCGGTGGAGCGCACCGAGCGCGGCGGCTCGACGTCCGGGCACTCGGCACGGATCACGGCCGTCGCCAGATCCATCACCTCGGACGGGGTGCGGTAGTTGACGTCCAGTCGGCTGTGCTCCCACCGGTCTCCGACGTACGGACGGAGGATCATCTCCCAGGACCCGGCCGCTCCCGGCTCGGCGGCCTGGGCGGGGTCGCCGACGAGGGTCATCGAGCGGGTCGGGCAGCGGCGCATCAGCAGCCGCCACGTCATCGGCGAGAGCTCCTGTGCCTCGTCCACGACGATGTGGCCGAAGGCCCAGGTACGGTCCCCGGCCGCCCGTTCGGCGGCCGTGCGGTGATCGGCCTCCTCGTGCCGCTCGGCCATCCGGTCGGCGTCGACCAGGTCGTGCGCGCCCAGCACTTCCGAGTCCTCATCGTCGCGGTCCTCGAACTCCTGGGTCCGGGAGGCGTAGGAGATGTCCAGCACGCCCTGGGCGTAGGCGACCCGTTCCAGACGCTCACGCTCGGCGGCGGCGAGGGCTGCCCGGTCGTCCTGGCCGAGCAGTTCGGCGGCCTCGTCGAGCAGCGGGATGTCGGCGGGGGTCCAGGCGCGGCCGGAGCGGCGGACTGCGTCCGCGTCCTCCTCGGCGAGGTGGGTCGGATCCGCCAGGAAGGCGGCGACCAGACGCTGCGGGGTGAGACGCGGCCACAGCAGGTCGACGGCGCCGTGCACCTCGGGGTTGGCTCCGAGTTCGTCGCGCAGGGAGGTGACGTCGCTCGCGTCGAGCAGCTGGGAGCCGTCGAAGGGGTCGGTGCCGATGCGCTCGGCGAGCATGTCGGTGAGGACGTTGAGGAGGCGCCCTTCGAAGTGTTCGCGCGCCTCGTTGTGGGGCAGCCGGGTCGCGCGGGCGTGGTCGCGGCAGACGCGGACCAGGTCGGCATCGAGGACCAGCGCCTCCCGGTCGTGGACGATCGTCAGCGCCGGGTCGGGAAGCGTCTGGTGGTCGCGCACCACGGCGGCGAGCACGTCGGCCATCTCCGCCCGGCCCTTGACGGCGGCGGCGCGCGGAGAGTCCTCCGCGGTGGCGCGGGCGCCGGGAAACAGCTCGCCCGGGGTCAGGGCGAGGACGCCCACCTCGCCGAGCGAGGGCAGCACCTCGGCGATGTATCCCAGGAACGCCGGGTTGGGGCCGACGATCAGTACGGCCCGGCGGGCAAGCAGCTCCCGGTGCTCGTACAGCAGGTACGCGGCCCGGTGCAGGGCCACCGCGGTCTTCCCGGTGCCCGGTCCGCCCTCGACGACGAGGACGCCGCTGTGCGGGGCGCGGATGAGACGGTCCTGCCCGGCCTGGATGGTCCGGACGATGTCGTGCATCCGGCCGGTGCGGGCCTCGTCGAGGGCGGCGAGCAGGACGGCGTCGCCGGAAGGGTCCTCGTGCCCGGTCCGGGCGGGGTCTGCGAGGTCGAGGATCTCGTCGTTCAGTGCGGTGACACGGCGTCCCTCGGTGGTGATGTGGCGTCGGCGGCGCAGTCCCAGCGGTGTGTGACCGGTGGCGGAATAGAACGGACGGGCTACCGGGGCGCGCCAGTCGATCAGGAGAGGGGTGGCGTCCGCGTCGTCGTCCCGGACGCCGATTCTTCCGATGTGGTGGACGGGGCCGGCCGAGGTGTCGATGCGGCCGAAGCAGAGGGAGCCGTCGACAGCCTCGAGGGCGGCCAGCAGACCGGTCGATTCGGCGACGCGCACGTCCCGTTCCAGCAGGGCCTGACGGCCGTTGCCGACCGGCGCCAGCGCCTCGTCCACCGACTCCCGCGTCCGCTCGCAGAGGTCGTCGACCCGGCGGTGGACGCGGTCGATGAATTCCTGCTCACGACGGAATTCTCCGTCCATGGAATCCGTGAATACAGGCGCTTTTGACAAGTGAACTCCCACCCGGATAGAATGACTTCATTGTTCGTCGCGAATCTCGTATGCAAAACGACGCGAAACAATGAATATACGCAGAGAAATCCCCCGGCTGTCAAACAGCCGGGGGATTTCTCGTGCGTTCCGGGTCCCGGTCAGACGCCGGAGGGCTCCTTCGCACCGTGGCCGGTGCGCTGCTCCGGAACGCCGCTGTCGGAGGGCGACTGCTTCGCGTCGTCCTGGAGGGAGCTCTCGTCGAAGGGAATCCGGCCGGCCAGCACCTCGGCGGCCCGCTCCTTGTCGATCTCCTTGGTCCAGGTGCCGACCAGCACGGTGGCCACCGCGTTGCCCGCGAAGTTGGTCAGGGCGCGGGCCTCGCTCATGAAGCGGTCGATGCCGACGATCAGGCCGACGCCGTCGACCAGCTCGGGCCGGTGCGACTGGAGGCCGCCGGCAAGGGTGGCCAGGCCGGCGCCGGTGACACCCGCCGCGCCCTTCGAAGCGACGATCATGAACACGAGCAGCGAGATCTGCTGACCGATGGACAGCGGGTCGCCCATCGCCTCGGCCACGAACAGCGAGGCCATGGTCAGGTAGATCGCGGTGCCGTCGAGGTTGAAGGAGTAACCCGTCGGAACGGTGATTCCGACGACCGGCTTGCTGATGCCGAGGTGCTCCATCTTCGCGATCAGGCGCGGCAGCGCCGACTCGGACGACGAGGTCGACACGATCAGCAGGAACTCCCGGGCCAGGTACTTCAGCAGGCTGAACAGGTTCACCCCGGCCACCACCCGCAGCAGGGCGCCCAGCACCACGACCACGAACAGCAGACAGGTGATGTAGAAGCCGATCATGATGACGGCGAGCGACTTGAGCGCGTCGAGACCCGTCTCGCCGACCACGGCGGCCATGGCACCGAAGGCGCCGACCGGGGCCACCCACATGATCATGGCGAGAACGCGGAAGACCAGCCGCTGAATGTGCTCGATGCCACGCAGCACGGGCTCCCCGGCACGGCCCATGGCCTGCAGCGCGAAGCCGATGAGCAGCGCGACGAGCAGCGTCTGCAGCACCTCGCCCTCGGTGAACGCCGAGACCAGCGTCTTCGGGATGACTCCCAGCAGGAAGTCGGCGGTCGACTCGCTGACGCCCTTGGCCTCGGCCGCTCCGGCGCCGCGCACCTCGTCGGTCAGCTGGAGTCCGGAACCGGGCTCGAGAATGTTGCCGACGACCAGCCCGATGGCCAGTGCGACGGTCGACATGACCATGAAGTAGCCGAGTGCGAGGCCACCTACGGCGCCGACCTTGGCGGCCTTGCGGACCGATCCCACACCGAGCACGATCGTGCAGAAGATGATCGGGGAGATCATCATCTTGATCAGGTTCACGAACCCTTCGCCGAGCGGCTTCAGCTCCACGGCGAAGCCGGGCGCGGCGAAACCGACCGCGATGCCGAGCAGCACCGCGCCGATCACGGCGAGATAGAGGTAATGCGTCCGGTCCCGCTTCTTGGCCGGGGCCGGCTCCGGAGCCGTTCCCGGCCCCTGCCCGGCGGGCGAGGTCTGCGCAGCCACTGCTGCCTCCTGTCCTGGCACGACGTGCGGCTCACGTGCGCGTAATCCCTGGTTTGCGTCCCGGCGAATATGCACTACCGCGTGACCGCCGTCACCCTTCTGGTCATTACGTTCACAGGTCCTTTTCGGCCATCCATGACGAGCCAGGCAGACTGGACGCCATGCGCAGCCCCCGTCCCCGCAGCCTGGCGGGTCAGCTCTTCGCCATCCAGGTGGTGCTGGTGACCTTCGTGGTGATCGGATGCGCGCTGTTCGCCCACGTCACCGACCGCCGGCAGGCGGAGGACTCGGCCCGGCGCCAGGCCACCGCAACGGCCCGCTCGGTCGCCGTGTCGCCCTCCGTCGTCGCCGCGGTCCGCTCGGCCGATCCCTCCGCCCGGCTCCAGCCGTACGCCGAGCGGGTTCGCCGGGACACCGGGGTCGCGTTCGTCACGATCATGAGCCCGGACCGGATGCGCTGGACGCACCCCGATCCCGAGCGGATCGGGGAGGAGTTCGTCGGGCACACCGGCCCCGCGCAGCGCGGCCGCACCTTCACCGAGACCTACACGGGGACGCTCGGCCCGTCGGTGCGCGTCGTCACCCCGGTACGCGACCGCGGGCGGATCGTGGCCCTGGTGAGCGCGGGTATCACCGTCGACCGGATCAGCGCGCAGGTGCGGGGGCAGGTCGTCGGGCTCGTTCTGGTCGCGCTCTGTGCCCTCACCGTGGGCGGCGTCGGTACCTATGCGGTCAACGCCCGGCTGCGCCACCACACCCGTGGCATGAACGCCACCGACCTGGGACGGATGCGCGTCTACCACGAGGCCGCGCTCCACGCGGTGCGCGAGGGACTGCTGATGCTCGACGGGCAGCGGCGGATCGTGCTGGTGAACGACGGCGGCAAGGAACTGCTCGGCCTGGACGAGGACGCCGTCGGCTGCCCGGTGACCGAGCTGGAGCAGCCCGCACCGCTCATTGCGGCGCTGCTGGACCCTGCCCCGCGGGTTGACGAGATGCACGCAACCGCCGACCGCGTGGTGGTGCTCAACACTTCCCCACTGTCCGGCGGCGACCGGCCCGGCACCGTGGTCACCCTGCGCGACCACACCGCTTTGCAGGCGCTGGCCGGCGAACTGGACTCGGTTCGCGGCTTCACCGAGGCACTCCGCTCCCAGGCGCACGAGGCCGCGAACCGGCTGCACACCGTGGTCTCGCTGATCGAGCTCGGGAGGGCGGACGAGGCGGTGGAGTTCGCGACCTCCGAGCTGGAACTGGCCCAGGCACTGACCGACCAGGTGGTGGCGGCGGTCGCCGAGCCGGTGCTGGCCGCCCTGCTGCTGGGCAAGGCGGCACAGGCGAGCGAGCGCGGAGCGGAGCTGGTGCTGTCCCCGGAGAGCCGGATCGACGACGGAGTCCTGCCCGACACCCTGCCGGGGCAGGATCTGGTGACCGTGCTGGGCAATCTGACCGACAACGCGGTGGAGGCGGCCGTGGGCCACGCCCGGCGCCGCGACGACCGCGGTACGGAGCCGGCCGGCGAGCATGCGCCGGTCCCCCGCCCCCGGGTGACGGTGACCGCCAGGACAGCCGGCGGGGAGCTGGTCCTGCGCGTCGGGGACAACGGACCCGGCGTCGACCCGTCCGCGGCCGAGGAGGTGTTCCGCCGCGGCTGGACCACGAAGGCCGTGGCCGCCGTCGGATGCGGCTCGGACGCGGACGGTTCCGGCATCGACGGCTCGGGCGCGGACGATTCCGGGCCCGGCCGCGGGCTCGGGCTGGCGCTGGTGAGCCAGGCCGTGCGCCGCAACGGCGGCACGGTCCGGATAGGGCAGTCGGCCGACGGCGGGGCCGAGTTCACCGTGCGACTGCCACTGGCGCCGGGGGGCGCCGCGTGACCGCGGGCGACGGCACGAACCGCATCAGGGTTCTCGTCGTCGAGGACGACCCGGTCGCCGCCGACGCCCACCGGATGTACGTGGAGCGGGTGCCCGGCTTCGTCGTCACCGCCACCGCTCACTCCGGTGCGGAGGCGAAACGCGCGCTGGAGCGCGCGCCGGTGGATCTGCTGCTGCTCGATCTGTACCTGCCGGACGGGCACGGACTGCAGCTCGTACGGTCCCTGCGGGCCGCCGGCAACTCGGCCGACGTGATCGCCGTGACCTCCGCCCGTGATCTGGCCATGGTCCGCGACGGGGTGTCGCTGGGCGTCGTCCAGTACGTCCTCAAGCCGTTCACCTACCCGACCCTGCGGGACCGGCTGCTGCGTTACGCCGACTTCCGTGCGACGGCGGGCGAGGCCAGCGGGCAGGACGAGGTGGACCGGGCGCTCTCCGCGCTGAGGGCTCCCCGGCCGGCAGCCCTGCCCAAGGGGTTGAGCGCCCCGACGCTCGAGGCGGTGACCCTGGTGCTGCGTGACGCACGCGGGGAGGGCCTGACGGCCAGTGAGGCGGGTGCCGCGGCCGGGATTTCCCGGATCACCGCCCGCCGCTACCTGGAACACCTGGTGGACACCGGCCGCGCGGAGCGCAGCCCCCAGTACGGGCAGGTCGGGCGGCCGGAGCTGTGCTACCGCTGGCGCCGGGGCGGCAGGCAGCCCGGAACGGCGCCTTAACAACGTTGTCGGCGAACGCCGTTCAGGTTCTCCACAGGGATTGACCGGCTGTTCTCGATCCTTTGCTCCACGCCGGTGACGCTGCTGTACGCCCTCATGTCCCGGCGCCTCGGTGGCGCTTTCGCCCCGGGCAACGCGGTCAACGGCTGAACCGGGAACGGCGGGGCCGGTGCCGGGTACGGTGCCACCGCATCGCGCTCGTACGCCGCTGCCTGCGCTGTTGCCGCCCGGCGCCGGGAAGTCCGGACCTCATACGCTCGGGGGCGCGACCCGCGTGAACACCACCGGGGCGCTCGTACCACTTGGTGTGGACACGGTGACCGGCACCGGACCTGCCACGCCGGGCGGCGCCGTCGCCACGACGCTGCTGTCGGACTCCACGGTGAACCCCGCCGGCTCGGTCCCGAACCGGACGGCTGTGGTGGTCGTCAGGCCACTGCCCTTCAGCGTCACGGGAGTTCCTCCGTGGAGCGGCCCCTGCGACGGCACCGCCGATGTCACCACCGGCCCGGCCACATAGGTGTACGGGACCGGGCCGCCGGTTCCGGCCGGCGAGACCGCGGTGACCTGCACCGTGCCGCCCCCGGGCGGCCCCGGCGGCGTCACCGCCGTCATCCGGGTGGAGGACTCCACCGCGAGGCCCGTGGCTGCGGTGTTCCCGAACAGCACGGACTGGACCACGGTCAGACCCGTCCCGGTCAGCACCACGGTGGCGCTCCCGGCCACCGGTCCCCGGCTCGGCGCGACCGAGGACAGCACCGGAGCCGTCGTGTAGAAGTAGGTGACCGGATCACTGACCCCGCCGGGCGTGACGACCCTGACCGCCGCGGCCCCGGCCGGCCCCGCCGGCGCCACCGACGTGATCCGGGTCGGGGAGTCCACGGTGAAGCTCGTGGCGTCATTGCCCCCGAACAGCACGACGGTCGTGCCCGGGAATCCGCTCCCGGTCAGGACAACGGTGTTCCCGCCGGCCACGGGCCCCTGTGCCGGATCCGCCGACGACAGGACGGGAGCCGTCGGCGCCCCGACATAGGTGCGACACGTTGGTGACGTCGGTGGCGAGTTTCGTGCCGAAACGGACCGCCGTCGTACCGGAGAGGTTGGTCCCGGTGATGGTCACCAGCGTGCCCCCACCGGTTGACCCCTGACTCAGGGATATGGGCATGAGGTTCCTCCTCGCTCGGAGTGCACGACGGCACCGTGACACCCCGGCTGCTGCCGATCGCGGGGCGGCCGCGGGGCCGCTCGTGCACCGATGGGCCCGGCTCGGCTGCGGCGGACCGCACGTGTACCGGCCGGGGCTCTCGCATAACCCACCGGGACGAAAGCCGCGACAAGGATTCGGAGGACGGATCAACTCGTTCGGCGGAGCGCCCAGAGGTGAAACGAGGGCTCACTCCTGGCGCTTGTGTGCTTTTCGGGGAACCACGCGCGCGACGGGCACGGCCCGGTTCGGCGCAGGAGCGGAGTCCGCCGACAGCAGGCTCCGGCTTCACGGCTCGCCGAACGGGCTTCGCAGACGGACCGAGCCCCTGGCGCGGGGCCAGGGGCTCGGGTCGCTACAGCAGAGGCGTTTCTGCACGACCCCTGCATTCGACGCGGGGATCAGTCGATCTGCGGGGCGTTCGCGCAGCTGTTGTTGATCGACGCGTTCTGGGCGGCCAGGATGCCGCCGCTGTTGTTGCAGAACTGGAAGTGGTTGAGCTCGATGAGGTCGGCCTGGATCACGTCACCGGCACCGAGGCCGGAGTTGCGGGAGGTGATCCCCTGAGCGCCCGTGTTCTTGTTGACGAACACGAGAGTGTCACCGTGCTTGCCGTGCTTCTTGCCGTGCTTCTTGCCGTACTTGTGGTGGTTCTTGTCGTGCTTGCTGTGCTTCTTCTCCCACTTACCGTGGCTGTGGCCGTCGTTGGCAGCTGCAGCACCGGCACCGGCCAGGATCAGCCCCGCCGTGGCCCCGACAACGACGATCCTCTTGACAGCCTTCATGCCTGAACTCCTCTTGTCACGTTGGCATCCGCCCCTGCAAGACGGGCGACACACGGTCAACGGGCGTCAAGGGCATGGAGTCACCGTCCATCACCCGTCTGGCTGCCGGGAAATTTCCGGGAGACCGGCACGGTCAATCCGGCCATTCTCACCGGGAATGAAAAATGGAGGGGCGCACCGTCGCGGTGCGCCCCTCCGTTTTTCATCGGGTCAGAATTCTCACATCAACGACCACTGCGGGGCCCAGACGACCGAGACGTAACGGTTCACCTTGCCGCTCTGGCAGAGGACCGCGGCGCGGTAGCTCTGGTCGTTCTCGCCGCCGCGGCTGGCACGGGCCTCCTGCGCGCTGTTGCCACAGACGTTGGTCTGGTCGTTGGAACGCTCGTAGGAGCGCTCGGAAGCGGTGGCCGCGGCAGCCGAGCCGCCGATCACGGAAGCAGCCGCGATGGCGATGACCGAGAGCTTCAGGGAAGTACGCATGTGTTCTTCTCCAATCTCCATTCTCCCCCGGATGGGAGAACACCGCGAGTATGCCGCCGAGACGCGGGAATTCAGGGCGCATACGCGGGGCGTGGCGGCGCAGTTCCACAATTCCACCCCGTCGGCTCAATCGCTTCGGAAAACGGAAAGCGCAATTCAACCCGTCGGCGGGAAACCACAGTTGCTCTACGTCGTATTGTCGGAGAATGTTCGTTCGGGCAACTGCACAGCCGTCAGCCGATGTTGACGCAACCCGCCGCCGACACGCAGCCGCGGCGGGGTGGACACCGGTGGGACTCCGGCCGGCTCCGGCGCGTTGCCGAACCCGGGAGGCGCCCTGCCCGCGATGATCGGATCAGAAGACGGACTCGGCCTCGTCCATGCGGGATTCCGGGACCCGCTTGAGTTCGGTGACGGCCTCGGCGAGCGGCACCATGTCGATGTCGGTCCCGTGGAGGGCGGTCATCATGCCGAACTCGCCGCGGTGCACTGCCTCGACGGCATGCCAGCCGAAGCGGGTGGCCAGCACGCGGTCGTACGCGGTCGGAGTGCCGCCGCGCTGGACGTGGCCGAGGATGACGGGCCGGGCCTCCTTGCCCAGCCGGTGCTCGAGTTCGACGGCGAGGCGGTTGCCGATGCCGGCGAAGCGCTCGTGTCCGTACGGGTCGATCTCGCCCTTCTGGTAGTCCATCGAGCCGGGCGCCGGATGGGCACCCTCTGCGACACAGACCACGGCGAACTTCTTGCCGCGGGCGAAGCGCTCCTCGACCATCCGGCACAGGTCGTCCACCTGGAACTCCCGTTCCGGCAGGCAGATCCCGTGCGCGCCGCCGGCCATGCCCGACTCCAGCGCGATCCAGCCCGCGTGCCGGCCCATGACCTCGACGACCATGACCCGCTGGTGCGACTCCGCGGTGGTCTTGAGCCGGTCGATGGCCTCGGTCGCGACGCCGACCGCGGTGTCGAAGCCGAAGGTGCGGTCGGTGGAGGAGATGTCGTTGTCAATGGTCTTCGGGACTCCCACGACCGGCATCCCGGCGTCGGACAGCATCCGGGCGGCCGTGAGGGTGCCTTCGCCGCCGATCGGGACGAGCGCGTCCAGGCCCAGCTCCCGGCTGAGCTCCTCGGCGTTGTCGGTGGCCTCGGACAGCCGCGCCCGCTCCAGCCGGGACGAGCCGAGGATCGTGCCGCCGCGGGCGAGGATGCCGCTGACCGAGTCGAGGTCCAGCTTCCGGTACCGGCGCTCGAGGAGGCCCCGGAAGCCGTCCTCGAACCCGATGACCTCGTCGCCGTGGCCGACCAGCGCCCGGTGAACGACGGACCGGATGACAGCGTTGAGACCCGGGCAGTCGCCGCCTGCGGTGAGGACTCCGATGCGCATCGTGCTGTGTCTCCTGCTCGTGTTTTCCCCGCGTTGAGCACACGGGAGGTAGAGGTGAGCCAGTTCGATTCTTTCACGACCGCCCCGCCTCCCCGTCGGCCACCCCAGCGCGGGCGCCTTACCCATCACGGCAGGTAATGTCAAGGGGTCAGGCCCATTGCGCCCGAATGTGTTCGGAAAACGCCACCGGGTACCCGTCCGAGCGGCTGCAACCGAACGGGGAACGGGACGGACGCCGGCCGAGGAGCGAAGGAGCACGGGTGACGCACAGCGTGTACGTGACCGGGATCGAGCGGGGGGACGGACGCCAGGTCGTCGAGCTGGGCGTCATGGAACTCCTGACCAGGCATGTCGACCGGGTCGGGGTGTACCGCCCGCTCGCCCACCGGGGCCGGGACCACATGGCCGACCTGCTCCGGGCCCGCTACCGGCTCACCCAGTCCCCGGAGACCGTGTACGGGATGCGCATCGACGAGGCCGCCGCGATGCTGGCCGAGCGCGGCGAGGACGAGCTCGTCTCCCGGCTGGTCGAGGGCTTTCACCGGGTGGCCCGCGAGTACGAGTTCGTGCTGGTCCTCGGCAGCGACTTCGCGGACACCAGCCTCCCCGCCGAGATCAGTCTCAACGGGCGCCTGGCGAACGAGTTCGGCGCGTCCGTGCTGCCGGTCGTCGGCGGGCAGAAGCAGTCCGGGGAGTCGGTGCGCGCCGAGGTCCGCAACGCCTACAGCGCCTACGCCGCCCTGGGCTGCGACGTGATCGCCGTGATCGTCAACCGGGTCGACCCCGGCGAACGGTCCGGTGCGGAGGACTGGCTGTCGCAGCGGCTCCCGGTCCCCTGCTACGTCCTGCCCGAGGACGCATCGCTGTCCGCCCCGACCGTGCAGCAGGTCGTCTCCGCGCTCGGGGCCACCGTGCTGCTCGGCGACGCCTCCGGCCTGGCCCGGGACGTACGGGACTTCGTCTTCGGCGGCGCGATGCTCCCGGCGTTCCTGCCGGCGCTGACCGAGGGCTGTCTCGTCGTGACGCCCGGGGACCGCGCGGACCTGATCATCGGCGCCCTCGCCGCGCACACCGCCGGCGCGCCGCCCATCGCGGGCGTGCTCCTCACCCTCGACGAGCGACCGGGGCCGGACATCATGGCGCTCGCCTCCCGGCTCGCGCCGGGCACCCCGGTGGTCTCGGTCGCCGGCGGCAGCTTCCCCACCGCCGGCGAGCTGTTCGCCCTGGAGGGCAAGCTGAACGCCACGTCGCCGCGCAAGGCGGAGACCGCGCTCGGCCTGTTCGACCGCCACGTCGACACCGGCGAACTCACCCATCGCATCTCACTCGCCCGCTCGGGCCGCGTCACGCCGATGATGTTCGAGCACGAGCTGATCGAACGCTCGCGATCCGGACGCCGCCGCGTCGTGCTCCCCGAGGGCTCGGAGGAGCGGGTGCTGCGCGCCGCCGACGTCCTGCTGCGGCGCGACGTCTGCGAACTCACCCTGCTCGGCGACGAGGAGGTGGTCCGCAAGCGGGCCGCGGAGCTCGGCATCTCGCTCGAAGGGGCCCACCTCATCGATCCGGTCGCCTCCCCGCTGCGGGAGCGTTTCGCCGAGCTCTACGCGAAGCTGCGTGCCCACAAGGGCATGTCGGTGGAACTGGCCCACGACGTGGTGGCCGACGTGTCGTACTTCGGCACCCTCATGGTCCAGGAGGGGCTGGCCGACGGCATGGTCTCGGGTGCGGTCCACTCCACGGCCGCGACGATCCGCCCGGCGTTCGAGATCATCAAGACCTCGCCCGAGGCCGAGATCGTCAGCTCGGTGTTCTTCATGTGCCTCGCCGACCGGGTGCTGGTCTACGGTGACTGCGCGGTCAACCCGGACCCGAACGCCGAGCAACTGGCCGACATCGCCATCCAGTCGGCGGCGACGGCGGCCCAGTTCGGGGTGGAGCCGCGCATCGCGATGCTGTCCTACTCGACCGGGTCCTCCGGTTCGGGCGCCGACGTCGACAAGGTGCGCCGGGCGACCGCGCTGGTACGCGAACGGCGCCCGGATTTGCTGGTCGAGGGCCCCATCCAGTACGACGCGGCCGTGGACGCCGCCGTCGCCGCGACAAAGCTCCCGGACTCGCAGGTGGCCGGCAATGCCACCGTGCTGGTCTTCCCGGACCTGAACACGGGCAACAACACGTACAAGGCGGTCCAGCGTTCGGCGGGGGCGGTCGCGGTCGGTCCCGTACTGCAGGGGCTGCGCAAGCCGGTCAACGACCTGTCCCGCGGCGCGCTGGTCCAGGACATCGTCAACACCGTGGCCATCACGGCCATCCAGGCCCAGGGCGAGCGGCCCGGCGCCGCACCGCCCCCGACACAGGAAGCACCCACCCCGTGACTGACCCGGACCCCGCGGCCACCCGCGTCCTCGTCCTCAACTCCGGCTCCTCGTCGGTGAAGTACCAGCTGCTCGACATGGCCGACGGGTCCCGTCCGGCCTCCGGCATCGTCGAGCGGATCGGCGAGGGGGAGGTGGCGGACCACGCCGCCGCGCTGAAGATCGTCGCGGACGAGCTGGCCGCGCAGGGAGCAGGACTGGACTCCCCCGCCCTCGTTGCGGTGGGCCACCGGGTGGTGCACGGCGGAACCCGGTTCACCGAACCGACCCTGATCACCGACGACGTTGTGGCGGAGGTGGAGAAGCTGGTGCCCCTCGCGCCGCTGCACAACCCCGCGAACATCACGGGCATCAAGGTGGCCCGGCGGATGCGTCCCGACCTGCCGCAGGTCGCCGTGTTCGACACCGCGTTCCACTCGACGATGCCCGAACACGCAGCCCGTTACGCGATCGACACAGCCACCGCGGACGCCTACGGGGTGCGCCGCTACGGCTTCCACGGCACCTCGCACGCGTACGTCTCCCGGGCCGCCGCGCGCCTGCTGGAGCGGGAACCCGGCGAGACGAACACCATCGTGCTGCACCTGGGCAACGGGGCCAGTGCTTCCGCCGTCAGCGGCGGCGTCTGCGTGGAGACGTCCATGGGTCTCACCCCGCTCGAGGGCCTGGTGATGGGCACCCGGTCCGGCGACCTGGACCCGGCCGTGATCTTCCATCTGGCGCGGGTGGGCGGGATGTCCACGGACGAGATCGACACCCTGCTCAACAAGCGCAGCGGACTGCTCGGCCTGTGCGGCGACAACGACATGCGGGAGATCGGGCGGCGGATGGCCGAGGGCGACCGCGCCGCACAACTCGCCTTCGACGTCTATGTGCACCGGCTGCGCAAGTACGTGGGCGCTTACACGGCCGTGCTCGGCCGGGTGGACGCGATCGCCTTCACCGCCGGGGTCGGCGAGAACTCGGCCGCCGTGCGCGAGGCGGCGCTGCGCGGACTCGAGGGCCTCGGCGTCGAGGTCGACCCGGTCCGCAACGCCGTGCGCGGTTCCGCGTCGCGGCTCGTCTCCTCCGGGAACAGCCGCGTCGCCGTCGCCGTGATCCCCACCGACGAGGAACTGGAGATCGCCGACCAGGCGTACGCCCTGGTCACCGATGCCGCCCAGGCACCCTCCGACTGGAATATTCCGCTCCGAAACAAATATCGATAGGATCGTTTCCATGCGCCGTTCCAAAATCGTCTGCACCCTGGGCCCCGCCGTCGACACCTACGACCAACTGAAGTCGCTGATCGAGGCCGGTATGAACGTGGCCCGCTTCAACATGAGCCACGGGTCCCACCCCGAGCACGAAGAGCGGTACCACCGCGTCCGCAAGGCCTCCGAGGAGACCGGACGCGCCGTCGGTGTCCTGGTCGACCTCCAGGGGCCGAAGATCCGGCTGGAGACCTTCGCCGAGGGCCCGGTGGAGCTGGTGCGCGGCGACGAGTTCACCATCACCACGGAGGACGTCCCCGGCGACCGCACCATCTGCGGCACCACGTACAAGGGCCTGCCGCGCGACGTGTCCAAGGGCGAGAGCATCCTCATCAATGACGGAGCCGTGGCGCTCCAGGTCGTCGAGGTCGACGGGCCCCGGGTGCGCTGCATCGTCATCGAGGGCGGCGTGATCTCCGACCACAAGGGGATCAACCTCCCGGGTGTGGCCGTGAACGTGCCGGCGCTGTCCGAGAAGGACATCGACGACCTGCGCTTCGCCCTGGGGCTGGGCTGCGACATGGTCGCGCTGTCCTTCGTGCGGGACGCCGCGGACGTCCGCGACGTGCACCGGATCATGGATGAGGTGGGCCACCGGGTCCCGGTCATCGCCAAGGTCGAGAAGCCGCAGGCGGTGGCCAACATCGACGAGATCGTGGCGGCATTCGACGGCGTCATGGTGGCCCGCGGCGACCTCGCGGTGGAATACCCGCTCGAGAAGGTCCCGATGGTCCAGAAGCGGCTCATCGAGATGTGCCGGCGCAACGCCAAGCCGGTGATCGTCGCCACGCAGATGATGGAGTCGATGATCAACTCCTCGCGGCCCACCCGTGCGGAGGCATCCGACGTCGCGAACGCCATCCTGGACGGCACGGACGCGGTGATGCTCTCCGCCGAGTCCTCGGTCGGCAAGTTCCCGATCGAGACGGTCAAGACGATGTCCCGCATCGTCGAGGCCGCCGAGCAGGAGCTGCTCTCGCGCGGTCTGCAGCCGCTGGTCCCGGGCAAGAAGCCCCGTACGCAGGGCGGTTCGGTGGCGCGCGCCGCCTGCGAGATCGCCGACTTCCTGGGGGCCAAGTCGCTGGTGGCGTTCACCAAGTCCGGTGACACCGCACGCCGGCTGTGCCGTTACCGGGCGCAGCAGCCCATCCTGGCCTTCACCACCGACGCCTCGACCCGCAACCAGCTGGCGCTCAGCTGGGGCGTGGAGACGTTCGTCGTGCCGCACGTGGAGAACACGGATGCCATGGTCGACCTGGTGGACGCCGAGCTGCTGAAACTCAACCGCTACAACGAGGACGACATCATGATCATCACGGCGGGTTCGCCCCCCGGCGTCCCCGGCACCACCAACATGGTCCGGGTCCACCACCTGGGCACCGCGGGCTCGGGCTCCTGACACCCCGCGCAGGGACAGCGCAACGGCCGGTGGGCCGCCCCCGGTCCTCGGGGGCGGCCCACCGGCCGTTGATCACGCGTCCGATCAGCCCGGCGCACCGTAGGAGTGGATGCCCGGCACGGTGAGAGCCCCACCGAACTGCCCGGCCTGCTTCACCTTCGCGTTGGTGAAGAACACTTCCTTGATGTTCAGCGGCGGAGGCATCTTGGGGCTGAACACGATCGGAATGATCCCGAACAGGTTGCCCCGGAGCTCCTCGGTGTACATCGTGACGGTGCCCTGACGAATGGTGGAGGTGCTGCCCTTGCGGGCCTCCACGTGCATCGTGGTGCCGCCCGGGCCCTCGACCATCTGGTGCAGGTCCTTGATGTCCACGCCCTTGGCCGTGAACTTGAGGACCTTCTTCAGCGAGCCGTCGTGGGTCCGGACCTTCACTATGCCCTTGAAGTCCAGTCCGTGGAGGGACAGCATGCTGCTCTCCAACTGCCACGGCTGGTTGGGCAGGCGGCTCGAGGTGTCCTCGTACTCGGCGTTGTCGAACAGGTCGGCGTCGAACTCCGGGCAGGGATAGCCCTCTGCACCGGCGTCGTCGCCTCCGGTGGTCCGGCCGACCGTGTCGGTGGCCTTCTCCGTGGTCTCCTTCACGGTGTCGGAGACCGATCCGGTCACCTTGCCCACCGTGTCGGTGACACTGTCCGCTGCCGAGTCCTTGGTGCTCTCGCTCGCCTTGGGCTCCGGCTCGGGCTCCGGCGCCTCGGACTCCTTCTCGCCGCCGCCCAGAACACCACCGAGCAGGCTCCCGACCCCCAGGGGGTCGATCGCGTCGGAATCACTGTCCGACGAGCTCGGGGCCTCGGCCTCGGCGGAGTCGTCCTGCGTGTCCGCAGAGGACTTGTCCGCGGACGCCGACGGCTTCGGCTCCGCGTCCTTGTCGGTGGCCGACTCCTCGGCCTTCTTCTCCTCCTCGGCCTTCTCCTTGGCCTTGGCCTTGGCGTCGGCTTCGTCGGCCTCGTCGGGCTGCGACACACAGGGGCCCGGCTTGAAGCCGTTCTTGGACTGCGTGTCGGCCTGTGCCAACTGAGGAGTGAGACCCATGCCCATGAGCATGGCCGTCGGCATGGCCGCGAGGGCCACGGCCTTGCCCGCAGGCATCTGCAGACGGGTCAGCATCGACCTTCTCGGAGCCGCGTGACGCGGCCCGCCTCTTGCGCGGCGCTGGCTCTCGCCCTCGAGCTGAGCCTCATCACCCAGCACGGTGCCTCCCATTCGTGGCTCGGTTGGCCGCGAAGCCGTCGAAGAAGTCCGGCTTTGCGGCGGTCTGACGGTCATCGTCGGACTCCCGAAGCACATCCTCGGTGGAGTCGTTGCTCACGCTCGTGTCCACCGGTTTCGCGTCGGGAGCCCAGGACAGGGCCAGACCTCCGCCGATGAGTGCGAGGAGGAAGCCCACCATGAAGCCTCCGAAGTTGGAGACGACCAGAGCAACCAGAGCCAGCAGGATCGAGGCGACGCCCGCGAAGACGCGGACCGCCTGCTGATACCACATGGTCAGCCCGAGGGTCATCAGCAGCACGCCGATGATCAGCGAACCCGCTCCGGCAGTGGTGGCCATCCGCAGGGTCAGCTGACCCACGGTGAGGTTGGCGTAGGGGAGGTACGCGATCGGCAGCCCGGCCAGAAGCGTCAGCTGTCCCGCCCAGTAGGGGCGCTCCCAGCGCCACTTCCGGAAGGACTGGCGCCACTGACCGACCCGGCCCTGCGCCTCCGGCGACTCGGCATTCATGGAAAACAGCTCCCTGGGGCTGGCGATCTGGACGATCGAAAATCGTTCACTGTGTCCACCGCGGGCCGGCGTGCACACCCGGATGGCGCTGAGTGGGTGAGGGGTGTCGCCACCCCCCACCCACCATCAGTGCATCAGTAGCACTCGTGCTTGCCCATCTTGACCCCCATCTTGAGGCCAGAGAGCTTGAAGGTGCCCGCGCTGGTCGCCCACGCGGTCTGCTTCACGCCGGTCAGCGTGGCCGAGTCGGCTTCCTGGGCGAAGGAGCCGGGGTCGGCGCCGTCACCCTTCTTGATCCCGGGACCCTTGGTCGAGTCGCCGGCCGCGACACCGATGTTGATGTTGCGGAACGTCGCGTCGGCGTCCAGCTGGTCCAGGTCGATGTAGAGGTTCTTGGCCTCGACCGGGGTGCCGCCATTGCCCGCGGACAGCTTCATCGACACGTCGCCGATCGGCGTCGGGACGACGACCGACTGGCACAGACCCTTGATCTTGGCGTTGCTGAACGCCGAGACCGCGACGGGAATCTTCTTGCCGCCGTGCTGGGCATCGATGGCGCCGTACTGGACAAAGCCGGTGCCGTCGAGACGGTCGGCCGTGACCTTGAACTTCTGGCCTGAGACGCTGAACGACGCGGCCAGCGCACCCTGCGAGAGGGCGACACCGATCGCGGCGGTAGCAGCGACGCTCGGCACCATGACGACGGCGAACCGCTTCCATCTGGTCCCGCCACGAGCCAGGGACTCCATGACTTTCCTCCTTCTCGGACGTACATCTCCGGACGGGCGGTCGAGCCGTCCCGTACCTGGGATGGGAGAAGTGCTACGCCCTCGGGAAGGAGAGCGCCGTCGTCGTCCGAGGCGCTGTTCGCGTCCGAATGAACAACCGGCGATCACCCCCGAGCGACAACCACTGGCCACGCTCTCGCGCAACCCGGACAGGCCCTGCCATGGGGCAGAGACCCCCCTGTCCAAGGCGCGGCGGACCCGGCCGCCGGCCTGCCCGGTGGGGACCCACGACCCGCCGCAGCGACTGGTTGCCGCGCGATGGGGGGTGGAACCGAGCTTGAGAGATCGTGGTCCATTCCACGCTGCGGCACAAGGGGCTCGTTACTGCCGAGTAACGGACAGATAACCGAAAGCCGACGGGCGAATCTCGGCCGACCACTGAGGGTTGTCGCGTTCACGCCCGAAACAACAGGAGATGGCGGGGCATAGCAGGACAACACGGCCAGACCCACTTACTGCAAGTAACAGCGGCCGCGATTACCAAACTTTGGCAAAACACGGCCGCTGAAGGGTTCAGAGCGTCAAAAACGGGACCCGCTCAGAAGAGGACACGCGCCAGAGCGCCCCGGGCACGCGTGACCCTGGGATCGTCCGCACCGATCACCTCGAACAGTTCCAGCAGCCGCACCCGTGCCGCTTCGCGGTCGTCACCCGCTGTCCGCTGAACCGTTTCGATCAGCCGGGCGAACGCGTCCTCGACGTGACCGCCCACGAGATCGAGGTCGGCAGCGGAAATCTGCGCCTGAACGTCACCCGGCACGTCCGCCGCCGCCTTGCGCACCTGCTGCGCGTCCATGCCCTGCACCCGTTGCAGCAGCTCGGCCTGGGCGAGACCCAGTTTCGCCTCGACGTTGGCGGGTTCGTCCGACAGCACGTTGCGATAGGCCTGCACCGCGCCGCCGAGGTCACCCGCGTCGAGCGCCGCGTGGGCCGCTGCGAGAGCCGGATCATTCGGGCCCTGCGGCTCGGACACCGGCGCGTCCCCCGCAGCGGCACCCGGCTCGACGGGGGCGCCGACGATCCCGAATCGCTCCTCGGCGACCTGGATCAGCTGGTCGAGGACCTGACGGATCTGCGGCTCCGGGCTGGCCCCCTGGAACAGCGGCAGGGCCTGGCCGGCGATCACCGCGAAGACCGCCGGAATCCCCTGAACGCCGAACTGCTGGAAGAGCGTCTGGTTCGCGTCGACGTCGACCTTGGCCAGAATGAAGCGGCCCGCGTACTCCGCGGCGAGCCGTTCGAGCAGGGGGCTGAGCTGCTTGCAGGGCTCGCACCACTCAGCCCAGAAGTCGATGACGACCGGGACCTCGTTGGAGCGCTGGAGCACCTGCTGCTCGAAGCCCGCCTCGTCGACGTCGACCACCAACGCCGCTCCCGGCGCGGGCCGGCCACCCTGACGTCGAGCCTGCTCGGCCTTCTGCTTCGCTTCCCCGGCGGCCTTCACCGCGGCGAGATCGACGACTCCGCTCATGGACATGTTCCGTGGCTGCATGGCTCCATCTTCCCCCGTTCGTGCCGCGATCGGAAAAACACGTCCACAGCGACCCGGCATCCACCGGACGCTGCTGCGAACCAGACGCTCCAGGGCCATCGCCGGTTCGCGGGACGCTGGAGCGGACGGTGATTCCGGGACGGCCCGAAGGCCCCTGGAAGGCGCCCGGGTCCCCACCCGGGCCTGCGTGGTCGTGGCTGCCACTATTTCGCTACGAGTCGTAGCGTAACTTTTCCTCCCCCCTGCTCCACAAGTCCCGGCAGGGCGCACGGCCGTGATCCCCATCACGGCGGCGCGGCGGCTGCCGCCCCGTCCCGCCGCGGGTATGGTCCCCGCCATGTCCCGCTCCGAACCCTCGTCGTCCGCACAGCACGGACGCACCGGCCGTCCGCGCAGCGCGGAAGCCGACCGGGCGATCCTCGAGGCGACCCGGGCCGCGCTGGTCGAACTGGGCTGGGGCAAGCTGACCCTGGGCGACGTCGCGGCACGTGCGGGCGTCGCCAAGACGACGCTCTACCGCCGCTGGAACGGCAAGAGCGCACTCGTCGTGGACGCCGTGGCCGCCCTGTTCGACGAGCGTCTGGAACTGCCCGACCGAGGCAGCCTGCGGGCCGATGTCGAAGGCGTGATCCAGCAGTTCGCCGCACTGCTCGAACGCCCCGAGACCAAGACCGCCCTGATGGCCGTGGTCTCGGAGGCCACCCGTGACGAGGCCCTGCGGGGCCGTATCCGCTCCGCCGTCGTGGACCGGCAGAAGCGCCTGGTGATCATGGGCCGGGAACGCGCCCAGGCCCGGGGCGAACTGCCCCCCGACGCCGACGGGGAGGACGGGCGCGCGGCAGCGGCACACCACGTCGACCTGATCTACGACGTCATCGCCGGCGCCGTGGTGCACCGGACCCTGGTCAGCGGGGAGCGCGTGGACGCCGGCTGGGCTCGGGAGTTCACCACCCTGCTGCTGGCCGGCCTCACGTCCGCCCCCTGACGCGGACGGGCCCACCGCCCGCGCACGCCGGTTGCGTGCTGCGGAGGGCGGGCCCGTCGGCCGGTGCCCGGTGTCCTGCTCAGAAACCTGCCGGCTCGGTGTAGACGCCCCACTCGTCGCGCAGGACCCCGCAGATCTCGCCGAGCGTCGCTTCGGCCCGCACGGCCTCGAGCATCGGACCGATCATGTTGCTGCCGTCCCGGGCCGCCGCGAGCATCGCGTCGAGCGTGCTGCGGACCCGGTCCTCGTCGCGCTTGCCCTTGCGGTCGGCCAGCATCCGGACCTGCTCGCGCTCGACCTCGTGGCTGACGCGGAGGATCTCCAGATCCCCGGTGACCGATCCCTTCGCACAGTTGACGCCGACGACCTTCTTCTCGTCCTTTTCCAGGGCCTGCTGGTACTGGAAGGCGGATTCGGCGATCTCGCCGGTGAACCAGCCGTCCTCGATGCCGCGCAGGATGCCGGAGGTGATCGGGCCGATGGGGTGCTCGCCGTTCGGGACGGCCCGGCGGCCGCGTTCCTTGATCTGATCGAAGATCTTCTCTGCGTCGGCCTCGATCCGGTCGGTCAGCGCCTCGACGTACCACGAACCTCCCAGCGGGTCGGCCACGTTGGCCACCCCGGTCTCCTCCATGAGGACCTGCTGGGTGCGCAGCGCGATCTCCGCGGCCTGCTCGCTCGGCAGCGCCAGGGTCTCGTCCAGCGCGTTGGTGTGCAGCGAGTTGGTTCCGCCGAGCACAGCCGACAGCGCCTCGACCGCAGTCCGGACGACATTGTTGTACGGCTGCTGAGCGGTGAGCGAGACGCCGGCGGTCTGGGTGTGGAAGCGCAGCCACTGGGCCTTGTCGCTCCGGGCGCCGTAGACGTCGCGCATCCAGCGGGCCCAGATCCTGCGCGCGGCGCGGAACTTGGCGATCTCCTCGAAGAAGTCGAGGTGAGCGTCGAAGAAGAAGGAGAGGCCGGGGGCGAAGACGTCCACGTCCAGCCCGCGCGAGAGCCCGAGTTCGACGTAACCGAAGCCGTCGGCGAGCGTGTAGGCCAGTTCCTGGGCGGCCGTCGCCCCGGCCTCGCGGATGTGGTAGCCGGAGACGGAGAGCGGCTTGTAGGCGGGGATGGAGCTCGCGCAGTGCTCCATCAGGTCGCCGATCAGGCGCAGGTGCGGCTCGGGCTGGAAGAGCCACTCCTTCTGCGCGATGTACTCCTTGAAGATGTCCGTCTGCAGCGTGCCGTTGAGCACCGACGGATCAATGCCCTGGCGCTCGGCGGCGACGAGGTACATGCAGAAGACCGGGACGGCCGGGCCGGAGATGGTCATCGAGGTGGTGACGTCGCCGAGCGGGATGTCCTTGAACAGGACCTCCATGTCGGCTGCCGAGTCGATCGCGACTCCGCAGTGCCCGACCTCGCCGAGGGAACGTGGGTCGTCGGAGTCGCGGCCCATCAGCGTGGGCATGTCGAAGGCGACCGAGAGCCCGCCGCCCCCGGCCTCGAGGATCATCTTGTAGCGCTCGTTGGTCTGCTCGGCGTTGCCGAAGCCCGCGAACTGGCGGATCGTCCAGGTGCGCCCGCGATAGCCGGTGGCGTGGAGCCCCCGGGTGAAAGGGTACTCACCGGGCCATCCGATCCGCTCGAACCCCGGAACGGAGCTGCCCTCGGGCGGTCCGTAGATCGGATCGACGGGGTCGCCCGAGAGCGTGGTGAAGTCGGCGTCCCGCTTGCGGGCCTTGTCGTAGCGGGCCTGCCAGCGGCGGCGGCCCTCATCAATGGCGTCGGCGTCCATGCGGACAAATTTACTAGGACGTCCAACTAATTGTCGACGGCAGACCGTGCACGACCGCACGACCGGACAGCGGTGGAGGCGCGCCACGGCGCGGCGCCGCCCCCCGCAGGGCCGTCTCCGAGGGGCCTCAGGCCTTGGCGGGAGCGGGCTCCACACCTTCGATCAGGGGCTGCACCTCGGCGGTGACCCTGCGCTCGACGAAGAAGGCAGCGGTCGGGACCGTGCCGGCCAGCAGCACCCAGGCCAGCTTGCCGAACGGCCACTTCGCCTTGGAGCCGAGGTCGAAGGCGAAGACCAGGTAGAGCACGTACAGCCAGCCGTGCGCGATGCCCACGGCACTGGTGAACTCCGCAGCCCCGTCGATCTTCAGCAGGTACTTGGCGATCATGCCGATCGTCAGCAGGACCAGCAGCACACCGGTGATGAGGGCCAGCGCCCGGTACCGGGTCAGGATGCTCTTCTTCATGGCCCCGAGGGTAACGGGCCGTCCGGGTGACGCTCCGGGCGGCCGGGACGGATGTCAGCCCGCGTCGAAGTCCGCCGCTGCGATGCGCAACGGACGCAGCAGGTCGAAGATCTCCCGGCACTCGTCCTCCCCGTACGCGGAGAGCCCGAACTCCATCTCCATGAGGTCGCGGGTGGCGGCCTCGACGACCTCCCGGCCCTTCCCGGTGATCGAGGCAAGTGTCCCGCGGCCGTCGTTGGGATTGGGGCGCTTGGCGACCAGCCCCGAGCGCACCAGCCGGTCCACGGTGTTGGTGACGGAGGTCGGGTGGACCATCAGCCGCTCGCCGATCTTCGACATCGGCAGCTCGCCGGACTTGCTGAAGGTGAGCAGGACCAGCGCCTCGTAGCGGGCGAAGGTCAGCCCGTACGGCTTGACGACCGCGTCGACCTGGCCGAGCAGGATCTGGTGCGCCCGCATGATCGAAGTGATGGCCGCCATCGACGGCACGGAGCCCCATCTCTGCTTCCAGAGTTCGTCGGCGCGGGCGATCGGGTCGAAGGGAAGGCTGAGCGGCTTCGGCACGCCGTCGACCCTATCGGCCCCGCGCAGGGTGCCGCCGCCCCGTCCGCAGTGCGGTCCACCGCCCGCGTCCGGCGGGGTGCGTACCCGCCCACGGGCCTGGGTAGGGCTGTGGCCGTCCCGATCATTTCGGCCGAGGGCGAAAGTCGGCCGGGAGGGGAGAACGCCGTCATGCCGCTCCGCCTGCGTTTCGACGACGAGGAGGGCTCCGGTGCGTGCCGGTTCGCCGTCTCCGCGCTCTGGGAGACCCTGGAGGCCGTACGGACCCTCGACCGTCCCCACCGGCACGGCCACCACCTGCCGTGGCTGCGGCGGATCCGGCACGCGGCGGCGGGACTGGACCTCTCGGTCCTGTGGCTGCTGATGCCCCGGGCCGGACGGGCGCCGGGCTTCCTGCGCCCGGCGCCGGACGGTCCGTACCCGCCGATCGAAGAGGAGCTCGAGCGGGTGCGGGCGACCGACCCGCAGACTGCGCACGACGACCTCGCCGCGACACTCGCCTGCACCCCGGGCGGCGCGGACACACCGCAGGGCCGGGCCCTGCTGAACGATCCGGCACGGACGGTACGGGACGTCGCCGATCTGACCGGACTCGCCTGGCGGGCCGTGCTGGAGCCGCACTGGCCCCGGCTGCGCGACCTGCTCGAGGCCGATGCCGCCTTCCATGCGCGGCGGCTCGCCGACGGCGGTCCGTCCCGACTGTTCGACGGCCTGCACCCCGCCGTCACCTGGTCCGGCGGCGAGCTGACCGTGGAATCCCCGCAGGAGCGCAGCCTGCCGGCCGACGGCCGGGGCCTGCTGCTGGTGCCGAGCGTGTTCGCCCGCCCCGATGTCGTCTGCGGGTTCGACGGGCCCGGCCCGCCGAGCCTGCTCTACCCGGCGCGCGGGACCGCCGCGCTGTGGACGCACCCGCACGGCGAGGGCGTCCCCGAGTCGCTGGCCCGGCTGCTGGGCAAGGGACGCGCGGCCGTGCTCACGGCACTGGCGGAACCGTCGACCACCACCGCGCTCGCCCAGCGGCTGCAACTCGCGCCGTCGTCCGTCTCGGCGCACCTCTCGGCGCTGCGGGACTCCGGGCTGCTGACCTCGCAGCGCTGCGGTCACCAGGTGCTGTACGAGCGCACCCCGCTCGGCATCGCGCTCGCGGCCGGCTGACCCGGGCGGTCAGGCGAGGTGGCGCTCGACCGCCTCGACCTTGCTCGTGAGGCCGTCGGTGACTCCGGGCCGGATGTCCGCCTTGAGGACGAGGGAGACCCGCGGGGCGCGCGCCTCCACCGCGGCGACGGCCCGGCGGACGACGTCCATGACCTCGTCCCACTCACCTTCGACGGAGGTGAACATGGCGTCCGTGCGGTGGGGCAGCCCGGACTCGCGGACCACGCGGACGGCGTCGGCCACGTACTCCCCCACGTCCTCGCCGACGCCGAGCGGGGTGACGGAGAACGCGACGATCACGCGCCGGCCACCTCTTCGGTGCGGCCGCGGGCGGCGGTCACCCGCTCCTCGGCCTCACGGCGCAACATGCGCTCGGCGAGGAAGCCGCCGGCCGGGAGGACGGCCAGGGCGAAGTAGAGCCCGGCGGTCTTCAGGGGCCACTTCGCGCGGTTCCAGGCGTCGAGCAGGAAGAGCACGTAGAGGACGAAGAGCAATCCGTGGACCGCGCCCATGACGGGCACCGGGTTGAAGTCGGTCGTGCGCTTGAGCACCGAGCTGACCAGCAGCAGGAGGAAGGAGACCGCCTCGGGGGTGGAGACCAGGCGCAGGCGGCGGATGGCGTTGGCTGTCGTGATGTCCACGGGCACCTCAGGCGTGTGTGTCGAGTGGTTCAGCGGCTTGTGAAGCGTTGCACAAGCCGGTTCTCATTCTGACAGCCGCCCGGGTACGGCGGATCCCGGGGTCGGTTCGGAGCGGAGGCGCTGCGTCCGCCCACACCGTCCGGATACGGTCTGGGACGTGGCTCAGTTCCGACTTCACGGCAGCAAGGTACTCGCCGTCGACATGTCCGGCGACGGCGTCAAGGCAAAGAACGGCGCGATGATCGCCTACGACGGACGGATGGCGTTCAAGAAGATGTCCGGAGGCGGTGAGGGCCTGCGCGGGATGGTGACCCGCAGGCTCACCGGCGAACAGATGGAGGTCATGGAGGTGAAAGGCCACGGCACCTGCTGGTTCGCCGACCGGGCGAGCGAGATCAGTCTGGTGTCGCTGAACGGGCAGAAACTGTACGTGGAGGCCAGCAATCTGCTGTGCACCGACGGCGGGCTCCGCACCGGCACGTCCTTCACCGGCCTGCGCGGCGGCGCGCAGGGCAACGGCCTGTTCACCACCACGGTCGAGGGCACCGGGCAGGCCGCACTGCTGTCGGACGGCCCGGCCGTGGTGCTGCGGGTCAGCGAGCAGTACCCGCTGCAGGTCGACCCCGGAGCGTACGTCGCGCACACCCACGGGCTGCGGCAGTCGTTCCAGTCCGGGGTGAACTTCCGGACGCTGATCGGCGAGGGCTCCGGCGAGGCCTTCCAGATCCGCTTCGAGGGCGAGGGGCTCGTCTACGTCCAGCCGAGCGAGCGCAACACGGTCGGCGGTGACGTCTGATGCCCTTCCGTGAGATCAACTCCAAGGTGGTCGAGGCCGAGATCCGGCCCGGCCGGACCGTGTTCAGCCAGCGCGGCGCGATGCTCGCCTACCGCGGCCCCGTGTCGTTCACACCCGACGTCCAGGGCGGTCAGGGCGGCCTGGCCTCGATGATCGGCCGCCGGATCGCCGGCGAGCACACGCCCCTGATGACCGTCGAGGTTCCCCTCGGGCCCGGCGGCCCTGGGGAGACCCCGTGCGGGACGGTGATGTTCGGACACGGCGGACACCACGTCTCGGTGATCGAACCGGCGGGGCACACGCTGTACGTCGAGGCCGACCGGCTGCTGGCATTCGAGGGCACCCTCCGGCAGAGCACGGTGTTCCTCGGGGCGCAGGGCGGCGTGATGGGCATGGTGCGCGGGCAGGTCACCGGCCAGGGACTGTTCACCACCACGCTGCAGGGCCACGGTTCGGTCGCGGTGATGGCGCACGGCGGGCTGCTCGAGCTGCCGATCAGGCCGGAGCGCCCCGTGCACGTCGACCCGCAGGCCTACGTCGCGCATCGCGGGGACGTCCGCAACAGCCTCTCGACCGCACTCGGCTGGCGCGACATGGTGGGGCGCGGCTCCGGCGAGGCGTTCCAGCTGGAGCTCTCGGGCAACGGCTCCGTCTACGTCCAGGCATCGGAGGAGAAGCTTTGAGCACCCATCCCGTGCAGGGCCACGGCGGGCCCGACGTGCACGACCCGCACACGCTGCCGTCGGACGACAACGTCAACCCCTACACCTTCTGCGTGGACCTGGACGGCCAGTGGTTCCTGCAGAAGGGCAAGATGATCGCCTACTACGGCAGGATCGATTTCGACGGCATCGGCCACGGCCGCTTCGACCGGCTGGTCGCCGGCAACTTCCACTCCCCGCTGCACGCCTCGGACTGGGTGGTGGCCGAGGGCCGGGGCAAGATGCTGCTCGCCGACCGCGCCTTCGACGTGAACTCCTACGATCTGGAGGAGGGCAACCTCACCATCCGGTCGGGCAACCTGCTGGCCTTCCAGCCGGGCCTCTCGCTGAAGCAGTCGATCATCCCGGGCTTCCTCACCCTGATCGGGACGGGCAAGTTCGTGGCGGCGTCCAACGGGCCGGTGGTGTTCGCCGAGCCGCCGGTCCGGGTCGATCCCCAGGCGCTGGTGGGCTGGGCGGACTGCCCGTCGCCGTGCCACCACTACGACCACCAGTACCTGCGCGGTGTCATGGGCGGGCTGCGGGCGATGACGGGCATCGGGGGCGCCTCCGGCGAGGAGCACCAGTTCGAGTTCGTCGGCGCCGGGCAGGTCCTGATCCAGTCGTCGGAGCAGCTGATGCCGGTGGCCGAAACCGGGGCGGTGCCCCAGCAGGCCGGTGTCCCCGGCGGAGGGGCGGGGCAGCACGGGGTGCCGCAGCTGCCGGGCTCGCTGGGCGATCTCCAGCGGCGCTTCGGCCTCTGAGCGGACCGGCCTGCGAGAGAAAAGAACTGATCAAAAATTCAACTGGTTGGGTAGAATCATCCCATGGAGACCACGCGCTGGCTGAGTGACGACGAGCAGTGCGCCTGGCGCACGCATCTGGACGTCAACAGGCTGCTCATGCACCAACTCGAGAAGGACCTGCAGCCCTTCGGCCTGACCATCAACGACTACGAGATCCTGGTCAACCTGTCCGAGTCCGACGCGCGGCGGATGCGGATGAGCGACCTCGCGGCGGCCACGCTCCAGTCCAAGAGCCGGCTCTCCCACCAGATCACCCGCCTCGAGAACGCCGACCTGGTGCGCCGGGAGCACTGCGAGTCGGACCGGCGCGGTCTCTACGCCGTCCTCACCGACCAGGGTCGCGAGACGATGCAGAAGGTGGCGCCGCACCACGTCGCATCGGTACGCAACCACTTCATCGACCTGCTGTCGCCCGAGCAGCTGGCCGCCCTGCGCGCCTCGCTGGAACCCGTCGCGCAGCATCTGCGGACGCAGCGCGGAAGCGGCTGACGCAGCCCGTCCCGCCCCAGGAGCCCCGGCCGGACCGCCGCACCGGCCGGACCGCCGCACCGGGAGGACACCCTGCCGTCGGCGGGGCCCGGCGGCGCACCACAGCACAGGGGCACCCCCGATGCCGGGCATCGGGGGTGCCCCTGGTCCGACCTCCGGTGGCGGCCGGTGGCAGTCAGCTCTCGGTGAGCCCCGCGACCAACTCGTCCGCAGCGGCGTACGGATCGAGCGTCCCCCCGACGATCCGCTCGGCCAGGGCACCGAGCCTGCGGTCTCCGTGCAGATCGCCGATCCGCTCGCGCAGCGTGGTCACCGCGATGGTCTCCACCTCGCGGGCGGCGCGCTGCGTCCGCCGCTCCTGCAGCACACCCCGCTCCTCCATCCACGCACGGTGCTTCTCCAGTGCCTCGACCACCTCGTCGATGCCCTCGCCGCGCGCGGCCACGCACTTGACGATGGGCGGACGCCACTCCCCGGGGCCGCGGGCATCGCCGAGCGAGAGCATGTGGTTCAGCTCCCGGGCGGTCGCGTCGGCACCGTCCCGGTCGGCCTTGTTGACGACGTACAGATCGCCGATCTCCAGGATTCCGGCCTTGGCGGCCTGGATCCCGTCGCCCATACCGGGGGCGAGCAGCACCACGCTGGTGTCGGCCTGAGAAGCGATCTCGACCTCCGACTGGCCCACGCCGACGGTCTCCACCAGCACCACGTCGCACCCGGCTGCATCCAGCACCCGGATGGCCTGCGGGGCCGCCCACGCCAGACCACCGAGGTGTCCGCGGGTGGCCATCGAGCGGATGTAGACACCGGGGTCGGAGGCGTGCTCGCTCATGCGGACCCGGTCGCCGAGCAGCGCCCCGCCCGAGAACGGGGAGGACGGGTCGACCGCCAGCACACCGACCCGCTTGCCGATCCGCCGGTACGCGGAGACGAGCGCCGAGGTGGACGTGGACTTGCCCACGCCCGGTGAACCCGTCAGCCCGACGACGTACGCGTTCCCGGTCAGCGGTGCGAGCGCCGCCATGACGTCGCGCAGCTGCGGAGACGCCCCCTCCACCAGCGAGATCAGCCGGGCCACGGCGCGAGGCCGGCCCTGCCGCGCCTGCTCCACCAGCTCGGAGACGTCTACCGCCATGACTGCCGCGCTCCTCGAATTCATGCGTTCGGTTGTCGTATGTCCCGCCCGCGGGGCGGCCCACGCCTCCGGCTGTGACCGGCCGTCCGGTCACAGCCGGAACGCGGCCGCCCGCGCCCCCCGGTTACTTCTTCGGCACCCGGACGATCAGGGCGTCGCCCTGACCGCCGCCACCGCAGAGCGCCGCCGCGCCCACGCCGCCCCCGCGCCGCTTCAGTTCGAGCGCGAGGTGCAGCACGATGCGGGCGCCGGACATGCCGATCGGGTGGCCGAGGGCGATGGCGCCACCGTTGACGTTCACCTTTTCGGACGTCACGCCGAGGTCCTTCATTGACTGCACCGCCACGGCCGCGAACGCCTCGTTGATCTCGATCAGATCGAGGTCGTCGACGCCCAGCCCCGCTTTGTCCAGCGCGTGCCGGATCGCGTTGGACGGCTGCGACTGCAGCGAGTTGTCGGGACCGGCGACGTTCCCGTGCCCGCCGATCTCGGCGATCCACTCGAGGCCCAGTTCCTCGGCCTTGGCCTTGCTCATCACGACGACGGCGGCGGCACCGTCCGAGATCTGCGACGACGACCCCGCCGTGATCGTGCCGTCCTTGGCGAACGCGGGCCGCAGCCGGCCGAGCGACTCGGCCGTGGTCTCGGCACGGATGCCCTCGTCCTTGGCGAAGACGACCGGCTCGCCCTTGCGCTGCGGGATCTCCACCGGCGTGATCTCGGCTTCGAACAGACCGTTCTTCTGGGCGGCGGCGGCGCGCTGGTGGGACAGCGCGGCGATCTCGTCCTGCGAGCTCCGGTCGATGCCGAGGCGCGTGTTGTGCTTCTCGGTCGACTCACCCATGGCGACGTTCTCGAACGAGTCGGTCAGTCCGTCGTGCGCCATGGCGTCGAGCATCTCGACGGCGCCGTACTTGAAGCCCTCGCGGGACTTGGGCAGCAGGTGCGGGGCGTTGGTCATCGACTCCTGTCCGCCGGCGACGACCACGTCGAACTCACCCGCACGGATCAGCTGGTCGGCCAGCGCGATCGCGTCCAGCCCGGACAGGCAGACCTTGTTGACGGTCAGCGCAGGCACGTTCATCGGGATGCCGGCCTTGACGGCCGCCTGGCGGGCCGGGATCTGGCCGGCGCCGGCCTGGAGGACCTGGCCCATGATCACGTATTGGACCTGGTCCCCGCCGATGCCCGCCCGGTCGAGTGCGGCCTTGATGGCCGCTGCGCCGAGGTCGGCTCCGGAGAACGAGCGCAAGGACCCGAGCAGTCGCCCCATCGGCGTGCGGGCTCCGGCGACGATCACGGAGGTGGTGCCGGTCGTACCAGTCATGGTGCGGCCCCTTCGTGCGAGAAGAAGTTAACGAGGGTTATCAGCAATGTACTGAGCAGTGCCGCCTGCGGTCACCGCCGAACCGGTGTGACGGCGCGCACGTTGCGTAATCGTGCGTGAGAGCGTGGACTGGGCCCATGCTGACGCGCATCGACCACATCGGGATCGCCTGCTTCGACCTCGACAGGACTGTCGAGTTCTACCGTGCCACGTACGGCTTCGAGGTGTTCCACACCGAGATCAACGAGGAGCAGGGGGTGCGCGAGGCCATGCTCAAGATCAACGAGACGTCCGACGGCGGCGCCTCCTACCTGCAGCTCCTCGAGCCCACCCGAGAGGACTCCGCCGTGGGCAAGTGGCTGGCCAAGAACGGCGAAGGCGTCCACCACATCGCCTTCGGCACCGCCGACGTCGACGCCGACGCCGGCGCCATCCGCGACAAGGGAGTCCGGGTCCTCTACGACGAGCCCCGAACCGGTTCCATGGGCTCGCGGATCACCTTCCTGCACCCCAAGGACTGCCACGGCGTGCTCACCGAACTCGTCACCGCCGCGGACCCGTCCGGGCAGCACTGAGAAGCTGCTGTGCGACTCGGCCCCGAACAGGAGCGGGACAGCAGCTTCTGACGGCAACAGCCCCTGACCATCGCCTCCTGCGGCCGGTAGAGTGACGCATCGGCGGACGCGGGTCGGGGGCTGCGGCCCATGCCCCGCCGATGATCTGACACCATTCTCGAGATGGGCACGTACCGGAGAAGGGCAGTGCTGATCGGAGACCGGGCCGGCGCCTGGACGGGCAGGAGCCGCGCCGGTGTCGACGCAACCAGGGGACGGATGGGACCGCGCAGTGCGGGGCTACGACCGCTACGAGGCTGACGACCACCTCTCGAAGTTCGAAGCCGAGATGGAGCGGCTGAAGACCGAGCGGGAGAAGGCCGTCCAGCACGCCGACGACCTCGGATACCAGGTCGAGGTTCTGCGCGCCAAGTTGCACGAGGCGCGCCGCAACCTCGCGACGCGGCCTGCTTACGACAACATCAGTCACCAGGCCGAACAACTGCTGCGCAACGCGCAGATCCAGGCCGACCAGCTGCGCGCGGACGCCGAGCGCGAACTCCGCGAGGCCCGTGCCCAGACCCAGCGGCTCCTCCAGGACCAGGCGGAACGCCAGGCCCGGCTCGAGGCGGAGCTGCACGCCGAGGCAGTGGCCCGCCGCCGGCGCCTGGACGAGGAGCTGGCCGAGCGCCGACAGACCGTCGAGTCGCACGTCAACGAGAACGTCGCCTGGGCCGAGCAACTGCGCGCCCGCGCCGACTCCCAGGCCCGCCGCCTGATGGAGGAGACCCGGGCGGAGGCCGAGCAGGCCCTGGCCGCCGCGCGGGCCGAGGCCCACCGGCTGACCGAACAGACCCGGGAGCGCCTCGGATCCGAGGCCGCTGCCGCCCGCGCCGAGGCCGACGCCCTGCTGCGGCGGGCCCGCACGGACGCCGAACGGCTCCTCAACGCCGCCTCCAACCAGGCCCAGGAGGCCACCGACCACGCCGAACAGCTGCGGACGTCCGCCGCGCACGAGTCGGAACACGCACGCCGCCTCGCCGCCGAGACCACGCGGGGCGCCGAACAGCGCATGCGCGAGGCGGAGGAGGCGCTGCGCGAGGCGCAGGCGGAGGCCGACCGGCTGCGGGAAGAGGCCGCGGCGAAGGCGAGCAAGCAGATCTCGGCGGCCGAATCCGCCAACGAGCAGCGGATGCGCACCGCCAAGGCCGAGATCGCCCGGCTCGTCGGCGAGGCCACCAAGGAGGCCGAATCCCTCAAGGCCGAGGCCGAGGAACTGCGCAACGACGCCAAGGCCCAGGCGGAGCGCGTGCTCGCCGAGGCCCAGGAGACCGCGCGCACCAAGGCGGCCGAGGACTCCGCGGCGCAGCTCGCCGAAGCGGCCCGCAACGCCGAAGAGGTGCTCACCAAGGCCGCGGAGGACGCCAAGGCCACGACCCGGGCGGCGGCCGAGGAGGCCGAGCGCATCCGGCGCGAGGCGCAGGCGGAGGCCGACCGGCTGAGCTCTGAGGCCGCCGATGCGGCCGAGCAGGTCAAGGGCGCGGCCAAGGACGACACCAAGGAGTACCGGGCCAGGACCGTCGAACTCCAGGAGGAGGCCCGGCGGCTGCGCGGCGAGGCGGAGCAACTGCGCTCGGAGGCCGTCGCGGAGGGCGAGCGCATCCGCGGCGAGGCCCGCCGGGAAGCGGTGCAGCAGATCGAGGAGGCCGCCAAGAAGGCCGAGACGCTGCTGTCCAAGGCGAAGGCCGACGCGGACGAGCTGCGCTCCGGGGCGACCAGCGAGAGCGAGCGGGTCCGCACCGAGGCCATCGAGCGGGCGACCTCGCTGCGCCGGCAGGCCGAGGAGGCACTGGAGCGCGCTCGGACCGAGGCCGAGGAACTGCGCAACGACGCCTTCACCCAGGCGCAGCGCACAGCCGACGAGGCGGTCGAGGAGGCCAAGCAGCTGCGCGAGGAGGCCGAGAAGGCCGCGCGCGACCGACGCGAGGAGGCCGCGGACGAGCTCGAGCGGCTGCACGACGAGGCCGAGAAGAAGCTCACGACGGCCGAGGAGTCCCTGACCGAGGCACGGTCCGAGGCCGAGCAACTGCGGCGCGAGGCCTCCGAGGAGGCGGAGCGGCTGCGGGCCGAGGCCGCCGAGCGGATCCGGACCCAGCTCCACCAGGCCGAGGAGGAGGCGGACCGGCTGCGCGACGAGGCGGCCTCGGACGCCTCCGCCTCCCGGGCCGAGGGCGAGGCAGTCGCCGTGCGGCTGCGCAGCGACGCGGCCACCGAGGCCGAACAGCTGCGCACCGCGGCCAAGGAATCGGCCGACCGGATGCGGGAGGAGGCCAAGACCGGTGCCGAGCGCATCGGCGCGGAGGCCTCGGAAGCCCTGGAGGCGGCCCAGGAGGAGGCCGCCCGTCGTCGGCGCGAGGCCGAGGAACTGCTCGGTTCCGCCCGCGAGGAGGCGCACCAGGAGCGCACCAGCGCCCGCGAGCAGAGCGACGAGCTGCTTGCCTCCGCCCGCAAGCGGGTGGAGGAGGCCCAGACCGAGGCACAGCGTCTGGTCGAGGAGGCGGAGCGGCGGTCGGGCGAACTGGTCGGCGCCGCCGAGCAGACGGCCCAGCAGGTGCGGGACTCGGTGACCGGGCTTCACGAGCAGGCCGAGGCGGAGATCTCCGGGCTGCGGTCGGCGGCGGAGCACGCCGCGGCGCGTACCCGCGAGGAGGCTCAGGAGGAGGCCGACCGGGTCCGCCGGGACGCATACGAGGAGCGCGAGCGGGCGTCCGAGGACGCGACCCGGCTGCGCAGCGAGGCCCAGAACGAGACCGAGGCGGCACGGGCACTGGCCGAACGCACGGTCTCCGAGGCGATCGAGGAGGCGGACCGGCTGCGCGCGGAGGCCCGCGAGGATGCCAACCGGCGTCGCAGCGAGGCGGCCGAGCAGGCCGACCGGCTGATCGCGGAGGCCACCCAGGAGGCGGACCGGATCGTCGCCGAGGCCGAATCCGGCCGGCGGGAGGCCGCGGAGGAGGCGGAGCGCACCCTGGCGGCGGCGGACGAGATTCGCGACCGGGCGCGGGAGGACGCCGCGAAGCGCCGCAACGACGCGGCCGAGCAGGCGGACCAGCTCATCGCCCAGGCGCAGGAGGAGGCACTCCAGGCGGCCACCGCTGCCGAGGAGCAGGCGGACGCGATGGTCGGAGCCGCCCGCAAGGAGGCGGAGCGGATCATCACGGAGGCCACGAACGACAGCAACGCCCGGGTCGAGCGGTCCCGCACGGACGCCGACACCCTGCTGACCGAGGCCCGTCGCGACGCCACCGCCATCCGGGAGCGCGCCGAGGGGCTGCGGGCCCGGATCGAGGCCGAGGTCGAGGAACTGCACGAGCGGGCCCGCCGGGAGACGTCGGAGGCGCTCAAGTCCGCGGGCGAGCGGGTGGACAAGCTGGTCAAAGCCGCGAACGAGCAGCTGGCGGAGGCCGAGGAGAAGGCAAAGGAGCTCGTCTCCGAGGCCAACAGCGAGGCCGGCAGGGTGCGGATCGCCGCGGTGAAGAAGGCCGAGGGCCTCCTCAAGGAGACGGAGCAGAAGCGGGCGGCGGTGCTCCGCGAGGCCGATCAGACGCGGGCCGAGGCGGTCAAGGAGGCCGAGAAGCTGCGGGACGACGCCGCCAGGGAGGCGGAGCGCACCATCGAGGAGGGCAAGCGTGAGCTGGAGGTTCTCGTGCGCCGCCGCGAGGACATCAACGCCGAGATCTCCCGGGTCCAGGACGTTCTGGAGGCGCTGGAGTCGTTCGAGGTGCCCGGTGCCGGGGGCAAGGACAACGGCGTCAAGGCATCAGCGGGATCGACTCGTTCGGGTGGTAACCAGTCGGATGGGTAGTCAATGCGCGCCCGATGCCCTGATTCGGCCGCCTGAAAGCGAGGGATACGGACCGATGACCACCCAAAAGGGGGGTCATTCTCCAGATCAAAAGGGCATTGACTCGATGACACGCCGTCCCCGCCCCTAGGATTCCCCCCATCACCTCACCGGTCTCACCGACAGGAACCCCATGAGCGACACTTCCTCCCCCTTCGGCTTCGAGCTCGTTCGGCGTGGATACGACCGCGGGCAGGTGGACGACCGCATCACGAAGCTCGTCGCCGACCGTGACAGCGCGCTCTCCCGCATCACCTCGCTGGAGAAGCGCATCGAGGAGCTCCACCTCGAAACGCAGAACGCCACGGCCCAGGTCAACGACGCCGAACCGTCGTACGCGGGTCTCGGCGCGCGGGTCGAGAAGATCCTCCGCCTCGCCGAGGAAGAGGCGAAGGATCTGCGCGAGGAGGCCCGCCGGGCCGCCGAGCAGCACCGCGAACTCGCCGAGTCCTCCGCCCAGCAGGTGCGCAACGACGCCGAGTCCTACGCCACCGACCGCAAGCAGAAGGCCGAGGACGAGGGCGTCCGCATCATCGAGAAGGCCAAGGGCGAGGCCGCCGTCCTGCGCGCCGACGCCCAGAAGGACGCCCAGTCCAAGCGCGAGGAGGCGGACTCCCTCTTCGAGGAGACCCGCGCCAAGGCCGCGCAGGCAGCCGCAGACTTCGAGACGAACCTCGCCAAGCGCCGTGAGCAGTCCGAGCGGGACCTGGCCTCGCGTCAGGCGAAGGCCGAGAAGCGCCTCGCGGAGATCGAGCACCGCGCCGAGCAGTTGCGCCTCGAGGCGGAGAAGCTGCGCACCGATGCGGAGCGCCGGGCCCGGCAGACGGTGGAGACGGCGCAGCGCCAGGCCGAGGACATCGTGGCCGACGCCAACGCCAAGGCCGACCGGATCCGCAGCGAATCCGAGCGCGAGCTGGCCGCCCTCACCAACCGCCGCGACAGCATCAACGCCCAGCTGACCAACGTCCGCGAGATGTTGGCGACGCTGACCGGCGCCGCGGTCGCCGCCGCAGGGTCGCCGGACGACGAGTCGGCCACCCGCAGCGTTCCGGCGCAGCAGACGCGCTGACCCGGCCGACCCCGGGCCACGTCCCGGGATCCGTTCGGAACGGGCATCCGGTGAAGGTGTGTGCCTGAACGGGTGTCCCGCGCCGCCTGGGGCGGCGCGGGACACCCGGCACCGGTGCTCAGGCGTTGTCTCCCGACTCCGGCCCGGCTCCGCCCGCCCGGCACGCGATCCCCGCCCTCCGGCACGCGGTCCCCCCTGCCTTCGGCCGGGAGGCGCCCACCCGACGGCGTTGTCGAACGTCCGAGCAGCCCTCCCCCTGCCTGCGGCACGGGGAAAACCCGGAGGACGGCTCTCCGCCCTGCAGCTGCCCGCGCCGGACGCCGGAAGTCCCGCCCCAGCGGCGGCCGGCGCTGTTCGGGAGACGGGACCCGGTCCTCGCCGGGTGGCGGGGCCATGGCGGCGCGCTTAGCGTTGCCGCATGATCGAGCTCGAGGAGCTGACGAAGCGGTTCGGCGACACCCTTGCTGTCGATCGGCTCACCTTCGTCGTGCGTCCGGGAGTCGTCACGGGTTTTCTGGGGCCCAACGGTGCCGGGAAGTCGACGACCATGCGCATGATGCTCGGTCTGGACCGACCGACGAGCGGTGACGTCCGCATCGACGGGCGGCCGTACGCCGAACTGCGGGATCCGCTGAAGTCCGTCGGTGCCCTGCTCGACGCCCGGTCGTGGCACGGCGGGCGCAGCGCGTACAACCATCTGCTCTGTCTCGCCCAGAGCAACGGCCTGCCGCGGCAACGAGTGGCGGAAGTCCTGGAGACGGTCGGTCTCGGCGCGGTGGCGGCCAAGCGCGCCAAGGGTTTCTCGCTCGGCATGGGCCAGCGGCTGGGCATCGCGAGCGCACTGCTCGGGGATCCGCGGATCCTGCTGTTCGACGAACCGGTCAACGGCCTGGATCCCGAGGGCATCCACTGGATCCGGCATCTGATGCAGAAACTGGCGGCCGAGGGCCGTACCGTCTTCGTCTCCAGCCATCTGATGAGCGAGATGGCGCTGACCGCCGAGCACCTGATCGTCATCGGACAGGGCAGGTTGCTGGCTGACACCTCGATGGCCGCGTTCATCGCCGGGAACTCCCGTTCCTTCGTCCAGCTGCGCTCGCCGGACCACGAGCGGCTGCGGGAGGTGCTGCGCGACGCCGGTGTCACCGCGGTGGTGACCGCCGACGGTTCCTTCCGGGTGGACGCCGGCGATCCGGCGAAGCTGGGCGAACTGGCCGCAGAGCACCGGATCGTCCTGCACGAGCTCACCGGACGGCAGGCATCGCTGGAGGAGGCGTTCATGCAGCTCACGGCCGGTTCGGTGGAGTACCACGCGCACGATGCCGGTGCGGAACCGCCCCCCGGGCCGGAGGTGTTCGCGCCCGACCCGGCCACTGGCCGTCGGCCGCCGGCATGGGGCGAGGACTGGCGGCGCCGGCGCGGTAACGACACCGAGGGAGTCTGAGCGGATGGCAGCGGCACAGGTCCTCCAGTCGGAGTGGACGAAGATCCGGTCGGTGCGGTCGACGGTGTGGACGCTGGGCCTGGCGGCCGTGGTGACGTCGGCGCTCGGCGGGCTGATCAGTGTGCTCTCGCGCAACCGGTTCGACGAGCTGTCCGCATCGGAGCAGCTGCGGTTCGACGCGACGTACATCAGTTTCGCCGGGATGGGCCTCGGACAGCTCGCCATGATCGTCTTCGGGGTGCTGGTCGTTTCCAACGAGTACAGCACCGGCATGATCCGCGCATCGCTCGCCGCGGTGCCGCAGCGCGGCCTCTTCCTGGCCTCCAAGATCACTGCGGCCGCACTGCTCGCCTTCGTCATCGGTCTGGCCACCAGCTTCGTGACCTTCTTCCTGGGCCAGGCGCTGCTCGGCCCGTACCGCGCGTCGATCAGCGATCCGGGGGTGCTGCGCGCGGTCGTCGGGGGCGGCCTGTACATGACGCTGATCGCGGTGTTCTCGATGGGCGTCGCCGCGATGCTGCGCAGCCCTGTCCTCGCGCTGGGCATCCTGATGCCGTTCTTCTTCCTGATCTCCAACGTGCTCGGGAACGTGCCCGCGACGAAGGAGGTAGGCCAGTACCTGCCCGACCAGGCCGGCACCAAGATCATGCAGGTGGTGCAGCTGCCCGACGACGCACCGTACGGGCCGTGGGGCGGGCTGGCCATCATGGCCGCGTGGGTCGCGGCGGCACTCCTCGGCGGCTTCCTGACACTCCGGAGGCGGGACGCGTGAAGCCGCCCCGTGCTCCTCACCCGGGCGGCGGGTGACGGTACCCGTGCGCCGGCGCCGTGCTGAACTCCCCGACCCCGCTGGGGTGTCCGGGCCGGTGCCGCTGGCGTACCCGGGCCGTGCGCTCACGGAGCCGGCACTGCTCACGGACCGGACGCTGCTGGAACTTCTCGCCACGCCGGCACCGTTGCGCGCCTGGCGGGTCCTCGGCAGGGGCCCGCGGGCCGTCCGGCCCCGCCGGGAGCTGGACCGCGTGCTCTCCCGGCTGGGCCAGGCGACCACGGAACACCGCCGGCCGGTGATCGGGGTGGGGGCCAACGCCTCGCCGGACCGGCTGCGGCGCAAACTCGCCGCAGCCGGGAGACCCTGGGCGGTTCCCATGGTTCCGGTGCGGGTGAGCGGGGTGGCTCTCGGTTGCTCCGGGCACATCAGCCGCGGGGGCTACGTGGCGGCCGCACCGTACGCGGACGCCTGCGCCGAGGCCACGTTCGTCGTCTCGTGGCTGGACGACGACCAGCTCCGCACCGTGGACGTCAGCGAGTTCCCCAACTACCGGCGCGCGCTCCTGCCCGGCGAGCGGTTCGCCATGATCCTGCCGTCCGGGGAGCGGCTGGCAGCGGCCCACCTCTACGTCAGCGTGCACGGGGTGCTGGCGGACGCCGGCGGCCGGCCCGTCCCGGGCGGGGGGCCTCAGGCGGATCTGCTGAGCATGCTGCTCGGCGCCTCCGCGCGACTGCGGGAACTCCTCGGCCCCGGCCCGGACGCGTGGGTGGCGAAGGCGGGCGCCGACCGGTCGGTGCGCGAGCAGGGCACCCGGTTGCTGCGCGAGGAGGGCCGGGTGCCCGCCCGGAACGACTTCGCGGAGTACGGCTGACGAGCACGCCCCGGTGCCCCGGCCCGGGCCCCGTACCCCCGCCTGCCGGGGAACCGTCGACCCGCCGGTAGCCTCCTAAGCCTCACCGGGGGCTCTGCCCCGACCCGTCCGGCAAGGGACCTTCCATGATCGAGGCAGTCGGTCTGACGAAGCGCTACGGCGCCAAGACGGCCGTGCACAACCTGTCGTTCCGGGTACGGCCCGGCATCGTCACCGGATTCCTGGGGCCCAACGGCTCGGGCAAGTCGACGACGATGCGCATGATCCTGGGTCTGGACGAGCCGACCCACGGACATGTCACCATCGGCGGCCTGCACTTCCGCCAACTGGCCAATGCCCCGCGCCAGGTCGGTGCGTTGCTGGACGCCAAGGCCGTCCACGGCGGCCGGAGCGCGCGCAACCACCTGCTGTGCCTGGCCCAGCTCTCCGGGATTCCCGCCGGCCGGGTGGACGAGGTCCTGGGCGTCGTCGGCCTGCAGGGCGTGGCGGGAAAGCGCTCGAAGTCCTTCTCGCTCGGCATGGGGCAACGGCTCGGCATCGCCGCAGCCCTGCTCGGCGACCCGCAGGTGCTGCTCTTCGACGAACCGGTCAACGGCCTCGACCCGGAGGGCATCCTCTGGGTGCGCAACCTCATGAAGCAGCTCGCCGCCGAGGGGCGGACCGTGTTCGTCTCCAGTCATCTGATGAGCGAGATGGCGCTGACCGCCGACCATCTGATCGTGATCGGGCGGGGGCAGTTGCTCGCCGACATGAGCGTGCAGGAGTTCATCGCGCGCAACTCCGCGTCCTTCGCACGGGTGCGGACCCCGGACGGGAACGACGGCGAGCGGGAGAAGCTGACCGCCGCGCTCACTGCGGCGGGTGGTGAGGTGCACTCCGAGCCCGACGGCGCCTTCCGCGTGACCGGGCTCCCGCTCCCCCGGATCAGCGACGTCGCACACGCTGCGCAGGTCCGGCTGTGGGAGCTCTCCCCCCACCACGCGTCGCTCGAGGAGGCGTACATGGGGATGACGCAGGGGGCGGTGGACTACCGCGCGACGACCGACCCGAGGGCGGGTCTGCACGTCCCCCACGTCACCGGGGAGCCGCCGACGGCCGGCCGGGCTGCAACCGGGCTCCGGCCCGATGCCCATCGGGCCGGAGCTCAGCAACCGGGGCAGGCGCACCCGCCGGCCGCGGCAGGCGCACCCGGCCCGACCGCACGCGACCACCGCGACAGTGAGGACGAGCAGCGATGAGCACCCCCCGTCCGCAGCAGACCGAGGCGTCCGCCCCGGCACCCGCACCCGCCGACGGCCCCACGCACGACAACCCCGGCGGCCTCGCACCCGTCCCCGTCCGCCCGGCCGGTTTCGGGGACGCGCTGCGCTCCGAGTGGACGAAGATCCGCAGTGTCCGCTCCACCCTGTGGACGCTGGGCGTGATGCTGATCGTGGTCGTCGGCATCGGTCTGCTCACTGCCTGGGGGCTGAACGACAGCGCCTGGGTCGGTATGCCGCTGCTGGCCCCCGGCCTCTTCGGAATCATGCTCGGCCAGGTGTGCGTCCTCACGCTGGGCGTGCTGGTGATCAGCTCCGAGTACGGCACGGGAATGATCCGGGCCACCTTCACCGCCTGCCCGCGCCGTTCGCGGGTGCTCACGGCCAAGGCCGTCGTCTTCTTCCTGCTCTCCTTCGTCGCGACCGCCGTCGCGTGCACGGTCACGGCGCTCGTCAACTGGTGGGTACTCGGCGACCAGAAGGTTCCTCCGTTCCTGCGCGGCGAGGCCGCCGGGCGGTTCGAGGACTCGGTGAAGGACGGCCGGCTGATCGCCACCACCGGCGAGTGGCTGGGCGCCACGGTCGGCCCCGCGCTGTACGTGGCGCTGCTGGGCCTGCTGGCGCTGGCCGTCGGAGCACTGCTGCGGCACTCGGCCGGGGCTGTCACCACGATGCTGGGTGTCGTCCTGATGCCGCTGCTGCTGGCGCTGTTCATGCAGTCCGCAAGTCTGAAGCCGGTGCAGGAGAAGCTCATCGAGTACTCGGCGCTCAACGCGCTCGCGTCCTTCTACCGCATCCCGATGAGCGACGGCAGCGGAAACGGCTGGGACATGCTGGGCATCCTCGCGGCCGTCACGGCGGTGGTGCTGGGCGGCGCGTACGCCCTGATCGCCAAGCGCGACGTATGACCTACGGGGCCCGCCGGCCGAGCCCTGCCCCGGGCAATCAGTAGCGCGGCGCGTTACGGGACCGCTGCACCCGCGCGGTGCGGCGGTCCTTCGCGTTCCAGCAGGCCCGGTGCCAGTGCCGGCGATCCTCCACCGGCAGGTGCCGCGCCCAGGCGACGACGTGCGGGACGCCCGGCGGAATCTCCTGGTCGCATCCGGGGCAGCGGTAGTGCTTCGCCGCCGCGCCACCCCCTATCTGCCGCACCACCCACTCCTCGCCCTGCCAGGTCTCGGTGCGTTCCAAGCCGTAGCGGTCGCCGCCCTCCGCACGGACGGGGTGGCTGGTGCGATGGCCGGGTGGCCGGTTGCGGCGCGGGGACACGGGAACCTCGCCAAGTCGGTCCGGGGGCGGGAACGGGAGCCGTTCCAGCCTACGCGGGACGCCCGGACAGCCGTGACGCCCGATCCCTGTCCGTTCCCCGGATAATCGGCCAAACTCTGTGGCAGGCCGTGCCTTCGGCACGTGTCAGGCGTTGTTGCCATGGAGGGGGACTTCGCATCGGCCGCAAGGAGGCACAAGCGGTGCGTGTTGGAGCATTTCTACTCGCCGCCCAGTTCCCGGGCCAGGGGCCGGGCGAGGCGTTGCACCGGGTCGAGCGGGCCGCCGAGACGGCGGAGGCAGCCGGCCTGGACGCGCTCTGGCTGGCCGAGCACCACTTCGTGCCGTACGGCGTCTGCCCGTCCGCGGTGACCCTGGCCGCCCTGCTGCTGGGCCGCACCCGGCGGATCGGGGTGGGCACGGCGGTCAGCGTGCTGCCGACCGCGCACCCCGTGGCACTCGGCGAACAGGCGGCACTGCTGCATCTCACCTCCGGCGGGCGGTTCACCCTGGGGGTCGGCCGCGGGGGCCCCTGGGTGGACCTGGAGGTGTTCGGCTCGGGGCTGGCGGCGTACGAGCGGGGCTTCCCGGAATCACTCGATCTGCTGATGCGGTGGCTGCGGGAGCGACATGTCGGCGCGGCCGGCGAGCGGTTCGCCTTCCGCGAGGTGGCGGTGGTCCCGCGTCCCTCCGAGTCCGCCGAAGCGCCGCAGGGCCCTCCCGTGGTCGTCGCCTGCACCTCGCCGGCGACCGTACGGCTGGCCGCCGGACGCGGCCTGCCGATGCTTCTCGGCATGCACAGTACGGATGAGGAAAAGGCCGGAATGGTCGCCCTGTGGCGCCGTCATGCCCGGGAGGCGGGGCGGTCACCCGAGGAGATCGCGGACGCGGAACACGTGTCGGCGGGCGTCGTCCAGATCGCCGACCGGCGCGAGGACGCCGTTGAGAGCCTGACCAAGGCGATGCCGGGCTGGCTGCGCACGGGACTCAACGCCCACATCACCGTCGACGGCCGGCAGCGGCGCATGCGCGATCCGCACGACTACACCGACTTCCTCTGCGAACTGCACGCCGTGGGACCGCCGCAACTCTGTGCCGACCGGCTCACCGCAACCGCCGAACGGACCGGAATCCGCCGCTTCGCGCTGCTCACCGAGGGCAGCGGGGATCTCGCAGCCACCGTCGAGAACGTGCGGCGACTGGGCTCGGACGTGCTCCCCCTGCTGTCCTGATCCGGGGCCGGTCGCCGGGCCGCTGCCGCACCCCCTTCCGGAACAACTCCCGGGGAGCAGCAGCGGCCCGGACTTCAGCAGTCCCTCAGTGTGGGCGACTGGTTGAGCAGTTGGCCGCGCACCGACGTGAAGCGGGCCAGCCGCTCGTCGGCCGAGGCATCCAGCGGGAACGCGGCCACGCGGTGGCAGTTCTGGAACGCGAGCCGCACCCCGAAGTGACGCTGCAGTGCACCACGTATCGCGTCACTCGCCAGGGCACGGAGCAGCTGGCCACGTGCCTGCTCGTCCGGCGGCGGAACCTGGTTGTCGGCGAACTCTCCGCCGTCCACCTCGAGCCGGGCCACCAGAGAGCTGATCAGCTGCCACGCATAGGGCAGTGAGTTCCGGACGCAGTCGATGAATTCCGCTTCATCGACCTCGCCTCGCTCGGCCCTCTCGAGCAGGGCCGGTGAGACGTCGAGCGACATGGGGTTCTCCTCTCGCGACCCCGGCAAGGGGTCTGAAGCCCCACGGTCCGGGCCGCGGACCTCGCGGACTCCGGATCGTGCGACCACGGGCAGGGAAGGGAAAAGAAGCCGTCGTCACGCACCGTACGCGCACAACCGCTCCGCGCTGCAACGGTATTCCTGGCATCGCGGTCGCACCAGGAGAATGCACACACAACCAGCCACTACCGAACGGGCTCATCCGGGGCGAATCGCGTGGAGCGACGGCGGTCGAGTAGCGTGGCCGACCATGCGTCTCGTCATTGCCCGCTGCTCCGTGGACTACGCAGGCCGGCTCACCGCCCACCTCCCATCCGCCCCTCGTCTCATCCTGGTCAAGGCGGACGGCAGCGTGTCCGTCCACGCGGACGACCGGGCCTACAAACCCCTCAACTGGATGTCCCCGCCGTGCGCCCTGAAGGAGGGGGACGACCAGGTGTGGACGGTGGTGAACAAGGCCGGGGAAAAGCTCATCATCACGATGGAGGAGATCCTCCACGACTCCTCGCACGAACTCGGCGTGGATCCGGGCCTGATCAAGGACGGTGTGGAGGCGCACCTGCAGGAGTTGCTCGCCGACCGGATCGAGACCCTCGGCGAGGGCTACTCGCTGATTCGGCGTGAATACCCCACCGCCATCGGCCCCGTGGACATCCTGTGCCGCGACGCGGACGGCACGACGGTCGCCGTCGAGATCAAACGGCGCGGCGAGATCGACGGCGTGGAGCAGCTGACCCGCTACCTGGAGCTGCTGAACCGGGATCCCCATCTCGCCCCGGTCAAGGGAATCTTCGCGGCTCAGGAGATCAAGCCCCAGGCACGTGTTCTGGCGACCGACCGGGGCATCGGCTGCGCCGTTCTCGACTACGACGCGCTCCGCGGCATCGAGGACGACAAGCTGCGGCTGTTCTGACGGCCGGATCCTCCCGGGTTTCCGCCGCGCACACCGCCCTTCGCTCCCGCGGCCGCTGATCCGGCCGCGGGCAGGGCGTCACTCCCCCAGCGGTATCTCGACGATCTCCGAGGGGCTGGAGGTCGGCGTGGGTACCGGGTCCTCGGATTCCGAAGGCGACGACTCGCTGGGCTCCGGCGAGTCGCTGGGGTGGCTGGGCTTCTGGGTGGGCCGGTCGGTGGGCGTGCCAGGGTCATCGCTGGGCGTACCCGGACGCGGGGACGCCTTGCGCTCACGCCCGCCCGGGTCGTCGCTCGACGGGGAACGGTCCGACACCGACCGGGCGCCGGCGCCGGCTCCCTCCCGCCTCTCGGACCCGACTGCCCCTCCGCTCCCGTCGCGGTCACCGGAACCCGCCCACGGGTCGTCGGTGAAGAGGTCGCCGCCACCCGCGTCGCCGCCCGCATCGGGCTGCTCGTTGTGCGTCCGGCCGCCCCGGCCGTCGTCCCGGCCGGAGGAGGAGCCGAGCGCCACGACGGTCCCGAGCACTGCGGTGAGGAGTGCTCCGGCGCCGATCGCGACGGCGTTGCGGTGCCGGCCCTCGTGCTTGCGGTGGACCCCCGGGCGCTGCCCGAGGGGTTCGGGCATCCGTTCGTCGGGGACTCCGACGGCTTCGCCCTTCGCCGGGGTGTCGAACAGGCGGAGTCCGGAGGACTCGTCCGCGGCGCGGGCCGCCGAAAGGCCGCCGGCGATCGAGTCCGGTCCCTCGCGGCGGGCCGCGCGCAGCGACTCGATGGCTGCTGCCCGGTTTGCCGCAGCACGTTCCGCGGCGGTCGGCAGGGCCTCGGTCCGCTCCCCGGCGGGCTGCCCGAGCGCGGCTGTGCCGACCCGGGTGCCCGCGGGCGGCGTCGATGTCCCGGTCACGTGGTCGAAGCCCTGCGTGTGGTCCTCCACCAGCGCGAGCGCACGACGCCCCGCAACCGCTCCGTGCTTGTCGGCGAGCGCTCCGCGCAGCGCGATGGACGCCTCCAGCTCCGCGCGGGCCCGGTCCACGCTGCCGCTGCACAGCGCGAGGACGCCGAACTCGTGGTGAAAATAAGCCTCTTCGGGAACGTCGCCGGAGATCCGGGCCGCCTCCTGCCCCTGCCGCAGCACCCGCTCCCAGGCGCTCCACTGCAGCGCGGCGGCGAACATCGGCGCCGTGCTGCGCGCGAGCCGGACCGCGGCAGCCGCGTGCACCGGGTCGCGCCCGGCCACGAGCGCACCGAGGGCCGCGAGGACCACGCTCGCCTCGGCCGCGACGCGGCCGGGCGTCACGGAACCGTCCTCGGCCCATCGGGCGTAGTGGTCCGCGGTGGCGCGGGCCCGCTCCACCGCGCCCGTTCCGTGGCCGGACGCCTCGAGTTGGGCGAGCACACCGGCGGCCAGCCGGTACTGGGGTCCGGCCGCCGTGACCAGGCCGCAGTCGAGCAGTTCGCCGAGGGCCGCATCCGCGTAGGCGTCACCGGTCAGGGCGGGCAGATGCGTCTGGTCCGGGCACTCGCCGCCCAGGGCCACTGCGAAGCGCAGGGCGCTGCGGGCGGGTTCGCTCAGCCGTCCGGCGAGCAGCCCCACCGGGGCGGCGGCCTCGGCGAGCGGGGGCAGGGGGGTCAGGGCGGCGAGGGGCTCGAAGGCGGCGAAGAACTCCTCGTCGCTCTCGGAGGTGTTGCGGCCGGGCAGCGCCGCATCGCGGTTGCGCAGGATCGCGGCGGCCTGGAGGAAGCGCAGCGGCAGGCCCTCGGACTCGAACCACAGGTCCGCGGCCCAGGCTGCCTCGTCGCCGTCCAGCGGACGCTGGGCTGCCCTTGCGAGCACGTCAAGGCTGTCCGAGCGGCTGAGGCCGGTGAGGAAGAGTTCCTCGACCCGGGCGTTCGCGGAGGGGGCGGGGACGTCCGGGGTGGCGGATATCAGCAGCGCGCAGTCGGGTACGGCGTCGAGGAGTTCGTCGAGGGCGCTGCCGCCGAACTCGAGGTCGTCGACGACGATGACGGCACCGATGCCGCGGACGGTCTCCAGCAGCCGCTCACGCCCGGGACGTTGGTCCGCCGCGTCGTGGAACAGTGCGAAGAGTTCGTGGAGCAGGTCGAGGGCGGCCCGGTGCCGGCCGGAGACCCGGACCACACCATCGGGGGCGAGATCCGCGCAGTCCCCCGCGACGGCTTCCAGCAGGCTGCTGCGCCCGGAGCCGGCCGGCCCGGTGACCCGCACGGATCGGCCCTGGGACAGCAGCCGGTGGAGGCTCATCCGTTCCTCTTCCCGGCCGAGCAGCGGGATGTGGGGCACGGTGCGGCCGACCGGCGACGGCGGCCGCGTCTCGGCATTCCGGCGCTCGCGGACATCCGGGCTGCTGCGCACCGGTGTTCCGGGCCGGGAGCCGGGCGGGCAGGGTTCCACTTCGCTGCCGTCGACGGGGTTGAGCGTCAGCACGTGGTCCCCGGCGAGGATCCGCACCAGCCGGTCACGGGCCGGCGCCGGGGCACTCTGCGCGGAAGCGGCGATGGGGTCTCCGGACGACAGATTCCGGCGTTCGCTGCCCCCGAAGCCTCTCCGGGCTCCGGAGTCCTGACCATCCCGTGCGTACTCCTCCGGTGCCCGGTTCATCGGGTCCATGGTCCAGCTCCCAGATGCGTCGCGTGCCGTCTGCGGCCCGCTGCCCGGATTCCGTTTTGCGCGGGGGCACGGGTGGGCGGCAGGGATCCGAACCCTAGACGGTTATCGCGCCCGGCAGAACAGGCGGGGCCTTCTCCGTCCGGATCATCACGAGTTCTGCGAACGTCCTGCGTTCAGGGAGATCGTGACGCGGTGACCGGTTCAGACGCGCGGCAGCCGTTCCGTGGCCATTCCGCTGCTGACGGCAGCACCGTTGTCGACGGTCAGACCGCCCTCGATGGAGAGAATCCGGTGCAGGCGGGTGGCCACCAGGAGCCTTTGCAACTGGGGTGGCACACCGCGCAGGACGAGTCGCCGGTTGACCCGTCCCGCGCGCCGGTGCGCACCCATGATGACGCCGAGTCCGGTGGCGTCCCAGGAATCCAGGTTCGTCAGGTCGAGCACGAGATCGCCCCGGCCGGAGTCGACCGCGTGGTGCAGAACGGCACGGGCGTCCGCAGCGCTGCGGACGTCGAGGCGGCCCCCGACGACCAGCTCGGCGTGGTCGCCCTTGATGTGCATATGTGCTCCCGAAGGTGGTGCGTTGCCTTACCAACGTCTACCGAACTGACTGCCTCTCGGACGGCAAGGTTTCCGTCTGTGAGCGAACCGATACGCAATTCACTCCGGCGGGTGAGCCCGGGAGTGACGGAAGATCAGTACCTGTAGAAGCCCTGCCCGCTCTTACGGCCGATGTCACCAGCGTCAACCATCCGGCGCATGCCCTCCGGCGGGGCGAACTTCTCGTCCTGGGACTCCGTGTAGATGTTCTCGGTGGCGTGCAACAGGATGTCCACGCCGGTGAGGTCTGCGGTGGCGAGCGGGCCCATGGCGTGACCGAAGCCGAGCTTGCACGCGGTGTCGATGTCCTCGGCGCTGGCGACGCCGGATTCCTGGAGCTTGGCCGCCTCGACGACCAGCGCCGCGATCAGCCGGGTGGTGACGAAGCCCGCCACGTCACGGTTGACGACGATGCACGTCTTGCCGACGCTCTCGGCGAACTCCCGTGCGGCGGCGAGGGTTTCGTCGCTCGTCTTGTAGCCCCGGACGAGTTCGCAGAGCTGCATCATCGGGACCGGCGAGAAGAAGTGGGTTCCGACGACCCGGTCGGGCCGTCCGGTCACCGCCGCGATCTTCGTGATCGGGATGGCCGACGTGTTCGAGGCCAGCACCGCCCCGTCCTTCACCAGCGCGTCGAGCGAACGGAAGATCTCCTGCTTGACGTCGATCCGCTCGAAGACCGCTTCGACCACGATGTCGGCGTCCGCGACCGCGTCCAGGTCGGTCGTCGCGCGGATCCGCTTCAGCGCGGCCTCCGCGTCCTCCGCGGCGAGCTTGCCCTTGGAGACGAACTTGTCGTAGGAGGCCTTGATCCCGTCGGTGCCGCGGGTGAGCGCGGCGTCGGTGACATCGCGCAGGACGACGTCCCAGCCTGCCTGGGCCGAGACCTGTGCGATACCGGATCCCATGAGTCCGGCTCCGATGACGGCGAGCTTCCTGGCCACTGCTAATCCCCTTACACCCTGTCCGATTACGGCTCTTGGCGGACGATAGCGCCGTTGCGGCCCGTTGCGCCGGGGAAGAGATGCGCGTCACGTCTCAGATGACGGACATCACACAACACACCGCCGATTCGGCCCTGTCCGGGGTTCCGGAGGGCGCCGGGTGCCGCTCGTTCCGACCGGCCCCCGCCCCGCCGCCGGTGCCGGGGGCGACTCCCTCCTCCGCACGGCATAGGCTCGAACCATGGTCAATCTCACCCGCATCTACACCCGCACCGGGGACGACGGCACGACTGCTCTCGGCGACATGAGCCGCACACCGAAGACCGATCTGCGGATCGCCGCGTACGCGGACGCCAACGAGGCGAACGCGGTCATCGGTACTGCGGTCGCACTCGGCTCACTGCCCGAGGAGGTCGTGAAGGTCCTCGTGCGCGTCCAGAACGACCTGTTCGACGTCGGGGCGGATCTCGCGACCCCGGTCGTCGAGAACCCCGAGTACCCGCCGCTGCGCGTCGAGCAGATGTACGTCGACAAACTCGAGGCGGACTGCGACCGGTTCCTGGAACAGCTCGAGAAGCTGCGCAGCTTCATCCTCCCCGGCGGCACGCCGGGCGCGGCCCTGCTCCATCAGGCGTGCACGGTCGTCCGCCGTGCGGAACGCTCCACCTGGGCAGCGCTGGAGGTGCACGGCGAGCGGATGAACGCGCTCACCGCAACATATCTGAACCGGTTGTCCGACCTGCTGTTCATCCTGGCCCGGACCGCCAACAAGGAGGTCGGCGACGTGCTCTGGGTCCCCGGCGGCGAACGCTGACGCCGAGTCGCGTGCGGAGCATCCGGGGCCGCGCCGGCGCTTCCCGGAACGGGCGGCCGAGGTGCCACGGGGGGATCGGCGGCGCAGGTCCCCCGCCGATCACGGGACCGCGCCGGTCAGGCGACGTTGACGCGCTGGCCGGGAGGGGCGGCTTCGAGCCAGGCGAGGAATCCGGTGAGGGCGTCGTCACTCATCGCGAACTCGAGCCGGGTGTTCTGGTGCAGACAGCTCAGGACGACCGAGTCGGAGAGCAGGGCCAGCTCCTCCTCCCCCTGGGGCGCACGGCGGGAGAGCACTTCGATGGCGGAGCGCTCCAGCACCCTGCGGGGCCGGGGAGCGTAGGAGAAGACGCGGAACCACTCGATCCGGTCCGCGCTGTAGCGCGCGACTCCGTAGATCCAGCCTTTGCCGCTGGGATCGGTCCCGGCCTCCGCGGAGCCGGCCTCCGGGGCGTTCCAGCGCAGGCTGCAGTCGAATGTGCCTCCGGAGCGCTGGATCAGTCTCCTGCGCAGCCCGAAGACGAACAGCCCCACCAGTGCGAGACCGATGACCACGCCGCTCACGAGCAGTGCGAGGACCATCTGCACCGACCTCCTCGCCATGGGGGTACCTCCCAGCGGTGGCTGGGGGAGTACCGGACCAGTATGACCTCTTGTACCGGCTCAGCCGCGGACCGCCCTGGAGGAATCCAGTCCGGTCCGCGGCTGAGACACGTCATGCTCGGCGATCAGGCGTTCAGCGCCCGCCGGCCGCAGCGACCAGACGGACCTCGGCGCGCCGTTCGGCACCCGCGTCGGTCTCCGCCTTCGCCCGCTCGAGGGCGCGCTCGGCGCGGGCGACGTCGATCTCGTCCGCCAGCTCCGCGATCTCTGCCAGCAGCGACAGCTTGTTGTCGGCGAAGGAGATGAAACCGCCGTGCACCGCAACGAGAACGGTGCCGCCCTCACTCGTACGGATGGTGACCGGGCCGGACTCCAGCACACCGAGCAACGGCTGGTGGCCGGGCATGACGCCGATGTCACCCGATGTGGTGCGCGCGACGACCAGGGTGGCCTCGCCGGACCAGACACTGCGGTCCGCGGCGACCAGCTCGACGTGCAGCTCAGCAGCCAACGTGGCTCCTCGGGTCTCCACCTGCCGTGGCAGGTGTCCAGAAAAGGACTGGGACGAAAAGAATAACGGGCGTACGGGTCAGGGGCGGGGCGGGCCCGCCCCTGACACCGTCGAGCACGGGGCTCAGGAGACGCCGAGCTCCTTGGCGCTCTTCTTCAGGTCGTCGAGACCACCGCACATGAAGAAGGCCTGCTCCGGGAAGTGGTCGTACTCGCCGTCGCAGATCGCGTTGAAGGCCGCGATCGACTCGTCCAGCGGAACGTCCGATCCGTCCAGACCGGTGAACTGCTTCGCCGCGTGGGTGTTCTGCGACAGGAAGCGCTCGACGCGACGGGCACGGTGGACGACCAGCTTGTCCTCCTCGCCCAGCTCGTCGATACCGAGGATCGCGATGATGTCCTGCAGGTCCTTGTACTTCTGCAGGATCCCCTTGACGCGGGAGGCACAGTCGTAGTGGTCCTGCGAGATGTACCGCGGGTCCAGGATCCGGGACGTCGAGTCCAGCGGGTCCACCGCCGGGTAGATGCCCTTCTCCGAGATCGGCCGGGAGAGCACCGTCGTCGCGTCGAGGTGCGCGAAGGTGGTCGCCGGGGCCGGGTCGGTCAGGTCGTCCGCGGGGACGTAGATCGCCTGCATCGAGGTGATCGAGTGACCACGCGTCGAGGTGATGCGCTCCTGCAGGAGGCCCATCTCGTCCGCGAGGTTCGGCTGGTAACCCACGGCGGACGGCATGCGGCCGAGCAGCGTGGAGACCTCGGAACCGGCCTGGGTGAAGCGGAAGATGTTGTCGATGAAGAACAGCACGTCCTGCTTCTGCACATCGCGGAAGTACTCCGCCATGGTCAGACCGGCCAGGGCGACGCGCAGACGGGTGCCCGGGGGCTCGTCCATCTGACCGAAGACCAGCGCGGTCTTGTCCAGCACGCCGGACTCGTCCATCTCCTGGATCAGGTCGTTGCCCTCACGGGTGCGCTCGCCGACACCGGCGAACACGGAAACACCCTCGTGCAGCTTCGCCACACGCATGATCATTTCCTGGATGAGGACGGTCTTGCCGACGCCGGCGCCGCCGAACAGACCGATCTTGCCGCCCTTGACGTACGGGGTCAGCAGGTCGACGACCTTCAGGCCGGTCTCGAACATCTCGGTCTTGGACTCGAGCTGGTCGAAGGCCGGGGCCTTGCGGTGGATCGCCCAGCGCTCGCCGACGTTGGCGTTCTCCTCGGGGACGTTCAGCACCTCGCCGAGGGTGTTGAACACCTTGCCCTTGGTGAAGTCGCCGACCGGGACGGTGATGCCGTCGCCGGTGTCGGTGACCGGGGCCTGGCGGACCAGGCCGTCGGTGGGCTGCATGGAGATGGCCCGGACCAGGCCGTCACCGAGGTGCTGCGCGACCTCGAGGGTCAGCGTCTTGCGCTTGCCCTCCTCGGCCGGGTCGGCGACCTCGACGGTCAGGGCGTTGTAGATCTCCGGCATCGCGTCGACGGGGAACTCCACGTCGACGACCGGGCCGATGACCCGCGCGACGCGGCCGGTGGCCACGCCCGCCGCGGCGGTCGGCTCAACAGTGGTGGTCATAGGTTCAGTCACTCCCCGCGGTCGCGTCGGCCAGGGCACTGGAGCCACCGACGATCTCGCTGATTTCCTGGGTGATGTCGGCCTGGCGGGCCGCGTTGGCAAGCCGCGTGAGCGACTTGATGAGCTCTTCCGCGTTGTCGGTCGCCGACTTCATCGCACGACGCCGCGCGGCGTGCTCCGAGGCCGCCGCCTGCAGCAGCGCGTTGTAGATCCGGCTCTCCACGTACCGCGGCAGCAGCGCGTCGAGAACGTCCTCCGCCGACGGCTCGAAGTCGTACAGCGGCAGGAGTTCGGTGGTGGCACCGTCCTCCTGCTCCTTCGAGCCGGCGAGGCTGAGCGGCAGCAGCCGGTCGTCGATCGGCGTCTGCGTCATCATCGACACGAACTCCGTGAAGACGATGTGCAGCTCGTCGACCCCGCCCTCGGCCGTGTCGGTGAGGACGGCCTCGATGAGCGGAGCGGCGATCCGCTTGGCGTCCGCGTACGTCGGCTTGTCGGTGAAGCCGGTCCACGACTCCGTGACCTTGCGCTCACGGAAGCTGTAGTAGGCCAGACCCTTGCGGCCGACGATGTACGGGACGACCTCCTTGCCCTCGGCCCGGAGACGCTCGGTGAGCGCCTCGGCGGCCTTGATGGCGTTGGAGGAGTAGCCGCCGGCCAGACCGCGGTCGCTCGTGACGAGCAGGACCGCGGAGCGGACCGGGTTCTCCGCCTCGGTGGTGAGCGGATGCGTGGTGGTGGAGCCGGTCGCCACTGCCTTCACCGCGCGGGTGAGCTCACTCGAGTACGGCGTCGATGCCGCCACCTGGCGCTGCGCCTTGACGATGCGCGAGGCGGCGATCATCTCCATCGCCTTGGTGATCTTCTTGGTGGCGGTGACGGATTTGATGCGGCGCTTGTATACCCGAATCTGGGCGCCCATGCTCAGCCCTCACCCAGCAGCTTGCCGTCCGCGGTCTCGAACTGCTTCTTGAAGCTCGCGATCGCGTCGCCCAGCGCCTGCAGCGTGTCGTCCGACATCTTGCCGCCCTCGCGGATACCGGTCATCAGGCTCTTGTGCTCGCGGGCCAGGTAGTCCAGGAGCTCCCGCTCGAAGCGGCGGATGTCCTCGACCGGCACCTCGTCCATCCTGCCGGTGGTGCCGGCCCAGATGGAGACGACCTGGTTCTCCGTGGAGTACGGGGCGTACTGGCCCTGCTTCAGCAGCTCGACCATGCGCTTGCCGCGCTCCAGAGCCGACTTGGAAGCCGCGTCCAGGTCGGAACCGAAGGCGGCGAACGCCTCGAGCTCACGGAACTGGGCGAGGTCCACACGGAGCCGGCCGGAGACCTGCTTCATGGCCTTGTGCTGGGCGGAGCCACCGACGCGGGAAACCGAGATACCGACGTTCAGCGCGGGACGCTGGCCCGCGTTGAACAGGTCGGACTCCAGGAAGCACTGGCCGTCGGTGATGGAGATGACGTTGGTCGGAATGAACGCCGACACGTCGTTCGCCTTGGTCTCGACGATCGGCAGACCGGTCATCGAGCCCTTGCCCATGTCGTCGGAGAGCTTGGCGCAGCGCTCCAGCAGACGGGAGTGCAGGTAGAAGACGTCACCCGGGTAGGCCTCACGGCCCGGCGGGCGGCGCAGCAGCAGCGACACGGCGCGGTAGGCGTCGGCCTGCTTCGACAGGTCGTCGAAGACGATCAGGACGTGCTTGCCCTGGTACATCCAGTGCTGACCGATGGCAGAACCGGTGTACGGGGCGAGGTACTTGAAGCCGGCCGGGTCGGACGCCGGAGCCGCGACGATCGTCGTGTACTCCAGGGCGCCGGCCTCCTCCAGGGCGCCGCGCACGGACGCGATGGTGGAGCCCTTCTGGCCGACCGCGACGTAGATGCAGCGGACCTGCTTGTCGGGGTCGCCGGAGCGCCAGTTGTCGCGCTGGTTGATGATCGTGTCGATCGCCAGGGCGGTCTTGCCCGTCTGGCGGTCGCCGATGATCAGCTGACGCTGGCCGCGGCCGATCGGGGTCATCGCGTCGACGGCCTTGAGGCCCGTCTCCATCGGCTCGTGGACCGACTTGCGCGCCATGACGCCGGGGGCCTGCAGCTCGAGGGCGCGCCGGCCTTCCGTCTCGATCTCGCCGAGGCCGTCGATCGGGGCACCCAGCGGGTCGACGACACGACCCAGGTAGCCCTCGCCGACGGGGACGGACAGGACCTCGCCGGTGCGGGTGACCGGCTGGCCTTCCTCGATGCCGCTGAACTCGCCGAGGACGACCGCACCGATCTCGCGCTCCTCGAGGTTGAGGGCGAGACCGAGGGTGCCGTCCTCGAACTTCAGCAGCTCGTTCGCCATGGCCGAGGGAAGGCCCTCGACCTTGGCGATGCCGTCGCCGGCAAGGCTGACCGTACCGACCTCCTCGCGCGAGGCCGCGTCCGGCGTGTACGACTGGACAAAGTTCTCCAGCGCGTCCCGGATCTCCTCCGGCCGGATCGTGAGCTCCGCCATCTGGGTTCCCTGCTCTCCTTGTTGGGCCCGAAGTCTTGTACTGCTGGGGGTCCGGGGCACGGCCCCGGGTGGTTTCGCAGCACTCACGGCCCAACTCGGGCCGCCTTCTTACTTGTTGAGTTGGTGGCTGGTCAGCCGGCCATGCGGCGGGTCGCCTCTTCGAGGCGGTCCGCGACGGTTCCGTCGATGACCTCGTCGCCGATGCGGACCATGATCCCGCCGAGGACCGAGGGGTCCACGTCCAGGTTCAGGTGCACCTGGCGCCCGTACAGCCTGGCCAGACCGTCGCCGAGACGCTGCTTCTGCCGGTCGCTGAGCGGCACCGCCGAGGTGACCACCGCGACCATCCGCTCACGGCGGGCGGCAGCCAGCTTGGAGAGGGCGTTGAGCCCGCCTTCCAGGCTACGGCCTCGGGGCTGGGTGACAAGCCGCACGATCAGGCGCTCGGTGACCGGGTTCGCCCGGCCGCCGAGGAGCCCGCGCAGCAGGTCGGCCTTGGCGGCCGCGCCCGCCCGCTTCTCGGTCAGCGCCGAACGCAGGTCGGGGGACGAGGCCACGATCCGGGCGAAACGGAACAGCTCGTCCTCGACCTCGTCGAGCGTCCCGGCCCGCTGGGCACCGGACAGGTCGGCGGTGTCGGCGAGCTCCTCGAGCGAGTCGACGAGGTCACGCGACCGGGACCAGCGCGAACGGACCATGCCGGACACCAGGTCGGCGGTCGTCCCGCTGACCCGGCCGCCCAGCAGGCGCCCGGCCAGTTCGGCCTTCGCCTCGCCGGACTGCGCCGGGTCGGTCAGGACCCGACGCAGCGACACCTCACGGTCGAGCAGCCCCGTGACGGCGGCCAGCTCCTCGGCGAGCTGTCCCACGTCGACGGACGAAGAGTCCGTCAGCGCGTCGAGACGCTCGCGCGCGGAGGCCAGTGCCTCGCGGCTCGCTCCGTTCATCGGACGGCCTCGGCCTTCGTCGCGCTGTCCTCGAGACCGTCGAGGAAGCGGTCGATGACGCGGCTCTGCCGGGCGTGGTCCTCGAGGGACTCGCCGACGAGCTTGCCGGCCAGGGTCGTCGCCAGCGTGCCGACGTCCTGACGCAGCGACTGCGCGGCCTGCTTGCGGTCGGCCTCGATCTGGGCGTGGCCCGCAGCGATGATCTCCTCACGCTGCCGCTGGCCTTCCACACGCATCTCGGCGATGAGCGCGGCGCCCTGCTCCTGCGCCTCCTGGCGCAGGCGGGCGGCCTCGTGCCGGGCCTCGGCGAGCTGAGCCTTGTACTGCTCGAGCACGTCCTGAGCCTCGGCCTGAAGGGCCTCGGCCTTCTCGATTCCACCCTCGATTGCCTCGTGGCGCTCGTCCAGAACCTTGTTGATGTTCGGGAGGAGCTTCTTGGCCAGGAAGGCGAAGACGATGAAGAAGGCGACCAGGCCGATGACGAGCTCCGGGATCGGCGGAAGAAGCGGGTTCTGCGCTTCGGCCGCCACCTGAACCAGGGCGATCACATCAGTGCCTTTCGTCGAAAAAGGTGTCGGTAAGCCGCGATCACTTACCGAACACGAACGGCATGACGATGCCGATCAGGGCGAGCGCCTCACAGAAGGCGAAACCAAGGATCTGGTTGGCGCGGATCAGACCGGCCGCCTCGGGCTGACGGGCGAGGGCCTGGGTGCCGTTGCCGAAGATGATGCCGATGCCGATGCCCGGTCCGATGGCGGCGAGGCCGTAGCCGATGGAGCCGAGGGAGCCGGAGACGCCGGCGGCGAGGTCCACAGCGGACATGCTGTTTCTTCCTTCTCTTTCGCGGACCGGTGGGGGTTGGCCACCGGACATCTATGGGTCGGGGAAGCGGGTGCTCAGTGGTGCTCGGCGAGAGCGCCCTGGACGTAGTTGCAGGCCAGGAGCACGAACACGTACGCCTGGACAGCCTGGATGAAGAGCTCGAAGGCGGTCAGCACGATCACCATCACGAACGAGACCCCGGCGTAGGCGATGCCGATTCCGTTGAGCAGGTACCAGCTGGCGATGGTGAACATCACGATCAGCAGGTGACCGGCGAACATGTTGGCGAACAGCCGGACCGCGTGCGTGAAGGGGCGCACGAGAACGTTCGAGAAGAACTCGATGACGACGACCATCGGCAGGACCGGGCCGAGCGACTTGTCATAGCCGGTGATGTTCTTCAGGCCGCCGCCGAATCCGTGCTTCCTGAAGGTCAGGGTCATCCACGTGACGTAGACGATCAGGGCCATGGCGACGGGGAACGCGATGATCGAGGTGACCGGGAACTGGGCGAACGGGACGATCGACCACAGGTTCATGATCCACACCAGGAAGAAGAGCGAGACCATGAAGGGCACGTACTTCTTTCCCTCGCGCTGACCGAGCGTCTCGTAGACGATGCCGCGGCGCACGAAGTCATAGCCGGCCTCGCCGACCATCTGCAGCTTGCCGGGGACGACCTTCGGCTTGTTGAAGGCTGCCCAGAAGAAGCCGACGACCAGCAGGGTGCTCAGCAGCGCGAGCAGGATCGGCTTGTTGAAGTCGACACCGCCGACGCTGAAGATCGGGTCGAAGACAAAGGAGTGGAGGCCCGGAGACGGGAAGCCGCACCCATCGAAGATGTGGCAATCGGTCTCGAAGGCGAGCATCTGGTCAGCACTCACCGCGAGCTCCTTCAACGTGGCGCATGGGTACGGCAACCTCGATGTGTCGGCGCGGAGGGATACCGCGGGTCGGCACTGGACTGGTCTTGCGAATGTGGAGGCGGCTGGTCGAACCGGGCGAACAGCCAGGCATCAGATGCCCGGGCTTCAGCCGCAACCCCGCGCATGTCGGGGGCTCAACCGTCGTCGCCCGCTGTGCCTCAGATGGCACCGGACGATAGCAGGTGAGCGCGTCCGCCTTTATCCCGGCCCTACTTCTCACGGCGTCCGCCCCGCGCTCGCGCTGTGCTGCCCACCGGCGGACCGAGGCTCCACGTAGAGCATCTTCGCCTTCATGTGGGCCCGCGCCTGCGCTGCGATCCACACCAGGGTGGCAGCGAGCAGGGAGAAGGCGAACGCCTTCACGTCGAACAGGGTGGTGTTCTTGAACACGGCCAACAGAATTGCCAGGAGCAGCAGTTGCGTCGTGTAGAGCATGAGCCCCATGGCCTGGAACAGGTGCGGGTACTTGCGTGCCGTGTTCTGCAGGACGAACAGTCCGATGCCCATGAAGAGCACCACGACCACGGTGCCGAAGGTTGCTCCGACGGCACCCTTGCCTCCGGCGAGCAGGGCGCTCACCGCGACGGCTACGGCGCCGGCTGCACCGGTGGGCACGGCAGCGCGTGTCAGCATGCGGGCGTCACTGGACTGCATGAACGGCAGCTCCGGGAAGATGGGGGCACGGCGGTGGTGTTCGGTGAGCGTAGGCCCGACCGACGTGCGGCTCGAAATCCGGGAACCGTTCACATGCGACTCCGCGGCCCTCGATGCCGGGCTTCGTGAACGGTATCACAAACTATTTGATGAGGTCTTTACCTACATCGTGTGCCAACCGTCACACGTTGGAGCGATCACCCGCACCGATGAGCTGACGACTGGCGATATGTCTGGTATGGGAGATTTCGTCCGAACTCAGCTCCCGGATCCGGCCCCGCTGCGCTCCCGGAAACGGGACCTGCCGCCGATCGCCGTCGCCCCGTTCGGTCCGGCGGACACCGGTACGCGCTCCCCCGCTGCCGCCTCCGGCGTCGACCCGGTGGGCGCCCCGGCGGACCCGGCAGCGGGCTCCCCGTCGCGGAAATGCCGGTAGCGCGGGGGCAGGAACGACTCCATCCACTGCGGGGCCCGCGGCGTGAACCGTGGCAGCAGCAGCATGACGAGTCCCACAGCACTGAAGAACACGATCGCCAGGACGATCCACACGCTGGCCGAGTTGACCGAGTACGCGACGGCGCCGAAGGCGATGAGCGCCGACCAGAAGTACATGATCAGCACGGCACGGCTGTGGGAGTGGCCGATCTCCAGCAGCCGGTGGTGGAGATGGCCGCGGTCGGCGGCGAACGGCGACTGGCCCCGCCACATCCGCCGGACGATCGCCAGGACCAGGTCCGCGACCGGGACGGCGATGATCGTCAGCGGAAGCAGGATCGGCATGTACAGGGGCACCATGAAGTGCACCGCCCCGCGCTCCGAGCCGACGCTCTGCACGAGCTGGTCCGGGTCGACCTGACCGGTGATGGAGATGGCCCCGGCCGCCAGGACGAGTCCGATCAGCATCGATCCCGAGTCGCCCATGAAGATCCGCGCGGGATGCATGTTGTGCGGCAGGAAGCCCAGGCACATGCCCATGAGGATGGCCGCGAACAGCGTCGCCGGGGCGGCGGCCTCGATGCCGTAGCCGTACCACATGCGGTAGGCGTACATGAAGAAGGCCGCCGCGGCGAGGCAGACCATGCCCGAGGCCAGACCGTCCAGGCCGTCCACGAAGTTCACGGCGTTGATCGTGATGACCACGAGCGCGACCGTCAGCAGCGTGCCCTGCACCTGCGTGAGCGCCACGTTGCCCACGCCCGGGATGGGGATCCACAGGATCGTCAGACCCTGAACCACCATCACACCTGCGGCGATCATCTGACCGCCCAGCTTGATCAGCGCGTCCACGCCCCACTTGTCGTCCAGCACGCCCAGCAGCCAGATGAGCCCCGCTCCGGACAGCAGCGCGCGCGGCTCGTTCGACAACTCGAAGACCTGGCCGACGTTGGTCAGCTGCGACGCCAGGAGCAGGCCGCCACACAGGCCGCCGAACATGGCGATGCCGCCCAGCCGCGGTGTCGGTTCGCGGTGGACGTCGCGCGCGCGGATCTCCGGCATGGCGCCGGCCGCGATGGCGAACTTCCGGACCGGTCCGGTCAGCAGGTAGGTGACGGCTGCCGTGACGCACAGGGTCAGCAGGTATTCACGCAAGGGTTTGTCCCAGAGGTATCGCTGGCCATCTCAGCCCACACCCTAGACGAGGTCCCGTCCGGCGGCTCCGTCCGGACGCCGTCCGGTCGTCCCGCCCGCGGCAGGCGGAGCACGTCGGACCACGGATGCGGGCCCCCACGGAAGAGTGCTCACCCGTGTGACGCAGGCACCGCCCCCCGTCGGTTGCAACGCCCGGCCCCGCCGCCCCCGCCCCGGCTACCCGGGATAGGGCGGGAAGGCCCCGGTCAGCTCGGCTGCCGCCACACCGGTGACGACCTCCCCGCGCAGCACGGCCCCGATCAGGGCACCGACACGGACCATCTCCGGTTCCCGCATGCCCTGCGTGGTGACGGCTGCGGTACCGAGCCGGATGCCCGTGGTGCCCACCGGGGGCTCGCGGTGGTGCGGCAGTGCGCAGACGTCCAGGGCGATCCCGGCGGCTGCACAGCGGCCGCGGGCCGCACGCCCGTCGAGTCCCGTGCCCGCGACATCGGCCGTGATCATGTGGGTGTCCGTACCGCCGGTGGTGATCGTCAGCCCCTCGTCCGCGAGGGTGGCGGCCAGCGTCCTGGCGTTGGCGACGACCTGGTGGGCGTACGCGGCGAAGGCCGGACCCGCGGCCTCGGCGAAGGCCACGGCCTTGGCCGCCACCGAGTTCATCTGCGCCCCGCCCTGGGTGAAGGGGAAGACGGCCCGGTCGATCCGCGTGGCCGACTCCGATCCGCAGAGGATCATGCCGCCGCGCGGCCCCCGCAGCACCTTGTGCGTGGTGGCACACACCACGTCGGCATACGGCACCGGGCTCGGTGCCGCTCCCCCGGCGACCAGCCCGATGGGATGGGATGCGTCGACGACGAGATGTGCCCCCACGTCGTCGGCGATCTCGCGGAACGCCGCGTAGTCGGGATGCCGCGGGTAGGAGATCGATCCGCACACGATCGCCTTGGGGCGGTGCACGCGTGCCAGCCGGCGGACTTCCCTGTGGTCGATCAGACCGGTCTCCCGGTCGACGCCGTAGCCGACGAAGTCGAACCAGCGCCCGGAGAAGTTCGCCGGAGAACCGTGGGTGAGGTGCCCGCCCTGGGGCAGCGCCATGGCCAGCACCGTGTCGCCGGGACGCAGCAGCGCGGCGTAGGCGGCGAGAACCGCCGAGGACCCGGAGTGCGGCTGGACGTTGGCGTGGCCGGCGCCGAAGAGGACGACGGCGCGTTCGGCGGCCAGCTGCTCCGCGAGATCCACCACCTCGCATCCGCCGTGATGGCGGGCACCGGGGTATCCCTCAGCGTACTTGTTGGTCAGCGGGGATCCGAGGGCGGTCAGGACCGCGCGGGAGGTGAAGTTCTCGGCCGCGATCAGCTGGAGGCACCGGGACTGACGCTCGTGCTCGGCGAGCAGCACCCCCGCGAGCTCGGGGTCCTCGCGGCGCAGGACGTCGGCGTCCGGCTGCCACCCCGGGCGCCCCTCCGCGAGGGTCGCACCCGCCACGGCAGACGCGGGGAACGGGTCGGCGGACGCCTCCGAGGAGGACGGGCTGGTGGCGGGCATCGCTGGCTCCGGCAGGACGGGTGGCGCTCAGGGCGACACACCCAATGTAGGCCCGGGCATCCGGTGGCGCGCGGCCTGCGGGGCGGCCCCGCGGCGCTCCGCGGGGGTCTACCGGCGGGCGGGCAGCCCCGTCAGCGCGGTGACGACCGGGTCGAGGGCCTGGTGGATCTCCTCGCCGATGCTGCGGAACAGGGTGATGGGCGCGCCGTACGGGTCGTAGACCTCGTCGGCCTCGGGGCTCGGGGCCAGCAGCCAGCCGCGCAGCGCGGCAGCGGCCCGGACGAGGGCCCGCGCCCGGTCGACGACGGCACCGGCCGGCTCCGGGTCGGGCAGCGTGGTCGGGTCTATCGCCCGCACCAGGCGGGTGAACTCCTTGAGTGTGAAGGTGCGCAGCCCCGCCGAGTGCCCCATCGAGATCACCTGGGCACGGTGGTCGCGCGTCGCGGTCAGCACCAGATCGGCGCGGATGACGTGCTCGTCGAGGAGTTCGCGTCCGGTGAAGCCCTCCGGGTCCGCACCGAAGTCCGTGAGAACCGTGGCCGCGTGGGCCTCCATCGGCGCCCCTTCGTGCCCCCAGGTGCCGGCGCTCTCCACGAGCATGCCGCCGGCCCCCGCCTCCCCGAGACGGTGCGCCAGGGCATGCCGGGTCAACCGCTCGGTGATGGGCGAGCGGCACACGTTGCCGGTGCTCACGTGCAGGATCCGGAAGGTGTGGTCACCTCCCGCGCCGCGCCACGGATGGTCCGCCTGCCGCGGTCCGGGACCGGCAGCCCGCTCCCGCGGGTCCGAAGCCGTGCCACGTCCTGTTATGCCGAGCCCCTCCGGGGTCGGGCTCACGGTGACTGCCTTGTGTCGCTCGCTCCGGTCACGGCGCCACCTCGAGATCGGGCACGACCTCCCGCAGTTGCTCGGCGCTGAGCGCACCGGCGCGGAGCAGCACCGGGATCTTCCCCGTGACGTCGACGATGGACGACGGCACGTTGTCCGGCGTCGGACCGCCGTCCAGGTAGACGGACACCGAGTCGCCGAGCATTTCCTGCGCCGCGTCGCAGTCCTGCGGCGACGGGTGTCCCGTGAGGTTGGCGCTGGAGACGGCCATCGGGCCCACCTCGTTCAGCAGCTCGATCGCGACCGGGTGCAGGGGCATCCGGACGGCGACGGTCCCCCGGGTGTCGCCGATGTCCCACTGGAGGGACGGCTGGTGCCGGGCGACGAGGGTGAGCGCACCGGGCCAGAACGCGTCGACGAGCTCCCAGGCCTGCTCGGAGAAGTCCGTGACGAGACCGTGCAGGGTGTTCGGCGAGCCCACGAGCACGGGCGAGGGCATGCTCCGCCCACGTCCCTTGGCCTCCAGGAGCTCTCCGACGGCCTCCGGGCTGAACGCGTCCGCACCGATGCCGTAGACGGTGTCGGTGGGGAGGACGACGAGCTCGCCGCGGCGCACTGCGGCGGCGGCTTCGCGCAGACCGGTCCTGCGGTCGGTCGCGTCGGTGCAGTCGTATCGCCGTGCCATTAACGGGCCTCCCTGTGGCGGGGCTCCAGCTGGGTCATGTGTCGGTGGCGGGCCACGGATCCGGTGACGGGCGCGGCCGGGGCGGCGCCGCGGGGCACCGGGGTCACGGGGTGGCCCTTCGGGCGGTCGCGAACCTCGGGCGTTTGTTGAGGTCCGGGTGGTCCGCGGCGTCGGCCCAACCCCGTTCCTCGGCGAAGATCCACGGGACCTGGCCGCCCTGGGTGTCGGCGTGTTCGACGACGACCACTCCTCCGGGGCGCAGCAGCCGGTGGGCGGTGCGCTCGATCCCGCGGATGGTGTCGAGGCCGTCCTCACCGGAGAAGAGTGCCAGTTGCGGGTCGTGGTCGCGGGCCTCGGGCGCGACGTACTCCCACTCCGTGAGCGGGATGTACGGCGGGTTGGAGACCACCAGGTCGACCTGGCCGTCGAGTTCGTGCAGCGCGCTGAAGGCGTCGCCCTGGTGCAGCGAGACCCGGCTGCCCTGGACGTTCTTGCGGGCCCAGCGCAGCGCCCCCTCGTCGAGTTCCACGGCGTGGACCCGCGAGCGCGGCACCTCCTGGGCGAGGGCCAGGGCGATGGCGCCGGAGCCGGTGCACAGGTCGACGACGAGCGGCTCGACGACGTCCATGGCGCGTACGGCGTCTATGGCCCAGCCGACGACCGACTCGGTCTCCGGGCGCGGCACGAACACGCCGGGGCCGACCTGGAGCTCCAGGTACCGGAAGAAGGCCCGCCCGGTGATGTGCTGGAGGGGTTCTCGCGCTTCCCGGCGGGCGACGGCCTCCCAGTAGCGGGCGTCGAAGTCGGAGTCCGCGACCCCGTGCAGCTCGCCGCGTTTGACGTTGTGGACGAAGGCGGCGAGCTCCTCCGCGTCGAAGCGCGGCGAGGGCACACCGGCGTCGGCCAGCCGCTGCGTGGCCTGGGCCACCTCGGCGAGCAGCAGGTTCACTGGATGCCTCCTCACGGCGCTGCTGGACGGTGGTTCGCTGACGGGACGGCCCGGACGGCCGGGGTCTCTGCCTACTGCGCGGCAGCCAGTTTGGCGGCCGAGTCGGCGTCGACGCACGCCTGGATCACCGGATCGAGTTCCCCGTCCAGAACCTGGTCCAGGTTGTACGCCTTGAATCCGACGCGGTGGTCGGAGATGCGGTTCTCCGGGAAGTTGTACGTCCGGATCCGCTCGGAGCGGTCCACGGTGCGCACCTGGCTGCGGCGGGCGTCCGACGCCTCCTTGTCGGCCTCCTCCTGGGCGACGGCCAGCAGGCGCGCCCGCAGGATGCGCAGGGCCTGCTCCTTGTTCTGGAGCTGGCTCTTCTCGTTCTGGCAGGAGGCGACGACGCCGGTGGGCAGGTGGGTGATGCGCACGGCGGAGTCGGTGGTGTTGACCGACTGACCGCCGGGGCCGGACGAACGGTAGACGTCGATCCGCAGGTCGTTGGCGTGGATCTCGACGTCGACGTCCTCGGCCTCGGGCAGCACCAGAACGCCGGCTGCCGACGTGTGGATGCGGCCCTGGGACTCGGTGGCGGGCACCCGCTGCACGCGGTGCACGCCGCCCTCGTACTTCAGCCGCGCCCAGACGCCCTGGCCGGGTTCGGTCGCGCCGCCCCCGCCCTTCGTCTTCACGGCGACCTGGACGTCCTTGTAGCCGCCGAGGTCCGACTCGTTGGCCTCGATGATCTCGGTCTTCCAGCCGGAGCGCTCGGCGTAGCGCAGGTACATGCGCAGGAGGTCGCCTGCGAACAGCGCGGACTCGTCGCCGCCCTCCCCCGCCTTGATCTCGAGGATGACGTCCTTGTCGTCGCTGGGGTCCCGGGGAACCAGCAGCAGCCGGAGCTTCTCGGTGAGCTCCTCGCGCCGGCCTTCGAATTCCTTGACCTCGTCGGCGAAGTCCGGGTCGTCGGCGGCGAATTCGCGGGCGGTCTCGATGTCGTCGCCGCACCGGCGCCACGCCCGGTACGTGGTGACGATCGGGGTGAGCTCCGCGTAGCGCTTGTTGAGGCGGCGCGCGTTCGCCTGGTCCGCGTGCACTGCGGGATCGGCGAGCTGCTTCTCGAGACCGGCGTGCTCGCCGATCAGTTCCTCGACCGCCTCGAACATCGGGACTCGTTCCTTGCGATTGGGGGGCGGGTGGTGACAGTGGGTGGCAGGGCCGTGGGCGGCCTGCCGGACGACAAAGCGCCGGTCCGGCCGCCCCTGCTCGAGGGACGGCCGGGAACCGGCGCCTGCGGGTCGCTACTTCTGCGCGGACCCGGCCTTCTTGCCGAAGCGGGCCTCGAAGCGGGCAACACGGCCACCCGTGTCGAGGATCTTCTGCTTGCCCGTGTAGAACGGGTGGCACTCGGAGCAGACGTCGGCGCGGATGGCGCCCTCGGTCACGGTGCTCCGGGTGGTGAACGAGGCTCCGCAGGTGCAGCTGACCTGGGTCTCGACGTACTCCGGGTGGATGTCGCGCTTCAAGGGATTCTCCTAGGTTCGGGAGGGCTCCGGGTCGTACCGGCCGTGTGCCGTCACGTGAACCGGGGCCGACGGTCCAGTCTGCCAGGACCGGCCACATCTCCCAAAACCGGGGGGCGGCCGCAACTATTCCGGGGCGCCCGGGGAGCGCTCCCCCACCACGTCGGACACGTCCGCCTTGCCGGCGTCCGACCCCTCGGTCGCGGACTCGGGGACCGGACGGTCGTCCCGCAGGGCTTTCCACAACTGGTCCGCGCGCTTCTCGAGGGGGACCACGCGGTTCGAGTCGTCGGGGTCGTAGACCACCGGCATGGTCACCGTGTCGATGTCGGCGGACTTGATGCTTTTCAGGCTGCGCACCAGGCCGACGAGGTCCTGCACCGAGGCGAGGTCGGAGTCGGTGGTGACGCTCCGGGTTGCGGTGTCGGCAAGCGAGTAGAGCTCGGCGGGGTTGCCGAACAGGTCGATGTCCTCGACCCGCTTGATCAGCGCCTTGACGAACGCCTGCTGGAGCTGGATCCGGCCCAGGTCGCTGCCGTCGCCGACGGCGTGCCGGGTGCGCACCAGCCCGAGGGCCTGCTCGCCGCGGAGGTTGTGCCGGCCGGGTTCCAGGTGGAGGTGGCTGTCCCGGTCCCTGATGGGCTCCTTGGTCTCGATCTCGACGCCGCCGAGCCGGTCGATCAGCTTCTTGAAGCCGGTGAAGTCGACCTCGACGTAGTGGTCCATGCGGATGCCGGAGAGTGCCTCGACCGTCTTGACGGTGCAGGCCGGTCCGCCGATGCGGTACGACTCGTTGAACATGGTCCGCTCGGCGGCCGGGGCGGTGCCGCCCTCGGTCCGGGCGCAGGCGGGGCGGTCGACGATGGTGTCCCGGGGGATGCTGACCAGGCTCGCCTTCCGGTGGCCCCGGTAGATGTGCAGGATCATCGCGGTGTCGGAGCGGGCGCCGGTCGCGCGGCCGTATATGCGGTTGTCCCCGGCCCGGGTGTCGGAGCCGAGGACCAGGATGTCCATGGAACCGTTGGCGACGTCCCGGGGCCGGTCGTGGCCGAGAGCCGCATCGAGGTTGATGCCCTTGAGGTTCCCGTTGAGCTTGAACCAGAGGTAGCCGAAACCGGAGCCGCCCGTGACGAGGAGCGCCGCGGCCACCCAGGCGCTGATGACCAGGGACCTGTGCCGGGCGGGGGCGCGCTTGTGCCACCGCCCGGCGCCGCGTATTCGGCCGTCGGGCCGGCCCGTGGTGTTGTCCGTACCGGGATCGTCCGCCATGGCTCCTCAGCTCTCGGCCCTTCCGAGTACCCCCTGCCGGCGTCGTCAGCACGGCCGGCGTCACTCTTCCGGTCGGAGGCTCCGCGCGGGCCCCCGGGACGACTCAGGGGCCGGTGATCCGCCCGCACGGAAAAACGGATCGGACAGGGGGAACCGTTCTGAGGTGGGGCTTTGTGGTGAGGGGCGATGCGGGAACCGATAGGGGCGAATCCGGTCCGGGCGACTGCCTCCCGGAGCAGCAGGCGCGCCCGGCTGGACAATCCTCATCACAACGGGTAATGGGTGCTTCACGTAAAGTCTGCGCGGTTCCGGAGCGGGAGAGGAAACGGCCGGGGCCCCGCGTCACCGATGTGACGGGGGCCCCGGCCGTGCGTACGCCTGCTGAGTCAGTCGTTGCCGTTGCTGCCCGGAGTGGGCGTCGTCTTCTGGATCTGCAGCAGGAACTCGGCGTTGCTCTTGGTCTGCTTCATCTTGTCCAGGAGCAGCTCGATCGCCTGCTGCGAGTCGAGCGCGTGCAGAACACGCCGCAGTTTCCAGGTGATGGCGAGCTCGTCGTTGCCGAGCAGGATCTCCTCCTTGCGCGTGCCGGAGGCGTCGACGTCCACCGCCGGGAAGATGCGCTTGTCGGAGAGCTTGCGGTCGAGCTTGAGCTCCAGGTTGCCGGTGCCCTTGAACTCCTCGAAGATCACCTCGTCCATACGCGAGCCGGTGTCGACCAGCGCGGTGGCCAGGATGGTCAGCGAACCGCCGTCCTCGATGTTCCGCGCCGCGCCGAAGAACCGCTTCGGCGGGTAGAGCGCGGTCGAGTCGACACCACCGGACAGGATGCGGCCGGAGGCGGGGGCGGCGAGGTTGTACGCACGTCCCAGGCGGGTGATGGAGTCCAGCAGCACGACCACGTCGTGTCCCAGCTCCACGAGGCGCTTGGCCCGCTCGATGGCGAGCTCCGCGACCGTGGTGTGGTCCTCGGCCGGGCGGTCGAAGGTCGAGGAGATGACCTCGCCCTTCACCGACCGCTGCATGTCGGTGACCTCTTCCGGACGCTCGTCGACGAGGACGACCATCAGGTGGCACTCGGGATTGTTGTGCGTGATCGCGTTGGCGACCGCCTGCATGATCATGGTCTTGCCGGTCTTCGGCGGGGCCACGATCAGACCGCGCTGGCCCTTTCCGATGGGCGCGACGAGGTCGATGATGCGGGTCGTCAGCGCGCCCGGCTCGGTCTCCAACCGCAGGCGCTCCTGCGGGTAGAGCGGGGTCAGCTTGCCGAACTCGGCCCGGCCGCGGCCGCTTTCGGGCGCCATGCCGTTGACGGAGTCCAGGCGCACCAGCGCGTTGAACTTCTCGCGCCGCTCGCCCTCCTTGGGCTGACGCACCGCACCGGTGACGTGGTCGCCCTTGCGCAGGCCGTTCTTGCGGACCTGTGCCAGCGAGACGTACACGTCGTTCGGCCCCGGCAGGTAACCGGAGGTGCGGATGAACGCGTAGTTGTCGAGGATGTCGAGGATGCCCGCGACGGGGATCAGCACGTCGTCCTCGGAGATCTGCGGCTCGCCGCCGAACTCGTCACGGCCCCGGCGGCCACGGCGGTCGCGGTAGCGGCCTCGCCGGCCGCGGCGGCCGCCCTCGAAGTCGTCGTCGTCGTCCTGACGGCCGCCACCGCGGTTGTCGCGCTGCTGCCGGTTGCCGCCGCCCTGGCCACCGTCGTCGCCCTTTCCGCGACGGTCGCGCTGCTGGTTGCCACCGCGGTCGCGGCCGCCCTTCTGGCCGCGGTCCTGACGGTCGCCCCGACCGCCCTTGTCCTGGGCGCCGTCCTGGGCGGAGCCGGCGCCCTCGCCCTTCTGGTCGCTCTTCTGCTCGCTGCGGCCCTTGGCCTCGGAGCGGTCGTCGCCGGTGCCCTCGGGGCTGCCGGCCTGCGCGGTGGCACGGCGGCGACGGCGCTCACCACCGGGCTCGTCGCTGGCGGGCTGACCGGGAATGTCGATCTGGGCGCCGCCCTTGCCCTCGGCGGTCTGCTCCGCTTCGCCCGTCCGGGCGGTGGAAGCGGCGCGGCGCTTGGGCTTGCTCTCGGCGGGCACGCTGTCGGAGGTCTTGGCGGGGGCGCCGCCGCCTCCGGCCTGCTTCTCCTTGATGACCTCGATCAGCTGGCCCTTGCGCATCCGCGCGGTGCCCTTGATACCGAGGCCCGAGGCGACCTGCTGCAGCTCGGCCAGAACCATGCCTTCGAGGCCGGTTCCGGAGCGGCGACGCCGAGAGGCAGTACCAGTGGCAGCACCGGTGGCAGGCGCGGCGGGCGCGTCCGTGGCGGGCGCGGAGGCTGCACCGACGTTGTTGTCGGCAGTCACGCCCATCAGATCGGTGGTGTCGCTCACGAAGGGTCCTTCCCTGGAGCGGGCGTCGGCCTGTCTGGCTCGGCGACCGGTTGTGCTGTCCGGCTGCGGTCCTGGTGCGGACCGGCCGGGGCGGTGGTCCGCCGTGGTTCGGCGGAGAGATCATTGATGGTTCCGGCACGGGGAGAGGTGGTACTTGACGCCCGTCGCGCCGATTCCGGAGCGTGCTCGTCACTGCTCAGGCAGGCTGCTCAGGCAGTCGAGGAGGCTCCCGGAAGAAGGGGTGGTCCCTCTACGGGACGCGCGCACGGCACCTCGGGGGTGCTTTCGTGCCACTCGACATTAACACTACCGGATCCAACAAACATTCCCCCTCTCCGAGAACGGATCATCCTTGCGCTATCCGGGAGTACCGGAATTCCCCGCTCCGCTGCCGGACGGGGACGCGTCGCCCTCCGTGCCGCCGCTCCGCGCGGCATCGAGCGGCAGCACGCTCGCACCGTCGGTGTCAAGGGGCAGTCGGTTGGCGGCCCATTCCTCGCCCGCCAGGCGCGCGACCTTGTCGGCCGAGGCTTCGTCCGCCAGCGCGAGGACGGTGGGCCCGGCGCCCGAGATGACGGCGGCGATCCCGTCCGCGCGCAACCGGTGCACCAGGGCCACGCTCTCCGGCATCGCGGGGGCCCGGTACTCCTGGTGGAGCCGGTCCTCCGTGGCCGGAAGCAGCAGTTCGGGACGCCGCGTCAGCGCCTCGACGAGGAGGGCGGAGCGTCCGGCGTTCGTCGCGGCGTCCACGTGCGGGACGGAGCGCGGCAGGAGCCCCCGCGCGGCTTCGGTGAGCACCGGTTTCGAGGGCACGAACACCACGGGAACGACGGACGGTGCGGGGTCCATCCGGATGGCCCGGGCGGCTCCGGCGTCCGACCAGGCGAGTGTGAACCCGCCCGCGAGGCAGGCGGCGACGTTGTCGGGGTGCCCCTCGATCTCGGTCGCGAGCCCCAGCAGAGCGGCGTCGTCGAGCTTCTCGGCGCCCCCTGTCGTCACCGCGCGCGCTGCCATGATGCCGGCACAGATCGCGGCCGAGGACGAGCCCAGACCGCGGCCGTGCGGGATCCGGTTGGCGCAGACCACCTCGAGTCCGCGGGGCTGACCGCCCAGGAGGGCGAACGCGGTGCGCAGCGACCGTACGAGCAGATGGCTCTCGTCGCGGGGCAGCGTGCCGGCACCCTCACCCGCGATGTCGACGTGCAGCCCCGACTCGGCGACCCGGACCACGACGTCGTCGTAGAGCCCGAGCGCCAGGCCGAAGGCGTCGTATCCGGGGCCGAGATTGGCACTGGTGGCAGGAACGCGCACTCGGACGGCGGCGGCGCGGAAGGCGGGACCGGCCATCTCTCGACGACTCTCCTTGCTCGGTCGAATAGGGATCTCCCCCGCGGATTCCCGCGGTTGCGACGGGCCCTGAAGGAAGCTCCACCCCCGGCCCTGCCCGGCCGTGGCCGGCTTGAATCCTCGGCGGCGGGGGTCTCTCCCAGCCTATCGAAGGAAGGTTCCGCCGCGACACAGGGCGCACGGCGGGCGCACGAAGCGTGTCGCCCGTCCCGCCGTGCTCCCTCTGACCTGCCGCTATGCCAGGCCGAGACGCTCGGCGGCGGCGTCCGCGTCGACCGGGACCGTCACGGGCTGGGGCGCCCCGGCCACCGCCCAGTCGGGGTCCTTGAGGCCGTTGCCGGTGACCGTGCACACGATGCGCTGTCCCGGGTCGACCTTGCCCTCCGCGGCCGCCTTCAGCAGCCCGGCGACGCTCGCCGCGGACGCCGGCTCGACGAACACGCCCTCCCGGGAGGCCAGCAGCCGGTACGCGGCCAGGATCTGGCGGTCGGTCACCTCGTCGATGAGCCCGCCCGATTCGTCGCGGGCCCGCTCGGCGAACTCCCAGGACGCGGGGTTGCCGATGCGGATGGCCGTGGCGATGGTGCGCGGGTCGGTGACGGGCTCTCCGCGCACGATGGGCGCGGCCCCGGAGGCCTGGAACCCCCACATCCGCGGGCGGCGCGCGGCGATGCCGTCTGCGGCGTACTCGGTGTAGCCGCGCCAGTACGCGGTGATGTTGCCGGCGTTGCCCACCGGCAGGACATGCACGTCGGGGGCATCTCCGAGCATGTCGACGATCTCGAAAGCCGCGGTCTTCTGACCCTCGATCCGGGACGGGTTGACCGAGTTGACCAGTGCCACCGGATACTTCTCGGACAGGCCGCGGGCGAGGGTCAGGCAGTCGTCGAAGTTGCCGTCGACCTGCAGGATGCTCGCGCCGTGCACCAGCGCCTGGCCCATCTTGCCCAGCGCGATCTTGCCCTGGGGCACGAGAACGGCGCAGACCATCCCGGCGCGGACCGCGTAGGCGGCCGCCGAGGCAGAGGTGTTGCCGGTGGAGGCGCAGATGACGGCCTTGGCGCCCTGTTCCTTGGCGTGGCTGATGGCCATGGTCATGCCGCGGTCCTTGAACGAACCGGTCGGGTTCGCCCCCTCGACCTTGAGGTGGACCTCGCACCCGGTGCGCTCGGACAGCACCTGCGCCGGGACCAGCGGCGTGCCGCCCTCGCGCAGCGTGACCACCGGGGTGCCGGGGCCGACCGGGAGCCGGTCCCGGTACTCCTCGATGACCCCGTGCCACTGGTGGCTTCCGGCGCGGACGCCCGCGTCCGGCGCACTTCCGACAACTGGGCTGCTCATGTTCCCTACTCCCCTTCGACCCGCATGGTGCTGGCGACATCGCGCACGGTGTCCAGATTCCGCAGTGCCTCCACCGTGGCGGCCAAGGACGCCTCGGGGGCCCGGTGGGTGACGACGACGAGCGACGCCTCGCCGCCCTCCCATCGCCCGCCGCCACCTTGCTCGAAGGCGACTGCGTCGCCGCCGCTCTGGTTCCTGCCCTGCCGGACGGTGTCGATGGACACGTCGTGCTCGGCGAACACGGTGGCGACCTGGGCCAGGACACCGGGCTTGTCCGCGACGTCGAGGCTGATGTGATAGCGCGTCACGGCTTCACCCATGTGGCTCACCGGCAGGCGCGTGTACGCGGACTCACCCGGTCCGGTGGCCTCGTTGACCTTGTTGCGGCACACCGCCACCAGGTCACCGAGAACGGCCGAAGCCGTCGGTGAGCCCCCGGCGCCCGGGCCGTAGAACATCAGCCGTCCGGCTGCCTCGGCTTCGATGAACACCGCGTTGTACGCCTCGCGCACGGAGGCCAGCGGGTGGCTGAGCGGGATCATCGCGGGGTGGACGCGGGCGGTGACGGAACGTCCGTCGGCGGCGCGTTCGCAGATCGCGAGCAGCTTGACCGTGCAGCCCATGCGCTTGGCGGAGGCGATGTCCGCGGCCGTGACCTCGGTGATGCCCTCGCGGTGGACCTCGTCCAGCCGGACCCGGGTGTGGAACGCGATGCCCGCCAGGATGGCGGCCTTGGCGGCGGCGTCGAACCCCTCGACGTCGGCGGTCGGGTCGGCCTCCGCGTAGCCGAGCGCCGTGGCCTCGTCGAGTGCCTCGGAGTAGCCGGCGTTGTTGCTGTCCATCCGGTCGAGGATGAAGTTCGTGGTGCCGTTGACGATGCCGAGCACCCGGTTCACCTTGTCGCCGGCGAGGGACTCGCGCAACGGGCGGACCAGCGGGATGGCGCCGGCCACGGCGGCCTCGTAGTAGAGGTCGGCGTCGTACTCCTCGGCCAGGGCGTGCAGCGCGGCGCCTTCGCCCGCGAGCAGCGCCTTGTTGGCGCTCACCACGCTCGCGCCGTGCTCGAACGCGGCGGTGATCAGCGAGCGGGCGGGCTCGATGCCCCCGATGACCTCGACGACGACGTCGATGTCTCCCCGCTTGACCAGCGCCGTCGCGTCCGTGGTGATCAGCTCGGACGGGACGCCCTCGCGTTCCCGGCCCGGCCGGCGGACGGCGATTCCGGCCAGCTCGACCGGGGCGCCGATCCGCGCCGCGAGATCGTCCGCGTGCGTCGTCATGATGCGCGCCACCTCGGAGCCGACCACTCCACAGCCCAGCAGCGCCACTTTCAGCGGACGCGTACGCATCATGCGACCTCGTTTCTCACACCGACGACGTTCCGGGAGGCCTCGGCCCTCGGCGACAGTGCCGCGGGGCGACCCCCGGGATTGCTTGGTTGTGCACCAGTCTCACTCACCGGACCGCAACTTCCGTCAACGGTCCGGATGCCGAGACTTTGCCCTGGGCTGCCCGGCTCATCCGACATCGAGACGCAGCAGGTCCTCCTCCGTCTCGCGGCGGACGATGACGCGGGCGGCGCCGTCCCTGACCGCCACGACCGGGGGCCGGAGAGCGTGGTTGTAGTTGTTCGCCATCGAGCGGCAGTAGGCGCCGGTGGCCGGGACGGCGATCAGGTCGCCCGGGGCGACGTCGGCGGGCAGGAAGGCGTCCCGCACCACGATGTCGCCGGACTCGCAGTGCTTGCCGACCACGCGGGCGAGCATCGGCTCGGCGTCCGACGAGCGCGAGACGAGGGCGACGCTGTACTCGGCGTCGTACAGGGCCGTGCGGATGTTGTCGGACATGCCGCCGTCGACGCTGACGTACGTGCGCAGGCCCTGGAGCGGCTTGATCGTGCCCACCTCGTAGAGGGTGAACGCGCTGGGGCCGACGATCGCGCGGCCGGGCTCGACGGAGATCCGGGGGACGGACAGGCCGGCGGCCGCGCACTCGCGGGTGACGATCTCGGCGAGGGACTTCGCGATCTCGCTCGGTTCGCGCGGGTCGTCCTCGGAGGTGTAGGCGATGCCCAGACCGCCGCCGAGGTCGATCTCGGGCAGCTCCACGCCGTGCTCGTCGCGCACCTCGGTGAGCAGCTGGACGACGCGGCGGGCGGACACTTCGAAGCCGGCCATGTCGAAGATCTGCGAACCGATGTGCGAGTGGATGCCCATGAGTTCGAGACCGTCGAGCTTCAGCACCCGGCGCACGGCCTCGGCGGCCTCACCACCGGCGAGCGCGATGCCGAACTTCTGGTCCTCGTGGGCGGTGGCGATGAACTCGTGGGTGTGCGCCTCGACGCCGACCGTGACCCGGATCTGGACGCGCTGGCGCACCCCGAGCCGGTCGGCGATGTGGGCGACCCGGACGATCTCCTGGAAGGAGTCGAGGACGATGCGCCCGACGCCCTCGCGGATCGCCCGCTCGATCTCCTCGGTGCTCTTGTTGTTGCCGTGCAACGCGATGCGCTCGGCGGGCATGCCGGCGTCGAGGGCGGTGGCGAGTTCGCCTCCGGAGCAGACGTCGAGGTTGAGCCCCTCCTCGTTCAGCCAGCGGACGACGGCGCGGGAGAGGAACGCCTTGCCCGCGTAGAAGACGTCCGCCTCGCCCCCGAATGCCTCGTGCCAGGCACGGCAGCGGGCGCGGAAGTCGTCCTCGTCGAGGATGTAGGCGGGGGTTCCGAACTCCTCGGCGAGCCGGTTGACGTCGAGGCCGCTGACGGTGACGACGCCGTCGGCGCCGCGGCCGACGGTGCGCGACCAGACGCGCGGGTCGAGGACGTTGAGGTCCTCCGGCGGGGCGGTCCAGTGGCTCTCCGGCAGGACGTCGGCATGACGGGGCCCGGCGGGGTGGGCGGAACGGCTCATGGTTCTCTGGCTCCTCAGAGCATGTCGGGTGCGGTGATGCCGAGCAGGTGCAGGCCGCCTGCCAGCACCGTTCCGGTCCCCTGGGCCAGGGCGGTCCGGACGCGGTGGGCGGCCTCGGGTTTCTCCTCGCCGCGCGGGAGGACGGCGCAGGTGTCGTGGAACCGGAAGAAGGCGTCGGCGAGCACGACGAGATGACGGGCGAGACGGTCGGACGCCCGGTGCCGGGCTGCGGACCGGAGGACCGTGGGGTACTCGGCGAGGGCACCGAGGAGAGCGGTGACGGCGGGCCCCTCGGTGCGGCCGGCTGCCGGATCACCGGTTGCCGCCGGTTCGGGGGGGACGCCGAGGTCGGCGGCGTTGCGGACGAGCGCGCGGGCGCGGGCGTGGGCGTAACGGACGCGGAACAGGGAGTTCGACTCGCGCTGGACGAGCAGGTCGTCGGTGATACGCGGATGGTCGTGGGCGGCGGGGCGCAGGAGCGCCCAGCGGACGGCGTCGGAGCCGAGCCGGTCGACGAGGAGAGCCGCGATGCCGGGGTGGTTGCTGTGAACCGCGTGGGAGTCGTCGCCGGGGCGCGCGGGGCCGTCGTACGAGCCGGTGAGCCGGACGGGCACCGGGCGGATCCGGACGCTCTCACGGTGCCGAGCGGGGCGGCTCGGCACCGTCCGGACCGGTGCCTCAGCGGCCGCCGCACCGTCCGGGGGGCGGACGCCGAGGAGGGCCGCCCAGGCCGGGTCGGGCCGGTCCGGACCGGAGGTGGTGACGTCCGCGCCGAGGGCGGCGAGGATACGGGCCAGGACGTCGGCCGTGACGGCGGCGCGGGTCTCGTCGGGGTAGCGGAGCTCGACGGCGGTCCCGGCGAGGTCGTCACCGTGTCCGTACGCACGGCCCGGGGCGAGGACGGTGGCCAGCAGGCCACTGTGGGCACCGGCGTCGAGGCTGATGTTGAGGAAACCGGGGCCGGCGATCTCGACTCCGGCGATGCCGGGCTCGGCGGCCAGACGGGCGCGGAGGATCTCGGCGACCGTGCGGGGTGGGCGGGCCGCGGGGCCGGCGAGCTGGAGGGCGATGCCGGTGGCGTAGTCCCCGCAGCCGGGGCGGCGGGGCTGCTCGACCTTGACGCTCGTGGGGAGCGGCGCCGAGAGCTCTCCGGCCTCCACGGCGCGGTGCACCGTGGCCAGCACCGTGCGGGAGAGCTCTGCGGGGGTCACAGGACCAGCGTATGGGAGGAGGGGGGAGGGTTCGCGAACCGGTTTCACCTGGTGAACGGGGAGGGACCCGACGGGTCGGGGACCAGCGTCACGCCGGGGACACCCGGTGCGGCCGGGATCGGGAGAGGCAGCGGGGTTCAAGGGTTCGGCGGGTCAGGGCAGGGCTCGGCCCGGGGAGCGGCGCCCCGGCACGTGGGTGCCGCTGACAGGGAAGCCGGGGTACGGGCCGCGGCCGGAGGGGGGCACGTCGTGGCCGGAGGAGGACCGGCCGCCCTCGGCGGAGCGGGCCCCTCCGGTGGTCCGCGTCCTTCCGGTGGAACGCGGCCGGGGTACGCCCGCGGCCAGCCGGCGGACCAGGCTGACGAGGTCGGCCGGCTCGAAGGGCTTCGCCAGGAATCCGTCGACCGCCGCCTCCTCCTCGCGTTCCACCTCGCACAGGGGACAGGCACTGATGATCGCCACGGGGAGGGCGCGGGTGCGGTGGTCGGCGCGGAGCAGGGCGGCCGTGCGGAGTCCGTTGAGCCGGGGCATGACGACGTCGAGCGTGATGACGTCTGGCCGGACGGCGTGGACGACGTCCAGGCACTCGGCACCATCGGCCGCGGTCACGACCTCGAAGCCCTCCAGCTCCAGGTTGACCCTGATCAGCTGCCGGATGGCCTTGCTGTCGTCGACGACAAGGACCCGGCCCGACAAGCCAGGCATACACAAGAGGGTATGGGCGCGGCTCCTTCTCCGTACGGGTTTTGCCTGATTCCGTCCGCCGTGCCCGCGTCGCCGGTGGCACCGGTTCCGGGCGGGGTCCCGTGGTTTTGTCATCAGCTGCGGGGCCGGCTGGGGCCCGGCTGCGTGAGAGGGACGATCCGCCTGTGCGTGACCGGTCGGCATGTGACGGACTGCGGGCGTGCGGCAGCCCGACTGCGGCCTGAGGCGCGGGCGGAACGCCCTGCTGCGGGTGACCGGTCGGCTCAGGCGCGCCGGGCGGCTGCGGCCGGCGCGGCGGACGCGTGACTGCGTCCGGGCGGGGCACGGCGGCTACGGGCCGACGGTGACGGCGAGCCTGACGAAGGCTCGCAACCACGGCGACGAGGTCTCCCCTCAGCGTCCCGGCGAGGGCGCGGCCGAGCACGGAAAACCCGGTCCTGGGCACCCCGGCCGAGCTGGTAGGGTTCTACCCGTCGCCGCACAACAGCGGCAACACGCCCCCGTAGCTCAGGGGATAGAGCAACGGCCTCCGGAGCCGTGTGCGCAGGTTCGAATCCTGCCGGGGGCACCCTTGATGAGGTGCCCAAAGACCCCGCCACCAGCGAGTTCGCTGAGGACGGGGTCTTCGCGTATGCGCAGCCGGATGCCGCTCTGAGCGGGTCTGTGTCGGAACCTGTGAGCGTTGCGCCGGTCCTCCCGATGCCGCCCAGTGGGCGCCGTTATCGCTCCTGAAGCACCGAGAGGACGTTGCCCGCGGGATCCTTGAACCAGGCGATGAACGGCCCGCCACCGCGGAAGATCCCCTTGTCGTCCGCCTTCATCCAGGAGTAGCGCTCGAGATCGACTCCACGACGGGACAGCTCGTCCACTGCGGCCTCGATGTCGTCGACCGGAAAGTTGAGCACGGTGAAGGTGGCCGGGATGTGATCGTCCTTCGGATAGACGAGGACGTTCGTGCCGCCTGCGAGGTGCAGGTGCAGCAGCCCGTAGTCCTCCGACACCCGCAGACCCAGCGTCTCGCCGTAGAAGTTCTTGGCCTTCTGCAGGTTGTCCACGGCGAAGCCGCTGTAGGCCCTCGTGTCACGGAACATGCGCACGTCCTCTCCCGCTGGGATCCGCGCCCGCCCGATCGGCTCCGGCCGCCGCCGGGCCTCGGCGTCCATGACACACCAGGATTCCCGGCCCCGCGCGGCGGTGGCGCGACCTCATCCCCCGGAACGGGCCGATGATCACCCGGCCGGTCCCATGCCCGCCCGACGAGGGCCGGTCCCACGCCCCGCCCGACGAGGACCGGTCCCACGCCCCGCGCAACGGGCGCCGGTCTTCCGACACCGTTACCGGGGCCTGGGACATAGGGCGCAACCACCGCGGCACGGACACGGCCTCCCACGCGGAGGCGGCGCAGAGCCCGCCGTTGGATCTCCCTCGGGGCCACGGCAAGGTCCCCATCGATGTGCGGGAACGCCTCCGGGCAGGGCCGGGACTTCGCGGAAGCGCCCTGGAGTTCCGGCCTTGCGCTCCTGCTCCGGAGGGCTGTGCGATCATGCGGGCGCGACCTTGGGGAGAAGGCCGCGATCATCTGTGAGACAAGGGGGGCTTGGGGTGGGCGCGAGTACGGAGCCGAACGGTTCGTCGATGTCCGACGCGGAATGGGAGCGGTTCCTCCGCGATGCGGTGGCAGGGGTCGCTGACGCGCCCAAGGAGCCGTCGGCGCGTGCCCGTGACGTGGCGAAGCGGCTGCGCGCGGAGCCCGGCCCCCCGGAGGGGTGGCGTACCTACACACCCGCCCGGCCCAGGCAGCGCAGGGGCTGGTACGCGGTCGGTCTGTCGGCTTCGTTGGTGCTGCTGGCCTTGGCGCTCGCACCGGAGCCGATCGTGGGCCTCTTCGGCAGTGGCGTCCCGGACTCGCGTCCCCTGGCCGCCGAGACCGGCCGTCCGGACCAGGCGCCACCGGTGGGCCCGGCCCAGCGCCCGACCCTCGACGAGCCGTTCCGCGGTTCGCCGGCGGCGCGCTGGGCGAGCGGCGCGGCGGGGATCACGGTGCCACGGGCCGAGGCGGTCGGATGGATGAGCGCAGCGGAGGTCGAACGGGCCCTCGCACGCAGCCGGGACTTCCTCGTGGCGTCCAGCCTGGATCGCCGGGTGCTGCGGGGCGAGCGCCCGGACAGGGCGATCGCACTGATCAACCCGCATCAGGGGGACGTCCGGGCATTCCTGAAGACCGCGTTCCGGGCACCGGGCGAGGGGAACGACCCCCTCATGCTCTTCAGCCGCTTCCAGCCCTCGCGCACCGACCTGGTCGGCGACGAGATCAAGACCCGGGGCCGGATCACCTACCGGGAGGGCGAGCGGGGCGCGCTCCAAGTGACCGCCGACGTCACCTTCGTCTACCCGGTGACCCGCGCGGACGCGGGCGACGACGAAGTCGTGCGCACGATCCTCCGGCGCGAGTTGGTGCTGAGCTGGGACGATCCCGCCAAAGTGGTCACCGAGCCGGGGACCTTCTCGATCGTGTCGTACAAGTACCACGTGACGAACGGCGGCTGCGGAGCCCCCACGGGCTACCTCACCCCGCCCTTCGGCACGGACCGGCCGACCGACACTACCGGTACGGAAATCGATCCGTACGACCGCAGTGCACCGGTCGGCCGACGCGGGCACGCGGCGGGCGACGGGTGCGAAACGGCCACGCGGTCCTAGTGACCGGATTCGGAGAGCCGGTGGCGGTCCGGGTCCGCTTGCTGCCGTGTGCGGCAAGGAATGCGGCCCGGCCGAGCAGGCCTCAGCCGGTGGCTTTGGCGATGATGCGGGCCATCTCGTCCCGGCCGAAGGCCCGCAGGGTCGTGCTGCGGACGTTGCCCAGTGCGCCGACCTGCAGCAGCGCCGCGGTGGCGGTTTCGTCGTCCGGCGCCTCGACGACGGCCAGGAGGTCGTACGGTCCGACCGTCCAGTAGAAGTCCAGGAGCTTCACGCCGAGCTTCTGCGTCGCCGCGGCGAAGGCCTCCGCGCGCTGCGTGGTGTCCTCGAAGTTCCGGATCCCCTGATCGGTCCAGTTCAGCAACGTGACGTAGGTCGGCATGGCCGCCACACCCCCATGAAGAAGACGCGTCCTGTGTCAATTCTGGACGTCATGGGGACGACGGGCACGCCGCAGCGCCCGCGACCGGTGGCTGCGGGCCCGAAGGCAGGCAGGCGGCCCACGGGATCGGGGGTCTCACGACGACGGGAACCGTGTCGTCGTGGGGCTCCCCCGGCGCAGTCCCCACACCGCCGCGCCCGGGGCACCGCCCGGGAGTGGTCCGTGCGCCCGGACTCCCCAAGAGGGCGGGGTCCGCCCTCGCCGGGCCGGAGCACGTCCCGGTCGGACAGGGCGCCGCGGCCCTCTGCGGCCCGAACGCCGACAGGAGCGCGGATTCCAGCGGGTCCGGCATCGTCCGCTGCCACAACACCACGCCGGCGCAGTCCAGTTGCAGGCACTCGGCCTCGACCCGGTTCCCGGGTTCACCGACGACCGGCTTTCCACCCGAAGTTGACTGCGGCCACTCCGGCCACCCCAACGGCTTCGAGCTCGACCGGGGCACCCCCGGGCCCTTCCGGTACCGCGAAGGGCCTCATCGCAGGCGCGAACCTCCCGCGCGGCGTGGGCAACCGGCGCCGGCTCCCGTGTGAACGCCCGTCACCGGTTCGCACCGTCCGCGGGGACACACCGGTTCACGACTGATACCTCACGACCTGTCCGCCGCGCGGCCGGGCGCGGACCGCAACCACCCCACCCCCTGTACAGTTTCTACCGCTCTGCACCAATTGCGAAGTGGAGGCGTCCCTGTGCGCGTGACCGACATCCAGCGCTGCGAGGTTCGGCCGGGACTGCTCGTCGAGTGGACGCTCGATCCGGGGACCGTCGAGACGGCGACAGCCCTGCCGGAAGACTCCCGGCCCCCGGCATACGTCCAGGAGTCCCACATCAGGACAGCCCGATCCGTGCGCGAGGACGGCCTGTTCGTGCCGACCTGGCTCGGCACGGCATTCGACATTCCGGGCACGGTCGGCCTGGACGTCCTGCAGAACGCCCTGCGCAGCTGGACACTGCGGCACGAGACGCTGCGCAGCGGCTTCCGCTGGGTCGGCGACGACATGCGCCGGTTCACTCTCGACGCCGATGCCGTGTCACTGCAGCGCAGGGTGATCGGCGACTTCTCCGACGCAACAGAGCTGGTCCGCTACCTGCAGGACCGCTTCGACGTCGCGGCGGACGCCCTCGCCTGGCCGAACTTCATCTACGCGGCGGTCGTCCGGGACGATTGCACGAGCGTGTACATGGCCTTCGACCACAGCAACGTCGACGCCTACTCCCTCCAGCGCATCCCCGCCGAGATCCACGAGCTCTGCGCGGCGGGCGCCGACGGCCCAGCCGTGGAGCGGACGCCGGTCGGCAGTTACGTCGACTTCTGCGGGATGGAACGGGCGAACGCGGACCAGGTGGACACCACACACACGATCGTCGACCGCTGGCGGGAGTTCATCAACCGCTGCGACGGCAAGCTGCCGGGCTTTCCCGTCGATCTCGGACTGTCCCCCGGCGGCGAGCTGCCCACTCAGCAGCTCATGCAGGAGATGCTCGTGGACGCCGACGACGCCGCCGCATTCGAGTCGTACTGCCGGCCCTTCGGGGGCAGTCTGGTCGGCGTCCTGGCCGCCACGAGCCTCATCGTCCGTGAGATCGGCGGTCAGTCCGTCTACCGGACGGTCGTGCCGTTCCACACCAGGGCCAAGTCCCAGTGGCTGGACTCCGTGGGGTGGTACGTCGGCGGTGCACCGATCGAGATCCCCACGTCGCAGGCACTCGACTTCGACAGCGTCATGGGGATGGTGCGCTCCGCTCTTCGGGCCAACAGGCCGCTGGCTCGCATCCCGATCGCCCGGGTCCTGCGCCTGCTCGGCTCGGACTTCCGCCCGACGTCACCCGACCTCTACTCGATCGTCTCGTTCGTCGACGCCCGCGGCATCCCCGGTTCCGAACGCTGGGCCGAGCTGAACGCGTACGGTCTGCTCAGGGTCTCGTACGGCGACCAGGTGTGCGTGTGGATCACCAGGCTCCACGAGGGCCTCCAGTTCGCGAGCCGCTATCCGGACACCGACGTCGCGTACAAGAACATGCGCCTGTACGTCGAGCAACTGCGGGACATCGTCGTCTCAGTGGCGCGGAACCGCCCGGTCGTGCCCGGCCCGGCCTCGGTTGCCCACGAGGGCCTGCCACGTGCCCGGACCGAGGCGGCGATCAGCGAACTCCCGGGCCCGGCTCGCTGACCGGATCCGATGTGCCGGCGCCTGCATGACGGACGAGGGCCCCGGACTCGGCGATCCGCCGAGTCCGGGGCCCTCGTCCGGATGTGACGACCTGCCGCTGCAGGCGGCCCCTCACCGAGTCCACGGAGCGCGGCTCAGAACGCCACTCCCTCCGCGCCCTTGAGGCCGAGGACACGCCGCGCCTCGCCGGGGGTCGCCGGCCGGCGGTCGTACAGGTCGGCCAGCCTGACGGCCTTCTCCACCAACTCGGCGTTGGACCCGGCGGCCTTGCGCCGCTCCACCCGCAGGTTGTCCTCCAGCCCGACCCGGACGTTGCCGCCGAGCATCAGCGACAGCCCGGCCATCCGGAACTCGCCCGGATATCCGACCCCGGCCGCGGACCAGGTGAACGCGTCCTCACCGAACAGCCGTTGCGCCGTGCGCAGCATGTGCAGCAGCTGGTCCGGCTCCGCGGCGTTCGCCCCGAGCACCCCGAGCACGAACTGAAGGTTGAACGGCGGCCGCAGCACCCCCTCCTTCACCAGGTACTGGAGGTTGTACAGCTGGCCGACGTCGTACACCTCGATCTCGGGCCGGGTGCCCGACTCCTCCATCAGCTGCGCCAGATACGTGACGTCGGCGAAGGTGTTCTTGAAGATGTAGTCGCGGCTCCCCTCCAGGTAGTCGCGCTCCCACGGCTCGAACGGCAGGTCCCGCCCGGCCACGGGGAACAGCCCGAAGTTGATGCTGCCCGCGTTGAGCGTCGCCATCTCCGGGCGGAACGTCAGCACCGAGCCCCGCTCCTCGACGGTCATCCCGCGGCCTCCGCCGGTCGTCGGCTGGAGCACCGCGTCGGTGTTCCGCTTCAGCTCGGTGAGCACGCGGTCGAAGAGCTCGAGGTCGGCGACGGGCCGCCCGGTCGCCTCCTCCCGCACGTGAACGTGCAGCACGGACGCGCCGGCCTCGGCAGCCCGGACACCCTCCTCCACGATCTGCTCGACGGTGATCGGAATGGCCTCGCTCTGCGTGGGCACGGTCATGCCCCCGGTCAGCGCGCAGGTGATGACGACCTGGTCATCCATGAGTGTGCTCCTTCGGGATCGGAGAAACCGGGCGGCCGGCGCCGAGGGCCGCGAGCCGCGCGAAGGCGCCGGGGCCCGGAGCGCCGACACCCTGCTCGTACGCGTGCACAAGGGTGACGATCTCCGCGTTCAGCGGGGCGGACCGACCGAGCCGCCGGGCGGTCGCGACCACGCCGCCGTTGATCACGTCCACCTCGGTGAGCGCGCCCCGTTCGAGGTCCTGCAGCATGGACGCCTTGGTGGCCGCGGCCCCGGACATGACGGTCGCCAAGGCGGCGGTCGCCGCCGGCACATCGCCGGCGGAGCGGACGACCAGCTGCGACGGATGGATACCGAAGATCTCGTCGAGCCGCACCCCGAGGGCGGTCGCCACGTCGTACCCCTCCGTCCACAGCCGGAAGGCCGCCTCGCGGCCGACGGGATCGGCGGCGACGTCCGCGTACAGCCCGCCGCCGACGGCTCCGAGTCCGGAAAAGGTGCTGTTCAGCAGCAGTTTCGACCACACCTGTCCGCTGATCTGCGGGGAAGCCCGGGTGCCGGGCGCCGCGTCCGCGAGGATCTCCGCCAGCCGGCTCACACGCCGCGACGACGAGCCGTCGGCCTCACCCACGACGAACGGGGCCCGCGTGGTCTGCCGGAGGTGCCCCGGCCCCAGATTGGTGGCCCCCCACTCGACGATGCCCGTGACGAGCCGGCCCGGGCCGACGATCTCCTCGACGGCGTCCTGCACCAGCCCGTTGCCCAGCGACACGTACGTCTCGACCAGATCGCCCTCGACCAGCGGTGTCAACGCGGCCTTCAGGTGCAGGGACTTGAGCGTCACCAGTGCGTAGTCGAAGCGTCCGGTCAACCGTTCTGCACTCTCGACGGCCCGGATCAACACCCGCGAGCAGCTGCCGAACTCGTCGAACAGCAGCCCTGGCTCGTTCAGGAGCGCCACGTGCTCGGGGTCGGCGTCGAGCACGACGACCTCGTGCCCGGCCCGGGTCAGATGCGCGGCGGTCACACCGCCGATCGCCCCCGCCCCCACCACGAGGATCCGCCCGCTCATGCCCCCGCCTTCGCCGTCTCGGCCTTCCGCGCCGTCCCCTGAGGGCGCAGCGTCAGGCTGACCAGGGCGCCGACCGCGACCAGGGCGATCACGAACCAGAGCCCGGACAGCGGGCTGCCCGTGCTGTCCTCGATGAGCCCCATTACGAACGGGCCGAGGAATCCGCCGAGTATGCCGAGGGTGTTGACCAGCGCGAGGCCGCCGGCCAGCGCGACACCGGCCAGCCGCGAGGCGGGCACGGCGAACAGGATCGACTGCACCACGAAGAAACAGGAAGCTGCCAGGCAGAAGCCGAGCAGCGCGACCGCCGCGGACGAAACCGCCGCGATCACCAGGCCGACCGCCATCGCGGCCATGCCGCCGACCAGGAGGCGGCTGGAACGCGCCGGGGAGTCGGCGAACCGGGGCAGGAACGTGGTGCCGAGCGCCGCCGCCACCCAGGGCAGCGCGGTGAGCAGGCCGATGGTGAAGTCGGACATCTCGCCCCACGTGCCGATGATGCTGGGCAGGAAGTACGTGAGGCTGTAGACCGCGATCTGGTGCGTGAAGTACACGAGGATCACCAGCAGGATCTTCTTGTCCTTGAACACCCCGGCGAGGGAGTGCGTCCCGGATGCCGCGGCGCCGTCCTGCTGTTCGGCCTCGAGCCGTCGCGTCAGTTCGGCGGCCTGCTCCGCGGTGAGCCAGGTGGCGTCGGCGGGCCGGTCGGGCAGGAACTTGAAGATCACGAAGGCCAGGAGGAGCGCGGGAATCCCCTCGATCGCGAACATCCACTGCCAGCCGTGCCATCCGAGGACGCCGTCCAGGCCGAGGAGCGCGCCGCTGAGCGGGGCACCGACGATGTTGGCGATGCAGACGGCGATCAGGAAGTAGCCGTTCGCGCGTGCCCGCTGCTCACGCCCGACCCAGTAGGTGAGGTAGAGCATCACGCCCGGGAACAGGCCGGCTTCGGCGAAGCCGAGGAGCACCCGCAGCACGTAGAAGGAGGCGGGACCCTGGACGACGGCCATCGCCGCGGACAGCAGGCCCCAGGTGATCATGATCCGGGTGATCCAGAGCCGTGCCCCGACCCGGTGCATGATGAGGTTGCTCGGCACCTCGAACGACGCGTAGGCGACGAAGAAGAGACCGGCGCCCAGGCCGAACGCGGCGGCGGAGATCCCGAGATCGGCCTCGAGGTGTTCCTTGGCCAGTCCGATGTTGGTTCGGTCGATGAACGCGATGATGTAGGACGCGATCAGAAGCGGCATGAGCTTGCGGAAGATCAGCCGGTTCAGGTCCGCGCTCGCGGGGGCCGCGGGGGCGGCGCCAGAAGACATGGCAGGTCCAATCGGTTTGTCGGCAGGCGGGCAGGCCGGGGCGGATCATTCCGCGGCGGCGGGACGTTGCGGAGGACGTGGTGGGAGTTACGGGCGCCCGTGCGACTCGGGGGCGCTCGCCCCTCTTCCGGGACACCCGCAGGTGGTCCCGATGCGCAGCGCGTGGGGGCGGATGTTGGTCCGGTGAGCCCTGCCGCTGCCCTCGATCCGGTGGATCAGCAGTTCCAGCGCGAGTTCGGCCATCTCCCGGCGGGGCTGGCTCACCGTGGTGAGTTCGCCCATCAGGGAGGTGTCCGGGAAGAGTCCGTCGAAGCCCGTCACGGTGACGTCGTCGGGCACCCGGATGCCGCGGCTGTGCAGGGCGCCGATCGCGCCGGCGGCGATGGCGTCGCTGCCGCAGACCAGTGCCCGGGGCGGAGGGCGGTCCGCAAGGATCCTGGTAACAGCACGGTGGCCCCCGTCCTCGGTGAGATAGGTGTTGATGCGGTGGATGCCGACGAGCTCGACCCCGCGGTTCTCCGCCGTGCGCGAGAACCCCTGGGCCCGGGCGGCCGAGGCGCTGGAGTTGCGGGGCCCGGCGATGACGGTGATGTCGGTGTGCCCGTGGTCGAGGACGTGCCCCATGACCTCGGACGCCGCGGCAGTGTCGTCGATGCCGACGAAGTCCGCCTCGAGGTGCGGAATGCGTCGCGAGAGCTGCACGAACGGCAGGTGCGCGCTGCGCAGGGAACGGATCACCTCCCCGTCGTCGGGGTGCAGCACGGTCAGCACCACCCCGTCGACCTGCCGGGCGATCATCGTGTCGACGACACCGGCCAGGGTCAGCGGATCCTCCTGGGTGTGGGCGAGGAAGACCTCGTACCCCTGCCGGCGGGCGGCGTCGATCGTGCCAGCGGCCACCTCCGTGTAGAAGGGGTTGGCGATGTCGGTGAGCACGAGCCCGATCACCCGGGTCCGCTGCGAGCGCAGGCGGTCGGCACGGCTGCTCGCGGTGTGCCCCAGTTCCTGCGCGATGCGCAGGATGCGCTCGCGCATCTCGGTGGAGACGCCGGGGCGGCCGTTCATCACGTAGGAGACGGTGGCCGGGGAGACCCCGGCGGCCCGCGCCACGTCGGCGGCGGAGACGCGGAGGGCGCGCACCCCGATCTTCTTCACCGGTTTCGTCGGCGGCTTCATCGCGGCACCTCCTTGCGCTCCTTGCGACGTGCTGCACGACCGTAAGGAGCCGCCGAACGATAAGCAACGTTAAGTTGCGACGATCACGTCCGCCCTCCCGGCGGCCGGGTACGGCATTTCGGGACGGGCCGGGAAACGCCCCCCGCCCTCCGGTGCCGCTGTGCGACCACCGGGCCGGGCGGCGCTCCTACCGGACGCCCCGGCCCGCCCGCCACTCCCCGTGCCACCTCACGAGCCGGCGGCGCAGCTCGTCCGCGCCCCACACGAGGAACGGACAGGGCAGCAGCAGAGCCAGGGTGCTCGCGGGGAGGGCGGCCGTGCCGAGCAGTTCCTGGAACGTCGGGGTGTAGACGAACACGGCCGCGAGGACGAGTTCCCCGGCGACGGCTGCCAGCAGGTACCGGTTGGACAGGACGCCGACGGAGCGCAGGGACGCCGTCTGGGTGCGCACGGCGAACGCGGTGCCGATCTGACCGGCCATCATTCCGAGGAAGGTCATGGTCGTGGCCTGCTGGTAGGCGTGGTGCAGCGGCTCGCCCGGCCCGGTCGGCGCCCCGGGGTGCCAGCCGGCCCGGAGGAGGACGTAGAAGAAGCCGGCCATCGCCAGGGCGGTCACGAGGACACCGAGGAAGAACCAGGCACGCACCAGCATGGGGGCGCGGATGATGCCTTCGCTGCGCGGCCGCGGCGGCCGGTTCATCAGGCCGGGCTCGGCCGGCTCCCGGCTGAGCGCCAGGGCCGGCATGGTCTCGCCTGCGACGTCGAAGGCGAGGATCTGGAGGATCGTGAGCGGCAGCGGGACGGCTCCGCCGGAGGCGGCGAAGACGAGGAACGCGCTGACCTCGGGTGTGGCGTGGGCGAAGATGTAGGTGATGAACTTGCGGACGTTGTCGTAGACGCGGCGCCCGGCCCGGACGGCTTCGACGATCGAGGCGAAGTTGTCGTCGGTGAGGACCATGGTCGACGCCTCCCGGGCGACGTCGGTGCCCGAACGTCCCATCGCCACTCCGATGTCCGCTCGGTGCAGGGCGGGGGCGTCGTTGACGCCGTCGCCGGTCATCGCCACCACGTGCCCCTGGTCGCGCAGGGCATCTGCGATGTGCAGCTTGGCCTCCGGCGACGCCCGGGCGAAGATGATCTCGGGTTCGTCCCGTACCAGCTCGGCAATCCGGTGCTCGTGGAGCCGGTCGAGTTCGTCCCCGGTGACGGTGCGCGGGTGCTCGCCCGTGATGCCGACCCGCCGGGCGACGGCGGCCGCGGTCAGCGGATGGTCACCGGTGATGACGATGATGCGGATTCCGGCGGTGCGGCAGTGTTCGACGGCTTCGGCGACTTCGGGACGCGGGGGGTCCAGCATGGCGATCAGGCCGACGAAACACAGGTCGTGCTCGGCGTCGGCCCGCCGGTGCGGTGGCCGCTCGCCCCCCGGAAGGGACCGTTGCGCCAGGGCCAGGACGCGCAGTCCTTCGGCGGCGAAGGCGTCCACCCGTGCGGTGATACGTGTCCGCGCGGCCTCGTCGAGCGCCACGCGGCGGCCGTGCTCGTCCAACAGCCCCGTGCAGCGCGGCAGGACGGACTCGGGCGCGCCCTTGGTGTGCACCATGAGGTCCTGGCCGTGCCGGTCGATCGTCGACATCAGCTTCAGCTCGGGCTCGAAGTGGAACTGCCAGCGGCGTCCGGCCTCGCGTCCGTCCACGTCCGTGTCCGCGCCGAGTGCCTGCGCGGCGAGCAGGACCGCCACCTCCGTGGGGTCTCCGCTCGCCTCCTCGCCCGGTTTCAGTCGTGCGTTGTTGCAGGCAGCGGCGATCCGGCCGGCCGCCCGGGCCGCCGGGCCGGTGACGGGCGGAGTCGCGGGGCCCGGCCGCTCGAGGTCGATCAGGTCGGCCGGAGTCCACACCGCCACGGGGCGCATGCGGTTCTCGGTGAGCGTGCCGGTCTTGTCGGTGCAGATGACGTCCGTGGAACCGAGGGTCTCCACGGCGCTGAGCCGTTTGACCAGGGCTCCGCGGGTGGCCAGCGCCCGGACGGCCACCGCGAGGGCCAGCGTGATCACGGGCAGCAGGCCTTCGGGGACCATGCCGGCCAGCAGGCCGGCCGCGAAGGCCGCTGCCTGCAGCACGGACAGGCCCCCGCCGAAGGTGGCCACCGGGATGAAGGCGAGCGCGAGCACCACCGACACCGCGGCGATCAGCCAGGCCACCCGCCGGACCTGACGCTCCAACGGGCTCACGTCCTGCACGACCCGCTCCGACAGGGCTGCGATCCGGCCGAGTTCGCTCGCCATGCCGGTGGCGAAGACGACTCCGCGCGCCTCGCCGCCGGTACAGTTGGTACCGCTGAAAACCAGGTCGTGCGCCCGCAGGACGGGGACGTCGACGTCCAGGATCGCGGCCGAGCGCAAGGCCGGGGCGGACTCCCCCGTCAGGGCCGACATGTCGGCTTCGATCGCGCCGGCCAGCAGCCGTACGTCGGCCGCGATCCGGTCGCCCTCCTCGATCACCACGATGTCGCCCGGCACCAGTTCGGCGGCGTCGGTCTCCACGGACGCCCCGTCCCGGATCACCTTCGCCCGCTGCGGGAGGTACTGCGCGAGGGCCTCGACCGCCCGCTCCGCCTGGACCTCCTGGGCGAAGGCGAAGGCCGCGTTCAGCACGATGATCAGAACGACAGCTGCTGCGACGGCCGTCGATCCCACGATCAGCAGCAGCGCGGCGGCCAGCCACAGCAGCAGGGCCAGGGGATGGGTGAACTGGCGGGCCAGCTCGGCCGGCCGGCGCGGGCCGCCCCGGCGCGTCAGTTCGTTGCGGCCGTACTGCACCAGACGCCGCTGCGCCTCCGCGCTCGACAGTCCCCGGGTCGAACTGTGGAGGTCGCGCAGCAGCAGTTCCGCCGCCTCTTCCGGGTTCACCCCGGTCGGGCGCAGCCATGTCCCGTGCCGACTCCTCACCGCGCAGAGCCTACCGACCCATATGCGGCAAAGGGTTCATATGTGACGTCGTTCGGGGGTTGTTCACACGCCGTCAGGCAGCCCCGCCGAACGCGACACCCCGTGGCCACGGCGCGACTCCGGCGCCGGGCGCCGCGGGGACGGGAGCGCGGGCGGCGCCCGGCAGGACACGACCCCGCGCGACCCGGCCCCGCACGCCGAACCATGACATCGCCGACATTAAGCGCATTGCTTGCTACGTTGCCGGGCATGACCGCAACGACAGCGGCCCTGCCCCCGTCAGCGCTCCGGCCCCGCAAGAGACGCGGTACCGAACTGGTCCTGCTCGTCGGCGCGGTGGCCATCTCCGTCCTCGGGTACGCCCAGGTCGGATGGGCGCAGGGGAGCCCGCTGCCGCGCGGGGCCACCGAGTACGGCGCCGGGCTCGCCGGGCTCGCTCTGCTGGCCCATCTGACGGTCCGTCTCGGCGCGCCCTACGCCGACCCGCTGCTGCTGCCGATCGCCGTGCTGCTCAACGGCATCGGACTCGTCCTCATCTACCGCCTCGACCTGGAGACTCCGGCGGACCGGGCCGCCCCGGCCCAGCTGATCTGGTCCGCGTTCGGTGTCGCGCTGTTCGCTGCGGTCGTGGTGGCACTGCGCGACCATCGGGCCCTCCAGCGCCGTGCCCGGCTGTCCGTCGTCGCCGCGCTGGCCCTGATACTCGCGCCGATCTTCTTCCCCGCGGTCAACGGGGCGCGGATCTGGATCCGGTTCGCCGGCCTCTCCATTCAGCCGGGCGAGTTCGCCAAGGTGCTGCTCGCCGTCTTCTTCGCCGCCTACCTGGCCGCCAACCGGGACGCCCTCGTGCACACCGGCCGGCGCCTGTGGCGGCTGACCTTCCCCAGCGGCCGGGCCCTGGGGCCGGTTGTCGCGATCTGGCTGGCCGGGGTGGGCGTTCTCGCCGTGGAGCGGGACCTCGGAACCTCGACGGTGTTCTTCGGCCTGTTCGTGGTCCTGCTCTACGTGGCCACCGGCCGCACCGGGTGGATCGCGGTGGGACTGCTGCTGGCCGCGGTCGGGGCCTACGCCGTCGGGACGCTCGAACCCCACGTCCACAGCCGCGTCTCGGACTGGCTGCACCCCTTCGCGAGCATCGACGCCGGGCGCGGGCCCGGTCAGCTCGCGCAGTCGCTGTTCGCCTTCGCCGCCGGCGGCGTGCTCGGCGCCGGGCTCGGCCAGGGGCACTCGCTGCTCATCGGGTTCGCGGTCAAGTCCGACTTCATCCTGGCCACGGTCGCGGAGGAGCTGGGGCTCGCGGGCCTGACGGCCGTCCTGGTGCTGTACGCGCTGCTGGTGGCCCGCGGTTACCTCGTCGCCCTCGCGCTGCCGGACACGTTCGGCCGGCTGCTCGCCACCGGCCTGTCGTCGATCGTGGCGCTCCAGGTGTTCGTGATCGCGGGCGGCGTCACCGGTCTCATTCCGCTCACCGGCATGGCGATGCCGTTCCTCGCCCAGGGCGGCTCGTCCGTCGTGACCAACTGGGTGATCGTGGCCCTGCTGATCAGGATCAGCGACAGCGCACGGAGGCCCTCGCCGGGGCCGCCCGCGGCCGGCTCCGGCACGGCGGAAGCCCGGGCCGGCGCCGGGGCCCCCGCCCGGGAGCGGCCCGAGGGGGGTGCGGGAACCCCGTGACCCGCTGTGTCCGGCGCGCCGCCGTTCTCTGTCTTCTTCTGCTGCTGGCGCCTCTGGTGGCCGCCGCCCGGATCCAGGTCCTGCACCCCCGCGAGTACGCCGCCAATCCGGCGGACCGGCGTCCGGCGATCGCGCGGTACTCCGTTCCGCGCGGCGACATCCTCGTCGACGGCACCCCCGTCACCGGCTCCCGCGACACCGGGGAGCCGCTGCGCTACGAGCGCACCTACGCCGACGGTCCGCTGTTCGCCCCCGTCACCGGCTACTCCTCGCAGCGGTACGGCACCTCGCTGCTCGAGGCCGCCGAGGACGGGGTGCTGTCCGGCACGGATCCGCGGCTCGCGTCCTTCTCCTTCCTCGACGGCCTCACCCGCCCCCGTCGCCCCGGCGCCGACGTGCACACCACCGTCCGGGCCGCGGTGCAGCGGGCGGCCTACGAGGGGCTGGAGGGCAAGCGGGGTGCGGTCGCGGCCGTCGAGCCCGCCACCGGCCGGATCCTCGCTGTGGCCAGCGCGCCGTCCTACGATCCCGCTCTGCTGTCGGGCAACGGCCCGGCCACCGCCCGGACCTGGGACGGGCTCAACGCGGACGCCGCCCGGCCGATGCTCAACCGGGCGCTGCGGCAGACGTATCCGCCGGGGTCGGCGTTCAAGGTGGTGACGGCTGCGGCGGCGCTCGACAGCGGGCTCGTGCGGGACATCGACGCCCCCACCGACAGTCCGCTGCCGTACACGCTGCCCGGTACCGCCGTGCGGCTGGGCAATGCGGCGGACGGGTGCGAGGACGCCTCCCTCCGGTACGCCTTCGCGGTCTCCTGCAACACGGTGTTCGCCCGGCTGGGGGCGCGGACCGGTGTGACGGGGATGGCCGAGGCCGCCGAGCGGTTCGGCTTCAACGACGCCGGCCTGCGGATCCCCGCGAAGGTCACCCGGAGCAACTTCGACCGGCGGATGGAGCCGTCACAGGTCGCTCTCTCCTCCATCGGGCAGTTCGACACGTCGGCGACACCACTGCAGATGGCGATGGTCGCGGCCGCGGTGGCCAACGGCGGGGAGATCCAGCAGCCCCGTCTGGTGGACCGGGTGACAACGCCCGGCGGCCGGACCGTCGCGACCACCCGAGGCCGTTCGCTGCACCAGGCGATGAGTCCGAGCACGGCCCTGTTGCTCCAGCGCATGATGCGGGACGTCGTCACGGTCGGCTCGGGCCGGGACGCGGCGATTCCCGGCGTCGAGGTCGGTGGGAAGACGGGCACGGCGCAGCACGGGGTGGGCAATGCGGCGGTTCCCTATGCCTGGTTCATCGGCTGGGCCGAGCCGGAGGGCTCGTTCCGGCCGACGGTCGCCGTGGCGGTGGTGGTGGAGGACGCCGACGCCGAGCGGGCGGACTTCACCGGGGGTGGTCTGGCCGCGCCGATCGCCCGCGAGGTGATGCGGGCGGCGGTGCGGGAGGCCGACGGGGTCGACGGGAAAACGGGCGACGGGAAGTCCGGCGGGCGGCAGAGGCAGTCCGGACGATGAGGTCCGGAGCAGGCCCCCGGGCTCCCGGAGCGGCGAACGGCCCGGTCAGTCCTCCGAGGCGCCGGCGGCGACGGTCTCCCCGACCTCGGCGGTACGGGCCGCCTCCTCCTCGGCGAAGCGTTCGGCGTCGAGTTTCTCGGCCAGTTCCTCGTCCTGGGACATGAGCAGGTCCAGGTTGGAGTCGCCGAGGTCGAAGACGCCCATGTCGACGTACGCCTTCTGCAGTCGCTCGCCCCACAGACCGATGTCCTTGACGCAGGGGACGATCCGGCTGAACAGCAGCTTCCGGAACAGTTGCAGGAACTCCGACCGCTCGCTGTACTCGTCGGCCTCCTGCGGCGGGATTCCGAAGTTCTCCAGCACCTCGGTGCCGCGCAGCCGGTCCCGCATGAGGTAGCAGCCCTCGATCACGAAGTCCTCGCGTTCGCGAAGTTCGGCCTCGGTCAGCTGCCGGTAGTAGTCGCGCAGCGCCATCCGCCCGAAGGCGACGTGCCGGGCCTCGTCCTGCATGACGTAGGCGAGGATCTGCTTCGGCAGCGGCTTGGTGGTGGTGTCGCGGATCATGCCGAAGGCAGCGAGCGCCAGGCCCTCGATGAGGACTTGCATGCCCAGGTAGGGCATGTCCCAGCGGGAGTCGCGCAGAGTGTCGCCGAGGAGCGACTGCAGGCTGTCGTTGACCGGGTAGAGCATCCCGACCTTCTCGTGCAGGAAGCGCGAGTAGATCTCGGCGTGCCGGGCCTCGTCCATGGTCTGGGTGGCCGAGTAGAACTTGGCGTCCAGATCGGGCACCGACTCCACGATCCTGGCGGCGCACACCATGGCGCCCTGCTCACCGTGCAGGAACTGGCTGAACTGCCAGGAGGCGTAATGGCGTCGCAGGTCGGCCCGGTCGCGCTCGCTCATCAGGTCCCAGTGCCGGGTGCCGTGGAGGGTGAGCGCCTCGTCGGGGACGCCGAGCGGGTCGTACGGGTCGACCTCGAGGTCCCAGTCGATCCGCGTCGCCGCGTCCCACTGCTTGTCCTTGCCCTTCTGGTAGAGGGCGAGCAGCCGTTCCCGGCCCTCGTCGTACTCCCAGCTGAAGCGGGCTGCCCCGGAGGCCGGCACCTGCCAGTGCCCCTCCCCCGGGTCGTTGGCGTAGAGATCGCGCGTCGGCATCGACGCCCTCCTTGTTCGCTGGACTCCCTTGCGGGGGCGCACGGTTGGCAGGCTCACACGTCGGTTACCTGCGGGTCAACAAGTCGTGCGCAAGGGATTGACGTCCTTGTTGACACGGAGTCTCATAAGGGGGCGAGCCCGCCGCGCAGGGAGCCGTCACGGCTTCCGGCGCGGTGCGCGGTGAGCCGGGACCGCCCCGGAGCGACCCCAGGACCCCACGAGCGAGGTGGCCACAGCCATGACATCCGCAACCGAACCCGTAACGGAGCTGCGGGACGCCCTCGGCCTGCTGAAGGACCGCGAGCAGGTCGCCCAGCGGCTTCTCGACGCGTCGGCGCAGCACTCCTTCGACCCCGACACCGAGCTCGACTGGGACGCGCCCTTCGAGGACGGCAAATGGTTCTGGCCACCGGAGCTCGTGTCCCTGTACGACACCCCGCTGTGGCGGAAGATGTCGGAGGAGCAGCGGATCGACCTGTCCCGGCACGAGGCGGCGTCGCTGGCGTCGCTGGGCATCTGGTTCGAGATCATCCTGATGCAGCTGCTCGTGCGGCACATCTACGACAAGCCGGTGACCAGCCTCCACACCCGGTACGCGCTCACCGAGATCGCCGACGAGTGCCGCCATTCGATGATGTTCGCGCGGGTGATCCAGCGCGGTGGCACCCCCCACTACCCGGTCTCCCGGCTGCACCACAACCTCGCCCGGCTGCTCAAGACGGTCTCCACGACACCCGGTTCGTTCGCCGCGACCCTGCTGGGCGAGGAGATCCTGGACTGGATGCAGCGCCTGACCTTCCCGGACGAGCGCATCCAGCCGCTGATCCGCGGTGTGACCCGGATCCATGTGGTGGAGGAGGCCCGGCACGTCCGGTACGCCCGCGAGGAACTGCGCCGACAGATGATCGACTGCCCGCGCTGGGAGGCCGAGTTGACCCGGATCAGCTCCGGCCAGGCCGCCCGGGTGTTCTCAGAGGCGTTCATCAACCCGCAGGTGTACACGGACGTCGGCCTCGACCGGCGCGAGGCCGTCGCCCAGGTGAAGGCCAGCGGACACCGCCGCGACGTCATGCAGGCCGGGGCGAAGAAGCTCACGGGATTCCTCGACGACCTCGGTCTCATGAAGGGCGTGGGCCGCCAGTTGTGGCGCAGTTCCGGGTTGCTGCCCTGACACGACTGCCGTCGGAGTCCTCCGGGCGGAGACCCGTCGGACACACCCCGGCACCCACGACGGATACGCTGCCGGCGTTGACATCCTCCCCCTCGTGAACGAGGGGGATTCCTCACTTCGCAGTGAGGGTTTCCTGCTTCGCAGCAAGTTGCCCCGTCCGGGAGGACTCCCGTTGAGGTCTTACACCCGCTCCACAGGCTGTAACCGCCAGTCCGGCGGCCAGAATGTTGCGCGCAGCGTTGACGTCGCGGTCATGTGTGGTGCCGCAGTCGCACGTCCACACGCGGACGTTCAACGGCAGTTCGTCCCGGACGGTGCCGCATGCGGAGCACAGCTTGGAGGAGGGGAACCAGCGGTCGATGGTGACCAGGTTCCTGCCGTACCAGGCGGCCTTGTACTCCAGCATCGAGCGCAGGTCGGTCCAGGCCGCGTCCGAGATGGCGCGGGCCAGGCTCCGGTTCTTGAGCATGGTGCGCACGTTCAGGTCCTCGATCACGATCGTTTGGTTCTCACGAACGAGCCGAGTGGTCAGCTGGTGCAGGAAATCCCGGCGCCGGTCGGCGATCCGGGCGTGGATCCTGGCGACCTTGAGGCGGGCCTTGTCCCGGTTGCGGGAGCCTTCCTGTTTCTTCGCCAGCGCCCGCTGGGCCTTGGCCAGGTGTGCGCGGTCCCGGCGTTCGTGCCGGGGGTTGGTGATCTTCCGCCCGGTGGAGAGCGTCACCAGGCAGGTGATCCCCGCATCGATCCCGACGGCGGTGTCCAGGGCCCGCAGGGGCCCGACGGAGGCGTCTTCGCAGAGCATGGACACGAACCAGCGGCCCGCACTGTCCTGGGACACGGTCACCGTGGACGGCTCCACGCCTTGCGGAAGCGGCCGGGACCACACGATCGCGAGGGGGTTTTTCAACTTCGCGAGCCTCAGCGCACCGTCGCGGTACGTGAACGCCGACCTGGTGTACTCCGCACTGCGGCGGGTCTTCTTCTTCGACTTGAACCGGGGGTACTTCGCCCGCCCCTCGAAGAAGTTCGAGAACGCGCCTTGCAGATGCCGCAGTGTCTGCTGCAACGGCACCGACGACACCTCGGACAGGAAGGCCAGCTCTTCGGTCTTCTTCCATTGCGTCAGCATCGCCGAGGTGGCGTTGTAGTTCACCCGTTCCTGGCGCTGGAACCACGCCACCGTGCGTGCTTCCAACGCCAGGTTGTAGACCTTTCGGACACACCCGAACGTGCGCGACAGCTCCGCCGCCTGCTCGTTCGTGGGGTGGAAGCGGTACTTGAACGCCCGCTTCACCGGCTCGGTCTTCACATCTCACAAACTATCAGCACCGTTCGTGAAGATCCCACTGTCAGAACGAATACGCACCGAGCCTCCGCCGCTTCACGGCTCCGGGCCAAGGATGCGTTTCCTCCCCGAGCTGAAGCACGGGGTATCCACGCAAGGAGTGTGGGATGAA
>NZ_JAMQGM010000027.1 GCF_023703325.1 Streptomyces meridianus
TGACGACCTGTGTGCTGTACAGCGAGAGCACCTGCCTGGCCCGGGTGGAAGAGGCCAAGGCCTACATGCGGAACGTCCTTCCCGGGAAGCTCGACAACGTCTACAACGCCATCGACGGCAGGGCGCCCTCCGCCAAGGTCGTCATCCTCGGCTACCCGCGCCTGTACAAGCTGAACGGCTCCTGCATCGCCGGCCTGAGCGAGAACGAGCGCTCGGCGCTCAACGGCGCCTCGGACCTGCTCAACAGCGAGACCTCCAAGCGGGCGGCGGCCCACGGCTTCGTCTTCGGTGACGTCGCGCCCGCCTTCACCGGCCACGAGATCTGCTCCGGCGACTCCTGGCTCCACAGTGTCAGCTGGCCCATCGGCGAGTCCTACCACCCGACCGCGGCCGGACAGTCCGGCGGCTACCTGCCCGTCTTCGCCTCCCGGGCCTGACCGGACAGTGCGCACAGCCGAGGAGCCTTCGCCCCGTGGAGTCTTCTCGTCCTGGGCCGGTGCCGGGCCGCACGGCTCGTCACCGGCCGCTCCCGGTGTCCGTCCTGTCGGGTGTCCGGATTCGATCGCATCTTCAACCCCCTTGCCGGGAAGGTGAATCGGGGAATGCCGATGCACAGCCGAGGTGGCGGGGCGGTAGGGTTGGCGTGGCCGGGCCGGGGCCCTCGTACGGGTGGGGAGTGTCATGGAACAGATAGCAGTGCGCAGGGCGCGAGTCCCTGCCATCACGTGCGGATCCAGCGCCACCAGTGCACGTCTCGACCGACATCTCGCGGTGCTGTCCGGTCCTGCCCTCTCCCGGGACGAGACCGAGGAAGCGACCCTGCTCATGCGGGAGGTCGCCTCGCGCGGCGGGTGCCGCACCACCACGAGCCGTGGTGCCCGGGTCTCCCGCGTCTCCCTGTTCGCCCCGCTGCGACGACTGCGCCGCTCGCTCTTCGGCAACCGCGGCTGACCTCCCCCCGCTGCGCGCGGCGGTTCCTCCTCACTCCGCCGATCCGCCTCAGGCAACGACCCTGTCCCGGCGCAGCGCTGCGGCCTGCGCCTCCGTCATCCCCGCAGCCTCCAGGATGCTGTCCGTGTGCTCCCCGAGCGCCGGAACGGCCCCCATCCGCGGCTCCTCCCCGCCCGGCAGTGTGACGGGCGGCAGCAGCGAAGGCACCGGACCGGCCGGCGTACCGATCTCGCGCCAGCGGTCGCGGGCCTCCAGCTGGGGATGACCAGCCAGTTCGGCGACGCCGTTCAGGCGGGCGCAGGCAATCCCCGCACGCTCCAGCCGCTCGATCGCCTCGTCCGTGCCGAGGCCGGCGAGAGCCCCGGCCACGACGGCGTCCGTCTTCTCGCGGTTCCGGGTGCGCGCCACATTGGTGGCGAACCCGGGATCGTCCGCCAACTCCGGTTGCTCCAGGACCTGTTCCGCGAGCCGCCGCCACTCCCTGTCGTTCTGCACCGACAGCAGCACCTTCCGGCCGTCGGCCGTGGAGTAGGCGTCGTAAGGAGCGATCACACTGTGCCCCAGCGCAGTCCGGGCCGGGGGCGTTCCCGTGCACATCCCGACGTACAGCGGATGCCCCATCCACTCGGCCAAGGCGTCGAGCATCGAGACCTCCACCGGCCCGCCGCGCCCGGTCGTACCCCGGCGCAGCAGTGCGGCGAGCACCCCGGAGTACGCGTACATCCCGGCACCGATGTCGGCCGCCGGAATGCCGGCCTTGGCGGGCTGCTCGGGCGTTCCGGTCACCGAGGCGAGTCCCGCTTCGCACTGGACGAGCATGTCGTACGCCCGCTTGTGCGCGTACGGGCCCTCGGGTCCGTACCCGGAGACGTCGACGGCGATCAACTGCGGATACCTGGCGCACAGCGCAGCGGAGTCCAGGCCGAGGCGGGCGGCCGCGCCGTGTGCGAGGTTCTGGACGAACACGTCGGCGTTCCGGATCAGCCGGTGCAGTACGTCGAGTCCGCGCGGGTCCTTCAGGTCGAGGGCGATCGACTCCTTGCCCCGGTTCGTCCACACGAAGTGCGAGGCAAGCCCGTTCACGGCCGTGTCGTAGCCGCGGGCGAAGTCGCCGCCGTCCGGACGTTCGACCTTGATCACCCGCGCTCCCAGGTCGGCGAGTTGCCGGGTGGCGAAGGGCGCGGCAACGGCCTGTTCGACGGAGACGACGGTGATGCCGTCGAGGGGCAGCGGTTGCGGCGGTGCGGGGTGGTTCATGGGCACCGTCCTATCCCGCGCGGGGCCGGTCGCGCCAGCGGCGCCCGGCCGGCGGCGTCTGCAAGGGACGGACATCCCGGGGCCGGTGGCGGGACCCGGCCGCGACGGGTCCGGGGTTGCGGTGGCGGCGGCGGACGGCGCGGATTCAATCGGCGTCGAGTCCCTCGATCAGGCGGTTGAGGAAGCGGGTGAACGTGGCTTCGGGGGTCAGGGGACGTCCGGGGGCTGCGAGGGCTTCGGCGAGCTCCGGGTGACGGCCGTCCGCGGCCACGGCGGCGAGGTAGCGGGCTTCGGCTGTGGCGCGGGCGGCGGAGCTCCCGGTTTCGGTCTGCGTGATCTCGTGGGCGACGTGCCAGGCCACGAATCCGGTGAGCTGGGCGAAGACCTCCAGTCTTGCCCCGCCGTCCAGCCCGATGGGCCGCAAGGCGGCCAGTGCGCGTTCCAGGAAGGCCAGGGTGTTCGGGCCGGGCGTTCGGCGCGTGGCCAGGGCGGCGGGCAGCCAGGGGTGCGGCCGACGCGGCGATCGGTGCCACCAAGACGGCCCTGATCGAGATGGGCCGCAAGCACGCACGGGATATCCGTCTCGTGCACCCCGCACACCACCATGGACTGCGCGGCGTGCGGTGCGAGAACCAAGCACGCACTTCCTCTTTCGGAGCGTACCTACACCTGCACCGCGTGCGGAGTCGTATCCTCCAGGGACAAGAACTCCGCCCGCGTGATGCTGGTCCGGGCTGGTCTCAACCCGGCTGGTGCCGAGGGTGTAAGACCTGCGGGAGCGCTGCTCCCACAGGCAGCCTGAGCCAGGAATCCCCTCCCTTCAGGGAAGGGAGGATGTCAAGCTCCACACGGACTCGGCGCTGGTGCTCCCCGGGGGATCGCGGTCCGCGTAGCCCATCGGCGCGGAGAACCCGGCACCGGGCAACAGGATTCCGTGCACGGCCCTTCCTGCCTCGTGCACCGAAGGGCTCCTGGGGCTCAGAGCAGGGTGAACTGCCCGCCCGGGCCTTCCTCGGGGTGGTCCAGGACCGACGCGGGCAGCCGGGACGCGCGGGACACCGGCAGCACGCCGGCCTTCCGTAGCGCGGAGGCCGGCAGCGCCGGGCCCCGGGCGACCCGGTCGGCCAGTTCCCGCTGTTGGGGACGCAGCTCGTCCAACAGGGCCAGGACGGTGATGAGTTCGAGGAGTTCGGACGTCCACTCCCGCCGCCAGCCGTGTAGGCCCGTCGCATCCAGCGGGCCGGTCGCCTGCGGCGCGATGCGCCGGGCGATCCACTGCTCGACCACGGGAACGCCGCCCGTCCGGAACTCCCAGGCTCCTGCGGGCACGGGCGCGACCCGTCCGTCGCCGACGGCCAGTCCCGGCTCCTGCGGGTCGAACATCGCCGACCCCAGCGGGACGGCGCGCCCCTCGTGCAGGGGCGCGCGCACGTACGGGCGTCTGCCGCCCGGCAGCTTCGGCCGCTCGTCCGGCCCCGATCCGTACCGGCTTCCGAAGGTCTGAATCCACAGCAGACGCCGGCCGAGCGCGGTGCCCGTCTCCCAGATGTCCGGCTCCAGCGGCAGCGGAACGGCCACCGTCCCGTCGGTACGGCGGACCGCCGCGGCGGCCACCCAGGCGAGGAAGTCCGCGGAGCCGATGCCGAGTCCCAGCAGCCGGGACAGCTCGGCCGTCAGGCCGGGCGCCACATTGGGCTCCGCGCCACCGGGCCTGCGGTACAGCGGCCGGATCCGGCCGGGCCTCCGCCCGTCCGCGGACCGGCCGTCGGGCAGCAGCGCCGAGAAGACCACCGGAGGGCCGGCGTCGGGCGAACTCCCGGGAAGCCTGGCCTGTTCGACGGCGAACACCTGGTGATCGTCGTGGACGCGCCACAGTTCGGGCCGGGCTGCGTCGATGAGCCGGTGGTCCGGGATCAGCCACTGACGGTCGAAGGGGCCGCGCAGGATGCGGACGGGATCCGGGCAGTCGCCCGTCTCCGCCGCGAGTTCCACGGTGGCGCCGCCGTGCCCGGGGAGCTGTGCGACGGCGGTGTGCAGTCCGCGGGCCCGGGTGGGCTCCAGCAGGGTCTCCCGGGCAGGCCCCTCCGCCGCCGTGAACTGCCGCCACCGGGCCGTGAGCGCGGCCCGGTCCGGTGCCGTCACCCAGCCGCGTCCGATGCGCAGCGCCGGTGCCGACCAGGGCATGAGGTCTGCCAGTGCGGGTGCCTCGTCCGGTGCCGCGGCGGCTCCGGCCGTCGCGGAGGACTGCTTCGCCGTCACGCAGCGGCCCTCCCCAGCCCGATGTCCGTCGCCGGGCTCCCTCTCGGCCCTCTCTCGGTCCGCCCGCATGGTACCGATTCCGGGTCGGTGGGCTCGGCCCTCACGGTGCGTCCAGCGTCACGGAGAAGCTGAACCGGTCGCCCCGGTAGCGGATCCGCGCGACGTCTACGACCCGCCCCGTCTCGTCGTAGCTGATCCCCGTGTAGTGCAGGATTGGGCTGAGCAGGGGCACGTCCAGCAGCCGGGCGGTCTCGGGATCGGCGAGCCGGGCCTCGACGGTGTCGGTGATCCGGCTGATGCGCACGCCGACCGTGTCCCGCAGTACTTTGGTCATCGGCCGCCGTTCCAGTTCCGACGGGTCGAAGGCGTCCGCGAGTTCGGGCAGGACCAGGTTCTCGGCCCAGTTGGTGGGCTCGTCGCCGGCCTCGTCGCAGCGCAGCCGGCGGAACCGCGCGATCTCCTCCACGCGGGGGAAGTGCTCCGCCAGCTCCGGTGGCACCGGAGCGCGCTCGTGACCCAGCACGGTGGTCCGCTCGCCGGACTGCTGGGCCACGATCGCGTCCACCGAGCCGAGGAGCCGCATCGGGGCGCCGCGCAGCGCCGTCGGCTCGATGAACGTCCCGTGCCGGCGATGCCGGCTGATCAGTCCCTCGGCCTCCAGCTCCTTGAGCGCCTGCCGCATGGTCAGGACGCTCACCCCGTAGTGCCCGGCGAGCTGGTCCTCGGTCGGCAGCCGCAGCGGATCGTCGGGACGGCGCCCGAGTATGGAGGCACGCAGCGACTGCGAGACCTGGTACCACAGTGGCAGCTTGCGGTTCAGGACGAGTGAGTCAGGGGTGAAGGCGGTCACGGGAGGTGCTCCGGTCGGGGGAGGTGCTCCGGTCGGGGGTACCGGCCTCCCGGTCGGCTCACACCCCGGGAGACCAATGGCGCTCCAGACCCTGCCACACGTCGTCGTAGCGCTTCTGCAGCTGGGGGCCGGTCAGAGCCTGCGGGGTGGCGGTCACCGGCCACCGCGTCTCGAACATGAACGCCAGGCCGTCGTCCAGCTTCTGCGGCTTCAGCTCGGCGCTGCTGGCCTTCTCGAAGGTGTCACGGTCCGGGCCGTGCGCGGACATCATGTTGTGCAGGGACCCGCCGCCGGGCACGAAACCGCCGGGGCCGGAGGCCTTGGCGTCGTACGCGCCCTCGATCAGGCCCATGTACTCGCTCATCACATTGCGGTGGAAGTACGGCGGCCGGAAGGTGTCCTCCCCGACCAGCCACCGCGGTGCGAAGACGACGAAGTCGACACCGGCCAGCCCGGGGGTGTCGGACGGCGAGGTCAGGACGGTGAAGACCGACGGGTCCGGGTGGTCGTAGCTGATGCTGCCGATGACGTTGAAGCGGCGCAGGTCGTAGACGTACGGCAGGTGGTTGCCGTGCCACGCCACGACGTCGAGCGGCGAGTGGTCGTAGGTCGCGGACCAGAGGTTGCCACCGAACTTGTTGATCACTTCGACCGGACTCTCGCGGTGCTCGAACGCGGCCGTCGGAGCGAGGAAGTCCCTCGGGTTCGCCAGTCCGTTGGCGCCGATCGGCCCCAGTTCCGGGAGCTCGAACGGCTGCCCGTAGTTCTCGCAGACGTAGCCCCGCACGGACTCGTCGAGCAGTTCGACCCGGAAGCGGACTCCGCGCGGGATGAGCGCGACGTGGCCCGGCTCCGCGCGCAGCATCCCCATCTCGGTGCGCAGCAGCAGGCCGCCGCGCTCGGGGACGATCAGCAATTCGCCGTCGGAGTCGGAGAACACCCGGTCGGTCATGGAGGCGTTCGCGGTGTAGAGGTGGACGGCCATTCCGGTGCGTTGCAGGACGTCGCCGTTGCCGCCGAGCGTCCACAGGCCGTCGACGAAGTCCGTGCCGTCCGGCGGTTCCGGCAGCGGGTTCCATCGCAGCCGGTTGGGGTCCGGGACGCACTCGGCGAACGGCGCGCTGCGCAGGGAGCCGTTGTCGCGGCGGACGAACGCGGGATGAGCGGCGGAGGGGCGGATGCGGTACAGCCAGGTGCGCCGGTTGCGATGGCGGGGTTCGGTGAATGCGGTGCCGCTGAGCTGTTCCGCGTACAGGCCGAGCGGGGCGCGCTGGGGTGAGTTGCGGCCCTCCGGCAGGGCTCCGGGAACGGACTCCGAGCTGTGCTCGTTGCCGAATCCCGTCGCGTAGGAAAGTGCCTCAGCAGTCTTTCTCGACTGCTCGATGTCCGTGCCGCCGCCCATGTGCGCTCCCTGGCCCTCACTCGATTCCTATGCATGACCATAGAAATCACGTGGGGCGGCGTCAATGACGCAGGGCGACCGGGGGATGACCGACGGGGAGCCGGGCCGCTGCGGGGCCGGTGAGGCGCTCCGGACGGCATGATGGGACCCGTGAACACCTCCAGCGACGAACCGCATCCGCCGACGCTGCGGCGCGTCCCGGTCCAGCGGCGCAGCGCCGAGCGCCTCGGCCGGATCCTCGACGCCTGCGCCGAGGTCCTGGACGAGACCGGCTACGAGACCCTCTCCACGCGCGCCGTCGCGGCGCGCGCGGGAGTCCCCATCGGGTCGGTCTACCGCTTCTTCGGCAACAAGCGGGCGATGGCCGACGCGCTGGCACGCCGCAACCTCGACACGTACGTCGAGCGGGTCTCCGACGGCCTCGCGGACGCCGAGCCGCTCGCGTGGCACCGGGCCATCGACGTGGTCGTCGACGCCTACATCGCCATGAAGCGGGACACTCCGGGGTTCGCGCTGCTGGACTTCCAGGGCTCCGCTCCGGCCGACGCTCCGGAGTCGGCCAACCGGATGGTCGCCGACCGGCTCGGCCTGCTGCTCGCCGGACATCTGGGCCGGGAGGCGGATGCGACCTGGCACCGGACGGTCCTGGTCGGCGTGGAGGCGGCGGATGCCCTGCTCCAACTGGCTTTCCGCACGGACCCGTCGGGCGACCCCGAGATCGTCGCCGAGACCAAGGCGCTGCTGCGCGCCTATCTGGCTCGCGTGCTCGGCTGACGGCCGCCGCGGGGGTGCGCCTGACGCGGGCCCGGAAAAGGCGTGCGCGGGGGCAGCGCACGTGCGTACCGGTCGGTATGGTCGGTGGGGACCGCCGCCCCGGAGCCGGCCGGGGCCGCAGCAGCCCGGGAGTGACCGTTGAGCCGAACCGCCCTGCGTATCTGCCCGCTCTGCGAGGCCACCTGCGGCCTCACCCTCACCATCGAGGGCGACCGTGTCACCGGCGCGCGCGGCGACGGCGAGGATGTGTTCAGCGCCGGATTCATCTGTCCCAAGGGGGCCGCGTTTCCCGAACTCGACGGCGACCCGGACCGGTTGAGGCATCCGATGGTCCGGCGGAACGGTGAGCTCAGGGAGTGCGGCTGGGACGAGGCCTTCACCGCGGTCGCCGACGGTCTGCGCCCGCTGATCGGGGAGCACGGCCCGGACGCCGTCGCGGTCGTCCTCGGCAATCCCAACGTGCACACCGTCGCCGGAGCCCTCTACCCGCCGGTGCTGCTGCGTGCCCTCGGTACCCGAAACCTCTACACGGCCAGCACCGTCGACCAGATGCCCAAGCACGTCTCCAGCGGCCTGATGTTCGGCGACCCGTTCGCGATCCCCGTCCCCGACCTGGACCGCACGGACCATCTGCTGCTGATCGGCGCCAACCCACTGGACTCCAACGGCAGTCTGTGCACGGCGCCGGACTTCCCGGGCCGGCTGAAGGCGCTGCGCCGCCGGGGCGGCCGGCTCACCGTCGTCGATCCCCGGCGGACGAGGACTGCGAAACTCGCCGACCGGCACGTGGCGATCCGGCCCGGAACCGACGCGCTGATGCTCGCGGCCGTCGCCCAGGTCCTGTTCGAGGAGAAGCTGACGGATCCGGGCCGGCTGGACGGCCTGGTCGACGGGGTTCCCGACGTGCGCTCCCTGCTCGCCGAGTTCACCCCCGAGGCGGTGGCCGGACCGTGCGACGTTCCCGCCGCGGAGGTCCGGGAGATCGCCCGCGAGCTGGCGGCGGCCCCCACCGCCGCCGTCTACGGCCGGGTCGGCAGCTCCACCGTCGAGTTCGGAACGCTGGCCGGCTGGCTGGTGGACGTGCTCAACACGATCACGGGGAACCTCGACCGGCCCGGCGGCGCCATGTTCCCCCTCGCCGCCACCGCCCGCGCGCCGCGTGCGGCGCGGCCCGGCAAGGGTTTCGTGCTGGGCCGCTGGCGGAGCCGGGTGAGCGGACACCCCGAGATCAAGGGGGAGTTCCCGCTGGCGGCACTGGCCGAGGAGATCGACACCCCGGGCGAGGGCCGCGTCCGGGCCGTGATCTCGCTGGCCGCCAACCCGGTGCTCTCCGCCCCCGACGGAGAGCGACTCGACCGGGCCCTGGCCGGGGCGGACTTCGTGGTGAGCGTCGATCCCTACCTCAACGAGACGTCCCGCCACGCCGATGTCCTGCTGCCGCCGCCACCGCCCTCCCGGAGCCCCCACCACGACTTCGCCTTCAACAACTTCGCCGTCCGCAACCAGGTCCGCTACACCCGGGCGCCCCTCCCCCCGGAGGCGGGCCGGCCGGACGAGAGCGAGATCCTCGCCCGGCTGATCCTCGCGGTGGGCGGCGACCCGCTCGGTGACCCGGGGACGGTCGACCGCACGGTCGTCGACGTGACGCTGACCGCGGCTGTGGCGGACCCGGAGTCCCCGGTGCACGGCCGTGACGCGGCCGCGCTGGCGGCGGACCTGGCCGGCCGCGACGGGGCCGAACGCCGGCTCGACCTGATGCTGCGCCTCGGCCCGTACGGCGACGGCTTCGGTGCCGAGCCCGGCGGTCTCGCCCTGGAACGGCTGCTGGCGAACCCGCACGGCATCGATCTCGGCCCGCTCGTGCCGCGCATCCCGAAAGTCCTGCGCACCCGAAGCGGCCGGGTCGAGCTGTGCCCCGAGCCGGTGGCCGCGGACGTGCGCCGGCTGCGCCGGGCGCTCGGGACGCGTCCGGACGGGCTGGTCCTCGTCGGGCGCCGCCATCTGCGCTCCAACAACAGCTGGATGCACAACCTGCCCGCGCTGACCGGGGGATCGAACCGCTGCACCCTCCAGGTCCATCCGCAGGACGCCGACCGGCTGGGCCTGGCCGACGGCGCCACCGCGCGGGTCACCGGGGACGGCGGCGAGCTGCAGGTGGCCGTCGAGGTGACCGACGCGGTGCGGACCGGAGTGGTCAGCCTGCCGCACGGTTGGGGCCACGACCGGCCGGGCACCCGTCTGACCGTCGCCTCCGCCGAGCCCGGGGTGAACGTGAACCAGCTGCTGGACGGCAGCCGGCTCGATCCGCTCTCCGGCACCGCCGTCCTCAACGGCTTCCCGGTGCGGGTGGCGCCGCTGGACTGAGTGCACGGCGCCGGCGGGCAGCGGGAGAGCAGTCCGTCGAGGCCGCTCCTGGCGGATGAAAACTATCGCCGCTAGTTTAGATCGGGTACGAGCTTCGCTGCGGGAGGAACACGATGAAGGCCCACGACGCGCTGTACATCGACGGACAGTGGCGGCCCGCACTCGGCCGCGATGCCATCGAGGTCGTCAACCCGGCCGACGAGCAGGTCATCGCCGTGGTGCCGGCCGGCTCGGCGGAGGATGTGGACGCAGCGGTGCACGCCGCCCGCACCGCGTTCCCCGGCTGGGCCGCGACGCCTCCGGCACAGCGAGCCGAGCGGATCGCCGCCCTGCGCGACGAACTCGCCGCCCGGCGTGAGGAGATCGCCGAGACGGTCACCGCCGAACTGGGCGCGCCACTCGGCTTCTCCCGCAAGGTCCACGCCGACCTGCCGATCGCCGTCGCCGGCACCTACGCCGAACTCGCCGCGAGTCACCCCTTCGAGGAACGGATCGGCAACTCCACCGTTCTGCACGAACCGGTGGGGGTGGTCGGCGCCATCACCCCCTGGAACTATCCGCTCCACCAGATCGTCGCCAAGGCCGCGCCCGCGCTCGCCGCCGGCTGCACGGTCGTGCTGAAGCCCGCCGAGGACACCCCGCTGGTGGCCCAGCTGTTCGCCGAGGCGGTGCACGCGGCCGGATTCCCTGCCGGGGTCCTCAACCTCGTCACCGGAACCGGGCCGGTCGCCGGGCAGGCCCTCGCCGAGCACGAGGGCGTGGACCTCGTCTCCTTCACCGGCTCCACCGCCGTGGGGCGGCAGGTGGGGGCCGCCGCCGGAGCGGCCGTCAAGCGGGTCGCACTCGAACTCGGCGGGAAGTCGGCCAATGTGATTCTGCCCGGTGCGGACCTTGCCCGGGCCGTCAACGTGGGCGTCGCCAACGTGTTCGCCAATTCCGGCCAGACGTGCAGCGCGTGGACACGCATGCTGGTCGACTCCGCCCGCTACGAGGAGGCCGTGGAGCTCGCCGCCGCGGCCGCCGCCAAGTACGCACCCTCCGATCCGCAGGAGGACGGCGGCAGACTGGGTCCGGTCGTCAACGCCCGCCAGCGGGACCGTGTCCGCGGCTACATCGAGAGCGGCATCGCGGAGGGCGCGCGGCTGGTGGCGGGCGGCCCCCAGCCGCCCGAGGGACGGGAGACCGGCTACTACGTCCGCCCCACGGTGCTCGCCGACGTCACCCCCGGGATGACCGTTGCGCAGGAGGAAATCTTCGGTCCCGTCATCTGCCTGATGCCGTACGAGGACGAGGCGGACGCGCTGCGGATCGCCAACGGCACCGTCTACGGCCTCGCCGGAGCGGTCTGGGCGGCCGACGACGCCGAAGCCGTCGCCTTCGCCCGCGGACTGCTCACCGGGCAGGTCGACATCAACGGCGGACGCTTCAACCCGCTGGCGCCCTTCGGCGGTTACAAGCAGTCCGGTATCGGCCGCGAGCTGGGCCCGCACGGCCTCTCCGAGTACCTCCAGACCAAGTCGCTGCAGTTCTGACCCAGGAGAGAGAAACCCATGACCCGAGCCGCCGTACTGCCCGCCGTGGGTGCCCCGCTGGAGCTCACCGGCATCGAGCTTCCCGAACCCGGCCGCGGGCAGGTGCGCATCCGTCTCGCTGCCGCCGGGGTGTGCCACTCCGACCTGTCCCTGTCGAACGGAACGTTGCGGCAGCCGGTGCCCGCCGTGCTCGGGCACGAGGGGGCCGGCACCGTGACCGCGGTGGGGGAGGGCGTCACTGCCGTCGCGCCCGGTGACCCCATCGTCCTCAACTGGGCGCCGTCCTGCGGGAGCTGTCACTACTGTGGCCTCGGCGAGCCCTGGCTGTGCGCCGACGCCATGGCCGGCGCCGCCGCTCCGTACGCCCGGGCCCAGGACGGCCGGGATCTGTACCCGGGGTTGGGGACCGCGGCGTTCGCCGAGGAGACGGTGGTCGCCGCCCACGCGGTGCTGCCGCTCCCCGACGGGGTGCCGCTCGCGGACGCCGCGCTGCTGGGCTGCGCGGTGCTCACCGGGTACGGGGCCGTCCACCACTCGGCGAAGGTGCGCGCGGGCGAGTCCGTTGCCGTGTTCGGGGTCGGCGGGGTCGGGCTCTCCGTGATCCAGTCGGCACGGATCGCCGGGGCCGGGGAGATCATCGCGGTCGACGTCTCCGAGGAGAAGGAGGAGCTGGCGCGCAAGGCCGGCGCCACCGCGTACGTCGCCGCCGGTGACGACACCGCCAAGCGCATCCGCAAGCTCACCGGCGGGCACGGGGCCGATGTCGCCGTCGAGTGCGTCGGCCGCGCGGAGACCATCCGGACGGCCTGGGACTGCACCCGCCGCGGCGGACGCACCACGGTGGTGGGCATCGGCGGCAAGGAGCAGCAGGTCTCCTTCTCCGCCCTGGAGATCTTCCACTTCGGCCGCACCCTTCGCGGCTGTGTCTACGGCGACTGCGACCCGGTGCAGGACCTGCCGGTACTCGCCGGACACGTCAGGGCGGGCCGGCTTGACCTCGGCGCGATGGTCACCGAGCGGATCGGCCTGGACGGTATCCCGGACGCCTTCCACGCGATGGTCGCGGGCCGCGGCGGACGGGCGCTCGTGGTGTTCTGACCGGGCCGCGGGCCCGGCCGGGACGGGGGCCGGCGGCGTGCTGCGGCGTCGGCGGCGCAGGAACCCGACCGTCCGACGAGCCCGTGACATCGCCTCTGTGCGGGCTGTTGACGACATACCACCCGGTCGGTACGTTCCTCGGCAATCACGGCGCCGCCCACCCGTCCCCGCAACTCCACCGGAGCGTGCACACCATGGACACGGCCCCCGCTTCCGCCCCGTCCCCACCGCCCGTCGACCCCCGCCGGCGCAGGGTCGCCACGGCAGCCGCGCTCGCCTCGGCCGTCGAGTGGTACGACTACTTCGTCTTCGGGATCGCCGCCGCCCTCGTCCTCGGCGACAAGTTCTTCCCGGCGAGCAATCCCGTCGCGGGTGTCCTCGCCTCTTTCGCCACCTTCGCCGTCGGTTTCCTGGCCCGCCCCGTCGGCGGTGTCATCGCCGGCCATCTCGGCGACAGACGAGGCCGCAAGCCGATGCTGGTGCTGGCCCTGACCCTGATGGGCACCGCCACCACTTGTATCGGGCTGCTGCCCTCCTACGAGACGATCGGCGTCGCCGCGCCCGTGCTGCTGGTCGCCCTGCGCGTCGTCCAGGGACTGGCCGTCGGTGCGCAGTGGGGTGGCGCCATGCTCATGGCCACCGAGTACGCGCCCCCGGGGAAGCGCGGGCTGTACGGCAGCCTTGTCCAACTCGGCGTCCCCATAGGCGTGGTGACGGCCAACTCGGTCTTCCTGCTCGTCGAGGCAGGCACGGGGGATCACGCCTTCGCGGCCTGGGGCTGGCGCGTTCCGTTCGTCGTCGGGCTGCTGGTACTCGTCCTCGCCTGGTACATCCACACCCGCGTCGAGGAGACCCCGGAGTTCAAGGAGGCGGAACGCAAGCTCGCCGAGGGCGAGAAGAACCGGCCGCGTTCGCCCCTGGGCACGGTCCTGCGCAGCCACCTCGGAACCGTGCTGCTCGCCGGGGGTTCGTTCGCCGTCAACACCGCGGTGTTCTACATCATCATCACCGGCGTGCTCGACTACGCAACCCGCGACCTGCACATGGACCGCGGGGCAGTGCTCATGGTCTCGCTGCTGGTCAGCCTGACGCAGCTGGCGCTGATCCCTGCCGCGGCCTCGCTGTCGGACCGGGTGGGGCGGCTGCGCATCTACACCTTCGGGGCCGTCGGGCTGCTGGTGTGGGCGGTGCCGATGTTCCTGCTCATCGACACCCGCTCGCTGCTGCTGCTGGGTGTGGGCACCTTCGTCACCAGCTGCTTCCTGAGCATCATGTACGGACCGCAGGCGGCGCTCTTCGCCGAGCTGTTCACCGCGGAAATGCGCTACACCGGGGCCTCGCTCGGCTACCAGATCGCCGCGGTGTTCGGCGGCGGGCTCGCCCCGTTCGTCATGGTGCTGCTGCTGGAGGCCACCGGGACCTCCATGGCGGTCGCCGGCTACATCATGGCGCTGGCCGTGGTCGCTCTGGTCTCCATCGCCGTCCTCGCCCGGCGCAGTGCCAGGCGGACGACCGGCGAACCGGCTGAGCAGCCGGCGGGCTGAGCCCACCGCGGCTCAGCCCCGGTGGACGGACTCCTGTTGCCGGTACTGCAGCTCGAGTCCGTCCACCAGCGCCTGCAGCCCCGTCTCGAAAGCGCCCTCGTCGACCTGCTCCCGGTGTTCGGCCAGCAGATGGGCCTGGCCCAGGTGGGGGTAGTCGGCCGGGTCGTAGGCGCCGGCGTCGTCGACGAAGCCGCGGGCGAACGAGCCGAGCGCCGACCCTGCGACGAAGTACCGCATCATGGCACCGATCCGGGTGGCCTGCGCAGGCGGCCATCCCGCCGCGACCATGCCGCCGAAGACCGCGTCGGCCATGCGGAGGCCGGCCGGGCGGCGCCCGGGGCCCTGGGCGAGAAACGGCACGATGCTGGGGTGCGCGGTGAGCGCCGCGCGGTAGGAGCGGCCCCAGCGCAGCAGCGCCGTCCGCCAGTCGGTGCCGTCCTCGAACATCGAAAGGTCGACCTGGGCGACCACGGTGTCCGCCACCGCGTCGAGGATCTCGTCCTTGACCTTGAAGTGGTTGTACAGCGACGGTCCGCTGACGCCGAGTTCGGCCGCCAGTCGCCGCGTCGACACCGCGGAGAGCCCTTCCTCGTCCACGAGCGCGAGAGCCGTGGCGACGATGCGCTCCCGGCTCAGGAGGGGCTTGCGGGGACGGGCCATGCGGCACATAGTAGAGCGCGCACCAAAAACTAGCACTGCTAATTAAGGGGAGGTGGGAGCCGTGGATCTGGAGCTCTCGGAGGAGCAGGCCGCCGTCCGCCGGCTGGCCAGGGACTTCGTCGACCGCGAGATCACCCCGCACGTCGTCGACTGGGACCGGGCCGAGGCCGTCGACCGGGGCGTCGTCAAGCAACTGGGAGACCTCGGCTTCCTCGGCCTGACCATCCCCGAGGAGCACGGCGGCAGCGGCGGCGACCACCTCGCGTACTGCCTGGTCACCGAGGAACTGGGCCGGGGCGACTCCTCGGTGCGCGGCATCCTGTCCGTGTCCCTCGGGCTCGTCGGCAAGTCCCTCGCCGCGTGGGGCAGTGCCGAGCAGCAGGCCGAGTGGCTTCCCCGGCTCTGCTCCGGTGAGGCGATCGGCTGCTTCGGCCTCACCGAACCCGGCACCGGTTCCGACGCCGCCAACCTCACCACCCGTGCCGTCCGTGACGGCGGCGACTGGGTGATCAACGGCGCCAAGATGTTCATCACCAACGGCACGTGGGCCGACGTGGTCCTCCTCTTCGCCCGTACCGGTGACGAGCCCGGCCACCGCGGCATCAGCGCCTTCCTCGTTCCGGCCGGCACCCCCGGCCTGGAGCGCCGGCCCGTCCACGGCAAGCTCGGACTGCGCGGCCAGGCCACAGCGGAGTTGGTGTTCGACGACGTACGGGTCCCGGCGTCCGCCATGATCGCCCCCGAGGGCAAGGGGTTCTCCGTCGCCATGTCGGCCCTGGCCAAGGGCCGGATGTCCGTCGCCGCCGGCTGCGTCGGCATCGCCCAGGCAAGCCTGGAGGCCGCCCTCTCCCACGCCGCGCAGCGCGAGCAGTTCGGCAAGCCGATAGCCGGACACCAGCTCGTCCAGGAACTGATCGCCGACATCGCGGTGGACGTCGACACCGCACGGCTGCTGACCTGGCGCGTCGCCGACCACATCGACCGCGGGCTGCCCTTCGCCACCGAGGCATCGGTCGCCAAGCTGCATGCGAGCGAGGCCGCCGTGCGCTGCGCCAACAACGCCCTGCAGGTCTTCGGCGGCTACGGCTACATCGACGAGTACCCGGTGGGCAAGCTGCTGCGCGACGCCCGGGTGATGACCCTCTACGAGGGCACCAGCCAGATCCAGAAGCTGCTCATCGGACGGGCGCTGACCGGAGTGGCCGCGTTCTGAGCCGCCGCCGGGCCCACCCGCAGGCGACTAAGCGGTTGCTCATACCCGGAGGTAAGGTGAACGCCTCACCGGTGGAGGGCCCGCCGGGATGCGACGAGCGGGGCGTTCCATGGATGCGGAGGCGAAGCGGACCGAGGAGTGGGCCGAGGTCACCCCGGACGCGGCTCGGAGGCTCGTCACGGCCGCCGTGCACGCCTTCGCCGAGCGCGGCTATCACGCGACCACCACCCGGGACATCGCCGGCCGGGCGGGGATGAGCCCCGCCGCCCTCTACATCCACTACAAGACCAAGGAAGAGCTGCTCTTCCAGATCAGCAGCGTCGGCCACCGGCTGGCCCTCGGGATCCTCGAGGACGCGGTCGACGCGGACGGCACCCCCGCCGAACGCCTCGCGAACGCCGTGCGCTCGTTCGTCCGCTGGCACGCCGAGCACCACACCACGGCCCGTGTCGTGCAGTACGAACTGGGCGCGCTCAGCGAGGAGCACTACGCCGAGATCGTCGGACTGCGCCGGGACGTGGACGGCGCGGTCCGCTCCATCCTCCAGGACGGCGTCGACGCGGCTGACTTCGACGTGCCCGACCTGCCGGGGACGACCCTCGCCGTCCTGTCGCTGTGCATCGACGTGGCCCGCTGGTTCAGCGCCGACGGCCGCCGCTCGCCCGACGAGGTGGGTCTGCTCTACGCCGACCTGGTGCTGCGCATGGTCGGCGCTGCCCCGCGGCCGGCAGGCTGAACCGGCGCGCGGACGGGGCGTCGGGGTCGGCCCCAGGCCCGGACGCGCGCCGGGCAATCCGGGTGCGGCGCCCCGGCCGGGTTGCGAGACTCCGCGCATGACCCGTGAGATCAGCCGCGTCAATCCCCGGCAGCTCCATCCGACCCCGGGCTACCACCACATCACCGTGGTGGAGGCGGGCAGGACCGCGTACCTGGCCGGACAGTGTCCGCTCGATCGCTCCGGCGCGCTGGTCGGCCAGGGTGACCTCGATGCACAGATCGACCAGGTGGCCGTCAACGCCCTCACCGCGCTGGACGCCGTGGGCGCCCGACCGGAGGACGTCGTCCGTTCGGTGATCTACGTGGCCGACGGTGAAGTCGCCGACCTGGGAACCGCCTGGCACCGCCTGACCGGATCGGTCATCGGATCGGCGTTCACCACGGCGAGCACCCTGCTGGGAGTGACGCGACTCGGCTTCTCCGGGCAGCTGATCGAGGTCGACCTGACGGCTGCGCTGCCCGGCTGACCACCGACGGCGAACCCCACCGTCGGCCGAGGCCGCGACCGCCGACGGTGGGCGAGGACTTACAGGTGGAACCGGCTGACGCTCTCCGCCACGCACACCGGCTTCTCGCCGCCCTCGCGCTCGACGGTGACGGTCAGGGTCAGCTGGAAGCCGCCCGTGACCTCGGTGACGTCCGAGACGGTTCCCGTGGCCCGCAGCCGGGAGCCCACCGGCACGGGGGCGGGGAAACGGACCTTGTTGGTCCCGTAGTTGATGCCCATCCGGACACCTTCGACGATCATCAGCTGGGGCACCAGGACCGGGAGCAGCGAGAGCGTGAGGTACCCGTGGGCGATGGTCGTGCCGAACGGGCCCGCGGCGGCCTTCTCCGGGTCGACGTGGATCCACTGGTGGTCCCCGGTGGCCTCGGCGAAGAGGTCGATCCGCTTCTGGTCCACCTCGAGCCAGTCACTGGTGCCCAACTGCTCGCCGATGGCGCCCTTCAGCTCGTCGAGCGACGCGAAGACCCGTGGTTCCGCCATCTCCAAACCTCCCTGCTGCGACCATACTGAGCAGTTGCTCAGCATGGTTCCGGGCCGGGCCTCTGTCAACGCCCGGCCCGGTCTCCGGCGGTTCGGCGCGGCGGTCAGCCGGTGAGCAGCAGCTTCAGCTTGAGCGCGAGTTCGTAGAGGCCGTACGCGAACGGCGCCCCCACCCAGACCCAGCCGAGCAGCAGCAGGACGCGGCGGGAACCTCCCGCGGTGCCTGGCGTGTTCGATGCGGATTCGGTCACTTGGCGGCCTCCTCGGGTGCGGTTCCCGTCTCGTGGATCGCGGTTCCGCCGGCGGGTTCGTGGAACCTGGAGTGCACCGGGCGTATCAGTTCGTTGGCCAGGAAGCCGACGACGAGCAGGCTGATCATGACGTAGAAGGACGTGGTGTACAGGTCCGTGCCGCTGTGGCCGGAAGCCTCCTGGGAATCCGCCACGGCGTTGACGATGAGCGGGCCCAGGATCCCGGCGGTGGACCAGGCCGTCAGCAGCCTGCCGTGGATCGCACCGACCTGGTACGTGCCGAACAGGTCCTTGAGGTAGGCGGGGACGGTGGCGAACCCGCCGCCGTAGAAGGAGAGGATGACGGCCGCGCAGACGATGAACAGCGGCTTGGACGCGTCTCCGCCCGTCGCCAGCGCGAGGTACAGCAGGGCCCCGACACCCAGATAGACCCGGTAGATGTTCTTGCGGCCCACCAGGTCCGACACGGACGACCAGACGAACCGGCCGAGCATGTTGGCGAGGGACAGCGCCCCCACGAAGCCCGCCGCGGCGGCCGCGCTGACCGGAGTCGAGGTTCCCGAGAAGAAGTCCGTGATCATCGGTGCGGCCTTCTCCAGGATCCCGATGCCCGCCGTGACATTGAGGCACAGCACCACCCACAGGCACCAGAACTGGGGCGTGCGCACGGCGTTGCGGGCCGAGACCTGCCCGGATGCCGTCCGGTCGGCTGCGGCCCCGGGCTGCTCCGGGGCGGCATCCTGGGTCGGGACGCGGACAAGCAGCACGCCGAGCGTCATGAACACCGCGTAGACCAGGCCCATGACGAGGAACGTCTGCGCGATGCCCGAGGGGTCGCCGCCGAAGGACTCGAGCATCTGCGCCGACCAGGGAGAAGCGATGAGCGCACCACCACCGAACCCCATGATGGCGATACCGGTTGCCATGCCCGGCCGGTCCGGGAACCACTTGATGAGTGTGGAGACGGGCGAGATGTATCCGATGCCGAGCCCGATGCCTCCCACGAAGCCGTAACCGAGCACGATCAGCCAGTACTGCTCGGTTGCGGCCCCCAGGGCCGAGATGAGGAACCCGGTGGAGAAGCACACGGCGCTGACGAACATCGCCCACCGCGGCCCGTTGCGTTCCACCAGGGTTCCGCCGAACGCGGCGGAGAGCCCCAGCATCACGATGGCCACCTGGAACGGGAGGGCCGAGGCGGTCCCCGACAGACCCAGGGAGTCCTCCAGCGGGGGTTTGAACACACTCCACGCGTAGGCCTGACCGATGGCCAGGTGAATCGACAGGGCGGCCGGCGGGATCAGCCAGCGGCTCCAACCGGCCGGTGCGATCGTGCGGGAGCGGGCCAGGAAGCGGGGGACGAGCGGGACGGCCATGCGGTACCTCCGCGCGGCGGGAACGGGGCGCAGGACAAAGAAGCGAGTGAGCCGCGTGGCCGGGACCGTACAACGTTCACCGATCTCGTCGGAAGGGGTCCCGGAGCGCAACTCATTGTCGCAGCAACGGCGTTCGTACCGGCCGGGCGGGCCGGCTCGCCCCGGCGGTCAGCCGGCGGAGGCCAGCAGCATGCGGCGCCATCTCTTGGACTCCGCCAGCGCCTCCCGGGTGAGCACCGGCTCCGGGACGACGATGCCGCAGGTCAGGCACACCGGGCCGGCGCTGGGGCAGTGGGCCAGGCCGCCGCGCCAGAGCAGACGGTCGTCCGAGCAGACCGGGCAGGAGGTGCGGGGAGCCGTCCCGAGCGCGTCGATGAGCCGGTGCAGGACGGTCGCCAGCGGAGCGGAGGGGTGCAGCGCCGGGTCGTCGCACCAGGCGATCCCGAAGCCGCCCCAGGTCTGCCGGTGCCAGTCGTCGAGTGCGGTGGGGCGCCGGATGCCCTCGTGCTTCTCCTGCCGGCGCCGCTCCGCGAACTCCCGCTCGTAGTCGAGCCAGACGGCGCGGGCCTCCTCCAGTTCGTCCAGGGCGGTGACGAGCCGTGCGGGGTCCGGCCTGCGCTCCTGGGTGCCGAACCCGGCCCGGAGGCACAGATGGTGCCAGGTGGCTCGGTGCCCGTAGGGGGCGAACTTCTCCAGGCATTTGCGAAGCGCGGTGCGCCGTCGCTCGGTCGCACCAGCGGGATCGCGCACCTGTTCCGCGAGACTTCTGAATCCGGCCATCGCTTCCACCTCCGCCTTCGTCCATGGAGTGACGTTGTATGGACGGATGGCGCTGCCATTTGGCTCCCTGGATCGGGAAACAATTCCGAAATTGCTTCTTCGCGTTGGCGATTGACCGCTGAGCGCGTCCCGGTGTCCCCTCAGCGGACGGATCCGGCCTTCGGAGGGAAGACGGAAAAAGTTGACGCCTGTTCATCTTCCCGTGGCGGCCTACCCGCAGTAACCTCCGCTCACCGACAGCGGGAGGAGCAGAGGAATGCGACGTCGACGCACCCCGGATCCGCACCGGAGAAGGCCTGTGAGAGCACGGGCCTTCCCGGTGGTGGCGGCAGCCCTGGCACTGGGGGCCGGACTCCTTCCGCCGCTGCCACAGAGCGCCGCGGCCGAGGCCGGACCGGTCGACCACTGCGCTCAGCAGTGCGCCGACATCCTCCCGCCCGGCCAGAACGGCAACGCCACCCTCGCCGAGATCCTCGCCCACCGGACCCTCGGCACCCGCCCTGCCCACAGCGCCGACCAACTCGGCCGCTACGAGGACCTGGTGGCCGGAGCCCCCACGCTCGACGACGCCACGCTCACCCGGTTCTTCAACGACGCCTCCTTCGGCGTTCCGGAGGACCAGGTGGCCTCGGTCACCCGGCCGCGGGACGACGTCACGATCACCAGGGACAAGAAGACGGGCGTCCCCCACATCAAGGGAACGACGCGGTCCGGAACCGAGTTCGGCGCGGGCTACGCGGCCGCCCAGGACCGGCTCTGGCTGATCGACCTGTTCCGGCACATCGGCCGCGGCGAACTGTCGTCGTTCGCCGGCGGTGCGGAGGCCAACCAGCAGCTCGAGCAGGAGTTCTGGCGCGCCGCGCCGTACACCGAGGAGGACCTCGAGGAGCAGGTCGACCGGATCGCCGCCGACGGCGAACGCGGCCGGCAGGCCATGGCCGACGTGCAGGCGTACGTCGACGGGCTCAACGCCTACCGCGAGAAGGCGAAGAAGCAACGCACCTTCCCCGGCGAGTACGTCCTGACCGGACACGTCGAGCCCGTCACCAACATCGGTGAGATCAAGCCCTTCGAGCCCACCGACCTGATCGCCATCGCCTCCGTCATCGGCGGCCTCTTCGGCAACGGCGGCGGTGGTGAGGTGCAGGCTGCGCTCTCGCTGCTCGCGGCGCAGCAGAAGTACGGCGCGGAGAAGGGCACGGAGGTCTGGGAGGACTTCCGGATGCGCAACGACCCGGAGGCGGTGCTCACCGTCCACGACGGCAGCAGCTTCCCCTACGCGGGCAAGCCCGACGAGGTCCGCGGCCAGGCCCTGCCCGACCCCGGGTCGGTCGGCGAGGAACCGCTGGTGCACGACCGGAAGGGCTCGGCGGCCGAGCCCGCCGAGGCGCCGGTGAAGGCGCCGGCGAAGCTGAAGCCCCTGCAGAACGTGTACGACGACGGCGTGCTGCCCGGTGACCTGTTCAGCCGCAAGCACGGCATGTCCAACGCCCTGCTGGTCTCCGGCAAGCACACCGCGAGCGGCAACCCCGTCGCCGTCTTCGGGCCCCAGACCGGCTACTTCGCCCCCCAGTTGCTGATGCTCCAGGAGCTTCAGGGCCCGGGGATCAGCGCCCGCGGTGCCTCGTTCGCGGGCGTCGGGATGTACGTCCAGCTCGGCCGGGGACAGGACTACGCCTGGAGCGCGACCTCGGCCGGACAGGACCTGACCGACACCTACGCCGTCGAGCTGTGCGCCCCCGACGGCGGCACTCCGTCCGCCGACTCCCTCCACTACGTCGACGACGGCACCTGCCGCCCGATGGAGAAGCTGGAGCGCCGGAACGCCTGGAAGCCGAGCCTCGCCGACTCCACGGCTCCCGGCTCCTACCGGATGGAGATCCACCGGACGAAGTACGGCACGGTCACCCACCGGGGCACCGTGGACGGCAAGCCCGTCGCCTACACCCAGTTGCGCTCCACCTATCAGCACGAGGCCGACTCGATCATCGGCTTCCAGATGCTCAACGACCCCGGCTACGTGAAGGACGCCGCGTCGTTCCAGCGCGCCGCCCAGAACATCGACTATGCCTTCAACTGGTTCTACGCCGACTCCCGGGAGACCGCCTACTACAACAGCGGTGCCAACCCCGTCCGGGCCGACGGGGTCGACCCCTCGCTGCCGGTGCTGGCCGAAGAGGCCTTCCAGTGGCGGGACTTCGACCCCGCCGACAACACCGCCGCCTACACGCCGCCGGAGCAGCATCCGCAGTCGGTCGACCAGGACTACTACATCTCCTGGAACAACAAGCAGGCCGAGGACTACACCTCGGCGGGCTTCGGCAACGGGGGAGTGCACCGCGGGGACCTGCTCGACAGCCGGGTGGCGAAGTTGGTCGACGAGGGCGGCGTGACCCGGGCGAAGCTCACCCGCGCCATGGCCGACGCCGCCGTCACGGACCTGCGCGGCGAGGAGGTGCTGCCCGAGCTGCTCGCGGTGCTGCGCAGCGAGCCGGTGACGGACCCGCAGCAGGCGGCCGCCGTCCAGAAGCTCGATGCATGGCTGGACGGGGGAGCCGAGCGCCGGGAGACCGCGCCCGGTTCGCACGCCTACGGGCACGCCGACGCCGTCCGCATCATGGACGCCTGGTGGCCGCGCCTGGTCGAGGCGCAGTTCGCGCCCGGCCTGGGCGGCGAACTGTACGACTCGCTGCGCAGGAACGTCGCGGTCGACGAGGCACCGTCGGCCGGGCACGGACCCACCGGCGGGCATGCGGGATCGGCCTTCCTCTCCGGCTGGTGGAGCTATGTCGACAAGGATCTGCGCAGCGTCCTCGGTCGTCCGGTCGAGGACGAACCGGCGAAGACCTTCTGCGGTGACGGCGAGCTCTCCGCGTGCCGCGACGCGCTGCTCGCGAGCCTGGAGGAGGCGGCCGCCGTCCCGGCGGACGAGGTCTACCCGGGCGACGACCACTGCGACGCCGGCGACCAGTGGTGCGCGGACGCCATCGTGCACCGGGCCCTCGGCGGGATCACGCAGGAGCTGATCCACTGGCAGAACCGGCCCACGTACCAGCAGGTGGTGGAGTTTCCGCAGCACCGGTGACACCGGGTCCACGGCGGGTGCGGCGCCCCGGGGGAGGCCCGGGGCGCCGCACCCGGTTCCGCTCTCCGCCGGAGGAGTCCCGGGCCGGTTCGGCCCGGCAGGCGCGTGCTACGGTCGGAAACGGCGCCCCCGGTGCCCCGGACGAGCACGTCGTACCCGGCACGACAAGACGACGTAGTGCAGCAGCTGCCCACTACGGAAGGCCGTGACCGTGGCGTGGATCGTCCTCGTCGTCTCGGGAGTTCTGGAAACCGTCTGGGCCGCCGCCCTCTCCGCCTCGCACGGCTTCACCCGCCTGCGGCCGAGCGCGCTGTTCGCCGTCGCCCTGGCGCTCAGCATGGGCGGCCTTGCCCTCGCCCTGCGCAGCATCCCCGTCGGCACCGGCTATGCGGTCTGGGTGGGCGTGGGCGCCGTCGGCGCCGCCGCCTACGGCATGGCGGTGCTCGGCGACCCCGTCACCGCGGGCCGGATCATCTGCCTCTTCCTGATCGTCGCGGGCATCGTGGGTCTGAAGTTCCTGCACTGAGCCGCCTGCGACCCACCGCCACCGGGTGCACCTTGCGGGCGACCGGTCACGCGCGACGGCCGGTTCCGCAGGGGCACCGGCCGTCGCGTCACCGCCGGACGGCTAACGGCCGCGGTAGAGCAGGTGCTCCGCCCGCAGCCGCCGGAAGGCCGAGAGGTCCTCCTGCCAGGCGCCGACCACTTCGTCGGTCCCCGCCCCGGCGTCGATCATGGTGCGTACCTTCGACGAACCGGTCAGCTTGTCGATCCAGTTGTCCGACCGCCACGCCCAGCCGCTCCACACCCGCTTCGAGGTGATCAGCAGCGCGATGCCGGTGCGCACCGGGTCGAATGCCTCCCGGTCGTGGACGTGCAGTTGGACGCCGCCGACGGTCTTGCCCTGGAACTTGGAGAACGTGGGCGTGAAGTACGCCTCCCGGAACCGCACGCCGGGCAGTTCCTGGGCGTTGGCGGCCTCCGCCCATGCGGCGTCGATGCCCTCGGCACCCAGCAGCTCGAACGGCCGCGTGGTGCCCCGGCCCTCGGAGAGGTTGGTGCCCTCGAACAGACAGGTGCCGGGGTAGACGAGGGCCGTCTCCGGTGTCGGCATGTTGGGGCTCGGCGGCACCCAGGGCAGCCCGGTGGTGTCGAAGAAGTCCCCCCGTCGCCAGCCGGACATCCGCACGGTCTCCAGATCCACCGCCTTGCCCGCCGCCCGCGGCACGAACTCGGCGTTGAACAGGGACGCCAGCTCGGCCACCGTCATCCCGTGGGCCTGCGCGATGGGTTCGCGGCCGACAAAGGTGGCGTAGGCCTTGTCCAGCACCGGTCCGGAAGCGTCGCGCCCGGTGATCGGGTTCGGGCGGTCGAGCACCACGAATCGCTTGCCCGCCAGGGCCGCGGCGACCATGCAGTCGAACATGGTCCAGATGTAGGTGTAGAACCGCGCACCCGCGTCCTGGATGTCGAAGACGACGGTGTCCACGCCGGACTCGGTGAAGATGTCCGCGAGCGCCTGGCCGCTCTTGAGGTAGGTGTCGAAGACGGGGAGCCCGGTCGCCGGGTCGTCGTACTTGCCCTCGGAGCCCCCGGCCTGGGCCGTGCCGCGGAAACCGTGCTCGGGGCCGAACACGGCGACCAGGTTCACCCGGTCGTCGGCATGCATCACGTCCACGATGTGCCGCACATCGGCGGTGATCCCCGTCGGGTTGGTGACGACGCCCACCCGCCGGCCGTCCAGCAGCCGGTAGCCGTCGGCCGTCAGCCGGTCGAAACCGGTACGGACCCGGGGCCGCCCCCGTTCCGCGGCCTCGGCGGCCGGCGCGCCGGCGGCGGTGGTGGCCGCGGCGGCGCCGACGGCACCGGTGACGGCCAGCAGGCTTCTTCGGGACAGGCTCATGCGACGACCTCCGGGATCGGGAAGCGGCCCCGGAGGTGGCGGGCCTCCCCCGAGGACTGTGTGCCCGCACGCTAACGCCCGTTCGGGTCAGGGGGAATGACTGCGGTGCAGGAGCCTGGCGGACCTCTTCCACAACGACATACCGACTGGTTAGTCTGCCCGGAGGCCGTCGAGACGAAGGAGACCGGGCGTGGATGCGGAACGGGACACGGCGAACCGGCACCCGAGCGGGCCCGGTCCGGAGGAACGGGTCCGGACGGTGGTCGTCACCGGGGCGGGACGCGGCATCGGCGCGGCCCTGGCCCGCAGGTTCGCCGCCGTGGGCGACCGGGTCGTGGTCAACGACATCGACGCTGGCAAGGCGCAGGCCGTCGCCGCCGAGATCGGCGGCATCGCCCTGCCCGGGGACGCGTCCGGCGTCGTGCCCGCTGCCCGGGAGGCACTCGGCGGACGCATCGACGTCTACTGCGCCAACGCCGGCATCGCGCCCTACGGCGGCCCCGAGGCCGACGAGCAGGTCTGGGCGGATGCCTGGGACGTCAACGTCATGGCCCATGTGCGGGCGGCACGGGACCTGTTGCCGGAGTGGCTGGAACGCGGCAGCGGCCGCTTCGTCGCCACCGTCTCGGCTGCCGGCCTGCTGACGATGGTGGGCTCCGCGCCGTACAGCGTGACCAAGCACGGTGCGCTGGCGTTCGCCGAGTGGCTCTCGGCCACCTACCGGCACCGCGGGGTCGCCGTGCACGCCGTCTGCCCGCAGGGCGTGCGCACGGACATGCTCACCGCCGCGGGCCCCGCCGCGGACATCGTGCTCCGGGACACCTCCATCGAGCCCGAACAGGTCGCCGACGCCGTGATGGAGGCGATCGCCGAGGAGCGCTTCCTCGTGCTGCCGCACCCCGAGGTCGCCGGCTACTACGCGGCACGGGCCACCACTCCGGACCGGTGGCTCGACGGGATGAACCGCGTTCAGCAGAAGCTGGAGGAGACGGCCCGATGAGCTGCCCGCCCGACGACTCCCGCTATGCCGCCCGGCCCTGGCTCGCGCAGCTGAACGAGGTCCAGCGGGCTCCCATCACCCCGCCGCCGACGGTGCTCCACGCCTTCCGGGACGCGGTGCAGCGGGTGCCGGACCGCACTGCTCTCGCCTACTTCGACGGGCGGCTGTCCTACCGGGAGGCCGACCGGCTCTCCGACGGCGTGGCCGGCCACCTCGCGGTTCGCGGCTTCGCGCGCGGTGACCGGCTCGCCGTCGTGCTGCAGAACACCCCGCAGTTCGTCGTCGCCGTACTGGGGGCCTGGAAGGCCGGGGGCACCGTCGTCCCCGTGAACCCGATGTACAAGGAACGCGAGGTCGCACACGTCCTCGCGGACGCCGAGGTGACCGCGCTGGTCTGCGCCGACCACGCCTGGGAGACGTTCCTCCGCCCGACGGCGGCCGCCTCCCCGGTCGGGATCGTCGTGACCACGAGCGAGCACGACCTCCAGACCCGTGGCGACGAACGGGTCCTGCGCGGGCCCCGCCTGCCGCGGCCCGACGACACCGACGACCTCCTCGACGTCGCACGAAGGGGCACCGAGCCCCCGGCCGATCGTGAACTCGGCCCGGAGGACGTGGCCTTGATCAGCTACACCTCGGGCACCAGCGGCGCCCCCAAGGGCGCCGTGAACACCCACGGCAACATCGCCTACAACGCCGAACGCCAGCGCACCGGGCTCGCCCTGCCCGACGGCAGCACCCTCTTCGCGCTCGCCCCGCTGTTCCACATCACCGGAATGGTGTGCGAACTGTCCGCCTGCATCGCGGGCGGAGGCACCCTCGCCCTCGCGTACCGCTTCGACGCCGGAACGGTCCTGGACGCCTTCCGTGAGCACCGCCCCGCCTACACCGTCGGCCCCTCCACCGCCTTCATGGCGCTGATGGCCCACCCCGAGGTCACCCGGGACCACTTCACGTCGTTCCGGACCATCTCCTCCGGAGGAGCCCCGCTACCACCCGCGCTGGTAGAGAAGTTCCGCAGCCGGTTCGGCCCGTACATCCACAACGGCTACGGCCTCACCGAGTGCACCGCGCCCTGCGCGAGCGTGCCGCCGGGCCGGCAGGCGCCCGTCGACCCGGCCTCCGGCGCCCTGTCGGTCGGCCTGCCGGGAGCCGACACGATCGTGCGGATCGTCGACGCCGACGGCGCGGAAGTGCCCTTCGGCGAACACGGTGAGATAGCGGTGCGCGGCCCGATGGTGGTCCCCGGCTACTGGCGGCGCCCCGAGGACAGTGCCGCGGCCATTCCGGAGGGCGAACTGCGCACCGGTGACATCGGCTTCATGGACGAGGACGGCTGGCTCTACGTCGTCGACCGCAAGAAGGACATGATCAACGCGTCCGGTTTCAAGGTGTGGCCGCGAGAGGTCGAGGACGTGCTGTACGGCCACCCGGCGGTCCGGGAGGCGGCGGTGGTGGGCGTGCCGGACACCTACCGCGGCGAGTCGGTCAAGGCGTACGTCAGCCTCCGCCCCGATGCCGGAGCCACCCCCGCCGAACTGGTCGCCCACTGCAGGGAGCAACTCGCCGCATACAAGTATCCGCGCGAAGTGGAGATCCTCCCCGAACTGCCCAAGACCACGAGTGGGAAGATCCTCCGACGGGAGCTGCGCAGCCGCGCGTAGCATCGGCACCGGACAGAAGGGGCAGGTGGCGGGGAAGATGGCCAGAACGACGCAGGGCGGCGAACCGCCCGTGCCGCAGCGGCTGCTGGCCGCGGCCACCCGGCTGTTCGCCGAACGGGGCTTCGACCGGACGTCCGTCCAGGAAATCGTCGAGGCAGCGGGCGTCACCAAGGGCGCGCTCTACCACTACTTCGGTTCCAAGGACGACCTGCTGCACGAGGTGTACGGCCGGCTGCTGCGCCTCCAGCAGGAGCGGCTCGACACCTTTGCCTCCCAGGACGCGCCGGTGGACGAGCGCCTGCGTGCCGCCGCGGCCGACGTGGTGGTGACCACCATCGAGCACCTCGACGACGCGAAGATCTTCTTCCGTTCGATGCACCAGCTGAGCCCCGAGAAGAACAAGCAGGTCCGGGCCGAACGGCGCCGCTACCACGAGCAGTTCCGGTCGCTGATCGAGGAGGGGCAGCGCAGCGGGGTCTTCAGCTCCGCCACTCCGGCGGACCTGGTGGTGGACTACCACTTCGGATCGGTCCACCACCTGTCCAGCTGGTACAACCCGGAGGGCCCGCTGTCGCCGCAGCAGGTCGCCGACCACCTCGCCGACCTGCTGCTGCGCGCCCTGCGGCCGTAGGAGGGCGCGCACGCTGCGGTCCCGCCCCGATGCGCCTCGTCAGCCCTTGGTGTCGATGTCGTGGGCCTTTCCGGTCCCGGACCGGCCCAGATGACGGCAGGCGGAGGGGTAGGTGTCGCAGTAGCTCTTGAACTGCGGTGTGGAGGTCGCCGAGAGCATGGCGTGCACGACGGCCCGTGACAGGGCGTTCGCCGCAGCCGCGTCGATGTCGTTGAGCGCCGCCAGGTCGTCGAAGTTGTTGTTGCCCAGTTTCGGGCCTGTTCCGGTGGCCACGGCGAAGACCGTGTCGCCGTCCCCGTACGTGTTCGAGGGATTGATCGCCCTGGCCAGGCCGCCGGTGGCGACCTCGGCCATCCTGGTCGCCGCGCCGTTCTCCATGCTCGCGCTGGTGGCGACGATGGCGATCGTGGTACTGCGGCCCCTGTCGGGTCCGGGGCGGTCCTTGCACTCCGCACGCGAGGGCGTTCGCAGTCCGGCGAACTCCCCGCCGATGCCCAAGTGGGCTCCCAGCAGGGAGCAGTTCTTGGGATTCACCGGTGAACCGGCTGCATTGACCACGACCAGAGCGCCGACCACGGTGCCGTCGTCCAGCCGGACGCTGGCCGTGCCCACGCCGCCCTTCAGCTCCGCGTCGCCCCGCCCGGCCAGGGCTCCCGTGCCGGCGCCGACGGTGCCCTGGCGCACCGGCCCGTCCGTGGCCTCGGCGACCGCCCGGTAGCCCCACGAAGCCGTGGGGCGGGCCCGTTCGTCGCCTCCGTTGCCGAGATCGTAGATCCCCGCCCCGGGGACGATCGGCACCCCCTCCACCCCGTGGTCCTCCAGCCAGCGCATCACGCCGGTGGCGACGTCCATGCCCCAGGAACTGCCCCCGGTGAGGACCACGGCGTCGACCCCGGGGTTGTACCTCGTGGGGCTGAGGATGTCGGTCATCCAGGTGCCGGGTGCGCCACCGCTCACGTCGACCCCCGCGACCGGTGCGTCCGGGGTGCGGATCACGGTGGACCCGGTGAGGTAGGGAAAGCGGGTCGACTGGACCTGGCCCACCTGGATTCCGGGGACGTCGGTGATGGCGTTGTACGGCCCCGGCAACCCGGCACCCGATGTGGCCGCCACGGGAGGGGCTGCGGAGCCGAGCGCGAGTGAGCCGGCCACGGCGCAGGCCGCGGCGGCAGCGAGAAGGGAGTTGAGTGACATGAGGCCTCTTTCCGTACGACTGTGTGCCGCTCTGCGGAGCACCGTCGTCGGGCGCCGCCGAGTCCGGAAGGTACCGGCGGCCGAAGGCCGTCACACGGAACAGGGCAGGTGTCTCGGCCGATCGGAGCAGTGGGCCGGGGCCGGATGAGCCGGCCGGCGGCACCGCGCGTGACGGTGCCGCCGGCTCGGGGCTCGGCGCAGGAGAGACGGGAGCTCAGAGGTGGCGCTTCAACTCACGGCGGGCCAGCGATCGCAGGTGCACCTCGTCCGGCCCGTCGGCCAGTTTCAGGGTGCGCGCGGCGGCCCACAGTTCGGCGAGGGGGAAGTCCTGGCTGACGCCGCCGGCGCCGTGCAGTTGCACCGCCCGGTCCAGGATGTCCACGACCGTGCGCGGCGTCGCGATCTTGATGGCCTGGATCTCGGTGTGCGCCCCGCGGTTGCCGACGGTGTCCATCAGCCAGGCCGTCTTCAGCACGAGCAGCCGGAGCTGCTCGACCGCGACCCGCGCGTCCCCGATCCACTGCTGCACGACGCCCTGCTGGGCCAGCGGCTTGCCGAACGCGGTACGGGAGACGGCCCGGCGGCACATCAGCTCGATCGCCCGCTCCGCCATGCCGATCAGGCGCATGCAGTGGTGGATCCGGCCGGGGCCGAGCCGGGCCTGCGCGATGGCGAAGCCGCCGCCCTCCTCGCCGACCAGGTTCGCCGCAGGAACGCGCACGCCGTCGAACACGACCTCGGCGTGACCGCCGTGGTAGTGGTCCTCGTAGCCGTAGACGGTCATGGCCCGCCGGACCTCGAGGCCGGGCGTGTCCCGGGGGACCAGGACCATCGACTGCTGGCGACGCGGGTCCTGGCCGTCCGGGTCCGTCTTGCCCATCACGATGAGGATCCGGCACTGCGGGTTCATCGCCCCCGAGATGAACCACTTGCGTCCGGTGATGACGTAGTCGTCGCCGTCCCGCTCGATTCGCGTCTCGATGTTCGTGGCGTCCGAGGACGCGACGTCGGGCTCCGTCATCGCGAACGCGGAGCGGATCTCCCCGGCGAGCAGCGGCTCCAGCCACTGCCCCCGCTGCCGCTCGTCGCCGAACTGGGCCAGGAGCTCCATGTTCCCGGTGTCGGGGGCGGCGCAGTTGAGCGCGGTCGGGGCGAGCTGCGGGCTGCGTCCGGTGATCTCGGCGAGCGGCGCGTACTGCAGATTGGTCAGCCCGGCGCCGTACCCGGCGTCCGGGAGGAAGAGGTTCCACAGGCCCTGCCGGCGCGCCTCCGCCTTGAGCTCCTCCACCACCGGCGGCGTGTCCCAGGGCGAGTCGAGACGTGCGCGCTGCTCCGCGGCGGCCGCCTCGGCCGGGTACACGTGCTCGTCCATGAAGGCGAGGAGTTTGTCCTGCAGTTCCGCGGTGCGGGCGTCGAACGCGAAGTCCATGGAGGTTCAGCCTTCCTGAAGGGTGGTGAGGCCGTTGCGGATGAAGCCCGGCACGAGGCCCCCGATCCGGTCGAAGCCCGCGCCGACGGTCTGTCCCCGGGTGTAGCGGTAGTGGATGCCCTCGAGGATGACCGCGAGCTTGAAATAGGCGAAGGCGGTGTACCAGGCGATGCCCGAGACGTCCCGGCCGGAGCCGGCGGCGTAGCGTTCGATCAGCTCGGCCGGCCGGGGGTGTCCCGGCGCGCCGCTCGTGGTGCTGACGGGCGATCCGGGCGTGTCCTGCTGCTCGCTGTACATCACCAGGAGGCCGAGGTCGGTGAGCGGGTCGCCCAGCGTCGACATCTCCCAGTCCAGGACGGCGTTGATCCGGTCGTCGGCGCCGACCAGTACGTTGTCGAGCCGGTAGTCGCCGTGGACGACCGCCGGTGCGGGGGAGCCCGGCAGTGCCGCGCCCAGCGCCCGGTGCAGTTCGTCGATGCCGGGCAGGTCGCGATTGCGGGATGCCTCCAACTGCTTTCCCCAACGCCGCAGTTGGCGCTCGAGGAAACCCTCGGGGCGGCCGAAGTCGCCGAGGCCTGCCGACTCCGGGTCCACGGAGTGCAGTGAGACCAGGGTGTCCACGAGCGCCAGCACCACGCCGCGGGTGCGCTCCGGACCGAGGACGGCCAGTTCTCCGCTCCTGCGGTACGGCGTGCCCGCCACGAATTCCATGACGTAGAACGGGGACCCGAGCACCGCGTCGTCCTCGCACAGCAGCACGGTGCGCGGGACCGGGACGGCCGTCGGGTGCAGCGCGCTGATCACCCGGTGCTCCCGGGACATGTCGTGCGCCGTCGCCAGAACGTGGCCGAGCGGCGGTCTGCGCACCACCCAGCGGGAGGAACCGTCGCCGATCCGGTAGGTCAGGTTTGACCGGCCGCCCTCGATCAGTTCGCCGTCCAGCGGTCCGGCGACGAGGCCGGGGCGCTCCCGGTCCAGATGGGTCCGGAGCCGCTCGAGATCGAGGCCGGGGGGATGGGAGTTGGCCATGGGCGGGTGCTCCTCGGAGGGTGGGAACGACAGGGACGCGGATCACGTGAACTCATCATGCCGACCAGTCGGTATGGCGTCCAGTGCCCGAGGGCGAGCAGGATGCGGGGTCCGCCGGCCGGCCGGCCGGAGCGGAGCCCGGCCCGTGTCGCCGTGCCCCGGCGGACCGGTCGGTTCAGGGCAGCGTCACCGCGCCGAGCACGGCGAGCGCCACGGTGCAGGCGGTGACGAGCAGGGCGGTCGCCGGCACCAGATCCGCGGGACGGGCTGAACCGAGCTGGTGCATCCGCCGCTGAGCCGTCGCCAGGAACACCAGCAGCAGCCCGACCGAAAGGGCCACGCCCAGCAACGCCGCCGGGGCCGCCCCCCGGCGCGCCGCCTCCCGCGCCGCGAGCACGACGACCACCGCGGCGGACAGGGTGGTGCGCCGCCATGCCAGGCGGGTCCGCTCCGGCTGCAGCCCAGGGTCCTGCACCGGGGGCACGCTCTACCTCCCCCAGCCGAGCGCCACGGCGAGCACCATCACCGCGGCGACCGCGCCGAGCCCGAGGGCCAGCAGAGCCGGGAACCGGCTCGCCGGGAGGTCCTCGCCGCGTCGCATGGCGCGCTCGCACTGCTGCCAGTGGTTGACCGCCCGCACCGCGCACAGCGCGCCGCCGGTCAGCAGCGCCAGGGCGATCGAGGTGCGGAGCACGTAGTGCAGGTCGGGCAGGAACTGGGACACCGCGAAACCGCCGCCCACCAGGGCCAGCGCCGTGCGCAGCCAGGCCAGGAAGGTGCGCTCGTTGGCCAGCGAGAACCGGTAGTCCGGAGTCTCGCCCTCGTTGCGGATACGCTCGGGGAACAGCCAGCGGCGGAGGCTGTCGGCCGCCGTCCTGAACCCGCGTACGGCAGCCTGCGCGGGAGTGATCATGCCGGGCAGCCTACTGCGGCGGGTACGGGTGTCCGGCGGCCCGGTGGTGCGCTTCGAGACCTTCCGGCACCCACTCCCACTCGTCCAGCCGCCGCTCGAGTTCCTCGTCGGTCAGGAACGCGTGCCACGCCACCTCTTCGGGCTGCGGCGCGACCGGCTGATCGCAGCGCACCTCGTACACCCGCAGCCACCACAGGTGTTCCGGTGATTCGTACCGGAAGGTGAACAGCGGGGTGGGGGCGGGAACCGCGTCGTAGGACTCGCCTGCGCCCACCACGCCGCCGACGAACATGTCGTAGCGGGACGGGAACAGCAGCTTGGCGGCCGTCCGGCGGTGCACGAACTGTCGTCCCTGCCCGTCCCGGACCCGGACGGCCACCGCCCGGTGGCACAGTCTCCGGACGGTGGCCTCGCCGCGCGGCGCGTGCCCCACGACGCAGTCCTCGTCGTCGACGATGTCCAGGAGTTCGTCCGCATCGCGGTGTGCCGGGCCGTCCACGCGGCCACTCAACCAGTGCTGCCCGGGGTGCCGTCCCGCCCGCCGCGGACGTGCCCGTCCGGCGCAGAGCGCGGACGACTTGTGAACGGTCCGCAGGTGTGCTGGGTGCGCGCGGCTCCGACCTTGACGCGGGACCGTGACTGACGCTTTGCTGTGCGTGATCATCGCCGCCGGTTTTGTGGCCGGTGTGCGGGCGGGCCCGGCATGTCGGGATCCGTACGCGGGACACTCACGAGGGGGCCTGGAAGTGACGTGCACGGCCGGGGAAGCGCACGGATGAGTCCGCTGCCACGGGTGAGACGCCGTTCGGGAGCCAGGGGCGGCTTGGTCTGGGATCCGGCCATGGGCGACAGCGCTCTGGCGGCTGTCCGCACCGCACTCGGGCAGGGGCGCTGGATCGAGGCCCGCGCCCTGCTCACGGAGACGGGCGACGACTGGGATCTGCGCGGCCATCGGATGCTGGTACTGGCCGAGTGCTCCACGAGCGCCGCCTGGGCCCGGGAATGGCAGCTGGCGGAACCCGAGAGCGCGGATGCGGCGGGCCTGTTGGGCTGCGCGATGGTGTTCCGCGCGCTGTGCGGCCGGGAGCGGACCGAGGCGGCACGTGAGGCCTGCCACGCCGCGGCGCGCATGGCCCCGCCGGATCCGACGCCCTGGCTCGCGCTCCTGATCCTCGCCCGCCGGACCGGGACCGACGAGGAGCGCATGCGGATCTTCGACCAGGTCCGGGGCCGGCATCGCGACCACCACCACGCGCACCACCTGATGACGGCCTGTCTCGCGGAGCGAATGCGCGGACCGGACAATGATCCGTTCCACGAGGTGTACGAGTTCGCCACCTGGGTCGCCGGACAGGCCCCGGCGGGCTCGCCGTTGTGTGCCCTGCCCGTGATCGCCCACGCCGAGCGCTACCGGGTGCTCGCCGCCGCCGGTGTCGAACCGGGCGACCCGGCCGATTCCGGGCACTGGAAGGGCCGCCGGGCCCGGCAGGTCATGAAGTCGGCCTTCGACTGGTGGCCGGAGAGCAGTGCGAGACGGCATCCGCGGCGTCTCGTGGACCTCAACTTCCTTGCGCACGCCACGTTCTACGCGGGTAGCCGGATCGAGGCCACCGCGCTCTTCGACCGGATCGGCCCGCATGTGACCCGGGCGCCGTGGTCGTACCCCGACCGCGATCCGTACCAGGCCTTCCGGGCGGCACACCGCACCGCGCTCGGATCGGCGTGACCCATCGGCGTGACATCCCCATCGGCAGCACATTCCATCGGAAGGACTCGGCAGCGATGCTGACGGAGCGTACGAGCGACATCTCCACCTACAAGGGCCAGGAACGGGCGCTGCGCGCGGACCGCATCGGCACGGCCGGCCTGCTGCTGTCCGTCCTGGCGGCGAGCGCGCCGCTCATGGTGGTCGCGGGTGTCATGCCCACCACATACCAGGTCATGGACATCGTGGGCCAGCCCCTGCTCTTCGTCGTCCTCGGCGTCATCATGGCCCTGTTCAGCGTGGGATATGCCGAGATGAGCCGGCACGTCCACAACGCGGGCGCCTTCTACGCCTACATAGCCCGCGGACTCGGCGGGACGGCCGGTGCCGGCGCCTCGTTCGTGGCCCTCGTGGCCTACAGCGCCATGCAGACCGGCATCTACGGCATCTTCGGCTTCGAGGTCGCAGGGCTCCTGGCCCAGCACGCCGGACTGACGGTCGCCTGGTGGATCCCGGCACTGTTCGCCCTGCTGGTCACCGGAGTGCTCGGCGCCCTCAAGATCGATCTCAATGCCAAGGTGCTCGGCGCCGTCCTCCTCGTCGAATGCGCGCTGATCCTCGTCTTCGACTACTCCTTCGCCGCCGACCCCGGTGCCGAAGGGGTCTCCCTGCACGCCTTCGACCCCGCGACGCTCGCCGGCGCCGGGCTCGGCACCGCGCTCTGCTTCACCGCCGCCTCCTTCGTCGGCTTCGAGCAGGCCCCCGTCTACGCCGAGGAGACCAGCCGGCCGCAGACCGTCGTCGCCCGCGTCATGTACCTCGCAGTCGGCATCGTCGCCGTCTTCTTCGCCCTGAGCTCGTGGCTCATCGGCGTCGCCTCGGGGCCGTCCCAGGTCCTCGCCGAGGCCGACAAGCAAGGGCCCGGCCTGATCTTCTTCCTCAGCGAGGCCCGGCTCGGGTCCGTCTTCGCCGACCTGCTCCACCTCTTCTTCGTCACCGGCATGTTCGCGTCCATGCTCAGCTTCCACAACGTCGTCGCCCGCTACGCCTTCGCCATGGGCCGCGAGGGACTGCTGCCCTCCGCCGTCGGCAGGACCGCCAGGTCCAGCGGTGCCCCCGCCGTCGGCTCGCTGCTCCAGAGCGTGGTGGCGCTGGTCGTCGTCGCGGCCTTCGCCGTCACCGACGACAAGCCCGTCGGCGACCCGACCGCGCCCGTACTCCGCCTGTTCGCCTGGCTCGGGAACGTCGGGGCGCTCGGGATCATCCTCCTCATGGCGACCGCGTCCGCCGCCGTCATCGCCTTCTTCTCCCGCAGGGGCGCCGCCGCAGCCCAGGCACCCCGGTTGGCCTGCGCCGCGCTGGCCGGAGCCGCGCTCGTCGTGATCCTGGTCTACGCAGTGAAGGACTTCGACGTCCTCGTCGGTGCCTCCGAGGAATCGCTCCTCAGCCTGCTGCTGCCCGGCACCATCGCGCTCGCCGCCCTCGTGGGCCTCGTCCACGGTGCGGTGCTGCGCCGCCGCAGGCCGCAGACCCATGCCCGCATCGGACTGGGCAACGAGGCGTTCCGGCTCGAGCAGGCCGCGGCCTCCCGGAACGCCGAGGGGGACCGGACGTGACGCGCCCTCACCCGGACGGCACCGCACCCACGCCGCCCCATCCCCTCGACCCGCTGAGCGCCGACGAGATCGGCACTGCCAGAGAGGTCCTCGACCGGGCCGGCCGGATCAGCACGACCACGCGGTTCCCGCTGGTGCTGCTGGACGAGCCCGACCGGCACACCGTCGCCTCGCACCGGCCGGGCGACCCGGTGGCCCGCCGGCTCCGCGTGACCATGCTCGACACCGCCACCGGAACCGGATCGGAGGCCCTCGTCGACGTCACCGCCGGGCTGCTGCTCTCCCACCGCGAGTTGGACCCCGCGCACGACGGCCGGCCGCCCGTCCTGTTCGAGGAGTACGAGACCTGCGACGCGATCGTCAAGGCGGACCCGGGCTGGCGCAAGGCCATGGCCGAACGCGGCATCACGGACACCGCCCTGGCCGTCGCCGCCCCCCTCGCGGCCGGCAACTTCGGCATCGAGGACGAGAGCGGACGCCGCATGCTCCGCTCCCTGACCTTCCTGCGCTGCGACGAGAGCGACAACCCGTTCGCCCACCCCGTCGCCGGACTCGTCGCCGACGTCGACCTCACCGAACACCGCGTCGTCCGCCTCGTCGACACCGGTGCGGTACCCGTGCCGGCCGAATGCGGCCGCTACGAGGCGGAGTTCACCGGGCCGCCGCGCACCGGGCTGCGGCCCCTGGAGATCACCCAGCCCGAGGGCCCGTCGTTCCGGCTCGACGGCTCCCTGCTCACCTGGCAGAACTGGTCGTTCCGGATCGACTTCAACTCGCGCGAGGGGCTCGTCCTCCACAGCGTCACCCACCGCGACGGTGACCGCGAACGCCCCGTGCTCGACCGGGTGTCCCTGGCCGAGATGGCCGTCCCCTACGCCGAACCGGACCCGGCCCGCAACTGGGTCTGCTACCTGGACGTGGGGGAGTACGCCCTCGGCCGGAACGCCAACGCGCTGCGCCTGGGCTGCGACTGCCTCGGGGAGATCCGCTACCTCGACGCCGTCGTACCGGACGACCACGGCAGGCCCGTGACACTCCCCGACGCGATCTGCATCCACGAGGAGGACGACGGGCTGCTGTGGAAGCACAGCAACATGTTCGACGGATTCTCCGCGGAGAGCCGCCGCTCGCGCCGTCTCGTCGTCTCGTGGATTGCGACCCTCGGAAACTACGACTACGCCTTCTACTGGTATTTCCACCAGGACGGCGCCATCCGCTTCGAGGCCAAGGCGACCGGCCTGCTCCAGACCACAGCCGCAACACCTGGGGACGGCTCCGCGCACGCCACCGAGGTCGCCCCCGGTCTGCTCGCCCCGTTCCACCAGCATCTGTTCTGCGTCCGCCTCGACCCCGCCGTGGACGGCCCGGCCAACACTGTCGAGGAGATCGACGTGGTTCCTCTGCCGCCGGGCCCGGACAACCCCAACGGGAACGCCTTCACCACCCGCACCACCGCGCTGACCGACAGCGCCGACGGCGGACGGACCGCCGACACGCACCGCGGACGCCGCTGGCGCGTCACCAACCCCGGCTCCCGCAACCGCATGGGCGAGCCGGTCTCGTACACCCTCGTCCCCAGCCCCGGCCCGCTGCTCCAGGCCCGTGCGGGCTCGTCCGTCGCCCGGCGCGCCGGCTACGCCACGAAGCACCTGTGGGTGACCCGCCGCCGACCGGAACGCCGATACCCCGACGGCGACTATCCCAACCAGCACCCCGGGGGCGCCGGCGTGCCGGAATGGACCGCACCGGGGGAGTCACTGGAGCGGACCGAACTGACGCTCTGGCACACCTTCGGACCCACCCACCTGCCCCGGCTCGAGGAGTGGCCGGTGATGCCCGTGGACGTCAGCGGCTTCGCCCTCGTGCCCACCGGGTTCTTCGACCGCAACCCGGCGCTCGACCTGCCCCGGGAGTCCGGAGGCCACTGCCACGCCTGACCCCCGGGGCGGTGCCGGGAGCGCTCAGCCGGACCAGGACCAGCCGGAGACCTCCGGCAGGTCCTCGCCGTGCTCCCGGATCCACCGGTGGTGCCGGGTCCGCACGTCCGCCATGGCCTGGCGCAGCGACACGGCCCGCACCCCGAGCCCGGGCACCCGATCGATGACGTCCATCACCAGCCGGTAGCGGTCCAGGTCGTTGCGCACCACCATGTCGAACGGGGTCGTCGTCGTGCCCGACTCCTTGTAGCCGCGCACGTGAAGATTGCCGTGCCCCGCCCGCCGGTAGCACAGCCGGTGGATCAGCCACGGGTAGCCGTGGTAGGCGAAGACCACCGGCCGGTCCCGTGTGAACAACCCGTCGAACTCCGCGTCCGGCATCCCGTGAGGGTGCTCCTCGCGCGGCATCAGGCGGGTCAGGTCGACGACGTTGACCACCCGCACCGCGAGGTCCGGCAGATGGCGCCGGAGCAGGTCCGCCGCCGCCATGACCTCTTGCGTCGGCACGTCGCCCGCGCACGCGAGGACCACATCGGGCTCGCGGCCACGGCTCTCGGTGCCCGCCCAGTCCCAGGTACCCGCGCCGCGTGCGCAGTGCTCCCGTGCCTGTTCGAGACCCAGCCAGTCGAAGGTGGGCTGCTTGCCGGCCACCACGACGTTCACGTAGTCGCGGCTGCGCAGTACGTGATCGGCCACCGACAGCAGGGTGTTGGCATCCGGCGGCAGATAGACCCTGACGACCTCCGGGCTCTTGTTCAGGACGTGGTCGACGAATCCCGGGTCCTGGTGCGAGAAGCCGTTGTGGTCCTGTCGCCAGACGTGCGACGTCAGCAGGTAGTTGAGGGAGGCGATCGGCATCCGCCACGGCAGGGCCCGCGACGACCGCAGCCATTTGATGTGCTGGTTGACCATCGAGTCGACGATGTGGACGAACGCCTCGTAGCTCGAGAACAGCCCGTGCCGTCCGGTCAGCAGATAGCCCTCCAGCCAGCCCTGGCACAGGTGCTCGGACAGCACCTCCATGACCCGGCCGTCCCGGGCCAGATGCTCGTCCCCCGGCAGCTCTTCCGCCTCCCAGGTCTTGCCGGTCGCCTCGTACAGTGATTGGAGCCGGTTGGAGGCGGTCTCGTCCGGCCCCACCACCCGGAAGTTGCGCACCGGCGCGGTGTCCGTCATGACCCGGGAGAGCATGCCGCCGAGCACGGCCGTCGGCTCGTGGCTCGTGGTGCCGGGGGCGTCGACCGGCACGGCGAAGTCCTCCGGGCCCGGCAGCGGCAGGTCCCGCAGCAGCCGCCCGCCGTTGGCGTGCGGGTTGCTCCCCAGGCGCCGGTCGCCCTCCGGGACGCAGGCCAGGACCTGCGGCCGGGGGCGTCCCTCGTCGTCGAACAACTCCTCGGGCCGGTACGAGCGCAGCCACTCCTCGAGTTGCCGCAGCCGCTCCGGGTCCTCCCGCACGCCGGTCAGCGGCACCTGGTGCGAGCGCCAGGTGCCCTCCACCGCCAGTCCGCCGACCTCGTGCGGGCCGGTCCATCCCTTGGGCGTGCGCAACACGATCACCGGCCATCGCGGGCGGTCCGTCGCCCCTTCCGCGCGCGCCCGACGGTGGATCGCCGCGATCCGGTCCAGGGCGTCGTCCATGGCCCGCGCCAAGGCCCGGTGCACGGCGAGCGGCTCGTCGCCGGAGACGTGGACCGGCTCGTACCCGTACCCGCGCAGCAGTTCGTCCAGCTCGGACTCGGGGATCCGGGCGAGCACCGTCGGATTGGCGATCTTGTATCCGTTGAGGTGCAGGATAGGCAGCACGGCCCCGTCGTGGACCGGGTCGAGGAACTTGTCGGCGTGCCAGGACCCGGCCAGCGGCCCCGTCTCGGCCTCGCCGTCCCCGATGACGCACGCCACCAGCAGTCCGGGGTTGTCCAGCGCGGCACCGTAGGCGTGCGCGAGGGAGTACCCCAGCTCGCCGCCCTCGTGGATCGATCCCGGGGTCTCCGGGGCTACGTGGCTGGGTACGCCTCCCGGGAACGAGAACTGCCGGAACAGCCGGGCCATGCCCCGCGCGTCCCGGGTCACGTCCGGGTAGACCTCCGTATAGCTGCCGTCCAGCCACGAGCCGGCCAGTACGGCAGGTCCTCCGTGGCCGGGCCCCCAGACGCAGATCGCATCGAGGTCCCGGTTACGGATCACCCGGTTCAGGTGCGTGTACACCAGGTTGAGGCCCGGATCGGTGCCCCAGTGCCCGAGCAGGCGCGGCTTGATGTGCTCAGGTCGCAGCGACTCCGCCGGCAGCGGATTGTCCATCAGGTAGATCTGGCCCGCGGCGAGGTAGTTCGCCGCACGCCAGTGCGCGTCGAGTGCCGCGAGTTCGTTCTCGTCCGGTGCGCCCGCTCGTCCGGCCGCTGCGGCTGTCGGCTCCGTCATCGGGGTGCCTCCTCGGAAGTACGTCTTCCATGTCTCGTCTTGCACGACGGCGCGGTCGTCATGCGGGCCCGCCGCACGATCGCACCACATCCGCTGCGCCGAACCGGTCACGCATCCGCCCGAGGGTGGGGTGTGTTCATACGAACGGGGCGTCGGACGCAGCGGACCGGGCACCGCCCGGGACGAAACCGGGAAGGTGACAGGGCATCAGGCAGGCTTCGACGATCGGAGGAAGGCCCATATGGTCCCGCACCACGGCGGTACGCTCCGGCGGCGTACGGCATCGGCCCTCGTGTACACATCCCTCGCGGTCCTGCTCACCGGCTGCTTCTCGGCCGCCGACACGGCCCTGGCCCCCGACACGCGCAGAGAATCCTCCCCGGATGCGCCGGGCGATCCCTCCCCCGATGCGCCGGCGGACCCCTCCGGGCTCTGGGTGAACCCGGACACGCCCGCCGCGCGGCAGGTGCGCGACTGGCGCAGCACCGGGCGCATCGAGGACGCCGCCTCCCTGGAGCGGATCGCCGGCCGGCCGATGGCGGAGTGGATCGGCGACTCCCCGCGGGAGCGGGCCGAACGCATCACCCGGAACGCCGCCGAAGCCGGACGGACCCCCGTCCTGGTCGCCTATCACATCCCGCACCGGGACTGCGGCAACCACTCCGCCGGTGGTGCCGAAGGCGCCGCCGCCTACCGGGCGTGGGTGCGCGAACTGGCCTCGGGGATCGGCGACCGCCGGGCCGTCGTCGTCGTCGAACCGGACGCGGTGGCCCAGGTCGTGGACGGCTGTATCCCGGAGGGGCTGCGTGCGGAGCGGACGGAACTGCTCAGGGACGCGGTGTCCGTGCTGTCCGCGCTTCCGGCCGTGAAGGTCTACCTCGACGCGGGCCACTCCGGCTGGATCGACGACATCGGGCGGCTGGCGGCCGTACTCCGGAGCAGTGGTGTCGAGCAGGCCGACGGATTCGCCCTGAACGTGTCGAACTTCCAGCCCACGGAGGCGGTCGAGGAGTACGGGCTCCGCCTCTCCCGGGAACTCGGCGGTGCGCACTTCGTCATCGACACCAGCCGCAACGGCAACGGGCCGCTCGAGGAGTCCGGCGGGGAGGGCTGGTGCAATCCCCCGGGCAGGCGGCTGGGAACTCCGCCGACCACCCGTACCGGCAAGGCGAAGCTGGACGCCTATCTGTGGATCAAGCGCCCGGGCGAGTCGGACGGCCGGTGCAACGGCGGCCCCGCCGCCGGGCAGTGGTGGCCCCAGTACGCGCTGGGCCTGGTCCGCGGGGCCCCGGCCGGGCCCCGCGCCGGACAGGGCTGAACGCTCCCGGGTGCCGGCGCCGGACAGGGCGCCGGCACCGCCGGACCCGCTGTCTCAGCCGACGTGCACCCATCTGGCCTCGGACGGGGTGCCCGCCGAGTCCGTGACGAACAACATGTACCAGCCCGCGGGCACCAGCGTGGGGTCCTTGGGGACTGACAGTTCGACGGAGCCTGCGCTGCGCCGGAGTTCCAACTCGATCGACCGCTGCTCGACATCGGTCGTGTGCGTCACGGCGCTCGGCCGCATCAGCCGCGCGCCGGTGACCGGCTTGTCCGACCGCACCCGGAAGGCTGCCGTGTCCCCGCGGTGCACTTCGTCGGGGCCGTCGCTCAGGGCGGGACGCGACTTCCGGTACAGGTAGGGCGGGGTGTAGATCTCCACTCGCTGCTCGAACGTTCCGGTCTGGGTGTTGTCCGGGTCCGCGTACAGCGGGTCCGACCCGAACGTGGCCACTCGCCCGTCGGGCAGAAGCAGGGCGGACGAGTGGTAGTTGCGCCCCACGACGGGGGAGGCGGCGGGCCGGAAGGTGTTGCTGTCGGGGGAGTAGAACTGCGCCTTGTGGATGTCGCTGGCGCTCCGGCCGCGGTAGTCCGAGGAGCCGCCGGTGGTGAACACGGTGTCGTCGGGCAGCAGGACGCTGGAGAGGTAGCGGGTGCCCTGCGGGAGGTCCGGGCCGTCGGTGAAGCGTGGCGCCCTGCCCTCCCGTCGCGCGGCCTCGAGGTCGGCGATCGCGGTGCGCCGGGAGGACTTCCGCGACTCGCCGACCCCTCCGCCGCCCAGGATCATCACCTTCTGGTCCTGGGCCGGGGGGAGCAGGACGGAGGCGGAGGTCTCGGTCCGGTCGGCGTCCCGCAGGCCTTTCGCGGGCTGGAAGGTGTTCTTCTCCAGGTCCCACAGCCCGGGGCGGCGTCCCTTGTCGGAGGGTCCGTATCCGGCGTTGGAACCGGAGAAGAAGAGTTTTCCGCCCTTGGTCAGGAACAGCGCCGGGTAGGTCGGGAAGTACCGCTTGGGAGCCTTGGACCACTTGCGGGTGCGGGGGTCGAAGATCTCGTTGACGCCGTTGATGATCTGTCCCATGTCGTCCAGCCCGGAGACCGCCATGACCCGGCCGTCGGCGAGGGTGACCAGGGTCGGGTACCAGCGTCCCTTGGCCATCGGGTCGACGGCTACGTAGCGCTCGGCCGTCGGGTCGAACTCGTAGGCCACGTCGAGCCCTTGGTAGTCCTGCTTGTTCATGGTCATGTCGCCGGCCAGGCCGTACACGTTCCGGCGGGCCGCCCCGGTGAGGCCGACCACGGCGAACTGCGCCGGCGCGGAACGCGTCTGGCTGCGGCCCTTGCGGACCGCCTCGACGAAGATGCGTTTCTCACCTGCCGTGATGACGATCTTGCCCTTCTTCGTCCGCTTCTTCGCGGCGGGAACGGTGGTCGTCCGGGTGGTCCGGTACTCCTTGCCGTCGGGGGCGCGGAAGACCGTGCCGCGGGGCAGGGTGCGAGGGGCGCTCGGGGCCTCGTTCTTCACCAGCATCGGACCGGCGGCCCGTTCGACCTTGCCTTCGAGGATCTCGTAGCGCGCGGTCCCGCCCGCCACCAGCAGTTTGCCGCCCGGAAGTTGTGCGTGCCCGCCGCAGAAGAGATCGGTGGGGGTGGGGATGAGCTTGAAGGTGTCGTCCGCGGGATTCCACAGCAGCGTCTTGAAGCTGCCGGCGTCGAAGTTCGACTCCCGGTTTCCCGATCCCGCGATCAGCAGGACCTTCCCGGTGTGCAGCAGGGCCGCGTGGATGGCGTTGACGCGGAACTTCGCCGGCACCGGAAGCAGGTCCCAGTGGCCGAAGGAAGCTTTGTACCCGGGCTGTTCGATCTTGTAGGCGTGGTAGGTGCGCTGCGCGTAGCTGACGGCCGCCGGGGCATTGAGCCCGGCCAGTACGACCATCGCCGCAGCTCCGGCGAGCGTGGTCCGCACACGTGGGCTGATTACAGGGCGCACAGGGAGTCCTTGTCTGCGGGAGCGGTGCGGGAACGGTCGCTGCGGGCAGCGGGGACCGGTGCCGTGACGGGGGGCCGGGTGCTGCGGTCGCGGCGCGCGCCCGCGTACCAGACGACGACGGGCGACAGGCAGAGGATCAGGGCGAGCACGGCCCAGGTCCGCATGGCGGCGTGGGTGTGCCCGAGGAAGAAGGAGGCGATCAGAGCGCCTCCGAAGACGGCGGCCCACGCGAGGTGGATCCGGAAGGTGGCGAGCCGGTCGGGGCTCGCCGAGTCGCCCTTCGGCGTCACGACGAACGAACTCTTGCGGCGCAGGGCCGCGTCGAACAGCGAACGGGCGTAGACCGGGGCGGACAGGGCCGACATCAGCATCCCGGCGAGCCCGCTGGACCCCTCCGGCTCGTGGGGGGAGACGTTGTGGCGCCGGTTCCAGACGTAGAGACCGATCTGGAGGGCCGCGGCATCGCTGTAGAGCATCATCCAGACCTCGGACGAGATCTGGATGCCCGACGCCCCGAAGCCCAGGAAGAGCACACAACTGACCCCTGCGAGAATCCAGTTGAGCGCTGTCATCGGGTAATAGATGACCATGAAGGTGTAGTTGAGGAGCTTGCCGGGCGGAAGGTCGAACGGCGCCTTCCAGAATTGCTTGAGGAGGGTCTCGTAGGTACCCCGGGACCAGCGCAACTGCTGGGTGAAGAAATCCGTCCAGGCGGTTGGCCCCTCGCCCACGGCGAGAACGTCCGGCGTGTAGACGGAGCGCCATTTGTTTCCGGTCAGTGGATTGCGCGTCCGGTGGATCTCGAATCCGGTGGCCATGTCCTCGGTGATGGAGTCGTAGAGACCTCCGACCACTTTGACGGCGCTGATGCGGACGGCGTTGCTGGTGCCGACGAACATGGGTCCGCCATAACGGTTCCCGGCCCGCTGGATGAGGGCGTGGAAGAGGAACTGCTGGCTTTCGGCGGCCTTGGTGACGGCGGCCTCGTAGTTGCCGTATACCTGAGGGCCGACGACGAACGCAATGTCGGGATCGCGGAAGTAACCGAGCATCCGCTCCAGGTAGTTGGGGAGCGGCACGTGGTCGGTGTCCACCGAGGCGAAGTAGTCGTAGTCGTCGCCGTGCGCGTCCAGCCAGGCGTTGTAGTTGCCGTGCTTGGTCCGTGCCCGGTGCGGTCCCGTCGGCCGGTTCCACTCCGGCACGCCCTTGCGGGTGAAGTGGTGCACGCCGAGTCGCGCGCAGACCTTCTTGACCTCGGGGTCGTCGCCCTCGTCGAGGAGCCAGACATGCAGCAGGCCCCGGTGACGCAGCCGCACCGCCGCCTCCAGGGTCCGGGTGACCATCTCGATCGGTTCCTTCCCGGGAACGAACGAGGTCAGGAAGGCGACCTTGGTCCGCTTCTCGGGGACGACCGGAATGGGATCACGGGCGACCAGTGTGGCGTGGGCGTTGGAGACGACCGTGCAGAGCCGGAAGAACTCGATCAGACCGATGGAGACGAGCATCGTGGTGTCCGCCGCAGTCTCCCACCACGAGGCGTACTGCCGGTGAACCCAGTGCTGCGGTTGCAGCAGCCAGACGAGCAGGACCGCGGAGAACAGAGGAGCGGCGCAGAGCAGCAGCCCCGCACGGATGCGGTGCGGTTCGTGCGCCAGCAGACTGCGGTAGCGGACCCGGTAGGGGAGATCCGGGTCGGGGCGGGTGAGGGGGCCCGCCAGTCGGCTGTATGTGTCGTACGCGTAATCCGCACGAGTACGAGTGACACCAGGACGTGAGGATTCCTCAACCGTTTTCCGTACGGAGCTCGGCGAAGGCATCAGGGAACTCCCGAGGACTAGCGGGACCGGAACCGGATGCGCCGACGACCTGGACGGAGCATTGCGCCACGCCATCGACCGAGAGGGAAAGGTAACAATCACACTGAAGAACTCTGCGCACATCGGATGTGTGGCGCGCCCTGTTGATGGGGCGAAGAGCTGGTCACACTATCGGTCCATTGGTGCGCGCCTTGCGTGATTTTCATTCCGGTCCGTGTCACTGTCTGGGCGATTCAGCCGTAGAAAACGGAGGACGTCTCATGCGGGTTTCCCTGGGCCGGAAAAGCCGAGGAGCGCTGTGCGCGGTCTCGTCCCTGGTTGCGGTCCTCGCGCTGCCGCAGTACGTGGCGGTTCCCGACGAGCGGGAGGCGCTGCAGGCGGCCGCTCCTCCGGGCGAAGCGGCCGTGCGGGACGACAGCGCCCGCACCACCGGGGACGCCGGCAAGGGCGAGGCGAAGCGGATCCCGTTCACCCAGCGGTTCCGCGCCGTCCAGCACGGAGGCATCGCGCGCGCCGCCAACTCGGTGGCGACCTGCGAATCGGAGAAGCGGCAGGCGAAGGTCTCCTGCTCACAGGCACAGTCCGGCGGCACGGGTGCGAACGGCGACTACGAGATGACGTACGTCGACGTCGACGACGATCCGAACACCTACAACTCGAGCCGGGCCGATCTGCACCTGCCGGAGAACGCCACCGTCACCTACGCACGCCTCTACTGGGGCGGAAACCTCCGGGTCGGCGAGCAGAAGCCCGAGAAGGACAACGGGCGGGTGCTCTTCGCCGAGCCGGGAGGTTCCTACAAGGAGGTGCTCGCCGACACCACGGTGGGTCACCGGACGACCGGCAGCACCGACAGCTACGCGGCGTCGGCCGACGTCACCGGCATCGTCCGGGACAGCCGCAACGGCGCCTACACCGTCGGACAGCTCAACGTGGCCAAGGGGCACTCCCCGGCCGGCGCCTGGGGCGGCTGGACCCTGGTGGTCGCCTACGCCCACCGGGAGGCGCCACTGCGCGAACTCGCCATCTGGGACGGCTTCGACTCGGTCACCTCGCCCCGGTCCGGCCGCTCCGTCGGCATCGGCGGGCTCGACGTCCCGGCCGGGTCGAACGGCAGCCTCGGCGTCGTGGCCTACGACGGGGACCGGGGGCCCGGCGGGGAGTCGCTGAGCGCGGCGATGGGCAAGGCGTCCCCCGTTGCGCTCTCCGACGGCGCCAACCCGGCCGGAGACCCGATGAACTCGACGATCTCCGATCACGGGCGGATCGAGGAGCGGCGGGAGCCGGCCTTCCGCAACACCCTGGGCTTCGACTCCGACATCTTCGACCTCCGCCGGGCGCTGACCAAGGGCGGACGGAAGATGACGGTCCGGTTCAACGCCGAAGGCGACGGATACCACCTCGGGGCGCTGTTCCTGCAGACCGACGCCCGCCGCTGACGTCCGCCTCCATCGCCAACCCCGGCCGGGCGACGGCCGGTTCCGGGTCCATCCGAGTCCGTGTGGGGAGCAGCGCGTGCCGCAGAAGAAGCGTGGACAGAAAGGGCCTACGGTCCTGCACGTCTCCCAGCCGTCCGACGGCGGCGTGGCGAGAGTGGTCACCGACCTCGTACGCCATCAGACCGAGGCCGGCATGAGGGTGTACGTCGCCTGCCCGCCCGGCGGAGTCCTGAGCGAGACGGCGACCGAGGCCGGCGCCGATGTGCTCCTGTGGCACGCGGACCGGCATCCCGGTCTCCTGCTGCCCCAGGAGATCAGCGGCGTCCGGCGCCTCGTCCGCCGGTTCGGCCCCGATCTGGTCCACGCCCACAGCGCCAAGGCCGGGCTGGCGGTGCGGCTCGCCCTGCGGGGGCGCACACCCACCGTCTTCCAGCCCCACGCCTGGTCGTTCGACGCCGTCGACGGCCCGGCCGCGCGACTCGCGCTGCGCTGGGAACGCCACGCCACCCGCTGGGCCCACCGGGTGCTCTGCGTGAGCGAGGACGAACGGCAGCGCGGTCAGCTCGCCGGGGTCGACGGCCCCTGGACCGTGGTGCGCAACGGCATCGACACCGAGCACTTCCGTCCCGCCGACGAGGTGGCTCGCCACCGCGCCCGGGCCCGGCTGGCCGCCCTGTACGGCGTCCCGGTCGATGCCCCGCTGGCCGTGTGCGTCGGCAGACTGTGTCGCCAGAAGGGTCAGGACCTGCTGCTTCAGGCCTGGCCGGCCGTCACGGATGCGGTGCCCGACGCCCGTCTGGTGCTCGTCGGGGAGGGGCCGCAGCGGGACACGCTGCGAGACACGGCGGCCGAAAACGTCGTGTTCGCGGGCGAATCGCCCGACCCGGTGCTCTGGTACACGGCCGCCGACCTGGTGGTCCTCCCCTCGCGCTGGGAGGGCATGGCGCTGGTGCCGCTCGAGGCCATGGCGTCCGGCCGGCCGGTGGTCGTCACCGATGTCACCGGAGCCCGCGAAAGCCTGCCCGTGGACCACATCCCGGACTGCCTGGTGCCGCCGGAGGACCCCGGTGCGCTGGCCCGCGCGGTGAGCACGCTGCTGGACGACCCCGGTCTGCGCGGAGTCCTGGGATTCCAGGGCCGGCACCACATCCGGGCCCGGTACGACGTGCGCCGGACGGCCGACGAGGTCATCCGGCTGTACGACGAAGTGCTCACCGACGAGCCCGTCGAGGACACCGCCCCGCAGCACAGCCCCGTTCCCGGCACCGCGCGGGTGCCCGCCGACCGCTCCGCTCCGGACGACCGCAGGGAGCACGTCGGGCGATGACCACGGACAACGCGGGGGCGCCCGAGGCGCCGGCGAGCCCCCTTCCGGGGGCCCCCACGCGCCCGGAGGCCACGGTCCCCACGCACCGGAAACCGCGGACCGTCCGGCGGGCCGCGCCGGCGGCCCGCCCGCCGAAGCGGCGCCCCGGGCGGAACGTCCCGGCCCTCCTCACCGCCGACAGCATCGCCGTGCTGGCTGCCGCCGCCGTCCTCGACGGGGCCGGCCAGACGCTGGCCGCACTCGGGCCCGGCCTCCTGGCCCTCCCGCTGCTGCACGCGCACCGCGGGCTCTACGACGCCCGGATTCGCCCGTCGGCGCTGGACGAGGCGCCCCGGCTGGCGCGCCATTGTGTCGTCGCCTGGTGCGCCTCGGCGGCCCTGCTGGCCTCCGTTCGGCCCGCTTCTGCGCTGGGCTGGGCCACGTTGCTGACCGCGGTGGTGGTGCATGTCGTGCTCGCCTGCGCCGGGCGCGGCGCCGTCCACTTCGCCCGGAGGCGGCACAGACGCAGGAATCCGCACTCGACCCTCGTGGTGGCGGACGCGGCCCCAGCCGGTCTGCGGATCACCACCGCCCTGCTGGACCACCCCGAATACGGGATGCGCCCGGTCGGTCTGGTCCACCCGGACCGGGAGCCGGCCGACGCACCCGTGCCCGTCCTCCACTCGCCCGAGGACATCACCCGCGCGGTGATCCAGAACTCGGTCCGCGACGCCGTCTTCACCCACGCCCCCTGGGGAGACCCCGAATCCGCCCTGCTCGCCGACCTGTTCACGGCACAGGGCTGCACCGTCTGGCAGGCCGACACCGGCTCGTCGCCGGCCCGCGGCCGGGGATCGGATCCGGGACACGTCTGGGGGTTCGCCTGCCGCCGCGTCGGCGAGCCGGTTCCGCCCCGGGCGGCCGTCCTCGGCAAGCGGATCCTCGACGTCGCGCTCTCCGGGCTCGCCCTGGCCGTGCTCTGGCCCCTCCTGCTGGCCTGCGCGATCGCCGTGCGCCGCTCCGACGGACCTGGAGTGATCTTCCGTCAGGAACGCATCGGCATGGGCGGCAGACGGTTCACGGTCCTGAAGTTCCGGACCCTCCGGCCCGCCGACGAACACGAGTCGGCGACCCGCTGGAACGTGGCCCACGACAACCGGATGAGCGCCGCCGGCCGCTTCCTGCGGCGCTCGTCGCTCGACGAGCTCCCACAGCTGTGGAACGTGCTCCGCGGTGACATGAGCCTGGTCGGCCCCCGGCCCGAACGCCCCTTCTTCGTCGCCCGGTTCACCCTCGCGCACCCCGGGTACGCCGCACGCCACCGGATGCCCGTCGGCATCACCGGGCTGGCCCAGGTACACGGGCTGCGCGGCGACACGTCCATCGAGGACCGCGCACGGTTCGACAACCACTACATCGAGACCTGGTCGCTGTGGCAGGACGTGCGGATCCTGCTGCGCACCGCGGGCTCCTTCCTCCGGCCTGGGGGCAACTGACCATGACGCGGACGACCCTGCACCGCACCGCGGCACCCGGCGGCGCCCCGGCACGTTCCGCCCCGGCGGACTCTCCGGCGACCGCCGCCCGGGACCTGCTCGCCGCCTGGTGGCCCGTCCTGCCGGCCGTCGCCACGGTCCTCCTGCTGTGCGTTCCGGCCGGCCACGAGGACATCACCGAGGCGGTGCACATCACGCCCGCGGACGTCTCCTGCCTCGTTCTCGTGGTCTGCTGCGTCGTGGTCCTGATCCACGACCGGCACCGGCCGCTGACCCTGCGGGCGGCCCTGGTACTGGCTGCGCCCGCACTGGCGTTCGCGGCGTCGACCGCCGCCTCCCCCGATCCGGTCCAGAGCCTGCCCGGGTTCGTCCGGTACCTGCAGATCTTCGTCCTCGTCCCTGTCGCCCTGCTCCTGCTGCTGCGCACCCGCCGCGACTTCCGCACGGTCGCCGCCGCCGTGGTGCTGATCGCCGTCGTCCAGGGGGCGATCGGCGTGCACCAGTACCTCACCGGCACCGGCGCGTCCTACGCCGGCCAGGACGTCCGGGCCGTCGGCACCTTCGGCCCCCTGGACATCATGGGCCTGGCCGGCGTCGTCGCCCACGGGCTGATCACCGCGCTGGCCGTCGGACTCGCCGCGCCGCCGTCGGCGCCGCGCTGGCTCCGGCCGTCCGCCCTGCTGTGCGCCGCCCTGCTGACGGTGCCGCTGGTGATGTCGTTCAGCCGCGGCGTCTGGCTGTCGACGGCCCTGGCCGCCCTGGTGGTCCTGCTCCTCGCGGGGCTGCGCACCGCTCTGCGCACCCTGATCGCCGTGCTGCTCGCGGGCGCCGCGATCGCCGGGTTCGCCGGCGTGGGTACCGGGCTCATCGGTGAGCGGCTGACCAGCATCACCCGCATCGTCGACGCCCCCGACCGGTCGGTGACGGACCGTTACTCCATGTGGTCCGCCGCGACGGAGATGTGGCAGACGCAGCCGGTGACGGGCGTGGGCATCAAGCAGTTCCCCGAGAACCGCGACTCCCACGCCTCGATCGGGCTCTCCTCGGGCAGCGACATCGCAGGCGCCGGTGTGGAGTTCCGCCGCGAACCCCTGCTCTCACCGCACAACATGTACCTGCTGATCCTCAGCGAGCAGGGGCTGCTCGGCCTCGTGCTCGTCGTGGGCAGCTGGGGCCTGCTGCTGGTCGCGGTCCTCCGGCGGCTGCGGGGCCGGCTGCGGGGGCCGCGGACGGGCGACTGCGGGCTCGTCGCGGCCGGTCTGCTCGTCCTCCAGCTCGCCGACTTCCTGTCCGCGGACATCGGCGGCCCCTCCACCGTGCTCACCGCCGTCACCTTCGGCATGGCCGCGTGGTGGGCGTTCTCCCCGGCGGCCGCCGCGGAGGGGCCGGTCCCTCGATGAGCGAGGCAGCAGCGGTCCGGCCGCAGGCCCCGGGTCGGCCGCACGGCACCGGTGCTCCCCCCACGGGCACCCCCGGCGCCCCGGACCGCGGACCCGAGCGGTTCATCGCACGGGCCGCTGCCGTGACGGCGGGCCTGACCGTCGCGGGAGCCCTGTTCGGCCTCGTACGCGACCAGTTGGTGGCCGGCTGCTTCGGAGCGGGCGGCGACACGGACGCCTTCCTCGTCGCCTGGACCGTGCCCGAGTTCGCCTCGACGCTCCTCATCGAGGACGCGATGGCGCTGGTGATGGTCCCCGCGTTCAGCATGGCGCTCGCCCGCCGCGCCGACCTCGCCCGCCGGACCGGACCCGGAGGGGACGGCCCGCAGAACCGTCTCGGCCCCGACCCGGTCGGAGCGTTGCTCGCCCGTACCGCACCACGGCTCACCCTCGCCCTCGCGGGCTGCGCCGCCCTGCTCGCCGTTGCGGCGCCGGTCGTCGTCCGCACCCTCGCACCGGGCCTCGCGGACCCGGCACTGGCGGTGGACTGCACGCGGCTCACCTCCGTCACCGTCTTCACCTTCGGCATCGCCGGATACTGCAGCGCCGCCCTGCGCGCCCACCGACGGTTCGTACCGCCGGCCGCGATCTACGTCGCCTACAACGCCGGAATCCTCGCGATGACGGCGACCCTGCACGGCCGTTGGGGGGTACGGGCGGCCGCCGCGGGCGTCGCAGTGGGCAGCCTGTGCATGGTTCTGGTCCAACTTCCCACGCTGTGCAAGCAGTTGCCGAGGTGGCCCCGGAAGCCCCGGCGGCTCTCCGGCCCCCGGGCCCTGCTGCCCTCGGCGGTTCCCGGTGTGGCCCTGCCGGTGCTCGCGCCGGTCGCGCTGTTCGCAGTCGCCCGGCAGGCCCAGGTGCTGGCCGAGCGCAACATCGGCTCCTCCCTGCCGCCGGGCGCCATCTCGCACCTCAACTACGCTCAGAAGGTCGCCCAGGTCCCCATGGTGCTCTCCCTCATGGTCTGCACCGTGACCTTCCCCCTGGTCGCCCGTGCCATGGCCGACGGCGACACCGACGGTGCCCGCCGCCGCATCGAACGCGATCTCACCCTGGCGGGAACGGTCGTCCTCCTCGGAGCCGCCTACGTCGTGGCGCTCGCCCCGAGCATCACCGAACTCCTCTTCCGGCGCGGGGCGTTCACTGCCGGCGACACCGCCGCGACCGCCTCGGTGATGCGCGTCTACGCGCTCGGACTGCTCGGCCACAGCCTGGCGGGGGCGCTGGTACGTCCCTTCTTCTCCGCCGCCCGGCCCACCTGGTTCCCGGCCGCAGCCATGGGCGCCGGCCTGTGCCTGACCGTCGCCGCCGGAGTCCTGGCCGCCCCCCGCTGGGGCGTCCACGGCATCGCCGCAGCCAATGCCCTGGGCATCACCGTCACCGCTGCGATGCTGCTCCACGGGCTGAGGACCCGCCTGGTCGCCGTCGACGTACGGCGGATCACCGCGGGCCTCGCCCGGCTGGTGCTCGCTGCCGCGGCCGCCACAGCCGCCGGATGGGCAGTCTCCGGTCTTCCGGCGTCCGCGACCGCGGCAGCGGCGGCCGGCGCGGTCGTGGTTCCGGCGGCCTTCGCCGCGGCGGCACTCGCCGTCCGGGCCCCCGAGGTCCCGTCGCTGCTCGCCACCGTCAAACAAAGGCTCTGCCATGCGCGCTGACCCCTGGCTGCTGATGTACCACTCCGTCACCGACTTCACCGAGGACCCCTACCGCATCACCGTGCGGCCCGACCGGCTGCGCCGCCAGTTGCGATGGCTCCGCAGCCGCGGCCTGCGCGGCGTCGGTGTGGCCGAACTGCTGCGGGCCCGCGTCGCCGGACGGGCCTCCGGGCTCGTCGGCCTCACCTTCGACGACGGCTACGCGGACTTCGTGCGGAACGCGATCCCCCTGCTGCACGAACACGGCTGCACAGCGACGGTGTTCGTGCTGTCCGGCCGGCCCGGCGGAACCAACGACTGGGACCCTCTCGGCCCCCGCAAGACCCTGCTGACCGAGGACGGGATCCGGGCCGCGGCCGACGCCGGCATGGAGATCGGCTCGCACGGCCACCGGCACGTCTCCCTCCCGGAGGCCGACGAGGACACCCTGCGCCGGGAGACCGCCCGCAGCCGCGACCTGCTGCACGAGATCAGCGGCCGCCCCGTCGACGGCTACTGCTACGCGTACGGTGCGGTCGACCGGCGTGCCATCGGGGCCGTCCGTGCCGCCGGTTACGACTACGCCTGCGCCATCGACCCCGGACCGCTCACCGGCCCGTACGCACTGCCCCGCATCCACGTCGGAGACCGGGACACGGCCTGGAGACTGGCCGCCAAGCGACTGTTCCACCCCGCACGCCGCCGCCCCCTGCCCGTAAGGGACACAGGCGCCGCGCCTTTCGCCGGGGCGCCCTCATGAGGGTCCTGCACATCATCACCGGCCTCGGGGCCGGCGGTGCGGAGCAGCAACTCCGGCTGCTGCTGCGCCATCTGCCCGCCCGCTGCGACGTCGTCACGCTCACCAATCCGGGGGTCGTGGCGCACGGCATCCGGGCTGACGGAACCCGGGTCACGCATCTGGGCATGCGCAGCAACCGTGACGCGAGCGCCCTGCCCCGGCTGGTCCGCCTCATCCGGACCGGCGGCTACGACCTGGTGCACACGCACCTCTACCGGGCCTGCGTCTTCGGCCGCACCGCCGCCCGGCTGGCCGGAGTGCGCAGCGTGGTCGCCACCGAGCATTCCCTGGGCGCGTCCGTCATGGAGGGCCGGCCCCTCACCCGCTCGGTCCGCGCCCTCTACCTCGCCACCGAACGGCTGGGCTCGGCCACCGTCGCCGTCTCGGCCACGATCGCGGACCGGCTCCGCGCCTGGGGCGTGCCCGCAGCCCGGGTCCACCTGGTGCCGAACGGGATCGACGCCGACCGCTTCCGCTTCGACCCGGCCGCCCGGACGGCGGCCCGCACCCGGCTCGGCATCCCTGAACGCGACTTCGTGGTCGGCGGAGTCGGCCGGCTCGTCCCCGGCAAGCAGTTCGACGTCCTGGTGCGCGCCGTGGCCGGGCTCCCGCAGGCCCGGCTCGTACTGGTCGGTGAAGGGCCGGAGCGGGCGCCGCTGCGGGGACTCGCGGAACGGCTCGGTGCGGCCGACCGCGTCCATCTGCTCGGCGAGCGCGACGGCATCGTCGAAGCGACCGGGGACCGCCCCTCCGACATCCCACAACTCCTCGCCGCCATGGATGTGTTCGCATCCGCGTCGACCGAGGAGTCCTTCGGGCTGGCCGTCGTCGAAGCGCTCGCCTCCGGGCTGCCCGTCGTGCACGTCACCTGTCCCGCCGTGGACGAACTGCCGCTGTCCGCCGCGCCGGGCGCACGGCGCATCGGCCCCGGGACACCCGCCATGACGGCCGCCCTGCGCGAGCACGCCGTGGGATGGCGTCCCCGGCTGCCCGTCCCCCCGGCCGTGCACCGGTACGGCATCGCCCGCAGCGCCGACCGCCTGATGGCGCTCTACGAACGAACCGCCGCACCGGGCCCGGGCTGCTGCCTCCCCGGGGCCGGGCCCGCCCTCGACCTTCCTTCCACCCCCGCCGTGTCCGACCCGAAGAGGTGAGCGTCGCCATGACCGACACCGTCCGCACAGAGCCCGCCGTCCCCGTCGCCGCCCCGCCCCGGCGGCGGATCTCCGCCTCCCTGCCCGCCTGGTGGCCCCTCGCGGCCCTCGCCGTGATCGGAGCGCTCGGCGGCGCGGCGTACGGCCGGCTGGCCCCGCCCGAGTACACCGCCACCGGCTACGTCGTCGCGGTGCCCGTCGGATCCACCGACCCGGGGACCGCCCTCGGCTTCGCCCAGGCGTTCGGCCGCGTTGCGACCGGGAACGGGGTCCTGGGACAGGCCCGGGCGGTCACCAAGGATCCGGTGGCCGAACTGCGGGACACCGTCCGGGCCGTGACGTCCCCGGACGCTCCGATGGTCGAGATCACCGGCTCCGACCGCAGCCCCCGGCACGCCGCGGCGAAGGTCAACGCGATCGCCCGTGCGCTGACCGAGAACGCCAACGCGGCGACGACGAACAGCAGCGTACGGCTCACCGTCTTCGCCCGAGCCGTCACGCCCACTGCCCCGTCCTCCCCGTCCACCACCGTCGCAGCCGGCGTCGGCGCCTGCGCGGGCGGACTCCTGGGCGGCCTGGTCATGCTCGCCGGGCCGGGCTCGCGCCGTCGCACCCCGCTGTCCGGCGTCCCCGCTCCGGCCACCGAGCCCGGGGCGCGCCTCACGGCTCCCGCAGGCCCGGGAACGGCGACCGTGGTGATGAGCACCGTGCAGCCCGCCGACCTCGACCCGGCCGGTGGGGCGGCGAGATCCGACCGGGCAGGGGCCCGGTGACGCAGAAACCCGAATCGTCCGGCCTGCGGACCACGCTCTGCCGTGATCCGCAGGCCTTCGAGGCGCTGGGCCCCGAGTGGGAGAGCCTCCACCGGCGCTGTGCGACGGCCACCCCGTTCCAGACCCACGCATGGCTGCACTCCTGGTGGCTGTCCTACGGGAGCGCGGGCCGGCTGCGGCTCGTCCTCGTCCGGCGGGACGGCTGCCTGGTCGGCGCCGCGGCCCTGATGCTCGCCCACCGCCCCCTACCGGTCCTCGTGCCGCTGGGCGGCGGCATCTCGGACTTCTTCGACGTCCTCCTGGACGACGCCTGCTCCGGCCCCGCCGCGCACGCCCTGGCTCGCGGCCTCCACCGTGTCGCGCGCACGTCCCTGGTGGACCTGCGCGAGGTGCGGCCGGGGGCCGCGGCGGAACGGATCCTGGCCCACTGGCCCGGCCCGGTCCGGAGCCTCACCGACTCGGTCTGCCTGGAACTGCCCGCCCTGCCGATGGACCAGTTGCTGGCGCGGCTGCCGGCCTCCAGCGCCCGCAGGAGCCGTGGAAAGCTCCGGCGGCTCGACCGGCTCGGCATCGAGCACCGCAGCGTGCCCGAGCACGAAGTCCCCGCGGCCGTCGCCACCTTGCTGGAACTCCACGGCATGCAGTGGCTCGGCCGCAGGGTGACCCCCGAACATCTCCGGCCACGCTTCGCCGAGCATCTCGCACGCGCCACACGGCAGATGGTCGGAACCGGTGACGCCACGCTCACCCAGTACCGGATCGGCGAGCGGATCATGGCCGCCGACGTCACGCTGATGTCCCCGGACCTGGCCGGCGGCTACCTCTACGGCGTCCACCCGGACCTGCGGGCGAAGGCCGACGTCACCACCATGCTCCTGCGCCACGACACCGCCCTCGCCGCGAGCACCGGCCGCTCCGTGGTGAGCCTGCTGCGCGGAACCGAGCCGTCCAAGCGCCACTGGCGGCCCGTACAGGTCGCCAACCGCCGTCTGATCCTGGCGCAGCGTCCGCTGGGGCCGGTGCTGGACCTGTACGCGGCCCAGGTGACCGGCTGGTCACGGCTGGCCGAGCTGCTCCGGCAGCGGCTTCCGGCGCTGCGCACCGGAATCGACCAGCTGCGGGCCAGGGCGGGCCGGCGATGACACCGGCCCGGTGCTCAGCAGGGGCGGCGGGACTTCCTCGTGCACTGCCGCCGTTGCCCGAGCAGCGCGTCGAGCCAGCGCGCGGGGAACAGCCCGTGGTCCTCGGCCCGGTGCTCCGGCTCGGGCTCGGGCGCCGTGCCCTCCGGGCTGTACTGCACCGAGCGGAACACCTGCGACGCGCGGGAGTTCTCGTCGCACGACCACACGCCGTGCGGGCAGTAGTCCGTCAAGGTGTGGTATTCCGGTGGGTTCTCGGCGATCCAGGCGAGCATGCGGCGCATGTACTCGGCATTGTCGCCGTTGCGGAACAGACCCCACTCCGGGTACGAGAACGGCTTGCGGTGCGCGGTCGCGAACTCCACGTGCCTGCGCAGTCCGAACGGCTGGTCCACCTGGTCGTCGAAGTCGTCCCCGGGCGGCTGGTCGTAGGAGTCCATGCCCACGATGTCGACGACGTCGTCACCCGGGTAGCAGCGCGTCCAGGGGATCGCGTCCCGCCCCCGGCTCGGGGTGAACTCGAAGCGGAACCGCTGGCCGGGAACCGAGCGCATCGCCGTGACGATGCTACGGAAGTACGCCCGCCACGCCTGCGGGTGGGGCGCGCACCGCCCGGTGTACGTCGTCCCGTTCATCTCCCACCCCAGCACGATCACCGCGTCCTGGAGGCCGAGTCCGGTCAGCCGGCGGGCCAGGGTGAGGAAGTGCGTGTCGAAGCCGCCGCCGGCCCCCTGCCGCAGCAGCACGGCGACCCGGTCGTCGGGCACCTCCTCCTCGTTGCGCTCCAGCATCGGAACGTTGAGGACGAACAGCCGGCCGGCGGCCCCCTGCTTCCAGCGGGACCACGCGCGCAGGACCCGCGGGTCGCCCTCGATGTCCCTCCACCGGTGACCACCGAGATACGTATGGCCCACCTTCAGGTCCGTCTCCCCGAGCCATCGCTCGAACCGCTGCATCCGCAGCACCCCTTCGGGGCCCGATCCCAGATAGGCCCCCCACGGGACTCCGGTGGCCTGCCGGGGCAGGGGCCCGCGCACCTCGGTCCCGGGGTGAGTACAGCCCGTGGCCATGGCGGCACCCGTGAACAGGGCGCCGGCGGCGACGGCCCCCACGCTCATCGCCAGCAACCGTCGCGGCCGCACGTCCATGGCTACTCCTTAAGGCGGACTTGCCCCTTCGGGGCGGATGGTCCCCGACGGTAATCGGGACATATGTCGAATAGCTCCAGCGCAACTCGCCGATAGCCCGTCCGGGAGCACCACCGCCCGCGCGGCCCAAGGAATCCGGAAGAGGAGCAGTGCGCCACAGACCCGTTTCGTTCGACACCGAGGTGCCCGCGCTCGTGCTCCGCCTCGACAGGAACCCCTACCACCACGGCACCCTGGGGGCGGCCAGGTCACTGGGCAGGGCCGGGATCGAGGTCCACTCCCTCGTCGAGTCGCCGCGCAGCCCCGTCAACCACTCCCGCTTCGTGCACCGCGCGCACGACTGGCCCGGCGGTGCCCCCTCGGCCGGCCGGTTCGTCGAGGCGCTCCAGCAGGTCTCCGAACGCATCGGCCGGCCCGCGGTGCTCATCCCCATGGACGACCGCAGCGCGATCTCGACGGCGCGGTGGGCCGACCGCCTCGCCGACCGGTATCTGCTGCCCCGTCAGTCGTCCTTCCTGCTGCGGCAGGTGGCGGACAAGGTGCAGCTCGCGCGGCTGTGCGAGCAGTGGGACGTCCCGCATCCACGGACGGTGGTACCGGGCAGTTCCCGGGAAGCGGCCGCGGCCGCGAAGGAACTCGGGCTGCCGGTGGTCGCGAAATGGAGCAGGCCCTGGCTGCTGGACGCAGCGACCGGCCTGCGCAGCACCTCGCTGGTCCGCACGGCCGACGAGGCCCGGCGTCTGTTCGACCAGAGCGGTCGGGCAGGAAGCCGCCTGCTGCTGCAACGCCATCTCCCGGGCGGGCGCGGGACCGACTGGTTCTACCACGGGTGTTTCGCCGGGCCGGCCGGGTGTCTCATCGGCGGCACGGGACGCAAGGAGCTCGCCTGGCCGCCCGGCGCCGGACTGACCGCGGTGGGCAGGTGGCTCCCCAACCCCCAGGTGGAGGAATCCGCGGTGCGGCTGGCAACGAACCTGGGCTACCGGGGAATCCTCGATCTGGACTTCCGCAGGGACGCCGAGGGCAAGTACCACCTGCTCGACTTCAATCCCCGGCCCGGAGCCCAGTTCCGGCTGTTCACCGACCGGAGCGGCCTGGACGTCGTGCGGGCCCTCCACCTGGACCTCACCGGCCGGAACGTCACCACGCCCCAGCCGGTGGCGGGCCGACTGTTCGTCGCCGAGAACTACGCGCTGCTGTCGGCGCTGGCCGCAGCGAGGAAGCCACGGCCCCGTGCGGGACGCGCCGCCGCCGCGGCGGAGACCGCCGCAACCGGCCGTGAACGGAACGCGGAAGCGGCCTGGTTCGCAGCCGACGACCCCGCGCCGTTCTTCGCCATGGCGGCCGGCTGGACACGCCGTGCGGGCCGCAAGGGCCTCGAACGGCTCCGTCGTACCCGGCGTCCGCCCGCACCCACCCTCCGTCCCGTCCGACGGGCGGACGACCGTCCTTCGCAATGCAACGACCAGAGAGCGGGAGCATCATGTACGACCTGGTAGTCGTGGGCGCCGGTCCCTACGGCCTGTCGATCGCCGCGCACGCGGCCGCCGCCGGGCTGCGGCTGCGGGTGTTCGGCCGCCCCATGGCCTCGTGGCGCGACCACATGCCCGAAGGAATGTTCCTCAAGTCGGAGCCGTGGTCGTCGAACCTGTCGGACCCCTCCGGCGACATCACGCTGTCCGCCTTCTGCGCCTCCCGGAACCTTCCGGCCGAGCACGGCCACCCGATGTCGATCGACACCTTCACCGAGTACGGACTCTGGTTCGGCGAGCGCGCCGTGCCCAGCATCGACGAGCAGACGGTCACCGCGGTCCGCCCGTACCGCGACGGCTTCCGGGTGGAGACCGCCGACGGAGAGATCGTCCCCACCCGGACCGTGGCCCTGGCCGTAGGCGTGATGCCGTTCGTACACCGCCCGGCGCCCCTCGGACCGTTGCCGGCGGGCCTCGTGTCGCACAGCAGCGACCATCGCGACCTCTCGGTGTTCAAGGGGAAGGACGTCACCGTCATCGGCGCCGGGCAGGCGGCGCTGGAGACCGCGGCGCTGCTGGCCGAGGAGGGAGCACAGGCGCGCATCGTCGCGCGCGCCGGGGGCATCCGGTGGAACACCCGGCCCCAGCCGCTCGAGCGCGGGCTGCTGACCTCGCTGCGCGATCCGCACTGCGGCCTGGGCACGGGATGGCCCAGCTGGGTGTGGTCCGAGATCCCCTGGGCGGTCCGCAGGCTGCCCGGCCCGACCCGGGTGCGCATTGCCGCCACCGCGCTCGGGCCCGCCGGTGCCTGGTGGCTCCGCGACCGTGTCGAGGGCAGTGTTCCAGCGCTGCTGGGGCACCGGCTGCGCAGTGCCCAGCCGAGGGCGGGCGGGGTCCGGCTGGGGTTCGTCACCACCGACGGTGAACTCGCAGCCGTGGACACCGAGCACGTGATCGCTGCCACCGGCTTCGTCCCGGACCTGGCCCGGCTGTCCATGATCGACGCCCGGCTGCGCGGCGAGCTCCGGCGCGTCGGCGAGACGGGCCGCGCCCCCGAGCTCAACGGCCGCTTCGAGTCGTCGCGCCCCGGGCTCTTCTTCGCCGGGCTGCTGACTGCGCCCTCCTTCGGCCCGTCCATGCGCTTCGTCTACGGTGCTTCGTTCACGGCGGAGAGGCTGGTGCGCGGGGTGAAACGGCGGATCGGCAGGCGCCTGCTGGTGACGCAGAACCGGAAGCCGGAGGGTGAACGGTCGGACGTGCGCGTCGGCAGTCGCGCCTGACACGACGGCCTCGGGACCCGGGCCGCCGGCCCGGGAGCGCCTGTCCCACGCGAACGGGTGGCTGCTCGTGTGCAGCCACCCGTTTTCCGTGGTGTCCGAGGGGGGACTTGAACCCCCACGCCCGATAAAGGGCACTAGCACCTCAAGCTAGCGCGTCTGCCATTCCGCCACCCGGACAAGGTGTGTGCCGTCCGGCCCCGGGGCCGTTCCGACGTGGAAAACCATAGCAAACATCCAGGCGTGGCCGATCACCCGAACCGGGGACACGGTCGCCGCATCGTCCGCCGGCCGCACGGCCGGGACCGACGCGGCCTTGGGCTGCGCCCTCCGCCGCGGGAGGATGGCCACGGATCCTGCCGCGCGGTCCGCAGGCCGGCCCGGCGGCAACGCACCACGAGGAGGCAGAGCGTGAGCGAGTCGAACCCGGCCACGAGGAAGTCCGGCACCGCCGCAGGCGGGAATGCCGAGGATGAAGTCGTCGGCCTCTGCCGGGACCTGATCCGGATCGACACGAGCAACTACGGCGACCACTCGGGCCCGGGCGAGCGCGCCGCCGCCGAGTACCTCGCCGAGAAGCTCGCGGAAGTCGGCCTCGAACCACAGATCTTCGAGTCCCACCCGGGCCGTGCCTCCACCGTGGCAAGGATCGAGGGAGAGGACCCGTCGCGGCCCGCGCTCCTCATCCACGGGCACACCGACGTGGTGCCGGCCAATGCGGAGGACTGGACCCACCACCCCTTCTCCGGGGAGATTGCGGACGGCTGCCTCTGGGGACGCGGAGCCGTCGACATGAAGGACATGGACGCCATGACGCTGGCGGTCGTCCGGGAGCGGATGCGCAGCGGCCGCAAACCTCCGCGGGACATCGTGCTCGCCTTCCTCGCAGACGAGGAGGCGGGCGGTGTGTACGGCGCTCGGCACCTCGTCGACGAGCACCCGGACCTCTTCGAAGGGGTCACCGAGGCGATCGGCGAGGTCGGCGGGTTCTCGTTCACGGTCAACGAGAACCTGCGGCTGTACCTGGTGGAGACGGCCCAGAAGGGCATGCACTGGATGCGGCTCACCGTGGACGGCACCGCAGGCCACGGCTCGATGACCAACAACGACAACGCGATCACCGAGCTGTGCGAGGCGGTCGGCCGTCTGGGCCGCCACACGTTCCCCGTCCGGGTCACCAAGACGGTGCGCTCGTTCCTCGACGAGCTGTCGGACGCCCTGGGCACGCCGCTCGATCCGGAGGACATGGACGCGACGCTCGCCAAGCTCGGCGGCATCGCCAAGATCATCGGGGCCACGCTGCGCAACACCGCAGCGCCGACCATGCTGGGCGCCGGGTACAAGGTGAACGTGATTCCGGGGCAGGCCACGGCACACGTCGACGGCCGGTTCCTGCCCGGGTACGAGGAGGAGTTCCTCGCCGACCTCGACCGGGTCCTGGGCCCGCGGGTCAAACGTGAGGACGTGCACGCGGACAAGGCGCTCGAGACGAGCTTCGACGGGAACCTCGTCGACGCCATGCAGACCGCCCTGCGGGCGGAGGACCCGATCGCCCGCGCCGTGCCGTACTGCCTCTCCGGCGGCACCGACGCCAAGTCGTTCGACGATCTCGGCATCCGGTGCTTCGGCTTCGCGCCTCTGCAGCTTCCGCCCGAGCTGGACTTCGCCGGAATGTTCCACGGCGTGGACGAGAGGGTTCCCGTGGACGGCCTGAAATTCGGGGTCCGGGTTCTCGACCGGTTCCTCGACGGGAGCTGATGCCAGGGCTCCGGCCGCGATGCGGCCGGAGCCCTGCGTCAATCCGGTATCCGGCCCACCCCACCTGATCGAGTGAATGAACTTTCGTCTCCGTAGCCCAATCTCTCCCCCTCTCGTTGCAGCCTGTGTGGGCCTTTCGCCAAGGGCCCGTTCTGCCACAAGGAGGAAGAATGATCCAGCAGGTCGTGGCCGCCACGGCGGTCGTCGGCGGTCTCGTGCTCGCCGCTGCGGGTACAGCCGTCGCCGAGTCTGCTGCCAGGGGTGCCTCCGCGCATTCCTCCGGGACCGCGTCGGGCAACGTCGTCCAGGCGCCGGTGCATGTTCCGCTGAACGTGTGCGGCGACTCGGTCTCCGTGATCGGTGCTCTCAATCCCTCCTTCGGCAACACGTGCAGCACGAAGTGATGTTGTGACACAGCCCATGAGGGTGTGATCCCGCGTGGCCCCGGGGTGCCAGAGGCATTCCGGGGTCACGTGGAATTGGCTACCGGGCAGTTAGCCCGCGAGCATTCCTGAAATTTAGGCAGGGGAAGAAAGCTATGCGACAGGTCGCAAGAAAAGGCCTGATCACCGTTGCGGCCGCGAGCGGAATGCTCGCCATCACCGGTGGTTACGCGCACGCGGATGCGGGCGCCAAGGGGCTCACCGAGGAAGCGTCGGGCCTCCTCACCGGAAACGTCGTCCAGGCGCCCGTACATGTGCCGGTGAACATCTGTGGCAACACGGTGAACGTCCTCGGGGCCCTCAACCCCGCGGCCGGCAACGACTGCGCCACACGGTCGGGCGGCAGTGCGGGCGACAGCGGCTCCGACGAGACGGCCGGCGATTCCGGCACCACCGGTCTCAGCAACGAGTCGGAGGGGACCGGCTCCGGCAACGTGATCCAGCTGCCGATCGAGGCGCCCGTCAACCTCTGCGGCAACAACATCGGCCTCGCTTCCCTCGACAACCTGTCGGCCGACAACGGGTGCGCCCAGGGCACCACGCTGCAGGGCGGGGACTCTCCGGAGACCCCCGGGGACGAGGAGGAGGGCGACAGCCCGAACACTCCGGACACGGACGGCACCTCCGGTGAGCAGGTCGAGCTGGCCGAGACCGGCACTTCCTCCGGGCTCACGGGCGTCGCCCTGCCCGCGGGCGCGGCGCTCGTCCTGGGTGGTGCGGTGCTGTTCCGCCGTTCCCGGGCGGCCTCCCGGTCCTGAGGCGGAACCGCGGTGACCCGCGGATCACAGGAGCGGGCCCCGGACACGTCCGGGGCCCGCTCTCATGCCGTGTGCGGCTGCGCAGTCCCGGCAGTCACCACGTGGCGCGCACCTGGCGGATGATCCGGCGGCGCAGCCGCACCCGACGGCTGCCGTCGGGGTGCAGCCGCAGGCGGTCCAACTCCCAGTGTCCGTATTCGGCATGGTCGGTCAGCAGGCGTGCGGTGTCCTTCCGGGACACCCCACGCGGGACGTACACGTCACGAAATTCGTATTCCGGCATCGAATCCATTGTGCGGACAGTGGCCCGGTACGGATAGCGTCTGCACCATGTCTGATGCTGCGCAGCCATCCGCTGCCGAGGTACGCGCCGCCGCCGAGGCGGTCAAAGCCGCGCTGGACCGCCACCTCGAGGCGGTCGAGCGACGTTCGGGCGAGGACGACCCGGCCGTCTTCGCCGCCTTCAACGAGCTGGCGGCGGCGGCCGAGGAGTACGACGAACTGCTCTACGACCGCCACGACGAGGTCACCCCCTTCGAGATCCCGGGGGATGAGGGCCTCCCCGCCTACACCGGGCCCGAGGAGCCGAACGCGATCAGCGTGCTGATCCGCCGCGACTACGCGGTCGTGGAACCCCACCGGCTGCTGGCCCAGGCCCAGCGGGTGGCCGACCTCGACCCGGACTCCGTTGCGGAGGGCGACCTCGAGGCCGCCTCCGCAGTCGTCGGCAGCAGCGTGCATGCTGCCCTCGGGGTCCTGTTCGGCGAGTTCGAGCCGGACGAGATCGCCACCCGACACGCGGAGTTCGGCCTCGAGGAGGGAGACTCCACGCTCTGGGTGGCGGCCGCGGACGAGCCCGCCGCGCCGGGGGAGTGGCTGAACACCCCGTTCGACGAGGCGGATCCCGAACGCGTGGTGTGCCGCTTCGACGTCAGCGCCGTCTTCGACGACCGGCTCGACGAGGAGGACGTCTGACGACGTCCCGCCGGATGCTCACCCGGCTGCCGGTGCCAGAAGCGTCCGCAGCCGGGTCGTCCTCTCCCGGGCGGGCGTCTCCCGCACCGCGCGGGGCAGCTGCTGATCCGCCCCGTGCACCACGGACAGGTGCCGCTCCCCGCGGCCGAACGCGGTGTAGACCCAGGCCCGGGTGAGCAGCGGACCGGCGTCCCCGGGAACCACGACGACCGCGGCCGGCCAGCGTGCGCCGGCGGCCTGGTGTGCCGTGATCGCCCAGCCGTGCCGGACGCGGTCCGGGACCTGCTCCGGCGGGACGACGACCCGGCCGTCGTCGCAGGACAGGTGCAGGCCGTCCGCGTCAGCCGAGACGACCGTGCCCGGGACGATGTGTCCCGTTCCGCGCGTGTGGGCCACCCGGTCTCCGGGATCGAAGCCGCCGAAGCGGCCCGGGCCCGGGTTGAGGTGTTCCTTGAGAGCGGCGTTCAGCGCCCGTGTGCCCGTCGGCCCCCCGTGCGCCGGGACGATCACCTGGGTGCTGTCCGCGGGGATGCCGATCGCCCGCGGCACCGAATCGGCGACGAGCTGGACGGTCCGGTGCACCGCTTCGCCCGCGTCCCGCACGGGCACGATCACCACTTCCCTGCCGGGCGCGTCGACCTGAGGCAGCTCTCCGGCACCGACGGACGAGACCAGTTCGCCGATCGGCCCGGGGTCGGGGGTCCGGGAGACGACGTGCGGGCAGGCCCGGGAGGCGAGCAGGTCGGCGAACACCCGCCCCGGTCCCGCTGACCAGAGCACACCCGGGTCACCGCTCAGCACGAGCCGGGCGCCGTCGGGCAGGGACTCGGCGAGGGCGGCGGCCCGTTCCACGTCGAGTTGGGATGCGTCCAGTACCGCGAGGACATCGAGGGCGAGTCGGCCCTCCTCGTCGCGCGCGGGCCCCTCGGTGCCCGACAGAAGCCCGTCCAGCGTGAGCGCCGCGCCGCCGGAAGAACCGGCGGCGTCGGAGTCTCCGGCGCCGGTGGGGGCGCCGTCGAGCAGGCCTGTCAGCCGTCCCCGCCCCTCCGGGGTGTGCGCGGCTGCGAAGGCCCGCAGCCCGAGGCCGCGGGCTGCGGCCACGAGGGCCGCGGGCTCCGCCCGGGCCTCCTCGCCGCCGGTGTGCGCGACGAGTCCGGCCGAGGCCGAGGCACGGATCAGCTCGGCCGCCGAGGCAGAGGGTGCCGTTGCCGCAGCCTGCTCCCAGGCGGCGGCAGCGTCCTCGGAGGAGGGCTCGAAGGTGTTGATCAGCCGGGCGAACCCGTCCGCGAGGCTCTCCTCCGCAAGGGCGTACCGGTCGAGGCCGACCAGCACCCGCACAGGCCGCTCCTCCGCCTCGTCGCCGACTGCTCCCGCGGCGGCGCTCGGGGAGGCAGCGGAATCCAGGGCGTCCTGGAACACCAGCACCGAACCGTCCGCGATCGCGTCGTTCAGTGCCTGTGGCGGCTCCGGGACGCCGTACCGCTCCAGGCCCGCCGTGACGGAGTCCGGATCCAGCGCGGTGTGCCCCTCCAGCGCGGCGCGCTCGAGCAGATGCCCCACCAGGGCCCGGGTACGGCGCTCGTCCCCCGGCCCGCACTCCGGACCCAGCGCGGCCCGCGCGAAGCCGTCGGCCTGCTCCACCCGGACGCCTGGAACGCCGAGCAGCTGCCAGGGGTCCTCGCGCAACGCCTGCGCGGCGCTCTCTCCGAGCGCGGCCACCACGGATTCCGCCAGCGATTCCGGCGCACCTCCGGCCGCCAGGGCCTCGCGCACGGTGGCGGTGCGGGCGATCCGCTCGGCCTCCGGCAGCCCCGTCCGCGGGACCTGCGGCCGGGGAGACCGCGCCGCGGGCGCGGGACCGTCCGCGGCCGGCCCCGCGGAACCGGACGGCCCGGGACGGGAGGAGCCGGGGCCCGCCGATGGCCGTTCGGTGAAGAACGACGACGCCGGGCGCTCCCCGCTCTCCACGGCCCGGACGGCTGCCGAGAGAGCCTCGGCCGCGGCGCGCCCGGTGGGCGGCTCCTCCCCGCGGTCAGTGGCGTCACCGGCAGGGCGGTCGGTGTTCACAACGTGCTCCAGTCCTGGTCGGGATAGCGGTGCACGGGCGCGGACACGTCGTCCAGTGCCCGGCGGATCTCTTCGGGAAGCGTAAGACGCTCCACTGACAGGGCGGCCGCGAGCTGGTGCGCCGTGCGGGCCCCCACGATCGGGGCTGTCACCCCGGGGCGGTCCCGGACCCAGGCGAGCGCGACCTCCAGGGCGGTGGTGGCGAGGCCGTCGGCCGCCGTCGTCACCGCGTCGACGATCCGGGCCGCCGTCTCGTCCAGGTACGGAGCCACGAAAGCCGCCATGTGCGCGGAGGCCCCCCGGGAGTCCGCCGGCGTGGCGTGGCGGTACTTGCCGGTCAGCACCCCCCGCCCGAGCGGGGACGAGGGCAGCAGCCCCACGCCGAGGTCCCGCGCGGCCGGCAGCACCTCGCGCTCCACGCCGCGTTGCAGCAGGGAGTACTCGAGCTGGATACCGGCCAGGCGGGTGCGGGGGCCGCCGGGGGCGGCCAGCTGCCAGGTCGCGGCCTTCGCGAGCTGCCATCCGCAGAAGTTCGAGACGCCCACGTACCGGGCCCGGCCGCTGCTCACGGCGATGTCCAGGGCCTGCAGGGTCTCCTCCAGCGGGGTTCGCGGGTCGAAGGCGTGGACCTGCCACAGATCGACGTGGTCGGTCCCCAGGCGCTCGAGCGAGGCGTCGAGCGCCGCGAGGAGGTGACCGCGCGAGCCGTCGAAGCGGCGGTCCGGGTCCGGGACGCTGCCCGCCTTGGTCGCGATGACCAGATCGTCGCGCGGGAGCATCCCGTCGATCATCCGGCCGAGCAGGTGCTCGGCCAGGCCGTCGGCGTACACGTCGGCGGTGTCGACGAGGGTGCCGCCTGCCTCCCAGAAGGTCTTGAGCTGGTCGGCGGCGTCGTGCTCATCGGTCTCCCGGGCCCAGGTGAGAGTGCCCAGCCCGATCCGGGAAACGCGCAGGCCCGTAAGCCCCAGGTGCCTCTGCTCCATGGGCCGAGATTACTGGCCGGAAGGGCGGCACAGGCCGTCCTGTGGACAGCCCGGCCCTGCCGGATTCGCGCCATGCGCGCTAGAGTCCCCGGCACAGGGACGTTACTGATCAGTAAGGGGTATGCATGCGGCTCGGGATCAACCTCGGTTACTGGGGTGCCGGCATGGACGCGGACAACCTGGCGGTCGCGCAGGAGGCCGACCGTCTGGGCTACTCCGTGTGCTGGGCGGCAGAGGCCTACGGCTCGGACGCCCCCACCGTTCTCTCCTGGGTGGCGGCCCAGACGGAGCGCATCGACGTCGGTTCCGGGATCTTCCAGATCCCGGCCCGCACACCGGCCATGACCGCCATGACCGCCGCCACCCTCGACTCGCTCTCCGGCGGGCGCTTCCGCCTCGGGCTCGGCGTCTCGGGGCCGCAGGTCTCGGAAGGCTGGTACGGCGTCAAGTTCGACAAGCCCCTGGCCCGCACGCGCGAGTACGTCGAGATCATCCGCAAGGCCATGTCGCGGGAGCGGCTCAGCCACCAGGGCGAGCACTGGACGCTCCCGCTGCCCGACGGTCCCGGGAAGCCGATCAAGCTCACCGTGCACCCGGTGCGCGAGCACATCCCGCTCTACATCGCAGCGATCGGCCCGAAGAATCTCGAGCAGACCGGGGAGATCGCCGACGGCGCCCTGCTCGTCTTCTTCGCCCCCGAACACGCCGAGGAGACCACCCTCAGCCACATCCGGGCCGGCCGGGCCAAGGCCGGCAAGGAGTACGAGGGCTTCGACCTGGTGCCCACGGTGCCCATGGCCATCGGCGACGACGTGGACGCGCTCGCGGACCTGTTCCGCCCCTACACCGCCCTCTACGTCGGCGGCATGGGCAGCCCCAAGCAGAACTTCTACAACAAGCTCGCGCAGCGCATGGGTTACGAGAAGGAAGCAGCGGAGATCCAGCAGAAGTACCTCTCGGGCGACAAGGAGGGCGCCGCCGCCGCCGTGCCGCGGGAGCTGATCGACTCCACCACGCTGCTCGGCCCTGTGGAGCGGGTCGCCGACCGCATGAAGGCCTACGCCGAGGCCGGGGTCACCACCCTGTCGCTGGCACCCGCCGGGTTCACCCTCGACGAGCGCATCGCCTCGCTGCGCGCGGGAGTCGAGGCCCTCGAACTCGCCGGTCTCGCCTGACGGTCCGCACAGGGAGCGCGCCCGGGCGTCCGATGCTCCCCGGTCCCCGCACGTTCGCGGCCGGCCGGGGAGCATCGCCGTGATCAGGCCGGTACCCGACGTCCCATCAGCCGTCCGAATTCGATGAGCCGCGCGATCTGCCCCGGCCCACCGTCCTCCAGGGACTTGCTGAACCGGAACGCCTCGGGGCGGAACCGGGCGGAGGTCACCGGCGCCTCGGGGGCGTCACCGACCACCGGGCTCAACTCGTGCAGCGTCGCCGTGGCCAGCACGAGATGCACCCCGCGGTCGACACGGCGCCCGGCGGGATCCTTGCCCACGAGCGTGCGCATGCCCACGTGCCGGATCGCGCTCAACGGCAGCACCTGCACCGACGAGTCGAGCACGGTCCCCCCCGGCGCGTCGTCGTCCACCAACTCCTCGCTGTGCCAGAGCACCAGCCGCCGGCCGTCGCACACCGCGGCCTCCTGCCACACCGACGTCCCGGTCTCCGTCAGGTCGACCACCCGCTCCAGGGTGAACCCCAGAATCTTGTTCCGGCCCAGGACCCCGCCGATCGCGTCCAGGGCCACATCGGCGTGCAGAAAATAGGCGCGTGCCGCGTCGTCGAGACGCTCGTAGGGAGACCAGTCGGTCCCCGCCGGCCCCAGCCGCCGCACCGCGGGCCGGCTGCGTGCCGCCCTGCTGAACATGCCCACGCGTCTCACAACCCCCTCCTGGCTCGGAATCACCCTACCCAGGGACGGCGGCGAAGACGTGGGAGGTGCTGCGGCCGTGGTGGGGGCTCGGGGGGTCCTCCCCGCCACGGCCGTCACGGAGCACAACGCACTGTGCCGTACCGGGTTACGCCACCGTGCCCGTACGGCGGTCCCTCGATCGGCCCACCCCGGGGCGGGGGCTGTTGCCGCCGGTCGCGAACGCCGTTTGACTTCTTGTGCACGGGTGTCCCCTTGTGCACGGATGTCCGCCCGCACGACAGGAGGCAGCGATGCTCTCGGCCGGAAGCCTGTTCCAGGAGATCATCGACCACGACGAGTCCTTCAGGCTCTTCTGCTCCATTGCGGCCAGTGGCGAGGCCCAGGGCGGCTGGGAGAACGGCCGCATCGCGGCGCTCGTGCCGCAGTCCCTGCGACCCCTGGCTCCCAAGATCGTCCGGCACGGCGCGGACGAGGACAAGCACGGCCGGATCTTCACCGCTCTGCTGCGCAAGCGCGGCCTGGACCCCGTCGAGGTCCCGCCGGACACGGACTACACGGTGCTGCTCGAGCGACGGGGCATCGGACTGGCCCACGAGAAGCTGCGCCGCGAACAGCCCCTCACCGAACGTGACATCGTGGTGTACCTGGCCCACAGCCGGGTCACCGAGCAGCGCGCCTCGGAGCAGATGCAGTTGCTGTGCAAGCACCTCGGCGACAACCCCGACCTGGGGCGCGCCGTGCGGATGATCTCCCATGACGAGGACAACCATCTCGCCTTCTGCAACGAGGAACTGCTGCGCCTGGCCGCACGGGGGCACGGCCGTTCCATCCACCGGCTCCTGCGCGAGAGCGCGCTGGCGGAGATCCGGGTGCACCGGGACGTCAGCCTCGCCGTGATGGCGCGGATGGGCCGGATCCTGTGCTGGCCCGCCGCCAAGTCGGCGGCTCTGGCGGCCGGTATCCGCGCCGCCTACGCCCGGGAGCGGTTCGCCGGATGGCACCGGATGGTGCGCCTGGAGATGCCGGAACGGCTAGGTGCCCTCGACGGTCCGGCCCCGTCGGCCCACGACGATCCGCTGACCGCCGCCCCGACCGCGCCGGGGACCGCCTGACCCGACCGGGCGGAAACGGGGGCCGTCAGAGCCAGCCGCGCTGCTTGAACAGGCGGTACAGGCCCAGAACGGTGCCGGCCATCAGAATCAGCACCGCCGGATAACCCCAGTTCTCGTCGAGTTCCGGCATGTGCTCGAAGTTCATCCCGTAGATGCCGGCGACCATGGTCGGCACCGCCGCCATCGCCGCCCAGGCCGAGATCTTGCGCATGTCGTCGTTCTGCCGCACGCCCATCTGCGCCAGATGGGCCGCCAGGATGTCGGACAGCAGCCGGTCCAGACCCTCGACCGACTCGTTGGCGCGCGCGAGGTGGTCGGCCACGTCGCGGAAGAACGGCTGCGAGCGCTCGTGGACGTACGGCACGCCGGCGCCCGCAAGGCGTGCCATCGGCTCGGTGAGCGGTCCCGTGGCCCGCCTGAACTCGAGCACCTGGCGTTTGAACCCGTAGATCCGGGCCGCGCTGTTCGGGGAGTCCGGAACCGGGGCGAACACCTCGGCCTCGAGCTCCTCGAGGTCGACCTGCAGTTCGGCCGCCACATCGATGTAATGGTCGACGACGGCATCGCTCACCGCGTACAGCACCGACGTCGGGCCCTGGCGGAGCACCTCCGGCTCCTGTTCCAGCCGCTTGCGCACCTCGGCCAGCGGATTAGCCTCCCCGTGCCGGACGGTCACCACGAACGAGTCGCCGACGAACAGCATCAGCTCACCGGCGGTCACGGTGTCCCGGGTGTCGTCGTAGAGGACCGGCTTGAGCACCACGAACAGCGAGTCGTCGTAGACCTCGAGCTTGGGCCGCTGATGTGCGTTCAGAGCATCCTCGACGGCCAGCTCGTGCAGCCCGAACTCGCTGGTCACGAGCTCGAACTCCTTCTCCGTCGGTTCGTGCAGACCGATCCAGAGGAAGGCGTCTCCGCTCTCCCGGGCCTCGTCGAGCGCATCGGAGAAGTCCGCGGGGCCCTCGGTGCGGCGCCCGTTCCGGTAGATGGCACAGTCCACGATCACGCGGTGCATTCTGCCCGGTTCCGGGACGGGCACACGCCCGGGCGCCCGCTGCCCGTCCCGGGCGCACGGTTCGGCGGCGCATCGTCGTCCCGGAGGGCGGGGCCCTAGGGTGGCACCCATGCCCACGCTGATCCTCGTCCGTCACGGCCGCTCGACCGCCAACACCTCGGGAGTCCTCGCGGGCTGGACCGAGGGCGTCGCCCTCGACGAACGCGGAGCCGCCCAGGCCGCCGCGCTCCCCTTCCGGCTGGCGGACCTTCCGCTGGCCGCCGCGGTCTCCAGCCCGCTCCAGCGCTGCCGGGAGACCCTCCGCCCGCTGCTCGACGCCCGGCCCGGCCTCGCCCACCACACCGACGAGCGGATCGGCGAATGCCGCTACGGCGACTGGTCCGGGCGCAAGCTCGCCGAACTCTCGGACGAACCGCTGTGGTCCGTCGTCCAGAACCATCCCTCCGCGGCCGAGTTCCCCGGCCCGGACGGCGAGTCGGTGCGGGCGATGCAGGCCAGGGCGGTCGACGCGGTCCGCGACTGGAACGCGCGGATCGAGGCCGAGTACGGCGCCGACGCCGTCTACCTCATGTGCTCCCACGGAGACATCATCAAGTCGGTCGTCGCCGACGCCCTCGGTCTTCACCTGGACCACTTCCAGCGGCTGTCGGTCGAACCGTGCTCGGTCACGGCGATCCGCTACACCCCGCTGCGGCCCTTCGTGCTGCGCCTCGGCGACACCGGCGAGTTCGGTGGTCTTGCCCCGGAGCCGGGCCCCGCGGGCACCGCATCGGGCGACGCGGAGGTGGGCGGTGCTGCGGGCGCACCGTGATCGCGGTGCGCAGTAGGGTGGCAACCGCAGGCCGACCGGCCCGCCGCCGACCACATCCGTAACGACGCAAATGGAGCAGGACGTGCCACGTCAGGTGTTCCTTTACGACCCTCCGGAACGTTTCATCGCCGGTACGGTCGGGCTGCCTGGGCGTCGGGCCTTCTTCCTCCAGGCGACCGCCGCGGGCCGGACGACCAGCGTGGCCCTCGAGAAGACCCAGGTCGCCGCGCTCGCCGAGCGGATCGACGAGCTGCTGGACGAGGTGGTGCGCCGCACCGGAGGTAACGCCCCGGTTCCGGCCGTCGCCCCCTCCGAGATCGACGACACCGCGCCCCTGGACGCCCCGGTCGAGGAGGAGTTCCGCGTCGGCACCATGGCGCTCGCCTGGGACGGCGACGACCAGCGCATGATCGTCGAGGCTCAGGCGCTGGTCGAACTCGAGGCGGAGTCGGACGAGGACCTCGCCGCGGCCGAGGAACAGCTGATCCAGGACGACGAGAACGGGCCGCCGATGCTGCGGGTGCGGCTGACCGGGGCGATGGCCCGTGCCTTCGCCAAACGGGCGCTCGATGTGGTCAACGCCGGGCGGCCGCCGTGTCCGCTGTGCAGCCTGCCGCTCGATCCGGAGGGACACGTATGCCCGCGCCAGAACGGATACCGCCGCGACGCATGACGTCCGCGGAACCGGTGCCGCAGAGCACGGACGAGGCGTACGCGCTGCTCGAACGCGGGGAGATGACCGTCAGGGGGGCGATCCGGGAAGCCTCCAACGCCGTTCTGTACTGCACCGTCGCCCTCGACGGAAGCGAGGTCCCCTGCGTCTACAAGCCGGTCGCCGGTGAACAGCCGCTCTGGGACTTTCCCGACGGCACCCTCGCCCAGCGCGAGGTGGCCGCCTTCGAGGTCTCCCGCGCCTGCGGCTGGGATCTGGTGCCGCCGACGGTGCTGCGCGACGGGCCGTACGGCACGGGGATGTGCCAGCTGTGGATCGCGGCCGACCCGGACGCCGAACTGCTCGCACTCGTGGAGGACGAGGAGCCGTCGGAGGGCTGGAAAGCCGTCGGGTTCGCCGACATCGGGGCGGGGCGCACCGCTCTGCTCGTGCATGCGGACGACCTGCGGCTGCGACGGCTGGCCGTCCTGGACGCGGTGATCAACAACGGTGACCGCAAGGGCGGCCACCTGCTCCCGGCCGACGACGGCGCACTGTACGCGATCGATCACGGGGTGAGTTTCCACGCCGAGGACAAGCTCCGCACGCTGCTGTGGGGCTGGGCCGGTGAACCGCTGCCCGAGGAGGCCGTCGCGGCCCTGCACCGGCTCGAGACGGGGCTTCTGCCCGGCGGCACGCTGGCCGGGCGGCTGGGGGAGCTGCTCACCCAAGCCGAGGTGGCCGCCGTACGGGGCCGCGTCACCCGGCTCCTGGAGACCGGCAGACACCCGGAGCCCGGGGGGAAGTGGCCGGCCATTCCCTGGCCCCCGGTCTGACGCCCACGGCCGCCGGCAGCGGCCCCCCGGGGCGATGCACGGACCGGCCGTCCGCGCAAGGCCGCACAACCGGACAACCGCTTCCCTCCGGTTCGTGTCCGTCACCCGCCTCCGGTTAGGCTCAGGGCATGCATGCCTGGCCCGCCTCCGAGGTTCCCGCCCTGCCCGGCCGGGGCCGTGACCTCCGGATCCACGACACCGCGACCGGAGGGTTGGTCACCCTCACGCCCGGTCCCGTCGCCCGCATCTACGTATGCGGCATCACGCCGTACGACGCCACGCACCTGGGGCACGCGGCGACCTACAACGCGTTCGACCTCGTCCAGCGCGTGTGGCTCGACACACAGCGGCAGGTCCACTACGTACAGAACGTGACCGACATCGACGATCCGCTGCTCGAGCGGGCCGGCGTCACCGGCGAGGACTGGACCGCACTCGCGGAGCGCGAGACCACCCTCTTCCGTGAGGACATGACGGCGCTGCGCATGCTGCCGCCCCGTCACTTCACCGGCGCGGTGGAGTCGATACCGGCGATCGTGCCGCTGGTCGAGCAGCTCCGCGACGCAGGCGCCGCCTACGAACTCGAGGGCGACATCTACTTCTCGGTGGAGTCGGACCCGGCCTTCGGCGAGGTCTCCGGGCTGGACGCGCAGACGATGTGGCAGCTGTCCGCCGAACGCGGGGGAGACCCCGAACGCCCCGGCAAGAAGAACGCCCTCGACCCGATGCTCTGGATGGCCGCCCGGGAGGGCGAGCCGAGCTGGGACGGCGGCTCGCTCGGCCGGGGACGTCCGGGCTGGCACATCGAATGCGTCGCCATCGCCCTCGAACACCTCGGTATGGGCTTCGACGTGCAGGGTGGCGGCTCCGATCTCGCCTTCCCCCACCACGAGATGGGCGCCTCGCATGCCCAAGTCCTCACCGGACGGCATCCGTTCGCGCAGGCGTACGTCCATGCAGGCATGGTCGCCCTGCACGGCGAGAAGATGTCGAAGTCGAAGGGCAACCTGGTCTTCGTCTCGGCGCTGCGCCGGGAGGGAGTCGACCCGGCGGCGATCCGGCTGGCGCTCCTCGCCCACCACTACCGCTCGGACTGGGAGTGGACCGACGCGGTCCTGGACGAGGCGGTCGCACGTCTGGCCCGCTGGCGTGCCGCGGTGTCACGCCCCGACGGCCCGCCCGCCGACGCCCTCGTCGAGGAGATCCGTGCGGCGCTGGCCCACGACCTCGACGCGCCCGCGGCGCTGGCCGCCGTCGACCGCTGGGCCGCGGACCAGGAGTCCGCCGGCGGGAGGGACGAGAGCGCGCCGGGACTCGTCTCCCGTGCGGTGGACGCCCTGCTCGGCGTGGCGCTCTGAGACGACCCGGGGGCGCTTCCCCCAGCGGGGGAGGCGCCCCTCCTGCTGTCAGCCCCGGCCGGCGGACAGCACGTCCGCGACGAGGTCGTGGATCAGGCATTCACCGGGCGCACGGTTCTCCCTGAGCCGGTGCAGGTCCCCGGGCCCGAACCAGCCGAAGTCCGAGTGCTTCGCCCACTCCAGTTGAGGGCGGTCCAGGTCACCGGCCACGTCGATGAGGAAGTCGGCCTCGTGCCGCTGCCCCAACCCGTCGTCCCCGGTCCAGGTGCTGACTCCGAGCAGCCGGCGCACCCGGCTCAGTCGCCAGCCGGTTTCCTCGGTGATCTCGCGGGCGAGTGCTGCGAGCAGGGTCTCGCCGGGCTCGACGTGCCCGCCGACGATGTCCCAGGTGTCGGGGAACAGCCGCCGGTCCGGGCTTCTGCGCTGTGCGAAGGCGTGGCCCCGTGCGTCGAGGATCACCGCCCCGACGGTCCAGAGCTCGCCGTCCGCGGGCTCCGGCATCCGGACCTCCGCGTCCACGGCGGGCAGGCCGGCGCAGGAGTCGTCCTCCCAAGAGGTTCCGTCGGCCACGCCTCAGTCGTCCTCCCGGTCGGAAGGCCCCGAGGAGGGGCCCCGGCCGTCCGCACCGTCCTCGCCGTCCGCTGCCGGGGGCTTCGACGGCCGGTTCCGGCCACCGGAGGTGTCCCGCAGGTAGGGGCCGCCCTCGCGGCCGTCCGCCGCCGGGCCCTCGGTGGCACGGCCGCCGGCCGCGTGCCCCGGCTGACCGTCACGACGCCGCAGATAGCGCTCGAACTCGCGGGCGATGGCCTCCCCTGACGCCTCCGGGAGATCAGCGGTGTCCCGCGCCTCCTCGAGCGACTGGACGTACTCGGCCACGTCGCTGTCCTCGGCGGCCAGCTGGTCGACGCCGAGCTGCCATGCCCGGGCGTCCTCGTTGAGCTCGCCGTGCGGGATCCGGATGCCCAGCAGGTCCTCGAGGCGGTTGAGCAGGGCCAGGGTCGCCTTGGGGTTCGGCGGCTGGGAGACGTAGTGCGGGACCGCGGCCCACAGGCTCACCGCGGGCACACCCGCGTGGGTGCATGCTTCCTGGAGGATGCCCACGATCCCGGTCGGGCCCTCGTAGCGGCTCTCCTCGAGGTCCATGGTCCGGGCCAGGTCCGCATCCGAGGTGATGCCGGTGACCGGCACCGGACGGGTGTGCGGGGTGTCGCCCAGCAGCGCGCCCAGGATGACCACCATCTCCACGCCCAGCTCGTGCGCGAATCCGAGGATCTCGTTGCAGAACGACCGCCAGCGCATGCTGGGTTCGGTCCCCCGGACCAGCACCAGGTCGCGCGGCTTGCCGGCGCCGATCCGCACCACGGAGAGCCGGGTCGTCGGCCAGGTCACCTTGCGGACACCCTCGTCCAGCCACACGGTCGGACGGTTGACCTGGAAGTCGTAGTAGTCCTCGGCGTCGAGCGCGGCGAACACCTCGCCCTTCCACTCCCGGTCCAGGTGCGCGACCGCGGCGGAGGCGGCGTCACCGGCGTCGTTCCAGCCCTCGAATGCGGCCACCATGACCGGGTCGATCAGCTCGGGAACCCCCTCGAGCTCGATCACCCAGCGCCTCCTTCCGACCGGCAGCGGTCGAAACCCCCGCCGGAACCGTTCCCTGTACGTGCGTCTCCCAGCCTACGGGCTCGCGGGTGCCCCGATCACCCGATGTCCGACAGGAGGCACCCGGCAACGGGGGACCGATTCCTGGCCACGGAGGCGGCAACTACCATCCCCGGACCACCCGCGACGAGAGGCACACGTGACACAGCACCAGCCCCCGGCCGGCTCCGACTGGTGGCGGGAGTCCGTCGTCTACCAGGTGTACGTCCCCAGCTTCGCCGACGCCGACGGCGACGGCATCGGCGACCTGCGCGGCATAGCCGACCGCCTGGACCACCTCGCCGGACTCGGGGTCGACGCATTGTGGCTCACCCCGTTCTACCCCTCGCCCTGGGCCGACGGCGGATACGACGTCTCCGACTACCGGGAGGTCGACCCCCGCCACGGCACGCTCGACGACTTCCGGGCCCTCACCGGGCGTGCCCGGGAACTGGGCCTCAAGATCATCATCGACGTCGTCCCCAACCACTGTTCCGACCGGCACCCCTGGTTCCAGGAGGCCCTCGCCGCGGGGCCCGGCTCCGCCGCGCGTGACCGCTTCGTCTTCCGGGACGGCAAGGGCCCCGACGGCAGTGAGCCGCCCGCGGACTGGCAGTCGAAGTTCGGCGGCGGCGCATGGACCCGTGTCCCCGACGGCCAGTGGTACATGCACATCTTCGCCGCCGAACAGCCCGACCTGAACTGGGAGAACCCCGAGGTCGCCGCAGACTTCGAGGAGACCCTCCGGTTCTGGCTCGAGCTCGGTGTCGACGGCTTCCGTATCGACGTGGCACACGGCCTGCGCAAGGACCTCGCCCTTCCGCTGCGCGACACCCGCGGCAGCGACGCGGCCCCCCTCAACTCGCCGCCGGAGGGCGACGACCACCCCTTCTGGGACCGCGACGAGGTGCATGAGATCTACCGCACCTGGCGGAAGATCACCGACGAGTACGACCCGCCCCGGATCACCGTGGCCGAGGCCGGCGTCAGCGCTGCCCGTCTCCCTCTCTACACCCGGCCGGACGAGCTGCACCAGGCGTTCAACTTCTTCCACCTGCGCTGCCCCTGGGACGCGGAGTCCTTCCGCCGGGTCATCGACGTTTCCCTCGACGGCGCGCGGTCCGTCGGCGCCCTGCCCACGTGGGTGCTCTCCAACCACGACGTGGTCCGCCACCGCACCCGCTACGGCCTGCCCGCCGGCACCGACACCGCCGCCTGGCTGCTCACCGACGGCCGTGAACCCGCCCCCGACGAGGAGCTCGGCCGCCGCCGCGCCCGGGCCGCCGTCCTGCTGACCCTCGCCCTGCCCGGTACGACGTACCTCTATCAGGGCGAGGAGCTCGGCCTCCCCGAGGTGGCCGATCTGCCCGCCGCCGCGCTGCGAGACCCGATGTGGGAGCGGACCGGGCACGCCCTGAAGGGACGCGACGGCTGCCGTGTCCCGCTGCCGTGGACCCGCTCCGGGTCTTCGTACGGCTTCGGTCCCTCGGGCAGCTGGCTGCCGCAGCCGGACGGGTGGGGAGAGCACGCGGTCGAGGCACAGGCCGGCCGCCCGGACTCCTTCCTGGAGCTCTACCGCGTGGCCATCGGGCTGAGCCGCACCTTTCGTGGCGACGAGAGCCTGACGTGGCTGCCGGCCGCCGAGGGGGAGCTCGCGTTCGTCAAGGGCGGCGGGCTCGAGTGCCGGGTGAACTTCTCGGGAACCCCGCTGCCGCTCCCCGACGGGAAGGTGCTGCTGGCCGGCGAGGAGCTCGTCGACGGGATGCTCCCGCCCGAGACCGCGGTCTGGCTCGAGCACACCCGGCCCACGGACTGAGCGACGGAGCGGCTGAGCAGTGCCGGGGCGGTCGGGAGGAGCCTTGTGGCCCTCCCGGTCCGCCGGGTGTTCTGCTCGTCTCGCCGCTGCCCGGTGCAGCCGGGTTTCGGTTCAGCGCCGCTCGGCGAGTGTCCGCTCCACGCGGCTGCGGACGTCCTCGGTGTCCAGGCCCCGCACCGTCAGGGTCGTCCGGCGGCGCAGCACGTCGTCCGCCGTCTCGGCCCACTCGTGGTCCCGGGCGTAAACCACCTGGGCCCAGATCTCGGGGCCGTCGGGGTGGATCCGCTCGCCGAGTGAGGGGTCCTCGTTGACCAGCCGCGCGATGTCGAAGGCCAGCGAGCCGTAGTGCGTGGCCAATTGACGGATCGTCAGCGGATCCATGCGGACCCCCGGTTCGCGGTCCACCAGCAGCCGGTGCGCCACCGCGTTGGGGTTGGCGAGGCCGGGCAGCGGGACCCGCCGGGGCAGATGCGAGACGGGCTCCATGTCGTCGGCGAGCGCACCTCCGGGCAGGGAGGCGAGCTTGCCCATCACCGTCCGGCCGATGTGACGGTACGTCGTCCACTTGCCGCCGGCGACCGACAGCATGCCGCCGCGGCCCTCGGTGACCACCGTCTCCCGCTTCGCCGACTCGACTCCGCCGGGGCCGCCGGGCAGCACCCGCAGGCCGGCGAACGCGTAGGTCATCAGATCGCGGGACAGGTGCTCGTCGCGCACCGAGAACGCGGCCTCGTCCAGGATCTGCCGGATGTCGGCCTCGGTGGCCCGTACGTCCGCGGGGTCGCCCTCGTACGCCTCGTCGGTGGTGCCCAGCAGCAGCTGGTCCTCCCACGGCAGCGCGAACGTGATGCGGTACTTGTCGATCGGGGTGGCCATGGCGGCCTTCCACGGCACCGTGCGTTTCAGCACGATGTGCGCGCCCTTCGACAGGCGGATGCTGGGGGCCGCGTGCTTGTCCTCCATCCTGCGCAGACGGTCCACCCAGGGGCCGGTGGCATTGAGCACCAGCCGTGCGTCGACGCCGAACTCGCTTCCGTCGAGCCGGTCGCGCAGCTCCGCGCCCGTGACCCGGCCCTGAGTGAAGCGCAGCCCCGTGACCTCGGCGTGGTTGAGCACCGCGGCGCCGGACTCGGCCGCCGCCCGGACGGTCATCACCGCCACACGCGAGTCGTTCATCTGGTGGTCGCCGTACACCGCCACCGCCTTGAGGCCCTCGGTACGCAGGGCGGGGTTGGCGGCGGCCGCCCTGCCAGGGGAGATGACGCGTCCGACACCGTCGCCGAACGCCGACAGCATCGAGTACGCGAACACGCCGGCCCCGAGTTTGGCCGCGCCGTGCGGGCCGCTCTTGTAGACCGGCAGATGAAAGGCGAGCGGGTTGACCAGGTGCGGCGCCACGTCCTTGGCGAGCACCCGGCGCTCGTGATGGTTCTCCGCCACCAGCCGGACGGCACCCGTCTGCAGGTAGCGCAGACCGCCGTGCACCAGCTTCGACGAGGCGGATGAGGTGGCGCCGGCGAAGTCGCCGGCGTCCACCATCGCCACCCGCAGCCCGGACTGCGCGGCGTGCCAGGCAACCGAGGTGCCCAGGATCCCGCCGCCGATCACCAGGAGGTCGTACGTGGCCTTGGCCAGCTGTTCCCGGGTTTCGGCGCGGCCGGGAGCACGGCCGCCGGCCGGGTGCGTCCCGAGCGTGGTCGGGACGCTCTGCAGGGTGTTCATGCTGCTCCTTACTCCTTGTCCTCGATCCAGCCCATGGTCCGCTCCACGGCTTTGAGCCAGTTCTTGTATTCGCGGTCGCGGTCGTCCGCCGGCATCCGGGGCGTCCACTCGGCGGCCCGGCGCCAGTTGGCGCGCAGCGCTTCCGTGTCCGGCCAGTAGCCGACGGCCAGGCCTGCCGCGTAGGCGGCGCCCAGACAGGTGGTCTCGGCCACCATCGGACGCACCACCGGCGCGTCCAGAACATCCGAAAGGGTCTGCATCAGCAGGTTGTTGGAGGTCATGCCGCCATCGACCTTGAGGGCCGTCAGCTCCACCCCGGAGTCCTTCGTCATCGCGTCGACGATCTCGCGGGTCTGCCAGGCCGTGGCCTCGAGCACGGCGCGGGCGATGTGTGCCTTGGTGACGTAGCGGGTGAGGCCGGCGATCACACCGCGGGCGTCGTCTCGCCAGTACGGGGCGAACAGACCGGAGAAGGCCGGCACGAAGTAGGCCCCGCCGTTGTCCTCGACAGAGCTGGCGAGCGTCTCGATCTCGGCGGCGCTGTTGATCAGACCCATCTGGTCGCGCATCCACTGAACGAGCGAGCCGGTCACCGCGATGGACCCCTCCAGCGCGTACACCGGCGCCTGGTCGCCGATGCGGTAACCGACCGTGGTGAGCAGCCCGTTGTAGGAGTTGACGGGCTTGCCGCCGGTGTTCATCAGCAGGAAGGTGCCGGTGCCGTAGGTCGACTTGGCCTCGCCCTCGCCGAAGCAGGTCTGGCCGAACAGGGCGGCCTGCTGGTCGCCGAGCGCGGAGGCGACGGGCACGCCCTCGAGCGATCCGCTCCGCGCGGTGCCGTAGACCTCGGCGGAGGAGCGGATCTCGGGGAGCACGGCTGCCGGAACGCCCATCGAGGAGAGGATCTTCTCGTCCCAGTCGAGCGTGTGGAGGTTCATCAGCATGGTGCGCGAGGCGTTCGTGACGTCGGTGACGTGCACCCCGCCGTCGGGGCCGCCCGTGAGGTTCCAGATGACCCAGGAGTCCATCGTGCCGAAGAGGATCTCGCCGGCCTCCGCCCGCTCCCGCAGGCCCTCGACGTTGTCCAGCAGCCAGCGGATCTTCGGGCCCGCGAAGTAGGACGCGAGGGGGAGCCCGGTCTCCCGGCGGAACCGGTCCTGGCCGACGTTGCGGCCGAGTTCGCGGCAGAGCGCGTCCGTGCGGGTGTCCTGCCAGACGAGGGCGTTGTGCACGGGCTCGCCCGTGGCCCTGTCCCACAGCAGCGTGGTTTCGCGCTGGTTCGTGATGCCGATCGCCTTGACGTCGGCGGCCGTGATGCCGGCCTTGGCCACCGCCCCGTCGACGACCTGCTGGACGTTCGTCCAGATCTCCGCGGCGTCGTGCTCGACCCAGCCGGGCTTCGGGAAGATCTGCTCGTGTTCCTTCTGGTCGACGGCGACGATCCGTCCGTCGTTGTCGAAGACGATGCAGCGACTGGAGGTGGTCCCCTGGTCGATGGCCGCGATGAACGGGCCGTGGCCATGGGAGGAGGTGCCGAAGGTGTTCTCGTCGGTCACGGTGTGCTCCTGGGTGATCTGCGGCGGATGGGACGGTTCAGGCGAACGCGAGCTGGTACAGGCCACCTGCGACGAGGCCGCCGAGGAGGGGGCCCACCACCGGGATCCAGGCATAACCCCAGTCGGAGCCGCCCTTGTTGGGCAGCGGCAGGAGGGCGTGGACGATCCGCGGGCCGAGGTCGCGCACCGGATTGATGGCGTAGCCGGTGGGCCCGCCGAGCGACAGGCCGATGCCCACGACGACGAGGGCGACGAGAAGCGCGCCGATGCCGGAGACACCGACGCCCTTGGTCAGACCGAGGGTGAGGATGGCGAGCACGAGCACGGTGGTGGCGATCACCTCGGTGACCAGGTTCTGCACCGTGTTCCGGATCTCCGGGCCGGTGGAGAAGATGCCGAGCACCGGTCCGGCAGCCGGTGCCGAGGCCTTGTCGATCATGCCCTCCTGGCCGGTGGTGGCGCCGGTGATCTCCGGATCGGTGAGGTGCGCCTGGAAATGGCCGTAGTAGGAGGCCCAGACCAGCACGGCGCCGATCATGGCTCCGAAGAGCTGCGAGACGAAGTAGAGCGGTACGTCCGCCCAGGGCGTGGTGCCCTGGACGGCCAGGCCGATCGTCACGGCCGGATTGAGGTGCGCGCCGGAGACGCCCCCCGATATGTAGGCGCCGGTGAGAACGGCGAAACCCCAGCCGAGGGTGATGGCGAGCCAGCCGGCGTTGAGCGCCTTGGAGCGCTTCAGGGTCACGGCGGCACACACGCCGCCGCCGAGCAGGATGAGTACGGCGGTCCCGATGGTCTCGCCGATGAAGATGTCGGAGCTGGACACCCGCGACTCCTTTGTCCTTCGTCCAGGGGAAGGCGGGCCAACGGATTTCCGCGATGACCCGCGCCCTCGGTGAGGGCTGTGGCACCGGTCCACAGGCTCGAACACCATAGCGAACTAATATCGTTCGATGTTCGGCAATGCCGACCAGTGCACGGCAGTTTTCTTCACAGCCCGCAAGCCGTCAAGGCTCCGGGTCGGGAAAGGTGCTCCGGGCGCGCGCCGCCCGGGTCAGAAGCGCCCGGCGCCCAGATCGCGGGAGACCGAGCGCGCGCAGTCGCGCACCGCAGCCACCAAGTGCTGACGGAGCTCCCCGCCCTCACAGACGCGCTCGACCGCCCCCGTGACGGCGACCGCGCCGACCGGCATCCGCCGTCGGTCGTGGACGGGCGCGGCGACGGAGGCCACGCCCTCCCAGGTCTCCTCCACGTCCGCCGCCCAGCCGCGGGCCCGGGTGAGCTCCAGAACGCGCTCGAAGTCCTCCGGGTCGGTGACGGTCCGGCCGGTGAAGGCTTCCAGTTCCCCCTCGGCCACCTCGCTGTGGGCGACCGGGTCGTACGCCGAGAGGACCTTGCCCAGGGCTGTGCTGTGCAGTGGATGCATGGCGCCCACCTCGAGCACCTGGCGGCTGTCGTCCGGCCGGAAGACGTGGTGGACCACGAGCACCCCGCGCTTGTGGAGCACCCCCAGATAGACGCTCTCGCCGCTGGACCGGGCCAGATCGTCCGTCCAGACCAGGGCCCGGGCGCGCAGCTCGTGCACGTCCAGGTAGCTGTTGCCCAGCCGGAGCAGCTCCGCACCGAGTTGGTAGCGCCCCGAGGCGGGGTCCTGTTCGACGAAGCCCTCCTGCTGGAGCGTGCGCAGGATGCCGTGCGCCGTGCCCTTCGCCAGTCCCAGTGCGGAGGCGATGTCCGACAGGCCGAGCCGGCGCTCGCCGCCCGCGAGCAGGCGCAGCATCGCTGCGGCGCGCTCCAGCGACTGGATGTTCCGTGTCATCCCTGCCTTCCTCCCTCACGCACGGGTCGACAATGCTGAACACTATCGGCCTTTGCCGACCTCGCGGTAGCACAGCGTCGCCGCACGCGTGACCGGTGTCGCACAGGCGTCACAGGCCCCGGAGCCCCTGTCCGCCTCGTGGAACACAATGAGCGGCCGCGCTCCGGACAGTTACGCTGGCCGGGTGCGCCCTCCGTGGCAGGGGGTGCAAAGCCGACAGCCGTCGCACCCCAGGGAGCAACTCCATGGCCTCGTACGAGCCACCTTCGACCGTTACCGACCGTGTCCGAGCACTGCGTGAGGCACTGGCCTCGCGGGTGGTGGTGGCCGACGGCGGGATGGGCACCATGCTGCAGGCCCAGGAGCCGTCGCTGGAGGACTTCGAGCAGTTGGAAGGCTGCAACGAGGTGCTGAACGTGACGCGGCCGGACATCGTGCGCTCGGTGCACGAGGAGTACTTCGCGGTCGGCGTGGACTGCGTGGAGACCAACACCTTCGGTGCGAACCT
>NZ_JAMQGM010000028.1 GCF_023703325.1 Streptomyces meridianus
TCCGGAACCAGGTGATGGTTTCGGAACACCGGCATTTTTGCGTTGCGATTCGGCTCGCTCACTACGATGTCGTGGGTGCCCTACGACCTCATCATTTTCGACAACGACGGCGTCCTCGTGGACAGCGAGCCGATCTCGAACGCGATTCTTGCGGAGTATCTGACGGAACTCGGACACCCGACGACGTATGAGGACTCCGTCCGCGACTACATGGGCTCCGCCGTGCACCGCATTCACGACATGGTGCGGGAAAGCTCGGGACAGAGCCTGCCGGCAGAGTTCGACCGGACCTTCCACGCCCGCGTCTTCGACGCCTTCCGACACGAGCTCCGAGCCGTCCCCGGAGTCGCCGAAGTCCTGCGGAAACTGACCGCCGACGGGGTTCCGTACTGCGTCGCCTCCTCCGGCAGTCACGAACGTATCCGCGTCGCCCTCGAAACCACCGGACTGAGCGAGCACTTCGACGAGGCGAGCATCTTCAGCTCCCAGGACGTCGGCCGGGGGAAGCCGGCGCCCGACCTCTTCCTGCACGCCGCCGAGAAGATGGGCGTTCCGTCCGCCCGATGCGCGGTCGTGGAGGACAGCGTGCTCGGTGTCCGCGCCGCCGTCGCCGCGGGCATGGACGTCTACGCTTTCACCGCAATGACGCCACCCGAGGCGCTCGCGGCGGCGGACGCCCGATTCGCGCTCATGGGAGACCTGCCGGACCTGCTCGCGCACGGCCGGATACGGTGACCGTATGAGCGGTCGCGCGCAGGTGATGTGGGACGAGGCAGTAACCGGCTACGACTTCGGCTCCGGGCACCCGATGGACCCGGTCCGGCTCGCGCTGACGATGAAGCTCGTCGAGGCGTACGAACTCGACAGGGCGGCACCGTTGGTGGCCGCGAAACCCGCGGGCGACTCCACCCTGCGCCTGGTGCACCGGACCGACTACATCGACGCCGTGCGCCGGGTCTCTGCCGACCCCAAGAGCGCGGACGGGTCCTACGGCCTGGGCACCGCGGACGATCCCGCTTTCGCGGGCATGCACGAGGTCTCCGCCCTCATCGCCGGACAGTCGGTCGGTGCGGCGGAGGCCGTGTGGCACGGCGAGGTCCAGCACGCCGTCAACTTCGCCGGTGGGCTGCACCACGCCATGCCCGGCAGTGCGTCCGGCTTCTGTGTCTACAACGACCCTGCGCTGGCCATTGCCCGGCTGCTGGAACTCGGAGCGGAACGTGTCGCCTACGTCGATGTCGATGTGCACCACGGCGACGGTGTACAGGCCGCCTTCTGGGACGACCCACGTGTGCTGACCGTCTCTCTGCACGAACACCCCAGCACCCTCTTCCCGCAGACCGGATGGCCCGAGGAGACCGGCGGGCCGGGCGCCGAGGGGAGCGCGGTGAACGTCGCCCTTCCCGCCGGCACCGGGGACGAGGGATGGCTGCGCGCCTTCCACGCCGTCGTGCCGGACCTCCTGCGCGCCTTCCGGCCCCAGGTGCTCGTCACCCAGCACGGGGCCGATACCCACTTCGAGGACCCGCTCGCGCATCTCGCGGTGAGTCTCGACGCCCAGCGCGTCGTGGCCGAGTCCTGCCACGAACTGGCGCACGCCCACAGTGAAGGCCGCTGGGTGGCGCTCGGTGGCGGCGGATACGCCGTCGTGGACGTCGTCCCGCGCAGCTGGACGCACCTGGTCGCCATCGCGGCCGGGCGGCCCATTGCGCCGGAGTCCGAGGTCCCCGAGGAATGGCGGCACGCGGTGTACGCCCGGACGATGCAGATGGCACCCCTGCGGATGACCGACGGCCGCCGCCCGGAGTGGCGGGACTTCGACGACGCCGGATACGACCCGGGTGACCGGCTGGACCAGGCCGTGCTCGCCACCCGGCGGGCCGTCTATCCGGCACACGGCATGCTCCCGTGACTCCCTCGTACCCCGGAGAACTACGCCGGGTTGGCCGCTGCGTGGTCGGCGGTGGCCGATCTCCCTCCCCCGTCCGCAGGGGCGCCCTGTCGACAGATCGGACCGATTCGGCATACGCACCCCGGGCCGTCGCCACCCGGGCCGGGAGATACATGCCCCCTGCGGCAGTCCTATGGGACGTTATCCGACGAATCGGCTGGGTCTGTCCTGGTAGGAAGCCGAACGTTACTCCTCTTCCTCACTCGCATCACCCGCCCCTAATCTGGGGAATGAACGCACAGCGGGAGGAGTCACCGGAGGGGAAGCCGGTGCCGTCATGTGTGGAAGGTTCAGGTGTGTCATGGCAACTGGGGAAAGACCTCTCAACGAGGTCGCATTTCTGACTGTGGCGGAAGTCGCCACGGTGATGCGTGTGTCGAAGATGACCGTGTACCGCCTGGTGCATGGGGGGCAACTGCCGGCGATCCGGGTGGGGAGGTCGTTCCGGGTACCCGAGCAAGCGGTTCACGACTATCTGCGCGAGTCGTACGTGGGGGTGGAGACAGCCTGAAGGTGGACCTCGGATTACGCCTTGCCGACGGTGGCGGGTAGGCTGGGCCGACGTAGGTCGTGTGGGCTCGACGCCCCGCACCGTGGGCCCCTCTTGCGGAAGTGTGCGAGGGGGAGAATCGAAGTGAGCGAGGGTAGTCGTGGGCTCTGTTATCAAGAAGCGGCGTAAGCGGATGGCCAAGAAGAAGCACCGCAAGCTGCTCAAGCGCACGCGCGTTCAGCGTCGCAACAAGAAGTAAGCGCGCACAGTCCCCTGGCATCGGCCGGGGACGTGACGGCGCCGCTCTTCCGCTTCTTTGCGGAAGAGCGGCGCCGTTTGTGTTCCGTGCTCCACGGTGAGGCCGGATTCCGTTCCGCCCAACCGGGAAACACGCCGCTGCGTGGGTCCCGTGAGCCGCGGCAGGGCAGCCTCCAGCCGCTACGGTGGGCCTGCAGAATCCCGGCGTTACCGGATGTGCGGGAAGGAAGGCGCTGAACCTTGGGCAGTGTGGTGCTTGTCACCGGTGTCGCCCGGCAGCTGGCGGGCCGTTTCGTACGCCGCATCCAACGTGAACCCGCAGTCGACCGCGTGATCGGCGTGGACGTGGTCCGGCCCGAACACCGCTTGGACGAGGCGGAGTTCCTCCAGGCAGACATCCGCCGGCCCACGATTGCCCGGGTACTGGCCGAACACGCCGTCGACACGGTCGTCCACCTCGACGTCTCCGGGACCCCCTTTGCCGCCCGCGGCAGCCGGTCCGCCATCAAGGAGACCAACGTCATCGGCACGATGCAGCTGCTCGGCGCGTGCCAGAAGGCACCGGGCGTGCGGCGACTCGTCGTCAAGTCCAGTACCGGCGTGTACGGTGCCGCACCCCGTGACCCGGCGGTGTTCACCGAGAACACACCTCCGAAGTCGCTGCCGGGCGGCGGCTTCGCCAAGGACGCAGTGGAGGTCGAGGGGTATGTGCGGGGGTTCGCCCGCCGCCGGCCCGACGTCGCCGTCTGCGTCCTCCGTTTCGCCAACATCCTCGGCCCGTGCGCCGACACACCGCTCGCCGAGTACCTCTCGCTGCCGGTGCTGCCCACGGTGTTCGGGTACGACCCCCGGCTGCAGTTCGTCCACGAGGACGACGTCATGGACGTACTGCGGCTCGCCTCCCTCGAGCCGCGCCGGTCCACGCTCAACAGCGGGACCTTCAACGTCGCCGGCGACGGGGTGCTGCTGCTCTCCCAGGCCGCGCGACGGCTGGGCCGTCCGACGGTACCGCTGCTGCTGCCGGCGGTCACCTGGGTCGGTTCCGCCCTGCGCACCGTCGGTATGACCGATTTCTCGCCGGAGCAGGTCCGCCTGCTGACCCACGGCCGGGTCGTGCAGACCACCCAGATGCGCGAGACGCTCGGTTTCGAGCCGGCCTGGACGACAGCGGAGACGTTCGCCGACTTCGCGCGCAGCCGCGGCCGGGGGCTGCTGCCGCCCGAGATTCTCGCCCGTACCGTCGACCGGCTCGCCGCGGCCCTGCCCGGTCCCCGAAGTGAGGAGCGCACCCGACATGGCTGATGCCAAGGTCATCCCGTTCGGTGACGAACCCCGGTCGCGACGCGGCAGAGGGGGGCGGGCCAGGGCCGCGGGACACCGTACGGCTCCCCTCGCACCCGTACCCGGGCAGCCCCACGGCCCGGAGCACCCCGCGGCTCCGGAGGCCACCGGCGACCGGAGGGGGCCCGCAGGGCCGGTGGGCACGGCCGCCCGCCCGTGGGAGCAACGGCTGGCGCAGGGACTCTCGTTCCTCCGCCGGCGGGTCACCGGGGACTACGAGGTGGACGAGTTCGGCTACGACGAGGAACTCACCGAGGAGGTGCTGCTCTCGCTGCTGCGCCCGGTGTACGAGAAGTACTTCCGGGTGGAGGTCCGGGGCGTCGAGAACATCCCCGAGTCCGGTGGGGTGCTCGTCGTGGCCAACCACTCCGGGACCCTTCCGCTGGACGGCCTGATGCTGCAGGTTGCCGTTCACGACAACCACCCGGCGGGCCGTCATCTCCGGTTGCTCGCCGCCGATCTGGTGTTCATGCTGCCCGTCGTCAACGAACTGGCCCGCAAAGCGGGTCACACGCTCGCCTGTTCCGAGGACGCCCAGCGCCTTCTGGAGCGCGGCGAGGTGGTCGGGGTCATGCCCGAGGGATTCAAGGGCATCGGCAAGCCCTTCTCCGAGCGGTACAAGCTGCAGCGCTTCGGCAGGGGCGGATTCGTGTCCACTGCGCTGCGTGCCGGGGCGCCCATCGTGCCGTGCTCGATCGTCGGGGCCGAGGAGATCTATCCGATGATCGGTAATGCCAGGACCGTCGCACGACTGCTGGGCACCCCGTACTTCCCGGTGACGCCGACGTTTCCGTGGCTGGGGCCGCTGGGCATGGTGCCGCTGCCGACCAAATGGATCATCCAGTTCGGTGAGCCGATTCCGACCGACGGTTATCCGCTGGAGGCTGCCGAGGACCCGATGCTCATGTTCAACCTCACGGACCAGGTACGGGAAACGATTCAGCACACGCTCTACAAGCTGCTGGTACAGAGGCGTTCGGTCTTCTTCTGACGGGGTGCCCGCACGGCTCGGGGCTCCTTCCGCCGCGGAAGGAGCCCCGAGCCGTGCGGGGGCAGGGAGATCAGGGCCGGTCGTCGTCGACACCGAGCCCGGGGAGCAGGCCCGGCAGGATCGGCGGCAGCGTGATGTCCGGTTCCGGGCGCCCCGTGGTGGCCGACTCCGACGGGGACGCGTTGCCCGAAGCGGGCGGCTCGAGAATGTCGCCGGCTCCACCCACCAGTCCGTCCCGCTGCGACTCCGACGGCCGGGGCGACCCGGATCCGGAAGGATCGTCGGAGGTGGTCCCGGGACGGCTCGCAGTACTGCCGGAGGACGGGGTTCCGTGCGCGTCGTCACCCGGCGGTTCGGCCAGTCGCGACTGCAGCGGCCCCACTTCGTCGTCCATGGCGTCGAAGACGGAGGTCACCTGGTCGCCCACGTCACTGAGTTGGGCGGGCAGCCGGTGTCGCAGCTCCTGCCAGCCGCTGCGATGACCGGCGGAGAAGTTGCTGAGCGTCCGCATCGGGGCCAGGGAACCGTTGCGCCGGTATGCGGAGTGCAGCAGGCGGTGGCCCTCCGAGGCGTCCTGGCTCATCCGGGACAGGACCCGGCGGAGCTCGGTGACCGACTCGTGGTCGAGCCCGCCGCTGCGGTCGCGCTCCATGAGGCGCCGGGCCTCGTGCAGGCGGGTCGAGGCGTGGTCGAGATGGATCCGGCCGCGGTCGGTCTCGCCGTCCGCCATGCCGAGGCTGAGATCCTCCATGCCGCGCTTCAGCCCGTACAGCGAATCGCCGGGCAGGGCGTCGGTGCTGGCAGCGGCGATGCCGCTGAACGCTCCCGCGGCCACGCCGACGGTGAGTCCGCCGGCCGCGATGCCCTTGGACCAGCGGGAGCGGAGCTGCAGCCTGTGCAGCGCACCTGCCCGGTGGGTGCCCTTGCCGGAGCGTCGGCCTGGCACGGGGCGGTCACCGGAATCCCTTTCGGCGAGCATCGACTCCATGGCGGCGACCAGTTGGGCCCGCTGCACGGTCCTGGTCCCGGCGTCGAGCTCCGGTTTGGGCAGGTCACCGAGGCGTTCCGTCAGGGCGACGAGAGCCGCCCGGTCGTCCCGGGGTCCGTTCCCGGCGCCGCGGCGGCGCCCGGGGTCGTCGGTTGCGGGGGTTCCGTTCTCGGCGCATTCCGTCGTCGGGTCGGGCTGCACGGCCTGCCGGGCCTGGCGCTGCTGTTCGTCCAGGGCGTCGGCGAAGGCGTTCGCCCGCCGGTGCGCCGATACGTTCGCGATCACGGGCGGCACCTCCTCTCGTCATCACCTGCGACTCCGCGACTGGTCCGGAGGGTTGCTCGGCATGAGACCTTCCACCCGAAAGAGTGAAAGGACGTGCGTGCGATCCCACCGCTGAGAGTCTGCACAGCGCACAACGAGAGACGTGGCAGTCGGGTTACGCCCTCGTGATGATCGGACCGACGCGTCCGCAGCGGTTGCACGTCGCAGCAGATCAGCGGGCGTCGTCCGGCAGGAGTCGCGCGAGCGTGCGGACCGCACGATACTGCAGCGTCTTGATCGCGCCCTCGTTCTTGCCCATCGCGCGCGCCGTCTCGGCGACGGACAGTCCCTGCAGGAAGCGGAGGGTGACGCACTCCTGCTGCTGCGGGTTGAGGCGCCGGACGGCCTCCAGCAGTGCGGTGTTCGACAGGTGCTCGAGCACCGAGTCCTCGGGGCTGCGCTCCACCTCGTTGGCGTCGAGCATCTCCCCGGTCGTGACCTCCAGCCGGAACCGGCTGGACTTGAAGTGGTCGGCGACGAGGTTGCGCGCGATGGTCACGAGCCAGGCTCCGAAGTCCCGGCCCTGCCAGGTGAAGGTGCCGATGCGCCGCAGGGCGCGCAGGAACGTCTCGCTGGTCAGGTCCTCGGCGGTGGCCTTGCCGCCCACGCGGTAGTAGATGTACCGGTACACGGTGTCCGCGTACTGGTCGTAGAGCCGCCCGAAAGCCTCGGCCTCGCCTGCCTGGGCGCGCTCGACCAGGTCCATCATCCGCCGGCTGTCGTGGTCCGCCGGCCTTCTGACCGTGGAGGTCGTGGAAGCGGAGCGGCGGCCTGCCGCGTGTCTGCCCTGGCGCTCGGTGCCGGGGGTTTCGGTACCGGAGACCGATGTCAGTCGCCGGCCCACGGCTGCGCTGCTGTCGGCCAGGGCGTGGGCCGGACCTGCCGGACCGCCGGCCGGGGCCGGCGTGGTGAATGCGGGGACGGCTGACGCGGTGGGGACGAGGTCGCGCAGCTGGTCGACGACCGTTGCACGGAGCGTAGCCAGGCCCGAGGCGTCAACCCCGACGTGTGGGTACACGGGACTCCCAGAGGCAGAGCTTCCATCACGTTATGTGCGGAACCGTTCACCTGTTGCAGGGATGCGTAGGTAACGGCTTGCGTCCGAGGAGAATAACGCTTAGTGCAGAGGGCACTACACCGAGTTGCTGAAATCGCCGTTTCGGTTCGTCCGGTAGCTGAATGGTGATCGATCAAATATCGAACGAGTGACAGAAAATGATCGCGCTCGTACCGGAGTTGAGCGAATGTAGGACGCCTTCCCGCCATCCACTGGCATCGTCACTGGCCGGGGCCCGATCTGGGAATGACTACGGAATGCTCGCGCGTCGTTACCGTCGACGGCGCTGCAGAGCGACCGCTGCAGCCGCGCCGCCCGCGATCGCACCGACCCCGGCGGCGGCGGGGATGCCGACCTTGGCTGCCTTGCGCGCCGTGCGGTAGTCGCGGAGCCGCCAGCCGTTCGTGCGGGCGTACTTGCGCAACCGTGCGTCAGGGTTGATCGCATACGGATGTCCGACGATCGAGAGCATCGGGATGTCGTTCGCCGAGTCGCTGTACGCCGCACAGCGCGACAGTTCGAGCCCCTCGGCGGTGGCCAGTGCACGTACGGCTTCCGCCTTGGACGGTCCGTGCAGTGGTTCGCCGACGAGCCGGCCCGTGTAGACGCCGTCCACGGACTCGGCGACCGTGCCCAGGGCTCCGGTCAGGCCCAGCCGGCGAGCGATGATCGTTGCGGTCTCCACGGGGGCCGCGGTGACGAGCCAGACCTTCTGTCCGGCGTCGAGGTGCGCCTGGGCGAGGGCGCGGGTGCCCGGCCAGATGCGTCCGGCCATGTACTCGTCGTAGATCTCCTCGCCGATCTCCATGAGTTCGGAGACCTGGTGGCCCTGCACGATGGAGAGCGCGCTGTTGCGCGCGTCCTCCATGTGGGCCGGGTCCTCGACGCCGGCCATCCGGAACCAGGCCTGCTGCCAGGCGAAGCGGCCGAGTTCGCGCGTCGTGAAGAATTTGCGCTTGTACAGACCGCGGCCGAAATGGAACAGGGCCGCGCCCTGCATGACGGTGTTGTCCAGATCGAAGAAGGCAGCCGCCAACGGATCCCCGGCGACGGGGAATTCGGGTTCGGGGATGTCGGGGGTCCCGGCGCCGAACTCCTCGGCGGTGGCGGTCTTGCGGGCTGCCTCGGCAGCGGCTTCGCCTGCGAGCACGCTGCGTGCGGTGGCGGAACGCCTGCGGGGGGTGATCCATCCCAGTGCGGCCATGGCGCGAGCATAGCCAGTCCCGGGGCGCAACCCGAGCCGCTGGATTCCGCTCGGCGTCCGTGTTGCGCAGGTCACGGCGCGCCTGCCGCCGTCCGGACGCTGGGCAAGGGGCGCGGGTCCGCGCTCGGCACAATGGACCCATGAGTCCGCTGCTGCCGCGCAAGAGCCGGAAGAAGCCCGCCGAGCACACTGTCACCCTCATCGGAAAGCCCGGGTGCCACCTGTGCGACGACGCCCGCGCTGTGGTCGCTGAGGTCTGCGGGGATCTGGGTGCGGCGTGGGAGGAGCACGACATCGACCGGGATGCCGAACTGCACCGCAAGTACTGGGAGCAGATCCCGGTGGTGCTCGTGGACGGCGCGCAGCACGACTTCTGGCGGGTCGACCCGGCGCGGCTGCGCCGCGCGCTGGGCGGCTGACGCCGGGCTGATGCGCGGCCTCCCGGGCGTCCGTCGACAGCTCGGGGCCTGCCCGGGCGCGGGTACGATCGTGGGAACCGGCCGGGGGGACGGCGTGAGGAGAGTGGGCGCGTGCCCTCGTTCGCGGCTGTGCGGCGGAGGGCCGGCTGTGGTTGCGGATCCGTCCGGAAACCGTGCGTGACGCCGGTCACTTTGCTCGGACAAATCGGACGCCATCTTTGTGCACGCGTTCACAAAGGCATAGCCTGGCGTGGACGGGGCGGCCCTGGAACGCGTGGCCGCCCACAGCCCCGCTCTACCCGCAGGAGCACCGTGGCAACTGGCCGAACTCACCGTCCGGCGACCCGCAGCCGAGGGATTCCCGAGGCCACGGTCGCCAGGCTTCCGCTGTATCTGCGCGCTCTGACCGCACTGTCGGAGCGTTCGGTCCCCACGGTCTCCTCCGAGGAGCTCGCGACGGCGGCCGGGGTCAATTCGGCCAAGCTGCGCAAGGACTTCTCCTACCTCGGCTCCTACGGCACCCGCGGGGTCGGCTACGACGTCGAGTACCTCGTCTACCAGATCTCCCGCGAGCTCGGTCTCACCCAGGACTGGCCGGTCGTCATCGTCGGTATCGGTAACCTCGGCGCCGCCCTCGCGAACTACGGCGGTTTCGCCTCCCGCGGCTTCCGGGTCGCCGCGCTGATCGACGCGGACCCCGCCATGGCAGGCAAGCCCGTCGCGGGTCTCCCGGTCCGGCACACCGACGAACTCGAATCGATCATCAGCGACAACGGCGTTTCGATCGGCGTCATCGCCACTCCGGCGGGTGCCGCCCAGCAGGTCTGCGACCGGCTCGTCGCCGCCGGCGTCACCAGCATCCTGAACTTCGCGCCCACCGTGCTGTCCGTGCCCGACGGCGTGGACGTGCGCAAGGTCGATCTGTCGATCGAGCTGCAGATCCTCGCCTTCCACGAGCAGCGCAAGTCCGGCGAGGACGCAGGCCAGGCCGTCGCGCCGCCGCCTCCGCTGCGGTCGGCGTCCGACGGCCGGAAGGGGCCCGACGGGGACGTCCCCGCGGTGATGCCGGCATGAGTCTTCTGGTCGTCGGGCTGAGCCATCGCAGCGCGCCGGTGAGCGTGCTCGAGCGTTCGGCCCTCTCCTCCGATGCACAGACCAAGCTGCTGCAGGACACCCTCGCCGCCGAGCCGACGGCGGAGGCCGCAGTGCTCGCGACGTGCAACCGGGTCGAGCTGTACGCGGACGTGGACAAGTTCCACGCCGGTGTGGCGGAGCTGTCCACCTTGCTGTCCCAGCACAGCGGCGTCGGTCTGGAGGAGCTCACCCCCTACCTCTACGTCCACTACGAGGACCGGGCGGTCCACCACCTGTTCTCGGTGGCCTGCGGCCTGGACTCGATGGTCGTCGGCGAGGGGCAGATCCTCGGCCAGATCAAGGACGCCCTGGCGCTCGGCCAGGAGCTGCACACTGCCGGCCGGCTGCTGAACGATCTGTTCCAGCAGGCGCTGCGGGTGGGCAAGCGCGCGCACAGCGAGACCGGTATCGACCGGGCCGGGCAGTCGCTCGTCACGTTCGGCCTCGAGCAGCTCGCGGGCGACCGTCCGGTGGCCGAGTGGGCGCCGGGCAGGCGCGCCCTGGTGATCGGCGCCGGTTCGATGTCCTCGCTGGCCGCCACGACGCTGGCCCGCGCCGGCGTGTCCGAACTGGTGATCGCGAATCGGACGCTGGAGCGTGCCGAGCGGCTCGCGGGAACCCTCGGCGGACGCGCCGTGCCGATCGGCGCCGTCGGGAACGAACTCCCGCACGCCGACCTCGTCGTCTCCTGCACCGGTGCCACGGGTCTGGTGCTGACCGGCGAGCAGGTCGGGGCCGCCGTACGGGAACGCGCTGCCGAGACCTTTCTGCTGGACCTGGCGATGCCCCGGGACATCGACGCGGCCGTGCACCGCCTGGAGGGCGTGCGGCTGGTCGACATCGAGACGCTGGCCGAGGCGGCTTCGGGGCGGACCGGCGAAGAGAGCACGGCGGCCGGGCCGATGGCGGCCGACGTGGACCGGGTGCGGACCATCGTCTCGGCCGAGGTCTCGGCCTTCGGCGCAGCCCAGCGTGCCGTGCACATCACGCCGACGGTGGTCGCGCTGCGTACCATGGCGGCGGATGTGGTCTCCGGCGAGATCGCCCGGCTGTACGGCCGCCTGCCCGACCTGGACGACCGGCAGCGCTCCGAGATCGCCCAGACGGTGCGCCGCGTCGTGGACAAGCTGCTCCACGCGCCGACGGTGCGCGTCAAGCAGCTCGCGGGCGAGCCCGGTGGCGCCGGGTACGCGGACGCGCTGCGCGAACTCTTCGACCTCGACCCGCAGGCGGTCGCCGCCGTCAGCCGGGCGGACACGGGCGACCCGGAACGGGAGCGGGCATGAGCAGCACCGACATGAACAGCAGGCCACTGCGGCTGGGGACCAGGCGGAGCAAGCTCGCCATGGCCCAGTCCGGTCAGGTGGCCGAGCGGGTCCGGGAGGTCACCGGTCGCCCGGTGGAGCTCGTCGAGATCACCACGTACGGCGACACCTCGCGCGAGCACCTCGCGCAGATCGGCGGGACCGGCGTCTTCGTCTCCGCCCTGCGCGACGCCCTGCTCAGCGGGGAGATCGACTTCGCGGTGCACTCGCTCAAGGACCTGCCGACCGCGCAGCCGGAGGAGCTGGCGGTCGCCGCGATCCCGGCCCGTGAGGACCCGCGGGACGCACTGGTGGCCCGCGACGGCCTGACCTTCGAGCAGCTGCTCACCGGCTCCGCGGCTCCGGCCCGGATCGGCACCGGGTCGCCGCGGCGCATGGCCCAGCTGAACGGCTGGGCCCGGTCGCTCGGACTCGAGGTCGAGACCGTTCCGATCCGCGGCAACGTCGACACCCGGATCGGTTACGTGCGCTCCGGAGAGCTCGACGGAGTCGTCCTCGCGGCCGCCGGGCTCAGCCGGATCGGCCGGATCGGCGAGGCCACCGAACTGATCGATGTCGATGCCGTCCTGCCCGCGCCCGGACAGGGGGCGCTGGCGGTCGAATGCGTCGCCGGCCGTCCCGTGGACGGTGTCTCCGGCGTCGACCTGGCATCCCGGCTCGCGGAGCTCGACGACCCCTTGACCAGGGCCGCCGTGACCGCCGAGCGATCCCTGCTCGCCGCCCTGGAGGCCGGCTGCAGTGCACCCGTGGGTGCGCTGGCCGACTTCCCGGCCGACGGGCAGGTTGTCACCGAAATGCGCCTGCGCGGCGTCGTCGGCACCACCGACGGCAAGACGCTGGTGCAGCTGTCCACCACCGGTCCCGTACCCGCGTCACACGACGACGCCATGGCTCTCGGTCGCGAACTCGCGTCCGAGATGCTCGCGAAGGGTGCGGCCGGTCTTATGGGGGAGCGAGCACTTTGAGCCCCACCGCCGCAAATCTCCGACCAGCTCAGCACACGGCTGCTGCCGGCCACGTCACCTTCCTCGGTGCCGGTCCGGGAGACCCCGGTCTGCTGACGCTGCGCGCCGTCGAGGCGCTGAACCACGCCGATGTGCTGGTCGCCGACCCGCAGGTACTCGACGTAGTGCGTCACCACGCGAGGGCAGGCGTGGACATCCAGGCTTCGTCCGGGCAGGACGGCACGTCAACTACCCCTTCCGGAACGGATGTTGCCGCCCCGGCGGAAGATGCGGCCAATCTTGTCATGGCGGCGGCGCGCGGCGGCAAGCGGGTGGTCCGTGCCGTGGCGGGCGATCCGGGTCTCGACGGCAATGCCGCCGGGGAGATGCTCGCCTGCGCGGACGAGGGCATCGTCTTCGAGGTGGTGCCGGGCGTGGCCACGGCCGTCGGCGTACCGGCCTACGCGGGTATCCCGCTGCGGACGGAGTCGGGCGCGGACGTGCGGTTCGTCGACGCCCGTACCGCGACCGAGCAGTGCTGGGGCGAGATCGGCACGAGCGACGCCACCGCGGTGGTTTCGGCAACGCTGGACACTGTGGTGGGGGCCGCCGGCGACCTGGTCGCCGCGGGGCGCAAGCCCGACACCCCGCTGACGGTGACCGTGGCCGGTACCACGACCCGTCAGCGCACCTGGACGGCGACGCTCGGCAGCATCGCGCAGGTGCTGAAGGCGGCGAAGGTCCTGCCGTCCGTCGAAGGCGGCCGTCCGGTGATAGCCGTGGTCGGTGAACAGAGCGACGCGAAGCTCGCCTGGTTCGAGTCCAAGCCGCTGTTCGGCTGGAAGGTGCTCGTGCCGCGGACGAAGGAGCAGGCGGCCTCGCTGTCCGACCAGCTGAGAAGCTACGGCGCCGTGCCCAGCGAGGTGCCGACCATCGCCGTCGAGCCGCCCCGTACCCCGCAGCAGATGGAGCGTGCGGTCAAGGGACTGGTGACCGGCCGGTACGAGTGGATCGCCTTCACCTCGGTCAACGCGGTCAAGGCCGTCCGGGAGAAGTTCGAGGAGTACGGGCTCGACGCCCGTGCCTTCGCCGGCATCAAGGTCGCGGCCGTGGGCGAGCAGACCGCCAAGGCCCTGGTCGACTTCGGCGTGAAGCCCGACCTGGTGCCCAGCGGGGAGCAGTCGGCTGCGGGTCTGCTGGAGGACTGGCCGCCGTACGACCCGGTGTTCGACCCGATCGACCGGGTCTTCCTGCCGCGTGCGGACATCGCCACCGAGACCCTGGTGGCGGGCCTGATCGAGCTCGGCTGGGAGGTGGACGACGTCACGGCCTACCGGACCGTCCGTGCCTCGCCCCCGCCGGCCGAGACCCGTGAGGCGATCAAGGGCGGCGGCTTCGACGCGGTCCTGTTCACGTCGTCGAGCACGGTGCGCAATCTCGTCGGCATCGCCGGCAAGCCGCACAATGTCACGGTCATCGCCTGCATCGGACCGGCCACCGCCAAGACGGCGGAGGAGCACGGCCTGCGGGTCGACGTTCTGTCGCCCGAGCCGTCGGTGCACAAGCTGGCGGAGGCGCTCGCGGAGTTCGGTGCGCAGCGCCGGGCGGCGGCCGTCGAGGCAGGTGAACACGTCACCAGGCCGAGCGAGCGCCGGCCCGGATCGCGCAGGAGGCGCAGTTGACCACGTACGGAGACTTCCCGGGAGCGCGGCCACGGAGGCTGCGGACCACGCCGGCCATGCGCCGGCTGGTGGCCGAGACCCGGCTGCACCCGGCGGACCTGATCCTTCCCGCGTTCGTGCGGGAGGGGATCGGTGAGCCGGTGCCGGTGTCGTCCATGCCCGGCGTCGTGCAGCACACCCGCAACACACTGCGGAAGGCCGCGGCGGAGGCGGTGGAGGCCGGGGTCGGCGGGATCATGCTGTTCGGTGTGCCCGCGCACAAGGACGCGGTGGGCTCGCAGGGGACGGATCCGAACGGCATTCTCCAGCTGGCGATCCGGGACGTGAAGGAGGAGGTCGGCGACGCTCTCGTCGTCATGTCCGACCTGTGTCTGGACGAGTTCACCGACCACGGCCACTGCGGGGTCCTCGACACCGAAGGCCGGGTGGACAACGACGCGACGCTGGAGCGCTACGCGGAGATGGCGCGGGTCCAGGCGGACGCGGGCGTCGACGTCGTCGGGCCGAGCGGCATGATGGACGGCCAGGTGCGGGTGGTGCGCGAGGCGCTGGACGGCATCGGTCACCAGGAGGTTGCGGTCCTCGCCTACACGGCGAAGTACGCCTCCGCGTTCTACGGGCCGTTCCGGGAGGCCGTGGACTCGTCGCTGAAGGGCGACCGCAAGACGTACCAGCAGGACCCGGCCAACGCCCGCGAGTCGATGCGGGAGCTGGAGCTCGACCTCGCCGAGGGCGCCGACATGGTGATGGTGAAGCCGGCGCTGCCCTATCTGGACATCCTGCGCCGGGTCGCGGATGCGGTGGACGTTCCGGTGGCCGCCTACCAGGTCTCGGGCGAGTACGCGATGGTCGAGGCGGCGGCGGAGCGCGGCTGGGTCGACCGGGAGCGGATCATCATGGAGACGCTGACCGGGGCGAAGCGCGCGGGCGCCGGCACGGTGCTGACGTACTGGGCCGTGGAGGCGGCGCAGCGGCTGGCCCGCGGCTGACGGGTCGAGGCTGACAGGGCCTGGCAGGCAAGGCATTCTCGGCGGCCCCGGACTACGGTCCGGGGCCGCCGTCGTCGTGTCCGGGGCGCAGCACCAAGGGGTGGAAAGTGCGGTTGTGACAAGGGTTGACGGGTGCATGCAGGAGTCCTAGGTTCCAACGAACGGTCTTTCCATTCCGCATAGTGGAATTTCTGCAGCGGAGGTCCATGTGTTCCGCCCCGTCCTCGACCCGGTGATCGACTCCCTCGCCTGGTCCGCGCTCGTCGCGGCAGTCCCCCTGCTCGTCTTCTTCGTTCTCCTCGGTCTGGTGCGGCTGAAAGCCTCCTGGGCCGCGCTGGCCTCGTTGGCCGCATCCGTCCTGGTGGCGATCGGCGTCTACGCGATGCCGGCGGGGCAGGCGCTGAGCTCGGCGGCCGAGGGTGCGCTGTTCGGTCTCTTCCCCATCATGTGGATCGTCGTCAACGCCCTGTGGATCTATCAGATCACCGTGGACACCGGGCATTTCGAGGTTCTGCGCCGGTCGTTCGGGCGGCTTTCCGACGATCAGCGCCTCCAGGCGATCATCGTGGCGTTCTGCTTCGGCGCCCTGCTGGAGGCGCTCGCCGGCTTCGGGGCGCCCGTGGCGATCAGCTCGGTCATGCTCATCGCCCTGGGCTTCCGGCCCTTCAAGGCCGCGACCGTGGCGCTGGTCGCCAACACCGCGCCCGTCGCCTTCGGGGCCATGGGCACTCCGGTGATCACCCTGGCCAAGCTGACCGGGCTGTCGCTCGACGACGTCGCCTCGACCGTCGGCCGGCAGACACCCGTGCTCGCCGCGGTCGTCCCGCTGCTGCTGGTCTTCCTCGTCGACGGCCGCCGTGGGCTGCGGCAGACCTGGCTGCCCGCTCTGGTGACCGGCGTGACGTTCGGTGTGGCCCAGTTCGTCACCGCGAACTACATCTCGGTCGAACTGACCGACGTCGTCGCGGCCCTGATCTCCGTCGGCGCCCTCGTGCTGCTGATGCGGGTGCTGCCCGGAGGCGGCGTGAGCGGGGCGAGCCGCACGCCGCCGCTGATCGCGGGCGGCAGCGAGGACGCGGAGCCCGCCCAGGCGGAGCGGGCCGAGCGGGACGCCCGGGACGCCCGGGAGGAGGTTGCGGAGGAACGCGGGGCGGTGGTGAAGGCCTACCTTCCGTACGCCGTCGTCATCGCGGTCTTCGCGGTGACGCAACTCCCGCCGGTGAAGGCGCTGTTGGCGCACGGCACGGTCGTCTTCGACTGGCCCGGTCTGGACGTCGCCGACCCGGTCACCGGCGAGCCCGTCGCAGCCTCGGCCTTCACCTTCAACTGGCTGCCTGCCACCGGCACCATGCTGTTGCTCAGCGGAGTCATCACGGTGGCCCTGCTCGGGGTACGGCCGTCCGCCGCGGTCCGCGCGTACGGCAGCACCCTGCGCCAGCTCGCGTCGGCCATCCTCACCGTCGCCGCGGTGCTGGCGCTCGCCTACGTGATGAACCTGTCCGGCCAGACCACCACCATCGGCCACTGGATTGCCGGGGCCGGCGCGGGCCTGGCGTTCCTGTCACCGGTGCTCGGCTGGCTCGGCGTCGCCGTCAGCGGATCCGACACCTCGTCCAACGCCCTGTTCGGCGCTCTCCAGGTGGCGGCCGCGAAGAGCTCCGGCTTCAGTCCCGAACTGCTGGCCTCCGCCAACAGCTCGGGTGGCGTCCTCGGCAAGATGATCTCGCCGCAGAACCTGGCCATCGCCGCCGCGGCCACCGGACTCGGCGGCAGGGAACCGGAGTTGCTGCGGAAGGTCGTCGTCTGGAGCCTGCTGTTGCTCCTGCTGATCTGCATCCTCGTCGCCCTGCAGGCCACACCGGTGCTGGCCTGGATGCTTCCCACCTGACGGTCCGGCCGGTGAGCCGCTCACGCGGTGCACCGGCCGAGCCGCACCATCAGCCGGCCGAGACCGCCCAGGCGGTCTCGGCCGCCGTCGTTGCCGCGCCGGCGTCCGCGGGCAGCCCGGACGCCTTCAGGGAGGCCGCCAGACCGTCCAGGCAGCGCAGCACCGTGGAGAGCGAGGCGTCCGGGCCGTAGTGGTTCACCCGGAGCATCTCCCGGGCCAGGGCGCCACCGCCGGCGGCGAGGGGCAGCGGCCGGGCACCGTCGGAGTCGATCGCGGCCAGAGCGGTCGTCACGAGCGCACGGGCGTCGGCCGACGCGGGGGCGCGCAGTGTGGTGGCGGCGGGCGCAGCCTCGCGGTCCTCACCGACGTAAGGGCGCAGCCCCTCGTCGCCCTGCTCGTTCATGGCCCGCACGCCGGCCCGGGTCGCGGCGGAGGCGGCCCGGTGGCGGGCGACGACCGTGTCGAGGCCGTCCGCCTCGATCCGGTCGATGCACGCCTCGAGGGCCAGCATCTCCAACTGGGCCGGGGCGTGCGGCAGCACGGTGCGGCCGGTGTCGATCCAGCGCTCCTTCCAGTCCAGCAGGGACAGGTAGGAGCGGCGCGGCGCCTGCGGGTTGGCGCGGATGCGCTCCCAGGCGCGGTCGCTCACCGACACCGCGGACACGCCGGCCGGTCCTCCCATGGCCTTCTGTGCGCCGACGACGCACAGGTCGACCCCCCACGCGTCGGTGAGCAGCGGCTCGGCGGCGACGGAGGCGACCGCGTCCACCATGAGCAGCGCGCCGTGCTCGCGGACGAGCGGGCCGATCTCCGCGACGGGGTTGGTGTTGCCTGTGGCGGCCTCGGCGTGCACGAGGGACACCAGTCCGGTCTCCGGGTGGTCGGCCAGGGCCTTGGCGACGAGACCTGCGGACGCCGCGGTGTCGTAGGGGACCTCGAGGTCGACGACGGTGGCGCCGCAGTCGCGCAGCCAGCCGCCGAACGTCTGGCCGTACGGGCCGGTGACGACGTTCAGCGCCGTCGAGCCGGGGCGGGCGGCGGAGCGGATGCAGCCCTCGAGCGGCAGCAGCGCCTCGCCCTGCATGACGAGCACGTCGGCGTCGGTGTGCAGGAGGGCGGCGACCCGCTGCTCGATCGACGCGAACCGTTCGGCGGTCAGCGGTGCGAGGTCGAGGAAGGGGTGGGACACGGGCTGCTCACTTCGTGCGGGTGCGGTGGGGCGCGGGATGGCTTCTGGGGCGCGTGGTGGGGGCGTGCGCCGCCCCGGTGAGCGTACAGCGTGGGTGGATCAGCTCAGTTGAAAGAAGTGTACACTTCTGCGCATGAGTGACACCTTTCCGATGACGGAAGCCCGCGCACGTTTCGGCTCGCTCGTGCGCCGGACGGCACATGCCCGGGAACGCATCACCATCACTGATCACGGTCAGCCGGCCGCCGTGCTGATAAATCCCCAGGAACTCGCGGACATCGAGGACGCACTTGCCCTCGCCGAGTACCGCGCCCGTTCCGAATCCGGACGGGCGAGGACGGTCGGGCACGAGGAGGTCCGCGAACGACTGGGCCTGGGGCGTGAATGAGTTACAGCATCATCTGGGACGAGCGCGCCGTCGATGCGGCAGCCCGGTTCCTCAAGGAGGACCCGGAGGGGCTGCGGCAGCTGTTCGCCGGTATCGACCTCCTGGCCGATGATCCGCGACCCGTGGGGGCGGCCGAGTACGGGTCGCCCGACCTGAGGCGCATGCATGTCGGCCGGTACCGCGTTCTCTACGAGATCGTCAACTCGACGGTCACCATCATCGTCATCCATGTCGGCAGCCTCGGCTGACCAGGATCCGGTCCGGCATCCGTGGACGTGCGGATGCCGGACCGCCGTGCTCAGAGCCGCTCGGGGGCGCGGATGCCCAGCAGCGACATGCCCTGGCGCAGGGTGCGCGCGGTGACGTCGCACAGGAACAGCCGGTTCTCGACGGCCGCCGGGCTCTCCGCCTTCAGGACCGGGCACTGGTCGTAGAAGGTCGTGTAGAGCGAGGCGAGCTGGAAGAGGTAAGAGGCCAGCTTGTGCGGCTCGTACGTCTCCGCCACGCCCTCCAGCGTCGCCGAGAACTCGTCCAGGTGCAGGCCCAGCGCGCGCTCCGCCGGCGCCAGCGGCAGTTCCGGGTGCGCGGCGGGCCGGGTGCCCCCGGCCTTCCGGAGGATCGACTGGATCCGGGCGTGGGCGTACTGGAGGTAGACGCTGGTGTCGCCGTTCAGCGAGACCATGCGGTCCAGGTCGAAGACGTAGTCGCGGGTCATGGACGTTGACAGGTCCGCGTACTTCACGGCGCCGATGCCGACCTGGGCGGCCCGCTCCGCGATCTCCTGCTCCGTGAGGTCCTGCGCCTTCTCCCGGACGACCGCAGCGGCGCGGCCGATCGCCTCGTCGAGCAGGTCGACAAGGCGGACGGTCTCGCCCTCACGGGTCTTGAACGGCTTGCCGTCCTTGCCCAGCACGGTGCCGAAGGCGAGCTGGCGGGCCGCACCCTCGGGCAGCCAGCCGGCCCGGCGAGCGGTCTCGAACACCATCTTGAAGTGCAGCGCCTGCCGGGCGTCCACGACGTACAGCAGGGTGTCGGCCTTGAGCGTGCCGACCCGGTCGCGGACGGCGGCGAGGTCGGTCGCCGCATAGCCGAAGCCGCCGTCGGACTTCTGGACGATGAGCGGCACCGGGTTGCCGTCCGGGCCCTTCACGTCGTCGAAGAACACGCACAGGGCGCCCTCGCTGCGGACCGCGACGCCCGACTCCTCGAGATCCTTCACCACGGTCTGGAGGTCGTCGTTGTACGCGCTCTCGCCGACGACGTCCGCGTCGAGGATCTCCACGTCGAGCTTGTCGTAGACATCCTGGAAGTAGATCTTCGACTCGTCGACGATCTTGTGCCACAGGTCGCGGGTCTCCCGGTCCCCGGCCTGGAGGTCGACCACCCGGCGGCGGGCCCGGTCCTTGAACTCCTCGTCGGAGTCGAAGAGGGCGCGCGACGCCTTGTAGAGCCGGTTGAGCCGCGCCATGGCGGCCTCGCCCTCGCCGTCGCCACCCGCGGCGTCGGACTCGTGGTCCAGCTCGTGGGGGTGCTCGACCAGGTACTGGATGAGCATGCCGAACTGGGTGCCCCAGTCGCCGATGTGGTGCCGGCGCACGACGTTCTCGCCCCGGTGCTCCAGGATCTGCACGATCGCGTCACCGATGACGGTCGAGCGCAGGTGCCCGACGTGCATCTCCTTGGCGACGTTCGGCTGCGAGTAGTCGATCACCGTGGTCCCCGGGGTCGCGGCGTAGGGCACACCGAGCCGGTCGTCCGCGGCACGGGCGGCCAGCGTCGACGTGATCGCCTCGTCGGACACGGTGATGTTGAGGAAGCCGGGGCCGGAGACCTCGATCCCGGCGATCAGCTCACCGGCCGACAGGCTCGCGACGACCTTGGCCGCCAACTCCCGCGGGTTGCTCTTCAGCTTCTTCGCGAGCCCCAGGACACCGTTGGCCTGGAAGTCCGCCCGGTCGCTTCGTCGCAGCAGCGGGTCGGCGGCGCCGGCCTCCGGCAGGGCTGCCGAGAGGGCGTCCGCGACGCGCTGGTGGACCGAGGCGGCAAGGGAAGGGACCGAGGCCATGGGTTGCGAACCGTTCCGTTGGGGTGGAAGGGGATTCCGGTCAGTATCCCACGGAGGGGCCACCGGTTTTCCGCCGGAGCCGGGCCCGCCCGGGGACGGGTCCGGCCGGAAAACCAGGTGTGCCCGTCTGGGACAATGGGGTCGCCAGACTTTCGAGGAAGGACGTGCCGATCGTGGCTCAGAGCACTGAGACCGACTGGGTCTCCCGTTTCGCGGACGAGGTCATTGCCGAGGCGGAGCGTCGCGCGCCCGGCAAACCGATCGTCTGTGCTTCGGGCCTCAGCCCGTCCGGGCCGATCCACCTCGGCAACCTGCGCGAGGTCATGACGCCCCACCTCGTCGCCGACGAGATCCGGCGGCGAGGGCACGAGGTCGTCCACATCCTGTCCTGGGACGACTACGACCGGTTCCGCAAGGTACCGGCAGGCATCGATGCGTCCTGGTCGGAGCACATCGGCAAGCCGCTGACGACCGTTCCCGCGCCTCCCGGCAGCTCCCACCCGAACTGGGCCGAGCACTTCAAGGCGCCCATGGTCGAGGCGCTCGCCGACCTGGGCATCGAGTACCACCCGATCAGCCAGACCGAGCAGTACACCTCCGGCGCGTACCGCGAGCAGATCCTCTTCGCCATGCGCGAGCGCAGCCGCATCGACGCCGTCCTCGACCGCTACCGGACGAAGGACAAGCCCGCCGCGCCCAAGAAGCAGCAGAAGGGCAAGCTCGACGAGGCGGAGGCGGCGGCTGCCGAGGCCGCCGCGGAGGGCTCGGGTGCGGCGTCCGAGGACGACGGGTCCTCCTCGTCGGCCGGTTACTTCCCGTACAAGCCCTACTGCTCGGCCTGCGACCGCGACCTGACCACGGTCACCGCGTACGACGACCGGACCACCGAGCTGTCGTACACCTGCGGGTGCGGGCATGCCGAGACCGTGCTCCTCTCCGAACACAACCGCGGCAAGCTGGTGTGGAAGGTCGACTGGCCGATGCGCTGGGCGTACGAAGGCGTGATCTTCGAGCCGTCGGGCGTCGACCACTCCTCGCCCGGCTCCTCGTACGTGGTCGGCGGCCAGATCGTGAAGGAGGTCTTCGGCGGTGAGCAGCCGATCGGACCGATGTACGCGTTCGTCGGCATCAGCGGCATGGCCAAGATGAGCAGTTCGAAGGGCGGAGTGCCGACCCCGGCCGACGCCCTGCGGATCATGGAGGCACCGCTGCTGCGCTGGCTGTACGCGCGCCGTCGGCCCAACCAGTCCTTCAAGATCGCGTTCGACCAGGAGATTCAGCGGCTCTACGACGAGTGGGACGCGCTCGGCCGCAAGATCGCCGACGGCACGGCACTGCCCGCGGACCAGGCCGCGCACTCCCGTGCGGTCCGCACCGCCGCCGTCGAACTGCCCCGCACCCCGCGCCCGTTGCCCTACCGCACGCTCGCCTCGGTCGTCGACATCACCACCGGGCACGACGAGCAGACGCTGCGCATCCTGCGCGACCTCGACCCGTCGGACCCGATCCGTTCCCTCGACGAGGCCCGCCCCCGGCTGGACCGCGCCGAGAACTGGATCACCACCCAGGTCCCGGCGGACCAGCGGACCCAAGTGCGCGACGAGCCGGACACCGGACTCCTCGACTCCCTCGGCCACACGGAGAAGGAGTCGCTGCGGATGCTGCTCGAGTGCCTGGACGACCACTGGTCGCTCGACGGTCTGACCACGCTCCTGTACGGCGTGCCCAAGCGCCAGGCGGGTCTTTCGGCAGACGCCAAGCCGACGCCCGAACTGAAGGTGGCGCAGCGGTCGTTCTTCGCGCTGCTCTACCGGCTGCTGGTCGGCCGGGACACCGGACCGCGACTGCCCACGCTGTTGCTGGCCGTCGGCGCGGACCGGGTGCGCAAGCTGCTCGGCGCCTGATTGCGGGTGAGCCCGGAGGGCCGCCGGCCCCGGACGGGGACGGCGGCCCTCCGCGATGCGCCACCGGTGCGCCCCGGCCGCGGGCCGGGCGGGATCAGGACGTGTGTTCCATGCGCATCCGGGCCCGGTACTCCCGTACGTGCTGCCGCAGGTGGTTCTCGTTCAGCGGGCTGCCGTCCTGGAAGCCGATGCCGAAGACGTCCAGTAGGTAGCGGCCGAACTGGTGGGAGTCGGGGAAGGCCCCGTGGTCGGCGGCGTACTTGCGGAAGGCGCCGTAGTAGGCGTCCTCCTGGGACACGTCGTCGGGCAGGCCGACCACCGGCTGCTCGTCGAGGGCGGGTCCGCCGTGGTCGGTCATGACATCGCGCTGCGGGGGCAGGAAGGCCGCGGCACCGGCGCCGTAGTGTCCGGCCTGTGCGTTGCTCAGCGTCCGGACCCGGCCCGGACCGACGGGGACGGTGATCTGGGGGGTCTCGGGCCGGCCGGAGGGGTCGGGGCCGGGATGTGCGGACTGCCATCCCTCGGCGAGCCGGTGCTCCGGATGGGCGGTGGGTTCGGGCTCGGGGTGCCGGTGGCCGTCCGCGGTGCCGGGGGCGGTGGCCGTCTCGTGGCCCGGGTGGCCGGCGGACTCGCGACCGGTGGTGAGGGAGGGGCGCTCGCCGGTCCCCAGCGCGCGGTCCACGGCCTCGGCGGAGGGGGGAGGAGCGGACTCGATCCCGGCCGCCGCGTAGCCGGCCGGGGCCGTCTCCGACAGCGGTACGCCGTACCGGGCGAGGCGGAGCGGCATCAGGGACTCGACGGGGGCCTTGCGGCGCCAGGCCCGGCCGTAGCGGGCACGCAGCCGGGCCTGGTAGACGAGCCGCTGCTGCTCGAGGCGGATCACCTCGTCGTACGAGCGCAGTTCCCAGAGCTTCATCCGCCGCCAGAGCCGGAAGGTGGAGGGGAAGGCGAGGAGCCACCGGGCGATCCGCACGGACTCCATGTGCCGGTCGGCGGTGATGTCCGCGATGCGGCCGATGGCATGGCGGGCGGCTTCGACGGCGACGACGAACAGCACCGGGATGACGGCGTGCATGCCGACACCCAGCGGGTCGGGCCAGGCGGCCGCGCCGTTGAACGCGATGGTGGCCGCGGTGAGCAGCCACGCAGTCTGCCGCAGCAGCGGGAACGGGATCCGGATCCAGGTCAGCAGCAGGTCCAGGGCGAGCAGGACGACGATCCCGGCGTCGATCCCGATCGGGAAGAAGAGGGAGAAGGCGCCGAAGCCCTTCTGTTCGGCCAGCTCGCGCACCGCCGCGTAGGAACCGGCGAAGCCGATTGCTGCGATCACCATCGCGCCGGCGACGACCACGCCGATGAGTATGCGATGCGTGCGTGTCAGCTCGGTCGCGGCCACGCGAGAACCCCTCCTGCAGACGGCTGTTGCCGCCACAGGGTGGCACACATGTTCGCGGCGTGCTGCGGCGGTCCGTCGTTCCGCAGGTCGGAGCGTCGGCCGGGCGCACGCTCAGGAGCCCGGCCGGCGCGGCCGGGCTCCTGAGTGCACTGTGGGGTGGGGACGGGGATGCGGACCAAGGCCTGTTGTGAAAGTAGCGTCGTCCGCCCCTGAGCCAGACGGGACTTTCACAACACGCCTTAGCCGGCCGCTGCGTCCTTGTCCTTGTCCTTGTCCGAGGAGCCGCCCTTGTTCGCCTCGACCGTCGCGGCCTCGACGTTCTTTGCGGCGTCCTTGGCCCGGGCGAGCATCTTCGAGGCGTCCGGGGAGTCCGCGTCCTCGTAGCCGGCGCCGTTGTAGTTGACGGTGAAGACGATGTTGGCCGTGCGGACGACGACGACCTGGTTGCGGAACGTGTCGCCGTCCTTGGCGGTGCTGTACTGCACGGCCTTCGCCTCGTCGCCCAGACCGTTGACGGCGGCGGTCTTCAGCCCCTTCGCACCGGACCGCGGCTTCGCGTTCTCCACCTGCTTGGTGAAGTACTCCTGTGCCCGCTTCTCGCCCGCGCCGAGCGCCGAGTTGGACTCGAAGCGCTGGAACGATATGTCGAGCCAGCGGAACTGGTAGCCGTCGAGGCCGTTCCACGAGCAGCTTCCGCGCAGGGTCGTGTCGGAGGTCTTGCCCTCGATGCCGCGCGACTGCTTCGCGTTGGGGACGAGTTCCCGGACCGTCGACGCGCTGAGGGCGTGGCAGGGTCTGGGAAGGTCGGCGTACTTCGCGGCGGCGGGTTTCGGCTGCGTGGACGACTTCGTCTTCTCGGGGCTGCTGCCGGAACCCTGCCCGCCGGGGCCGGCGGAGCAGCCGGCGACGAGGGTCACCGGGACGACGGCTGCGCAGGCGAGGAGTCGGGTGAGTCGCGGGGCTGTTCGCTGCATGGTTCCTTCGCTCATCTGTCGCTCGGGGCGGTCGGCCGCCCGTTCCATAACGGGCACGGTACGCGTACTGCCGCGGATCGGTGGATTCGCGTCGGCGGACGAGGCTAGTCGCCGAGCGTCGCAGCGAGCTCCCTGGCCAGGCGCTGGGCCTTTTCCTGCAGGTCCTGGCTCGCCGGACGGGGGCCTTGTGGGGTTGCCCACTCGTGGTACTCGACGGTGGTGATGACGTTCGAGGACCGGAAGACGATGGTGATGCCGCGGTGGAGTCCCGACTCGGTGGCGCTGTCGTCGAGGTAAGCGACGTCACCCAGTTCGTCGAGGGCGCGGGGAGCTGTCCGGGGGTCGGCGGTGTCGTCGGGGGCCGAGGTCCCGCTGTCGCCCCCTTCGGAGGTTTTGCCGTTCTTGCCGCTTTCGGGCTTCTCGGCGCCCTCGGGGTGCTCCGGCGTTCCCGACGCCTTGTCCGCCGTGTCGTCGACGGCTGACTCGGATGCCGAGGCGGAGGGTTCGCCCTCGTCCGGCTCGGCGGTGTCCGGAACGGCGGGGATCCCGGCGCCGGCCGCCATCTTGTCGTAGAGCTCCTGGGCGCGGTCGTCGTCGCTGACCGCGGGGTCGTAGGAGACCACCCGTTCGAAGTCGACGTTGATGTGGTGGGAGGCTGCCGGCCCCTCGGCCTTCCACTGGCACCCGGAGCTCCGGTCGGTGTCGTAGGTCACCGCGGGCTCGCCCTGGTACGCCTTCTTGCGCTCGGAGCCGTCGAGTTCCTGGATGCCCGGGAGCAGCGCGCGCAGGGTGCCGCGGGGGATCGATCCGCAGGCCTGGGGCAGTGAGCGGTGCTTGCCCGGTTCGGCGTCCGTGGTGACGGTCGCCGTGCCGTCGGATGCGGAGCCCTCGCCGGACACCCCACCGGATCCCTCCGAGGAGCATCCGGTGAGGCCGATGAGCAGCGCCGCCACGGACAGTGCGGCACCTGCTGCGTATGCCTTCGGCTGCACGGCTGCGGCTCCTCCCGGACGAAAAGCTTTGGCGCCCGTTGGCGGGCGGTGAACACAATGTCTACCGCACGCACCGCTTCACCTGCCGGGCCGCTGTCGTGTTTGCCATGTCAGGTGATGTTTTTGCTGTGTGCGTTGAATAAGGGGAATGGGGGAATCATGACGTATGCCGAGGTGCCCGGTGCCCGGGTGCCGATCCGCATGTGGACCGATCCGGCGTCCGTCGAGGACGTCGCGATGCAGCAGCTGCGCAACGTCTCCACCCTGCCGTGGATCAGGGGCCTGGCCGTGATGCCGGACGTCCACTACGGCAAGGGCGCCACGGTCGGCTCGGTGATCGCGATGCACGGTGCGGTCTGTCCGGCCGCGGTGGGCGTGGACATCGGGTGCGGCATGAGCGCGGTCCGCACGTCGCTCACGGCGAACGACCTCCCCGGGGACCTCTCCCGGCTGCGGTCGAGGATCGAGCAGGCGATTCCGGTCGGCCGGGGCATGCACGACGACCCCGTCGACCCCGGACGGCTGCACGGCTTCCCGACGGCCGGATGGGACGACTTCTGGAGCCGGTTCGGCGGCGTGGCCGAAGCGGTCCGGTTCCGCCGGGACCGGGCGGCGAAGCAGATGGGGTCGCTCGGCGGGGGCAACCACTTCGTCGAGTTCTGCCTCGACGAGTCGGGTGCGGTCTGGCTGATGCTGCACAGCGGTTCGCGGAACATCGGCAAGGAACTGGCCGAGTTCCACATCGGCGAGGCCCGGAAGCTGCCGCACAACCGGGGGCTGGTCGACCGTGATCTCGCGGTGTTCGTGGCGGACACCCCGCAGATGGCGTCCTACCGGAACGACCTGTACTGGGCCCAGGAGTACGCCCGGCACAACCGGGCGATCATGATGGCGATCTTCCAGGACGTGGTGCGGCGGGAGTTCGCCAGGGCGAAGCCAATCTTCGAGCAGGTCATCTCCTGTCACCACAACTACGTGTCCGAGGAGCGCTACGAGGGCCTCGACCTGCTCGTGACCCGCAAGGGCGCGATCCGGGCGGGGGCCGGCGACTACGGGATCATCCCGGGGTCCATGGGCACCGGCTCGTACATCGTGAAGGGACTCGGCAACGAGGCGTCCTTCAACTCGGCCTCGCACGGCGCGGGTCGGCGGATGAGCCGGAACGCGGCGAAGCGGCGGTTCTCGGCCCGGGACCTCGAGGAGCAGACCCGGGGCGTGGAGTGCCGGAAGGACGCGGGGGTCGTGGACGAGATACCGGGCGCGTACAAGCCGATCGAGCGCGTCATCGACCAGCAGCGGGACCTGGTCGAGGTGGTGGCGAAGCTGAAGCAGCTGGTCTGCGTCAAGGGCTGAGGACGGAACCGGCGTCGGCCCCCTCCGCACGGCAGAACGGAGGGGGCTCAGGACCCGCAGCTGATCAACCGGACGGTCCGGGCCGCCGGGGCTCCGGAGCCGGATGATGCCGGACTGGCTATCGTCGTCCGGTGCAATCGATCGGGATGTCACTCACCGGCAGGACGGGCCCACCGTGCTGACGCCGCGATGGCCGCGACTGCGGCACCCGTCACAGGCTGTCGTTGTCGGGTTCGGCGCGGCGGTCCTGGCCGGCACGGGGCTGCTGATGCTCCCGGCGGCCACGTCCGGGCCGGACGGCGCGAGTCTGCTCGAAGCACTGTTCACCGCCACCTCGGCGGTGTGCGTGACCGGGTTGGTGGTGGTGGACACTCCCACCTACTGGACGGGTTTCGGGCAGGTCGTGATCATGGCCCTGATCCAGCTCGGTGGCCTGGGCATCATGACGTTCGCCTCTCTGCTGGGTGTCCTGATCGCCCGCAGGCTGGGGCTGCGGGCCCGGCTGACGGCGGCGGCGGAGACCAAGACGCTGGGGCTGGGCGACGTCCGGGCGGTGATCGTCGGCGTGGTCAAGGTCAGCCTGGCGCTGGAGGCCCTGACCGCGCTGGCGCTGACCCTGCGACTGGGGCTGGGCTATGACAACTCCTGGCCGCGCGCGCTGTGGCTGGGCGTCTTCCACGCCGTCTCGGCCTTCAACAACGCCGGCTTCGCCCTGTACTCCGACAATCTGATGGGTTTCACCACCGACGGGTGGATCTGTCTGCCGATCGCGTGCGCGGTCATCGCCGGCGGGCTGGGGTTCCCCGTGCTGTTCGAGCTGCGCCGCCGCTGGCGCCGCCCTGGTGACTGGTCCCTGCACACCAAGATCGTGCTGTGGGCGAGCGGCATCCTCCTGGTCGGCGGCAGCGCCTTCATCACGGCGGTCGAGTGGACGAACCCGGCGACGCTCGGTCCGCTCGACGTGCCGGGCAAGCTGCTGGCGGGCTTCTTCCAGGGCGTCATGCCGCGCACCGCGGGTTTCAACAGCGTCGACACCGGTGGGATGAACCCCGCCAGCTGGCTAGGGATGGACGTGCTGATGTTCATCGGTGGTGCCAGCGCAGGCACCGCCGGCGGCATCAAGGTGACCACCTTCGCGGTGCTGTTCTTCGTCATATACGCCGAGGTGCGCGGCGAGTCGGCGGTGAACATCTTCCACCGCCGGATGCACGGGGACACCCAGCGCCAGGCGCTGACCGTGGTGCTGCTGTCCGTGGCCGCCGTGGTCGCCTCGACCGTTGTCTTCATGGTGTTCACCGAGGTCAACCTGGACCGCTCGCTGTTCGAGGTCATCTCCGCCTTCGCCACCGTGGGACTGTCCACCGGCGTCACCGCAGATCTTCCCGTCGGCGAGCAGGTCCTGCTGGTGGCGTTGATGTTCATCGGCCGGCTGGGCCCGATCACGGTGGCCTCCGCGCTGGCACTGCGCCGGCGCGTCCGTCTGTACGACCTCCCCGAGGAGCGACCCGTCATTGGCTAGGATCCGCACCCACAAGACCCGTCGGATCGCCCACGGCGACTCCGTCGTCGTCATCGGCATGGGCCGATTCGGCCGCGCGCTGGCCCTGGAACTCGTCGACGAGCACACCGAGGTGCTGGGCATCGACGAGGACGCCGAGGTCGTCCAGTCCCTGGCCGGTTCCCTCACCCACGTGGTGCGGGCCGACTCCACGAAGGAGGACGCCCTGCGTCAGCTGGCGGTGCACGAGTTCAACCGTGCGGTCGTCGGCATCGGCACCGACCTGGAGGCGAGCATCCTGACCGCGTCCCTGCTGATCTCCTTCGGAATCCAGGACGTATGGGCCAAGGCCACCAGTGAGGCCCACGGCAGGATCCTCCAGCAACTCGGCGTCCACCACGTCGTCTACCCCGAGCACGACATGGGCCAGCGCGTGGCCCACCTGGTACGAGGCCGCATGCTCGACTACATCGAGTTCGAGGACGACTTCGCCATGGTCAAGACGGTCCCGCCCACCGATATCACCGGCAAGCGCCTGGCCGACAGCGCGGTCCGCACCCGCTACGGGCTGACGGTCGTCGCGATCAAACGCCCTGGCGAGGGATTCACCTACGCCACCCCCGACACCGTGGTCGAGCCCGACGACACCATCATCGTGGCGGGGCGGACCCGGCACACGGAACGGTTCAGCGAACTCCGGTGACCTCTGCCGGGGCCGGCGCACATGCCGCTGCAACGGATGCGGTCAGCCGGCGCCGCACTTCGCCCCGATCCGGGCGGAGGCGGCGTGCGAGCGCGTCCCCGCCCGGCCTCATGGCTTCGGGCTGCGGGCCACCGCGGGGACGATGAAGTCGCGGATGAGGTCCTTGGCGTCCCGGACCACGGGCCGGAAGATCCGGTACCGGGAGAGCGAGACCAGCCGGGCGACCATCGGCGTGCAGCGGTCGACGAACTGCCGGGTGCGCTCGCACCCGGGGGTCCGGTCGAAGACCCAGTACAGGACGATGGCCATCTGGTGCAGCCAGAGGATCTCCGGGAGGAGGTCGGCGAGTTCCTCGTCGATCCTCGGACCGAGGTCGGACTCCATCAGGACATCGCGGTAGAGGGCGACGGACAGGGACCGGGCCGGGTGCGACTCCTCCGAGAACGGGCTCAGCGGGCTGTCCGGGTCGGCGGCGTTCCGGAAGAACTGGGCGGCGAACTCGTGGTACGGCGCCGCGCACCGCAGCCAGGTGGTGAACGCGATGTGGAGCCGCTCGCCGAAGTCGGACGTCCCGGTCAGTTCGGCCCGCGCGACCACCGTGTGGTCCCGCGACATCCCGTCGTAGAACCCCTGGATCAGGTGTTCCTTGGAGCCGAAGTAGTAGTACGCGTTCCCGACCGAGACGCCGGCCTCCTGGGCGATGGCCCGCATGGTGGTCCTGTCGTAGCCGCGCTCCTCGAACAGCCGCATGGCCGTCGCGAGGATCAGCTCGCGCGTCTGCTCGCTCTTGGCGCGGGGCTTCCCGGCAGGTCCCCCCTGCCGGCCCCGCCCCGCGCTGTCCGCGTCCTGTGCTCCGTTCCGGTCTGCCACGGTGAACGAGCCTAATCGGGCGCCGGGCACTGCCCGTCACAGGCGTCCGGATCGACTCCCGGCCGGTCGGGCCAGATGACGCCGTCCCAGGCGTCACCGCCCCAGCCGAGCCAGGGGGACTGCGGACCGGGACGGCCGGCCTGCTTCCGGCCGTCGAGCCTGGGCCGCACCCTCCGCCAGCGCGCACCCCGGTACTTCGACGCGGCCAGCGCCGCCCCCCGGGCCAGCGGCAGACCCGCCGGAGTGCTCAACCGGTGTGCCAGTGGCCGGTGTTCGGCGAGGGCCCACAGGCAGGTGACGAACGCGCCGGGACCCGTCCACACCTGCCCGCCGTCCGCCACGACCGTGATCTCCCGGAAGGCGGCGACCTGGTCGAGGTCGGGGAACCGCGCCCGCGCCTCGTCGGAGCCGACGGCCACGAACTCCAGCGGAACCAACTGCCGTTGACGGCGCAGCCAGCCGCTCAGGTGTCGGCAGAGCGGGCACCCGGGATCGTGCAGCACGGTCAGCCGGGTGACCGGCGGCATCGGCGCCGGGGCCGTGGCGCCCCGGCACGCTTCGTCGGCGGCCATCGTCAGGCGGTGGGCGCGGCCGGAGCCGTCCAGCCCTGCGGCGGCAGCGGCGGGCGCTGCTCCCGGTCCATCAGTCCGCGCCGGCGGATCCGGTTGAGGACGTAGACGTTGACCAGGTGCAGCAGACCCAGCACCAGCAGGACGGTGCCGAGCTTCATCGACAGCGCGTTGAACACCCCGCGCACGTCCATCACGTCGGTCTCCGTACGCATCCACAGGGCGACGAAGCCGAGGTTGACGAGGTAGAAGCCGACCACCAGCAGGTGGTTGACGGCGTCGGCGAGCTTCTCGTCGCCGCGGAAGACGTCGGCCAGAAAGACCCGGCCGTTGCGGCTGAGAGTCCGCGCGACCCAGACGGTGACGGCCGTCGCGACCGGCAGGTAGACGGCGTAGCTGACCACCGTGAGATCCATGATCCACCCCTTTTTCGAACGCGTTCAAAAATGCGTTGCGACGGACTGTAGACCTGTTTTTGAACATGTTCAAGTGAGGGTGCGGGCTACTGCGGCGCTGTGGTGCGGGGCGGCGTGCGACGCCGGCGCCGTCGCTCGGCGCCCGGCTTCCGGGGTGCCCGGAGACGACGCGAGGGCGCCCGGCACTGCCGGGCGGCAGCGGCCGGGCGCCCTCGTCGACGCATTGGTGCGGGGTCAGCCCTCGCGGTGGACCTTGTGGTTGGCCGCCTGGGCGCGCGGCCGGACCACGAGCAGGTCGACGTTGACATGCGGGGGACGGGTGACCGCCCAGGTCACCGTGTCGGCCACGTCGTCCGCGGTCAGGGGTTCGGCCACGCCCGCGTAGACGGCCGCCGCCTTCTCCTCGTCGCCGCGGAAGCGGGTCAGGGCGAAGCCCTCGGTCCGCACCATGCCCGGCGCGACCTCGATCACCCGGACCGGGACCCCGCACAGCTCCAGGCGGAGGGTCCCCGCGACGCTGTGCGCGGCGTGCTTGGCCGCCACGTACCCGCCGCCGCCCTCGTAGGGCGTCAGCCCGGCGGTGGAGGAGATGACGACGACCGTTCCGTCGCCGGACGCCCTGAGTGCAGGCAGCAGTGCCTGAGTGACGTGCAGCGTGCCGATCACGTTGACCTCGTACATCGTGCGCCACTCGGCGGGGTCGCCGGAGGCCACCGGGTCGGCTCCCAGCGCGCCGCCCGCGTTGTTGACGAGGACGTCGCAACGGTCGAGCCCCTCCGCGAAGGCGTCCACGGCCGCCCGGTCCGTGACGTCCAGCGGGTGCGCCACGGCCTCGTGGCCCGCAGCGGCGAGTTCGGCCGCGAGCGCCTCGATGCGGTCCTTGCGCCGGGCGGTGAGGATCACGCGGTGGCCGGCGGCGGCCAGTTGGCGTGCCGTCGCGGCGCCGATCCCGCCGCTCGCTCCGGTGACGACTGCGGTGCGGGTGGCCATGTCGGGTCCTTCCGGTCGGCTGCGGGGCTTCTCGCAGGATAGGCCGGGTCAGCCGCCGCGCGGCGCGTACATGATCACTGCCATGCCGGCGAGGCAGACGAGCGCGCCGGTCACGTCCCACCGGTCGGGCCGGAAGCCGTCCGCGACGACGCCCCAGAGCAGCGAGCCGGCCACGAACACCCCGCCGTACGCGGCCAGTACCCGGCCGAAGTTGGCGTCGGGCTGAAGGGTGGCGACGAACCCGTAGGCGCCGAGCGCGATGACCCCGGCCCCGATCCACGCCCACCCACGATGCTCGCGGACGCCTTGCCAGACCAGCCAGGCACCGCCGATCTCGAGCAGGGCGGCCAGGAAGAAGAGCGCGACGGAACGTGCGATGAGCATGTGAGGCACGTTACGTGAGGGCGTACGCGGGCAGATGTCCCGCAGTCTTATGGCAAAGTTTTGGCCAAGAGTCCTCTGCGCGTGATCCTGACCAGTCACCCACGAAGGGGGAGGACGTGCCCACGTCACCACGTATGAGCAGGACGCCGTTGCCGGGGATCGGAGTCCAGTACGACATGACGCTGCGGGACCACCGGCACGTCTCCGTGGTGGCGCACCGGGACGGCTCCCGGCACCTGAACGTCTACCGGTCGGACGACCCGGACGACTGCGCCCTGGCCCTTCCGCTCACCGGCCCGGAGGCGGCGTCGATCGCCGACGTGCTGTCCCCGGACCACCACAGTCCGAGCCTGCTGCACACCACCGACCTGGGGCTGGTCGCCGAACGGATCCCGCTGAGCGCGCACTCCCACTTCAACGGCCGGGTGCTCGGCGACGCGCGGATCAGGAGCGAAACGGGCGCCTCCGTCGTGGCCGTGCTGCGGCGCGCCGAGGCCATCCCGTCCCCCGCCCCCGACTTCCGGCTGGCCGGCGGGGACACGCTCATCGTGATCGGCACCCGCGAGGGTGTGGACGCGGCAGCCGCGATCTTCGAGCGGGAGTGAACCGGTGCATTCAGGCGCGATTTTCCTGATCGAGTTCGGCGGCATCATCCTCGGACTCGGCCTGCTCGGGCGCATCGCCGGCCGCTACGGCTTCTCCCCGATCCCGCTGTACCTCCTCGCCGGGCTGGCCTTCGGCCAGGGCGGGCTGCTCCCGCTCGACACGAGTGAGGAGTTCGTCGCCATCGGCGCCGAGATCGGCGTCGTCCTGCTGCTGCTGATGCTGGGCCTGGAGTACACCGCCACGGACCTGGTCCAGAACCTGAAGACCCAGTACCCGGCGGGCGCCGTCGACTTCGCCCTCAACGCGCTGCCCGGTGCGGCGGCGGCGCTGCTCCTGGGCTGGGGCCCGGTGGCCGCCGTGGTGCTGGCCGGCGTCACCTGGATCTCCTCGTCCGGGGTCATCGCCAAGGTGCTGGGCGACCTCGGACGGGTGGGCAACCGGGAGACGCCGGTCATCCTCAGCATCCTCGTCCTCGAGGACCTGGCGATGGCCGTCTACCTGCCCATCATCACGGCGCTGTTGGCGGGCGCCGGACTGGTGGCCGGCGGTGTCACCCTGGCCGTCGCGCTCGGCGCCGCGGGCATCGTGCTGTTCGTGGCCGTGCGGTACGGGCGGCTGATCTCCCGCTTCGTCTCCAGCGACGACCCGGAGAAGCTGCTGCTGGTCGTGCTCGGGCTGACGTTGCTGGTGGCCGGCGTGGCCCAGCAGCTCCAGGTGTCGGCCGCCGTCGGGGCGTTCCTCGTGGGCATCGCACTGTCCGGCGAGGTGGCCGAGGGCGCGCACACCCTGCTCAGCCCGCTGCGGGACCTGTTCGCCGGTGTGTTCTTCGTCTTCTTCGGCCTCCACACCGACCCGGCCAGCATCCCGCCCGTGCTGCTCCCGGCGCTGGCGCTCGCGGTCCTCACCGCCCTGACCAAGATCGCCACGGGGTACTGGGCCGCGCGGCGGGCCGGAGTCGCCGTGCGGGGGCGCTGGCGGACGGGCGGCACGCTGGTCGCCCGCGGCGAGTTCTCCATCGTCATCGCGGGCCTGGCCGTCTCCGCGGGAATCGAGCCCGCGCTGGGCCCGTTGGCGACCGCCTACGTGCTGATCCTGGTGATCCTCGGTCCGCTGGCCGCGCGCTTCACCGAGCCGGTGGCCCGTCGTCTGTCGCTGTCGGCTCCGCCGGCGCCGGCGAGCGAGGCGGTGGAGCCGGTGTCCCAGGGGTCGACGCGCAGTTGACCGGATCGCCCGCGAAGGCCGCGGCCGCGACGGGCCGTTGTTCGCATGCTTCCCGCAGGACCCCGGCCCACCGGCCGGGGTCCTGCTCGTCGGTGGCCCACGCGATGTAGCCGTCCGGCCGCACGAGCAGCGTGGTACGGCCCTGGCCGGGCGCCGTCACCACGTGGACGGGACCGCCGCCGGCGTCGTGACCCGCCGGAGCCGGGGCCGTTCCCGCCACAGGGTCGTGCGCCGGTCCGGACGACGGGGTGGCCAGCACGAACCTGCCCTGCCGCAGGGCCTCGTGGAGACGGTCCGGCCCTTCGCCGCCGGGCTTCTCCAGCAGGAGGTCGGGAGCACGCCGGCCGGTCAGCCGGTGCTCCCCGCGCTCGGCCCCGTAGCGGATGCCGATGCCGCTGACCAGGCCGGTCCCCCTGGCGGCGGCGGGCAGGATCCGGGAGACGAGCCCGGTCGCGAGATCGCGCAGCCCGCGCCGCACGGGGCCGTGGGCCATGGCGAGCCGGACGAGCGCGCCGCTGGTGCGCAGCACCATCCGTCCCACGGGGTGCCGTTCCCGTTCGTACGTGTCGAGGAGGGCGTCGGGGGCGCCGTCCCGCAGGACCGCGGCGAGCTTCCAGCCGAGGTTGGCCGCGTCCTGGAGGCCGGTGTTCATTCCCTGCCCGCCGGCCGGCGAGTGGACGTGGGCGGCGTCCCCGGCGATCAGCACCCGGCCGGCCCGGTAGGCGGGCGCCTGGCGTTCGTCGCTGTGGAAGCGGGAGAGCCAGCGGCACTCCGTGATGCCGAGGTCCGTCCCGAGGGCCCTGCGGGTGACGCTCCTGATCTCGTCGAGGTCCAGCGGCGCGGTGACCGGGGCCGGGTCGCGCCGGTCCCAGCACACGACCCGGTGCCAGCCGTCGCCGAAGGGCACGAGCAGGGCGAAGCAGTCCCCGCCGGCGTTCAGCGTGAGCGGGTTCCCGGGATCGCGGTCGAGGCGGACGTCGGCGAGGGCCATCGACGTGATCACGGACCGGCCGGGGAACGGGATGCCGAGCGCCTGCCGGACGGTGCTGCGGTGGCCGTCGGTTCCCACGGCGTAGGCGGCGCGGTACCGGGCGCTGCGACCTTCCGGTTCCCGGGTGTGCACAGTGACGCCGTCCGTGTCCTGCTCCAGGCCGGCCACCTCGGTCTCGTACCGGAACCGGACGCCCGCCGCGGCCGCGCGCCGCTGCAGTACGGCCTCGACCTCGTACTGCGGGGTGACGAGCACGTACGGGAAGCGGGTCGGCAGCAGGCCGAGGTCGACGGCCAGGCTCCGGAAGAGGCGGAGCCCGGTGATGCGGTGCCCGGTCGGGACCAGTTCGTCGGCGAGGCTGCCCGCGCCGGTGGGGGAGGGACGGGTGTCGAGCTGTTCGAGGGTGCGGGCGTGCACGGCGAAGGCGCGGCTGAGGTTGCTGATCGTCCGGGGGCGCCGTTCCAGCAGGGTCACCGAGAGGCCGGCGACGGCCAGGTCTCCCGCGAGCAGCAGACCGGTGGGGCCGGCGCCGACGACGAGGACGTCGGTGGCCGGTGCGCCGACGCGGGGGAACCCGCCGCCGGCGTCGTTGTTCGCGGGAGTGCCGGGTTCACGGGTCATGGCCGCCTCCAGATGGCAACACGCCGTATGTCAACGCTTGTTGGCAACGGTAGGGCGGCCCGTATGGATTGTCAACGCTTGTTGGCCTACAGTTGTTGGCATGGTCAGTGAGCAGAAGCCGCCGGTTCGGCCGATCGCCGGGGCCCGCCGCTCCGACGCCACCCGGGCCGCCATCCTCGGAGCGGCCCGCGAGCGGTTCGCCGCGGACGGGTACGAGCGCGCCACCATCCGCGCCATCGCCCGGGACGCACGCATCGACCCGTCGATGGTGATGCGCTACTACGGCAGCAAGGAGGGGCTCTTCGCGGCCGCCTCGGAGTTCGACCTGCGGCTCCCGGACCTCTCCGAGGTGCCCCGGTCAGAGGCCGGCCGGGCGCTCGTCCGGCACTTCCTGGACCGCTGGGAGGACGACGAGGTCCTGACGGCGCTGCTCCGGGTCGGCGTCACCAACGCCGCCGGGGCCCGTCGGATGCAGGAGATCTTCCGGGAGCAGCTGGAACCGGTGGTGGCGAAGGTCTGCCCGGTCCCGGGGCAGGGGCCGACGCGTGCCGCCCTGGTCTCCTCGCAGATCCTCGGGATGGCACTGGGCCGCTTCGTGCTGCGGATCGCGCCCGCGGCCGGGATGCCACGGGAGGAACTGGTCGCCTGGCTGGGGCCGACGGTGCAGCGCTACCTGACCGCCGAACTGCCGTGACCGAACTGTGGTGAACCGGAGGACCGCAGGCGGACGGCCGGCATCTCCGCGTCCTGCGGCTCAGGGCCAGACGAGGCAGTACGCCTGGTGTCCCGCCTCGTGCAGCCGGTGGCTGAAGTCCTGCCATTCGTGCAGGAGTTGGTAGACGTTGAAGGCGTCCCTCGGTCCGCCGCGGTCCGGGACCGTGGACCAGATGAAGGCCGCCGCGCCGACGGACTCCTCGCCCACGCCGCGCAGCGGGTCGACGACGGTCATCGGAAGCTTGACCACTGCGTAGTCCGGGTGCAGCACCACGAGTTCGAGCGGCGGCACCTTGTGCAGCGGCACGCCCTCGATGCCGGTCAGCACCATGGCCGCCATGGTCTCCGGCTTGATCTTGGTGAACATCCCGCCCATGCCGAGCTCGTCGCCGCCCAGCTCCTCCGGGCGCATCGAGACCGGCACCCGGGCAGCCGTGGCCCCGTCCGGCGCACCGAAGTACTTGTAGGTCACCCCCACTCGGCCACCCCTGCTCCCGACCCTTTCCGCGCCATCCCGCCGATGACGTCCCCGTCCACGGGAACGTTCGGCGCCGGCGCGGGGTGCCCCATCCCCACCGGGAACACCGGCACGCTCGGGGTCGAGATCACCGACCCCGTCGCCCAGTCCGCCACCGCGATGCATATCTCCACCCGACCACTCGCGGACCCCGCCGCGCAACCCGATCATCGTGTCAGAGACCTCCCCATCGGGCGGGCTGCGAAACGCCCGGACGCGGGTCCCTGTCCGGCTCTGACACCATGGCTCACGTGACCTATACGTACCAAGCCCCAGTTTCGCAGACGCTCTTCGACCGTGCGGCCGCCGTGACGCCCGGAGGCGTGAATTCTCCCGTGCGCGCATTCCGCGCCGTCGGCGGGACGCCTCGTTTCATGGTGTCCGGCTCCGGGCCGTATCTGACCGACGCCGACGGACGCGAGTACGTCGACCTGGTGTGTTCCTGGGGGCCGATGATCCTCGGGCACGCGCACCCGGCCGTCGTGGAGGCGGTCCGGGAGGCCGTCGGGCGCGGCACCTCGTTCGGCACGCCGGGCGAGGGCGAGGTCGAACTCGCGGAGGAGATCGTCGCCCGGGTCGAGCCCGTGGAGCAGGTGCGTCTGGTGTCGTCCGGCACCGAGGCGACCATGTCGGCGATCCGGCTCGCCCGCGGATTCACCGGCCGGGCCAAGGTGATCAAGTTCGCCGGCTGCTACCACGGCCACGTCGACGCGCTGCTGGCCGCGGCGGGTTCGGGTGTCGCCACCTTCGGCCTGCCCGACACCCCCGGTGTCACCGGCGCGCAGGCCGGCGAGACGGTCGTCCTCCCGTACAACGACCTGGATGCCGTCGCCGCCGCGTTCGCCGCGCACCCCGGCGAGATCGCCTGCGTGATCACCGAGGCGTCGCCGGGCAACATGGGCGTCGTCCCGCCGCTCGACGGGTTCAACGCCGGGCTGAAGCGGCTCTGCGAGGAGAACGGCGCGCTGTTCGTCTCCGACGAGGTCATGACGGGTTTCCGGGTCTCCCGCGCCGGCTGGTACGGCATCGACGGGGTCCGGCCGGACCTGATGACGTTCGGCAAGGTCATGGGCGGCGGCTTCCCGGCGGCGGCCTTCGGCGGCCGCGCGGACGTGATGGCCCACCTCGCCCCGTCGGGCCCGGTCTACCAGGCCGGTACCCTCTCCGGGAATCCGGTCGCCACCGCGGCGGGCGTCGCACAGCTGCGACTGCTGGACGACGCCGCGTACGCGAGGGTCGACGCGGCCTCCGTCCAGGTGCAGGCCGCGGTCACCGAGGCGCTGTCCAAGGAGGGCGTCGCGCACCGGCTCCAGACGGCGGGCAGCATGTTCTCGGTGTTCTTCACCGAGGACGCGGTGACGAACTACGACGAGGCCAGGCGCCAGCAGGCCCACCGGTTCACCGCCTTCTTCCACTCGATGCTCGCGCAGGGCGTCCACCTGCCCCCCTCCGCCTTCGAGTCCTGGTTCCTGTCGGCCGCCCACGACACCGCAGCCGTCGAGCGCATCGCCGCGGCTCTGCCGGGGGCGGCGCGTGCGGCGGCAGAGGCGTCGGAATGATGGAGGGCATGTACACGAACGACAACGACATCACCGTCGTCCATCTGGTCCGGCACGGTGAGGTGGAGAACCCGGACGGGGTGCTCTACGGCCGGCTGCCCGGCTACCACCTGTCCGGCCTGGGCCGGGAGATGGCCGAACGGGTGGCCGGCCACCTCGAGGGCCGGGACATCGCCCACATCGTCTCCTCGCCACTGGAGCGCGCCCAGGAGACCGCCGCACCGATCGCCAAGTCCCATGGCCTGGACGTGAGTTGTGACGAGCGGTTGATCGAGGCGGAGAACATCTTCCAGGGGAAGACGTTCGGTGTCGGCGACGGTGCGCTGCGCCGCCCGGGCAACTGGCGGCACCTCGCCAACCCCTTCCGCCCGTCGTGGGGCGAGCCCTACATTGATCAGGTCGTGCGGATGATGGGGGCGCTCGAGAAGGCGCGCGAGGCCGCCCGGGGCCACGAGGCAGTGGCCGTCAGCCATCAGCTGCCGATCTGGATCGTGCGCAGCTTCGTCGAGAGGCGCCGGCTGTGGCACGACCCGCGCAAGCGGCAGTGCACGCTCGCGAGCCTGACGTCGTTCACCTTCGAGGGCGACCGGATCGTCTCGGTGTGCTACAGCGAGCCTGCGCTGGAGCTGGTGCCCCCGCATCTGCGCGGTGGCGCGCAGCCCCGGTTCGGCAGGGGCGCCGTGAAGGGCGCTGCGAAGGGTTTCGGCGCGTAGACCGCGCGGCGTCGCCCGCAGCCTCCGTTCGCCGCCCTCGCCGGGAAACGGCAACCGCCCCCGAGGGGGCGCGGCGACACGGAGGGGGACTCGGGATGCGGGAGGTCGGCAGGCGGGCCCTGCTGGGCGCGGCTCTGGGCGGTGCGGCGGCGCTGGGCGCCGCCGCGTGCGGATCGGGGTGGGTGAGAACGTCCGACGGGCACGCGGGGGGCGGTGCCGGGTCCGGGCCCGGTGTCCGGAAGGCCGGCCGAAAGCCTCATCCGGAACCGTCGGTGCGGTTACTGGGGGACGGCTCGACGTCCGACACCGGTCCCCAGCCGCACCGGAGGGAACCGGAGCGGCTCGAGCCGGGCCGGACGCCGCCGCAGTTCGTCGTCTTCTCGTGGGACGGCGCCGGCGAGGTCGGCAACGGTCTCTTCCCCCGGTTCCGCAAGCTGGCTGCGGACCACGGTGCGTCGATGACGTTCTTCCTGTCCGGCGTCTACCTGCTGCCGGAGTCCAAGCGGCGCCTGTACCGGCCGCCGAACAACCCGGCCGGCGCCTCCGACATCGGCTACCTCACCGACGAGCACATCCGCGCCACGCTGGAGAACCTGGGACCGGCCTGGCGTGAGGGCCACGAGATCGGCACCCACTTCAACGGCCACTTCTGCTCGGGGCCCGGCTCCGTGGCCAACTGGACGAAGCAGCAGTGGCTGTCGGAGATACGGCAGGCGAAGTCGTTCGTGTCCCACTGGCGCACCCACACCGGTTTCCGGGACGTCGCCCCGCTGCCCTTCGACTACGAGAAGGAACTGGTGGGCGCCCGTACCCCGTGTCTGCTGGGTCAGGGGAACCTGCTGCCGGCGGCCCGGGAACTGGGGTGGCGCTACGACGCCAGCTCGCCCGGCGGACGTCAGGTCTGGCCGTCGAAGAAGAACGGCATCTGGGACTTCCCGCTCCAGCAGATCCCGTTCCCCGGACGCTCCTTCGAGGTGCTGTCCATGGACTACAACATGCTCGCCAACCAGTCCCGCAACGCGACCCGGAGCGACCCGTCCAACTACCCGGGCTGGAAACGGCAGGCCCGCGATTCCTACATCGCAGGCTTCCGGCGGGCCTACGAGACGAACCGCGCGCCCTTGCACATCGGCAACCATTTCGAGGAGTGGAACGGCGGCATCTACATGGACGCCGTCGAGGAGGCCTTCGAACACATCGCCGACGAGCGGTACAAGGACGTCCGTATCGTCTCCTTCAGGCAGTACGCGGACTGGCTCGATGCCCAGGACCCGAAGGTGCTGGACCGGTTGCGCGCCCTCGATGTCGGCCGCCGTCCGCCCGGTGGATGGAAGCGCTACCTCACCGGCGGATGAGCGCCCAGGGGGGTGCGGAAGATCCTCGTAAGGGGCATGCGAAACTTTTCACATGAGTAGCCGCCGCGCCCTCCGTCGTCGACCGGATCGCCCGCGCACCGCCCTGCTTGCCGTGGGGGCGGTGCTTGCCGGGCTCCTCCTGTCCGCCTGCGGCTCGGGTGAGGGGACCGGCGCAGCCGGAGGGAACTCCGGCGGGTCCGGCACCCGGTTCGTCCCGGGCACCGGCGGAATCGACAAGGTCGCCGAGGCCGACCGGAAGCCGCTGCCCGCCCTCTCGGGCCCGACCGTCGACGGCAAGGAGATCGACCTCGCCGACTACAAGGGCAAGGTCCTCGTCCTCAACGTCTGGGGCTCCTGGTGCGCACCCTGCCGTGCCGAGATGCCGCACCTGGTGAAGGCAGCGAACGAGACCGAGGCCGACGGCGTGCAGTTCGTCGGGATCAACTCCCGGGACCCCAACAAGGCGCCGGCGGTGAAGTTCGAGAAGGAGTTCGAGGTCCCCTACCCGAGCCTTTACGACCCGACGGGCCGGCTCATGCTGCGCTTCCCCAAGGGCAGCCTCAACCCGCGGGCCATCCCGTCCACCGTGTTCGTCGACCGCGACGGCCGGATCGCCGCCCGGGCCCTCAAGCCGCTCGGCGAGGAAGAGCTGCGCAAGACCCTCGATCCGCTGATCGCGGAGAAGTGATCGTGTGACTGCCCTCACCGCAGCCGCCGACCCCCAGCAGACCGTCCTCACCGGCGCGCTGCTGCTCGCCCTGCCCGTGGCGCTGCTCGCGGGGCTGGTCTCCTTCTTCTCGCCCTGCGTGCTGCCGCTCGTGCCCGGCTACCTCAGCTACGTCACCGGGGTCAGCGGGACCGACCTGGCCGAGGCCCGCCGGGGCCGCATGGTCGCCGGCGCGTCCCTCTTCGTGCTCGGGTTCACGGCCGTCTTCGTCTCCTACGGGACGCTGTTCGGCAACTTCGGCATGACCCTGGAGGAGCACAAGGAGACGATCTCCAAGGTGCTCGGGGCCTTCACCATCGTGCTCGGCCTGGCCTTCATGGGCCTCCTCGGCGGCTTCGCCCAGCGGGAGTTCCGCTTCCACGCCCGGCCCACCATGGGCCTGCTCGGCGCGCCGGTGCTCGGCGTGCTGTTCGGCATCGGCTGGACACCCTGCATCGGGCCCACGCTCGGCGCCGTCAACGCCCTCGCGTTCAACGAGGCCAGCGCCGGCCGCGGCGCCCTGCTGACCGCCGCCTACTGTCTCGGGCTCGGCGTGCCGTTCATCCTTGCCGCCGTCGCCTTCCGGCGCGCCCTCGGTGCGTTCGGCTGGGTCAAACAGCACTACCAGTGGGTGATGCGGATCGGCGGCTCGATGCTGGTCGCGGTCGGCGTGCTGCTCGTGACGGGCATCTGGGACCGTCTCATCGCCGGACTCCAGGTCTGGTCGTCCACCTTCACCCCGGGAATCTGAGGCATGACCAAGGTCGAAACCGAAGAGCGCGGGCTCGGCGAGGCCGGGGCCCAGCTCTCCACCGCACCGTCCGACTCCCTCCATGCGCCGGCGCTGGGGGTGATCGGCTGGGCCCGCTGGTTCTGGCGGCAGCTGACCTCGATGCGGGTGGCGCTGCTGCTGCTTTTCCTGCTCTCCCTCGCCTCGGTGCCCGGCTCGCTGGTCCCGCAGACCGCCGTGGACGCCACCAAGGTCGACGCGTTCAAGGCGAAGCACGAGACCCTGGCCCCGATCTACGACAGCCTCCAGCTGTTCGACGTCTACAGCTCGGTGTGGTTCTCCGCGATCTACATCCTGCTGTTCGTCTCCCTCATCGGCTGCATCGTGCCACGCAGTTGGCAGTTCATCGGGCAACTGCGCGGGCGCCCCCCGGCGGCGCCGCGCCGGCTGGACCGGCTGCCCGCCCACACGACCTGGCGCACCCGCGCCGAGCCCGGGCAGGTGCTGGAGGCGGCGCAACGCGTGATGCGCCGCCGGCGCTTCCGCAGCCGGATCTCCGGCGACGCGGTGGCCGCCGAGAAGGGCTACCTGCGCGAGGCCGGGAACCTGGTGTTCCACGTCGCCCTGATCGTGATGCTGGTGGCGTTCGCGGTCGGGCAGCTGTGGAAGTCCGAGGGCGGCAAGCTGATCGTCGACGGTGACGGGTTCTCCAACACCCTCACGCAGTACGACGACTTCAAGTCCGGCGCCCTCTTCGACCAGGAGGACCTGGCCCCCTTCGGGTTCACCCTGCACGGCTTCGACGCGAGCTACGAGCGCGGCGGCCCGCAGAAGGGCACGCCGCGCGTGTTCCGCGCCCACGTGAAGTCCTGGGAGGGCGCGGACGGCACGGAGCGCCGGTCGACGATCGAGGTGAACCGTCCGCTCGACATCGCCGGCGACCGGGTCTACCTCATCGGGCACGGCTACGCCCCGGTCATCACGGTCAAGGACGGCCAGGGCGACATCGCCTACCAGGGCGCGGTGCCGTTCCTCCCGCAGGACGGCAACCTCAGCTCGGTCGGTGTCGTCAAGGTCCCCGACTACCGCGACGGGAACGGCAAGAAGGAGCAGCTCGGCTTCCAGGGCCGGTTCATGCCGACCTTCGCGCTGGACCGGGTGCGCGGCCCGCACTCGTCGTTCCCCGCACTGGACTACCCGGTGCTGGCGGTCAACGCCTTCCACGGGGACCTCGGCGTCGACTCCGGGGTGCCGCAGAACGTGTACCAGCTCGAGACCCGCAACATGAAGCAGTTCAAGGACGCCGACGGCGATCTGTTCCGGAAGTTCCTGCGCCCCGGTGAGACGGTGAAGCTGCCGGGCGGCGCGGGTTCCCTGCGGCTCGACGGTGTGAAGACCTGGGCCAGCTTCCAGGTGTCCCACCAGCCCGCCAAGGGCTTGGCCCTCGGCGGGGCGGTCGCCGCCCTGGCCGGCCTGTCCGCCTCGCTGTTCATCCAGCGGCGCCGGGTGTGGGTGCGGGCGGTCCGCGGCAAGGACGGCACGACCGCCGTCGAGATCGCGGGGCTGGGCCGCAGCGAGTCCACGAAGCTGCCCGAGGAGCTGGCCGACCTGGCCGTGGAACTGCAACCGGACGCCCCGGCCCTCCCCTCGCCGGAGGATGGCGCTTCCGGCGACACCGCAGAGTCCGCTGAATCAGCTGTAACCGCCGAATCCGCCGAAGGTGAAGGAGCGCGCGCGTGAACCTGGCGACCGCGGCCAACGAGAACTTGGCCGACATCAGCAATGTGCTGATCTACTCGGCGATGGCGGTCTACACGCTCGCCTTCCTCGCCCACATCGCCGAGTGGGTGTTCGGCAGCCGCAGCAGGGTCGCCCGGACGGCCGCCGCGCTGACGGAGCCGGCTGCTGCGGCGGGCTCCGGTTCCGCGCCGGTCACCGTCCGGACCGGCGGCAAGGGCGGCGGCGCCGCTGTCGCCGAACGCCCCCGGGTCGTCACCCGCTCGGTCACCGGTGCGCGCGACGTCCCCGACGGGCCGGGCGCGGCCGGCGACGACGAGCAGGGCGACCTCTACGGCCGGATCGCCGTGTCGCTGACGGTGCTCGCGTTCCTCGTGCACGCCGGCGGGGTGGTCGCCCGAGCGCTGTCCGTCGAGCGCGCGCCCTGGGGCAACATGTACGAGTTCTCCACCACCTTCTCGGCGGTGGCCGTGGGCGCGTACCTGGTGCTGCTGGCCTCCGGGAAACCGGTGCGCTGGATCGGGCTGCCGCTGGTCACGACGGTTCTGCTCGACCTCGGTCTGGCCGTGACCGTCCTCTACACCGCCAGCGACCAGCTCGTCCCCGCGCTGCACTCGTACTGGCTGTGGATCCACGTCTCCTGCGCGATCATTTCCGGTGCGGTGTTCTACCTCGGCGCCGTGGGCACGCTGCTCTACCTGTTCCGAGACCGGTACGAGGCGAAGCTCGCGGTACCGCAGGGGCCGCAGCCGGGCGCGTTCGCGTCGTCCGTGCTGGAGCGGCTGCCGTCGGCGGCGAGCCTCGACAAGTTCGCCTACCGGATCAACGCGGTGATCTTCCCGCTGTGGACGTTCACGATCATCGCGGGGGCGATCTGGGCCGAGGCGGCGTGGGGACGCTACTGGGGGTGGGACCCCAAGGAGGTCTGGTCCTTCATCACCTGGGTCGCGTACGCCTGTTACCTGCACGCTCGGGCCACGGCGGGCTGGAAGGGGCGGAAGGCGGCCTACCTGGCGCTGATCGCGTTCGCGTGCTTCCTGTTCAACTACTACGGGGTGAACATCTTCATCACCGGCAAGCACTCGTACGCGGGGGTGTGACGGGGGGTTCGGGGACGGGGCGTTTCCGGGACGGACGGGGTGAGCCGGGGTCGGGCTCGGCCGGGCCGGTTCGGGTGCGGCGGCCGGGGTCTCGGCGGGACCGGCGTGCGTGGCGGCTCCGGGCGCCGGGACCTGCGGGCTCGGGGGGCCTGGACCGTATCGGGCCGGTTGAAGCCCTTTTCGGATCGCTGAACCCGGCTACGGCCCACAAATAGTCCCCTTGCCTTCGGCATGGGGAACCCCACCGTGTTCAGGCCCCCCGACCCTCCGGCCCCGTCCCCCTCCGGTCGAATGGCGGGTGGCCTGTGGGCCGGGATGGGGGAGAGGGGACGTCAGGCGGTGTGCGGTGGGGGGTCCTCCGGGTTCTCCTTCTTCTCCTGGTCCTTCTTGAGGGAGTCGAGGAAGTCCGGGTTGTCGTCCGGGGCCACCCACTGGCGGCGGACGGAGCGGCCGCCGGGGCTCGTGCGGCGCGGGCGGCCGACCGCGATCCAGGCGACCGGGCCGATCAGCACCTGGCCGAAGAGCAGGATGATGAACACCCAGGCGATCTTGGGGAGTTTGCGGACCTCGTCCTCCGGCGTGTTGAGGCACTCGATGAACGTGTAGATCCACAGGGCCAGGACCAGCAGGAACGGCAGATACCTCAGCATGGTGGAGCGGTGCCCCCAGGTTCGGTGGGACGGGTCGGCGCAGGCCGCTGACCGCTCCAGGGTAGTCGTGGGACACGGGGCCGCAGCGGGCGCGTGCCGCCCGGGGGCGGCGGGCACCGGGCGATGGCGGATACTGGACCGCATGGCTTATGACGATCTTCGCTCGTTCCTCCGGGCGCTGGAGCGCGACGGCGACCTCAAGCGCATCACGGCCGAAGTCGACCCGTACCTGGAGGTCGGGGAGATCGTCGACCGGGTGAACAAGGCGGGCGGGCCGGCGCTGCTCTTCGAGAACGTCAAGGACTCGGCGATGCCGCTGGCCATGAACGTGTTCGGGACCGACCGCAGGCTGCTCAAGTCGCTCGGGCTGGACTCGTACGACGAGATCAGCGAGAAGATCGGCGGGCTGCTCAAGCCGGAGCTGCCGCAGGGGTTCGTCGGCATGCGCGAGGCGTTCGGCAAGCTCGCCGGCATGACCCATGTGCCGCCGAAGAAGGTGAAGGACGGACCGGTGCATGAGGTCGTCCTCACCGGTGACGACGTCGATCTCGACGCGCTCCCGGCCCTGTTCACCTGGCCCGAGGACGGCGGCTCGTTCTTCAACCTCGGCCTGACCCACACCAAGGACCCGGAGTCGGGCGTCCGCAACCTGGGCCTCTACCGCCTCCAGCGCCACGACCGCCGCACCATCGGCATGCACTGGCAGATCCACAAGGACAGCCGGAACCACTACCAGGTGGCGGCCCGGCGCGGCGAACGGCTGCCGGTGGCGATCGCCTTCGGCTGCCCGCCGGCCGTGACGTACGCCTCGACGGCGCCGTTGCCGGGCGACATCGACGAGTACCTGTTCGCCGGCTTCGTGCAGGGCAAGCGGGTCGAGATGGTGGACTGCAGGACGGTCCCGCTCCAGGTCCCTGCCCAGGCCGAGGTGGTGCTGGAGGGGTGGCTCGAGCCAGGAAAGATGCTGCCCGAGGGGCCGTTCGGTGACCACACCGGTTTCTACACGCCGCAGGAGGACTTCCCGGCGCTGACCATCGACTGCGTGACGATGCGCCGCCGTCCGCTGCTCCAGTCGATCGTGGTGGGCCGCCCGCCGACGGAGGACGGGCCGCTGGGCCGGGCGACCGAGCGGTTCTTCCTGCCGTTGCTCAAGATCATCGTGCCGGACATCGTGGACTACCACCTCCCCGAGTCGGGCGGTTTCCACAACTGCGCGATCGTCTCCATCGACAAGCGGTACCCGAAGCACGCGCAGAAGGTCATGCACGCCATCTGGGGCGCGCACATGATGTCGCTGACCAAGCTGATCGTGGTCGTCGACAAGGACTGCGACGTGCACGATCTGCACGAGGTGTCCTGGCGGGCGCTCGGCAACACCGACTACTCGCGTGACCTGACCGTCGTCGAGGGCCCGGTCGACCACCTGGACCACGCCTCCTACCAGCAGTTCTGGGGCGGCAAGGCGGGCATCGACGCGACCCGGAAGCTGCCCGAGGAGGGCTACACCCGCGACGGGGGCTGGCCCGAGATGGTCGAGTCCGATGCGCAGACGGCCGCGAAGGTGGACCGCCGCTGGAAGGAGTACGGCCTGTGAGCAGCGCCTCAGCCGCGATTGCGCAGCCGGGACGCACCCGGGCCTTCCTGCGCCTGGTGGTGATCGAGCACTCGGTGTTCGCCCTGCCGTTCGCGTACATCGCCGCGCTGACGGCGATGTACGAGTGGGACCGGGCCGTCCACTGGGGCCGGCTGTTCCTGGTGACCCTGGCGATGGTCGGCCTCCGCACGTTCGCCATGGCCGTGAACCGGATCATCGACCGCGAGATCGACGCCCGCAATCCGCGGACCGCCCACCGCGAGCTGGTGACCGGTGCGATGACGGTGCGGCACGCGTGGACGGGCGCGCTGATCGCGCTGGTGGTCTTCCTGGCGTCGGCGGCGCTGCTCAACCCGCTCTGCCTGGCGCTGGCCCCCGTCGCCGTGATCCCGATGGTCGTCTACCCCTATGGCAAGCGCTTCACGAACTTCCCGCAGGCCATCCTGGGCCTGGCCCAGGCGATGGGGCCGATCGGCGGCTGGCTCGCGATCAGCGGCACCTGGTCGTGGGACGCGGTGGTTCTCGGCCTCGCGGTGGGAGTGTGGATCGGGGGCTTCGATCTGATCTACGCCTGCCAGGACGTCGAGACCGACCGTGAGACCGGGGTGCTGTCCGTCCCGGCGCGCTTCGGTGTCCCGGCGGCGATCCGGGGCGCGCGGGTCTGCCATGCGGTGACCACGGGCCTGTTCGTCTGGTACGCCCTGGCCACCGGCGCGGGTGCCTTCTTCTGGGCGGGCCTGGCGATCGTCGCGGGCGCCTTCGTCTACGAGCACTCGATCGTCCGGCCGAACGACCTGTCCCGGCTGAACCGGGCGTTCTTCACGGTCAACGGGTTCATCGGCATCGCGTTGTTCGTGTGCGCGCTGCTCGACCTGCTGGTCCGCGGCCTCGGCCGGTGATCCGGGCCGCCGTCAGACGGTGAACCGGTCGGCGCGCGGCTCGGGCCGGTCGCGGAACAGGAACGCCGCGAGCACTCCGCCCATCAGCCCGAAGAGGTGGCCCTGCCAGGACACGGCGCCGTTGGTGGGCAGCACGCCCCAGAGGATGGAGCCGTAGAGGAGCGCGACGAGCGCGCCCACCGCGATGTCGACCGGCCGCCGGTCGACGAAGCCGCGCACCAGCAGGTAGCCGAACAGGCCGAAGACGACGACCGATGCGCCCGCCGTCGTCGAGTACGCGGGCGCGGTCAGCCAGACGCCGAGACCGCCGGTGACCACGATCACGGCCACGACGCCGGCGAAGCGGCGCAGGTCGCGCACTGCGGCGAGGAAACCGAGGACCAGCAGGGGCAGGGTGTTGGCGGCGACGTGGTCGAAGCCGAAGTGCAGGAACGACGCCGGGATCACGTCCGGCAGTTCGCCGACGTCGCGCGGGGTGATGCCGTACGTGTCGAGGGCATTGCCGCTCGCGACGTCGACCGCCTCCAGCAGCCACAGCAGAGCCACCCAGGCCAGCATGACGACCGCGGCGGCCTTGACCCGCTCGCGGCCGCCGCTGCGCACCGTTCCGTTCGGCATCCGTCCTCCCTCCGGTTCCCGGCCGGGGCCGTCATCCAGGCAACGGGCGGGGCCTCGCGGCTGTTCCTGGAGGAGGCACGAGCGGTGCCGGACCGGTGCCCGGATAGGCTCGACACGTGCAGCCGTCCCAGTCGAACACCAACCACGCATCCGCTCCGGGAGGGCGTCGGCCCTGGGTGGTCGGGGTCTCCGGGGCTTCCGGCACGCCGTATGCCGCCGCCGTGCTGCGCGGGCTGCTCCGGGCGGGGGAGGCAGTCGACCTGGTGGTGAGCCGGGCCTCCCGGCTCACCCTGCTGGACGAGACCGGGTCCGCTTTCCGCGACGCGCACTGGCGCGAGGACCTGCGCAGCTGGCTCTCCCGCGGCGCGGACGGGGATCCCGGCCGGTTCGCGGAGGACCTCCCCGGCCTGGACGACGTGCGGTTCTGGCCGGCGGGGGACCTGGCGGCGGGGCCGTCGTCGGGGTCCTACCCGGTGAAGGGGATGCTGATCGTCCCCGCGAGTACGGCCTGTGTGGCCGGCGTGGCGCTGGGGTTGTCGAAGGATCTGCTGCAGCGGGCGGCGAGCGTGACGCTCAAGGAGCGCAGACGGCTCGTGGTGGCGGTGCGCGAGACCCCGCTGAACGGGCAGACGCTGCGGCATCTGGTGGAGCTGGACGAGGCGGGCGCGGTCGTGCTGCCCGCCTCTCCGGCGTTCTATGCGGGGGCGACGGACATCCAGGATCTGGTGGACTTCGTCGCCGGGCGGGTACTGGATGCGGCGGAGGTGCCGCATCGGCTGTACCGCAGGTGGAAGGGGCAACTGGGCGGGGCCGGTGGTGATCACGGTGCGGGTACCGGCCCCCGTCGGGCGTCCTAGGGGGTTTTGCGAAAGCCGGCTTTGTCCGCCCGGAGGGCGGGGAAGGAGGGCTTGCGCAACACTCCTCAGCGCTTCCTGGCGCGGGGGAAGCGGGTCCTGGTGCGGGTGCTCCCGGCGGCGCCGCGGATCGTGCGTGAACGGTCGGCTCGCTCCTGCAGCTCACGCATGTGGGCCAGTGCAACCTCGATCGTGTACACGGTGAAACTCACTCCTGAAGGATCATCATTGATCGTGTGATGGATTCCCAGGGCTCGTTGCCCTGTGTACCTTAGATTCTATACGCAGATCCGCAAAAACGCTAAACAATGGAAGGCGCCAGGTTATGGACGTGGTGGACAGGCAGCTCATCCAGGCACTCCGGGAGAACGGCAGGGCCTCCTACGCCGAACTGGGTCGGCTGGTCGGTCTCTCCGGCCCCAGCGTCACGGACCGCATCAACCGCCTGGAAGCCGCCGGAGTGATCACCGGCTACCGCGCCACCGTCGACTCCGCGTCGCTCGGTCTCGGCGTCACCGCCCTGATCGGCATCTCCCTGTCCGACGCGACCGACCACCAGGACGTCGCCGAACGTCTGCGGGATCTCGCCGAAATCGAGGACTGCTGGTTCATCGCGGGTGACGACTCGTACATGCTCAAGGTCCGGGTCGGCGACGTGGACGGCCTGGAGCGCACCATCCGGCGGCTCTCCGGGACCAAGGGCGTCTCCCGCACCCGGACCACGATCGTGCTCTCCACCAAGTGGGAGAACCGGGTCGGCGAACTGCCCGAGGAGTGACCTCCGCTCGGGCCCGCTGCGCCGGGCGGGGCAGGGGACGCGCCGCGGCCGCCGCGACGGGGTGGCGTAGGCTCGACGGGTCCGATCGGAACACATACGGGAGGCGGCCGGATGGACGCGGGACTCAAGCGTGAGCTGGAGCAGAAGGTCCGTGCCGGGGAGCGGCTGACCCGCGAGGACGGCATCGCGCTGTACGCGTGCGACGACCTCGCCTGGCTGGGGGGCCTCGCCCACGAGGTGCGGACCGAGAAGAACGGCGACGTCGTCCACTTCAACGTCAACCGTCACCTCAACATGACGAACGTGTGCACCGCCTCGTGCGCCTACTGCTCGTTCCAGCGCAAGCCGGGCGAGAAGGACGCGTACACGATGCGCATCGAAGAGGCCGTCCGCCTCGCCAAGGCGATGGAGAACGACAACCTCACCGAGCTGCACATCGTCAACGGCCTCCACCCGACCCTGCCCTGGCGCTACTACCCGCGCTCGCTCAAGGCGCTCAAGGAAGCCCTGCCGGACGTCTCGCTGAAGGCGTTCACGGCCACCGAGATCCACCACTTCGAGACGATCTCCGGTATGTCCGCCTCCGAGATCCTCGACGAGCTCATCGAGGCCGGCCTCGAGTCGCTGACCGGTGGCGGCGCCGAGATCTTCGACTGGGAGGTCCGGCAGCACATCGTCGACCACGCCACCCACTGGGAGGACTGGTCGCGCATCCACCGCCTCGCGCACGAGAAGGGCCTCAAAACCCCGTGCACGATGCTGTACGGGCACATCGAGGAGCCCCGTCACCGCGTCGACCACGTGCTGCGGCTGCGCGAACTCCAGGACGAGACCGGCGGCTTCCAGGTCTTCATCCCGCTGCGCTACCAGCACGACTTCGTCGACATGCAGGACGGCAAGGTCCGCAACCGGCTCCAGGCACGGACGACGATGGCGACCGGGGCCGAGGCCCTGAAGACCTTCGCGGTCTCCCGCCTGCTCTTCGACAACGTCCCGCACGTCAAGGTGTTCTGGGTCATGCACGGCGTGCAGACCGCCCAGCTCGCGCTCCAGCACGGCGCGGACGACATGGACGGCTCGGTCGTCGAATACAAGATCACGCACGACGCCGACAACTTCGGCACCCCGAACAAGCTCGGCCGCGACGACCTGCTCGACCTCATCCGTGACGCCGGGTTCCGGCCGGTGGAGCGCAACACCCGCTACGAGATCATCCGCGAGTACCCCGGCCCCGACCCGGACCGCCGCGAGTCACCGCAGCCCATGCGGGTCTGAAGTCCCTCCGCACGCCGGGGGCGGGAGCGGGGCGCCGCAGGGCCCGCGCTCCCGCCCCCGGTGGCGTTATCGTCGGCCGCATGTCGGTCACCTTCACCCTCGACCCGCGAATGACGCCCGAACTGCTCGCCGGTATCGGCGCGTTGTGGGCGGACGTCTCCAACGCCGGGGGAGCGGTCGGTTTCGTGCCGCCGGTGACCGCCGACGACATCCGCCCCGAGATCGTCAAGCTGCTCGCGGCGGTGGCCGACGGCCGGGCCCGGCTCCTCGTCGGCCGCGGTGCCGACGGCAGTCCCGTGGCCACCGCCCTGCTGACGTACAACGCCGCACGGATCATGCGGCACTGGCTCTGGGTGCACACCGTCATGGTCCGCCCCTCGCTCCAGGGGCAGGGCCACGGCCGGGCCCTGATGGCGGCCGTGGCCGGTGAGGCCCGGGCCATGGACGGCGTCGAGAGCCTCCGGCTCACCTGCCGGGGCGGGCTCGGCCTCGAGGACTTCTACGCCCGGTGCGGCTACCGCGAGGTGGGGCGGGTGCCCCGGGCGATCCGGGTCGCGGACGACGACTACCGCGACGACGTCACCCTCTGGCTGCCGCTCCGGCAGACGTGAGCGCTGCCGCACGACCGCCGACCGGCCCGCGCAACCGATCACAAAGGGGGCGTGATTCACTGGACGGGCAGCAGCCCGTGCCTGCGGAGGAGAAAGAACACCGTGTCCCTGAAGACGAACGCCACGCTCCGGTACACCGCGATGCGCCTCGCCCTCTTCGCCGCCTGTTTCCTCGCCGTCTGGGGCCTGACGCACTTCGGCCTCCTTCCGGCCGGCATCGGCTCCGCGAACCCGCTGTGGGTGCTGCTCCTCGCGCTGGTGATCTCGGCACCGCTCAGCTACGTGCTGCTGCGCGGGCAGCGGGACGCGATGTCCGCGCAGATCGCCGGCCGTGTCGACCGCGCCAAGGAACGGCTGTCGGCGAACCGGGATCAGGAGGACGTCGCGGACGACGCCGTCCGCACCCGGAGTTGACGCGCAGTGCACCTTCCGCCCGAGCCGGTAAAGCCCCGGGAGCAGCCCCCCTGCTCCCGGGGCCTTTTTGCGTTTGCGCTGGCAGCAGGGACGGCGACCTGCGGCGAATCCTGCTCGCACCCCTCCCCATCGAGGCTACTGGCGGGTTAAGGTCGCCTCCCAGCCGGCTTTCCGTGCGACGGTGCCGGCGGGCGCGTCCCCGGCGCCCCCCACTGCACCGGGCCGGGCGCGCATGCAGAGCCACGGGAACCCCCGTGGCGCAAGGAGCGCCTGCAGCCCGACCAGCCGGATACCGGTCACCGTGAGAGCTCGGGCGCCCCGCCATTGAACCTGGTGCGAAGGGGCTCGGATGGCGACGAACCCGGAGAACATCCGTCAGGAAAGACCCGGCCGCGGTGCGGACGAGCGCTGGCAGCGCACGTGGAGCCACCGGGAGCAGCTGCTCAAGGTGGCGCGCAGGCGTTCGCTCAACGCCGAGGACGCCGAGGACGCCGTCCACGAGGCCATGGTCCGGGCCGTGGAGGCGTCCGACATCGACGACGAGCGGCTCGGCGCCTGGCTGACCACGGTCACCATGCGGCTGTGCGTCGACCGCCACCGGCAGGTCGACCGCGAGGCACGGGACCATCCGCGGCTCGTCTCCCCGGGCCCGGTCCCGGTGGACGAGGCAGTCTGCGACCGGGACGAGGCCCGCTGGCTGGCGGGGCGCAGTGGCGAACTCCCTGCCCGGCAGGCCGAGGCCCTCAGGCTCAAGTCGCAGGACCTGGACGTCGGGCAGGTCGCGGGCCGTATGGGCCTGAGCTACGAGGCGGTCGAGTCACTGCTGGCCCGGGCCCGCCGGTCGCTGCGCAGTTCGCTGGCCGGGACCCTGTCGGTCGCCGCGCTGTCGTCCGTGTGGGCCCGGGTGCGGGACGGCATCAGCGCCCCGGCCCTCACCACGGCCTCGGCGACGCTCGCCGTGCTGGGCGCCGTGGTCGTCCCCCATGTCCCGGTTCCGCACGCGGATCTCATGCCACCGGCTGCCCCGGCCCGTGCGGAGCCCCGGACGGGCGCACCGGGCGACGAACACGGCCCGTCCGACGGGCGGGGCCATCCGGCGGGTGGCTCGCCGTGGTCCGCGCCGGTGCGGTGGGATGCCGCGGCGGTGCCGGCCGGGCTGGTCGACGGGTTGCCGGCGCCCCTGCCGGAGGTGCCGGGCCCGCCGTCGGCTGCTGTGGTGACCCCTTCGCTCCCCGTACCGGAGTCGAACATTCCGGACTCCGTGCGCCAGGCGTCCCGGACCGGGCCAGACACCGACTCCGCCGACGCCACCGGAACCACCGACGACGCGCCCGCGCTGCCCCGTACGCCCGCGGGCCCGCAAAGCGGCACCGCGGAGAGCCCCGGCGCGGTCACGGACCAGGCCCCGGACGCCACCGCCACCGTTCCCGGCCTGCCGTAGGAGTGTCCCGGCCATCTCCGCCGGGCGGCGGTGACCGGCACTCTCGCGGGCTGGACGAAAAAAACCCGGATCCGCGCGACGGACGAGGCACCTCTGCCCGTAGAGCTGACGACGGCCCCGTTTCCCGGGCCGCTTCCGACGCTGGAGGAGTGCCCCGATGGGTGTCGAGATCTGCGTCGAGGGACTGACGAAATCCTTCGGCAGCCAGGTCATCTGGCAGGACGTCTCGCTCACGCTGCCCGCAGGCGAGATCTCGGTGATGCTCGGGCCCTCGGGCACGGGCAAGTCGGTGTTCCTCAAGACGCTCGTGGGACTGCTCAGGCCCGACCGTGGTGCGATCAACGTGGCCGGCCGCGACATCACCCGGCTGCGCGAGCACGAACTGTACGAAGTGCGGCGGCTGTTCGGCGTTCTCTTCCAGGACGGCGCACTGTTCGGCTCGATGAGCCTCTTCGACAACATCGCCTTTCCGCTGCGCGAGCACACCCGCAAGCCGGAGAGCGAGGTGCGCCGGATCGTCCTCGAGAAGATGGACATGGTCGGTCTGATCGGCGCCGAGGAGAAGCTGCCCGGCGAGATCTCCGGGGGCATGCGCAAGCGTGCGGGGCTGGCGCGGGCGCTGGTGCTCGACCCGGAGATCATCCTGTTCGACGAACCCGACTCCGGTCTCGACCCGGTCCGGGTCGCCTACCTGAACCAGCTGATCGTCGACCTGAACGCGCAGACCGGCGCGACGTTCCTGATCGTCACCCACGACATCGCCTCGGCCCGCCAGGTGCCGGACAACATCGGACTGCTGTTCCGCCGCGAACTGGTGATGTTCGGCCCCCGCAAACAGCTGTTCGCCAGCGACGAGCCGGTCGTCGAGCAGTTCCTGGGCGGGCGGATGCAGGGCCCGATCGGGATGGCCGAGGAGAAGGACGCGGCCCAGGTCGAGCAGGAGCTCGCCGAACTCGACGCGGGCGAGCGCCGCGGCCCGCAGGGCGGCAAGGGCGCGACCGGCGCGATGGGCGACACGCCCCGGCTGCTGCCCGGCCCGGGGGTCCCCAGGTCGCCCCGGTGGGAGGAGATCGCCCGGCGCGAGGAGCGGAGCGACCGGGTGGTGAGCGGCACATGAAATGGTCACCCGCGGGAGCCGCCACCGGCGTCCTCAGCAGCTCCGGCAGCCTGTTCGCGCTCGCCCTGGACATCTTCCGCTCCCTGTTCCGGCGGCCCTTCCAGGCCCGGGAGTTCATCCAGCAGGCATGGTTTCTCGCCAGCGTCACGATCCTGCCGACCGCACTGGTCTCGATCCCCTTCGGCGCGGTCATCGCGCTCCAGATCGGCAGCCTCACCCGGCAGCTCGGGGCGCAGTCGTTCGCCGGCGCGGCATCCGTGCTGGCCGTGCTGCGGGAGGCGTCGCCCATCGTCACCGCCCTGCTCATCGCCGGGGCCGGCGGCTCCGCGATCTGTGCCGACCTCGGGGCGCGCAAGATCCGCGAGGAGATCGACGCCATGGAGGTGCTCGGCATCAACCCGGTGCACCGGTTGGTGGTCCCCCGCGTCCTGGCCTCCATGCTCGTCGCTGCGCTCCTGAACGGGCTGGTCTCGGTGGTCGGCATCGCCGGCGGCTACTTCTTCAACGTGGTCCTCCAGGACGGCACGCCGGGCGCGTACCTGGCCTCCTTCACGATGCTCGCCCAGCTGCCCGACCTCTATGCGGCCGAACTCAAGGCCCTCGTCTTCGGCGCGCTCGCGGCGGTGGTCGCCGCGCACAAGGGACTGACCGCGCAGGGCGGGCCGAAGGGCGTCGGTGACGCGGTGAACCAGTCCGTGATCATCACGTTCATGCTCCTGTTCGTCGTGAACTTCGTGATGACGGCCGTCTACTTCCAACTCGTTCCGCAGAGGGGATAGCTGTGGCGTCCTACGAACGTTTCCTCTCGCGACCGCTCCGTTCCCTGGAGGGACTCGGCGGCCAACTGGCCTTCTACGGGCTCTCCATGGCGTGGACCGCTCGCACGCTCCGCCGCTACAAGAAGGAGGTGCTGCGGCTGCTGGCGGAGATCAGCTTCGGCCGCGGCGCGCTCGCGGTGGTCGGCGGCAGTGTGGGCGTCATCGCCTTCCTCACGTTCTTCACCGGCACCGAGGTCGGCCTCCAGGGCTACGCGGCGCTGAACCAGCTGGGCACGTCGAACTTCGTGGCGTTCCTGTCCGCCTACTTCAACACCCGCGAGATCGCGCCGCTGGTCTCCGGGCTCGCGCTCTCCGCCACCGTCGGCGCGGGCTTCACCGCCCAACTCGGCGCCATGCGGATCAGCGACGAGGTCGACGCCCTCGAGGTGATGGGCATCCCCTCGGTCCCGTTCCTGGTCACCACCCGGATGATCGCCGGGTTCGTCGCGGTGATCCCGCTCTACATCGTCGGGCTGCTCTCGTCGTACTTCGCCGCCCGGACCATCACCACCGGCTACTACGGCCAGTCGACGGGTACCTACGACCACTACTTCCAGCAGTACCTGCCACCCGTCGACGTGCTGTGGTCCTTCGGCAAGGTGATCGTCTTCGCCGTCGTGATCATCCTCGTCCACTGCTACTACGGCTACCACGCCTCGGGCGGACCGGCCGGGGTGGGCGTCGCGGTCGGGCGGGCGGTGCGCACCTCCATCGTCGCGGTCAACGTCCTCGACTTCTTCCTCAGCCTCGCCATCTGGGGCGCCAACACCACAGTGCGGATTGCGGGGTAGCCCATGCCGACGTCGATGATGCGGCGCGCTTACGTGCGCCCCTCCCTGCGGGGACTGTCCCCGAAGAACCTGTCCCGTCCGGGGGAACTACGGCTGTACGGGGTGGTGTTCCTCGTCGTCATCGCCCTGCTGCTGTCGCTGACCGTGGCCGTCTACCGGAAGGCGTTCACCCCGGTCGTCAACGTCACGCTCGAGGCAGGCTCCATCGGCAACCAGATGGACCGCCGGGCGGACGTCAAACTGCGCGGCCTGATCGTCGGCGAGGTCCGCTCGGTGCGGGCCGACGGGGAGAAGGCGACCCTCGACCTCGCCCTCGAACCCGACGACGTGGAGCTGATCCCGTCCGACGTGCAGGCCCGGCTGCTGCCCAAGACGCTCTTCGGCGAGAAGTACGTCGACCTGGTGATCCCCGAGGACGCGCCGGGCCGGCCCATCCGTCAGGACGCTCCGCCCCGGCCCATCCGTGAGGGCGACGTCATCACGCAGGACCGCACCCGGGCGGGCATCGAGATCCAGCAGCTGATGAACGATCTGATGCCGCTGCTGCGCACCGTGCAGCCCGGCGAACTCAACGCCACGCTCACCGCCTTCGCCACTGCCCTGGAGGGACGCGGCGACGACATCGGTGACAACCTCGCCCGCCTGGAGCGCTATCTCAAGCGCCTCAATCCCCACCTGCCCTCCCTCGAGGAGGACATCGCCCGGTTCGCCGACGTCGCGGAGATCTACGCCGACGCCGCGCCGGACCTGCTGCGTGTGCTGGACAACGCCGTCACCGGCAGCCGGACCCTGGTCGAGAAGGAGGACGCGCTGCGCTCGGCCCTGACGGGCACGACCCGCTTCGCGGGGACCGCCGAGGGGTTCCTCGACGACAACGCCGAACGGCTCGTCACCCTGGGCCGGGTCTCCCGCCCGACGCTCGCCCTCTTCGCGCGCTACTCGCCGGAGTACCCGTGCCTGCTGGAGGGCCTGGTCGACCAGAACGAACGAGCCGATGAGACCTTCCGAGGCGGAAAGATGCACATCACCCTCGAATTCGCACTGCCGCGGCCGGCCTACCGGCCCGGAGAGGAACCGCGTTACGCCGACCGCCGCGGTCCGCACTGTGCGGGGCTGCCGAATCCCCCGGTCCCCGCACCGGCCCGGCGGTTCGCCGACGGCAGCAACCATGGCGCGGGCACCGTGTCCGCCACCGCGGCCGAGCAGCGCGCCATGGGCGCCCTCGTGGCCCCGGTCATGGGCGTGCCCGCCGACGAGGTGCCCGACGTCGCCACCCTGCTGTTCGGCCCGATGGCCCGCGGAACGGCGGTGAGCGTCGCGTGAACGCGAGGGAAATGACCGGGCCGCTCGTCAAGTTCGGGCTTTTCGCGCTGGTGACCGTGTTGGCGACCGCGGTGCTGGCCGCGACCATCGTCAACTTCCGCATGACACCGACCGACGACTACACGGCCGTGTTCAGCGATGTGACCGGGCTCGAGGTCGGGGACGACATCCGGGTGGCGGGTGTCCGCGTCGGCGAGGTGGAAGACATCCGGATCAAGGACCGGAAGCTGGCCGAGGTGGCGTTCACCGTCTCCGAGGAACGTCCGCTGCTCGCCGGAACCCAGGCCGTCGTCCGCTACCGGAACCTCGTCGGCCAGCGGTACGTCGCCCTCACCGAGGGGGCCGGGGACGGCAGCAGGCTGCCGCCCGGCGGGCAGATCCCGCTCTCCCGGACCCAGCCCGCACTCGACCTGAACGCCCTGCTCAACGGGTTCAAGCCGCTGTTCGCGGCGCTGAGTCCCAAGGACGTCAACCAGCTGGCCATGGAGATCGTCAGGACCCTCCAGGGCGAGGGCGGCACGATCAACAGCCTGCTGACCCACACCGCCTCGCTCACCACCACCCTCGCCGACCGGGACAAGCTGATCGGCTCGGTGATCGACAACCTCAACAAGGTGATCGGCCCGCTCGACAAGCGCAGCGGCCGGCTCTCCGAGCTGATCCGGCAACTGCAGAGACTCGTCTCCGGGCTGTCCGGCGACCGCAAGGCGATCGGGTCGTCGCTCGCCGGCATCAACGGCCTGTCGGAGGCCACCTCGGGGCTGATCGAGGACGGCCGCCCCGCACTGCGCGAGGACATCGCCGGGCTGTCCCGGCTCTCCAAGACGCTGGGCGACCACCACAAGACGGTGGAAGGCGTGCTCCAGCGCTGGCCGCGCAAGCTCAACAAGCTGACCGGCACGGCGACGTACGGCTCCTGGTTCAACTTCTACCTCTGCGACTTCGACGGCCGGGTCGTGCTGCCGGACGACGCCGGGGTGGTCACCCCCAACCTGCACGTCGACCAGGGGAGGTGTGCCACCTGATGATGCCGTTCCGCGAACGCAACCCCGTGACGATCGGCGCCGTCGGCCTGACCGTGCTCGCCGTGCTCCTCGCCGGAGCGTTCAACATCAAGGAGCTGCCGCTCATCGGCGACGGGGACGAGTACACCGCCGCCTTCTCCGAGGCGGGCGGCCTCAAGCCGGGGGACGAGGTACGCGTCGCCGGCGTGAAGGTCGGCAAGGTCGACGAGGTGGCGCTGGACGACGGCCACGTCCGGGTCGGGTTCGACGTCGACGAGGACACGCTGCTCGGCACCCGCACCGGCGCGGCGATCCGGGTCAAGACCATCCTCGGTGCGAAGTACCTGGCCCTGCGGCCGGAGGGCGGCGGGCGGCTGGAACCGGGCACGGAGATACCGCTCAAGCGCACCGAGTCCGCGTACGACGTGGTGGAGGCGTTCAGCGACCTCACCACCACGACCGAGAAGGTCGACACCGAACAGCTGGCCAAGTCGCTGGACACCCTCTCGGACACCTTCGCGGACTCGCCGGAGGAGGTGAAGGCCTCCATCCGGGGGCTGTCGAAGATCTCCCGCACCGTGGCCTCCCGCGACGAGCAGCTGCGTGAGTTGCTGAAGCACGCCGACGGCGTGACGAAGGTCCTGGCCGACCGGTCGGACGAGTTCGGCAAGCTGGTCAAGGACGGCGACGCGCTGTTCAAGGAGATCGACCGGCGGCGCCGGATCATCCACCGGCTGCTCAAGAGCTCCATCGCCCTGGCGACCCAGCTCTCGGGCCTCGTCCACGACAACAAGGCCCAGCTCGGCCCGGCCCTGAAGCGCCTGGACACGGTCGTCACGATGCTCCGCCGCAACCAGGAGAGCATCGACCGCAGCGTCGCGCTGCTCGCGCCCTACGCGCGCCTGTTCACCAACACCCTCGGCAACGGCCGCTGGTTCGACAGCTACATCCAGAACCTGGTCGCTCCCGGTCCCGTCAGCCCTCAGCCCCCGCAGTCCTCCGGAGGTACCCGATGAACCGGCGCCCGGCGCGCCGCCTGGCGCTCCTGCCCGCGCTGTTGCTGGTGGCGGGCGTGGCCTTCCACTTCTGGTCGAAGCCGTCGGACGTGCAGATCACCGCGTACTTCCCGCGGACGGTCGGCATCCACCCCGGATCCGACGTGCGGGTCCTCGGGGTGCGGATCGGCGAGGTCACCGCGGTGCAGCCGCAGGGCGACCGGGTCCGGGTCGGGCTCCGGTACGACGCGGAGCAGCGGGTCCCGGCCGCCGCCAAGGCCGCAGTCATCAACTCCTCGGTGGTCAGCGACCGTTACGTGCAACTGCTGCCGGCCTACCGCACGGGGCCGGTGATGCGCAGCGGCACCGTCATCCCGCAGAGCCGCACCGCGGTGCCCGTCGAACTGGACCGGGTCTTCGACAGCCTGCACACCACCGCGAAGGCGCTGGGACCCAAGGGCGCCAACCAGGACGGCTCGCTGTCCCGTCTGCTCGGCGTCTCCGCCGACAACCTCGGCGGGCAGGGCGAGCAGCTCAACGGGACCGTCAAGGACCTCTCGAAGGCGGTCACCACCCTGTCGAACGGCCGCGAGGACATGTTCGGCACGGTCCGGAACCTCCAGGTGTTCACCGGCGTGCTGGCGGCCGACGACGGCCGGGTCCGGTCGTTCAACGACAACCTGGCCAAGGTCGCGGGACAGCTGGCCGGAGAGCGCAAGGACCTGGCGAAGGCCATCAAGGAACTGGCCCGGGCGCTCGGTGAGGTCGCCCTGTTCGTCAAGGACAACAGGAAGGCGCTCTCCCAGGACGTGAAGGGGCTCAGCGAGGTCACCAAGGTGCTGGTGGAGCAGCGCGCGGCGCTGGAGGAACTGGCGGACGTCTTCCCCGCCGGTCTGTCCAACCTGGATCTCGCCTACAACCCGGCCACCGGCGCCCTGGACACCCGCAACAACGCGCAGAAACCGCAGGATCCGGCCGCGGTGCTGTGCTCCCTGCTGCGGACGACCGGGGACCGGACGGACTGCGGCGATCTGCGGAAACTCTTCGACAAGCTGCCCGAACTCCCCACCGGAGAAGCCTTGTCCGGTCTTCCGCTGAAGGACGGGAAGCTCCTCCCGATCTCGGGGACCGGCACGGTCGACAGGTCGTTCGGCGGCATTCTGGAGGTGCGGACATGAGGTCCCTTCGGCCGGCAGGGCGCCGGCGGGGCGCGGGCGCGGCAGTCGTCTGGGCGGCTGCCGGAGCGGTGCTGCTGACCGGCTGCGGGTTCGACGGGCTGAGCGATCTGCCGCTGCCCGGCGGGGCCGCCACCGGCGACGACGCCTACCGGGTCACCGTGCAGTTCCGGGACGTGCTCGACCTCGTGCCGCAGTCCGCGGTGAAGGTCAACAACGTCACCGTGGGCTCCGTCGAGAAGATCGAGCTGGACGGCTGGCAGGCCCGCGTCGTGCTGCGGGTCGCCGACTCGGTGAAGCTGCCGCACAACGCGGTCGCCGAGCTGAGCCAGACCAGCATGCTCGGCGAGAAGTACGTCGCGCTGGCAGCCCCGAAGGGCGTGCAGGCCGTCGGCCGGCTCGGGGACGGCGACCGGATCCCGCTGTCGCGCAGCAGCCGCAGCCAGGAGATCGAGGAGGTCCTGTCGGCACTGTCGGCCCTGCTCAACGGCGGTGGCGTGGCCCAACTTCATACGATCACTGTGGAGTTGAACAAGGCATTGGCGGGCCGCGAGAACCGGGTCAAGTCACTGCTGGCCGAGCTCGACACCTTCATCGGCGGGCTCGACAAGCAGCGCAAGGACATCGTCCGGGCGATGGAGGGACTGGACCGGCTGGCCCGGACGCTCCGCAAGGAGCAGGCCACGGTCAACCGGGCCGTCGACGAGATTCCGCCCGGCCTCGAGGTGCTGGCCGGGCAGCGCAAGAACCTCACGCGGATGCTGGCCGCCCTGGACGACCTCAGCACCGTCGGCACCAGGGTCGTCAAGGCGTCGCGGAACGACGTCGTCGCCAACCTCGAGAACCTCCGGCCGATCCTCGCCCGGCTCAACGAGGCGGGTGCGGACCTGCCCAACGCGCTGGAACTGCTGACGACCTACCCGTTCCCGCGCAGCGCCGCCGGCGCGATCAGGGGCGACTTCACGAACCTCAGGATCACCGCCGATCTGGATCTCGAGAGCGTCTACGGCAACCTGCCCGAGGATTCCGGCAAGCCGAAGCCCGGCAAGCCCGGCAAGCCGAAGGTGCCCGGCCTGCCGGACCTTCCCGTCCCGGACCTGCCGGACCTGCCCGACACCGGCAAGCCGCCCGCGGTGCCCTGCATTCCGGGGGACGACTGCTCGGACGAGGAGAAGGACTCCGGTTCCGGGTCGCCGGACGACGGCTCGCTGTGCCTGCCGCTGTGCACCGGCACCCAGGCCTCCTACCGGACCGCCGGCTATCCGAGCGGCGTGAACCGGGCGCTCGCCGAACTGCTGACCAGGGGGTTGCTGCCGTGATCACACGAACGGTCAAGTCGCAGCTGCTGGCCTTCGGCATCGTCACCGTGCTCGGCGTCTCCTACGTGGGCGCCGAGTACGCCGGGCTGGCGGACCGGGTCTTCGACGACAGCTACACCGTGCGGGCCGACTTCGCCGAGTCCGGCGGCATCTTCCCGGGCGCGGAGGTCACCTACCGCGGGGTCCCGGTCGGCCGGGTCGGTGACCTCCACCTCCAGCGCAATGGCGTCGGCGTGGAACTCGACCTGGAGGACGACCCGTCCGTCCCCGCGGACACGCTGGCCGTCGTCGCCAACCGTTCGGCGATCGGCGAGCAGTACGTCGACCTCCAGCCGCGCTCCGACGACGGCCCGTACCTCGAGGACGGCAGCACCATCGAGCGCGGCGACACCCGCACCCCGCTGCCGTCGACGGATCTCGTCCTCGGCCTCGACCGGCTGGTGAACTCCGTGGACCGCAAGGACCTGCGGGTGACCGTCGACGAACTCGGCAAGGCGTTCGCCGGCAGCGGCCGGGACCTGTCCCGGCTGGTCGACTCCGGCAACGCGCTGGTCGACACGGCGGACGACTCGCTGCCGCAGACGGTCGAGCTGATCGAGGACTCCCGGACGGTCCTGAAGACCCAGCAGGACAAGGGGTCGGCGATCAAGTCGTTCTCGCGCGACCTCGCCGACCTCACGGACACCCTGAAGGGCAGCGACGCTGACATCCGCAAGCTGATCGACAACGGCGACCCGGCCGCCCACCAGCTGGACTCGCTGCTGAAGGAGAACCGCAAGGCACTGCCGGTGCTGCTGGGCAACCTGATCAGCGGCGGACAGATCACCACGGCCCGGCTGCCCAACCTGGAACAGGTCCTGGTGACCTTCCCGGCCGTGGTGGCCGGCAGCTACACCGTGCAACCCGGTGACGGCACCACCCACTTCGGCATGGTCGTCAACGCGGACGACCCGCCCGCCTGCAAGCGCGGCTACGGCACCCGGTGGCGGGATCCCTCGGACACGAGCGAGAGGCGGGCGAACACCTCGGCCCGCTGTGCGGAACCGCGCGGCAGCAAGACCTCGGTCCGGGGGGCCCAGAACGCCCCCCGTCCGTCCGGGGAGCAGGGGGCGGGCGGCGCCGACCGGGCGTCGTACGTCGCGCCGTACGACGAGGAGACCGGTGCGGTGCGGGGCCCCGACGGGCAGGTCGTCCGGATCGGGACAACGGGGGGACAGCAGAGTGCGTTCGGAAAGGACTCGTGGCAATGGCTGCTCGTGGGACCGATGGCATGACAACCGACGAGATGTCCCCGGCCGGGGACGGCGCGTCCGGCGGGCGGCTGCGGCTGCGGCTGCCGGCCGGTGCGGCGCGGGCGCTGCGGCCCACGGCGGCCGGCGTGGTGCGCGCGGCGCGCCACGGCCGTGCCGTCCCGGCCGTCCTCGCCGTGGCCGCCGTGCTGCTGACGGCCGTGTCCGGGTTCCTCGGACTGCGGGTGTACGAGCGGCACCAGGAGGAGGAGCGCGGCCGGGATGCCCTCGCGGCGGCCCGGCAGTCGGCACTGAACTTCACCTCTCTCGACTACCGGCACTACGGCCGCGACAGCCGCAACGTGCTCAAAGGCGCCACCGGCAGCTTCAAGCAGCAGTTCGCTGCCCAGACGAAGGAGTTGACGAAGCTCGTCGCGAAGAACAAGTCCGTGTCCGAGGGAAAGATCCTCGAAGCGGGGCTCGTCCGGTCGGGCGAGCGGTCCGCACGGGTGCTGGTCGTCGCGGACAGCAAGGTGACCAACGTCGCCGCGCCGGAGGGCCGCGCCCGCAACTACCGCCTGCAGCTCGACATGGTGCGCCGGGACGGGCGCTGGCTGACGTCCGACATCGAGTTCGTCGGCTGAGCGTCCGTCGGGAGACGTGGCCGGCAGGCCGGTACAGCACAGCAAGGAGAGACATCGTGGCGAATCAGACGGTCCGGCGGCGAGCCGGAGGAACCGGCCGGCAGCGTACGGTCGCGGCTGCGGCCCGCGCGGCGGCGAAGCGGGCGGAGCGGGCTCAGCAGGCGGACGTGGAGGGTGCGCTGCAGTCCGATGGCACTGCGCGGTCCACACAGGAGACCGAGTCGGCAGGAGGTCCCTCGGCGGCGGAGAAGCCGGGCCCGGGCGGCGCGAAGGACGTCACGGGGGAGGCGACCACGGCGAAGTCCACGACGGAGGCGGCTGCCGCGCCGGCCGCGACGCCCGGACGCCGTTCGGACCTGGTCCGCGTGGGGCTCGCGCTGGTGGTGGCGGCGGGCCTGGCCGCGACGATCCTGCTCGGTACGGAGTACCGCGAGGCCGGGCAGACCGGCCGGGCGAGTGAGGAGGCCGTCGCCGCGGCCCGCGCGATGGCTCCCGAGATCCTCTCCTACGACCACCGCCGACTGGACCGGGACTTCGCGGCGGCCCGCAAGCACCTGACCGGGGGCTTCCGCGAGGAGTACGCCCGGACCACCTCGCGGGTGGTCAAGCCGACCGCCGAGAAGTACAAGGGATCGGTCAAGGCGACCGTCGCACGGCCCCCGGGCGGTGGCGACGACCCGGCGGTGTCCGTGGTGTCGGCCTCACCGGACAAGGTGGTCGTCCTGCTGTTCATGAACCAGATCACGGAGAGCGCGAAGATCTCGACGCCGCGCGTCGACCTCAATCGCGTGCGGATGACGCTGGTGCGCACATCGGACGGCTGGAAGGCGAGTGCCGTCGACGCCTTGTAGGCAGCGGGGGACGGGACCGGGGATCCATCGGTACAGCCGTTGCTGCCGAGCCCTTGGGTGCGGTCGTCGGCTGCGGGGGCTCCGCGTCCGGGTGGGGCGGGTCCCGAAGCCGCCCACGCCGCAGGCCGATCTCGAAATGCTGGGAGAACGGGACGAAGGTGCCGGAACGCTGTGCGTCCCGGACGGCATGCGTGGGCGGCAGCCGCGAAGCTTCTGGGGAAGGTGCCGGTCTCCGCCGTCTCAGCCCGTGGCCGTCGGCTTCGCCGACTCGGAGGCGTGGCGGTGTTCGGCGTTGATGCGCTGGGCTTCTTCGAGCTGGTCTTCCAGGATGACGATGCGGCAGGCGGCCTCGATGGGGGTGCCCTGGTCGACGAGTTCACGGGCGCGGGCGGCGATGCGCAACTGGTAGCGGGAGTAGCGGCGGTGGCCGCCCTGGGAACGCAGCGGTGTGATGAGGCGGGCTTCGCCGATGGCGCGGAGGAAGCCCTGGCTGGTGCCGAGCATTTCGGCGGCCCGGCCCATCGTGTAGGCGGGGTAGTCGTCGTCGTCGAGACGGCCGTACGTGTCGTCTGCTGTCATCTGCACCTCTCTGGGGGAACGGGAACGCGTGGAGGGGTCCTGGTGCCGTGCGGCACCAGGACCCCGAAGGAACTACTGGACCATCTGCCGGCCTTGTTACAGCGCCGGCTTCCTGTTTCCGCAGACCCGACCGAGATGCCGTCGGGGGTGCGGGGATCGCGATTGCCTGACCGGAGACCACCTCACTGTCGATGTCCTGCGGTACCCGGGCTCATGAGTTCCACCCGGGCGATCCTGATGGCGCGGGTTCCTCCGTTCTTCCCTCGATGATCACTTACTTGCCGAACGGGTACTGCGTACTGCTGGTACTGCGAACTTCACGTGCAGGTACCGCCACTGCGGTGGCCGTGGTCCTGCTCACGGCGGCCCCTGATCACTGCGGGCCACCCGGTCCGGTCGTCAGTCCCGTTGCCTTCCTGCGACAACCCTGGCTTCGGAACTCCACCACCGCACCGTCCTGCGAACTGCAACTGCGGTTACTGCGGCCGGCAGTTCGTCTCTGCCAGGCCTTGCTGTCTCTCTGAGTTACGGGAGAAACCATAACCACGCCATCGCCGGATGTCCACTCCGGCCGACATAGATTCTTGTGTGTTCGACGATGAGGTATCGAATCGAACAGCGGTTGGCGGTGGGGGCCGGGTTGACGGGCCGCAGGCCGGGGCTCCGGCGATCCGGAGGCCGGGGTGACCTGACGGACGCGAATGGGCGGGAGTGTCGCAGCTCGCCGTCCCGCGACATCCCTTGCCGGCGCACGCGGCAGCCCCCGGAATCCTCGGGTGCGGGCGGCCGACGATCGCAACCGAGGCCGCCGCCAGGGCGACTTCGGTGGCCCCGGGCCCGGGTGTGGCGTCAAAGTGATCCTTTGATCAGCTCAAAGGACTGGTGTTACTCTTCCGCTCATGACGACAGCAGCCGCGCATCATCACGCCAGGAGCACCGTGCTCGTGGCGCGCCTGCACGTCGACCTCTGCCGCTGTGCCGTCGCGGCCTGTCGCCGTATCTGAGCGACTCACGGCGGCGCCGCAGCCCTCCCCTGACACGCACCGGGGTACTCCGGCCGCCGCACCTCGTCCCGCAGTCCCTTTCCTCACGCCGGAGTTGTGCCCGTGTCCTCCCCTGCCTCCGCGAAGCCGTCCGGCTTCTCACTGCCCAAGCTCCCCTTCTGGGCCCAGATACTGGCCGGCCTCGTGGCCGGTGTCCTGCTCGGCTGGATCGCCCGCAGCGGTGACGTCACCTGGCTCGTGACCGCCCTCGACAAGATCGGCGGTATCTTCGTCCAGCTGCTGAAGCTGGCCGTCGCCCCGCTCGTGTTCTTCGCCATCCTGGTGTCGATCACCAACCTGCGGCAGGTCAACAACGCCGCCCGGCTGGCCGGCCGCACCCTGCTCTGGTTCATGATCACCTCGCTGGTGTCGGTCGCCATCGGCCTCGCCATCGGCCTGCTCACCGACCCGGGCGCGGGCACCGGGCTCAGCACCAAGGACGGTGCCGAGCCGGAACAGGCGGGCTCCTGGCTCGACTTCCTCACCGGCATCGTGCCCACCGACGTCATCACGCCGTTCACCGAACTCAACGTCCTGCAGATCGTCTTCATGGCCGTCGTCGCCGGAATCGCCGCGCTCCAGCTCGGCGAGAAGGCCCGGCCGATCCTGACGTTCAGCCACTCCGTCCTGGAGCTGCTGCAGAAGGCCCTGTGGTGGGTCATCCGGCTCGCACCCATCGGCACACTGGGCCTCATCGGCACCGCCATCGCCACTTACGGCTGGGATCTGCTGGGCAAGTACGCCACCTTCACCGTCGACGTCTACGTCGGCTGCGCCCTGGTGATGTTCGGCGTCTACCCGCTGCTGCTCGCCGGCGTCGCCAAGCTCAACCCGCTGCAGTTCTTCCGCGGCGCCTGGCCCGCGATCCAGCTGGCGTTCGTCTCGCGCTCCTCGGTCGGCACCATGCCGGTCACCAAGCGGGTCACCGAGCGTCTCGGCGTTCCGCAGGAGTACGCCTCGTTCGCCGTGCCGTTCGGCGCCACCACGAAGATGGACGGCTGCGCCGCCATCTACCCGGCGCTGGCCGCGATCTTCATCGCGGAGATCTTCGGAGTGGACCTCGGTGTCGGCGACTACCTGCTGATCGTCTTCGTCTCGGTCATCGGCTCGGCCGCCACCGCCGGTCTGACCGGCGCGACCGTGATGCTCACCCTGACCCTCTCCACGCTGGGGCTGCCGCTGGAGGGTGTCGGTCTGCTGCTGGCCATCGACCCGGTGCTGGACATGATGCGTACGGCCACCAACGTGACGGGCCAGGCCCTCGTGCCGGTGCTGGTCGCGTCCCGGGAGAAGATCCTGGACCGCGGCGCCTACGACTCCGCCACGAGCCTCGACGTGGTCGAGGAGACCCCCACGGCGGCACCGCAACCGGCCACGGCGTAACACCGCAACGGCGCGCACGAGCGGGCCCGTTCCTTCCGTCCCGGAGGAGCGGGTCCGCTCGCCGTTCGTGCGCAGCCGGGCCGCGTCCGGCGCTGAACCTCCGGGCGGCTGCTATGCCGCGTCGGGGGTCAGACGGAGATGTCCGGCGCCCGGTGGCGTCTCGGCGAGTGAGAGGTGGGCCAGCAGTTCCGCCTCGGAGAGGACCTCGATGTCGTGCCCGGCGTCGAGGAGCTGCTGGGCCTTCCGGTGCTCCTCGCCGAGCACCGTGCCCGGCGCGAAGCGGCCGGGGTCGGGGGTGGCCACCACCAGGATGTCGGTGAGCCGGTTCACCCCGGTGACGACCCGGCCCCCGGCCGCGGTGACCCGGGCGGTGGCCTCGCCGGGAGCCATCGAGGCCGGGGTCCCGGTCAGGCACACCGTGCGTCCGTAGAGCATGCCGCCGGGGTCCGCGTCCGGGTGTGCGTGGGGCACGAGTGGCCGCCGGCCGGGGGAGCGGTGGCGGCAGTCGTGCCAGGCACCCGAAGCGGAGCCCTGGCGGCCGTACACGAGGTGGAGCTTCGTCAGCAGCATGTCGAGGCTGTCCACGTCGTGCAGGTCCATGGCGGCGACGGTGATCCGGGCGGTCGCGGTGGCCTCCGCTTCGGCGTCGCGGTGCCGGGCCGGCATGACGACGCCCGCGGCGCGTGCCACGAAGGGCAGACCGTACGAGAGCAGCCGCCAGGTCTGACGGGCGATGAGTTCGGTGCAGCCGTACTTGAGCGTGGGCCGGGGGGCGCCGGTGCGGGTGCACGCCGCCCGCAGCGCCCCGAAGACGAAGGCGGCGTGGTGGGCGACCAGCGGGCGACCGCCGGTGAAGGCCAGGATCTCCTCGAGCGCGGCGGGCCAGGACGGCGCATCCTGCACGGTCTGCCGGGTGACGTCGTGCGAGCGGACCGGACCGCGGGTGAACGCTCCGGTGCCCGGCGGCCGGACGAGGATGCTGAACCGGTCGGTGATACGGCCGCGTTCGACGGCGGTGAGGCCCACGGCGCAGATGCTTCCAGGCCAGTCGTTCGCGGTGTCGACGTCGACCGCCACCCAGTTCGCGCTCATGCGAACCCCTCCCTGCTCCACCCCTACGTCGAATATTCACACGATGGACACATGGCAGACAAGTTCGAATGCAGTGCGGGAGTGGCGCCTCGGTCGAGCCGGGTGACGGGGGCCTCGGACGAGCATGCGTCCGGGCGTCTGGACCGGCCGTGCCGGGGAATGAGGTTCCTCAGCCAGGTACCCGTCCGCCCCGACCCGGAGGTGCGAGCAGCATGTTCTCCCTCGACGACGAACTGCGGCCTGCGCCGCCCGGCAACGACCGCATACGGTGCGCCCGATGAGCCCCCTCCGCAGCGGCCGCATGCCCTGGTGGCTCTCGCTGCCGCTCGCCGTCGCCATCGTGCTGGCCCTGGTCCTGGTCGCCGGCCAACTCCGCTGGATCAAGGACCTCTCCGACCCGTTCGGCACCGAGACCAAGGACCGCACCGGGCCGACACTGCTGAAGTCCATTCAGGACATGAGCCGTTACGAGGCGGCCTCGGGCTCGTTCCAGGTCGTCGTGGACCTCGACAAGGACGCGAAATTCCTCCCCGACGCGGTGCGCGGCACCCGCACCCTGTTCGTGGGAACCGGCAGTGTGGCGGCGTACGTGGACCTCGGCGGCGTGGGCGAGGACGCCGTCACGGTCTCGAAGGACCGCCGGACGGCGAAGATCCGCGTGCCGCACGCCCGTCTGGGCAAACCCGCGCTGGATGTCGACCACTCCTACGCGGTCAGCAAGGAACGCGGGCTGCTCGACCGGCTGGGCGACCTCTTCTCCGACAACCCGAACGACGAGCGCGAGGTGCACCAGTTGGCCGCCCGGCACATCGCCACGGCCGCGAAGCGCAGCGGCCTCCGGGGCAGGGCCGAAAAGAACACCGAGTCGATGCTGACGAGCCTGCTGAAGTCGCTCGGATACCGGAGCGTCACCGTGGAGTTCGACAGCCCGAAGCCGGGCGGCGGCAGCGGGTCCGGCTCCGCGGACGGCGGCTGAGCCGGAGCACACCGGGTCCGCCGGCCGCAGCACTACACTCACCACGCGTACACAGTGGTGAGGGTGGAAGGACACGTCGTGGGTGCCAAGGGCCGGCGGCTGCCGCGGGCGGTGCGGGAGCAGCAGATGCTCGACGCTGCCGTGACGACGTTCGGGCAGCGCGGCTACCGTGCCGCATCGATGGACGAGATCGCCGAGGCCGCGGGGGTCTCCAAGCCGCTGGTGTACCTCTACCTGAACTCCAAGGACGATCTGTTCGGCGCGTGTGTCCGCCGCGAGGCGGAGGCACTGGTCGGGGCGGTGCGCGCCGCGGTCGAGGACGGGCCACCCGACCGGCAGCTGTGGAGCGGCCTGCGAGGATTCTTCGCGCACGCGGCCGGGTCTCCCGACGGCTGGGCGGTGCTCTACCTGCACGCGCGCACCCACGGCGAGCCGTTCGCCCGCGACTTCGTGGCGATGCGCGAGGAGATCGTCACCTACGTGACCCGGCTCATCGCGGAGGCGGCCCGGGCGTCCGACTGCGAACCGAAGCCGGATGAGCGGGAGGTGAGCGGCCTGGCCCACGCGCTGGTGGGCGCGGCCGAGTCGCTGGCCGGATGGATGAACTGCGGGGCTCGGGACGGGGCCCCGTCGGCGAAGGAAGCGGCCGGGCTGCTGATGAACTTCGCCTGGGCCGGGCTGGACAATCTGATGCAGGGACGGCCCTGGTCGCCCACCCGCTGACCGGCACCCGGCCCGGCTTCGGTTCAGGCCGGTGCCTGGTCGACCGCAGGCACCACCTCGCCGGTGAGGTGCAGCCGGGCGCAGTCGGGGCCGCTGCGCACGTCGAAGGAGTGACCCGAGGATCCGAGCGTCACAGTGGCGGGCAGCAGGACGGGCTTGCGGAACTCCGCGTGCACCCGCACCGGTTGCTCGCCGGACACCTCGCGTTCGGCCAGGCAGCGGGCGATCGTCCACATGCCGTGCGCGATGGTGCGGGGGAAGCCGAGGGCCCGTGCGGTCCAGGGGTACAGGTGGATGGGATTCCAGTCACCGGACACCGCCGCGTGGCGCCGGCCCAGGTCGGCTCCGAGGGGCCAGGCCGTGCGGGCCGGAAGCGGCTCGGGGGCGGACGGTGACGCCTGCGCGCCCGGCCCCGGGGGCGGGCTGCCGGGAACGTCGCTCCGGCCCCGGGCCAGGTAGGCGCTGCGGTCCTGCCACACGAGCTCGCCGGCGCGTCGGACCTCGGTGACCATCACGACCTCGGTGCCCTTGCGGTGGGGCCGCAACCCGTCGGCGTAGACGGCCAGTTCGAGGGGGTCCTCGGCGTGCAGGGGCGCCCACTGGGTGATCTCGATCGAGGTGTGCACCAGCCCCAGCAGCGGGAGCGGGAAGGTCCGGTCGCCCATCAGGCGTGCCGCGGCGGGGAAGCCGAGGATGTGCGGATAGGTGATCGGCAGCGGGTCGGTGCGCGGGTAGCCGCAGACCCGTGCGTACGCGGCGAGCCGTCCCAGGTCGAGTCGGCCGCAGGGCAGTTCGATGCGGGTCGGTGGCAACGCGCCGTCGGGCCGCGGGCGTTTGCCGAGGCCGTTCAGGGCGCCCCGGGCGAGGGCGGGCATCAGCAGAGGTGACCGTTGGAGCCTGACGACGTTCATGCTTCCACCGCGCCGCTGTGCCGGGCGGGAATCCTGCCGGACGGCCGGAAGGTCCCGCGAACTGGACCGCGAAGAAGACGGTGCCGGGCCATTGGCCAACTCCTGACTCTGGCGTAAGTTGACATCGCAGTAAGGTTACTGTCGGGTCTTGGGCGGGTCGATATGGGTCCTTCTCACGTCACGAATCCGCAGGCAGGTCCGGTGCCCGTGGCCCCGCCTCCGGGGGCGGCGAACGGCACCCCCGTCGCACGGCTGCCCGGACGATCTCCGCGCATCCCCTCCGAGCCGGTCTCCCGCAGTACCGCCGCATGACATCGGCGCCGTCCGGACCGGGACCGGTGGGACCCCGCAGCCCCGCGGGCCACGGCCGAAGGCCGCCGCCCCCGGTCGGTCGCACCGGTGCCGTGGCCGGCCGGCGCGAGCCGGGCGCGCGACACCGCGGCGCCGGGCCCCGGGAAACGTACGCGCACGACGCCCCGAGACGAGGAGCCGCACGTGTCCAGCAGGAACAGCCCGCCCCTGCCCCCTTCGGCCGACCCGCAGACCTCCGTGGTGGACGGAGTGGTGCGGGAGGTCGTCCAGCCCCCGCTCGTTCCGCTGCCCCTCGAGGGCTCGCTCGCGGACATCCCGTTCGTCAACGCCGCCGAGGCGCCGGAGGAGGCGGTCCTCAGTCGCAAGCAGAAGGACGGCAGTTGGGCCGATGTGACCGCCGCCGAGTTCGGGACCGAGGTTCTGGCGACCGCGAAGGGTCTGATCGCGCACGGCCTGCGGGCCGGTGACCGGCTCGCCGTCATGGCCCGCACCACGTACGAGTGGACGCTGCTGGACTTCGCCGCCTGGGCTGCGGGGCTGGTCACCGTCCCCATCTACCCGACGGCCTCGGCCGCCCAGGCGCGGTGGATCCTCCAGGACTCCGGCGCCGTCGCCTGTGCCGTCGAGACCGTCGACCAGGCCCGGCTGGTGAGTGCCGAGCGCGCGGCGCTGCCCGCCCTCGAACACCTCTGGCAGTTCTCCGCCGCGTCGGGCACGGCCGGCGGCATGGTGGGCCAGCTCGCGACGGCCGGCCGGGAGACGCCGGACGACGAGGTCGCGGCCCGCCGGGCCCTGCTGGGCCCCTCGTCCATCGCGACACTCTGCTACACCTCCGGGACCACCGGACGTCCCAAGGGGTGCGTGCTGACGCACGGCAACTTCTTCGCCGAGGTGGACAACGCGATCGAGCTGCTCCATCCGGTGTTCAAGTCGGTGAGCACCGAACCCGCCTCGACCCTGCTGTTCCTGCCGCTCTCCCACATCTTCGGACGCATGGTCGCCGTCGGCTGCCTGCGGGCCCGGGTCCGGCTCGGCCACGCGCCGAGCATCGACACCGAGGACCTGCTGGCCGATCTCGCCGGATTCCGGCCCACATTCCTGCTGGCCATCCCGTACGTCCTGGAGAAGGTCTACAACACCGGCCGGGCCACCGCCGAGAAGATGGGCCGGGCGTCGTCCTTCGACCGCGCGGCGAACATCGCCCGCCGCTGGGGGGAGGCCACCGAGGCGCAGCAGCACGGCACGGGTAAGGGCCCGGGGGCCGGCCTGCGGGCCGCCCGGGCGCTGTACGACCCGCTGGTCTACCGTCGGATCAGGGCCGCGCTCGGCGGCAAGGTCCGCTACGCGATCTGCGGTGGCTCACCCCTGGGCCGCCGGCTCGCGGCGTTCTACGCGGGCGCGGGCATCGAGGTGTACGAGGGCTACGGCCTGACCGAGACGACCGCTGCGGCCACCGTGACCCCGCCGCTCAAGCCCCGGCTGGGCGCGGTCGGCCGCCCCCTCCCGGGCACTTCGGTGCGGATCGCGGACGACGGGGAGGTGCTGCTGCGGGGCGGCGTGGTGTTCGGCGGCTACTGGGACGCGGCGCGCTCCGCCGCCGTACCCGGTCCCGAGCTGGACGCCGACGGATGGTTCGCCACCGGTGACCTCGGTGCGCTGGACGAGGACGGTTATCTGACCATCACCGGCCGGAAGAAGGAGCTGATCGTCACCGCGGGAGGCAAGAACGTCGCCCCGGCGCCGCTGGAGGACCGGCTGCGCGCCCATCCGCTGGTGGGGCAGTGCCTGGTCGTCGGGGACGACCGGCCCTACATCTCCGCGCTGATCACCCTGGAGCCGGAGGGACTGCTCCACTGGCGGCAGATGCACAAGAAGCAGGGGGTGCCGATCGGGGAGCTGGTGGCCGACCGGGAACTGCTGGCCGCGATCCAGCACGCCGTCGACGATGCCAACGCCCTGGTCTCCCGGGCCGAGTCGATCCGGCGTTTCACGGTGCTGCCGGTGGACTTCACCGAGGCGGAGGGGCATCTGACACCGTCGATGAAGCTGAAGCGCGAGGCGATCGCGCGCGCATTCGGCGGCGAGATCGAGAAGCTGTACGAGAAGACGCCGCCGGGCTCCGTCCCCGCCTGAGGCTCACGTCCCGGCCCGTTTCCGGGGAGACCTCCGGGATGCTTGCGGAAAACGGGTCGCGGCAAAGGCAGGAGCCCCGGTCCTCCGCGTGAGCGGGGGTCGGGGCTCCTTGGGTACTACAGGTCAGCCGTGCCGGCCGACCGGATGTAGCCGCGCTGGTCAGACCGGCGTGACGTTCTCCGCCTGCGGGCCCTTCGGGCCCTGCGTGACGTCGAAGTTCACGGTCTGGTTCTCCTCGAGGGAGCGGAAGCCAGACGCGTTGATCGCGGAGTAGTGGACGAAGACATCCGGGCCGCCGCCGTCCTGGGCGATGAAGCCGAAGCCCTTTTCAGCGTTGAACCACTTGACGGTTCCGGTAGCCATGAGCCCTCCTATGGGCCAAAGGGTCGCCCTGCTCTCCAGAAGTCTGAAAAACTACAAAAGCCTGCGGCGTCACATGCTCCGCAGGCTCTGTACTGCAAGGGAAACCAAACTGCAACTTGCGGCGAGCGTAGCACGGTGCTCACGGAGACTGGAAGAGGGAAAGATCACCCGTGAGTGGGGTGTCGCAGCTCCCGGAAATGGGCACCGGCCCTGGTCAGGGAACGGGTGAACGGGTCCGCGGGCGTGCACCCCGCCCCGCTGCGAGGTCCTGGGGAGCACGGGTCTAATCTCCCGATGTGGACACTTCCGACGGAGCGGCAGCCCCCCTCGCGCCAGCATCTGAGACCGTCCCCGACGACCGGCGACGCAGCCGGCCCCGGGTCGGCCACATTCAGTTCCTGAACTGCCTCCCCCTCTACTGGGGCCTCGCGCGTACAGGAACTCTCCTCGGCATGGACCTCACCAAGGACACCCCGGAGAAGCTGAGCGAACAGCTGGTCCGCGGCGACCTGGACATCGGGCCGATCACGCTCGTCGAGTTCCTGCGCAACGCCGACGACCTGGTCGCCCTGCCGGACATCGCCGTGGGCTGCGACGGTCCCGTCATGTCCTGCGTGATCGTCTCCCAGTTGCCGCTCGACCGGCTGGACCGCGAACGGGTCGCCCTCGGCTCGACCTCCCGCACCTCCGTGCGTCTGGCCCAGCTGCTGCTCGCCGAGCGGTACGGCGTGGAGCCCGACTACTACACCTGCCCGCCCGACCTCGGCCTGATGATGCAGGAGGCGCAGGCAGCGGTGCTGATCGGCGACGCCGCGCTGCGGGCGTCCCTGCACGACGCCCCCCGGCTGGGGCTCGAGGTGCACGACCTCGGCCGGATGTGGAAGGAGTGGACGGGCCTGCCGTTCGTCTTCGCCGTCTGGGCCGCGCGGCGGGACTACCTCGAGCGGGAGCCGCAGATCGTGGACGCGGTCCACCAGGCGTTCCTGGCCTCGCGCGACCTGTCGCTCGAGGAGGTCGCCAAGGTCGCCGAACAGGCGGCCCGCTGGGAGCCCTTCGGCGCCGGACTCCTGGAGCGCTACTTCACCACGCTCGACTTCCGGCTCGGCCGTGAACAGCTGGCCGGGATCACGGAGTTCGCGCGGCGCACCGGTCCGGACACCGGATACCGCTCCGACGTGCGTGTCGAGGTACTGGGACGCTCCTGAGCCGTCCGTGGGCCGGGGTCTGCGGGCGGTGCGACGTCCGGAGGCCCCGCCGGAACGCCCGCAGGGCTGGCGTACGCTGGATCGGTCCGCCAGTTCCTCCCCTGGCCAGCGGCATGGGGGACCCACCGAAAGGGACGTCCCGGTGACCGACAGCGCCGACCTGCAGTCCGTCCTCGACCGCGCAGCCGACGGCGGCCGGATCACTCCGGAGGAAGCCCTCGAGCTGTACCGGTCCGCGCCGCTGCACGCCCTCGGATCGGCCGCGGACGCCGTCCGCCGCCGCCGCTACGCCGGCACCGAGAACATCGCGACGTACATCATCGAGCGGAACATCAACTACACGAACGTCTGCGTGACGGCGTGCCGGTTCTGCGCGTTCTACGCCCCGCCCAAGGACACCGCCAAGGGCTGGACCCGCGACCTCGACGACATCCTGCGGCGCTGTGCCGAGACGGTCGAACTCGGCGGCACCCAGATCATGTTCCAGGGCGGCCACCACCCCGACTACGGCGTGGAGTACTACGAGGAGCACTTCTCCGCGATCAAGAAGGCGTTCCCGCAGCTGGTGATCCACTCCCTCGGTGCGTCCGAGGTCGAGCACATGGCCCGGATCTCCGGTGTGACGCCGGAGGAGGCGATCCGCCGCATCCACGCCGCCGGCCTCGACTCCTTCGCGGGCGCGGGTGCCGAACTCCTCCCGGCCCGGCCGCGGAAGGCCATCGCCCCGCTCAAGGAGTCCGGCGAGCGCTGGCTGGAGATCATGGAGACGGCGCACGGGATGGGCGTCGAGTCGACCTCCACCATGCTGATGGGCACTGGCGAGACGAACGCCGAGCGGATCGAGCACCTGCGCATGATCCGGGACGTGCAGGACCGCACCGGCGGCTTCCGCGCCTTCATCCCGTACACGTACCAGCCCGAGAACAACCACCTGAAGGGGCAGACGCAGGCGACCCTGTTCGAGTACCTGCGCATGATCGCCATCGCGCGGCTCTTCCTCGACAACGTGGCCCACATCCAGGGCTCCTGGCTCACCACGGGCAAGGAGGTCGGCCAGTTGTCCCTGCACTACGGCGCGGACGACCTCGGCTCGATCATGCTCGAGGAGAACGTGGTCTCCTCCGCCGGCGCCAAGCACCGCTCGAACCGGATGGAGATCATCGAGCTGATCCGCGCCGCGGGCCGCGTCCCGGCGCAGCGCGCCACCACGTACGAGCACCTGACGGTGCACGACGACCCGGCGAACGACCCGGTCGACGACAACGTCGTCTCGCACCTGTCGTCCACCGCGATCGACGGGGGCACCGCGCACCCCGAGCTCAAGCTGATCGACGCGGGCTGAGCCGCTTGCTGACGTTGCACCGGGTCCGCGCCGTCCGCCTCACCGAGGACGGCGCGGAGCTCGCCGGGCACGCGGTCGTCGTCTCCGGCGACCGGATCGCGGCCGTCGGGCCCGTGGAGGAGCTGCTCGCCGCGTACGGGGAGACGGCCCGGACACGGGAGTGGGACGGGGTACTGGCCCCCGGCCGGTACGAGCCGGACGCCCCCGCCCTGCTGGAGGGCGCCTACTGGCCCGACCCGCGCGAGGCGGACGCGCTGGGCGCCGAGCCGCTGACCGGTGCGGTCCTCGATGCCCTGGAGATGACGGACACCCGATGGGGCGGCAGCGCCCGGCGTGGAGTGCAGCGGCTGCTGGCGTCCGGGGTCACCGAGGTCTCGGGGCCGTTCGCCCGGCCCGAGGTGCGCCGTGCGGTCGAGCGGTCGGGCGTGCGGGTCGTCCCGGGCCCGCACCGACGCGAACTCACTCCCGGGGGCCCCGCGGACTTCACCGTCCACGACGAGGCCGGGGTCTGCCTGGTGACGGCCCTCGGCGGCCGGCTGGTGCATCGGCGCCGCTGACGGACGGCTGCCGCCGCGCGTCAACGGCGTATGAGCCGCCCGCTGGTTCGGGTGACGGTACGGTCGAATGCGGGACCGCGATCCGTACCCGCGTCCACACTCGCGTCATGGGAGCTGTGATGACCGCTGAACGGTTGGTGAAGGCCACCCCGGACACGTGGATGTACCCGCCACCCGAGGGCTGGACGTACGACCAGGTGAAGGACCTCGAGCTGCCCTTCGAGTGGGAGCTGGTGGACGGAGCGATCGTGGTTCGAGGGATGACCCCGCTGTGGCACAACCTGGTGCGGGACGAGCTGTACCACCGCCTGAGGAGCGCCAAGCGGGAGCCGTACGCCGTCGCCTCCGAGCAGTGCGTGCTGGTGGATGAGAACAACCCGCCGAAGCCGGACGTCATCGTCTACGACAAGCGCGACCTGGACGTCTTCAGCCTGGAGTGCGTACCCGTCGGGAAGGTCGCCCTCGTGGTCGAGGTGGTCTCTCCCGGATCCCGGCAGGACGACCGCATCCGCAAGCCCGGGATGTTCGCCGAGGCCAGGGTTCCGTACTTCTGGCGTGTCGAGCGGGGACAGGACGGGCTGCCCGAGGTGCATGAACTCTGGTTCCACCACGACATGGGGATGTACGTCCCCGCGCCGTCGCATCCCATCCACACCGGGACGCTGAAGACGGACGTCCCGTTCCCGGTGGAGGTCGACCTGCCAGGGCTCGTGGAACCCTGATCCGGGGCATACGGCACCATGGGTGGCGTGACCCGAGCCTCCCTGGACAAGCAGCCGCACGAAGTCGCCGCGATGTTCGACGACGTCGCGGCCAAGTACGACCTCACTAACGACGTGCTCTCGCTGGGCCAGACCCGGCTGTGGCGCAAGGCCGTCGCCCAGGCCGTCGATGCCCGGCCGACCGAGCGGATCCTCGACCTCGCCGCCGGTACCGCCACCTCCTCGCAGCCGTTCGTGGAGGCCGGGGCGTACGTCGTCCCCTGCGACTTCTCGCTCGGCATGCTGCGCGAGGGCAAGAAGCGCCACCCGCGGATGCCGTTCACCGCCGGGGACGCGACCGAACTGCCGTTCGCGGACGGGGTGTTCGACGCCGTCACGATCTCCTTCGGGCTGCGCAACGTGCAGGACACGGACGCCGCCCTCGCCGAGATGCTGCGGGTCACCCGGCCGGGCGGCCGGGTCGTCGTCTGCGAGTTCAGCCACCCCACCTGGCAGCCGTTCCGCACGGTCTACACCGAGTACCTGATGCGGGCGCTGCCGCCGGTCGCCGAGGCGGTCAGCAGCAACCCGGACGCCTACGTCTACCTCGCCGAGTCGATCCGCTCCTGGCCCGACCAGCCCGCGCTGGCCGCACGCCTGCAGAAGGCCGGCTGGTCGAAGGTCGCCTGGCGCAACCTGACGGGCGGCATCGTCGCCCTGCACCGCGGCGTCCGCCCCTGACGAGCGCCGCCCGAGCTCACTGAGGAGGGCCGTCCGTCACCCGTGCGGACGGCCCTCGAGCATCTGCCGCCGCGTTCCAAAGCGCCGCACGCAGAACCGACTTGAACGCATCGTGCAGCTCTGACCTGCGCATTTCTTGAGCCGTTGCCGCATGTTACGTGGCGGGCAAGATCACGCAAGAACCCCGCAACATCGCTTCGGGATGGTGGCTTTCCGGACAGACGGACCCGTGCCCGGAAACCCACTCAAGGGGCTTTCAACCATGTTCGCCACTTCCGTTCTCCCCGCCGCGCCTCCCACCTTCGGGCGCATGCTGACCACCTCCCGTACGATGATCGGCTGGCTGTTCCTGGTGGCCGTGACCTACCTGTTGGGCAACGTCGCCCGGTGGGGCGGAATACCCGCCGCCCATCTGCTCACCGCCCTCGTCGTCGGCGTGACGGCCGCGCTTTCCGGCGTGACGCGCGCCCCGTTCCCCAAGCGGGCCAACCGCGCGGCACAGGCGGTGGTCGGCGTCCTGATGGGCAGCTATCTCGACCCGGGGTCGATGGCCTCGGTCGCGGACTCGATGCTTCCGCTCGCCGGGACGATCCTGGCGACGATCGGCATTTGCCTGGGTGGAGCGCTGCTCCTGCCCCGGATCACCCTGATGGCGCGTGCCGACGCCGTCCTCGGCATGGTCCCCGGCGGTTCGGCGGCCATCATCGCCTGTGCGGAGGAGCTGGACGCGGACAGCAGGATCGTGGCCTTCATGCAGTACCTGAGGGTGGCCCTGGTCGCCGTGACCGCTCCGTTGGTGGTGATGGCCCTGCACAGCGGAGCGGCGGCCCCGGCCGGAGGGCCGCCCGCCCTGCTCCCCGACTCCCTCACCGTGGTCTCGTCCGCCCACCCGGTCGCCGGAGTGACGGTGCTGATCGCCCTGTGCGCGCTCGGCGTCAACGCGGGCCGCAGCCTGCGGCTGCCTGCCCCCGCCCTGCTGGGCCCGATGCTGCTGACCGGGATCGGTGTGTTCACCGGCGCCGCCACGGGTTTCCTGCCGGTGGGGCCGCTCCAGGACGTCGTCTTCGTCGTGGTCGGCCTCGAGGTGGGGCTCCGGTTCACCCCGTCCTCGGTGCGCCACGCGGGACGGCTGCTGCCGCTCGCGCTCGTGACCACGTTCGTCCTCTGCACCCTGTGCGCCGGGCTCGCGGGTGTCCTGTCGGTCACCACCGGCGTCCCCTTCGTGGACGCCTATCTCGCCACCACGCCCGGCGGCATCAACGCGGTGCTGGCCACGGCCTCGTCCCTGCACGCGCACGTCGCGCTGATCTCCACAAGTCAGGGACTGCGGCTCTTCGCCGTGGTCCTGCTGACCCCGCCGCTGATCCGCTGGGCGGCCCGCCGGGGCACCCGGATTCCGCGCCGTCCCGCCGGAGCGCTGCCCGCCGCGGTCCGCGCCCCCGAGGAAGAACGGCAGTTCGCTTCCTGACCTGCCTCGCGGCGTCGAACCCAGGATCTGCTTCGGTCACCACATCCGGGCGGACTTCCCTCCACGGCCCTCTGCTCGCACTCCTCCGATACAGCGCCGGGGGCGGCTGTTCCCCCCTCCGCAGAGGGCGGGGGCGCAACCTGGGGTCACGGACGGCCGGGGACCGTGCTCCTCGCCGTCGCCCGGCTCAGACATAGTCCTCGAGCCGGGCGACGGCGAAGCCCTGGGCGGTGATGGCCCGCAGCAGGTCCTCGGTGACCTTCTTGAGTGTGGTGCCTTCGAGGCGCTCCTTCGGGAAGAAGTGGAACAGGACGATGTCGCCGGGGCGCAATGGGTGGTCGCCGGCGAATGGACCAGGTTTCCCGGGCTGTACGTTGGCCCGCCACAGCACCGTCGCGCGTATCCCGCAGTCCGCCGCCGCCCGCAGGGTGGTGGCGTCGTGGTAGCCGTACGGAGGGCGGAACAGTGTGGGGCGTTCTCCGAAGACCTTTCGCAGGCGGTTCTGCTGGCCGCATATCTCCGCCCGTTGGTCGGCATAGGGGAGACCGGCCAGCCGTTTGTGGCTCAGGGTGTGGTTCTGCACCTTGTTGCCGAGCCGTTGCAGGCGGGCGAAGTAGGGGTAGTCGTCCCCGGCCAGGGAGTCGGTCAGGAACATGCTGAACGGCACGCGCAGGGTGCGCATCATCTCTGCGAAGGCCGGATCCTTGGCTGCACCGTCATCGACGGTGAGGAAGACGACCCTCTCACGGGTGGGTATCCGGTCGATCGGCAGCGCCCGGTGCGTTCCGTTCCCCGGCGAGGTGGGCAACGGCGGCTTGATCCGCGGTGGAGGCGGGGGCGGAATCAGCTGCGGCAGGGTCGACCGGGCAGCCGTGACCGGCTGGTGGCTCCGCTCCGCCGCGGCTTTCTCGCTGTGCGTACTCCCGCACCCGCCCGCCAGCACTGCCGCCACGATGAGGCTGGTCAGCCGGCGCATGGTCGTCGTGGTTCGTCCCGCTCGCTGCATCACGTCGATCACCGTAGCCCGGCTTCGCCGGCGGTCCGCCCGGTGGAGGCGGGAGCACCCGGCCACCGCCACCGAGTACGGCGCGGCCCGGGTCCCGGCCTTGCGGCGGGGGCGGTTGACGTGTGGTGCGCGACGCTCCGCCGGGTTCGCGCGAGCCCGGATCCGAGGCTCACCGGGGTGAGTCACGAGGCCGGCGGTCCTGGTGGGTGAAGTGCCGGGGAACACTGCGTGGCGCGTCCACGAGAGTTCCTGAAACGTCGATTCCCCGGAGCGTGAAGTGTCTTCATCTGTCCGATCCGGGCGGGCCTTGCGGCACGTAGCGTGAGCCGCCCGTGGCCCTCGGCTCCGGGTCCCGTCGGTTCCCCCTCGTGAGGATGGCCCAGTTCTGATGCAGGGCAATGTGCAGCAGCCGCTCCCCCCGACCGTCGCGTTGCTCGGGGCCGGCGGTGTCGCCGTCGCCGAGCCACCGCCGCAGGCGGCCCGGGGGCGGGAGGCTGCCCCCACCCGTCGGGCGCGGCCCCGGCTGTATGCCATCGACGGCATACGCCTTGCCGCCGCGCTCATGGTGGCCCTGCACCACTACGTGGGCACCACCCGGGTCGACCGGCCGGGCAACCCGATCTGGGGGCGGCCGGTCTCCGAGATCATGCCCACGGTGTTCCGCTTCGCCTCCTTCGGCTGGGTCGGCGTCGAGATCTTCTTCGTGATCAGCGGCTTCGTGATCTGCATGTCGTGCTGGGGACGCAGCCCGAAGGAATTCTTCGTGTCACGGGTGGTCCGCCTCTATCCGGCGTACTGGATCGCCGTGCTCTTCACTGTGACAGTCCTGGTCGCCCTGCCGGGCGTGTGGCGGCGGCCGCAGGGGCGGGACATCCTGCTCAACCTCACCATGCTGCAGTCGGGATCCGGCGTACGGAACGTCGACATCGTCTACTGGACTCTCTGGTCGGAGCTGCGGTTCTACCTGCTCTTCATGGTCGTCGTCGTCATGGGGCTGACCTACCGCAGGGTCGTCGTGCTGTGCTGCGTCTGGGGTGCGGCTGCGATGCTCGCCCCGGCGTCCGGCTTCCCCCTGCTGGTGCTGGGGGCCGACCCGGGTGCTGCCTGGTACTTCATCGCGGGACTGGCGCTGTACCTCATGCACCGCTTCGGCCAGGACCTGTTGCTGTGGAGCATCCTCGCCATGGCGTGGCTGATGGGCCAGCGGGAGCTGGGGATGCGGGTCGAGCACGAAGACGTCTCCAGCTGGCGCGGATCCGTGCTGATCTTCACAGTGTTCCTGCTCGTCATGGTGGCTGTGGCGCTCGGCTTCACCGATCGCATCCGCTGGAAGGGGCTGGTCACCGCAGGCTGCCTGACCTACCCGCTCTACCTGATGCACTACCTTGCCGGCACGACGCTCATCAGCCGCCTGCGCGACACCATGGACCCCCGGCTGCTGGTCGTTCTCGTGATCGCCGGCTTCCTGGTCCTCAGCTGGGTGGTCCATCGCCTCGTGGAAAGGCCGGTAGCACGGCTGCTGAAGCGGGGGCTGGACTCCTCCTTCATCAGGTTGCGCTCCGTCGGGCGTGAACAGTGAGCTGTCAACTCCGTCCCCGTCGCTCGGCGGACGAACCCACCGAGCCGGCCGGTCGTCGTGCTGTGCCCTGCCACGATTCGAACCTGTGACACCCGTTTCACCGCCCCACGGGCAGGCCGTGCGGCTCCTTGATGTGCTTCATCACGATCTGCGAGTTGACCTCGGTGACCCCGGGCAGCGCGGTCAGCCGCTCGATCCACAGCCGCTCGAAGGTGTCGATGTCGGCGACCGCGACCCGGAGCAGGCAGCCGGGACTGCCGAACAGCCGGAACGCCTCCACCACGTCCGGCATGTTGTGCACCGCCGCCTCGAACGCCTCGACGGTCGCGCGGTCGCGCCGCACCTCCACCGAGACGAGCACCTCGAAGCGGCGGCCGACCGACGCCGGGTCGACGACGGCCCGGTAGCCGAGGATCACGCCGTCCTCCTCGAGCTGTCGCACCCGGCGCAGGCACGGGGACGGGGTCAGGCCCACCCGCCCGGCCAGTTCCTGGTTGCTCAGCCGCCCGTCACGTTGAAGCTCACGCAAGATACTGCGGTCGACGTCGTCCATGAGGCAATTATCTGCCAGTGGGGGACGTCCGTATGTGAAGACGCGCCATCCTATTTCGACCGCAGTTGCCTATTCTTGCTCGTTGGCCGCACACGGTACGAGCCGTACGAGAGAACCGGAAGAGGGTGATGACGACATGCGACGCGTAGTCGTGGTGACGACGGGCGGGACCATAGCCAGCCGCTGGCAGGGCGCAGGGTACGCGGCCGAGGCGGACGGCCGGGACGTGCTCGCCGCAGCCGCCGACATTCCCCACGGCGTCGAGACCGAGGTCGTCGACCTCTTCACCGTCAACAGCCCGCGTCTGACCACCACCCACCAGCTCACGCTGCTCCGCGCGGTCCACGACGTGCTGGCCGAACCCGCCGTCGACGGCGTGGTCGTCACCCACGGCACCGACACCCTCGAGGAGTCGGCGTTCCTGCTCGACCTCTACCACCGGGACCGGCGGCCCGTCGTCTTCACCGGCGCCCAGCGGCCGCTCGAGGCCGAGGACGGGGACGCTGCCGGCAACCTCTACGACGCGCTGCTCACGGCCTCCAGCATCGAGGACGCGGGCACCCTTGCGGTCTTCGCGGGCCGCGTTCACGCGGCGCGCGGCACCATGAAGACCCAGACCGTCGCGGCCGACGCGTTCGCCGACCCCTCCCACGCGCCGGTCGGCCGGGTCGGCTTCGGCCGCGTGGAACTGCTGCGCCGGCCGGACCGTTCCGAGCCGCTGGACCTGCCGGACCTGGACGCACCGCTGCCCCGGGTCGACATGGTCATGCACCACACGGATGCGGACCCGGCTCTCTTCGACGCCGCCCTCGACGCGGGCGCGCGTGGCGTCGTCCTCGTCGCCACCGGCGCGGGCAACGCCACCCCGGAGTTCACCCGGGCCGTGTGCCGCGCGGTGGAGCGCGGCGTCCTCGTCGCCCTGACCACCCGGGTCCCGGCCGGCCCCGTCACGCCGATCTACACCGGCGGCGGCGCGGTGGACCTCATCTCCGCCGGCGCGGTGCCGACCGGCACCCTGCGCGCCGGGCAGGCCCGGATCGCCGTCCTCGCCGCGCTGATGGCGTCGCCCGGCAACGCGGAGCGCACGGACGTGTTGCGCCGCATCACCGACCCGCGGCCCGCCGCGACCACGGCCGCCGTGCTGGTGTAGCCGGTCCGGTCGTGTCTTCCGCCCCGGAAGAAAAGTTCTCCCGTCGTGTCGATCCGGCCGGGTGCCGTTCGACGCGTGAGTACAAGCCGGAACCTGTCCCCGGGCGACCCGGGGACGGCACCGGCAGCGACACGACAAGGAGACGTGCGATGCGGTTCATGATGATGCTCAGGCTCGATGAGAACACGGCGGCAGACGCCCCCAGTCAGGACCTCATGGAGGAGATGGGCAAGCTCCTCGACGAGATGACCAAGGCAGGCGTGCTGCTCGACACCGCGGGGCTGCGGCCCACCGCCGAGGGGACCCGGGTGCACTGGTCCCACGGCAAGGAGACCGTCACCGACGGGCCCTTCACCGAGGCCAAGGAGGTCATCGGCGGCTACGCCATCATCCAGGCGAAGTCGAAGGAGGAGGCGATCGAGTGGGCGAAGCGGTTCGTGCGGCTCCACGGTGACGAGTTCGAGCTCACGTCCGAGATCCGGCAGATCGAGGAGCCGGACGCGCAGCTCTGAGAGCCCGCCGCGCGGACCGCTGAGGGCCGTCGCCGGACCCCCGCGGCCGCAGCTCGTGCCCCACCCGGACACGTGTTGCGGCCGTTCCGCGGTGCTGCTCTGATGTGGCCGTGACAGCTTCCGACGACGCGCACCGGGCGGTCGACGCCGTCTGGCGCATCGAGTCCCCGCGGCTGATCGCCGGTATCGCGCGGATCGTGAACGACCTCGACGTGGCGGAGGAACTCGCTCAGGACGCGCTGGTCGCCGCACTCGAGCAGTGGCCGGGCTCCGGTGTCCCGCGCAACCCGGGGGCGTGGCTCATGACCACCTCCAAGCGGCGCGCGATCGACCTGCTGCGCCGGAACGCGAACCTCGCCCGCAAGCTCGAACTCCTCGGCCGGGGGCAGCAGACCGAGCAGTGGGCGAGCGAGCCGGAGACCGCCGCTGTTCTCGACGAAGGCCGGATCGAGGACGACCTGCTGCGGCTCGTCTTCACGGCCTGCCACCCGGTGCTGTCCCCGCGAGCACGCGTCGCGCTCACCCTCCGGCTGCTGGGCGGGCTGACCACGGAGGAGATCGCGCGGGCCTTCCTCGTGGCGGAGCCGACCGTGGCCCAGCGCATCGTCCGCGCCAAGCGCACGCTCGCCGGAAAGCGGGTGCCGTTCGAGGCGCCGGAGGGGCCGGAGGTCGCGGCCCGGCTGCCCTCGGTGCTCGAGGTCGTCTACCTGGTGTTCAACGAGGGGTACGCGGCCACGGCCGGGGACGACTGGATGCGCCCGGCGCTCTGCGAGGACGCGCTGCGGCTCGGCCGCGTCCTGGCCGGGCTCATGCCGGAGCAGTCCGAGGTGCACGGGCTGGTCGCGCTCATGGAGATCCAGGCCTCCCGCATCCGCGCCCGCACCGGCCAGGCGGGGGAGCCCGTCCTGCTGCTCGACCAGGACCGGACCCGTTGGGACCGGCTGCTGATCCGCCGTGGTTTCGCCGCCCTGGCCCGCGCGAACGCCGTCGGCGGCGAACTCGGGCCGTACGCCCTCCAGGCCGCCATCGCCGCCTGCCACGCCCGGGCGCTCGACCCCCAGGACACGGAGTGGGAGCGGATCGTCGCGCTGTACGAGGCGCTGGCCCGGCGTGCGCCGTCCCCCGTCGTGGAGTTGAACCGTGCCGTCGCCGTCTCGATGGCCCACGGGCCGGCCAGGGGGCTCGAGGCGGTCGACGCGCTGGCCGGGGAGCCGACGCTGCAGGACTACCACCTGCTGCCCAGCGTGCGCGCGGACTTCCTGGCCCGGCTCGGCCGTGTCGCGGAGGCGCGGCAGGAGCTGGATCGGGCCGCGTCCCTCGCCCGCAATGCCCCGGAGCGCCGGCTGCTGCGCGAACGCGCCGCGGCGCTGGGCCGGCACTCTCGAACCGGTCGGTTGTGAGAGAGCGAAGTTCGTGTGGGCCGAAGGCCCGCTCAGTCGGGCCAGGCCAGGAACCCGCCGACGACGGTGCCGTAGGCGAGGTGTGCTGCGAGCGTGACGGCGGGGGTGCTGCGGCCGTAGTTGAGCATGAGGAAGCCGGGCGGTTCCAGCAGAGCGACATCGGGGGCGCTGGTGTGGAGGGTGCCCATGCGCGGGTGGATGAGGGGCAGCAGGATGTTGACCAGCGCAGTGGCGGCGAACAGGCCGTGAACGAGGCCGAAGACGGTACCCAGCCACCAGCTGCTGTAGCCGATCGCGGCGAAGACGGCGTAGTAGAGCAGGGCGAAGATCTGGCCGTCGACGAAGTGCACGCCGTAGCCGAGAGCTTTGGCACGGGTCCGGTTGGTGGTGAAGGCGGTGCCGAGCAGGAACGGCAGGTCGATGCGGGTGAGGTTGGCGGCGTTGGCTGCGCGCAGGCCGGTGGTCAGGATCAGGGTGCCGACGAACCCGCCGGCCAGCGCGGCCCAGATGCTCATCGTGCTGCCTCCCCGATGGCGCAGGCGGCGTTGATCAGGGCCAGGTGGGACAGGCCCTGAGGCAGGTTGCCGAGGAACATGCCGGTGGCTGGGTCGACCTCTTCGCTGAACAGGCCGACATCGTTGGCGAGGGCCACGAGCCGGTCCACGAGGTGGGCGGCTTCATCAACGCGACCGCACAGGGCCAGCGCTTCGGCGAGCCAGAACGAGCAGGCGAGGAAGGCGCCTTCGGTGCCGGTGAGGCCGTCGGGGCGCAGGTAGCGGTTGACGTAGGGCCCGTCCTGGAGTGTGCGCTGGATGGCGGCGACGGTGCCGCGCATGCGCGAGTCGTCGGGCGCGCGGTAGCCGTGGAGCAGACCGAGCAGGAGACCGGCGTCCAGGGCGTTGCTGTCGGCGGAGCGCACGTAAGTGTTCAGTCGCGGGCTGAAGCAGCGGTCGTCGACGAACGCTGCGATGGCCTGTCGCTCCCGCCGCCAGCGAGCGGAGTGCCGGTCGGGGATCAGTTGCCGTCCGGCCAGGTCGAGGGCGCGGTCGAGGGCGATCCAGCACATCATCTTGGACTGGGTGAAGTGCTCGGGCTCGCTGCGCACCTCCCAGATGCCGGCGTCGGGCTGCCGCCAGACGGTGCAGATGAAGTCGGCGGTCTCGGCCAGTCTGCGGGCGATGTCAGCGTCCAGCCTTCCGCCTGCAGCGGCGTACAGCCAGGCGGTCTGCAGTAGTTCGCCGTAGGTGTCGAGTTGGACCTGCCCGGCGGCCGCGTTGCCGACGCGCACGGGCGCCGAGCCCTGGTAACCCGACAGGGGCAGGGCCTGCTCGGGTGTGCGGGTACCGCCGTCGAGGCGGTACAGGACGTGGAGGCGGGGGTGGGTGAGCTGGGAGGCGTGCATCAGCCACCAGAAGTAGCTGGTGGCTTCCGGTGCGCAGCCCAGCTTGAGGAAGGCGTCGAGGGTGAAGGCGGAGTCGCGGATCCAGCTGAAGCGGTAGTCCCAGTTGCGTCTGCCGCCGAGCTCCTCGGGCAACGAGGCGGTCGCGGCGGCGGCGACCGCGCCGGAGGGCGCGAAGACCAGGAGTTTGAGGGCGAGGGCGCTGCGCAGCACCGCGTCGCGCCAGGGGCCGGTGCAGGTGCGGTGGTCGGCCCACTGCCGCCAGGTGGCGGTGGTCTTCTCCAGGCGGTCCTCGCATTCGGCGCGAGCGGGCAGGACCAGCGGTTCCTGGTGTGCGTAGGCCAGCGCGATCAGGCCCTGGGTACCGGCGTCGGTCCGGAATCGTGCGGTGACGGAGTCGTGCGTGCACTGCGGCTCTCCCGCGTTCCAGGCGCAGACGGCGACCGCATGGGGCCCGGAGGCCGCCATCGGGACCCCGGCACGCCGGGTGATGAGCGGTGCGCGAGTGCCGTACTCGAAGCGCGGCTGGACGCTCCAGCGCATGGGGACGCTGCCGGCGAGGCCCTCGATCCGCCGGACCAGTTCCCGGCCGGGCGCCAGCGAGAGGTTGTCGGACAGGGTCAGGGCGTCGGTCAGCCGGACCGTGCCGTGCGCGGTGGTGAACGTCGTCTGAAGGACGTTGGTGCCGGGGAGGTAGCGGCGGGCCGCGGTGCAGGGCACGTCGGGCTGGAGGAGGAACCTGCCGCCGCGGGCCTGGTCGAGGACGGCGGCGAAGAGGGCGGGCGAGTCCAGGTCGGGCCAGGCCAGCCAGTCCACCGCGCCGTCGCGGGCGACGAGCGCGGCGCAGCGTCCGTCTCCGATCACGGCGTAGTCCCGCAACGGCGCGTATCCGTCCGCCCGCACCGGCGGCTGTGCGGTGTCCGCGCCGGTCGGGGTGCGGCCGGATCCGGGAGGCGGGGCTGTCACCGAGACCACACTCTCCGGGCTATCGTCCGGCCGGGCCGGGCCGGACGAGAAGGTCGCTCAGGGGCACGCCGGAGTCGGCGAGCCGCGTCGGATCGCCCGGTTTCCCGGAGGTGATGAGGGCGCGGATCGGGTCGGTGACGTCCCGGACGTTGACGTTCATGCCGGCCAGTACCCGGCCCTCGGCGAGCCGGAAGGCGGATCCTCCCGGAGGGTCTGTGCTGCCTGCGCACCCGCCGGGCCGGCTCCGGGGATCACGAATACCGTGTTCGCGGTCATGTGCTCTCCTTTGCTGCGTTGGCTCTGCCCGCAGACCGAAGGCGGGGCGCCGCGACCCGGCCCCGCCGCCCTGGAGTCCATCGTCGTCGATGGCACCGTGCTGCGGGCGGTTGCGGTGTTTCCCGGTGTGTCCGTCGTCGGCGGTCGCAGGCTGCTTCGCCAGGATCACTCGGTCGGCGACCGGTTGCATCAGGCGGCGCGTTTGGTGCGCAGATCGGTGTCCAGCTGCTCGAAGAGCTCCTTGCCGGAGGCCGTGAACTTGCTGACGCCCTCGTCTTCCGGCACGCGCACCACGTGGTCGTAGGACACTCCGACAGCCTCGAGGTCATCGAGTACCTGTTGGGCCTGCGCATACGTGCCATGGACAGTGTCGCCGGGGAATGCGGCCGTGGTCCGCGACCGCGCGCAGGGTCTGTTCCGGCATGGTGTTGACCTTCCGCGGACCGGACGCAGACCTCCCCACGCCCAGCGGGTGAGCCGGTGGAGGGCCCACCCGCCTCGTCACTTTCCGTGGCTGACGTCTGCCGTCAGTGAGACTGCCGCTTGCCGTGGTAGCGCTGGGCGAGCCGGGCGAGGGCGACAGCACCGAGCAGCAGGCCGAAGTCGCGCAGTGCGACGTCGTAGTGGCCGGGGATGGTCAGCAGGTCGACGATGATGCCCGCGAGCCATCCGGCCACCAGCCGGCCCCCGAAGCGCGGGGCGAGCGCGACGGCAAGGCCCGCGACGATCTCGATCGCTCCGACGGCGTACATGGCCTGCTGGGCGCTGCCCGGAACGATGTCGTTGATCCACGGGGCGAGGTCGGTGGGCCAGTCGCCCGCGAACACACCCAGACGGTGTGCGGCATGAACCTGCACCTGCTCCGCGGCGTACTGGAAGGGCTCGCCGACAGCGGCCGCCAGGCGTGCCTGGCGCCCCGCCCCGGTCACTGCTGCGTCCGCCTGGAGCCGGCTTCCCTCCGCCCACCGGCCTGCGCCCGCCCTGAGGCGTAACGCCGCTCGCAGTTCTGCACCCCATCAGCTTCCGCGCCGCGTCCAGCGCGCTCACCGGGCCGACCAGGTGCTCCTCGACCGGCAAGTCCAGGCTCGGGCCCGCCAGGACGTCGTCGCAGACGGCGTCCCACCTTCTTCCGTCCGGCAGCCGGGCCCGCGGGCCGCCCCACCGGCGCGACGGCGAGGCGAACACGTGCGGCTGAAGGGCGCGGTTCGTGCCCGACGTGTTTCGACGGGGACGAACTCCCGCCGGACGCGGCCGACTTCCTGCTGGACTTCGTGAACGGATTCCCAAGGGAGGAACGCGAGTTGGATCCCGCGCCGGCCCGCTGAGGCCGAGCCGCTTCTCAGCGGGCCGGTGGAGGGCGACGAACCGCGCCGCGAACTCGGCGCTGACGGTCATCCGCTACGCCCCCGGTCGTCCCGCCGCTCTGCTCGTCCACAACGACCTGGAACATGTGCCCCGGGAGCTGCCCTGGACGGGTTCCCCGCCCGGGCAGCGGTTCTGATCCGTCAGCTCGATCGCCGTCCTCGGTCGCGACGTGCAATGCCATCCGGGCCATCCCCTCCGAGCCCCTGCTGCGGAAGGCGTGAGTCCCCGAACTGCATTGCAGCTAATCTCCGTTCATGACAGCCACGCCGTTCGACGCGCTCTTCGACCGCGGCCGGGAGGCGCTCCTGGCCAGGAGTCATCCGTGCCAGTCGGCGCCGTGCGACGGCGACTCCCGCTGGGGCCTGTCCGTGCTGTTGCGACCGGACACCGTGACGGCAGCCTGCCTCGACCGCCTTGCCGCCGAGGCGGGTGCGGTCGCCGGCAAGGCCCACTGGCCCACCGGGGCCGGCAGTTCGTCGCACTTCACCGTGCGCACCCTGGAGCCCTACCGCTCCCAGGTGCCCGCCGACGATCCGGCCCTGGGCCGCCACGGCCGCGCGATGCGGGCTGCGGCGACGGGCGTGCCGCCGGTCCGGCTCCGGCTGACCGGTCTCACGCTCACGCCCGGCAGCGTCATGGCCTGCGCCGAGCCCGTGGACGGTGCGGCCGGACGCCTGGCGGACGCACTCGGCGAGGACGGCCGGTACGAGACCGTGAAGCGGGACATCTGGTACGCCAACGTCCTCCACTTCGCCGCCCCGTTGGAGTCCGAGCAGGCGAAGACGCTGATCGACTGGGTGGCCGCACGTCGCACGCTCGATCGCGCAACGACCGAGGCCCGGCGGGTCGAGCTGGCGCACTGGACGTTCCCCGCGGGGCGGCCGCTGCCGCGTGCGCTGCTGACGGTGCCGCTGACCGGCTGAGGGCCGACTGAGGGCCGGAGGCCGTCGGACGGTGCGGTCCGCACTCCGGCCCGCACCCCGTACCTCTCCCCGGCCCCGCGCCCCCGTCCGACGGCCCCTGCCCCCTGGCTCCCCGGTCAGCCGCCGCAGAGCTGCACGGACTGCACGCGCGTGACGGCGCCGGCGCCTGCGTTCGGGCGGCTGCCCGGCTCGCAGGCGACGTCGGGGGCCGGCCCCGACGCCCGGGGAGTTCCGTTCGTGTCGCACCGTCGCTCTGCCCTGCGGATCTGCCGGGTCACGCGGTGCTCGCGAAGCGCCCCGACGACCGGCGGGAGCAGGACGACGAGCGCGATACCGGTGACGACTGCAAAGTCCAGGAATGCGCCGAGTGGTGTGTTCATGTCCTCGAGGATCGTCCTGCGCAGCACGCAACAGCAGTGGCAGTACTGACATGCAGCACTGAATTACTGCCATGCTGGGCGCATGCTGAACAACGTCGCCCTCGTGCTGACCCATGGAGTCAATGCCTTCGAACTCGGCGTCGTCGCGGAGGTGTTCGGCATGGATCGCAGTGAACAGGGACTTCCGGTACATGACTTTGCCATGGTTGCCGCCGAGCAGCCCCCGCTGCGCGCGCATCCCGGTTTCACCGTCGACACCCCCCACGGCCTCGAGCGCCTCGTGGAGGCCGACCTCATCGCGATCCCGGCCGGGCAGGGCTATTCGAGCCGGGAGTTCCCGGAACCCCTCCTCGACGCGCTCCGTGCGGCCGTCGACCGAGGGGCCTGGGTGCTCAGCGTCTGCTCCGGCGCCTTCCTGCTCGGAGCCGCGGGTCTGCTCGACGGCAGGCGCTGCACCACCCACTGGCGCTACACCGGGCTGCTGGCGCGCCGCTACCCGCGGGCGGCCGTCGAACCCGACGTGCTGTACGTCCAGGACGGGTCGGTGGTCACCTCCGCCGGGACCGCGGCCGGTATCGACGCCTGTCTGCACCTCGTCCGCCTGGAACTCGGCAGCAAGGTCGCCAACGCCATCGCCCGCCGCATGGTGGTGCCCCCGCACCGGGAGGGCGGCCAGGCCCAGTACATCGAATACGCCGTGCCCGCGCAGCGGGCGCAGGACGCCATCGGCGGCTCCCTGCGCTGGATGGAGGAGCATCTCGAGGAGGAGGTCACCGTCGGTGAACTCGCCGAGCGTGCACACCTGTCGCCGCGCACCTTCGCCCGTCGCTTCCGTCAGGAGACGGGTACCACGCCGTACCAGTGGATGCTGGCGCAGCGGCTGCTGCGGGCCCGGAACCTCCTGGAGGACACCGACCTGACCGTGGAGTCCATCGCCGCCCGGGCCGGTTTCGGTGACGCCGCCGTGCTGCGGCACCACTTCGTCAAACGGCTCGGCACCTCCCCGCACGCCTACCGGCGTACGTTCCGCGGCCCGTGCCGAACGGAAACCGCCGGGGCGGGGGCCTCCGCGCCTGCCGCGCGGTCCTGACTCCTCGGGTACGCCCGGGCGCGGGGGGTCCGGGGCCGCTGCATAGACTGAAGCCCGTCCCGGGCCGGCCGTGCCTGACGAACCTGCTCGTGCGGCCGCCGCACCACCTCTCGTCGGGAGTATCGACGTGACCGAGCCCGCCTCGAACGCAGCCTCCGAGCGCAGCGCCGATGTGATCGTTGTCGGGGCCGGCCCCGCCGGTTCGACGACCGCCTACCACCTGGCCAGGGCGGGACTCGACGTCCTCCTGCTGGAGAAGACGGCATTCCCCCGCGAGAAGGTCTGCGGCGACGGCCTGACGCCGCGTGCCACCAAGCAGCTCGTGGCCATGGGCATCGATGTCTCCGAGGAGGCGGGCTGGTTGCGCAACAAGGGCCTGCGGATCATCGGCGGCGGTGTGCGCCTCCAGCTCGACTGGCCCGAACTGGCCAGCTACCCGGACTACGGGCTGGTCCGCAAGCGCGACGACTTCGACGAACAGCTGGCCCGCCAGGCCGAGAAGGCCGGCGCCCGGCTCTACGAGCGCTGCAACGTGGGCGCCCCGATCACCGACGAGAGCACCGGCCGGATCACCGGCGTGCACGCCAAGCTCGGCGAGGAGAAGACCCCGGTCACCTTCCACGCCCCGCTGGTGGTCGCCGCCGACGGCAACTCCACCCGGCTGTCGTTGGCCATGGGGCTGCACCGCCGCGAGGACCGCCCGATGGGCGTCGCCGTGCGGACGTACTTCACCTCTCCCCGTCACGACGACGACTACCTCGAGTCCTGGCTGGAGCTGTGGGACCGCCGCGAGGGCCAGGAGCGGCTGCTGCCCGGTTACGGCTGGATCTTCGGCATGGGTGACGGCACCTCCAACGTCGGCCTCGGTGTGCTCAACACCTCCGAGGCGTTCAAGGAGCTGGACTGGCGCGAGGTCCTCAAGACCTGGTGCGCCTCGATGCCCGAGGACTGGGGCTACACGCCGGAGAACATGACCGGCCCGATCCGCGGCGCGGCGCTGCCGATGGCGTTCAACCGGCAGCCGCACTACACCAAGGGCCTGCTGCTGGTCGGCGACGCGGGCGGCCTGGTCAACCCGTTCAACGGCGAGGGCATCGCCTATGCGATGGAGTCGGGGCAGATCGTCGCCGACGTCATCGTCCAGGCCCAGGCGCGGCAGACCGCCGAGGGCCGGGAACGGGTGCTGCACAGCTACCCGAAGATCCTCAAGGACACCTACGGCGGCTACTACACGCTCGGCCGCGCCTTCGTGAAGATGATCGGCAGCCCGAAGGTCATGAAGATCGCGACGCAGCGCGGTCTGACGCATCCGACGCTGATGAAGTTCACCCTCAAGATGCTGGCGAACCTCACCGACCCGTCGGGCGGGGACGCGATGGACCGCATCATCAACGGCCTCAGCAAGGTTGCCCCGAAGGCCTGACCTGCGAGTTTCAGCGTTCCGAAGGCGCCCCCGGCACACGCTGCCGGGGCGCCTTCACGTCCCCCTGGAGAAGACTTCCAACTTTGGTATGTTCATTTTTGGAAGTATCAGGAGTGGGCCTATAGAGGCGAGGCGCGTGTGGACGGTTTCATCGGCCGGGAACGTGAGCTCACGGCGTTGGAGCGGATGCTGCGGCGCGTCGAGGACGGCGGCCGCACCGGGCGTCCCGGGCGGGCGGTCCTGATGCGCGGCCGGCGGCGGGTGGGCAAGTCCCGGCTGGTCGAGGAGTTCGTCGAGCACTCCGGAGCCCCGCACCTGTTCTTCACCGCCTCGGCCCAGTCCACCGCGGACACGGACGTGCAGGCGTTCGTCGAGGCGGCAGCCGCCTCGGACCTGCCCGGCGCCGGAAACTTCGTCGGGCAGTCGCCCCGGGACTGGGACGCTGCCTTCCGGCTGCTGGTGTCCGCCCTGCCCGCCGACCGGCCGAGCGTCGTCGTGCTCGACGAGATGCCGTACCTGATCAGGAACGATCCGGGGTTCGAGGGCACGCTGCAGAAGTTCTTCGACCGGGAGCTGTCCCGGCGGCCCGTCCTCATTCTCTGCGTGGGTTCCGACCTGGCGATGATGGAGCGGCTCAACGACTACGACCGTCCCTTCCACCAGCGCGGCACCGAGATGGTGGTGCCTCCGCTCAGCCCCGCCGACGTGGCGGACATGCTGGACCTGCCGGCCCCCGAGGCGTTCGACGCCTACCTCGTCTCCGGCGGGCTGCCGCTCGTCCTGGAGGAGTGGCCCCGGGGCGGCGGCGTCTTCGACTACCTGGAGGAGGTGGTCGAAGACCCGACATCGGCGCTCATCGTGAGCGGGGAACGCTCGCTCGCGGCGGAGTTCCCCCCGGACGCCCAGGCCCGGCTGGTCCTGGGGGTGATCGGAGCCGGCGAGCGTTCCCGTGCCCTGATCGGGCGGGCCGGTGGCGGTCTCCCGGCCAGCAGTCTCAACCGGGCTCTCCAACTCCTCACGGAGAAAAGGGTGGTGGAGGCAGTCGCTCCGCTGTCGGTCCGGCCCTCCAAGGAGACGCGCTACCAGGTGGCCGATCCCCATCTGCGGTTCTGGCTCGCCTTCCTCGGGCCGCACCTGTCCGAGATCGAGCGAGGCCGGGGCGATCTGACGTTGGCGCGCATGCGCACGTCCTGGACGTCCTGGCGCGGCCGGGCGATCGAACCGGTCGTCCGCGAGTCGCTGTTCCGGATGCGGGACGGAGGCGTGCCCGAGGGAACGGGCGCGGTGGGCGGCTACTGGACGCGGACCAACGATCCCGAGATCGACGTCGTCGCAGCGGACCGGGGCCCGATCGCCCAGCGGATCACGGCCGTCGGTTCGGTCAAGTGGCTGGAGAACCGCCCGTTCGACGCCCATGACCTCGCCGGTCTGCTCCGGCACCGCTCGCAGTTGCCCGGCGCGGACGAGACCACGCCGCTGATCGCCGTGGCCCGGGCCGGGGTCGCGGTCGACGGAGTGCGGGCGGCCGGGCCGGACGATCTCCTCGCCGCCTGGCGGTGATCAGGCGCGGACAGCGCGCACGACGTGAGGTGCGCATACACACGAAGGGCCCGCCGCCCCGGGCGGGAAGCGGCGGGCCCTTCGTGTCACAGGAGTCCGCGGGGGTCAGAGCACCCGGCGTGCGGAGGTCGGCGGGTAGTCGTCGAGGTTCTGCTTGACGACTCCCTTGTCCGGGTTGGCGGCGTCGATGTACTGGCCGCCGCCCACGTACACACCCACGTGGTAGGCGCTGCCGGTGCCGCCCCAGAAGATGAGGTCGCCGGGCTGGAGGGAGTCGACGGACACGGCGGTGCCGGTCGTTGACTGGTCCTGCGAGGTGCGCGGCAGGTTCACCCCGGCCGTCTTGAACGCCTGCAGCGTCAGACCGGAGCAGTCGTACGCGGACGGGCCGCTGGCCCCCATGACGTACGCCTTGCCGACCTGGGCCTGGAGGAACGACAGGACGGAGGCGGCGGAACCGGTGCCCGAGAGCGTGGTGCGCGCCGCGGACCGGGAGGCGCGCTCCGCGGCAGCGGCGGCGGCCTTGGCCTTGGCCTCGGCCTTGCGCTCGGCGATCGTCCTGGCCTTCTTCGCCGCGGCCTTCTTCGCGGTGAGGGCGGCCTGCGCCTGCTCGGAACGGATCTCGGAGCGGTACTCGTAGTCGGCAGCCGCCTGCGCGGTGGCGGCGGTCGACTGGGCGGACGCATTCGCGACGGCCGCCGCCACGGCGGGCATCTCGACGGTCTTCTGCGCGGGCTCAGCGGCGTTCGCGGAGGCGGCCGCGCCGGTCACCGCGAAGGTGCTGAGGACGCCGCCGGCGACTCCGGTGCGCACGATCCACGCGGACGCAGTGCGACGGGGCTTCCGGCGGCTGGGTATGTGAGCGGTCTGGGACATGCATCAACGGCTACCAGGCGTGCAGGGGCTCCATCAAGAAGTGTGGAATGCGGCACAGTTGTCCCGTAGGAGCCCACAACGGCCCTCTGTCGATCTCCCCATGGTGTGTCCACCGGTAACCCACCGGTGTTGATCAGCGGCATGAGCACCTTCTTTCTTTGAATTGCCCGGATTGCTCTCCGCTTACCACCGGTGCCAGGGGGTGGCCAAGGGGGCTGCGCCCCGACGGGGGGTGCACGTGGTGCATGTCACGGCTCCCCGCGGGGCCGTCCCGAGTCCGTGAACGCATGCACGTACGGACCGGAACCCGTTCGGGGAGTCCGTCCACCGCTGTCCGCGAGGCGCTCGCAGGGGTGGTTCCGCGGTGGGTCCGCCGCGACGTCCGGAGGGCCCGGCGGAGCGCTATCAGATGTCCGGCGAGGGCTCGAATTCGCATCCAGACGGCATCGCTTGATAGTGGAGTCAAGGCTCCGACCAGCGAAAACGCAGGAGATTGTCACGTCTGGTGATCGCTCGGCCGCTTCACGTACGAAGATCACTGCTCATCCGTGTTCATGATCGTTCGTCAGGTGGTGGAGATCACAAAGTCGTTGTCCGCACCCGTGTCGCAGATCACAGACCGACAGGCATAGGATGCAAGCGAAATGGGCTTGTGAACTGCCTCACATAACACGATCCACGCGGAGATCGGGGCGAGGTCCACAGCTCGACGCGTCTCTCCGACCGCGACGGAGGGACTCCGGCAGTCACCGTCGACTGGAAGGAGCGAGGAGCGTGAACGCCTATGCGCCCATCCTCGTGCTCGGCGCCCTCGGGGCAGGCTTCGCGATCTTCTCCGTGGTCATGGCGGCCCTCATCGGCCCCAAGCGCTACAACCGGGCGAAGCTCGAGGCGTACGAGTGCGGAATCGAGCCGACCCCGCAGCCGGCCGGCGGCGGGCGCTTTCCGATCAAGTACTACCTGACGGCGATGCTCTTCATCGTCTTCGACATCGAGATCGTCTTCCTCTACCCCTGGGCCGTGACCTTCGACGCCCTCGGGCTTTTCGGGCTCGTCGAGATGCTGCTCTTCGTGCTCACCGTCTTCGTCGCCTACGCCTACGTCTGGCGTCGGGGCGGCCTGGAATGGGACTAGGGGCCCGGAAAAGGAGAGCACAGCCATGGGAATCGAAGAGAAACTGCCGAGCGGCTTTCTCCTGACCACGGTGGAACAGGCCGCGGGCTGGGTGCGCAAGTCGTCCGTCTTCCCCGCCACGTTCGGCCTCGCCTGCTGCGCCATCGAGATGATGACCACCGGAGCAGGCCGCTACGACCTCGCCCGCTTCGGCATGGAGGTCTTCCGCGGCTCACCGCGCCAGGCCGACCTGATGATCGTGGCCGGCCGGGTGAGCCAGAAGATGGCCCCCGTCCTGCGCCAGGTCTACGACCAGATGCCCAACCCCAAGTGGGTCATCTCGATGGGCGTCTGCGCCTCCTCCGGAGGCATGTTCAACAACTACGCGATCGTCCAGGGCGTCGACCACATCGTGCCGGTCGACATCTATCTGCCCGGCTGCCCGCCGCGCCCCGAGATGCTGATGGACTCCATCCTCAAGCTCCACCAGAAGATCCAGGGCGAGAAGCTCGGCGTGAACCGCGAGGAAGCGGCCCGCGAGGCCGAGCAGGCGGCACTCAAGGCACTCCCGACGATCGAGATGAAGGGGCTGCTGCGGTGAGCGAGAAGTCCAACGGCGTGAACCCCGACAAGGACCTCAACGCCCAGAACCTGCCCGGCATGCGCGGCGACCACGGAGACGTCGTCGCGACCCGGCACGGCATGTTCGGCGCCAATAACGGCGGCGACACGTCCGGTTACGGCGGGCTCGTGCGGACCGTGGCCATGCCCGGCGCCGGCGCCCGCCCGTACGGCGGCTGGTTCGACGAGGTGGCCGACGAACTCGAGGGCGCCCTCGAGGAGCAGGGCCTGGAGCCCGGGAACGCCATCGAGAAGACGGTCGTCGACCGCGGTGAGCTGACCTTCCACATCGCCCGCGAGCACCTGCTCCAGGTGGCGAAGACGCTGCGGGACGACCCTGCGCTCCGCTTCGAGCTGTGCACCGGCGTCAGCGGCGTCCACTTCCCGGGCCCGGAGAGCAAGGGGCGGGAGTTGCACGCGGTCTACCACCTGCGCTCGATCACCCACAACCGGCTGATCCGGCTCGACGTGAGCGCCCCCGACAGCGATCCCCACATCCCGTCCGTCGTCCCGGTCTACCCGACCAACGACTGGCACGAGCGGGAGACCTACGACTTCTTCGGCATCGTCTTCGACGGTCACCCCGCGCTGACGCGGATCATGATGCCGGACGACTGGCAGGGCTTCCCGCAGCGCAAGGACTACCCGCTCGGCGGCATTCCCGTCGAGTACAAGGGCGCCCAGATCCCGGCTCCCGACCAGCGGAGGTCGTACTCCTGATGTCCACTTCCCACGCGACTCCTCGCGAGACCACCGAGGGCACGGTCTACACCGTCACCGGCGGCGACTGGGACGAGGTCGCCCAGGCCGCCGCGAAGACCGACGACGAGCGGATCGTCGTCAACATGGGCCCGCAGCACCCGTCCACCCACGGCGTGCTCCGGCTCATCCTGGAAATCGACGGCGAGACGGTGACCGAGGCCCGCTGCGGCATCGGCTACCTCCACACCGGCATCGAGAAGAACCTCGAGTACCGGAACTGGACGCAGGGCACCACCTTCGTCACGCGCATGGACTACCTCACCTCGTTCTACAACGAGACCGGGTACTGCCTGGCCGTGGAGAAGCTGCTCGGCATCGAGGACGACATCCCGGACCGGGCGACGATCATCCGGGTGCTGCTGATGGAGCTGAACCGGCTCTCCTCGCACCTGGTGTGCATCGCCACGGGCGGCATGGAGCTCGGCGCCACCACGATCATGATCTACGGCTTCCGGGACCGCGAGATGATCCTGGACCTGTACGAGCTGATCACCGGCCTGCGGATGAACCACGCGTACATCCGTCCCGGCGGCCTCGCCCAGGACCTGCCGCCCGGCGCGGTCGACCAGGTCCGCGAGTTCGTCAAGAAGATGAAGAAGAACATGCCGGAGTACGACAAGCTCGCCACCGGCAACCCCGTCTTCAAGGCCCGCATGCAGGGCGTCGGTCACCTCGACCTCGCCGGCTGCATGGCCCTGGGCGCGACCGGCCCGATCCTGCGCTCCGCCGGCCTGCCGCACGACCTGCGCAAGGCCCAGCCGTACTGCGGCTACGAGACGTACGACTTCGAGGTGCCGACCACCGACACCTGCGACTCCTACGGCCGCTTCCTGGTCCGGCTCGAGGAGATGCGCCAGTCGCTCGGGATCATCGAGCAGTGCCTCGACCGGCTCGAGCCCGGCCCGGTGATGGTGGGTGACAAGAAGATCGCCTGGCCCGCGCAGCTGGCGCTCGGCCCGGACGGACTCGGCAACTCGCTCGACCACATCAAGAACATCATGGGCACCTCCATGGAGGCGCTGATCCACCACTTCAAGCTGGTCACCGAGGGCTTCCGGGTCCCGCCCGGCCAGGTGTACACGGCGGTGGAGTCGCCCAAGGGCGAACTGGGAGTGCACGCCGTCAGCGACGGCGGAACCCGTCCCTACCGGGTCCACTTCCGTGACCCTTCCTTCACCAACCTCCAGGCCATGGCAGCGATGTGCGAGGGCGGCCAGGTCGCCGACGTCATCGTGGCCGTGGCGAGCATCGACCCCGTGATGGGAGGCGTCGACCGGTGACAGACGTCAGCCTGGGCATCCCGCAGATGCCCGCCCCCGACTACCCGGCCGAGGTCCGGGCCCGGCTCGAGACGGACGCCCGGGAGGTGATCGCCCGCTACCCCGACAGCCGTTCGGCGCTGCTGCCGCTGCTGCACCTCGTGCAGTCGGAGGAGGGGTACGTCACCCGCACCGGCGTGAAGTTCTGCGCCGAGATGCTCGACCTCACCACCGCCGAGGCCACCGCGGTCGCCACCTTCTACTCCATGTACCGGCGCAAGGCCGGCGGCGACTACCAGGTCGGCGTCTGCACCAACACGCTGTGCGCGGTCATGGGCGGCGACGCCATCTTCGAGGAGCTCCAGGAGCACCTGGGCGTCGGAAACGGCGAGACCACCGAGGACGGCAGGGTCACCCTCGAGCACATCGAGTGCAACGCGGCCTGCGACTTCGCCCCCGTGATCATGGTGAACTGGGAGTTCTTCGACAACCAGACGCCGGAGTCCGCGAAGGGCCTCGTCGACGACCTGCGGGCCGGGCGCACCGTCGAACCCACCCGCGGCGCCCCGCTGTGCTCCTTCAAGGAGACCTCCCGCATCCTCGCCGGCTTCCCCGACACCCGTGACGGCGCGGTCTCGGCCACCGGCGGCGCCGGCCCCGCCTCGCTCGCCGGGCTCCGCCTGGCCCGCGGCGAGGCCGAGCCCGGCAAGGTCGTCTCGCCCCGCTCCGGGTCCGCGGCCCCGCGCACCGGCCCCGACGCCGAGTCGGCCGCGCGGCACGACAGTTCGCACGACGCCCCGCAGAAGACGTCCGCCTCCGACCCCGAGCACCCGGCCGGACCGGTCGCCGAGGAGGGTGAGTGATGACCGTGGCAGCCCACGACGTGGAAGAGACCAGCCCCGAGAAGTTGCTGTCGCCCGTCCTCTCGTCCTTCTGGGACCAGCCCGAGTCGTGGACGCTGGAGACCTACCTCCGGCACGACGGCTACCAGGGGCTGCGCAAGGCCCTCGCGATGCCGCCGGACGACGTGATCGCCCTGGTCAAGGAATCCGGCCTGCGCGGCCGCGGCGGCGCAGGCTTCCCCACCGGCATGAAATGGCAGTTCATCCCGCAGGGCGACGGCAAGCCGCACTACCTCGTCGTCAACGCCGACGAGTCCGAGCCCGGCACCTGCAAGGACATCCCGCTCCTCTTCGCCAACCCGCACTCGCTGATCGAAGGCATGATCATCGCGTGCCACGCGATCCGCTCGAGCCACGCCTTCATCTACCTGCGCGGCGAGGTCGTGCCGGTGCTGCGGCGGCTGCACGAGGCGGTGCGCGAGGCGTACGAGGCGGGCTACCTCGGCCGGAACATCCTCGACTCCGGATTCGACCTGGACATCGTCGTCCACGCCGGAGCCGGCGCGTACATCTGCGGTGAGGAGACCGCGCTCCTCGACTCCCTCGAGGGACGCCGCGGCCAGCCCCGGCTGCGCCCGCCGTTCCCGGCGGTCGCGGGCCTGTACGCCTGCCCGACCGTGGTCAACAACGTGGAGTCCATCGCCTCGGTCCCGGCCATCCTGCACAAGGGCAAGGACTGGTTCCGCTCGATGGGCAGCGAGAAGTCGCCCGGCTTCACGCTGTACTCGCTCTCCGGCCACGTCGCCGGCCCCGGCCAGTACGAGGCACCGCTCGGCATCACGCTGCGGCAACTGCTCGAGATGAGCGGCGGCATGCGCCCCGGCCACCGGCTGAAGTTCTGGACCCCCGGCGGATCCTCCACCCCGCTGCTCACCGACGAGCACCTCGACGTCCCCCTGGACTACGAGGGCGTCGGCGAGGCCGGATCCATGCTCGGCACCAAGGCCCTCCAGTGCTTCGACGAGACCACCTGCGTGGTCCGCGCCGTCACCCGCTGGACGGAGTTCTACGCCCACGAGTCCTGCGGCAAGTGCACGCCGTGCCGCGAAGGCACCTACTGGCTCGTCCAGTTGCTGCGCGACATCGAGGCGGGCAAGGGCCGCATGGCGGACCTCGACAAGCTCAACGACATCGCCGACAACATCAACGGCAAGTCGTTCTGCGCCCTCGGCGACGGCGCCGCCAGCCCGATCTTCTCCTCGCTCAAGTACTTCCGCGAGGAGTACGAGCAGCACATCACCGGCGGAGGCTGCCCCTTCGATCCGGCGAAGTCCACCGTCTGGGCCGACGACCACACGAACGCCAACAAGGGGGTGCTCGCGTAACCATGACTGTCACCACGAACAACGCCCCCACGGGCGGCGGCGAGGCGGCCGTACCACCGGAAGACCTCGTGTCCGTCTCCATCGACGGCGTCGAGATCTCCGTCCCCAAGGGGACGCTGGTGATCCGGGCCGCCGAGCTCCTCGGCATCGAGATCCCGCGCTTCTGCGACCACCCGCTGCTCGACCCGGCAGGCGCCTGCCGGCAGTGCATCGTCGAGGTCGAGGGCCAGCGCAAGCCGATGGCCTCGTGCACCATCACCTGCACCGACGGGATGGTGGTCAGGACCCAGCTCACCTCGCCGGTGGCCGAGAAGGCCCAGCGCGGGGTGATGGAGCTGCTGCTCATCAACCACCCGCTGGACTGCCCGGTCTGCGACAAGGGCGGCGAGTGCCCGCTGCAGAACCAGGCGATGAGCGCGGGCCGGGCCGACAGCCGCTTCGAGGGGAAGAAGCGGACCTTCGAGAAGCCGGTCCCGATCTCCACCCAGGTTCTGCTGGACCGCGAGCGCTGCGTGCTCTGCGCCCGCTGCACCCGGTTCTCCAACCAGATCGCCGGCGACCCGATGATCGAGCTGCTCGAACGCGGCGCGCTCCAGCAGGTCGGCACCGGAGAGGGCGACCCCTTCGAGTCGTACTTCTCCGGCAACACCATCCAGATCTGCCCGGTCGGCGCCCTGACCTCGGCCGCCTACCGGTTCCGCTCCCGTCCGTTCGACCTCGTCTCGTCGCCGAGCGTGTGCGAGCACTGCGCCGGAGGCTGTGCGACCCGCACCGACCACCGGCGCGGCAAGGTCATGCGCCGCCTGGCGGCCGACGACCCGCAGGTCAACGAGGAGTGGATCTGCGACAAGGGCCGCTTCGGCTTCCGCTACGCGCAGCGTCCCGACCGCCTCACCACCCCGCTGGTGCGCAACGCGGAGACCGGTGAGCTGGAGACGGCGAGCTGGCCCGAGGCGCTGGAGGCGGCGGCGAAGGGCCTGGCGGCGGCGAAGGGCCGTACCGGCGTGCTGACCGGCGGCCGGCTGACCGTCGAGGACGCCTACGCCTACGCCAAGTTCGCGCGCGTCGCCCTCGACACCAACGACATCGACTTCCGCGCCCGCGTCCACAGCGGTGAGGAGTCGGAGTTCCTGGCCGCGCACGTCGTCGGACGCGGTGTCAGCCTGGACGGGTCGGGCGTCTCGTACGCCTCGCTCGAGCAGGCCCCGGCCGTGCTGCTGGTGGGGTTCGAATCCGAGGAGGAGTCCCCGGGCGTCTTCCTGCGGCTGCGCAAGGCGCACCGCAAGTACGGACAGCGCCTGTTCGCGCTCGCCACCCACGCCACCCGCGGTCTGACGAAGGCGGGCGGCACCCTGCTGCCTGCCGCCCCCGGTACCGAGCCGGCCTGGCTCAACGCCCTCGGCACCGGGGCCGGCCTCGAAGGCGCGGGCCGCGAGGCGTCGGAGGCGCTGCGCACCGAGGGCGCCGTGATCGTCGTCGGCGAGCGGCTGGCGGGGGTGCCGGGTGCGCTGAGTGCGGTCGTCCGCACCGCCACCGCCACCGGCGCCGCACTGGTGTGGGTCCCGCGTCGGGCCGGTGAGCGCGGCGCGCTCGAGGCGGGCGCGCTGGCCGGGCTGCTGCCCGGCGGACGCCCCGCCACCGACCCCCGCGCCCGGGACGAGGTCGCGGCCGTCTGGGGCGGCACGCTGCCGCACGGGCACGGACGGGACACCGGCGAGATCGTCGAGGCCGCGGCCGGCGGCGCGCTGGGCGCGCTGCTCGTCGCGGGCGTCGAGGTCGCGGACCTGCCCGACCCGAAGCGGGCCGCCGAGGCGCTGGATGCGGTCGGCTTCCTCGTCAGCCTGGAGCAGCGGCCCTCGGAGGTCACCGAGCGGGCCGACGTGGTCCTGCCGGTCGCGGCGGTCGTCGAGAAGGCGGGCACCTTCCTCAACTGGGAGGGCCGGGGCCGGCCGTTCGAGGCCGCCGTGAAGCCCGACCAGATGACGCGTCGCGGGACCACCCCCGACGGCCGCGTGCTGCACATGCTCGCGGACGCCATGGACACCCCGCTCGGGCTGCCCGACGTCCGCGCCGCGCGCGCCGAGCTGGAGCGCCTGGGCACCTGGACCGGCGCACGTGCCGCCGAACCGGACGTCCGGGCGGCGAAGCCGGCCGAACCCGGCCGCGGCGAGGCCGTGCTCGCGAGCCACCGGATGCTGCTCGACCGGGGTCGTCTCCAGGACGGCGACGAGGCGCTGGCGGGCACCCGGCACGCTGCGGTCGCCCGGCTCTCCGCCGCCACGGCCGAGGAGGCCGGCGTCCGGGACGGCGAGCCGGTGCAGGTCTGCGGACCGCACGGTTCGGTCCGCCTCCCGCTCCAGGTCACCCCGATGCCCGACCGGGTGGTGTGGCTGCCGGGCAACTCCGCCGGTGAGTCCACCCTCCAGCGTGAACTGGGCTCCGTTCCGGGCCAGTCGGTAACGATCTCCGCCGCCGAGGAGGTGCAGGCATGATCGGGCACCTGGCAGCCGGGACCGTGCTGGCGCAGGAAGACCTGTCGATGTTCGGCCGCGACCCGTGGTGGCTGGTCGTCATCAAGGCGGTCTTCTGCTTCGCGTTCCTGATGCTGACCGTGCTGTTCTCGATCGTCTGGGAACGCAAGGTCGTCGCGTGGATGCAGCTGCGCATCGGCCCCAACCGGCACGGCCCCTGGGGCATGCTCCAGAGCCTCGCCGACGGCATCAAGCTGATGCTGAAGGAAGACGTCATCGTCAAGCGGGCCGACAAGCTCGTGTACGTGCTGGCGCCGATCGTCGCCGCGATCCCGGCCTTCATGGCGATCGCGGTGATCCCGTTCGGTCCGGCCGGCAACGAGATCTCGATCTTCGGCCAGCGCACCGCGATGCAGCTCACCGACCTGCCGATCGCGGTCCTCTACATCCTGGCCGTCGCCTCCGTCGGCATCTACGGCATCGTGCTCGCCGGATGGTCGTCCGGCTCGACGTACCCGCTGCTCGGCGGCCTGCGCTCGTGCGCGCAGATGATCTCCTACGAGATCGCGATGGGCGCCGCGTTCGCCTCGGTGTTCCTCTACTCCGGCTCGATGTCGACGTCGGCGATCGTGGACGCCCAGCAGGACCGCTGGTTCATCGCGCTGCTGCCGGTGTCGTTCCTCATCTACGTCGCGACGATGGTCGGTGAGACGAACCGGGCCCCGTTCGACATGCCGGAGTCCGAGGGCGACCTGGTCGGCGGCTTCAACACCGAGTACTCGTCCATCAAGTTCGCGATGTTCATGCTCGCCGAGTACGTGAACATGGTGACGGTCTCGGCGGTCGCGACCACCCTGTTCCTGGGCGGCTGGCGGGCCCCGTACCCGATCAGCACCCTCTGGGAGGGCGCGAACCACGGCTGGTGGCCGCTGCTCTGGTTCACCGTCAAGGTGCAGCTGCTGCTGTTCTTCTTCATCTGGCTGCGCGGCACGCTGCCCCGCGTGCGCTACGACCAGCTGATGAAGCTCGGCTGGAAGGTCCTCATCCCGGTCTCGGTGGTCTGGCTGATGCTGGTCGCCACCGTGCGGGCGCTGCGCAACGAGAACTACGACTTCCAGAACATCGTGCTCTACGTGGGCGGAGCGGTCATCACCGTCCTGCTGCTGTCGTTCCTGGTCGACCTCTTCCGGGACCGCGACCGCAGGAAGGCCGAGCAGGAGTCCGCGGAGTCGGCTGCCGAGTTCGACCCGATGGCAGGAGGGTTCCCGGTGCCGCCGCTGCCCGGGCAGACCCTGCCGCCCGTTCCGCGCCGGCGGTCCCGCCACGAGCGCACGCTCGTCGGCAGCGGTCCGGCGACCACCGCAACGTCCCCGGGGGACACGTCCGAACCCCCGGCCGGCACAGGTAAGGAGGCCGACGATGCCTGACGGCAGCATCCCCGGGAACGAGAACTCCCGAACCCCCTTGTTGGGGCCGGTCGCCGGCTTCGGCGTGACCTTCAAGGCCATGTTCAAGAAGCGGCTGACCGAGCAGTACCCGGAGTACAAGAAGCCGACGGCGCCGCGCTTCCACGGCCGGCACCAGCTCAACCGGCACCCGGACGGTCTCGAGAAGTGCATCGGCTGCGAGCTGTGCGCCTGGGCCTGCCCGGCGGACGCCATCTACGTGGAGGGCGCGGACAACACCGACGAGGAGCGCTACTCCCCGGGGGAGCGTTACGGCCGCGTCTACCAGATCAACTACCTGCGCTGCATCCTGTGCGGGCTCTGCGTCGAGGCGTGCCCGACCCGGGCGCTGACCATGACCAACGAGTACGAACTCGCCGACAGCTCACGTGAGTCGCTCATCTACACCAAGGAGGAGCTGCTCGCCGGGCTGGAGGAGGGCATGGTCGACTCCCCGCACGCGATCTTCCCCGGCATGGACGAGCAGGACTACTACCGCGGGCTGGTCACCGAGGCAGCGCCCGGCACCGAACGGCAGACCGCCGTGTCCAAGGGGGAGGCCCCGCAGGAGGGTGCCTCGGACTTCGGGCCGAACGAGCCGGCGTCGGAGAGGGTGATCAAGAAGTGAGCACCCTCGCAGCAGCGGCCTCGGCCACCTCGACGGCGGAGACGGTGCAGTTCTGGCTCCTCGGCACGGTCGCCGTGCTCGGGGCACTGGGCACGGTCCTGTCGAAGAAGGCCGTGCACTCCGCACTCTGCCTGGCCGGGACCATGATCGTCCTGGCCGTCTTCTACCTCGCCAACGGCGCCTACTTCCTCGGCATCGTGCAGGTCGTCGTCTACACCGGCGCGATCATGATGCTGTTCCTGTTCGTGGTCATGCTCGTCGGCGTCACCGCGGCCGACTCGCTGAAGGAGACCCTGAAGGGCCAGCGCCTGCTGACGGCCGTCTGCGGTCTGGGCTTCGGCGTCCTGCTCATCGCCGGCATCGGCCACGCCTCGCTGCGCTCCTTCACCGGACTCGGCGACGCGAACGCGGGCGGCAACGTGCAGAGCCTGGCGGCACTCATCTTCACCAAGTACGTGTTCGCGTTCGAGATCACCGGCGCACTGCTGATCACCGCGGCGGTGGGGGCCATGGTGCTCACGCACCGCGAACGCATCGAGCGGGCCGCCACCCAGCGGGAGCAGGCCGCGGCCCGCGTCCGCTCCGGCAAGCAGGTCCCGCCGCTGCCCGCGCCCGGCGTGTACGCCCGGCACAACGCCGTGGACATCCCCGGCCTGCTGCCCGACGGCACGCCGTCCGAGCTCACCGTCAACCCGACCCTGCGGTCGCGTGGCCAGATCCGGGACGTCTCCGGCGAGGCGCTGTCCGACCTGGCCGCGCTCGAACAGCGCTCCGCGGAGCGGCTGGAACGGGGCACCGGTGAGGGCAGGGGCGGCCGCAACGGCGGCACGAACGACAACGGCAACGGAAACGGCGCCCGTACCGAGGAGGCCGCCCAATGAACCCGGTCAACTACCTCTATCTCGCGGCGCTGTTGTTCAGCATCGGTGCCGCCGGGGTGCTGATCCGGCGGAACGCCATCGTCGTCTTCATGTGTGTCGAGCTGATGCTGAACGCCTGCAACCTGGCCTTCGTCACGTTCTCGCGCATGCACGGCAACCTCGACGGGCAGATCATCGCGTTCTTCACGATGGTCGTCGCGGCGGCCGAGGTCGTCGTCGGCCTGGCGATCATCGTGATGATCTTCCGTTCCCGCCACTCGGCCTCGGTCGACGACGCCAGCCTGATGAAGCTGTAAGGGGTCGAATCAGTGGAGAACATCATCGGATTGCTCGTCGCCCTACCGCTGCTCGGCGCTGCCGTGCTGCTGTGCGGCGGCAGGCGACTTGACCGAACGGGCCACTGGCTCGGCACGATCCTCGCCGCGTCGTCCTTTGTGGTCGGCGCGGTGCTTTTCGCCGACATGCTCGGCCGGAGCGGCGACGACCGCACGCTCCACCAGTTCCTGTTCAGCTGGATCCCGGTCGGTGGCTTCCGGGCGGACGTCGCCTTCCAGCTCGACCAGCTGTCGATGACCTTCGTGCTGCTGATCACGGGTGTGGGCACGCTGATCCACATCTACTCCATCGGCTACATGGAGCACGACGAGCGCCGCCGCCGGTTCTTCGGCTACCTCAACCTGTTCCTCGCGGCGATGGTCCTGCTGGTCATCGCCGACAACTACCTGCTGCTGTACGTCGGCTGGGAGGGCGTCGGCCTGGCCTCGTACCTCCTGATCGGGTTCTGGCAGCACAAGCCGAGTGCGGCGACCGCGGCGAAGAAGGCGTTCATCGTCAACCGCGTGGGCGACATGGGCCTGTCCATCGCGATCATGCTGATGTTCACCACCTTCGGCACGTTCGCCTTCGGCCCGGTGCTGAAGTCCGCGGGGGACGCCTCCGAGGGCACGCTCACCGCGATCGGCCTGATGCTGCTGCTGGCCGCGTGCGGCAAGTCGGCCCAGGTGCCGTTGCAGTCCTGGCTCGGTGACGCGATGGAGGGTCCGACCCCGGTCTCCGCGCTCATCCACGCCGCGACCATGGTGACCGCCGGCGTCTACCTGATCACCCGGTCCGGGGCGATCTTCAACGGCGCTCCGGACGCCCAGCTGGCGGTGGTCACGGTCGGCGCGGTGACGCTCCTGTTCGGTGCGATCGTCGGTTGCGCGAAGGACGACATCAAGAAGGCCCTCGCCGGCTCGACGATGTCGCAGATCGGCTACATGATCCTGGCGGCGGGCCTCGGCCCGATCGGCTACGTGTTCGCGATCATGCACCTGGTCACGCACGGCTTCTTCAAGGCCGGCCTCTTCCTCGGCGCCGGTTCGGTCATGCACGGCATGAACGACGAGGTCGACATGCGGAAGTTCGGGGGCCTGCGGAAGTACATGCCGATCACGTACGTCACGTTCGGCCTCGGCTACCTGGCGATCATCGGGTTCCCGGGCCTGTCCGGGTTCTGGTCCAAGGACAAGATCATCGAGGCGGCGTTCGCCAAGGGCGGCACCGAGGGCTGGATCCTCGGCGCGGCGGCCTTGCTCGGCGCGGCCATCACCGCGTACTACATGACGCGCGTGATGCTGCTGACGTTCTTCGGCGAGAAGCGCTGGCAGCCGACGCCCTCGCCGGACGAGCCCAGCGCGGAGCCGGCCGCGGACAGCGCCGGGGGCGGCGAGATGCCGCACCCGCACGAGTCCCCGAAGTCGATGACTGTCCCCATGATCGTGCTCGCCTTCGGATCGGTCTTCGCCGGCGGTCTGTTCAGCCTGAACGACTCGTTCCTCCACTGGCTGGAACCGGTCACGGGTCACTCGCACGGCCACTCGCCGCTCAGCGCACTGACCGTCACGCTGGCCACGATGGCCGTACTCGTCGTCGGTGTCGCCATCGCCTGGGCGCAGTACGGACGCAAGCCGGTCCCGGTCACCGCACCGCGCGGCTCGCTGCTCACCCGGGCGGCCCGCCGCGACCTGCTGCAGGACGACTTCAACCACGTCGCCCTCGTCACGCCGGGCCAGTACTTGACGCGGGGTCTGGTCTACCTCGACCACTCGGTGGTCGACGGAGTGGTCAACGGCACCGCGGCCGCGTTCGGCGGGCTCTCCGGCCGGATGCGGAAACTCCAGAACGGCTACGCCCGCTCCTACGCGGTCTCGATGTTCGGCGGTGCGGCGATCCTGATCGCCGCGACCCTGCTGATGAGGGCGGTCTGAGATGTCATTTCCCCTGCTGACGGCCACGGCCGTGGTGCCCGCGCTCGGCGCGATCGCCACCGCCGCGGTTCCGGCCGCGAAGAGGACGGCGGCCAAGTGGCTGGCGCTGCTGTTCTCGCTCGCAACCCTGGCCCTCGCGGCTCTGGTGGCGGTGCGCTTCGAACCCGGCGGCGACCGCTACCAGCTGACCGAGTCCCGGTCGTGGATCGCCGACTTCGGGGTGCGCTACGAACTGGGCGTCGACGGCATCGCGGTCGCGCTGATCGCCCTGACCGCGGTCCTCGTCCCGTTCGTGATCCTCGCCGGCTGGCACGACGCCGACCCCCTGGAGGGAAAGGAGCCCAACCGCCGCTGGCGGCCCACCCAGGGCTTCTTCGCGCTGATCCTCATGGTCGAGGCGATGGTGGTGATCTCCTTCGAGGCCACCGACGTCTTCCTCTTCTACATCTTCTTCGAAGCCATGCTGATCCCGATGTACTTCCTCATCGGCGGCTTCGGGGACCGGGCGCACGCCGCCGGTGACGACGAGGCCGCGAAGCAGCGCAGCTACGCCGCGGTCAAGTTCCTGCTGTACAACCTGGCCGGCGGGCTGATCATGCTGGCCGCGGTCATCGGGCTGTTCGTCGTCACCAGCGACCAGCTTGGCTCCGGCACGTTCTCGCTCCAGGAGATCGTCCGGGCCCGCGGCGCCGGCGAGCTGACCATGGACGCCACCACCGAGCGGCTGCTCTTCCTCGGCTTCTTCTTCGCCTTCGCGGTGAAGGCCCCGCTGTGGCCGCTGCACACCTGGCTGCCGAACGCGATGGGCGAGTCGACCGCTCCGGTCGCCGTGCTGATCACCGCGGTGGTCGACAAGGTCGGCACGTTCGCGATGCTCCGCTTCTGCCTCCAGTTGTTCCCGGAGGCGTCGAAGTGGGCCACGCCGGTGATCGTCGTCCTCGCGCTGATCAGCATCATCTACGGCGCGCTGCTCGCGGTCGGCCAGCGGGACATCAAGCGGCTGGTCGCCTACGCCTCCATCTCCCACTTCGGGTTCATCGTCCTCGGCATCTTCGCGATGACGACCCAGGGGCAGAGCGGTGCGACGCTCTACATGGTCAACCACGGGATCTCGACGGCGGCGCTGATGCTGGTCGCCGGCTTCCTGATCTCGCGGCGCGGCTCGCGGCTCATCGCCGACTACGGCGGCGTGCAGAAGGTCGCTCCGGTGCTCGCCGGAACCTTCCTGGTCGGCGGTCTGGCCACCCTCTCGCTCCCGGGTCTCGCGCCGTTCGTCAGCGAGTTCCTGGTGCTGGTGGGCACGTTCAGCCGCTACCCGGCGGCGGGCATCGTGGCGACGCTCGGCATCGTGCTGGCCGCGCTGTACGTCCTGGTGCTCTACCAGCGCACCATGACCGGGCCGGTCAAGGAGAGCGTACGGGCCATGCCCGACCTCAGGATCCGTGAACTCGCGGTCGTCGGACCGCTGATCGCGCTCCTGCTGGTGCTCGGTGTCTACCCGAAGCCGCTGACGGACATCGTGAACCCGGCCGTCCAGCAGACCATGTCCGACGTTCACCAGAAGGACCCGAAGCCGGAGCTGGAGGCCGCGAAGTGAGCACTGCGGTAGATGTCCACAACCTGTGGACAATGGCGGCCGATCCCGTCGAGAAGATTCCGGCCCCGCACATCGAGTACGCCCAGCTGTCACCCACGCTGATCGTCATCGGTGTCGCTCTGGTCGGTGTGCTGGTCGAGGCGTTCCTGCCGCGGCGCAGCCGGTACTACGTCCAGTTGCTGCTGACGGTGGTCGCCCTCGCGGCCGGCTTCGCGGCGGTGGTCGGCCTGGCCGCGGGCGGGTTCGGTGGTGCCAAGGCCCACGTTGCCGCGATGGGTGCGCTGGCGGTGGACGGCCCGGCGCTGTTCCTCCAGGGCACGATCCTGCTCGTCGGGCTGGTGGCGGTCTTCACCTTCGCGGAGCGCCGGCTGGATCCGGCCGCGCACGGCAACCGGGTCGACTCGTTCGCCGCGCAGGCGGCCTCGGCGCCCGGCAGTGCGGGTGAACAGGCCGCGGTCAAGGCCGGGTTCACCACCACCGAGGTCTTCCCGATCCTGCTGTTCGCGATCGGCGGGATGCTCGTCTTCCCGGCGGCCAACGACCTGCTGACCCTGTTCATCGCGCTGGAGGTCTTCTCCCTCCCGCTGTACGTGCTGTGCGCCCTCGCCCGTCGGCAGCGGCTGCTGTCGCAGGAGTCGGCGGTCAAGTACTTCCTGCTCGGCGCCTTCTCCTCGGCCTTCCTCCTGTTCGGCATCGCACTCCTCTACGGCTACGCGGGCACGGTCTCGTACGCCGGGATCGCGAACGTCGTCGAGGGCAGGCCGGGATCGGTCAACGGGGCTCTCGCCGGGACCATGGGCAACGACGTGCTGCTGCTGATCGGCGGCGCCATGCTGCTGATGGGCCTGCTGTTCAAGGTCGGCGCGGTGCCGTTCCACATGTGGACGCCGGACGTCTACCAGGGCGCGCCGACCCCGGTCACCGGCTTCATGGCCGCGGCCACCAAGGTCGCCGCGTTCGGCGCGCTGCTGCGCCTGCTGTACGTGGTGCTGCCGGGGCTGCGCTGGGACTGGCGGCCGGTCATGTGGGGCGTCGCGATCGTGACGATGCTGGTCGGTGCGATCGTCGCGATCACCCAGACCGATGTGAAACGGTTGCTGGCGTACTCCTCGATCGCGCACGCCGGATTCATCCTCGCCGGTGTCATCGCCACCACGCAGGACGGCATCTCGTCGGTGCTCTTCTACCTGCTGGCGTACTCCTTCGTGACGCTCGGCGCGTTCGCCGTCGTCACGCTGGTGCGCGACGCGGGCGGCGAGGCCACCCACCTGTCCAAGTGGGCGGGGCTCGGGCGTCGTTCGCCGCTGGTGGCCGCGGTCTTCGCGATCTTCCTGCTGGCCTTCGCGGGCATCCCGCTGACCTCCGGGTTCGCGGGCAAGTTCGCGGTCTTCAAGGCCGCCGCGGAGGGCGGCGCGGGACCGCTGGTGGTCGTCGGTGTGATCTCGTCCGCCATCGCCGCGTTCTTCTACATCCGGGTGATCGTGCTGATGTTCTTCAGCGAGCCGAAGCCGGAGGGGCCGTCGGTGGCGGTGCCGAGCCCGCTGACCATGACGGCGATCGCGCTGGGAGTGGCGGTGACGCTCGTCCTGGGTGTGGTGCCGCAGTACTTCCTGGACCTGGCGGGACAGGCGAGCACCTTCGTGCGCTGACGCCGCCGTCCCTGTTCGCGTGGTGCCCCGGAGCCCTGGTTCCGGGGCACCGCTGCGTCATGCGGCGGGCCGGGATGCCGCCGGTGTCACCTTCTCGGCCCCCCGGAAGACGACCGGCTTCGACTCCGCCCGCACCCGCCGCCTCGACCCCGAACCCCCGAGCCTCCCCCGGCCCGGACGTTCGCCCGCAACGTCGCGTAGGCGTCCACCACCTTCTTCACCGTGCGCACCGCCGGCTGCACCGACAACCCGAAGCCGGCCTTCAACTCGGCGTAGACGAGCTTCTGCAGGTCGTTGCGGGAGAACACGCCGGCCTCGAACGCCGCCACCGACGCCCGGCCCGCCGCCTCGTTGCACGCGCGCAGCGTCGCCTCCGGCGCCACCACCTGCTCCGGCGTCGGAAGAAGCTTCACCTGCACCACCAACTTCACCCCGCCAACCTGAACAAGCCCACTGACAATGCGACCTGAGCTGCGACGAAGCGAGAACGACGACGCTCCGCGCCGCCGAACCAAGGAGCCGATTCCTCCCGGCCCTGAAGGACCGGGCATCCTCGGCAGAAGTTCGGTGAAAGTCCGGCGGGACATGTCTCCGCACCACGGGGCGTTCGCCGGCCGTTCACGGCCCGATGTCAGTCTTGGCCCGTGAACCTCTCCCAGCACCGGCTGCACGCCGCACCGGCCGTCGTCCCCGTGGGCCGGATCACCCGGGTCGTGGCCCATCGCGGAGCTTCCCACGACCGGCCCGAGCACACCCTCGCCGCCTACCGGCAGGCCATCGAGGACGGCGCCGACGCGCTGGAGTGCGACGTCCGCCTCACCGCGGACGGCCGGCTGGTGTGCGTCCACGACCGCCGCGTGGACCGTACGTCCGACGGCCGCGGTGCCGTGTCGGCCATGACCCTGGACGAGCTCGACCGGCTCGACTTCGGATCCTGGAAGGGCGGTGGCGCCGGACCGTCCCGGGTGCTGGCCTTCGACGAGCTGCTGGCACTGGTGTCGTCCGCGCCTCGGCCGGTGAGCCTGGCGGTCGAGACCAAGCACCCGACCCGCTGGGCGGGCCGGGTGGAGCGCGAACTCGTCCGCCAGTTGCGGCTGTTCGGCCTGGACCGGCCGACCCCGGGCATGCCCGACCGGGTGCGGTTGATGAGCTTCTCGCGGACGGCGCTGCACCGCCTGGCCGTGCTGGCCCCGGAGCTGCCCCGGGTCCTGCTGACCGAACGGACGGTCCCGGGGTGGGGCTCGCGGCTCCCGAGCGGTGTGCTGATCGCCGGTCCCGGCATCGACCTCGTGCGCGCCCGGCCGGGCCTGGTGCTGCGGTTGCGCGCGGCCGGGTACCGGGTGCACGTGTGGACCGTCGACGAGCCGGACGACGTCGAGCTGTGCCTGCGGCTGGGCGTGGAGGCCGTGATCACCAACCGTCCCCGGCAGGTCCTGGAGCAGATCGGGGACCGCTGACCGGCGCATCGGCTGCCGCGCCGGCCGGCGCCCGCAGGGCCGGAGCGCCGGGGGCGGCTTCCGGTTCGCGAGACGGGCACCGAGGACGCTGTGGACGCCATCGTGGCCGCAACGGCTCTTTTTCCGGAGGCACCGGTCGTCACCGGCGATCCCGCGGACATGCGCCGTCTGCCGGATGCGCTGGACTCCCGCAAGCACCCGGTCTTCTCGGTGTGAGCCGCAGCGGAAACGGTGAACGGAAGCCGATGGGCCGGAAATCAGCTGCCGCGATACAACCCTGACGGCCTGTCGGAGGTCTCCTCCTGGGTGACCCGTGGCGGAACGCTGCCCCACATCCTGGTGAAGCCGGTGGTCCCCGATCCATCCATCACGGAGGCGACGCCGCCTCCCATGTCCAGGGGGGACACGCTTCTCCATGACTCATCCCTTCCGTACGGCCCTGGCCGCCGCCACGGTGGCAGCCCTGACCGGTGGCCTGCTCGTCGCCACCACCGGCACCGCCGCCGCCGACGGGGCGCGCCCCGTCGCGGACTTCAACCATGACGGCTACCTCGACCTGGCCGTTTCCGCGCCGTTCGCCTACGTCAACGGCAAGGGCGGGGCCGGACAGGTCGTCGTCCTGTACGGCACCGCCAGCGGCATCTCCGGTGCCGAGCGCACCGTCCTGAGCCAGGAGAGCGCGGGCGTTCCGGGCGCGGCCGAGACCGGCGACAACTGGGGGTACGAGACCTCCGCAGCCGACTTCGACCACGACGGCTACACCGACCTCGCCGTGAGCGCCCCCTGGGAGGACGTCTCCGGCGACAAGGACGGCGGAACCGTCCAGATCATCTGGGGTTCGGCGAACGGCCTGTCGGGCGGCACCACCGTCAAGGACCCGACGCCGTCCGGCCACGACCGGTTCGGCTACGTCCTGGACGCAGCCGACTACAACGGCGACGACAGGGCCGACCTGGCCATCGGCTCCAGCTCCGCCACCGTCCAGGTCTACCGCGGCGGTTTCGGACGCAGCTCCGGGGCCACCGGTGGTGTCTACAGCGTGCGTCCCGCGATCCTCAGCGGCGGCGACAACGGGCCGAAGAACCTTCACTCCGGCGACGTCAACGGTGACGGCGTCGCCGACCTCCTCGTGGACGGCTACGACAATCAGCCCGATCCCGAGGACTACTACTGGAACACCAACTACTACGTTCCGGGCTCCGCCTCCGGGCTCGACGCAACTGCCGCGCAGAAGCTCCCGGCCGGCGTCATCACCGACATCGGCGACATCAACAGCGACGGCTACGGCGACATCGTCATCGGCGTGCAGTGGGACAGCGATGTCCCCGGGTCGAGGACCGGCGGCAAGGTCGAGGTCATCAACGGTTCGGCTTCCGGCCCGAGCAGCAACCGCACCGACATCGACCAGAACTCGGCCGGTGTGCCCGGCAGCTCGGAGACGGCGGACGGGTTCGGCGCCGAGTTGGACTTGGGCGACGTCAACGGTGACGGCCACCTGGATCTCGCCGTCGGGGCGCCGGGCGAGTCCGTCGACGGCGTGGCGCACACCGGGGCTGTCACCGTGCTCTACGGGGCGGCCGACGGTTCCGGCATCACCGGAGAGGGATCCCAGTGGTTCAGCCAGAACTCCCCGGGCGTGCCGAACTCCGACGAGGCCGATGATCAGTTCGGCTTCGACATCCACCTCGCCGACCTCAACAACGACGGCAAGGGCGATCTCACGGTCGGCGCCTCGGGCGAGAACGGCGGCAACGGCGCGGTCTACGCCCTCCACTCCGACGGCAGCCGGATCGCGGGTTCGGGCGGTGTCTCGATCTACACCTCGACCGTGGGGGTCTCCACCACCGGAACCCCGTACTTCGGCGTGAACTTCGCCGGCTGACCCTCGGGACCGAGGTGACGACAGGGGCCGGGCCCGGTGAACACACACCGGGCCCGGCCCTCCGTCGTGCCGTCAGCCGGTCACGGCCGGCGCGATCCGGCCGGTCACCTCGCCCAGTGCGACGCGGGAGCCGTCCGGCCCCGGGGCCCAGGCGGTGAGGGTGACCTCGTCGCCGTCCTCGAGGAACGTCCGCTTGCCGTCGGGCAGTTCGAGCGGGTCGCGGCCCGACCAGGTCAGTTCCAGCAGGCAGCCCCGCTGCTCCGGCTCCGGTCCGCTGACGGTGCCGGACGCGAACAGGTCACCCGTGCGCAGCGAGGCCCCGTTGACGGTCATGTGGGCGAGCTGCTGCGCCGCGGTCCAGTACATACCGGAGAACGGCGGGTTCGACACGGTGTGGCCGTTGATCGCGACCGACATGTGCAGGTCCAGTCCGGCGGGCACGGCCTCTGCGTCGTCCAGGTAGGGCAGCAGGGCGCGGTCCCGCGCCGGGGGAGCGGTCCAGGCCTGCTCCAGGGCGTCGAGCGGGGTGATCCACGCGGACACCGAGGTGGCGAAGGACTTGCCGAGGAACGGGCCGAGCGGCACGTACTCCCACGCCTGGATGTCGCGCGCCGACCAGTCGTTGAGCAGACAGAGGCCGAAGACGTGGTCGCGGAAGGCGCTGAGCGGCACCTGCTCGCCGAGCACCGACGGGGCGCCGACGACGAAGCCGACCTCGGCCTCGATGTCGAGCCGCAGCGACGGGCCGAAGGACGGCGCGGGGTCGGCGGGCGCCTTGCGCTGGCCGTTCGGCCGGACGACCGGGGTGCCGGAGACGACGACCGTGCCCGCGCGCCCGTGGTAGCCGATGGGCAGGTGCTTCCAGTTGGGCGTGAGGGGCTCGCCGTCGGGGCGGAAGATCCGGCCGACGTTGGTGGCGTGGTGCTCGCTGGCGTAGAAGTCGACGTAGTCGGCGACCTCGAACGGCAGGTGCAGGGTGACGCCGTCGAGCGGGTGCAGCAGCGGTTCGACGGCCGCGCGGTGGCCGGGGTCGGTCAGCCACTCCCTGATTCCGGCGCGGACGGCCTGCCAGGCGGGTCGGCCGGCTGCCATCAGCGGGTTCAGCACGGGCTGCCGGAGCAGGTCGGCGTGCGGAGAACCGAGAGCGGCTGCGGCGGCGCCCGCGTCGAGGACGTGATCGCCGTAGCGGACCCCCACCCGGGGCCTGTCGTCCCCGGTGGGGGTGAAGACACCGTACGGAAGGTTGTGCGGGCCGTAGGGGTCGCCTGCGGCAAGGTCCAGCGGGCTGTGCTCGGACATGGGTGCGGTCTCGCCTTCCTGATCGCCTGTGGGCCGGCCTCACGTTACGGGCTGGGAGCCCCCCGGGGGTACCCGTTGCGGGGGCTCCCCGGGCCATCTCCGTGCCGCCCGTCCCGGAGCGCACCGGGTGCCGGTACGGGCGGGAACGCCGAGCCGCCGACCGGACCGCCGCATGATCCGGCACCCCGCGGGGAGACGGCCCGGTGGTGGGGCGGGCGCCCGCTGTGATCGATACGGGACCGGATACGCTTCCCGGGGTGGCCTCGCCACATGGACAGACCGCGTGTGTTGAACCGCAGACAGGAGTACCCCTCGTGACCGTCGTCGGGGCCTTTGGGCTGAGCGTGCGGGACCAGGCTCTCGAAGCCGACGTCCGGGCCGGACTCGCGGCCGTCGAGGAGGGCCTGCTGGCGGCGACCAAGAGCACCGTCCCCTTCATCACCGAGGCCGCCCAGCACCTGGTGCTGGCCGGCGGCAAGCGGTTCCGTCCGCTGCTGGTGACGCTGGCGGCCCAGTTCGGCGATCCGCACGGCCCCGGTGTGGTGCCCTCGGCGGTGGTCGTCGAGCTGACCCACCTGGCGACGCTCTACCACGACGACGTCATGGACGAGGCCCAGGTGCGGCGCGGGGTGGACAGCGCGAACGTGCACTGGGGCAACTCGGTCGCGGTGCTCACCGGCGACTTCCTCTTCGCCCGGGCCTCCCACATACTGGCCGACCTCGGCCCGGAGGCGGTCCGCGTCCAGGCGGAGGCGTTCGAGCGGTTGGTCACCGGCCAGATCCTGGAGACCGCGGGTCCGCGCGACGGCCAGGACCCGGTGCAGCACTACCTCGACGTGATCGCGGGCAAGACCGGTTCGCTGGTCGCCGTGTCCGGCCGGTTCGGCGCGATGATGTCCGGGGCGGACGACGACGTCGTCGACATCCTCACCCAGTACGGCGAGCGGCTGGGCACAGCCTTCCAGCTCGCGGACGACGTGCTGGACGTCGCGAGCGACAGCCACGAGTCCGGCAAGACCCCCGGTACCGACCTCCGCGAGGGAGTGCCGACGCTGCCCGTGCTGCACCTGCGCGCCCGTGTGGCGCAGGGCGGTTCCGCGGCGGACCGGGAGCTGGCGGAACTGCTCGACGGCGACCTGACGGACGACGCCCGGCACGCCGAGGCCCTGGCGGGGCTGCGCGCGCACCCAGCCCTGGACGACGCCCGCCGGGACACGATCCGCTACGCCCAGGAGGCGCGTTCCGTGCTGGGCTCGCTGCGCGACTGCCCGGCGAAGCAGGCCCTCGAGGGGCTCTGCGACGCGGTGGTTCATCGCGCGGGCTGACGTCCTCCGGACACCGGTTGCAGGTGACACCCCCGCGCCGGGTCCCCGGCAGTGGTCCTGCCCTTCGTCACGGGGGGAGCGACGGGCCTTGCCGCGGGGCTCCCGGTGTCCCCGTCGCGGGTGAGGCTGGGCCATTCGGCGCGCACCCCTGAGGGTGCCCTCCCCCTCCGGTCGTAGACCGTTCGTGCCGTTCGCCGGTGTTCTCCTCCCTTGGCAGTAGGCCGAGTTGATTCCGCGGGCCGACGATTCGGCACCGGCGAATTGGTGAGATGAGTAGCACCATCCCATCGGTCCCCGGAGCAAGAATGGCGGCGGGGGTGGAGACGTGTTGTCCGACGGACCACCGCCGATCATGGAGGTCGCAGCATGGAACGGAACGAACCGAACGAGGATGCCCCGGTCCCGCGGCGCCGGGTGACGTCCCGTCACAAAGCGGTGCGGTATGCCGTTCCGGTCGCCGTGGCCGGAGCCGCAGCCGCAGCCATCGGATTCGTCCCCGCCTTTGCGGGCGACGACCCGGAGCTGCCGAAGCTGACGCCGGAGCAGCTCGTGGCGAAGATCGCCGAGTCGGACACCCGGGCCATGTCCGGGACGGTCAGGATCACCACCGACCTGGGCATTCCACAGCTGCCCTCGGGTGTCTCGCTCGGCGGCTCCTCCGGCGATCGGGGCGGTTCCGCCATCGACCCGAAGGCCCGGCTGGCCGAACTCGCGTCCGGGTCGCACACGCTCCGGGTGGCCGTGGACGGGCCGGACCGGCAGCGGCTGGCGATCGTCGACGACGCCTCCGAGTACAGCGTGATCCACAACAGCGGCGAGCTGTGGGCGTACGACTCGCGCAGCGACGCCGCGTACCACGCCGAGGCCCCGCGCGAACGTGAGGCCCGGCAGCGCCCCGGCGGACGGGAGTTGCCGGCGGGTCCGGCCGGGGCCACTCCGCAGACGCTCGCCCAGAAGGCTCTCGAGGCCGTCGACGAGACGACCTCGGTGACGGTGGACGGTACGGCCAAGGTCGCCGGCCGCGACACTTACCAGCTGCTCATCGAGCCCGAGCAGGCGGGCAGCACGGTCGAATCGGTGCGGATCGCGGTCGACGCGGAGAAAGGCGTACCGCTGAAGTTCACGCTCATGCCCAAGAGCGGCGGGAAGGCCGTGGTCGACGCGGGCTTCACGTCGGTGGACTACGCCAGGCCTGCTGCCCGGACGTTCGCGTTCACCCCGCCCGAGGGTGCCGAGGTGACGGAGCAGTCCGAGCTCGCGAGGAAGCACCGCGACGACGAGGCGGTGCAGCGCGTGCTTCCCGGCATCGGAAAGCCGGGCCCGCAGTCGGACCCCGACGAGCCCGGTGCCGGGAAGCGGGACTTCGGCAAGCCCGGCTTCACGCTGATCGGCAAGGGCTGGACGACCGTCGCCGAGCTGAAGGCCCCCGATCAGGGCGTCGAGGAGAAGCGGTTGGACGCCCGGGCCGGCGACGACGCGCGCACCGGCGACTCCGGGCAGGCGGGACTCCCGCCCGAGGCCCGGAAGATGCCCCGGGGCTTCGGCGACGAGGTCACCGGACGGTTCGGCACCGGCACGGTGTTCAGCACCCGGCTCGTCAACGTCCTGATGACGGAGGACGGCGCGGTTTACGCCGGCGCGGTCGACAAGAGTCTGCTCGTCAAGGCCGCCGACGCCGCCAAGTGAGCGTTCCTGCGCGGGCATCCTGCCGCATCCGGCGGGGTGCCCGCTCTGTGGGGGTTCGTCCCGGCAGAATCGTCGGAACCACTCTCTGACGACTCAAAGGGGAGACCGATGGGGACGTCGACCACCTCGGAGCCCGAGACGGTCATCGCGACCCGAGACCTCACCAAGCGTTTCCGCGGCGGACAGCTGGCCGTCGACCGGCTGGACCTCACCGTGCCCCGCGGCAGCGTCTTCGGGTTCCTCGGACCCAACGGGTCGGGCAAGACCACCACGATCCGCATGCTGATGGGCCTGATCGAGCCGACCTCGGGCAGCACGGCGCTCCTCGGCCGTCCGATGCCCGTCGAAGCCGGCCGGGTGCTGCCGGAGGTCGGAGCGCTCATCGAGGGCCCGGCCCTCTACGGGTTCCTCTCCGGACGGGCCAACCTGGCCCGCATCGACGCGGCCGACCCGACGTCCGAGCCGCGCACCCGCAGGGCCCGCGTCGACACCGCTCTCAAGCGGGTCGGGCTGGCCGCGGCGGCGACCAAGAAGGCCCGCGCCTACTCGCTGGGGATGAAGCAGCGCCTGGGACTCGCCGCAGCCCTGCTCAAGCCGCGCAGCCTCCTCGTCCTGGACGAGCCGACCAACGGTCTCGACCCGCAGGGCATGCGGGAGATCCGGGCCCTGATCCGAGAGCTGGCCGCCGACGGCACCACGATCTTCCTCTCCTCGCACCTGCTGGACGAGATCGAACAGGTCTGCACGCACGCCGCGGTGATGTCCCAGGGCCGCCTCCTCACCCAGGGGCCGGTCGCCGACCTCGCCGCCGGCGCCCGTGGCCGGCTCGTCGTCACCACGCCGGACCCCGGTGAGGCCGCCCGCGTCCTGGAGGTGCACGGGGTGCACGGCATCACCGTCAGCGGCCCCCGGGTGACGGGGCATCCGCCCGCCGTCGACCCCCCCGACCTCGCCGACCTCAACGCCGCTCTGGTGCGGTCCGGGGTCCGGGTCCGTTCCTTCGCGATCGAAGGGACCTCGCTGGAAGAAGCGTTCGTCGCCCTGACCGGGGAGGGATTCCATGTCTCCGACTGAACCCGGCGCGGCCGCGCCGGTGTACGACGTCCCGGGTCCCCGCACGGACCCCGCCCCGCTGCGGGATGCGGCGGCCCGGCGCCCCCGCGGCCTCGGGCGGGGCTCCGGACTGCTGCGCAGCGAACTGCGGACGACGTTCCTGCGCGGGCGCACGCTGGTGATGCTCGCGGTACTGGCGGCCGTCCCGGTCCTGGTCGGTGTCGCGGTCCGGTTCGAGACGGGCGGCGACGAGGGCGGCGCGGGCGCCGGTCCGGCGTTCATCGCTCAGGTCACGCACAACGGTCTGTTCCTGGTGTTCACCGCGCTCGCCGCGACGCTGCCGGTCTTCCTGCCGATGGCAGTCGGGGTCGTCGCCGGTGACGCGATCGCGGGCGAGGCAGCCACGGGGACGCTTCGCTACCTGCTGGTCGCTCCCGCCGGCCGGGTGCGGCTGCTCCTCGTCAAGTACGCGACGACGCTGGCCTTCTGCCTGGTCGCGACCCTGACGGTGGCCGGCTCCGCGCTGGCCGTCGGCGCCCTGCTGTTCCCGCTGGGGAAGGTGACGCTGCTGTCCGGCACCACCGTTCCGCTCGTGGAGGGGCTGCTGCGGGCGGTCGCGGTGGCGGTGGCCGTCGCCGTCTCGCTGGTCGGGGTGGCGGCGCTGGGGCTGTTCGTGTCCACGTTGACCAACAGCGGCATCGCGGCCATGGCCACCACCGTCGGGCTGGTGATCACCGTGCAGATCCTCAACGCCGTCCCGCAGCTGGAGATGATCCAGCCGTACCTCTTCTCCCACTACTGGCTGAGCTTCGCCGACCTGCTGCGCAGCCCCGTCGAGTGGAGCGACCTGCTGAGCAACGTCGGCCTGCAGGGCTTGTACGCGGCCGTGTTCGGCTCGGCGGCCTGGGCGCGCTTCACCACCCGCGACATCACGGTGTGACGCCGCGGGCGGTGCGGCGGCCGGGCCCGCGGACGGACCGGGATCAGAAGGTGAGCTTCCAGCTGTCGATGAAGCCGGTGTCGCCGCTGTAGACGTCCTGGACGCGCAGCTTCCAGGTGCCGTTCGCGACCTCGGCGGACGCGTTCACGGTGTACGTGGTGACGACGTCCGGGGCCGAGTCGAAGTAGCTCGAGTTCTTGAGCCGGTAAGCGGTGCCGTCCGGCGCGAGCAGGTCGACGACCAGGTCACCGCGGTAGCTGTGCTGGATGTCCACCCCGACCTCGAGGGCCGAGGGCGCGTTCCCGGCGACCCCGGTGACGGCGATCGGCGAGGTGACGGCCGCCCCGGCGTCCGGCACGGAGACGTCGGCGGTGTTCTCGAACACGGTGCCCGGGGGCGGCGGGGCCTGCGAGCCGAGGGTCCAGACGGTGTGGGCGAGGGCGTCGGTGTTGGTGTCGAGGGCGGTGTCGTCGATGTTGGCGGTGGTGTCGCAGGAGCGGTGGTAGCACGGGTCGAAGGACTGTCCTGCGGTGCCGCCCCATTTCTGCGCCTGGGTGGTGGTCTTGGTGCGTTCGGCGCCGGTGAAGAGGCCGCCGACGGGTATGCCGGCGTTCTTGAAGGGGGCGTGGTCGGAGCGGCCGTCGCCTTCGGTCTCGGCTTCGGTGGGGATGCCCTTGGCGGCGTAGAAGTCCTGGAAGACGTCTTCGATGCCGGGGTCGTCGTCGTAGACGAAGTAGCCGGGGTTGGGGGAACCGATCATGTCGAAGTTGAGGTAGGCGTCGATCTTCGAGCGGTCGGCGGAGGCGAGGTTGTCGACGTAGTGGTCGGAGCCGATCATGCCGAGTTCTTCGGCGCCCCACCAGGCGAAGCGGAGGTGCCGGGTGGGCTGGTATCCGGTGCGGGCGACGGCAAGGGCGGTTTCGAGGACGGCTGCGGACCCGGAGCCGTTGTCGTTGATGCCGGGGCCGGCGGTGACGGAGTCGAGGTGGGAGCCGGCCATGACGGTGTGGTCGGGGTCGCCGCCGGGACGGTCGGCGATGAGGTTGTAGCCGGTGGTACCGGAGGTGGTGAAGGCCTGCACGGTGGTGGTGTATCCGGCCGAGTCCAGTTGGTCCTTGATGTAGTTGAGGGAGGCCTGGTATCCGGCGCGGCCGTGGGCGCGGTTGCCGCCGTTGGCGGCGGCGATCGACTGGAGCTGGGACAGGTGCGCCTTGACGTTGGCCAGCGGGATGTCCGGTGCGGCAGTGACCGCGGCCTTCTCCGGAACGGCCGGCAGCGCGGCGGAGGGGGCGGCGCCGGCGAACAGCCCGGCGAGGACGCCGCCGGCGGCGGCGATCGTGGCGACGCGGCGTATCCGTGATCTTCGCATCATGAGAGCTCCGGGTTCCGAACGGTGGGGGTGGAACGGACGCCGAGCGTGCAGACCCTCGCCGTCGGCCCGGCACGCGCACGGCACGTGGCGGCGGCGATGGAGAGGGCAGGGTGCGGATGCATCGTCGGGCGCGGAGTGAGCCGCCGTCAATACCGCCTCGGCCCAATGGTTTCGGCAGGGGCCGGTGCTCCCGGTTCGTGATGGTGTGAGCCCGAGGGGCATGGATGCGAGCGCGCGGGCGGGCCGCGGATGCGTCTGCGTTCGTCGTGTGCGCCCCGATGGAATCCCCCGTGCGGCCCCGCGGAACCACCGCCCCCGCATGGCGTGCTCGGCCGGGGAAGCGGGGCTGACACACTCGGCCCATGGAGAAGGTTTCGCTGGACGCAGAGGTACGGGACCATCAGCAACGCGCTGCCGCCGCATCGAGCGGGCGGAGTGCCGGGACCGTCTACGGCGGTCACGGGCACATCCTGCGGCAGACCCTCATCGCCCTGACGGCGGGGACGCGGCTCGCCGAGCACGAGAACCCGGGAGAGGCCACCTTGACGGTCCTGCGCGGACGGGTGCGCCTGCACAGCGGACAGGACTCGCTGGACGGTGCGGCCGGCGACCTGCTGATCATCCCGCCCGCCCGGCACGGCGTGGAGGCGGTCGAGGACTGCGCCGTCCTGCTCACCACCGCTGTCAGGTGACCCGCGGTGGCAGCCGCGCCGAAAACCGGCGGCCCGACGACACTGGTGACCGTCGGGCACGGTTCCGCGACACGTGACCGGCTCGCGCCGCTCCTGGGCGGCGCCGGTGTGGAGGCCGTGGTCGACGTGCGGACCGCTCCTGGAAGCCGCCGCAACCCCGACGTCGCCCGGAAGGCGCTCGAGGAGTGGATGCCGGAGGAGGGCCTGGCCTACCGGTGGGACAAGCGGCTGGGCGGGTTCCGCAAGGCGGCCGCGGACTCTCCCGACGTCTTCTGGGAGAACGCCTCCTTCCGCGGCTATGCCGGCCACACCCGCGATCCGGACTTCCTCGCGGCCATGGACGAGCTGCTGTGCCAGGCCGCCACGACCCGGTCGGCGGTGATGTGCTCGGAGGCGGTGTGGTGGCGCTGCCACCGGCGCCTCATCGCCGACTTCGCCGTGCTGGCGCGCGGTGTGCGGGTGGTGCACCTGGCGCACAACGGACGGCTGACGGAACATCCACCCACTCCGGGAGCGCGGCTGCGGGAGGACGGGCTTCTCGTCTACGACCGGCTGTGACCTGTCCGCGCGACACGGCGCCGGTAGGTGTGGACACTCAGGCCGCGGCGAGGGCGCTGATGCCGAGACCGGTCAGGGCGGCGACCTTCGCGGCCTCAAGGGCCACGTAGTACAGATGACCGCGGGAACGCGGCAGGTGCTCCCCGGTCAGGACCCGGTCGGAACGGCGGTTGAGCCGCGGGCGGACCACGGCGAGCTGTGCGGTGAGGACCACGGCCGCGACGACTGTGAAGACGGTCACCGCGAGCGACGGACCGCCCGCGGCCACGGCGGCGGCCACGACGGCTGCCAGCACCACCTCGGCGGCGTTGAGGGCCCGGAAGACGAGCCGTCCGATACCCAGCCCGATCCGGACGGTCACCCCCGGAGCGCGGAACTTCAGCGGCGCCTCGAGGAAGGAGATCCCGAGGACCAGGCCGAGCCACACGAAGGCGACCGCGCCGGCCACGTCTGCCGCTGTCTCGTTCATCGGGGTTCCTCATGGCGATGGGCATCGAAAGTGCTGCGGGCGAGCGAGGCCCGGGCGGTCGCGGGCCTGTGCGCGGCGCAGGTCATGCGGCGTCGGCGCGCTCCAGACGGGCCAGGCACGCGTCGGGCTCGGCGAAGGGCTCCAGCCGGGCAGCGGTGATCGTTGTCCCGAGTTCCGTCAACGACCCCTGCATCAGACCGAGATGCACCTGGCACACCAACGGCCCGTAGTCCTCGGCCAGCTCGAGGAACGGGCAGTGGCGCAGCCGGATCGCGTCCGGGCGTTCTGCGTCGTCCCCCACGCTCTGCGGCGCGAAGCCGAGGTCGTCCAGCAGCGCGGTGAGCCGGGCGATCGCCGCTCCGTCCGTGAGGTGCCGGAACGGCGGGGGAGAGTCCATCAGATGACGCCCCCAGGCGCGGCCGGCCCGCGCGGCCGCTTCGCCCGCGTCCTCGCCACCGGAGGCGAGATGACCGAGCAGAACCTGGGCCAGCAGCAGGTAACTGCGAGGTCCGTCGCGGTCCATGCCGGGCCGCGGCGTGTAGACGGTGCGGGGGCGTCCGGGGCCGGAGGGGCGTTCCAGCGTCCGTTCGACCGAACCTTCCGCCAGCAGGGCGTCCAGGTGGGAGCGCGCGGTGTTGGCGTGGACGCCGAGATGTTCGGCGACCTCGGCCACGCCGACGGGCGCGCCCGCGCCCTGGACGAGGTCCAGGACCTCGCGGCGGCGGGACCGCTCCCGGGACGTTCCCACGGTGCCCTCCCCTCTCCGCCCTCGGCGGTCCGGTCCGGCCGCCGGGCATGCGCCGACCGGATGCCGTCACCGGTCCGGGTCGGACAAGGTTTCCACGAATAGTACATGTAATAATTGCCGGATCGAGGCGGACGGAGAAGGGACAGCTCGTGACATCACCTTCCGAGGTCCACATTCAGGGGACCGGTACCGACCCCGTCGTCCGGGCCCGGGCCGCGGTCCGCCGGATCCAGCAGCGCCTGTCCGACCGGTTGGCCGACCTGACGCACGCGGCCTCGTCCGGCCGCACCACTGACGAGCCCTCGGGCCGCGCCCTGGCCGAGTTCTGCGACGGCGAGCTGCGCCGTCACCTCGCCGCCGGCGTCGAAGCCCTCCACGCACCCGCTGCGGGCGCCGCCCGGACCGGTCTGCTCGTACGGGCTCTGCACACCACCGCGGAAGACCTGGTTCGGCGCATCGACGCGATCGCCTCCGGAGAGGAGGAGGACGTCCCGGCCGCCGCCGGGGGCCTTCAGGCGGTTCTCGCGGTCCATTTCTCCATGGAGCAGGACGTGTTGCTGCCCGCGCTCGCCGAACTGCCCGGGGCGGACCTGCCCGGACTCGTGTCCGATCTAGGGACGCTGCTCGAGGGCGGCGAGCTGGAGCGCCCGGCCGTCGTCGACGTGCGCGAGATCCCTCACGGCAAACGCCACCCGACGATCTTCGCCCGCTACGCGCGGCTCGCCCCGGGGGAGGCGTTCACCCTGGTGAACAACCACGATCCGAAGCCGCTGCACCGCGAGTTCGAGGCCGCACACCCCGGCGGATGCTCCTGGGACTACGTCGAGTCAGGTCCGGAACGGTGGCTGGTGCGCATCGGAAAGGCGAACGCCGGTGTCTGACTCCCACCGTCCCGACGTCTCCCGGGAACCCGGCGGCCGACCACTCGGAGATGCCCCGGACGAAGCGCTGCCGCGCCTCCTGTGCGACACCCGAGCCCTCACCGGGCAGACCTCCGCCCCGGGCGGAGCACTGTGGAGGCTGGCCGAACCCGGGCGGCAGCTCGACGCCAACATCGTGCACCTGCCGCCTCGGGAGCGCGTGGACACCCACGCGGAACCGGACCTCGACGTTCTCCTGTTCGTCGTGGCGGGTGACGGCGTCCTCGGCACCGCGGAAGGGCCGCAGCCCCTCACCGAGGGCGCCCTGCACTGGCTTCCCCACGGCTCCCGTCGCAATCTCACCGCGGGCGACCGCGGTCTGTCCTACCTGACCGTCCACCGGCGCCGTCCCGGCATGCGGATCCGCCGCCGCGACGAGGTGGCGGGGCAGCAGCCCCGGTGACGCGGGCGCCGTTCGCTCCCAGCACCTTCCCAGGGAGGACCGGAGACGTCCTGATCGTCCCCCGGCCGCGTTTCCGTGATCACCGTCGGTGCCGGAATCGGGTTGCCGCCGGCCCTCGGCCCCGCTAACAAGGGGGCGTTGCCCCCGTCCTGCCCCGGGGGCCCTGAGCAGAGGATGTGGCCGTGACCACCGAACCGACCGGAACCACCGAACGCATCGGTCCGCCGCTGATCGCGCAGGAGCGCGAAATGCTCCGTGCCTTCCTCGACTACCACCGCGCCACCCTCGCGATGAAGTGCGACGGGCTGTCGGACGAGGAACTGCGCAGCCGGTCGATGCCCCCGTCGTCGCTCTCGCTGCTCGGCCTCGTGCGGCACATGGCCGAGGTGGAGCGCATCTGGTTCCGCGTGACCATCGGCGGTGAGGACCTGGGCCGCGTGTGGTCGGACGACGGCGACTTCCAGGCCGCGTACGACGCGAGCGGGTCCACGCGGGCCGAGGCGTTCACGGCCTGGCGGACGGAGGTCGAGCACGCACGCCGGATCGAGCGCGGGACGGAGTCGCTCGACCTCACCCGGTACCAGGCACGCTGGGGCGAGGACGTCTCGCTGCGAATGGTCATGTTGCACGTGCTGCTCGAGTACGGCCGCCACAACGGTCACGCGGACTTCTTGCGAGAGGGCGTGGACGGCAGCGTCGGGGCGTGACAGGGGTCCCGGTTCCGGTGGGGACGAGAGGCCTCTGCCGGTGATGAAACTGACGTCCCATCAAATCGGTTTCACGGTACGAGTGTTCCGGATGGGGAGATCCGGGGAATGTGCGCATGACTTGCGCAATGGGCTGAGCGAGTCGACAGTATGAGAATCATGGAAGAACTCGATCTCGGTGAAGTCTCCGTACGCCGCGCGAGTCAGGCGGATGCGGACGCCCTGGCCGCGATCGACGTCCCCCCGGACGCCGTCACCGCCGAGCGGCGCTCCGGCTTCCGCCTGTGGTGCGGGCAGGGCGACGTCTTCATGGCCGAGACGCCGTCCGGGCCGCTGGGTTTCTGCGTACTGGACTACTCGTTCTTCGAGCACGGCTTCATCACCCGGCTCTATGTCGCCCGCGACGTCCGGGGCAAGGGGATCGGCACCGGCCTCCTCGCCGTCACGTCCGGCTCCTGCGTCACCCCGAAGCTGTTCACCTCGGCCAGGCTGTCCAACCATGCGATGCAGCGGCTGCTCCAGCGCGTGGGCTGGCGTCCGGTCGGCATGCTCGACGGCCTGAACGACGAGGACGGCGAGCTCGAACTCTTCTACCTCTGTCCACCCCGGCACACCCCGAAAAAAGCCACTGAGCCGCGCCGCCGACGCCCGGCCGGGGACGCCGGGCTGCCGGAGCGCCCGCGCGGCCTGCGGTGACAGCGCGCGACCACGATCTCGTCGTCGGGTGCGCGCGAGTGGTCAGCCGGTAGCGGGGAGCCCGCCGGCCCGGACATCGGCGACGAAGGTGTGCCAGGCGCCGTGGGTGAACAGCAGGAGCACGGGCGTCCGGGGAAGCAGAGCCGTCAGAGAGGGTTGAGGCGGGCCTTGAGCAGGCAGAACTCATTGCCCTCGGGGTCGGCGAGAACGTGCCACTGCTCCTCGCCGGTCTGGCCGATGTCGGCCCGGCGCGCCCCGAGCTTCAGGAGGCGTTCGAGCTCGGCGTCCTGATCGCGGTCGGTGGCGTTGACGTCGATGTGCAGCCGGGACTTCCCCGGCTCCGGCTCGTCCCTGCGGCTGAGGATGATCGTCGGCTGCGGGCCGCCGAACCCTTTGCGCGGTCCGATCTCGAAGCACTCGTCACCTTCGCGATCGAGCACGACGAAGTCCAGGACCTCGCACCAGAACCGCGCCAGCATCTCGGGGTCGCGGCAACCGAGCACGAGCTCGCTGATACGACAAGCCATGGACGAAACCTGCTCTCGTCGTGGGAATGGCCGGGCGGCCGTGCGCGGAGCTCTTGGGCTCCCCGCAGTGGGAACGCTCGAGACCGTACCGGGTGAGGCGAGCGGGTGCGCGGGGTTTTCGGGTTCCCCGCCCCACCCGGCCGGGCCGCCGGGCGGGCGGGGCGGACGGCGTACGCCCCGGAGCGGGAGAGCCGTCCGCGCGGGCTCTCGTCGCTGGGAGCTGCCCTGACGGGGGCGTCTGTGCCGGAGGCTAGGCCACGTAGCCGAGGTGCACCGGCTCGAGGGCGTCCCGTGTGCGGACCCGGGACAGCAGATCCGGCAACTGCGGGGGCCACAGCGCCTCCGGCGAACCCGCGAGTTCTCCGAGGGACCACCAGCGCCAGGTGAGAATTCCTTCCTCCGCGTGCACCCCGAGGACGTGATCGGCGGGGGCGCGGCGGGGCCCGCTCGCCAGGTAGATGTGCTCGTGCTGGCGCACCGGAACGCCCGCGCGCGTGAAGTCGTGTTCCCAGGTGCACAGGAGGGCGCCCGGTTCCAGGTCCGTCCACCCCGTCTCCTCGCACAGTTCCCGCCGGGCGCCCTCGCGGGGGGACTCGCCGGGATCCAGCCCGCCGCCGGGCATGGCCCAGTGCACCCCGACCTCCGGGTTGTCGTATCGGAGGAGGAAGACGGCGCCTTCCGGATCGATCACGGCTGTCCGGGCTGCCTGACGGGGAGTTCGCATGGTGGCAATCTAGAGAGAGCCCGTCGTCCGTGCGGGGACAACGGGTAATCGGCGTCCGGGGCGGGCGCTGCGCCGGACGGCCGGCGCCGGGAGTGGGGGACACATGCGCAGCAGAAGCACCGCAGCAGCACTGGGAGTTCTGGCTGTCCTGGTGATGGCGGGGTGCGGCACGGACAGGGCAGCGAGTGACGGGGACGGACGTCCCACCGGGGGATCGTCGTCGCCCGGCTCCTCGGCAAAGGGGCCGCGCTGGGCCTATGCGGACGTGGCCGGGGACAAGCGGGGGCGGTTCCTCGACGTGACCGCTCCGGCAGCGGACGACATGTGGGCCACCGCGGCGTTCGACTCGGGCGCCGGAAGCAGGTCCGGGGACCAGCGCCTCTTCCACTACGACGGCCGCAGCTGGAGACAGCAGGACATGCCGCGTGAGCTCGACGGCGGTGTGTACAGCACCAGGCTCGCCTCCTCGGGCCCCGACGACGTCTGGCTCATCGGGCACGGTGTGGGCACCGGCCACCAAAGTCGTCTCCACATGGCGCGCTGGGACGGCAGCCGCTGGCAGCGCGTCCCTTCCAAGCTCACCGGACGCCTCAAGGACGTGCTGGTGTTCGGCCCCGACGACGTGTGGGTACTGGCCGGCGAGGAGGCGCAGCACTGGGACGGCAGGCGCTGGAGCGACCGCCCCTTGCCCGCGAACGCCTCGTCCATGGCCGGCACTTCGGGGGACGACGTGTGGGCCGTCGGCCACCGGACCACCGGTCCCGGCCTGGGAGAGGACCAGTACTCCCAGCCTGCCGCCATGCACTGGGACGGCCGGGACTGGAAGGTCGTCGACACGCCGGTCTTCCGCTTCCCCGATCCCCAGCCACCCGAGGCGTCGGCGAGCCTCGACCGCGTGCTCGCGCTGCCGGGAGGCAAGGCCCTCGCGTACGGGGACCTGTCCTTCAACCACGGCGAGATGGAGAACGAGCCGCAGGACCGGTCCTTCACGCTGCGCTGGGACGGCGAGCGGTGGGTGGACGTGACGGACGACGCACCCTCCTGCCCCAAGGGCCGCGACGCCGCGCCGGACGGCCACGGCGGTCTGATCCACCTCAACCGCTGGCACCTCACCGGCGACGGGGACTGCCGCAGGACCGCCTGGAGCGAACTGCCCGCCACCGGTGACATCACCCGCCAGGCACAGCAGTCCCTGTGGTTCGCGCGGATCGTCCCGGTACCCGGCAACCGGAAGCTCCTCGGCGTGGGCCACATGCAGGTCAACCAGAGCGGCAACCCGCTGAGCCGGCCACTGATCGCGACGCTCGACTTCTGACCGGCCGCTGTTCCGGGAGGCCCTATGCCTTCCCGGCGTCCACCGCGTCCACCGCCGCCGCCTCGGGGGCGGTGGCGGTGGACCGGGGGGAGACGGCAGCGGCACGCAGGGCGGCCCGGGAACGGCGGGCGGTGTGCAGCGCATCCCACGTCAGCAGCGTCAACGCCAGCCAGACCAGGGCGAATCCGGCCCAGCGCTCGGCGGGCATCGCCTCGTGGAACCAGGTGATGCCGAGGAGGAACTGGAAGGCGGGGGCGAGGTACTGGAGCAGTCCGATGGTGCTGAGCGGAATGCGGATGGCGGCGGCCCCGAAGCAGACCAGCGGGATCGCGGTGACCAGACCGCACGAGGCGAGCAGCAGCGCGTGGGTGGCGCCGTGCGCGCCGAAGGTGGCGTCGCCCCGGGCGCCGAGGAAGAACAGGAAGCCGAGGGCGGGCAGGAACTGCACACCCGTCTCCGCGGCCAGCGACTCGATACCGCCGAGACCGACCTTCTTCTTCGCCAGGCCGTACGTCGCGAAGGAGAAGGCGAGGACCAGGGCCACCCAGGGCAGGCGGCCGTATCCGACGGTCAGGACGCCCACGGCGACCGCGCCGATGCCGACCGCCGCCCACTGCACGGCGCGCAGCCGTTCCTTGAGCAGCACCACGCCGAAGACGATGGTGATCAGCGGGTTGATGAAGTAGCCCAGCGATGCCTCGACCACCCGGCCGCTGTTGACGCTCCAGATGTAGAAGCCCCAGTTGAGGGAGATGGTGACCGCACAGACACCCACCATGGCCAGTCGCCGGGGCTCCCGCAGCAGCGGCCGTATCCAGCTCCAGCGGCGCCTGACGGCCAGGAACGCGGCGACGACGACCAGCGACCACACCATGCGGTGAGCGAGGATCTCCACCGCGCCGGAGGGTTCGAGCAGGGGCCAGAACACCGGGATCAGGCCCCAGAGGCCGTACGCGAGGACGCCGAACACCAGACCGGTGCGCTGCTCGTTCTGCGGCTGCATGGGCCCTCCCCGGGGCGTGCGGCCCCGTCCGCGGGGTCCAGGAGTCGTCAGGGCGACGGTAGTGCTCCGGGGGCGGATGTGTCATGTCCGTATCGTATTACGGTACTGACCGGTCCGAGGGTGGCGGGGTTTCCGGTTCCTACGGGCCGCCATCCCGGCCCTTGCTGTTCAGCCCCCCAGCCGGTGCTGCACCCGCAGCTCGGCGACGGCCCGTTCCACGTCGAAGGGCAGGATCGTCACGGCCACGTTCGGCAGATGGTCCAGGGCCTTCGCGAGCACCTCGCCGGTTCCCCGGTGCAGCAGCCTGCCGATGACCGGCGTGTACGTGCGGCGTGGCACCAGCAGGGTCAGCCAGGTGTCTCCTGACTCCGTTGCCCGCGCCGCGAGTTGGGCGACCGCCTGCCGCAGCCGCCGGTCCGGGCAGTCCACCAGCTGGAGCTGCACCGACGAGGTCTCCGGCGACGCCTCCCAGCGCTCGCGCAGCCGCCGCCCGCGGGTGTCGTCCACCACGATGTGCACCGCGCGGACCTCGTCCGGCCGCAACTCGTGGGCGTACCGCAGCGCCTTGAGCGTGGCGAGGTCGAAGCTCTCGACGAGGACGTACACCAGGTGCCGCCGCCAGGGCGCCCCCTCCCGGTCGGGTCGCGGCACCTGCTCCAGGGCTTCGGCCTCGTGCCGGTAACGGCGGTTGATGCGGATCAGGCCCCAGACGCCCAGCGGGAAGACCACGACGACGAGCCACGCGCCCTCGGTGAACTTGGTGACCGCGAAGATCAGGACGACGGCGGCGGAGACAACGGCGGCGGCGAGGTTGACGCCGATCTTCCAGGTCCGGCCGGGCTCACGACGTCGCAGGTGGTAGGCGGTGAGTCCGGCACCGGCCATGGTGAACGCGGTGAACACGCCGATCGCGTACAGCGCCACCAGCCGGTCGACGTTCGCCCGGGTGACCAGCAGCAGCGCCAGTGCGGCGGCGGCCAGTCCCATGATGCCGTTGGAGAAGGCGAGCCGGTGCCCGCGCCGGGTCAGCACGCGGGGCAGGAACCGGTCGGCGGCGACGAAGCTGGCGAGGAAGGGGAAGCCGGTGAACGGGGTGTTGGCGCCCGTGTAGAGGATCAGCGCCGTCGCCATTTGCACGACGACGAGGCCCACGGTTCCCAGGCTGCTGTCGCCGAACACCAGACGGGCCTCCTGGGCGATCACCGTCGGGTTGCCGTCCACGTACGGGATGGCGTGGGTGAGGTGGGCGAGCGTTGACACCCCGAGAACGAGGATGCCGAGGATGCAGCTCATGGCGATCAGGGTGCGGCGTGCGTTCGGGCCCTGCGGCGGCCGGAACGCGGAGATGCCGTTGGAGATCGCCTCCAGCCCGGTGAGCGAGGAGCCTCCGTTGGCGAACGCGCGCAGCACGATGAACAGCGAGGCCCCGTACAGCAGCCCGGAGCCCTCCTGGCCCAGCGGCACGGCGCCCGGCGCGCGGACGTCGGCCTCGGGCAGGCTCCCCGTGGCCCAGCGGACCAGGCCGATCGTGATGACCAGGCCCATCGAGCCGATGAACAGGTAGGCGGGGACGGCGAAGACGCGTCCCGCCTCGCGCAGCCCGCGCAGATTGCCGTAGGCCAGGAGCAGCACCAGACCCATGCTGACCGGCAGTTTGAGGTGGTCGATACCGGTCCAGCCGGAGCCCGCCAGGTGGGCCAGGGAGATGAGGGCGTCGGTTCCCGCGGCGGTCTGCACCGCGACGGTGACGATGTAGTCGACGAGCAGCGCCACCGAGGCGATCTGCGCGACGTTCGGCCCGAAGTTCTCCCGGGCGACGACGTACGAGCCACCCGCCCGCGTGTAGATCATCACCACGTCGCTGTACGACAGCGTCAGCAGCACCAGCACCAGCAGGATCGCGCCGGTCACCGGCATGATCAGGGTGAATGCGCCGAGGCCGACGACCGGCACCAGGGCACGGAGGATCTGCTCCGAGCCGTACGCGGTCGACGAGATGCAGTCCGAGGCGAGCACGCCGAGCGCGGTCCGGTTGTCCAGCTTCTCCCGGGCCAGCCGCTCGGTGACCAGCGGCGGCCCGAGCAGCAGCCTCTTGGCCCGGTAGGGGAGGGTGTCCCGCAGAGTGGCGTCGCCTGGCCGGCCGGTCCGGGAAGTCATCCCCCCATCACAGCGGGTGCCCGCCTCGGAGGTACGAAGACTCCCCGGGCGGGCACCCGTTCAGAGCGTGTTCGAAACACGCTCCGGGCCCCGGTGATGCGCGTCAGCCGACCACGGTCCAGGTGTCGTTGCCGGCGAGCAGAGCGCCGAGGTCGCCCTTGCCGTACTTCTCCACCGCGCCCTCCAGCTGGTCGGCCATGTCGGTGTCGTACACCGGCCGGTCGACGCTGCGGAACACGCCGATGGGGGTCTGGCGCAGGGTGTCGGGGTCGGCGAGCCGCGACAGCGCGAACGCGGTGGTCGGCGACATGGCGTGCGCGTCGTGGACCAGGATCGCGTCCGTGCCGACGGAGGCGACGTCCACCACCTTGAGGTCGCCCGTCGCCGGGTCGCGGATGACGCCCCGCGAGCCGAGGCCGTCCCCTCCCTGCTCGGGGTCGAGCGCCGCACCGAAGCGGATGGGCTGCCCGTGTTCGAGACGGATGACCGCCTCCTGCGCCTGTTCCCTGTCCTTGAGCACCTCGAAGGCGCCGTCGTTGAAGATGTTGCAGTTCTGGTAGATCTCCACCAGCGCGGTGCCCGGGTGGGCGGCGGCCTCGCGCAGCACCTGGGTCAGGTGCTTGCGGTCGGAGTCGACCGTGCGGGCCACGAAGGTCGCCTCCGCGCCGAGCGCGAGGGAGACCGGGTTGAACGGCGCGTCCAGCGAGCCCATCGGCGTCGACTTGGTGATCTTGCCGGTCTCGGAGGTCGGGCTGTACTGGCCCTTGGTGAGCCCGTAGATCCGGTTGTTGAACAGCAGGATCTTCAGGTTCACGTTGCGCCGCAGCGCGTGGATGAGGTGGTTGCCGCCGATCGACAGCGCGTCGCCGTCACCGGTGACCACCCACACGCTCAGGTCGCGCCGCGACGAGGCCAGCCCCGTCGCGATGGCGGGGGCGCGCCCGTGGATCGAGTGCATCCCGTAGGTGTTCATGTAGTACGGGAAGCGTGACGAGCAGCCGATGCCCGAGACGAAGACGATGTTCTCCCTCGCCAGGCCGAGCTCGGGCATGAAGCCCTGCACGGCCGCGAGCACGGCGTAGTCGCCGCAGCCGGGGCACCAGCGCACTTCCTGATCGGACTTGAAGTCCTTCATGGACTGTTCCGCCTCGGCCTTCGGCACGAGGGAGAGCGCGTCGGTCAGCAGCCGGCGCTCGGCCGTCGTCTCAGCCATCGATGTCCTCCTCCGGGTTCCCGTTGATCACCTCGGCGAGGTGCCCCGCGAGCTGTTCGGCCTTGAACGGCATTCCGTTGACCTGGGTGTAAGACGCGGCGTCGACCAGGTACTTCGCCCGCAGCAGCATGGCGAGCTGGCCGAGGTTCATCTCGGGAACCACCACTCGCTCATAACGCCGCAGCACCTCGCCGAGATTCCCCGGGAACGGGTTGATGTGGCGCAGGTGGGCCTGGGCGATGCGGCCCCCGCCCCGGCGGATGCGGCGCACGGCAGCGGTGATCGGCCCGTACGTCGATCCCCAGCCGAGGACGAGCACGTCCGCGTCGCCGTTCGGGTCGTCGACCTCGATGTCCGGCACCTCGACGCCGTCGACCTTGGCCTGCCGGGTGCGGACCATGAAGTCGTGGTTGGCCGGGTCGTAGGAGATGTTGCCCGTGCCGTCCTGCTTCTCGATGCCGCCGATGCGGTGCTCGAGGCCGGGGGTGCCGGGCACGGCCCACGGCCGGGCCAGCGTCTCCGGGTCCCGTTGGTACGGCCGGAACTCCTCGGCGCCGTCTTCGGCGGTGTGGTTCGGGACGGTCGCGAACTGCACCCGCAGATCGGGGAGTTCACCGACGTCCGGGACCCGCCACGGCTCGGAGCCGTTGGCCAGGTAGCCGTCGGACAGCAGGAACACCGGGGTGCGGTAGGCCAGGGCGATCCGGGCGGCCTCCAGCGCGGCGTCGAAGCAGTCGGCCGGGGTGGCCGGGGCGACGATCGGCACCGGGGCCTCGCCGTTGCGGCCGTACATGGCCTGGAGCAGGTCGGCCTGCTCGGTCTTGGTCGGCAGGCCCGTCGACGGGCCGCCGCGCTGGATGTCGACGATCAGCAGCGGCAGTTCGAGGCTGACCGCGAGGCCGATGGTCTCGGACTTCAGCGCCACACCGGGGCCCGACGTCGTGGTCACCGCGAGCGACCCGCCGAACGCGGCGCCGAGTGCGGCGCCGATGCCCGCGATCTCGTCCTCGGCCTGGAACGTCCGCACACCGAAGTTCTTGTGCTTCGACAGCTCGTGCAGGATGTCCGAGGCCGGGGTGATCGGGTAGGAGCCCAGGTAGAGGGGCAGGTCTGCCTGGCGGGAGGCGGCGATCAGCCCGTAGGACAGCGCCAGGTTCCCGGAGATGTTGCGGTACGTGCCGGTCGGGAAGGTGCCGGAGGCCGGCTCGACCTCGTAGGAGACGGCGAAGTCCTCGGTCGTCTCGCCGAAGTTCCAGCCCGCGCGGAACGCTGCCACGTTCGCCTCGGCGACCTGCGGCTTCTTGGCGAACTTGGTGCGCAGGAACTTCTCGGTGCCCTCGGTCGGCCGGTGGTACATCCACGACAGCAGGCCGAGCGCGAACATGTTCTTCGAGCGCTCCGCCTCCTTGCGGGACAGCTCGAAGCGCTTCAGCGCCTCCACGGTGAGGGTGGTCAGCGGCACCGGGTGGACGTTGTACGCCTCCAGCGAACCGTCCTCGAGCGGGCTCGCGGCGTAGCCGACCTTGGCCATCGCGCGCTTGGTGAACTCGTCCGTGTTGACGATGATCTCCGCGCCGCGCGGCACGTCGGCGAGGTTGGCCTTCAGCGCGGCCGGGTTCATCGCGACCAGGACGTTCGGCGCGTCACCCGGGGTGAGGATGTCGTGGTCGGCGAAGTGCAGCTGGAAGCTCGAGACACCGGGCAGGGTGCCGGCGGGGGCGCGGATCTCGGCCGGGAAATTCGGCAGGGTCGACAGGTCGTTGCCGAAGGACGCCGTCTCCGAGGTGAACCGGTCACCGGTCAGCTGCATGCCGTCGCCGGAGTCACCGGCGAAGCGGATGATCACGCGGTCGAGGCGCCTGACCTCCTTGGCGGCCGGGCTCTGCCCGTCCGTGATCGGTGCCCCGGGCGTCTGCTCGTCCGGGGTGCTGACCTGGCTCGTCACTTCGCTGGACCTCCTTCGAGGCGGTGGTTCCGGGCTTCCCCCGAGTGAGGAGGGGGAGGTGTGCCCAGCGGTCGTCCCGACCGTCACCCTACTTCGGTAAGGGTCGCCTTCCTCGAACGGTGCCGGAGAGCGGACGGCCGGACAGGTGGCTGTTTGTCATGGTTCGGAAGCTTTTCCCCGTCGGCGTGGGACCCGTGCGTCCCCATGGCGCCGTTCATCCGTCCGTTCCATCGACGGGTGCCCGAAGGGGACTTGGGTGCACCTCGGCCGGGGTGCGATGCCGTCGGCGAACCGGCCCCGGGGCAGGTGGGCGGGCCCGCCGACCGGCGGCTCGTGTGAAACCCGTCACTCGGGGTGCGCACTGCTCCGTCGGAGGGGCGGACACCGGTTCCGCCCTGCCGCGGGAGGGTGAGCGGGCGTGGGCGAGACGGCTGATCGATCCCGCAGTGGCAGGGCCTAGACTCCCGTGCGTACAGATCGTCGGACAGCAGAGCCGGCGGACAGCAGAGCCAGGGAGCGAGGGCGGACGTGCCGGAGGCGACCGTGCGCACCACCGGAGCGGCCGGAGCCGCCGGTGTGGAGACCGCCGCCGACTACTTCCAGTCGTACTCGGTCGTCGGACTGCTCGTCGCCGTGGGCGTGCTGTTCGTGGCCGTGGCGTTCGGGGCCGGCCGGCTGCTGCGCCCCGTCGCGCCGACCGCCGAGAAATTGCTCGCGTACGAGTGCGGCGTGGACCCGGTGGGTGAAAGCTGGGCGCATACGCAGGTCCGCTATTACGTGTACGCCTTCCTCTACGTGATCTTCGCCGTGGACTCGATCTTCCTGTTCCCGTGGGCGACGATCTTCGCGGCCCCGGGTTTCGGCGGCGCCACGCTGGTGGAGATGTTCGTCTTCCTCGGCTTCCTCACGGTCGGACTGCTGTACGCCTGGAAGAAGGGTGTTCTCGAATGGACATGACCCCCGGGACCCCCGCCGCCGCACCGGTCGCCCTGCCCGATCCGGTGCGCGCGACCCCCGCCGCCGGAAGCCGGCTCGGCCCGCTCGCCCGGCTCGCCCCCGAACCCATGAAGGTGGTCCTGAACTGGGGCCGCCGCTACAGCCTGTGGGTCTTCAACTTCGGGCTCGCGTGCTGCGCGATCGAGTTCATCGCCGCCTCCATGGCGCGGCACGACTTCATCCGGCTCGGCGTGATCCCCTTCGCGCCCGGCCCCCGCCAGGCCGATCTGATGATCGTCTCCGGCACCGTCACCGACAAGATGGCGCCGGCAGTGAAGCGGCTCTACGAGCAGATGCCGGAGCCCAAGTACGTCATCTCGTTCGGCGCCTGCTCCAACTGCGGCGGTCCGTACTGGGACTCGTACTCGGTGACGAAGGGCGTCGACCAGATCCTCCCCGTCGACGTGTACGTGCCCGGCTGCCCGCCGCGGCCCGAGGCCCTGCTGCAGGGCATCCTCAAGCTCCAGGAGAAGATCGCCCGCGAGTCGCTCGCCGAGCGCTACGGGCCCGCGTCCGGGCGGCCGTCCACCGCCGCCCTGCGCAGCGGACTCGTCGAGCCGCCGGCCGCGCCGACGGCGGGGAAGGGCGAGCGGTGACCGATCCGACCAGGCCGGGAGAGCAGGCCGGGGCCGAGCCGCCGGCGTCCGCACCCTCGGGTGCCGCCG
>NZ_JAMQGM010000029.1:0-208656 GCF_023703325.1 Streptomyces meridianus
TGCCGGTCAACTCCCGCAGGTCCAGACCGCTTTCCCGGGCGAGGCGGCGGACCAGCGGCGAGATCACGGGAACGGGGCCGGAGTCCGCGGGCCGGGTCGCCCGGGCCGGGGGCCCGGCGGTCACGGACGGCACGGGGGAGGCCGGTGGCGCGGACTGCGCCGGGGCCGCCTGCGCGCTGTGCACCGAGGCGCCGTTGACCGCGGGCTCGCGGCGCACCCGCCGCCGGCGGGCGGCGGGCGCCGCGGTGCCGTACCCAACGAGGACGTTGCCGGAGCCTTCCTCCCCGGAGGTCTGCGGGGCGGCCTCCTGCGCGGTGCCGGCGGCCGCGCCCACGGCGACGGTCAGCAGCGGTGACCCGACGGGGAGTTCGGTGCCCTCCTCGCCGAAGCGTGCGGTCACCACACCTCCGTAGGGGCACGGGACCTCCACCATCGCCTTGGCGGTCTCGACCTCGACGACCGTCTGGTCGACGGCCACGACGTCCCCGACCTGGACCAGCCAGCGGACGATCTCCGCCTCGGTGAGCCCTTCGCCGAGGTCGGGCAGCTTGAACTCGCGTACGACGGCCATCAGTTCCCCGCCTTCCCGGGCGTCCAGTCGGCTTCCCACTGGAGCCGGGCGACCGCGTCGAGGATGCGGTCCACTCCGGGCAGGTGATGCTGCTCGAGCATCGGGGCGGGATAGGGAATGTCGAAGCCGGTGACCCGGAGCACCGGCGCCTCCAGGTGGTGGAAGCAGCGCTCGCCGATCCGGGCGGCGATCTCGCCGCCGGGGCCGCCGAAGCCGGAGGACTCGTGGACCACGACCGCCCGGCCCGTCCGCCGCACCGAGGCGAACACCGTCTCCTCGTCGAAGGGGACGAGCCCGCGCAGGTCCAGGACCTCGAGGTCCCAGCCCTCGGCCCGGGCCGCCTCGGCCGCTTCCAGGCACACCGGCAGCGAGGGGCCGTAGGTGATCAGGGTGGCGCTGCGCCCCGTACGCCGGACCACGGCGCGACCGATCGGCTCGACCGCCTCGGGCCGTTCCGGCGACCAGTCCGCCTTCGACCAGTAGAGCCGCTTGGGCTCCAGGAAGACGACCGGGTCGTCGGAGGCGATGGACGCCCGCAGCAGCCCGTACGCGTCGGCCACGGTCGCCGGGGCCACCACGTGCAGCCCGGGCGTGGCCATGTAGTACGCCTCGGAGGAGTCGCTGTGGTGCTCGACGCCGCCGATCCCGCCGCCGTAGGGGACCCGGATGGTGATCGGCATCGGCATCGCTCCGCCGGTGCGGTTGCGCATCTTGGCGACGTGGCTCAGCAGCTGTTCGAAGGCCGGGTAGGCGAACGCGTCGAACTGCATCTCGACCACGGGCCGCAGACCGTACATCGCCATGCCGACCGCGGCGCCGAGGATGCCGGCCTCGGCGAGCGGGGTGTCCGTGCAGCGGTCGTCGCCGAACTCCTTCGCCAGGCCGTCGGTGACCCTGAAGACCCCGCCGAGTGTGCCGACGTCCTCGCCGAGGACGTGGACGTCCGGGTCCGCGGCCATGGCGTCGCGCAGCGCCCTGCCGAGCGCCTGCGCCATGGTGGCCGGCCTGCGTGTCACGGCGGCCGGCTCTGCGGTTGCTGCTGCGGTGGTCACCGGTTCTCCTCCCCCGCTTCCGCGGCTGCCTCGAGCTCTGCCCGCAACTGCTCCGCCTGGTCGCGCAGTTGCACGGTCCGTTCCGCGTAGACGTGGGCGAAGAGGTCCATCGGGTCGAGGACCGGGTCCTCGTTCATCCGCTCCCGCAGGTCGGAGGCCATGGCCTCGGCCGCCTCCTGCGCGGACCGGGAGGTGTCGTCGTCGAGCAGCCCGGCCGAGCGCATTTCCCGCTCCAGCAGGGCTATCGGGTCGTGGCCGCGCCACTCCTCGACCTCGTCGTCCTCCCGGTAGCGGGTGGCGTCGTCGGCGTTGGTGTGGGCCTCCATGCGGTAGGTGACCGCCTCGACCAGGGTGGGGCCGCCGCCGCTGCGGGCCCGGCGCACGGCCTCGCCCAGCACCTCGTGGACGGCGACCGCGTCGTTGCCGTCGACCAGCCGGCCCGGCATGCCGTACCCGACCGCCTTGTGGGCCAGCGAGGGGGCCGCGGTCTGCTTGGCGAGCGGCACGGAGATGGCGAACCCGTTGTTCTGCACCAGGAAGACCACCGGAGCCTGCCAGACGGCGGCGAAGTTCAGCGCCTCGTGGAAGTCGCCCTCGCTGGTGCCGCCGTCGCCGACCATCGCCAGGGCCACCACGTCGTCGCCCTTGAGCCGGGCGGCGTGCGCCAGGCCCACGGCGTGCGGCAGCTGGGTGGCGAGCGGGGTGCACAGCGGCGCGATGCGGTGCTTGCGGGCGTCGTATCCGGTGTGCCGGTCGCCGCGCAGCAGGGTGAGCGCCTCGACCGGATCGAGGCCGCGGGCGACCGCCGCGAGGGTGTCGCGGTAGCTGGGGAACAGCCAGTCCCGCTCCTCCAGCACGGCCGCCGCCGCGATCTCGCAGGCCTCCTGGCCGGTGCTGGACGGGTAGACGGCGAGCCGCCCCTGCTTGGTGAGGGCGGTTGCCTGGGCGTTGTACCGGCGGCCGAGCACCAGCTGGGCGTGCAGCCGGCGGAGCAGGTCCGGGTCGGCGGCCGCGGCCGCGGGCGTGCCCAGCACGCGGTGGGGCTCGGCATCCGGCAGCAGCGGCGCGGGGTCGACGCGCGGCCGCCAGGCCGGCGGCGGAACGGGATGGTACGACCCTGGCTGCTCCAAGACCGTCATGACGAGCACCTCCTTGTGGGCAGGCCAGCAGAGCGCGTTCGGTGGACGCTCACCTACCGATTGTTCGGTTGCCGGCACATTTTGGCTACAGGGGGGTTCAGCCTGTGGACAAACGGCTCTCCACAGCCTGAGATGGCTGCAGGACGTCCACGACGGGGAGGCGCACGGGGATGGAACCTGAACGGATGGCCGGAGACGGATCACTGCCGCCCGCGCGGCGGCTGGACGCCATCGACCGGGCGATCCTGCGGATGCTGAGGTCCGACGGCCGCGCCTCGATACGCTCGGTCGCCGACCAGGTGCACATATCCCGGGCCAATGCCTATTCCCGCATCAACCGGCTCATCGACGACGGCGTGATCCGCGGCTTCAGCGCCCGCGTCGACCACGAACGGGCAGGTCAGGGGGCTTCCGCGTACATCACCCTGAAGATCGTGCAGAACTCGTGGCGCACGGTGCGGGCCCAGCTCGAGCAGCTCCCCGGAGCCGCCCACATAGCCCTGGTGAGCGGCGACTTCGACGTTCTGCTGCTCGTCCACTCGGAGGACAACCGGGCGCTGCGGGAGCTGGTCCTCACCCGTATCCAGTCGATCCCCGAGGTGCTCAGCACCCGCACCCTGCTGGTCTTCGAGGAGACCGACCTGGAGCCGGAGAGCAGCTGACGGCCCGGCGCGGGGCACGGTCACCGGGCGCTCAGGTCGTGCGCAACCCCGAGAAGGCCATCCGGACGACCGCGTCGGCCACCTGCTCGCGGTCCGTCGCACCGCGGCCGTGCGGGCGGTACCACTCGACGATGGAGTTGATCATTCCGAACAGCAGCCGGGTCGCGAGGCCGAGGTCCACGTCGTCCCGCAGGTCGCCGTCGGCCGCCGCCCGCTCCAGCAGCTGCCGGACCTGGTGGTCGAACTCCCGGCGCCGCTCCATCGCCCAGCGCTCGGTGTCGGTGTTGCCTCGCACCCGCAGCAGCAGGGTGACGTACGGCAGCTCCGCCATCAGCACGTCCGCCGTGCGCCGGGTGACGTGCTCCAGCCGGTCGATCGCCCGCCCCCGGCACGCGCCGGGCTCCCGGAGGATGGCGAACAGGCCGTCCAGGGCCCGGCTTATCGCAAGCCGCAACAGCTCTTCCTTGCTGCGCACATGGTGGTAGATCGACGACTTGGAGATCCCCGCGGCGCGCGAGAGGTGCTCCATGGACGTGCCGTCGTAACCGCGCTCGATGAACACCTCGACGGCGACCGCGAGCAGCGATTCGGGCGTGTAGGTGTCGCGCTTGGCCATGGTCACGATTACAGCAGCTCCCCGGCGGCCACCGCACGGCGGCGAAGACGCTGCGAGGCGGCGTACCGGCCCGTCGGGTACTCCCGGTGGAGACGGTCCAGCGTCCGGCACAGCCAGGGGGCACCGAGCCGTTCGCTCCACTCCAGGGGGCCGAGCGGGTAGTTGACGCCCAGGCGCATCGCCGTGTCCACGTCCTCGGCCGTGGCCACACCCCGGCCCACCGCGTCGTGCCCGAAGTCGGCGAGCATCGCCACGGTCCGGGCGACGATCATGCCCGGGATGTCGTCGATGATGCTGACCTCCTTGCCGATGGCCTGGAACAGGCCGGTCGCGGCCTCCACGTCCTGCGGGAACGCGGTGTCGGACGGGGCGAGGGCGACACGTCCGGCGGTCCGGTAGTCGAGGGCGAGGTCGACGTGGATACGCCCGGCGCGCCGAACGTCCGTGGCCCGGCCGCCGTCGGTGAGGGCGAGCCGTGCGCCGCCGGGGAGCTCGATGCCCGGCTCGTGCCCCGGCTCGGCGTGGGTCACCGGGATGCCGGCCTCGGCGATCAGCTGCGGGAGGGCGGCCGCCGGTCCCAGGTCACCGGGGTGCAGCAGGATGCCGGCCGGCGCCTTGGCCGGTGCGGCGGTGTGCGGTACCGGCCGGCCGACCGCTCCGGCGTCGCCGTACGCATACCACCCGCGCCCCGACTTCCGCCCGTGCAGACCGGATTCGACGAGCCGGCGCTGGGCGAGCGACGGGGCGAACTTCGGGTCCTGCCCGAAGGAGTCCCACACCGACCTGGTGACGGCTTCGTTCACGTCCTGGCCGATGAGATCGGTCAGTTCGAACGGGCCCATCCGGAAGCCGCCGGATTCACGCAGCACGGCGTCGATGGTGGCGGGGGACGCGGCCCGCTCCTCGTGGACCCGGAACGCCTCGGCGTAGAAGGGGCGCGCCACCCGGTTGACGACGAACCCCGGGGTGTCGGTGCAGCGCACCGGCGTCTTGCCCCAGGCCGCCGCGATCTCGTACGCCCGGTCCGCCGCCGCGTCCCCGGTGGCGAAGCCGCTGACCACCTCGACCAGGGGGAGCAACGGCGCGGGATTGAAGAAGTGGAGTCCGACGAAGCGTTCCGGCCTGCGCAGCACCGCGGCGACCGCGGTCACCGAGAGCGAGGACGTGTTGGTGGCGAGGAGGCAGTCCTCGGGGACGACGGACTCGAGCTCGGCGAACAGCTGCTGCTTGACCGCCGCGTCCTCGACGATCGCCTCGACGACGAGCGCTGCGTCGGCCAGGTCGGCGAGCGCGCCGGCCGGCCGGAGCCGGGAGCGGGCGGCATCCCGTTCGGCGGAGTCGAGGCGGCCCTTCTCCACCAGCCGGTCGAGCCGTCCGAGAACGGTCCGGGCCGCCTCGGCGGCCCGCCCGGGAACGGCGTCGTACAGCCGTACGGTGTGCCCGGCGGTCAGCGCGACCTGGGCGATTCCCTGGCCCATCGTGCCGGTTCCGACGACGGCGACGGTGCTGCTGCGCGTCACGGTGTCCATGGCGGCGATCCTCCCCGAGGGTTGTCCACAGGTTCGACCGGACCCCTTGTCCCGACCGATCGTTCGGTTAGAGTACCTTCCAGGGCCTCCTGTCCCGCCGGCTCCCGGGACATCGGAGTCCACAACCGTTCCCGCCCGGCTCGACGAGGAGTTGGTCATCGATGGCCGCCGAACTGTCCGCAGTGCAGTTGATCGAGAAGCACCGCCCCACTCTGGACCGGGCCCTGGAGGCCATCCGCTCCCGCGCCTACTGGTCACCGCACCCGGAACACCCCAAGGCATACGGCGAGGGCGGCGCCCCCGGCAGCCTGGGTGCGGCCGAGGGGCAGGCTGCCTTCGACGCCCTGAGCGGCACCCGCATCGAGCTCGACCAGCCGGGGACCGACGGCTGGGTGGGCGGCGAGGTGTCCCCGTACGGCCCCGAGCTGGGCGTGGAGTACCCGCACCCGGACGTCGACGTGCTGCTCCCGGCCATGCGCAAGGCCGTCCCCGCATGGCGGGACGCCGGCGCGGAGGCCCGTTCCATGGTCTGCCTGGAGATCCTCTCCCGCATCAGCGCCCGCACCCACGAGTTCGCCCATGCGGTCATGCACACGTCCGGCCAGGCGTTCATGATGGCGTTCCAGGCGGGCGGCCCGCACGCCCAGGACCGCGGCCTCGAGGCCGTGGCGTACGCGTACGTGGAGCAGGTCCGCACCCCGGACGCGGCCGACTGGTCGAAGCCGCAGGGCAAGCGCGACCCGCTGAACCTGCGCAAGCAGTTCACCCCGGTCCCGCGCGGCGTGTCCCTGCTCATCGGCTGCAACACCTTCCCGACCTGGAACGGCTACCCGGGACTGTTCGCCTCGCTGGCGACGGGCAACCCGGTGCTGGTCAAGCCGCACCCGCGGGCCGTGCTCCCGCTCGCGCTGACCGTGGCCGTGGCCCGCGAGACGCTCCGTGAGGCCGGCTTCGACCCCAACCTGGTGTGCCTGGCCGCCGAGCGGCCCGATGAGGGGCTGGCCAAAACACTCGCGGTCCGCCCGGAGATCCGCATCATCGACTACACCGGGTCCACCTCCTTCGGCGACTGGCTGGAGGCCAACGCCCGCCAGGCGCAGGTCTACACGGAGAAGGCCGGCGTCAACACCGTGGTCGTGGACTCGACCGACGACTACAAGGGGATGCTGGGCAACCTCGCCTTCTCGCTCTCCCTCTACAGCGGGCAGATGTGCACCACCCCGCAGAACCTGCTGATCCCGCGGGACGGCATCGACACCGACCAGGGCCACCGCTCGTACGACGAGTTCGTGGCGGACCTGGCCACCGCGGTGGAGAAGCTGCTCGGGGACGACGCCCGGGCGAACGCCCTGCTGGGCGCGATCGTCAACCCGCAGGTGAAGGAGCGGCTCGAGGCGGCCTCCGGACTGGGCGAGGTCGCGCTCGCGTCGCGTACCGTCCAGAACCCGGACTTCCCCGGCGCCACGGTGCGCACCCCGGTCATCGTCAAGCTCGACGGGTCGAAGCCGGACGACGAGGCGTCGTACATGTCGGAGTGCTTCGGCCCGGTCTCCTTCGCCGTCTCCGTGGACTCGGCGGCCGACGCGGCCGCCCTGCTGCGCCGCACGGTCCGGGAGAAGGGCGCCATGACGGTCGGGGCGTACACGACCTCCCCCGAGGTCGAACGACTCGTCGAGGACGTCTGCCTGGAGGAGTGCGCCCAGCTCTCCCTCAACCTGACCGGCGGGGTCTACGTCAACCAGACGGCGGCGTTCTCCGACTTCCACGGATCGGGTGGCAATCCGGCCGCGAACGCCGCGCTGTGCGACGGCGCCTTCGTGGCGAACCGCTTCCGGACGGTCGAGGTCCGCAGGCCGGCCTGAGCCCCGTCCGGCTTCCCGGCGGGGGCGGCACCGACAGGTTCCGCACCCGCCGGCCCCGGCGGTGCTGCCGGGGGCGGCGCCGCCGCTTTCCGGCAGCCGTGGCTGTCAGATCTCGGCGTGCCGGCTGATCCAGGCATGCATGGCGATGGCCGCCGCCGCCCCGGCGTTGATCGAGCGGGTCGACCCGAACTGGGCGATGGAGCACACCATCGCCGCGTGCTCACGCGCCTCCTCGGTCAGTCCGGGGCCCTCCTGGCCGAACAACAGCACACAGTTCCGGGGCAGTTCGGTCGTCTCCAGCGGCACCGCCCCCGGCAGGTTGTCGATGCCGATGATCGGCAGTTCCTCGGTGGCCGCCCACGCCGTCAGCTCGGCCGTGCCCGGATGGTGCCGCACATGCTGGTATCGGTCGGTCACCATCGCCCCGCGCCGGTTCCACCGGCGTCGTCCGACGATGTGGACCTCTTTGGCGAGGAACGCGTTGGCGGTGCGCACGACGGAGCCGATGTTGAAGTCGTGGCCCCAGTTCTCGACCGCGACGTGGAAGTCGTGGCGACGGGTGTCCAGGTCGGCCACGATGGCCTCCCTGGTCCAGTAGCGGTAGCGGTCGACGACGTTCCGCCGGTCGCCGTGCTCGAGCAGCTCGGGGTCCCAGTGGGCTCCGGACGGCCAGGGCCGGCTGTGCGGGCCGACCCCGACCTCCGCCCCGGCAGCGCCGCCGGGTGCGAAGGCTTCGTCGTACTGGACGGGCTCGGTGGTCTCGCTGGTCACCCGACGAGGGTACGTTCCCGTTCCGCCGGCCCCGCTTCCGAGACTCCCGGTTTCCGTCGGTGCACCAGCCGGGCCCGGAGGCCGGCCGCCCGGTGCCCGAGCCGGCGCAGGAAGGACGTGGGAAGGAAGACTGCGTCCGCGGCGATCATGGCCAGGGAGAAGAACGGCAGACCGAGCAGCACCGCGATCCCGGCGTGCTCGGTGATCATCAGCGCGAGCAGGACGTTCTTGACCCGGCGGTTGAACAGCGTGAACGGGAACGCGACCTGGACGATCACCGTGCCGTAGGTGATGAGCATGACCATGACGCCGCTGGCGGCCAGCGCCTCCGAGAGGGCGGGCCAGGGCGAGAAGTAGTCGAGGTGCATCGGGTAGTACAGCGCGGTGCCGTCCTGCCAGCGTGATCCCTGGATCTTGTACCAGCCGGCCGTGGCGTAGATCAGGCAGACCTCCGTGACGATCACCAGGAAGGCGCCGTTGTGCACGAGGTTCCCGACGATCCGCATGACCGCGGGGATCTCGGAGCCGACGGCGTGACGGCAGGCGAGCCACCAGAGGGCGTGCCCCGTCCACAGTCCCCAGAAGAGCAGGGCCCAGCCACCGCTCAGCAGGCCGAGAAGGGTGGCCGTCACGAGTCCGGCGCCCAGCAACGACCAGAGCACGACGCCCGTGGCGTCCCGGCCGGACCTGGTGGACCGCAACTTCGTGGCGACGGCGGCGCCCGCCGTCGGTGCGTCCGCCGGTTCCTCCGGCGCGTCCGGCGCCTCCGAGGGCTTCCCCGACGCGTCGGCGGGAGCGCCCGTGGCCGCCGCCCGCCGGGCGCGACGGCGCGCGTCGAGCGACCACACCGTCCCGCAGCGGAGGAACATCAGGTAGAGCGCCATCAGCCGGATGACGTTGTCTCCCCCGTCCCCCATGAACACACTGCGGTTCTGCATGGCCAGGACGCCGAGCATGAACAGCACCGACATGGTGCGCGTGCGCCAGCCGAGCAGCAGGAGCGCCGCAGAGGTCAGAGCCAGCAGGTAGACCAACTCGAACCAGAATCCGCTGTCGGACCACATCAGCACCGTGAAGGCGTCGTTGTCGGCGATGAGCCGGCGCGCCATGTCCCAGCTCCACGGGCCGTCGGGCCCGTACAGCTCGGCCCGGTGCGGCCACTCCCGCAGCAGGAAGACGAACCAGGTGAAGGAGAACCCGATGCGCACGACGGCGGCCTGGTAGGGGCCGAGGGCGGTACGGGTGATCCGGTTCAGGCCGCGCGCGAGGGCGTTCTCGAATCGCATGTCGTTCACCGGGCCGCCTTCCCCTCCGCGGTGCGTGACGCGCGGGCCTCGTCGAGGGGCAGGTCCTGGTCGGTGACGTACCACCAGGGCAGCACCCGGCGCTCGGGCTTCATGTCGGTCTTCTCCCGGCTGTACGGCGGAGTGCCGATCGGCGTCGAGACGGAGCGCAGCTGGATGCGCTCCACCTTTCCGCCCTCGTGCTCGCGGCCGAAACGGAGCATGACTATCCGCTTCAGGTACTCCTCGGAGAGCCGGCCGCGCAATCCGTTCGGCTGCCCCTCGGTGTCGTGCGATCCCGTGAAGAAGTCCCAGGCACGGCGCAGTTCGTTCTGCTGGGTGTGGCTGGGGAGCGGATGATGGAGGATCGCGCGGCCGTCCTGGCCGGAGAGGTTCGTCCACCCGGTCTTCCGCAGGCCGCCGTCGGCGGTGCGGATCTGCGCCCGGGCGTGCACGGTGATGTTCTGCTGCAGCGGGTTGGGAGCGAAGAGCTTCCAGTTCTGCTCGAACTCGGGGTAGACATAGCCGTTGATCCGGTCCCCGTGCCGCTTGGTCAGCGTGTTCGACGGGGCGACGTGCAGGAAGACCATCGCCAGATGGAGGCCGACCGCGACCGTCACCACCGCGACGGCCAGCGCGACGGCTGCGCGAGCGGGCAGCGACAGCGAGGACACGCCTCGCGGTACCTCCGGATCCGGCTCCGCCCCTGCGGCGGTGTCGTGCCGCTCCATTGCCACTCCCCCTGGTCCACCGCCGCGGGGCAGTCGCCCCACGCCGTCCTTGCGCTGCGGTACGGCCCCTCCGGCACAACGGTGGTCCCGCACCGGAAGAACGGTACTCAGCCGACCGCACCCGGCACACCCCAACCGGGTTATCCACAGCCTTGACACCTTACGAGACGGGCCGCACCATTGAACCGAACGATCGGTCGGTCGGCTCGGACGGGAAGAAGGGGGCGCCGCATGGCGACGACGGTGGAAGCCGGAGGCGTACGCGAGGCCGCGTTCGACGCCGCGGTTGCGGCGGACGAACGGATCGAACCGCGCGACTGGATGCCTGACGCCTACCGGGCCACGCTCGTGCGGCAGATCGCCCAGCACGCCCACTCGGAGATCATCGGCATCCAGCCCGAGGCGAACTGGATCACCCGCGCCCCCTCCCTGCGCCGCAAGGCCATCCTGATGGCCAAGGTGCAGGACGAGGCCGGTCACGGGCTCTACCTCTACAGCGCCGCCGAGACCCTGGGCGTCGGCCGCGACGAGCTGCTCGACAAGCTTCACACGGGCCGCCAGAAATACTCGTCGATCTTCAACTACCCGACGCTGACCTGGGCCGACGTCGGCGCGATCGGCTGGCTGGTCGACGGCGCCGCGATCACCAACCAGGTCCCCCTGTGCCGCTGCTCGTACGGCCCGTACGCCCGCGCGATGGTCCGGATCTGCAAGGAGGAGTCCTTCCACCAGCGACAGGGATACGAACTCCTCCTCGCCCTCAGCCAGGGCACCGAGGCACAGCACGCGATGGCCCAGGACGCCGTGGACCGCTGGTGGTGGCCGTCGCTGATGATGTTCGGCCCGCCCGACGACGAGTCCTCGCACTCGGCACAGTCCATGGCCTGGAAGATCAAGCGCCATTCGAACGACGAACTGCGCCAGCGCTTCGTCGACATCTGTGTCCCGCAGGCCGAGGCCCTCGGTCTGACACTCCCGGACCCCGACCTGGTGTGGAACGAGGAGCGGGGCCATCACGACTTCGGACCCATCGACTGGGACGAGTTCCGTGAGGTGCTGCGCGGCAACGGACCGTGCAACGACGAACGGATCGGCCGGCGCCGCAGGGCCCACGAGGACGGCGCATGGGTACGGGAGGCCGCCGCGGCCTACGCGGCCAAGCACGGAGAGGCGAAGGCATGAGCTCGACCGACTGGCCCCTGTGGGAGGTGTTCGTGCGCAGCCGCCGCGGCCTGTCGCACACACACGCCGGAAGCCTGCACGCCCCCGATGCCGAGATGGCCCTGCGCAATGCCCGGGACCTCTACACCCGCCGGGCCGAGGGCGTGTCCGTCTGGGTCGTGCCCTCCACCGCGATCACGGCCTCGTCACCGGACGAGAAGGACCCCTTCTTCGCCTCGGCCGCCGACAAGCCCTACCGGCACCCGACCTTCTACACGATCCCGGACGGGGTGAAGCACCTGTGAGCGCGGGCCCCGTGGAGACCGGAACCGCCCCCATACGGCCGGCGGACAGGACCGCGGCCCTCGCCCTCGGCGACGACGCGCTCGTACTCGCCCAGCGCCTGGGGGAATGGGCCGGCCACGGCCCCGTACTGGAGGAGGAGGTCGCCCTCGCCAACATCGCGCTGGACCTCCTCGGACAGGCCCGGCACCTGCTGTCCCTGGTTGGGAACGAGGACGAACTCGCCTATCTCCGCGAGGAGCGCGAGTTCCGCAACTGCCAGCTGGTGGAGCAACCCAACGGGGACTTCGCGCACACCATCGCCCGGCAGCTGTACTTCTCCACCTACCAGGAGCTGCTCCACAACCGCCTGGCCCGCACCGGGACCCCCTTCGCCCCGCTGTCCGCGAAGGCGGTCAAGGAGATCGCCTACCACCGCGATCACGCCGAGCACTGGACGCTGCGCCTCGGCGACGGCACCCCGGAGAGCCGCGAGCGGATGCAGCGGGCCACCGACGCCCTGTGGCGCTACACCGGTGAGCTGTTCGAGCCGGTCGGGGAACTCCCCGTCGACTGGACCGAGTTGAACGACAGCTGGCTCGCTTCCGTCACGTCGGTGCTCGAGCGGGCCACGCTGACGGTGCCCGAGGGCCCCCGACGCGGAGCCTGGACCGCCGGCGCCGGCCGCGAGGGTCTCCACACCGAACCCTTCGGCCGGATGCTCGCGGAGATGCAGCACCTCCACCGCAGCCACCCGGGGGCGTCGTGGTGACGACGACACCGGCCGGACGGACACCCGTCGAGGAGGAACTGCGACGGCTCGCGGGATCCGTCCCCGATCCGGAACTCCCGGTGGTGACGCTGGAGGAGCTCGGCGTGCTCCGGGACGTCAGGATGCCCGCCCCCGGCCGCGTGGAGGTCGAGCTGACCCCGACCTACACCGGCTGCCCCGCCATCGAGGCGATGAGCAGCGACATCGAGCGGGTGCTGCACGACCACGGCATACCCGACGTCGAAGTCCGCACGGTACTCTCCCCGGCCTGGTCGACGGACGCCATCAGCGCCGAGGGGCGTCGCAAGCTGGAGGAGCACGGGGTCGCCCCGCCCCGGCCCGGAGGCAGCCGGGGACCGGTGCCGGTCGGCCTGTCGGTGCGGTGCCCGCACTGCGGCTCCACCGACACGGAACTGCTGAGCCGCTTCTCCTCCACCGCCTGCAAGGCACTGCGCCGCTGTGTCTCGTGCCGCGAACCCTTCGACCACTTCAAGGAGCTGTAGATGGCCGGCCCGGCGACCGCGCCCCCGCCCCTCCGTCATGGAGCGTTCCACGCGCTCCGCGTGACGGCGGTCGATCGGCTGACCGACGACTCGGTGGCCGTGACCTTCGAGGTTCCCGCCGAACTGCGGACGACCTTCCGCCATCTGCCGGGCCAGCACATCGCCGTGCGCCGGTTCGCCGAGGACGGCGCCGAGATCCGCCGGACGTATTCGGTCTGTTCCCCGGTGACGGGCCCGGACGGGCCGTCGTCGCTCCGGGTCGGCGTGCGTCTCGTCGAGGGCGGTGTCTTCTCGACCTACGCCCTGAAGGAGCTGAACGCGGGCGACGTCGTGGAGGTGATGGCCCCGGCCGGTCGCTTCGTCCTCGAACCACGGCCGGGCCGGTACGCGGCCGTTGTCGGCGGCAGCGGGATCACCCCGGTGCTGTCGATCGTCTCGACACTGCTCGCGAACGAACCGGGGGCGCGATTCTGCCTGATCCGCAGCGACCGGACCGCGGCGTCGACGATGTTCCTGGAGGAAGTGGCGGAGCTCAAGGACCGGTACCCGGACCGGCTGCAGCTCGTCCACGCCCTCTCCCGCGAGGAGCAGCAGTCGGGTCTGCCGTCGGGCCGTCTCGACGCCGAGCGTCTGACCGGTCTCCTGCCCGCGCTGCTGCCCGTGGACGCAGTGGACGGGTGGTTCCTCTGCGGGCCCTACGGACTCGTCCGGTCCGCGGAGCAAGCCCTGCACACCCTCGGCGTGCCGCGCAGCAACGTCCACCAGGAGATCTTCCACGTGGACGACGGCCCGTCGGCCACGACGGAGGCCGCCACCACGGCCCCCGCGCACAGCACGGTCACCGCGACCCTGGACGGCCGGGCCGGCAGCTGGCCGGTGGACTCCGGCGAGACGCTGCTGGAAGCGGTGCTGCGCAACCGTTCCGACGCGCCCTACGCCTGCAAGGGCGGTGTGTGCGGCACCTGCCGGGCGTTCCTGGTCGCGGGCGAGGTCCGGATGGACCGCAACTTCGCACTGGAGCCCGAGGAGACGGAAGCGGGATACGTCCTGGCCTGCCAGTCCCACCCCGTGACCGAACAGGTGGAGCTGGACTTCGACCGCTGACGGCCCGGCCGGCAGGTCCCGTGCTTCCGGCGAGACACCTGTGCGCCGGGACCGGGCCGCCAACCGGAACCGAGCACCGCTTGCGCACGCGCTCCGGCACCGGAACTCCCCCGAAACGCCCGTGCCCGCGCCCTCCCCTCACCGGGGACGGGCACGGGACACGGAGATCGTCCACGACCGGCGGCACCTAGAGCACGACGGCCGGCACCTGGTTGTCGTTGACCAGGGGGCGGCCGGCGGCGTCCCAGGCCAGCATGCCGCCGCCCACGTTCACTGCGTCAACGCCCTGAGCAATGAGGTACTGGGCCACCTGCGCCGACCGGCCCCCGGCCCGGCACACCACGTGCACGGTGCGGCCGTCCGCGGCCTCGGTGACCTCGCCGAACCGCTCGGTGATCCGCCCCATGGGAATGTGCACGGCGCCCTCGGCGTGCCCGGCACCCCATTCGTCGTCCTCACGGACGTCCAGCAGGAAGCCGTCCGACGGCACGGCGGCGGCGTCCACTGCGGGCAGCTGGCTGAAATGCATGACGACGGCCTCTCTCGGTACGGGTGCGTCGGGTACTCCCTCGGCGGGTGGCAGCCGTGGCTGCCCTCCGGCACGTTACCCAACCAGCTCGGCGAGACGTGCCTCACGCTCGGCGACCTGCGCCAGCAGCTGCTCGGCGATCTCGTCGAGCAGAGCGTCGGGGTCCTCGGGCGCCATCCGCAGCATGGCGCCGATCGCACTGGCCTCCAGCTCGGCCGCAGCCGCCGCCAGCAGCTCCTTGCGCTCGGCCAGCCACTCCAGCCGCGCGTACAGCATCTCGCTGGGGTCGGTGTCCTCCTCCCCGGCTGCCGCGGCGGTCACCGGCCCGGTCTCCCACTCCGCGGCGAGCGCCTCCAGCGCGGCGGCATCCCCCAGCGTGTACGCCTCGTTGACCCGGACGATGAACTCGCTCCGGCGCCGCTGCTCGTCGTCGTCACGCGCCAGATCGGGGTGCGCCTTGCGGACCAGTTCGCGGTAGATCCGCCGCGCCGCCTCGCTCGGCCGCACCCGCGACGGAGGCTGCACCGGCTGGCCGTTGAGCATCGCGGAGGCCTCGGGCGACAGCCCGTCGGAGTCGATCCAGCCGTGGAACAGCTCCTCCACGCCCGGCATCGGCAGGACCAGGCCGCGGGCCTCCTGCGCCCGGCGCACGTCCTCGGGGTCCCCCGAGCGCGCGGCGACGGCTTCGGCGATCTGGGCGTCGAGCTCGTCCAGCCGCGAGTACATCGGGCCGAGCCGCTGGTGGTGCAGCCGCGAGAAGTTGTCCACCTCCACCCGGAAGGTCTCCACCGCGATCTCGAACTCGATCAACGCCTGTTCAGCCGCACGCACCGCCTGCTCCAAGCGCTGCGTGGCCCGTTCCGCCGCCTGATCTTCCGCCTGCTCTGCCTCCGGATTCGTCACCCGACCAGCGTAAGGGTCCGGCGCCCGGTGCGGCCCCGGGGCGTCGGGACCGAGGGCGGGGAGCCGTCGGACCGGCCAGGCGGCACAGGCGGGGCGCGTCCCGTTCCGCGGCCCCGGCCCCGCGGTCCCCGGCTACACGCCGAGTTCCGCCGGGATCCGTCCGGCCCGGACAGCAGCCGTGAGCTGCTCGTGGTCGGCCTCCGTCCGGTCCGCGTACAGCACCGCGAAGTCCGCCACGGCCGTGTCCAGGGCCTCGCCCTTGCCGCAGTACCCGCTGATCAGCCGGGGGTCCGAGCCCCGGGCGTGGGCCCGCGCCAGCAGCGCTCCCGTCATCCGCCCGTAGTCGTCGAACTGCTTCGCGGCGAGTTCCGCGGGGTCCACGCTGCCCTTGCGGTTGCGGAACTGCCGCACCTGGTACGGCAGTCCGTCCACGCTCGTCCATCCCAGCAGCGGGTCGCTGACCACCTGCATCAGCTGCTGCCCGAGCACCACCCGGTGCCCCTCGTGCCGCTCGGGGTTCGCCCCCGCGAAACCGGCCTCCGCCACGTGCGGCAGCAGAGCGGACGCCCGCGCCTCCTTCACCTGGAGCACCATCGGCTCGTCCCGGTGGTCGAGCAGCAGCACGACGTACGACCGGGTGCCGACACTGCCCGTCCCGACCACCCGGAAGGCGACGTCCTGGATCGCATGCCGGGACAGCAGCGGCAGCCGCGCGTCGGGCAGCGTGCGGAGGTAGGGCCCCAGCGCGGCCGCGACCGCCGTCGCCTCGGCGTCCCGGACCCGCCGCAGCACCGGCGGAGCGTCCGTGAACCGCAGCCCGCCGTCCGGCCGGACCTCGGTGGCCTTGGCCGCGAACCGAGCGGAGGTGTTGCGCCGCGCCTTCTCGGAGACCCGCTCGAGGGTGCCGACGAGGTCGCGGGCGTCGGCGTGCGAGACGAGGGCTTCGTCGGCGATCGCGTTCCACGCATCGGCCGCGCCCATCTTCGCCAGCAACCGCATGGTCCGCCGGTACGAGCCCACCGTGTCGAACGCGGCCTCACGGCAGGTGTGCTCATCGGCGCCGGCCACCCGTGCCGCCAGCACCAGGGACGTGACCAGGCGCTTCAGGTCCCACTCCCACGGGCCGTGCACGGTCTCGTCGAAATCGTTGATGTCGATGACGAGCAGGCCGCGGTGGTCGCCGTAAAGACCGAAGTTGCCCGCGTGCGCGTCGCCGCAGATCTGGGTGCCGATACCCGTGACCGGCGTCCCCACCAGGTCGTACGCCATCAGGCCGGCCGCCCCGCGCAGGAACGCGAACGGGTTGGCGGCCATCCGCCCGACCCGGATCGGGGTCAGGTGCGCCAGGCGACCGGCGTTCGACTGCTGCACCGCCGTGACGGCGTCCGGCCGGTGCGGGCGCTCCGCGAGCCCGGCATGGGAGGCACGCGGCACCCGCTCCCGCAGGTCCTTGCCCCGCACCCGGGCGGTGGGCGACGGCTCCGGCCAGGGTGCGAAACCCTCGACCCGGGGCACGCGGGCCCCGGTCGTCGCCGTCCCGGTCGCGCCCCCGGCCCCGGATATTCGTCCGTCCTGCTGCACCGACGTCATGCTCCGCCCTTCCCCACCGCTCCGGCCAGGGCACGACGCTACCCCGGGCCCCGCGCCCCGACTGCTGGATCGCATCCTGGGAATGCCCGGGCGGATGTCATCCTTGTAGAGGACGGAAATGTACCCGGTGGGGTATCGAAAGGGGACGCAACTGTGGATTTGGAGCTTGCGGGTGCGGAATTGAGGGCCGTGGTCAACCGGCTGCGCCGCGCCCAGGGGCAGATCGCCGGAATCATCAAGATGATCGAGGAAGGACGGGACTGCGAGGAGGTCATCACCCAGCTCTCGGCAGCCTCCCGGGCTCTGGACCGGGCCGGCTTCGCGATCATCGCCACGGGACTGCAGCACTGCCTGGCGGCAGGTGAAGCCGGGAACGGTGAGAACCGGGACGAGATGCGCGCCCGGCTGGAGAAGCTGTTCCTGTCCCTCGCCTGAGCCGCCGGCCGTCGGCCCTCCCGAGCGGCTGACCGGCCGGCCACCGCCGTCCGCCCCACCGAAGCCCCGTACCCACGGCAGCCCGGCCGCCTCCGGACACACCGCGGGGACCGCGCCGGACGAAGCCGCGCGGTCCCCGTGTACACGCTGCACCGGGCAGGGTCAGCGTCGCGCCTTCGCCCGGTCCAGAGCTGCCACTCCCAGTGCGGCCAGCACGATCTGGATCAGCCACTCGATCCAGTCCACCCCGCCGCTGTCCGAGACTCCGAGTCCCTGGGCCAGGGCGGTGCCCAGCAGGGCTGCGACGATGCCGACCAGAATCGTGACCAGTACGCCTATGCGCTGGCGGCCGGGTACGACCAGGCGCCCCAGTACACCGATCACGATGCCGATGACGATGGCGCTGATGATGCCGGAGATCTCCACGGGTACCGTCCCTTTCCTGCAGAAGTTGTGCTTGCCGCATGCCCCGGCAGCGGCACGTCACGCCACTTCGAGGACGGCCGTCCTCATCCGCGCAGTGCGGCAAGGGTGGCGTCGAGGTCGGCCGGCCGGGGCCGGTTGTGGGGCAGCTTGGCCAGCATCGCGGCCATCCCGCAGGTGTCGGTCAGCGCGGAGAACACCAGGCCGCCCGCGATGCCGGCCGACAGCAGCATCGCCCAGGGGAACACGAGCCCCAGCAGCAGGCCGATGAGCACCAGGCTGCCCGCGACGAGCCGGACCTGACGCTCCATGCCCCAGGTGGTGCGGGCGCCCTCGGGCCGGTGCAGGTCGTGTCCGCGCTCGCGCCAGGCGTTCGTGCCGCCCGCGAGGGTGGTAGCGGTGATGCCCTCGGCGGCCAGCTTCCGGACCGCCTGGGCGGAACGGGCGCCGGAGGCGCAGACGACGAGCAGGTCGCCGCGGCCCGCCGCTTCCCGCAGGGCGGGCAGCGCGTGGTCCAGCCGGTCCAGCGGGACGTTGTGAGCGGCGGGCAGGTGCCCCGAGGCGTACTCGCCGGGCGTACGGACGTCGATGACGGTCAGGTCCTGGATCCGGGCGCCGGCCCGGTCGACGCCGATTTCGGTGGGGGTGGTGTTCATGGTGCTGCTCATCTCCTTTGCGTGCGTCGGCGGGACGCTCTTCTCGGGGTTTCCGAGGGTTCGGGGTTCGGGGGTTCGGGGGTTCGGGGTTGGGGAGCATGGGTCCGGTGCGGCCCACGAGGGCTCGCGGGCGAGGGCCGGGTGTCCGGGGCGGCCGTTCGCGGCGCGGCCGGCCGCCGTCGGAAAGCCTCACATCACCGCGTCCACCAGCATGAACACGGCCACGGCAAGCAGGGCGACCGCGAAAGCGCGCTGCAGCACGGTGCCCGACACCTTGGCGGCCAGCCGCTTGCCGTCCCATGCGCCGAGGACGGCCGCTGCGGTGAACGGGGCGACGACCGCCCAGTCCAGCCCGCCGAAACTGTCTCCCCGGGCAGTCAGAGCGGCCAGAGAGTTGACCGCGATCACCAGCAGGCTGGTGCCGATGGCGGCCCGCATGCGGAACCCCAGCACGTTCACCAGGGCCGGCACGACGAGGAAACCGCCGCCCACACCCAGCAGGCCGGTCACGCCGCCCAGTCCCGCCCCCGTGACCGCCGCCGGACCGGGACGGGCCGGGCGCGCAGCCTCTTCGGACTCGGCCGCGGGCCGCGGACGCAGCATCGTCACGGCGACGACGCCGGCGAGCACGGCGAATGCGGCCGTCAGGACCCCCTGCGGCAGCCGGGCGGCGGCGGCCCCGGCCAGCGCGGCCGGGATCAGGCCGGCCGCCGCGAAGGCGGCTCCCTGTTTCCAGCGGACGTTCCCCGCCCGGGTGTGGGTGACCAGCGCGGTCAGCGAGGTCGCGGTGACGATCAGCAGGCTCGCCGTCGTCGCGGCCACCGGGCTGAAGTGCAGCAGGTAGATCAGTGCGGGGACGGCCAGCACGCTGCCGCCGCCGCCGAGGCCGCCGAGCGCCAGACCCACCACCGCACCTGCGACGAGCGCGAGGATCAGCGCGGTCACGCCACCACGCCGCGTCCACCGCGGCCGTCGACGACGGGCAGGCCCGCGGACTGCCAGGCCTCCATGCCGCCCTTGACGTCGACCACGTCGAACCCGCGCTCGGCCAGCAGCGTCGCGGCCTTCTGCGAGCGGTTTCCCGAGCGGCAGATCGCCACCACCGGGCGCCCCTGCGCGGCTTCGGGCAGGGACGTACCCGCTTGCAGGTCCGCGAGCGGGACGTGCACGGCATCGGGCGCGTGCCCGACCCACCACTCCCGCAGGTCCCGCACGTCGAGCAGGACGGGACTGCCGGGTGCGGACGCGCCGGTGCGCTGGTGGGCCTCGGCCGCAGTGACCCGCTCGGGACGGGACGGGCGGTCCGACGAACGGGAGAAGAAGCGCGAGAACATCAGGATCACTCCAGTTGTGCCAGGTGTGGTGGCCGCCGGGGGCGGTCGGAATCAGCGGTCGGTGGTGAGGCGCAGTCCGGCGTCTCCTGCGGCGTCGAAGCCGTCGTCGACGGCGACCACGTCACGGCCCACCGCGTCCAGCAGCGATGCCGCGATACCGGCCCGCATACCACCGGCGCAGTGCACCCAGACGGTGCCGGGCGGCACCTCGCCGAGCCTGTTGTGCAGTTCGTGGACGGGGATGTGGACCGAACCGGCGATGAAGCCGGCCGCGCGCTCGGAGTCCCGCCGGACGTCGAGCACCACGACGTCGGTGCGGTCCGTTCCGGCCAGGTCGGCGAACGTGGCGCGCGGGAGTGACCGCAGCGCGTCGCCGTCCTCGAGCCAGTCGCGGGGGTCTCCGGTCGCGGCCGCGGCCGGGCGGTCGATGCCGACCCGCACCAGTTCGCGCTGGGCCGCGGCGATCTGCTCGGCGGTGTCGGCGAGCAGGGTGACCGGCTTGCCCCACGGGATCATCCAGGCCAGGTAGGTGGCCAGCTTGCCCTCGAGTTCGAAGTTGAACGTGCCGGCCACGTGACCCTCGGCGAAGGCGACCCGGTTGCGCAGGTCGACGACCCACTCACCGGCCGCCAGCCGCTGGGCGATCTCACGGCTGTCCGCCTGCTGCGGCGGGGTGAGATCGACGCCGGCCGGGCCCTCGGCGTTCCGCGGTGCCATGTGCGTGTAGTACGCGGGCACGTTCTCCAGCCCGGCCAGCATGTCGGCGACGAACGTGTCGACGTCCTTGGCGAAGGCGTCGTTGCCGGCGCGCTCCTTGCCGATCGTGGTGGCGTCGCCCCCGGCCTGGGAGGAGGAGCAGAAGCTGCCGAATCCGTGGGTGGGCAGCACCGGGACCTCGTCGTCGAGTTCGCCGACCAGGCGGTGCGCCGAGTCGTACTGGGCGCGGGCGAGCTGCTCCGTCAGACGCGGGTCGACCAGGTCGGGGCGGCCGACGCTGCCGATCAGCAGCGATCCGCCGGTGAACACCGCGACCCCCTGGCCGGCTTCCTCGAGAACGTAGGAGGTGTGGTGCGGCGTGTGGCCGGGGGTGGCCATGGCCCGCAGGGTCAGCCCGTCGCCGAGGTCTGCGGTGTCGCCGTCGGTGACCGGGGTACGGGCGAAGGCGACATCGGCGGCAGCGGGTACGAGGTAGCGCGCTCCCGTCACCCGGGCCAGCTCCAACCCGCCGGTGACGTAGTCGTTGTGGATGTGGGTCTCCACCACGTGCGTGATGCGTACTCCGCGCCGGGCGGCCGCCCCGACCACCTGGTCGATGTCGCGCGGTGGGTCGACCGCCACTGCCGTCCGGGTACCGCCCGCGAGATAGCTGCGGTTGCCCAGTCCCTCCAGCTCGATCGTGTCGATGAAGAACACGCTCGTACTCCCTTCGCTGTCACGTACCCCAGGGGGTATCCTCGATCAACGTAACACACGTACCCCCGGGGGTATATTCCACAAGTTGAGATCGTGTCCATATACCCACAGGGGTATTTTGGCAGGGTGGGAGAAGGGAGGCGCACGATGGTCGTCGACAACGAGGCGGTCGGCCCGGTGCTGAACCGGCTGCGCAGGGCCCAGGGACAGCTGGCCGGCGTCATCGCCATGATCGAGGCGGGACGTGACTGCAAGGACGTGGTGACTCAGCTCTCCGCCGTGTCCCGCGCACTCGACCGCGCAGGCTTCAAGATTCTCGCGAGCGGCATGCGGCAGTGCCTGGACCGCGCCGACGGCACGCAGGCCCCCATGACCGAGGAGGAACTCGAGAAGCTCTTCCTCACCCTGGCCTGAGATTCCGGCCGTCGAGGGCGAAGAGGCTGCCGGGCCCGGCGGCAGTGGACGTGAGCGAGCGGGGCCGCCGCAGCCGCGAGCGCTCCCGGGACGAGGCCGGGGCACCCGACACACAGAGCGGACCGCGAACACGGGAGAGGCCCCGCGGAGCACTGCTTCAGCGGCGGCTCCCGCACGGCCGACTCGGTGGGGCCGAGGCCAGGGGCCGGGGTGACGGGCCCGTCCTCGCTTCGAAAACACCCGATCGGGGACGACGTCGCCCACGCTCCTCGTCTCGCCACCTCCCTGGTCTAAGGTGACGCTTGTTGTCGGTACGAGGAAGGTTCGTTCTGCCATGCCGGTCACGCGCCCCACGCAGCGGTTCGCCGCGGCGCCCGCGCGTGCCCTGCTCCTGCTGCTGACCGCCCTCCTCGTCATGGCCTGCGGGCCGGGCCACGCGTCAGCGGACAACGACCGGCAGCGCACCCGGACCGTCTCCGCCGTCCAGGTGGACGCTCCCGCGGACATTCCCCAGGCCGAGTCCGCCCCCGACGGCAAGGACCACTGCGGGGGGAAGCAGGTCCCGGCCACCCAGCCCGCCGTGCACGACAACGGCCACCGGGACCAGGACACAGCGCACGACGTCCGCGCGTCCTCGAAGACTGTCACTCTGCAGCGTCCCGCCGGCCGCCCCCACCCGGGTGGCCCCGCGCCGCCGGCACCCGACCTCGCCCAGCTCTCCGTTCTGCGGATCTAGACGCGCCCGTTCACGCGCGCCTTTTCGATCCGAACAGAACGGACATGAACCCATGATTCTCGCGTCCCGATCGCGCGGGTCCAGTGACGTGCAGACGTCGCTACGCCTGGCCTCCGCGACTCTCGCGGCCTGGCCGCCCTCCCGCTGGGCCGCAGCAGGCCTCGGCGCCCTGCTGACCGCACTCGTCGTCGGCATCCCGACCGACGTCGTCCCCAACCCCCTGTTCAGCCGGTCCGTGCCGGTCCAGTGGTGGAACTACCCGGTCCTGGCGCTCACCGCCGTGCCGGCCGGCCTGGTGCTGGCGACCTACGTCCGGCGACCGGCCGGCGGCGAAACGGAACCGGCCCTCTCCAAGGCCGGATCCGTCGGCGGTGTGCTGTCGTTCCTTGCGGTGGGCTGCCCCGTGTGCAACAAGCTGGTGCTGCTGCTCCTCGGCACCTCCGGTGCACTCACGATCTGGGCACCTCTGCAGCCGTTCGTCGCGCTCGCGTCCGTCGTGCTGATGGCCTTCGCCGCCGTGCGCCGGCTCTCGACCGAGGCCGCCTGCCCGGCGCGCCCCTCGGCCTGACCTTCCTCACGACCTTCCGTCCTCCTTCACAGGGAGAGGTGCATCCGTATGTCCACCACGCCCACGAAGCCCGCGTCACGTCGCCGGCTCGTCATCATCGTGCTCGCCGTCGTCCTGGCGGGCCTCCTGACCGGCCTCGTCGCCCTCGTCACGGGAGAGGGCGGCCGAACCTCGGAGTCCGGCCCCGATTCCGCGCCGGCCTCCGTGTCCCCCGGGGAGCAGACCGGCCCCGACCTCTCACGCCGCGACAAGGACGACGTACACGCCATGGGCCGTCGCAACGCGCCCGTCGTGCTGGTCGAGTACTCCGACTTCCAGTGCCCCTTCTGCGGCAAGTTCGCCCGGGACACCGAGCCCGAACTGATCAAGAAATACGTCAAGAAGGGGGTCCTGCGGATCGAGTGGCGGGACTTCCCGGTGTTCGGTGAGGAGTCCGTCACGTCGGCACGGGCGGGCTACGCGGCCGGACAGCAGGGCAGGTTCTGGGAGTTCCACGATGCCCTCTACGCCGAGCCCCGCCGCAGGAACGCGGGCGAGTTCGCCCCCGGGAAGCTCGTCGAGTACGCGCGCAAGGCGGGCGTCGCCGACCTGGAGCGCTTCCGCACGGACATGAACGGCGAAGCAGCCCGGAAGGCCGTCGAACGCGACCGCGAGGAAGGCTACAAAATCGGCGTCACGAGCACCCCCGCCTTCCTCGTCAACGGGCAGCCGATCCTCGGCGCCCAACCGACGGAGACCTTCGCCGAAGCCATCGAGAAGGCCGCGGCCGAGGAAGCCGAATGACCGACATCGGCTACGCCGCCGCATTTCTCGGCGGCCTGCTGGCCCTGCTCAGTCCCTGCAGCGCACTGCTGCTGCCGGCCTTCTTCGCCTACTCCTTCAGCAATCCGGTGCGCCTGATGAACCGGACCGCGCTCTTCTACGCCGGCCTGTGCGTGACGCTGATTCCCCTCGGCGTGGCGGGCTCGTTCGCGAGCCGGCTCTTCTACGGCAACCGTGACCTGCTGATCGCGGTCGGCGGATGGACCGTCATCGCCCTCGGCGTCATGCAGGCCCTCGGCCTGGGTTTCGGCTCTCGCCGCATGCAACAGGCAGCGGGCCGGGTACGTCCCGGGTCGGGCCCGTCGGTCGTCGCACTGGGCGCGGTCTACGGCCTGGCCGGATTCTGCGCGGGCCCGATTCTCGGGGGCATTCTCACCATCGCCGCCGTGCACGGCAGCCCCTGGTACGGCGGCACGCTGCTGGCGGTGTACGCCCTCGGCATGACGCTGCCGCTCTTCGTCATGGCCCTGCTGTGGAAGCGCTTCGAGCTCGGTTCACGACGGTGGCTGCGCGGCCGTCCCGTCACGGTGGGACGGCTGACCCTGCACAGCACCTCACTGCTCACCGGACTCATGTTCGTCCTGCTCGGCAGCGTCTTCCTGCTGTTCGACGGCACCTCGGCGCTCCCGGGACTGCTGAGCGTCGAGACCGAGTTCGCCCTGGAGGAGGTGATCACCCGGGCCGGCGGGGCGGTGCCGGACGCCCTTCTGCTCGGCTTGCCGGCGGTGGCGGCCCTCCTCACCGCCGGCGCCGTCGCGTTCCGGCGCTCCGTCCGGAAACCGCGCCGTGACGAGGAGGCGCCGACGCGAGCGGAAGGCTGATCCCCGTGCCGGGGCGGCCGAGGCCGCCCCGGCACCTCCGCCCGCCCCCGGGACTCCGGGCGGCCGACCCGGATCCGGATACGGGCACCGTCCCGATGCCGCTTCGATTCGGTAACAAGCCCCCGGCCGCCCCCGCCGGGTGAAAGCCCCCTGCGTAGGCTCGTGGAAATCCCGCACATCGCCGGAACCCTCCTCGACGGAGCGCACGTTGCATCTCCGTACATCCGGTCACGGAACGGGAGCACGATCGAAGCCCGAGGCAACGTCGCGCCACTCGCCCGGGCCGTGAAGCAGCCCACGCAGCGAGCCGGAGCGCACCTTGGCCGAACAGCCCGACCCGAGCGCGAGAGTGCTGGCCGTCCTGCCGTTCGTGGCCATGACGCTGGTGGCGGTCATGGACATCGCCAGCGGACCCGGCGCCGGACTCCTGGCACTCGTCTCGCTGGGGCCTGCCTTCTCCGGGCTGGTCGGCGGGTGGCGGCGCACGGCGGTCGTCGGCGCCTGCGCGCTGGCCCTCTGCGTGGGGCTCGGCTTCTACAACGGGCTGTTCGTGCAGAAGCGGGGGTTCTCGGCCATGGCGTCCGTCGCCGGCGTGACGGTGGCCGGTCTGGTGGCGGCCCGGATGCGACAGCGGCGCGAGGCCGAGCTCGCCGGCGTCCGCACCATCGCCGAGGTCGCGCAACGGGTCCTCCTGCGCCCGGTACCGAAGTACGCCGGACCGTTGCGCATCGCCGTCTCCTACACCTCCGCGGTCGCCGACGCCCGCATCGGCGGGGACCTCTACGAGGTCGTGGCCTCGCGGCACGGCGTACGCGCCATCATCGGCGACGTCCAGGGCAAGGGACTCGACGCCGTGGAGACGGCGGCGGTCGTCCTCGGCGCCTTCCGGGAGGCCGCCTACGACGAGCCGGACCTGACGGCCGTCGGCGAACGGCTCGAGCGCGCGCTGGCCCGGCACCTGTCGGGGGAGATGTTCGTGACGGCCGTACTCGCCGAAGCCGCGGGTCCGAGCATCACCCTGCTGAACTACGGTCACCCGGCCCCGCTGCGCGTCCGGCCCGACGGCACCGTCGACTACCTCGTGCCTCCGGAGCGTGCCCTCCCCCTCGGCCTCGCGGCCCACGGCGCCGAGCCGCCCGTCGGCCACACGTCGGACTTCGCTCCCGGCGACCAGATCCTCTTCTACACCGACGGCGTCGCCGAGGCGCGCGATGACGCGGGCCGCTTCTATCCGCTCGACCACCGGGCCTTCCTCCTGAAGGATCCCGACCCCGAGATCGCGCTGGACGCGATCCGGCGGGACCTGGCGGAGCACCTGCAAGGTCCCGGCCACGACGACGCGGCGATGCTGCTGCTGCGCTACCGCACGCCCGGCCCACCCGCCGCGTCCGGCTGACCGCCGGGAACACACCCCGCCGGGCACAGCCATCGACTCGGCGCGCGTGCGCGGCCGACGTCCCCTCCGCATCGAGGAGGGTTTCGGCACCCGGTTGCCCCGCGGGTTCCGTCGTCGCTCGTGTCATTCGCCGATCTCCCCGGCTCGCGACACCGATGTCGGTACGGTCGTCGCCGGGGGCGTTCAGCTGATCACGACGGACCGCGGGTGAGGGGGCCGCGCGCCATCGGAGGTGGGTGCCGTATGACCACTGCGGAGGATGCTGTCAGCGCTCCGGCGAAGGAGCACGTCGGAGGAAGGCCCCGGCCCGGACAGATCGTCGTCGACTGGCTGACCACCACCGATCACAAGACCATCGGCACGCTCTACCTCGTGACCTCGTTCGCCTTCTTCCTGGGGGGAGGCGTACTCGCGCTGGCTCTGCGGGCCGAACTCGCGCGACCCGGCCTCCAGATCGTGTCGAACGAGCAGTACAACCAGGCGTTCACGATGCACGGCACGGTCATGCTGCTGATGTTCGCGACGCCGCTGTTCGCCGGCTTCGCGAACTGGATCATGCCGCTGCAGATCGGCGCGCCCGACGTGGCGTTCCCGCGGCTGAACATGTTCGCCTACTGGCTCTACCTGTTCGGTTCGCTGATCGCGGTGGGTGCCTTCCTCACCCCGCAGGGCGCGGCCGACTTCGGCTGGACCGCCTACACCCCGCTGTCCGACGGAGTGCGTTCGCCGGGCATCGGGGGCGACATGTGGATCATGGGTCTGGCCTTCTCCGGATTCGGAACGATCCTCGGCTCGGTCAACTTCATCACCACGATCATCTGCATGCGCGCACCGGGCATGACGATGTTCCGCATGCCGATCTTCACCTGGAACGTGCTGCTCACCGGTGTGCTGGTGCTGCTCGCCTTCCCGGTGCTGGCCGCCGCGCTGCTCGTCCTGGAGGCGGACCGGAAATTCGGGGCGCACGTCTTCGACCCCGCGAACGGCGGCCCCCTGCTGTGGCAGCACCTGTTCTGGTTCTTCGGCCACCCCGAGGTGTACATCATCGCGCTGCCGTTCTTCGGCATCATCACCGAGATCCTGCCGGTGTTCTCGCGCAAGCCCGTCTTCGGCTACATCGGTCTGATCGCCGCCACCATCGCCATCGCCGGACTGTCCATCACCGTGTGGGCGCACCACATGTTCGTCACAGGTGCCGTCCTGCTGCCGTTCTTCTCCTTCATGTCGTTCCTGATCGCCGTACCGACGGGGGTGAAGTTCTTCAACTGGATCGGCACCATGTGGAAGGGAAGCATCAGCTTCGAGACCCCCATGCTGTGGTCGGTCGGTTTCCTCGTCACCTTTCTCTTCGGGGGCCTGACCGGCGTCCTCCTCGCCTCGCCGCCGATGGACTTCCACGTATCCGACTCGTACTTCGTGGTGGCGCACTTCCACTACACCGTCTTCGGAACCGTCGTCTTCGCGATGTTCGCCGGCTTCTACTTCTGGTGGCCGAAGTTCACCGGCAAGATGCTCGACGAGCGGCTCGGCAAGATCCACTTCTGGACGCTGTTCATCGGCTTCCACACCACGTTCCTGGTCCAGCACTGGCTGGGCGCCGAGGGCATGCCCCGCCGGTACGCGGACTACCTTGCCGCCGACGGCTTCACCGCCCTCAACACCTTCTCCACCATCGGGTCCTTCCTTCTCGGACTCTCGGTGCTCCCCTTCGGCTACAACGTGTGGAGAACCGCGCAGTACGGCCGCAAGGTGGAGCTCGACGACCCGTGGGGCTACGGCCGCTCGCTCGAGTGGGCGACCTCGTGCCCGCCTCCCCGGCACAACTTCGTCACCATCCCCCGGGTCCGTTCCGAGTCCCCGGCGTTCGACCTGCACCACCCCGAAGTGGCGGAGCTGGACCGGATCGCGAACGCGCCCCACCGGGACGTCGTCGAGCCCGGCGAAGGGACGGCCCCGCCGATGCAGGACCGGGACGAGGAATGAGGGGGCGCCCCGAGGAGGGGACGGACGACTTCGCGCAGGGCCTGGCCAAGCTGGAGGGGTACCTGCTGTGTCACGCCGAACGGTCCTCCGCCCGGGCCCGGGCGGAGGCTTTCGCGCGCCGGATGCCGTGGTTGACGCGTGCCCAGCACGACGAGGTGGTGCGGCTCTACACGGAGGACCACATGGAGGTCACGCGCGAGAAGCTGCGAGCCATCGAGAAGCGGTGCCGGGAACTGCGCGGAGAATACGGCGACCGCTACGCAGAACTGCGACGGCGCCTGCTCTGCACCGGTGCCGTCCTCGTACTGAGCGCATCCGCACTCTGCGTGTGCACCGTGCCGTTCGCCCGGCTCGGGGTGTGACGCCCGGGGGTGGCAGGGCAGGCGCGAGGAACCGGCCGGACCGCACAGCGGTCCCGGCAGATGCGGCGGCCGTGGCCTGCCGGAGCCGTCACGATCCCGGGGCCGGCCCGCAGCGTCCGTGGCAGTCGGGCGCTGGGGTGTCCGGGCACCGCATGCGGCGCAGGCAGCGGCCGGGCGCCGGGCGCGCCCCCGACCGTGCCGCCCTGACCGCAACGGTCCGGTCCGCGAACACCTCCCGTCGACGAGCACGTGCGTTCCGGGGTCCGGGCCGGGTCGGTCCCCGGGAGCCGGGCCGGGTCAGTGCCCTGGAGCCGGATCGGCCCAGCCCAGCGGATACAGGTCCTTCGCGTCGACGGCCGGCTCGCCGCCCGCCGCGGCGAAGGCCGCCAGGGCGTCGACGAGTGCCGCCCGCCGGTCGGGGGCCATGCGGGCGACGATCCGCGCGATCTCGTCCCGCCTCCGGGACGTGGTCTCGTCGACGATCCGGCGGCCGTCCGGCGTGAGTCCCAGCAGCGTCTCGCGCCGGTCGTCGGGGTTGGGCCGGCGTTCGACGAACCCGGTGGACACCAGCCGGTCGACCATCCGCATCGCGGTGGACGGGTTCACTCCGAGGTGCTCGGCGACCTTCACCAGTTTGACCGGCCCCTGAGCGGACAGCACCACCAGCAGCCGGAACTGATGCAGCGTCACCGCGTCCTGGACCGCGGCGAGCGATCGCGCCGAGACCGCCACCAGCAGCCGGGAAGCGGTCAGTACCGCGCGGGTCACCGCATCCACGTCCTCCGCACCCCCGGGGGCGCCCACTCGCTCAGCCACAGCCTCTTTCTACCCCGGAGACCCGCGCCCCGGACCGGCCACCCGGACAGGAATCGGCAGGGCGTAACCTTTGCACAGTGCAATGGAGTCGGCGCAGAGGCATGGAGGCACACGCATGGACGGCGGAACGAGGACCGCGGCCGGGACGACCGCGGGCGGCGGCACGGTGCGCGTCCGCACCGGCAGGTCCTCCCTGGCGACCGGGATCCGCGAAGCCCCCTGGGGACTGACGGTCCTCGCCCTGACGGTCGGTGCCGGAGCCGGGCTCGGCTCGATCGCCTTCCGGTGGCTGATCGAGACGTTCACCCGCCTGTTCTCCGGCCACGCCGACTACGCAGGCGCCGGTCACGCCGCCAACCCGCACGTTCCCGGACTCGGCCCGTACTTCGTCGTGCTGGCCCCGGTGCTGGGCGGGCTGCTGTACGGCCCGCTCGTCGACCGCTTCGCCAAGGAGGCCCGCGGCCACGGCGTCCCCGAGGTGATGCTCGCGGTGGCCCAGCGCGGCGGACGCATCAACCCCAACGTCTCCGTCGTCAAGGCCCTGGCATCGGCCCTGTGCATCGGCTCCGGAGGATCGGTGGGCCGGGAGGGCCCGATCGTGCAGATCGGCTCAGCACTCGGCTCCACCCTCGGACGCATGGTCGCGGTCGCCGAGGGCCGGATGCGGCTGCTGGTCGCGTGCGGCGCGGCCGGAGGGATCGCCGCCACCTTCAACGCCCCGCTGGCCGGGGTCTTCTTCGCCATGGAGCTGATCCTCAGCGACTTCGCCGTCGACGCGTTCGGCGCCGTCGTCCTGGCCTCGGTGTCCGCCTCCGTCATCGGCCGCGCCGCCTTCGGCGACACCGCCTTCCTGACCCTGCCCGCCTTCCACGTCGACCACGTCGCGCAATACCTGCTGTTCGCCCTGCTCGGCATCGTCGCCGGACTCGTCGGGGTCGGATTCACCCGCGTCCTCTACGCCGTCGAGGACGCCTGCGACTGGGCCTGGCGCGGCCCGGAGTGGCTCCGGCCCGCCGTGGGCGGCCTGCTGCTCGGGCTGCTGCTGCTCGTCCTCCCGGAGATGTACGGCGTCGGCTACCCGGTGCTGGAGAAGGCGACCCGGGGGGACTACGTCGCCGTGTTCCTGCTCCTGCTGCTCGCCGGCAAGATCCTGGCCACCGCCCTCACCATCGGCATCGGCGGCTCCGGCGGCGTGTTCGCCCCGAGTCTGTTCATCGGCGCAATGCTCGGGGCGGCCTTCGGGTCGACCGTGCACGGCCTGCTGCCCGGCACGGCGGGCGCGGTCGGCGCCTACGCACTGGTCGGCATGGGGGCGGTGTTCGCCGGGTCCTCGCGCGCGCCCATCACCGCGGTGGTCATCCTGTTCGAGTTGACCGGGCAGTACTCGATCATCCTGCCGCTCATGCTCGCCATCGTCACGGCCACCCTGACCAGCCGTCTGCTGTCGCGCGACACCGTCTACACCCTCAAGCTCCGCCGCCGCGGCATCGACCTGGCCGGGCCGGCGCCCCGCGCGCGCCTCGGCTCTCGCACGGTGTCGTCCGTGATGGAGGGTCTGCCCCCGACGCTCCCGGCATTCACCGCCCTCGACGAGGCGGCGCCTCTCCTGAGCCTGTCCGAGCACGGGGTTCTGCCGGTGCTCGACTCCGACGGCCGCTACCTGGGGACCCTGACGGCGCGATCAGTGGCGGAGGCACTCGCCGAGAGTCCCGGGGACGGGCCGGCGCCCCCTGAGACCGCCGGCGAACTGGCGGAACTCCCCACCCCGGTCACCGCCGACATGGCACTGGCCACCGCACTGCACGCGCTGGTCGCCGCCCCGGGCACCGGTTTGCCCGTACTCGACGCGGACCGGACCCGCCTGGTCGGCTGGCTCACCCACCAGAGCGCGCTGCGCGCCGTCCATCCGCCCGCGCCGGCCTGAGAGTTCGGCACCCGAGCGGCGGGTCGGGCGCGCGCTCCCGGCGCAGTGCCTGCGACCTCCGGCGTCCTCCGCTGCCTTCCGGGGACAGCAGGGCGCCGGGGCTCCCGCATGCCCGGCCCGGCCGGCCGGGGACCCGTCCACACATGACCCGGCCCTCCCGGAGCGCGGTGGTGAGCGCTCGGGGAGGGCCGTGAACGACCGACGGGACCGGCTCTCAGCGGCCGGCCGGTACCGGAGTCCGCTGCGCATCCGGGCGGACGTCGTCCGCCGTGCGGCTGCGGGCCGTCCCGGCGGGGTCCTTCCGGAAGGCCCACTCCATCCTGGGCTCCATCGCGAACCGGAACATCCGCTGGACGGGCGGGGTGCACAGGGACGTCACCAAGGCGGCCGCGAAGACCGTCAGGGCGATCATGCCGTCGGCCGTGTGCAGCCACGGCAGCTCGTACCAGTCCCAGAACCGCGAGCCCTTGGCGAGGAAACCGTGCAGCAGATAGCCGTACAGGGTGCCTGCGCCGAGTGCGGTGAACCACATGGTCCGCTTCGGCACCCAGACGAAGAAGCACGCGGCCAGAAGCGTCGAGCAACCGAAGAGGGCGAGCGTCATGAGTCCGCCGGTCCAGGCCGGGGCGCCGAGTTCCTGGGCGCTGTCGCGCTTGTAGAACCAGGCGGCGTTCATGCGCGGCGCGGCCCAGTAGGCGAAGAGCAGCGCGCCGGAAATCACCGGCAGGGAGAGGAGTTTGGCCTCGCGGCGGCGCAGCAGCTGAAAATGCTCGGGCTTCAGTACGAGACCGAGGACGAAGAACGGCATGAACTGCAGCACGCGCTGCAGATCGAGATCGTCACCGATGTCCGGTGACACTGCGGCGAGTACGGCAATCGCCAGCGCGAGCGGAACGGGCCACCGGGCGATTTTCCACAACGGTGTGGACAGCCGCCAGACGACCAGCGCGACCAGGAACCAGGTGAGATACCACGGATCGAGAAGGCTGATCGGATACGTGGGGTCGTCGTTCGCCACCCGTTTGAACAGCGTGTACGCCACCTCGAAGATGATGTACGGCACCGCAACGCCCGTGATCAGGCGCTTCAGCTGAGCCGGCCTCGCGGTGAAGCTGCGCGAGAAGTAGCCGGAGATGATGATGAACGCCGGCATGTGAAAGGCGTAGACGAAGATGTAGAGCGCGGCAGCGGTGCGGCTTCCGTCCCTCAGCGGTTCCCACGCGTGACCGCAGGCGACGAGGGCGATCGCCAGGTACTTGGCATTGTCGAAGAAGGGGTCCCGTTCCTTGGGTCTGCCCGTCTCCGGTGATCCGGCCCTGCTGTTCTCGGCGTTACCGCCTCTTTCCTCGTTCCGTGCGGACGCGTCTCCGGCCGGCTGACTCTCCGGGGACTTCCGGCTGTGAAGTGAGGCACTCGTCATGGGCACCCTCGCCAGGTATGGGTGGATGAACGAATTGATGTCGATGCACGACCGCGATGTTGGGCTCGTGACGGCACCCGGGCACCCTAGTAGTGATCTCCTGCGCGTGAAAAATTCGTTCCGCCCGACGGGGATCCCGACCGCCCGGCACCGAGTGCCGCATTCCGCTCCGGGGATCACACGACTCCGGCTCGCCTGTCGTCGGTGCGCTGCGGTCCCGTCCCCCGGCATGCCCGACGCGACGGGACGGAACCGTGCCGTCCCGGCGTCCGCGAGCCGCATCCGGGACCGACGGCACTCCGTGACGTGCCTCTCCCGCCCCGGACGTGACGATGTGACGAAGTCGTCACCCGGAAGGCCCACCGGCCTCTTTCGAATGACGACTCCATCGGCGATGACGGTCGACGACATCCGCCGAACGGGCGACCGCCAAGATGTCGTGATCATGTTCGCTTCCGCCCGGCGGGCCGCGCCGGCCCGGCGGTTGCGCCATCCGCCGTGACGTGGCCGTGCACCACCTCGACCGCTGAACCGCGCTGCTGTTCACTCGAGTTCAGGCGATGGATCCCGCCTGGGCCGCTCAGGCCCGAACCGCCCCTCGGTGGCTGACGGACCCTGACCACGGGTCAGGAGCGCACGCCCCGAGGAGGTGCCCCCGGTGAAGCCGGCCTCGTCCGCTGCCGAAGTTCCTTCCGGAACGCTCGCCCGGCGTCGGCACGCCGCACACTCCTCGCCGCCCTGTCCGAGGACCTCCGTGCGGCACCCGGGCGCGCCCGACGAGAAGGGAACACCAGCGATGAACTGCTACGACTGCCACGCCACCGGAAGTGACACCACCGCCGTCGCCGCCTGCCGCACATGCGGAGCCGGCATCTGCGGCGACCACGCCCACAGCCGACCCGAGACCCTCCACCGCATCTCCGGCACGGGGGTGGCCACCCTCCCCCGCTCCGCTCGCCGCATCACCTGCGGCACCTGCACAGCAGCGGAAACCCGGCTGTGAGCGGGTGGGGGGCTGTCCGGCTCTCCGGGCCGGGGCAGCCCCCCACCCGGATCGGGGACGGTTGCGATCACCGACGCCCGGGTCGTCGGCTGCCGGGACCACCTCCCGCCCCCGGTCAGGAAGCCGATTGACCGGCACCGGCCGGGGCACCCGGAAGACGTCCCGGGCCCGTACCCCCGCGGTGCACCCGGCCTCGCTCGGGGGCCCCGGGCCGTTCGCGCACGGCCGCGGCCACGGCACGGCACTCCCGGCCAGGAGGACACGATGGAACCGTTCGACGTGATCGTGGAGATCCCCCAGGGCTCCCGCAACAAGTACGAGATGGACCACGAGCAGCACCGGATCCGGCTGGACCGGCTGCTCTTCACCTCGACCCAGTACCCGGCGGACTACGGCTACATCGACCACACCCTCGGCCGGGACGGGGACCCGCTGGATGCGCTGGTCACGGTCGGCGAGCCGACGTTCCCCGGCTGCACCATCCGGTGCCGGGCCATCGGCATGTTCGTCATGCGGGACGAGAAGGGCCCCGACGAGAAGGTCCTCTGCTTCCCCTCCCACGACCCGCGCTATGCGGCGGTCCAGGACATCACGGACGTGAGCGAGTTCGACCGGCTGGAGATCACCCATTTCTTCGAGGTCTACAAGGACCTCGAACCCGGAAAATCGGTCGAGGGGTCGCACTGGGAGGGCCGGGAACGGGCCTACGGCGAGATCGAGGCCTCCCGCAGCCGCGCGGCGGGTCCGGCGGGGCATCCGGGGTGAGCGGTCGGCCAGGCACCGTACAAGGAGGGCTCGGTACTCTGGGCGTCTGCGGTGATCCGTTCGCCGCGCGGCGGTGGGGCCCGCCGCACCCAACCGCGGCAGCGCTGCCGCCAACGGTCCCTGCTTGCGTCGAGGTGCGTCCGCCGGGAACGGCCGACGCCCTGCGAGTGGGGAGTGGTATGGGTGAAAGGCCGTGGCAAGAGTCGTGAACGAGCCCAGGGATCCCGATGTCGATCTCCATGTGCCGGCGCAGCGGCGCGAGTGGAGTCGAGGACAGCTGACACTGGTGGCCACCGTGGCCCTCGGCGGCGGCGTGGGGGCCACCGCCCGGTACGGGGCATCGCTGCTGTGGCCGACGGCACCCGACTCGTTTCCGTGGACGACACTGGCGGTCAACGCGGTGGGCTGTGCGGTCATCGGCGTCTTCATGGTCGTGATCACCGATGTGTGGGCGGCCCACCGGCTGGTGCGGCCGTTCTTCGGCACCGGTGTGCTGGGTGGCTTCACGACGTTCTCCACCTATGCGGTGGACATCCAGCAACTGGTCGTCCACGGGCGGGCCGCCGCCGGCCTCGCCTACATGGCGGCAACGGTGTGCGTGGCGCTGGCGTCGGTGTGGGCCGCGGCCGCGGCGACGCGGCGCCTGGTCGACGGGAGGCAGCGATGACGAGACTCACCGGCAGGGCACTCCGGCTGACGGTGTTCATCGGGGAGAACGACGTCTGGCATCACAAACCGCTGTTCTCCGAGATCGTGCATCGTGCGCATGCAGCGGGCCTGGCCGGCGCCTCGGTGTTCCGCGGAATCGAGGGCTTCGGCGCCTCGTCGCTGATCCACACCGCCCGATTGCTGTCGCTCAGCGAGGATCTGCCGGTGGCGATCGTGATCGTCGACGACGAGACGAGGATCCGTGCGTTCCTGCCACAACTCGACGAGTTGGTGCGGGAAGGACTGGTGATGCTCGACGCGTGCGAGGTCATCCGCTACGAGGGCCGGGACCAGAAGAAGTGAACTGGGTACTCGTCATCGCCGGTGCCATGGTCGGAGCGCCCCTGCGCTATCTGACCGACCGGGCCGTGCAGCGGCGGCACGACTCGGTCTTTCCGTGGGGGACGTTCACGGTGAACGTCGTGGGGTGCCTGACCCTGGGAGCAGTGACCGGTGTCGCGTCCCCGCACGTCCAGCTGCTCCTGGGGACCGGACTGTGCGGGGCTCTGACCACCTACTCCACGTTCTCCTACGAGACGCTGCGGCTGGCCGAGGACGGCGCGGGCTTCTTCGCTGCGGCGAATGCCGTGGCGAGTGCGGTCGCGGGGCTCGCGGCGGCATTCGCCGGTGCGGCGGTGGCGCAGGCGCTGTGACGGGGTCCCGCGTCCCGGCCGGCCACGGGACGGTGCCTGCGCGCCGACAGTGACCGCGCGGCCGGACCGCGAATGTCGGCAGGTCCGCCGGGGCCGACCGGGAACGTACACGGCGACCGCCCGGCAGCCGTCGGGTCCGACGGGCCCGAGCGGGGGCAGCCGTTCCCCGAATCCGGCCGGCTCCCTGCCGACGGCCCGCACCCGAGTTCCCCGCCATCACTATTCGTGTTAGTCTATAACTAAAGTTAGTGACTAACACGGAGTGTCCATGTCCACTGTGGTGATCGCCGGTGCCGGCCCGACGGGGCTCGCCCTCGCCTGCGGGCTCGCCGCCTCCGGCGTCCGGGTCCGTCTGCTGGAGAAGCGCGAGGAGCCCGCGCTCACCTCGCGCGCGCTCGGTCTGCAGCCACGCGGAGCGGAGGTACTGGACCGCCTCGGCGCGCTCGCGGATCTGCCCGACCGTTCCGTGCCCGTCGCCCGGGTCGTCACCCACGTCAACGGCACGCCGGTGGCCGACCTGCCCGTGGGCCGGCCCACGCCGCTGGTGACGAGGCCCGGACTGCTCATCTCCCAGGCGGAGATCGAAGCGTCCCTGCGCCATCGGCTCCGTGAACTGGGATGCGAGGTGGAGTGGGGAAAGGAGATCCACGCCGTCGCCCAGGACGCCTCCGGCGTGAGCGTCTCGTGCTCCGGGGAGAAGATCCGGTCCTCGTGGCTGATCGGGTGCGACGGCGCACACAGCCGCGTGCGCAAGGCGGCGGGGATCGGTTTCCCCGGAGTGCCCGTCGCCGAGGACTTCCTCCTGGCGGACGTGCGGGCCCCTCTGCCACTGCCGCGGGACGCCGTGTCCGTGTGGCTCCGGGCCGACAGCATGCTCGGTGCCTTCCCGCTGCCCGGCGACGGGATCTGGCGTCTCATGGCGCCCGCACGGGCCGAGAGCGTGAGCCCCGGATCCGGAGGCGTCCCGGACGAACTGACCCGGCAGCTGCGGGACCGGACCGGCCTCAAGCCCCCCGTGGCGGAAGAAGTGCTCTGGTCCTCACGGTTCCGCATCCACCGACGACTGGCGTCGACCTACCGGAGCGGCCGCGTTCTGCTGGCCGGCGATGCCGCCCACATCCACAGCCCCTTCGGCGGACAGGGCATGAACACCGGCCTCGGGGACGCGGAGAACCTCGCCTGGAAGCTGGCGCTCGTCGCCCACGGGGCCGCCCCCGGCACCCTGCTGGACACCTATGAGGCCGAGCGCAGGCCCGTCGCCCGCGAGGTGCTGGCTTCCACGAGTTCGCTCACGCGCCTGGTCGTCGGGGACACCGCCCTCGCCCGGGCCGCGCGCGACCGCGTCTTCGTACCGCTGATGAACCGGCCGCTGGTCCAGAGGCTCGTCCGGGAGCGGTCCTCGCAGCTGAGGATCCACTACCGCGGCGGTCCGCTGGGCGCCCGGCTGCGCGAGCGGTGGGCGCCGGGCCCTCCGCGGGCGGGGGACCGGGTGCCGGATCTGGTATGCCGGCACCCCGACGGCTCGCCGACCCGGCTCCATGCGGAACTGGGAGCCCGCTGGGCACTGCTGATCCCCGGACCGGGCAACGGGGCGGCGTACCGCACGACCGCCGAGCGTCACCTGGGACCGGAGACCCGCGTCATTCCGCTGGTGCCGTGCACGGCCGGGCACCGTTGCGTCATGCTGGTGAGGCCGGACGGTCATCTGGCCTGGCGGGGCAGTTCCGCCGCCTCGCTCGACGCATGGCTGAGGCACGGACTCGGCATCACCGAGCCCCACCCCCCGGAGGACGACGACGCATGAACCGCCCGGCGAGACCACCCGCGGGCCTGCGGGAACGCAAGAAGGCACAGACCCGGCGCACCATCCAGGAACAGGCACTCCGCCTGTTCCTGGACCAGGGTTACGACAACACCACCGTCGGGCAGATCGCCCGGGCCGCCGACGTCTCGAGCATGACGTTCTTCCGCCACTTCCCGACCAAGGAGTCCGTGGTCGAATCCGACGACTACGACCCCCTCGTCGTGCGACTCATCGAACAGCGGCCGCCCGAGGAGACACCGCTCGCCGCGCTCCGGCACGCCCTGCAGGAGGGCCTGGCCGGCGTCTACGCCACCGACCGGGAGGCGCTCTTCGTCCGCACCCGCCTCATCCTCACGACCCCCGCGCTACGTGCCCGCCTCTGGGAGAACCAGCACGCCACGGAGGAGATGCTCACCACGGCCCTCGCGGCCCGCTGCGGGCAGGAACCCGCCCTGCGGCTCCGCGTCACGGCCGCCGCCGCTCTGGCCGCGCTCACCGCGGCCCTCACGGTCTGGGTGGAGGGCGACGGCGAGGCCCATCTGCCCGCCCTGGTCGAGGAGGCCTTCGCAGCGCTGCGACCGTGAGGCACCGGTGCGCGCCCGCCCGGGTACGGACGTCGATGGTGGCGGCGGCCGACCGGGGCCGCCCTCGGCGGGCGTCCGCACGGTCCGGTCCGCAGGGGTGGCCGAACACCCGCCGAACCTGCCCGTCCGGTCCGGGGCGGGTTGGAACAGCACACGCGGAAAAAGGCTGTCGGCGTGCCGGTGCACCGTCAGGAAGGTCCGTCCGGCACCGCGTCCCGGGACCGCTCGCGGACGCCTGCCGGTCCGGGGCGGCCAACCGGTAGTGTGTTCCGCGGTGTGCCGGGAAGCCTGGTCGGCGAACAACGCAGTGGTCTGTTCACCGATCGGGGGGAACGTCGTGGTACTCGTCGCGGTCTTCGGGGTCGCTCTGCTCGTCGCCGTCCTGGTGTCGGGACTCGCGGCCCGTTCGGTGCTCTCCACCTCTCTGCTGTTCCTCGTCGCCGGTGCACTGGTCGGCGACGAGTTCCTCGGGCTGATCCACATCACCCCGGACAACCCGATGGTCGCGGCCACGGCCGATCTGGCCCTGTTCACCGTACTGTTCACCGACGGGATGCACGTCTCCTTCCCCGCCCTGCGCGGGGCGTGGCGCAATCCCGCCCGGGCCCTGGGGCTGGGCATGCCGCTCGCTTTCGCCGGCATGGCGCTGATCACGCACTATCTGGTCGGGCTCGACTGGACGACGTCCTTCCTCGTCGGGGCGGTCCTCGCGCCGACCGACCCCGTGTTCGCCTCGGCCATCGTCGGGCGCAAGGAAGTCCCGGCACGGCTGCGGCAGTTGCTGAACGTGGAGAGCGGGATCAATGACGGGCTGGCCCTGCCGGTCGTCCTGATCCTGATCGCGACGGCGGGCCCGACCTCGGGCCCCGCCCAGGCATCGCTACCGCAGATCGCCGCCGAACTCGTCGGCGGACTGGCACTGGGCGCCGTCCTGCCGTACGTGGTGAACCGGCTCGTCCGCCTCCCACTGCTCGGCGCCGAGCCCAAGCTGCAGCCACTGCTGCCCCTGGCGACCGGGGTGATCCTCTACGCGGTGTGTCATCTGACGCACGCCAACCCCTACCTGGCCGCGTTCTCGGCCGGCGCGGTCCTGGCATCCGTGTCGCCGGAGAGCCGGGCTGCCTTCGAGGGCCTCGGCGACGCCCTGGCGGAGCTGAGCAAGTTCGCCGCCCTGCTCGTCTTCGGAGCCCTGCTCACACCTCAGCTCTTCGGCGACCTCTCCGTCGGCGGCTACGTCGCGGTCGTCCTCGCCATCGTGCTGATCCGGCCGGCCTCCCTGCTCCTGTCGCTGGTCGGCAGCCGGTTCGACCGGCGCGAGCGGCTGGCGGCAGCGTGGTTCGGGCCCAAGGGGTTCGCCTCGGTCGTCTACGGGCTGCTGGTGCTGCAGTCCGGCATCCCCCAGGGAAGCGAGGCGTATGCCCTGATCGCGGTGTGCATCGCGTTCTCCATCGCCGCGCACAGCAGCACGGACGTCCCCATCGCCCGGCTCTTCGACGTCGAGGACCTCGTCGGGATCCCGGACGACGACGAAGACGGCAGACGCGCGCAGGTGGAGCGGGCGTCGCAGGCAGAGCGGGAGTCGCGGCCCGCGGACGCGCAAGGGTACGGCCGGGTGCGCACCTGATCAGCCGGGCGCCCGTCCTCGCACCGCACCCCCGGGGGGCCGGCCACTCAGGCTGACGGCATGCGGTCATCCGGCGCGCACACGGTGGGCATGCCGAGATCCGTACTGGCCGGGGCGGTGAGGCGGGGAGCAGCCCTGTGCCGTCGGCGCACGACGAGGATCCCGACCCCTTACCCTGCGCGGACTGACCTGTCGGATCTACGCAACGCCCGACGGCCACGCCGGGGCGCGCACCGTCGACCAGCTCGTCCAGGCGCTTCCCAGCGGATTCCCGGTACGTGGCAACGCTCGCCGAAGGTCTGGCGGTCTGCTCGGCATCATGCGCCCCGGGCCGGGGACCTGACTTCGACCGGCCATGAAGCGCATGCGCTCTTCGCCGGGTGCTCGAGGTGGGATCGGAGCGTGTCGAGAGGTGTGGCGCTGGACCGGACTGCGCTCCTCGGGGCGAGGCCCGAATTGTCCCGAGGACAAGCGCGTCAGTGAGAGGCGTGGACCGCGGCGTGGCCCTGGCCGCGGCCGATCATCCACTTGTTGACCGGGGTCGTGATCAGGAAGGCGACGGCGAAGCCGCCCAGCAGCGAGGACCAGAACAGGGCGTCGGAGAGGTGGGCGTCCATCGCCCCCGGCACCACGGCGATGATGCCGTTGTCCACGAGCTCCATCACGGCGATGGACACGGTGTCCGCGGCCAACGCCACCTTGATCGCGCTCTTCCAGCCCAGGTGTGACCTCCGCACGGCGAGCAGCGTGAGCGAGTAGCCGAAGAGGAACGCGAAAGCGATCGCCAGGAGCATGGTGGGCACGTTGCCCCACATCAGGGCGGTTCCGATGACCATGCCGAGGATTTCACCGATCGCACAGCCGGTCAGGCAGTGCAGGGTGGCCTTGGCCGCCATTCCCCAGGAGGCGCCGCCGTGAGCACCGTGATCTGCGTCCGCCATGTGCGCGGCGTGGTCGTGGGCGGTGTCGGTGTGGTCCGTCACAGTCATCCCCATCCCGTCCAGTGCGGTTCGGTTCCCGCGGCCACCATACCCCCACGGGGTATTCCCCACTCTCTCCGGATGCCGACGCTCACCAACTCCTCACACGTCGCGGACCGCTCGTGCTGTCAGGGGTGATGGCCGTCCTGGTGGGCGGGATCGCCGGCCGCGGGAGTCCCTGGACTCGAGTGGACGGTGCCGGGCCGGGGGCGTCTTCGGAAGGTGGTGCCGTCTCGTCGGGTTTCTCGTCTTCCTCCTCGCCACCGCTGTGGCTGTGCCCGCCGGAAGGCTGCTCGCCCATGGAGTCGGCCACGGAGCGAAGAGAGCCACCTCCCGCCCCCGGCCCGCCTGCGGGGCAACCGCGCGGCCTTGGAGGCCGGGGAACAGTGGTGCGTGGGCCTGCGGCTGCACGGGCGCATCGACGCAACCGCGTACCAGCGACGCATGAGCGACCCGGCCCACGGCCGGTTCACCCCGGCCCGCCGGTGACCCCGGGAGGCCCACGGGGAAGCCGGTTCGTGCTGACGTTCCGACCCTCGGCAGTGACAATCGACGTGAGGTGTGCAGATCCCGCAGAATCGGCCGGGTCGGCAACATCCCCTCGAGGGAGGGACGAGCGTGCACGACGTCGAAGACGGTCACGGCCGGTACGACACGGTGGCATCGCGCGACGGGCGCCGGAGGGCTGTGCTGGATGTGAGCGGGCTGGCGTGGGCGTCGCAGCAGAGCACGGTCGCCGCCGTGCTGGGCCGGCGCCCCGGGGTCCTCGAGGTCGAGGTCAATCCACTCGCCCAGTCGGCGACGGTCACGTTCGACCCACGGCGGACGTCGACGCTCCAGCTGCGGCGCTGGGTGACCGAATGCGGCTACCACTGCGCCGGACAGGTCGTGCCTTCGCACATCTGTGACCCGCTCGTGGATCCCGGCCGGGTCGTCGTCCCCGAAGCTCTCGCGCACGGCGCACCGACCCCGGAGGCAGAGCCTGTAGAGACACCTGCGGTCCCGGAAGCCGCGGCACCGCCCGAGGCTGTGGGCGAGCACGACCAGAAGTCGATGGCGGCGATGGTCTCCGACATGCGCAACCGCTTCCTGGTCGCGGTGCTGTTCTCCGTCCCCGTCGTCATCTGGTCGCCCATCGGCGAGGACGTATTCGGCCTCCACGCCCCCGTCCCGTTCGGTCTCCGGCAGGACGTGTGGGCGCTGCTGCTGAGTCTGCCGGTGATCTTCTATTCGTGCACGATCTTCTTCACCGGCGCCCTGCGCGCCTTGCGGGCCCGCACCCTGGACATGATGGTGCTGGTCGCGGTCGCCGTCGGCTCCGGCTGGCTGTACTCGCTGATCGTCACCCTGACCGGGGGCGGGGACGTCTTCTACGAGGCGGCCACCGTCCTGGCCTCCTTCGTCCTGCTCGGCCACTGGTTCGAGATGCGTGCCCGCGGCGGTGCCAACGACGCCATCCGCACGCTTCTCGACCTGGCCCCGCCCAAGGCCCTCGTCCTGCGTGACGGCGAGCCCGTCGAAGTCCCCACGGCCGAAGTCGAGGTCGGCGATCTCCTGCTGGTCCGCCCGGGCGGGAAGGTCGCCGTCGACGGGACCGTGGAGGAGGGCGAGAGCGAGGTCGACGAGTCCATGGTCACCGGCGAGAGCCTGCCGGTGCACAAGGCCCCCGGCGACCAGGTCGTCGGCGCCACGATCAACGCCAACGGCACGCTGCGGGTCCGTGCCACGAAGGTCGGCTCGGACACCGCGCTCGCGCAGATCGTCGAACTCGTCCAGGAAGCGCAGAACTCGAAAGCTCCCGGCCAGCGGCTCGCGGACCGGGCCGCGTTCTGGCTGGTGCTCGTCGCCCTCGTGGGCGGGATCGCGACCCTGGCCGTGTGGCTGCTGGCCACCGACCGTCCACTGGGCGCTGCGATGCTGTTCGCCATCACCGTCGTGGTGATCACCTGCCCGGACGCTCTGGGCCTGGCCACTCCGACGGCGATCATGGTCGGGACGAGTCTCGGGGCGAAACGCGGCGTACTGTTCAAGAACGCCATGGCCCTGGAGGCCTCCGCTTCCATCCGGACCGTGGTGATGGACAAGACCGGGACCCTGACCCGGGGGGAACCGGAAGTCACCGACCTGGTCACCGCTCCCGGGACGGATGAGGTACGCCTGCTGCAGCTGGTCGCAGCGGTGGAGCGCGAGTCCGAACATCCACTGGCCGACGCCGTCGTCCGTTACGCCGAGGCGCAAAGCTCCGGCACCACCGGGGGCACCCAGCAGTTCGAGAACGTTCCCGGGCAGGGCGCGGTGGCTGTGGTCGACGGCCGCCGGATCGCGGTCGGCAACCGCCGCCTCGCCGAGCAGGAGGGCGCCGATCTCGGCGAGCTCGCCTCGGCCCGTGAGGAACTGGCCGCAACGGGCCGCACCGTCGTCATCGCCTGCATCGACGGCCGGGCCGCCGGACTGATCGGCATCGCGGACGCGCCTCGCGAAACGTCGGCCGACGCTGTGGCCGAACTCCACGCCCTCGGTGTCGAGGTCGTCATGCTCACCGGCGACAACCGGGCGACGGCCGAGCGGATCGCTCAGCGGCTCGGCATCGACACGGTCATCGCCGAGGTGCTCCCCCGCGACAAGGCCGCCAGGATCGCCGAACTCCAGCGCGACGGCCGCAAGGTCGCCATGGTCGGCGACGGCGTCAACGACGCACCCGCACTCGCCCAGGCCGACCTGGGCATCGCGATCGGCGCCGGCACCGACGTCGCCATCGAAACCGCCGACCTCGTCCTGATGCGCTCCGACCCCCTGGACGTGCCCACGGCCCTGCGCATCGGCCGCGGCACCCTGCGCAAGATGCGGCAGAACCTCGGCTGGGCCATCGGCTACAACGCCATCGCCCTGCCCATCGCCGCCGGGGTCTTCGAACCCGCGACCGGGCTGATCCTCCGGCCCGAGATCGCCGCCGTGTCCATGTCCGGCTCCAGCATCATCGTCGCCGTCAACGCCCTCGCCCTCAAGCGACTGCACCTGCCGCGGCACGTCCCTGGCATCCGATGAGCCCTCCTGACCCGAACAGCTGCACCTGCCGGCGTCCGATGCTCCGGCGCCGGGCAGGTTCAACGACGCGGACGTCACGTTCGCCCAGTCGATGATCCCCCGCCACCAGCAGGCGGTGGAGATGGCGCAGCCGGCGGACGGCCGGGCCTCCGACCCGGAGATCAAGAGCCTGGCCTCGAAGATCGAGAAGGCCCAGGACCCCGAGATCACGACCATGCGAGCATGGCTGAAGTCCTGGGACAAGCCGGAGTCGGGTTCGGCGCACGGCATGGACCACGGCTCCGGTGACATGGAGGGCATGGACCACTCCGGGATGGCCGGGATGATGTCGAAGAAGGACATGGCCGGCCTCGAGGCCGCGAAGGGCACCGACTTCGACAAGAAGTTCGCCCGGATGTTGATCGCCCACCACGAGGGCGCGATCAACATGGCCGAGGACGAGCAGAGCAAGGGGCGCAACGCCACCGCCAAGGAGCTCGCCGGCGTGATCATCAAGGCCCAGACCGCCGAGATCGAGCAGATGAAGGCCCTGCTCGAACGGCTCTGACCGTCAGTAGGACGACGCTGTTCCGGGCCCGCCGGTCGCGGGTCCGGAACAGCCCTGCCCAACTCCCCCCCGATCGCTGCGCGGTGCCCGTTCTCCTGCCTGCCGCACCCGCCTCAGGACGAGGAACGAACAAGACCCCCAACACCGCCGGCGCCGCAGTGCTCACCTTCGCCCTGACTCGCGTTCACCGGCCGGCCGGGAGGACGAGACGCGCATCACACCGGCACCCGGTGCGGCAACGCGAGACGGGCTCCTCCGGCGTGACCTTCGTCACTCGGAGAAGCCCGTCTCGGTACTTCTGGTGCGCGAGGGGGGAGTTGAACCCCCACGCCCTTTCGGGCACTGGAACCTGAATCCAGCGCGTCTGCCTATTCCGCCACCCGCGCATGGGTGCTGTCGCTCGGCTCTCGTTCCGGACCGTCCGGTCCTGGGAGCGCCTCCCGACATCGAAAACACTAGCACGCTGGCGGGAGTGGTCTCACATGCCCGATCGGCCGCCCGGAGCGCACCGGGCTACCCTCGACAGCCCCGCCCCGTCGAGGAGGTCGCCGGTTGCGGGACACTGTCCGGACACCGCCCCTACGATCCCTGTACGAGCCGACACCGAGCCCGGGGCAGGAAAGGGGAACCACCGGCCCTTGCGGCTCGTGGATACGATCAGTCAGCAGTACGACGACTTCGACACCGACATCAGGGAAGGAGGTGCCCCGTGGGAGTACTGAAACGGTTCGAGCAGCGGCTCGAAGGTCTCGTGAACGGCACCTTCGCCAAGGTGTTCAAGTCGGAGGTCCAGCCGGTCGAGATCGCCGGCGCCCTCCAGCGCGAGTGCGACAACAACGCAACGATCTGGAACCGCGACCGGACGGTCGTGCCCAACGACTTCATCGTCGAGCTGAGCACCCCCGACTACGACCGCCTCAGTCCGTACTCCGGACAGCTCGGCGACGAGCTGTCCGCGATGGTGCGCGACTATGCGAAGCAGCAGCGGTACACCTTCATGGGTTCCATCAAGGTGCACCTCGAGAAGGCGGACGACCTCGACACCGGCCTCTACCGGATCCGCAGCCGCACGCTCGCCTCCAGCGAGTCCCGGGGCCGGCAGCCCTCGGCCGCACCCCATCCCGGCGGCTACCCTGCACAGCCCTCGGGCCCGCCGCCCATGCCCGCTTCCCCGCCTCCCGGCGGGCGCCCCTCCACGGACGACCGTCCCGGTGAAGCCGGCCCCGTGCCGAGCTCCCGGGCCCGTCGCTGGATCGAGATCAACGGCACCCGCCACCAGATCTCCCGGCCGACACTCGTCCTGGGACGCAGCACCGACGCCGACGTGCGGATCGACGATCCGGGCGTCTCGCGCCGACACTGCGAGATCCGCGTCGGTGCCGCCGCGACCGTCCAGGACCTGGGGTCGACCAACGGCATCGTGGTGGACGGGCAGCACACCACCCGCGCTACGCTCCGCGACGGCTCGCGAATCGTCGTGGGCAGCACCACCATCGTTTACCGGCAAGCCGAAGGGTGAAGCGGGGGCAATGTCAGAGCTGACCCTGACGGTCATGCGGTTGGGCTTTCTCGCCGTACTGTGGCTGTTCGTCATCGTGGCCGTGCAGGTCATCCGTAGCGACCTGTTCGGAACCCGGGTGACCCAGCGCGCGTCGCGCCGGGGCGCCGAGCAGAGCCGCGCGTCCGGCGGGCGGCAGCAGCCCCCGCCCCAGCGCCAGCAGAGCGGGCGCGGCTCGGGCGGCCGCCAGCGCCGCGGCGCCCCCACCAAGCTGGTCGTGTCGGAGGGCACCCTGACCGGTACCACCGTCGCGCTCCAGGGCCAGACGATCAGCCTCGGCCGGGCCCACGACTCGACCATCGTGCTGGACGACGACTACGCCTCCAGCCGGCACGCCAGGATCTACCCGGACCGCGACGGACAGTGGATCGTCGAGGACCTCGGGTCGACGAACGGCACGTACCTCGACCGGACCCGGCTCACCACGCCCACACCGATTCCGCTGGGCGCACCGATCCGCATCGGCAAGACCGTCATCGAGCTGCGGAAGTAGTACGACAATGAGCGAGCGAGCCATGACCACCTTGGTCGCCTTGTCGGTCCCCGAACGGGACTGCGGCACGCTCCCGACCGGAGGGTGGGCACCGTGCGGATGTACCCGGAGCCGACAGGCGAGGTGCGCATGAGTCTGTCACTGCGTTTCGCCGCGGGATCCCACAAGGGGATGATCCGTGAGGGCAACGAGGACTCCGGCTACGCCGGTCCTCGCCTCCTCGCGATCGCGGACGGCATGGGCGGTCAGGCCGCCGGTGAGGTCGCGAGCTCCGAGGTGATCTCCACGCTGGTCGGCCTGGACGACGACGTCCCCGGCTCCGACATCCTCACCTCGCTCGGCTCGGCGGTTCAGCAGGCCAACGACCAGCTGCGCGTCATGGTCGAGGAGGACCCCCAGCTCGAGGGGATGGGCACGACCCTCACCGCCCTGCTGTGGACCGGCCGGCGGCTCGGGCTCGTCCACGTCGGCGACTCGCGCGCCTACCTGCTCCGCGATGGCCGTCTCACCCAGATCACGCAGGACCACACCTGGGTCCAGCGGCTGGTGGACGAGGGCCGGATCACCGAGGAGGAGGCCACCACGCACCCGCAGCGCTCGCTGCTGATGCGGGCCCTCGGCAGCGGCGACCACGTGGATCCCGACCTCTCCGTCCGCGAGGTCCGCGCCGGTGACCGCTACCTGATCTGCTCCGACGGGCTCTCGGGCGTCGTGAGCCACCAGACGCTCGAGGAGACCCTCGCCGGTTACCAGGGCCCGCACGAGACGGTGCAGGAGCTGATCCAGCTGGCCCTGCGCGGCGGCGGCCCCGACAACATCACCTGCATCGTGGCCGACGTGCTCGACGTCGACGGCAACGAGACCCTCGACGGGCAGCTCAACGACACCCCCGTGGTGGTCGGCGCCGTCGCCGAGAACCAGTCCCAGCTCGGTGACGCCGGGGCCATGCACACGCCGGCCGGACGGGCGGCCGGACTCGGCCGCGGCGTCCCCCACCAGGCGGCCACCCCGCCCGCCGGCGGCTTCGGCCCGCCCGGAAGCGGCGACGCGTCGCACGAGGACGGGGCCTACGAGCTCTACAGCGACGACGAGCTCACCAAGCCGCGCCGCGGCCGGTGGCTCAAGCGGTCCCTGATCCTGGTGCTCGGCCTCGGCGCCGTCGGTGCGGCGCTCTACGGCGGCTATCGCTGGACCCAGACCCAGTACTACGTGGGCGCCAAGGAAGGCCACGTAGCGCTGTACCAGGGGGTCAGCCAGGACTTCGCCTGGTTCAGCCTCGGCAAGGTGCGCGAGGAGCGCCGCGACGTCGAACTCAAGTACCTCCCCGCCTACCAGCGGAACCAGGTCAAGGAGACCATCGCCGTCGGCAGCCTCGACCAGGCCCGGGACAAGCTCCAGGAGCTCGGCAAGCAGGCGTCGGCCTGTGAGAAGCGCGCCGTACTGGCCAAGCAGGCCGAGGAGCGTCGCAAGGCCGAGGAGCGCAAGAAGGCCGAGGAGAAGGAGAAGGCCGCCGCCGAGCGCACCAGTGCGTCCGGCAGCGCGCCCGTGACCCGTACGGTCAGCGCCGGCGCGCAGAGCACGAGCACGCCGAAGCCAGGTCCCAGCCTCTCGGAGGATGAGCAGCTGCTGGCCAAACAGTGCGATAGCACCCAGCAGTAGCCGTAGGGGGCCATCCAGCCATGAGCAGCAGCACCACGAACACCACCACCATCGGCGCGATGGGCGCACCGAGCCGGCGCAACACCGAGCTCGCCATGCTCGTCTTCGCCGTGATCATCCCCGTCTTCGCCTACGCCAACGTCGGCCTGGCCCTGAACGACGAGCTGCCGGCGGGCATGCTCGCCTACGGCCTGGGCCTCGGCCTGCTCGCGGGCGTCGCGCACCTGGTGGTGCGCAAGTTCGCGCCGTACGCGGACCCGCTGATGCTGCCGATCGCCACCCTCCTCAACGGGCTGGGCCTGGTGCTCATCTGGCGGCTCGACCAGTCGCCGCGCCTGATCCGGCAGGCGGCCGGGCAGGGCATCTCGAACAGCTCCGCCCCCACCCAGCTGATGTACTCGGCGATGGGCATCGCGCTCTTCGTCGGCGTGCTGCTGCTGCTCAAGGACCACCGCGTCCTGCAGCGCTACACGTACATCAGCATGGTCGTCGCGCTGATCCTGCTGATCGCCCCGGTGTTCTTCCCGGCCCGCTTCGGCGCCCGGATCTGGATCACCATCGGCGGATTCTCCATCCAGCCGGCCGAGTTCGCGAAGATCATCATCGCGGTCTTCTTCGCCGGCTACCTGATGGTGAAGCGGGACGCGCTCGCGCTCGCCAGCCGCCGCTTCATGGGCCTGTACCTGCCGCGTGGCCGTGACCTCGGGCCGATCCTGGTGATCTGGGCGATGAGCCTGCTCATCCTCGTCTTCGAGACCGACCTCGGCACCTCGCTGCTGTTCTTCGGCCTCTTCGTGATCATGCTGTACGTGGCCACCGAGCGCACCAGCTGGATCGTGTTCGGTCTGCTGATGTCGGCGATCGGAGCGGTGGTCGTCGGCTCGGTGGAACCGCACGTCAACGTCCGTGTGATGGCGTGGCTGCACCCCTTCGCGGTCTACGCCCCGAACCCGCCGTCTTGGGCGACGACCGAGCAGATCGCGCAGTCCCTCTTCGCGTTCGGGTCGGGCGGCATCTTCGGAACCGGCCTCGGCCAGGGCAACTCGGACCTCATCGGCTTCGCCGCCAAGGCCGACTTCATCCTGGGCACCGTCGGCGAGGAGCTCGGGCTCGCGGGCATGATGGCGTTCCTGCTGCTGTACGCGCTGCTCGTGGAGCGCGGCGTGCGGACCGCGCTCGCGGCCCGCGACCCGTTCGGCAAGCTGCTCGCGGTCGGCCTGTCCGCAGCGTTCGCCATCCAGATCTTCGTCGTCACCGGCGGCGTCACCGGCCTGATCCCGCTGACCGGCATGAACATGCCGTTCATCGCCCAGGGCGGTTCGTCGGTGATCGCCAACTGGGCCCTGATCGCGGTCCTGCTGAGGATCAGCGACACGGCCCGCAGGCCGGCTCCGACGCCCGCACCGTCCACCGACGCCGAGATGACCCAGGTGGTCCGACCGTGAACAAGCCCCTGCGCCGGGTCGCCATCTTCTGCGGCCTGCTCGTCCTCGTCCTCATGGTCCGCGCGAACTGGGTTCAGTTCGTGCAGGCCGAGGAGTTGAAGACGCACGACAACAACCGCCGGGTGGCCATCGAGCGCTACAGCCAGAAGCGCGGCAACATCATCGTCGACGGACACGCGATCACCGGGTCCAAGGCGACGAACGGCACGGACTACAAGTACAAGCGCACGTACGAGAACGGCCGGATGTGGGCGCCCGTCACCGGGTACGCCTCGCAGGCCTACGGCGCGAACCAGCTCGAGAACCTCAACGACGGCATCCTCACCGGCACCGACGACCGGCTGTTCTTCACCCGGACCATCGACATGATCACGGGAAAGGGCAAGCACGGCGGCGACGTCGTCACCACGCTCAACGGCAAGGCGCAGCGCGCCGCTTACGAGGGACTCGGCAGCAAGAAGGGTGCCGTCGCCGCGATCGACCCGAAGACCGGAGCGATTCTCGCGCTGGCCAGCACCCCGTCCTACGACCCGTCGTCCTTCGCGGGCATGAGCAACGACGACGAGAACGCCTGGAAGCGGCTGGCCAAGGACAAGGACCAGCCGATGCTCAACCGGGCGCTGCGGCAGACCTACCCGCCCGGCTCCACCTTCAAGGTCGTCACCGCCGCCGCCGCGCTGGAGAACGGCAAGTACGAGGACATCGACGAGAAGACCGACTCGCCGCTGCCCTGGCAGCTGCCACTCAGCAGCAAGAACCTCGTCAACGAGGGCAACATCCCGTGCGAGGACGCGACGCTCCGGGACGCGCTGCGGGTCTCCTGCAACACCGTCTTCGGCAAGCTCGGCGACGACCTCGGCAAGGACAAGATGCGGGAGCAGGCCGAGAAGTTCGGCTTCAACGACCCCGAGGTCGACACCCCGGTCCGAGCCGCCGAGAGCGTCTACCCCGAGGAGATGGACCGGCCGTCCAACGCCATGGCCGCCATCGGCCAGTTCGAGACCCGGGCCACGCCGCTGCAGATGGCGATGATCGCCGCAGCCGTTGCGAACGACGGCAAGCTGATGAAGCCCTACATGGTCGACCAGTTGCGGGCGCGGAACCTGAACGTCGTCGAGCAGCACCGCCCGCAGGAGATGGACCGCCCGCTCTCCGCGGAGAACGCACAGAAGCTCCAGGAGATGATGGAGACCGTCGTCAAGGACGGCACCGGAACGCGGGCGCAGATCCCCGGCGTGACGATCGGCGGCAAGACCGGTACTGCGCAGCACGGCGTCGACAACAGTGAGAAGCCCTACGCGTGGTTCATCTCCTACGCCAAGACCGACCAGGGTTCGCCGGTCGCCGTCGCCGTCGTCGTCGAGGACGGATCCGCCGACCGCGGTGACATCTCCGGTGGCGGCCTGGCCGCGCCCATTGCCCGCGACGTGATGGAAGCGGTACTGGAAAGCGAAGGGAACAGGTGACTTCCGTCACCTCTTCACCGGTCCGACTCCCCGTACCGATGAGGTATCAGGTTACGGTCACCCCCGGGCCCCGTGATGCGGGCCGGGTACGGTATGCGCGAGCAGCACACCGCCGGACCCCACATCGGTGCGGTCGGGAATGACGGAGAGGGCTGGAGAAGTTATGGAAGAGCCGCGTCGCCTCGGCGGCCGGTACGAGCTGGGTTCGGTGCTCGGCCGTGGTGGCATGGCCGAGGTCTACATCGCCCACGACAGCCGCCTCGGCCGCACGGTGGCCGTGAAGACGCTGCGTGTGGACCTGGCCCGTGACCCGTCGTTCCAGGCCCGGTTCCGCCGGGAGGCCCAGTCGGCCGCCTCGCTCAACCACCCGTCGATCGTGGCCGTGTACGACACCGGCGAGGACTACGTCGACGGCGTCTCCATCCCGTACATCGTGATGGAGTACGTCGACGGATCCACGCTGCGTGAGCTCCTCCACTCCGGCAGGAAGCTGCTGCCGGAACGATCGATGGAGATGACCACCGGGATCCTCCAGGCGCTGGAGTACTCGCACCGGGCCGGGATCGTGCACCGCGACATCAAGCCCGCGAACGTCATGCTGACCCGGACCGGTCAGGTCAAGGTCATGGACTTCGGCATCGCGCGGGCCATGGGCGATGCCGGCATGACCATGACGCAGACCGCGGCGGTCATCGGCACGGCCCAGTACCTCTCCCCCGAGCAGGCCAAGGGCGAGCAGGTCGACGCCCGCTCCGACCTCTACTCGACGGGCTGCCTGCTCTTCGAGCTGCTCACCGTCCGGCCGCCGTTCGTGGGCGACTCCCCGGTCGCGGTGGCCTACCAGCACGTGCGCGAGGAGCCGCAGCCGCCCAGCACGTACGACCCCGAGATCTCGCCGGAGATGGACGCGATCGTCCTCAAGGCGCTGACGAAGGACCCCGACTACCGCTACCAGAGCGCCGACGAGATGCGGGCCGACATCGACGCCGCACTCGACGGGCAGCCGGTGGCGGCCACTGCCGCGATGGGTGCGATGGGCGCGGTCGGCTACGGCGGGTACGGCGACCACCCGACGACCGCTCTGCGCACCCACGACGCGGCAGGCCAGACGTCCATGCTCCCGCCGATGCGGGACGACGACGGCGGTTACGAGGGCGACCGCCCCGACCGGCGTCGGGCCGGAAACCGGAGGAACAACACCTCGACCATCCTGCTGGCGGCCGCCGGCATCCTGGTACTGATCGGCGCGATCTTCATCGGCCGCGCGATCTTCGGCGGCAGCCCGCCGGACTCCGTCGAGGTGCCGAACCTCGTCGGTGACACCGTGGCCGAGGCGAAGCAGTCGGGCGAGAACGGCAACTTCACCGTCTCGGTCGGAGGCAAGAAGTTCTGCGAGGAGAAGAAGGGCCGCATCTGCTCGCAGGATCCGGAGAGCGGCGGCACCGTCGAGCGGGACGGCACCGTCACCGTCGTCGTCTCCAAGGGCGTGGAACGCGTCTCGGTCCCGGACGTCCGCGGCATCTCCTTCGGCGACGCCAAGTCCGAGCTCGAGGGCAAGGGCTTCGACGTCGAGCGCAAGGAGGTCGAGTCCGAGCGGACGCCGGGCACCGTCGCGGGCCAGGACCCGGAGGCCGGAACCCGCCAGCCGAAGGGCAGCACCATCACCCTCTCGGTGGCGACGGAGGCCCCCAAGGTCTCGGTGCCCGACGTCACGAACAAGCCGCTCGACCAGGCCAAGGCTCAGCTCGAGGCCGTGGGCCTCAAGGCCGAGGCGTCGACGGCCGACCGCTCCGATGTTCCCCCGAACACGGTCGTCTCGCAGTCGCCCGGGCCCAACAGCGAGGTCAAGCGCGGATCGACGGTCACCCTGACCGTCGCGCAGCCGGCGGAGAAGTTCGCGATGCCGGATGTGCGCGGGCAGAGCGTGAAGGACGCCCGGAAGGCGCTCACCGACGCCGGCCTCGTGGTGGGCAGCGTCGTCGGGGAGCAGGGACCGAACTCGACGGTCGTCGGCACCAACCCGCAGCCGGGCCAGGAGGTCAAGAAGGGCGACAGCGTCACCCTCATGGCCACCAAGGGAGGCGGCGGCGGGGGCGGCGGCTTCTTCGGCGGGACGACGGGCCAGCCGGACGGCTGAGCCCCCGCCCGGGCCCGGACCGGCAGAGCGTGAACCGTGCCCCGGCACCCCTCATCGGGGGTGCCGGGGCACCCGCGTCCCCCGCTTCGCCCCGGCCGGGCGCGCACTGCTGCGGCACGGCGGCCGGCCGTGGTTCCGGTTGCCCGCCGTTCTTCTCCGGCCGGGCCGCGGAGTCCGCACGCCGGGGGACGTCCACGCAGGACGTCAGCCGTGGCGAAGTTCCTTCGGCGGCGTGCGGTCCGCGTCCACCTTCTCGGTACGCTCCAGCTCCGCCCAGACGATGTACCGGTAGTCCGAGGTGTAGACCGGCGTGCAGGTCGTCAGCGTGAGGTACCTGCCCCGCTTCTTCCTTCCCGACCCTTCCGGCACGTCCTTCAGCACGCCCACGTCGAACTTCGAGGTCTGCGGCAGCTCCGCGAAGACCTTGTAGACGTACCAGGTGTCGCGGGTCTCGAAGACGACCGCGTCGCCCGGGTGCACCTGGTGGATGTTGTGGAACTTGGCGCCGTGTCCGTCGCGGTGCGCCGCGAGCGTGAAGTTGCCCTTGGCGTCCCACGGCATCGCGGACTTGAAGGGCTTAGTGTAGTAGCCGGCGACGCCCGCGTTGAGGTTCTTGGTGCCCGTCCCCTTGGTGACGAGCACCTCGCCCTCGTCCATCGCCGGCACGTGCAGGAAGCCGATGCCCTTGCCGGTGTCCAGCTCGCCCGGCCCCTCGTCCGCCCAGGCGTTGCGGATGCTGTCGCCCCTGCGTGAGGCGTCCCGGTCGGCCAGGACGTTCGTCCACCACAGTGAGTAGGCGACGAACAGCCCGAGGACCAGGCCCATGGTGATGAGGAGCTCGCCGATGAAGCCGACCGTGGCGGCGATGCGCCCGCGCCGCCTGGACGGCCTTCGGCGGACCGGCTGCGCCGGCGCCCCGGTGCTCTCGTCGTGATCGGTCGTGGCTGCCACCGCAGTGCCCCCCGTTTGGTTCCGTGCTGCTTGCCGTTCCGGTGCCGCGCTCACTGGACGAGCGCGTCCGGTTTGCCCTTGCTCCGCGGCCGCTCGTCGACCAGCTTGCCCCAGACGATCAGCCGGTAGGTGCTGGTGAACTCCGGCGTGCACGTGGTGAGCGTGATGTAGCGCCCCGGCTTCGTGAACCCGGACCCCCGGGGGACGGGATCGATCACCGAGGTGTTCGACGGCGAGGTCTGCGGCAGGATGCTGGTCATCTTGTAGGTGTAGAAGGCGCGCCGGGTCTCGACCACGATCTCGTCGCCGGGCCGGAGACGGTTCACGTACCGGAACGGCTCACCGTGGGTGTTGCGGTGGCCGGCCAGCGCGAAGTTCCCCTTCTTCGACCAGGGCATGGCGGTCTTCAGCGGTGCTTCGCCGTAGTGGCCGACCATGCCGCGGTCGAGCACCCGGTGCTTGTCGATCCCCTCGGCGATGGGGGCCTTCACGTCCAGCTTCGGGATGTAGATGATCGCGAATCCCTGGCCGGGCGAGAACGCGCCCGGATCGCGCTGCTTCTTCGCCCACTCGTCCTGCAGGGTGCTGGCGGCGCCGCCGGCCTCCTGGTGCGCGAGGACGTTGGTCCACCAGAGCTGGTAGGTGACGAAGAGCAGCATGAGGACACCGAGGGTGATGAACGCCTCGCCGATCCAGCGGCTGGCTATCACACCCGGCGGCTCCTTGGCGGCCCGTGCCGCCCGGCGCGCCTCGAGCCGCGTTCTGGGAGCCTGCACGGGACCGTCGGACGCCGCGGAGGCGGCGCCGGGCGAGTGGCGCCCCCGGGCCCGTCTGCCGCCGCGTCCGGCCGAGTTCTGCGCGGCCCTGCGCCGGGCCGCCCGTCCGCCGGGCGCGGGATCGCCGGTGTCGCCCGCGTTCGTGTCCTCGCCGGCCGGTCTCCTCCGGCCCGGCATCCGCAGGGCGACGGTCTCGTCGTGGGACGGGTGAAGCTCCCGGCCGGCCCGGACTGCGGGGCCCCGCTCCCCCGTTGCAGGGCCGGGGCCCGCAACGGGGCTCTCCGCGTCCTGCGCGCCCGTCCGTTCCCGGCCGCCCCGGGGGCCGGGAGCCGCCGGTTCGCCGTACGCCGTTTCGCGCCGGCCGGGCCCGGCGTACCCCGCATCGCGGAACCCGGGATCGCGGTACCCGGCGGCCGGCCGTGCCGCGGGGGCCTGCCGGTCGTAGGGGCCCGGCGCACGGCCGGCCTCCCCGTCGGAGCCCTGGCCGGGCGGGTACCAGCCCGAGGCGCCCTGGCCGGGCGACGGCCGTTCCGCATGCGCGGGATACGACGGGCCGGGCATGGGATCGAGGAGCGGGTCGCCCGCCGGTGCTCCGTACCAGTCCTGGGACGCCCCTGCGGAGGCCTCCCCGCTCGGGTGCCCGTACGAGCCGCTCCGGAACCGGTCCGGGTAGGACGGGTCCGGCAGCGGGTCGTTCAGGGGATCGTCGAGCCGTCCGACGGCGTCTTCGAACGCGTCGCCGTCACGGTACGGGGAGGGCCGTCCGCCGCCGTAGGCACTGTCGCCATCGGGGCGGAACGTGGTCACGCGTGAACCTTGCCGACCACCGGGGCGAGTCCCGCCGACCGTTCCACCGCAGTGCTGTCCCCGCACTCGGCCAGCCAGTTGGCCAGCATCAGGTGGCCCCACTCGGTGAGGACGGACTCGGGGTGGAACTGCACGCCCTCGACCGGCAGATCGCGGTGGCGCAGCCCCATCGCGATGCCGTTCTCGGTCCATGCGGTGACCCGCAACTCGTCCGGGATCGTGTCCCGTTCGACCGCGAGCGAGTGGTAGCGGGTGGCGGTGAACGGCGACGGCAGGCCGTGGAAGACGCCCACGCCCTCGTGGGTGACGAGCGATGTCTTGCCGTGCAGCAGCTCGGGGGCGCGGCCGACCACTCCGCCGTAGGCCACCGCCATCGACTGCATGCCCAGGCAGACACCGAAGACCGGGACGCCCTTCTCCGCGCAGTGCCGGACCATGTCCACGCAGACTCCGGCCTGCTCGGGCGTTCCCGGGCCGGGTGACAGCAGGACGCCGTCGAAGCCGTCCCGGGCGTGCTCGGGCCGGACCTGGTCGTTGCGCAGCACCTCGCACTCGGCACCGAGCTGGTACAGGTACTGGACGAGGTTGAAGACGAAGCTGTCGTAGTTGTCGACGACGAGGACGCGTACGCTCATCGGGCCGCTCCTGCGCCGTTGTCCACCGTCACGTCACCGAACGGGAGCAGAGGTTCCGCCCAGGGGAAGACGTATTGGAACAGGACGAGGACGACAGCCAGCACGAGCACGACCGAGATGGCCGCGCGCACCCAGACGTTGCCCGGCAGATGCCGCCAGATCCAGCCGTACATGCCGCCCCTACTTGCCGATACCGAAGTCGCTTGCAGGAACCAGACTAAGGGGCGGCGAGGGATCCGGGGGCTCAGCCGGGCAAAGGACCCGGTCGCCGGACGAGGCGCACCGGGCGGGCCGTGGAGGGCATCCGCCGACTGCGGGCGGTCAGTCCACCGGACGCGCGTAGTGCAGATCGACAGCGCCCGAGTACCCGGGCAGCTTCACCGACGTGCGGCGCTCCACGTCCCAGCCCAGCCCGTAGGCGTTGACGTACTGCATGTAGTTGACGATCGCCGGTGCTGTGGCGAGCTTCTCCTGGAGCTCGGACGGGTCGCCGACCGCCGTGATCCGGTAGGGCGGCGAGTAGACCCGGCCCTGGAGGATCAGGGTGTTCCCGACGCAGCGGACCGCACTGGTCGAGATCAGCCGCTGGTCCATGACCTTGATTCCCCGGGCACCGCCCTGCCAGAGCGCGTTGACGACCGCCTGCAGGTCCTGCTGGTGGATCACGAGGTCGTTCGGCTGGGGCTGCGGGACGCCCGGGATGCGGGCGGTCGCGTCCGGCGGGGCGTCGTTGAGGGTGACGGTGATGCCGGCGCCGCTCACCTCCTGGGTGCCGGAGGCCTTCTCCAGCCCCTTGATCCTGCGGTCGCGGGCCTCGGAGGAGCCGTCGTCGCGGCGGGCGAGGGAGTCGACGTCGGAGCGCACCGCGGCCGCGGACGTCTCGAGGGCGTGGTTCCTGCGGCTGCGCTCCTGGATCAGGTCCGAGAGCTTGAGCAGGGAGTCGTCGGTGCGCAGGTTGGTACCGCGGGCGGTGTTGAAGCTGGTGACGAAGAGAAGCCCCGCGAGGGCGAAGACCGCGGCCGTGAGCAGCCGCACCGGCCGCAGACGGCGGGCAGCGAAGGGCTTGGACGGCTCGGTGGGGGAGCCCGCAGAATTGCTCAACGTACCCTTATCTCCTTGGACGCCGCGGAAGCACTACGCTAACGGACGCGTCCGGGGAGGAAGTAGCCCCGTGGCCCCCGCCCCCTGCCCCAGTCCAGGATCACCGCGCGGTCACGCAACGCATCGACAGGAGAGTCCCTCGTGCCGAAGTCACGGATCCGCAAGAAGGCCGACTTCACCCCGCCTCCGGCGAAGCAGGCCACCAATGTGAATCTGAATGCGGGCCGCAACTGGGTGGCGCCGCTGATGCTGGCGCTCTTCCTCATCGGGCTCGCCTGGATCGTGGTCTTCTACGTCACCACCGGTGACATGCCGGTCGGAGCGCTCGGCAACTGGAACATCGTGGTCGGGTTCGGCTTCATCGCCGGGGGATTTGTCGTCTCCACGCAGTGGAAGTAGCGTCTGCGGAGCAGCTTCGAGCGTCGGACGCAAGCCTTGCCCCAAGGTTGTCCACACGGTTATCCACAGCAGGGGAAAAGGTCGGAAGATCTGTGGATAACCCAACGCTCGGTTGACGCCGGTGATACTGGTCATACGGTCCGCTCGACGTGATCAACCCGGTCTCCCTTGGGAAACCGCAGATCCGTGCGATTGTGCACACGTTCCCCACGTCATGCACAAGATCCGGGAACGGCTGTGGACAACCGGCCCCACGCACCCCTTCCCGGACCCCGGAACCCCTGCTCAGCCCGTGAGCTGAAGCGTCCGGAGGACCACCACGACGACGACCACCAGCAGGGCCGCCGCACAGGTCGCGCGCTGCACCGCCACCCGGTGTCCCCGGGGCGCGTGCACCATGCCGAAGGCGACCGCCGCACCGACCACCAGGCCGCCCACGTGGGCCTGCCAGGAGATCTGGCTGCCGGGGAAGAACGTGAAGGCCAGATTGATCGCCAGCAGGACGAACACGGGCCGCATGTCCTGCCGCATCCGCCGCAGCAGCACGGCCATCGCGCCGAACAGCCCGTACACCGCGCCCGAGGCGCCGAGGGACGGCTGGTTCGGATCGGCCAGCAGATAGGCCAGCGCCGAACCCCCCAACCCCGAGAGCAGGTAGAGGGCGAGGTAGCGGGACCGTCCCAGGGCGGCCTCCAACGGGCCGCCGAGCCACCACAGCGCCAGCATGTTGAACGCGATGTGCATCGGCTGCTCGTGCAGGAACGCCGAGGTCAGCAGCCGGTACCACTGGCCCTCGGCGACACCCTCCACGCCTGAGGGGGTCAGCGCCCGGCCGAACAGGTCCAGATCGCGCACGAGGCGGTCGCCCACCACCATGACCGCGACCCAGACGGCGATGTTGATGCCGAGCAGAACCTTGGTGACCAGCCGGGGGTCGGCGCTGACGACACCGCCCGCGACCGTCCGCGGCCGCATCGACTCCGGTGCCGGACCCGTACCGCCCCCGTCGCGCACGCAGTCCGGACACTGGAACCCGACCGAGGCGCTGACCATGCACTCCGGGCAGATCGGCCGCTCGCAACGCGTGCAGCTGATCCCGGTGGCCCGGTCCGGGTGGCGGTAACAGCCGGGGGGACCGCCTGCCGCCGCGTGGTCCCCCGCACTCCCTGGCACCTGGTCCATCAGTCCCTCTTCTCCCATCCGGCCCGCGGCCGCTGTCGGAGCGCACGGGCCACCGGGCGGCTCCCCGGACGCACCACGCCCCGCCCATCCAGACGGACGGGCGGGGCCGGTTTGTTCCCGCCGGCCGGCCCGCCGGGCCCAGGCCGGCGGTACTCAGCCCTGTCGGGTCTCCACGACGACGGACTCGATGACGACGTCCTCCACCGGACGGTCGGTGCGCGGGTTGGTCTTCACGGCACCGATGGCGTCCACCACCTGCCGGCTCTTCGGGTCGACGACCTCGCCGAAGATGCTGTGCTTGCGGGTCAGCCACGCAGTGGGCGCCAACGTGATGAAGAACTGCGACCCGTTGGTGCCCGGCCCGGCGTTCGCCATGGCCAGCAGGTACGGCTTGTCGAAGGCGAGGTCCGGGTGGAACTCGTCCTCGAACTCGTAACCCGGGCCCCCGGTGCCGTTGCCCAGCGGGTCACCGCCCTGGATCATGAAGCCACTGATCACCCGGTGGAACACCGTGCCGTCGTACAACCGGTCCTGGGTCTTCTTACCGGTCTGCGGGTGGGTCCACTCGCGAGTGCCCTCGGCGAGTTCGACGAAGTTCTTGACGGTCTTCGGCGCATGGTTCGGCAGCAGCCGGACCTCGATGTCGCCGTGATTCGTCTTCAGGGTGGCGTAGAGCTGCTCGGCCACGGTCAACCTTCCATAGTCTTCACTGACGTTTCCCGATCCTCGCACGGACGCCTGCGGTGGCGAAGCCGTCCAAGAGGTGCAGACGGTTGTGCACACCCCCGAAACCCGAGAAATCCGCAGCAGCCGCAGCAGCCGACAGGCCCGGGCTTCATCAGAATTCGTGAAGCTTGACCCGGATGCCCGTCCGCGCATGCCGTCGGACCTGCGAGCGGGCATGATCTCTAATCGGGTGGAAAGGCGAATACCGTACCGCCACCGAGGAGGAGGATCCTGTGACCCGCATCGACAGCATGCGCGCTGCAACCGGCACCGCCAAGGACAGCGTGCTGCACGCAGCGGAGGTGGTGGCGCCCTACGCCGGCACAGCCAAGGACCAGGCTGCGCACTACGCGCAGGAAGCCCGCGCCCGGCTGGCACCCGTGGTCGCCCAGGCCGCACAGCAGGCGCGTTCCACCGCACTCGAGAATTACGGCGCGCACCTGCAACCCCGGATCGAGCACGCACGCGGGGCGCTGCCGCCCAAGGTGGACGCCGCCGCCCAGCGCGCCGCCCGGCACACCCGCAAAGCGGCCCGGCAGGCGACCGACTACGCGAGGCCGCGGGTCGAGAGCGCGGTCGCCGAGGCCCGCGCCGCCGCCGAGCCCGTACGCGAGGAGGCGTTCGCCCGCGGCGGCGCCGCGTTCGCCGCACTGCGCGGCCAGGTGAGCGCGAAGGACGTCGAGCGGTTGGTGCGCAGGCGCAACCGCCGCATGCAGCGGGGCCGGGTGGCCAAGCGACTGCTCGTCCTCGGCCTGGTGGCCGGCGGCGCGGTGGCGGTCTGGAAGTGGTGGGACAAGCAGGCCAACCCGGACTGGCTGGTGGAGCCGCCGGCGGCAACCGAACTCGGCGACCCCGGAACACTCGGCTCGGTCGACGGCAGCAACCGGGCCGCGCTCGACCCCGAGGTGCAGGCGAAGCAGGACTCGGAGGCCGAGACCGACGAACGCGGCAAGCGGGACTGACCGTTCCCGTCCCGCCCCGGGCCGCCGTCCTCCCTGCAGAGGGCGGCGGCTTCTGCACTTCCGCTCCCCGCCCCACCGGCGGCACCCCTCGCGGCGGCGCGTCGAGGTGCCGGTTGCCGCGCCCCGGCCGGGGCCCGCCGGCCGGGGCGGAAAGCCCTTAAGGTCCGGTGACACGACGTACGGAAACGCCCTGCGCGGGGCGGCGGGATCCCTAGGGTGACGCCATGCGCGTACTGGTCACCGGCGGTGCCGGATTCATCGGATCACACATCGTGGAAGCGCTCGAGGGCCGCGGACACGAACCCGTGGTGTACGACACGATGCTGCCCTCGGGGCAAGGGGGAGCCACTCGACTCACCGACGAGCGACGGCGGTTCGTCGCTGACGTACGGGACCGGGACACCGTGGCGAAGGCGTTGCGCGGGGTCGACGCCGTGTGCCACCAGGCGGCCATGGTCGGCCTTGGGAAGGACTTCGCGGACGCGCCGCGCTACGTGGGCTGCAACGATCTGGGGACGGCGGTCCTGCTGGCCGGAATGGCCGAGGCGGGGGTCCGGGACCTGGTGCTCGCCGGCTCCATGGTGGTCTACGGGGAAGGACGCTACGACTGCCCGCGCCACGGACGCACCCGCCCGGGACCGAGGGCCGTCGCCGACCTGGAGGCCGGCCGGTTCGAGCCGCGCTGCCCCTCCTGCGGGGCCGGCCTGACACCAGGACTGGTCACGGAGGACGCCCCCGCCGACCCGCGGAACGTGTACGCCGTCACCAAGCTCACCCAGGAGCACCTGGCATCCGCCTGGGCGCGCGCCACCGGCGGCCGCGCGCTGTCCCTGCGCTACCACAACGTGTACGGCCCCGGGATGCCCCGCGACACCCCGTACGCGGGGGTCGCCTCCTTCTTCCGCTCTGCGCTGGCACGCGGCGAGGCCCCACGGGTCTTCGAGGACGGCGACCAGCGGCGGGACTTCGTGCACGTACGGGATGTAGCCGCAGCGAACGCCGTCGCGCTGGAAGCCGTACGCGACCGGCCCTCCGAGGACTTCGCGGCGTACAACACCGGCAGCGGCGAACCCCGGACCGTCGGGCAGATGGCCGAGGCGCTCGCCGCGGCCCACGGCGGTCCCTCCCCCGTGGTCACCGGCGAGTTCCGGCTCGGGGACGTCCGCCATGTCACGGCGGACTCCCGGCGGCTGCGCGAGGAGTTGGGCTGGCGGCCGGAAGTGGGGTTCGCCGAGGGAATGGCGGAGTTCGCGACCGCACCGCTCCGCAGCGGCCGGGCACCGCAGGCCGCGGCCCTGGCCGGCTCCTGAAGGCGTTCACGCACCGGCCGGCGGCAGTGTGACCTCGAAACGGCAGCCGCCCACCACGTTCCGCACGGCGGCCCGCCCGTGGTGCGCCTCCACGATGCCTCTGACGATGGCCAGGCCGAGACCCGCGCCGGCCGGGGGCGTCCGCGCGTGGTTGCCCCGCCAGCCGGTGTCGAAGACACGGGGCAGGTCCTCCTCGGGAATGCCGCCGCAGCCGTCGGTCACCGACAGCACCACTCCGTCCGTGCCGGACCGTGCGCTCACAGCGACCGTGCCGTCGGCGGGCGTCCGCCGGATCGCGTTGATGAGCAGGTTGCCGAGGACCCGGCTCATCTCTTTCACGTCCACCTCCACCGGGGCCTCCTCGAGGTGCCCTCCCACCAGACGCACGCCGTGTTCACGCGCCAGCGCGTCGGCCCCGGCGAGCGCGTCGCCGACCAGGTCGTGGACCCGGATCCGGGCGGGGGCGAGCGCGAGTGCTCCGGCATGGATCCGGGAGAGCTCGGAGAGGTCGCCGACCATGTCGTTCATCCGCTCGACCTCGGTGCGGATCTGCCGCAGATAGCGGCCGGAGTCCGCAGCCATGCCGTCCTCCAGGGCCTCGGACATGGCCCGCAGACCGGCGAGCGGCGTGCGAAGGTCGTGCGATATCCAGGCGACCAGTTCACGCCGCGACGACTCCAGCCTCCGCTCCCGCTCGCGGGACTCCGCGAGCTTGGCACTGGTGGCCACCAACTCCTCTGTGAGGGAGTCGAGTTCGGCGGTCGACGGACCGTCCGGGGCCGCGAAGCTGCCGCCGTCGCCGAAGGAACGGGCGGCGGCGGTCAGCGCCCTGCTGCGCCCGACCACCCAGCGGCCGAGCAGCAGCGCCGTCGCCAGCGATGCCACGGCGGCCATGGCGACCACGACGGTGACCACGGTGAGGTCGTGCGGGGACAGGAACATCTCCCGGGCCACCGCGAGCGTCCCCGCCAGCATCGCGATGACCGCGACGGCCGCGACGACGGCCAGCGACGCCACCAGGGAACGGTGCCGCAGCAGCCTCAGGACGACCCCTCCCAGCAGTGCGGCGGCTGCGGCACCCACGAACGCGTACAGGGCGATGACCAGCAGATCGTTCACCGGATCAGTCCTCCGCCGGGTCGAACCGGTAGCCCACGCCCCACACCGTCCGGATCAGGCGGGGCCGGGCGGGGTCCTCCTCCACCTTTCCGCGCAGCCTGCGCACATGGACGGTGACCGTCGACAGATCACCGAAGTCCCAGCCCCAGACCTCCCGCATCAGCTCTTCGCGGCCGAACGCCGTTCCCGGATGCCGCAGGAAGAAGGACAGCAGGTCGAATTCACGCAGGGTGAGGGCCAGTTCACGACCGTTCTTCACCGCCCGGCGGGCGACGGGGTCGATGCTGAGCCCGGCCGTGCTCAGCCCGGTCCGCGATCCGCCGTCGTCCGCGTCGCCGGCACGCCCCCGCCGCAGCACTGCCTCGACGCGCAGAACCAGCTCGCGCGGACTGAACGGCTTCGTCACATAGTCGTCCGCGCCCACCTCCAGGCCGAGGATCCGGTCGTCCTCGTCTCCTCGCGCGGTGAGCATGATGACCGGCACGGGGCCCCTCTCCCGCAGGGTCCGGCACACGTCGAACCCGTTCACGGCCGGCAGCATCACATCGAGGACGACGAGGTCGGGCGGCCGCGCAGCGGCCATGGCCAGTGCTTCGGCACCGTCCTCGGCCCGGTCCACGGCATATCCGGCGCGGGCGAGGTACTGCTCGACGACCTCGGCGACGGTCGGGTCGTCCTCCACCACGAGCACATGTCCGTGCGCAGCGTTCTGCATGCGCAGACCATCGCACGACTCGGCCGGCACGGCCGAGGGCAAGTCCGGTGCCGGCACCGACGTCCGCATTCCGTAAGGCTTTTCAGCCCTGAATGTCCGTTTCGAGTCCGTACAGTGAAGCCCGTGACCGACTTCACCTCCACCGACATCGCGTCAACGGACCCTGCCCGTCCCGCAGGTGAGGCGCACGCGCACACCCCACGGGCCGACGTCGTCCTTCCCTGCCTGGACGAGGCCGCAGCACTGCCCGAGGTGCTCGGGCGCATCCCCGCCGGCTGGCGGGCGATCGTCGTCGACAACGGCTCCACGGACGGCTCGGCCGGCCTCGCCCGCTCGCTCGGCGCCACGGTGGTGCACGAGCCGCGCCGCGGCTTCGGCTCCGCCTGCCACGCCGGACTCCTCGCCGCGGACGCGCAGTACGTGTGCTTCTGCGACTGCGACGGCTCCCTCGACCCCGGGCTGCTTCCCGACCTCGTCAGCCAGGTCCACCACGGGAAGGCCGATCTGGTACTCGGGCGCCGGCGCCCCCAGGGCCGGGGGGCCTGGCCGCCCCACGCCCGCGCGGGAAACCTGGCGCTGGCCCGCATGCTGCGCCGCCGCACCGGCCTGCGCCTGCACGACCTCGGGCCGATGCGCGCCGCCCGCCGGGACGACCTGCTCGCCCTCGACCTGACCGACCGACGCAGCGGATACCCCCTCCAGATGGTCGTGCGCGCCGCCGACGCCGGGCTACGGGTGTCCGAGACGGCCGTTCCGTACCTGCCGCGCACCGGAAAGTCCAAGGTCACCGGCACCTGGCGGGGCACCTGGCATGCCGTGCGCGACATGCGCGCCGTCCTGCGCCAACCGCCGGTGCCGCAGCAGCCGTCGCCCCGTACCGGAACGACCCCATGACGGGCCGTCACGGACCGGAGGGCCCGACCGCGTTGCTCGTGATTGCCAAGGAACCGGTGCCCGGCCGGGTGAAGACCCGGCTCACACCGCCCTTCAGCCCCCACGAGGCGGCCCGGTTGGCCGAGGCGGCACTCGCCGACACGCTGCGGGCCGTACTCGACCTGCCCGCGCGGCGCCGCACGGTCGTCCTCGACGGACGACCCGGTCCCTGGCTGCCGCCGGGTATCGACGTCCTGCCCCAGTGCGCGGGCGGACTCGACGAACGGATCGCCGCGGCGTTCGGCGCCGGCACGGGCCCCACCCTGCTCATCGGCATGGACACCCCGCAGATCACCCACGAACTCCTGGCCCCCGCTCTCGGCCCGGACGCGTGGCGGGACTGCGACGCCTGGTTCGGTCCGGCCGAGGACGGTGGCTTCTGGGCCCTGGGCCTGGCTGCGCCGGACCCGTCGCTGCTGCGCGGTGTCCCCATGTCCGTCCCGGAGACCGGAGCTGTCCAGCGCGCACGGCTGACGGCCGCAGGGCTGGCCGTCCGCGACCTGGCCCCACTGCGGGACATCGACACCGCGGACGACGCCGCACACGTCGCCGCCGCCGCACCGCACGGGCGTTTCGCCGCCGCCCTCGCCCGCATCCCGCGGGCGCGTGCGCACTCGAACCGGTCCGCCGCCCCGGAGGTCCGAAGCCGATGAGCACCACCGTTCCGCCGTGCGGCCGGGACACCACCGCCTGGCGCACCGACCCCTACGCCGAGGCACTGCGCAGCGGACGCGGCCCGCTGTTCCTGCGCCGCAGCGACGGGTGGCTGCTTCCGCTGGACATCGAGCGGTGGTGCGCGGCGGCCGACGCCGCCGACATGTCGGCGCTGCGCCGGTGCGAAGGCGCCGTCCTCGACATCGGGTGCGGGCCCGGACGCCTGGTCGCGGCGCTCACCGAGCGCGGCCACCGGGCACTCGGCATCGACATCAACCAGGCGGCCGTCGAGCGCACCCTGCGGCTGAGCGGGACCGCCCTGCTGCGGTCCGTCTTCGAACCGCTGCCGGGCGAGGGCCGTTGGGAGACCGCACTGCTCGTGGACGGCAACATCGGCATCGGCGGAGACCCGCGCGCACTTCTGCGCCGGGCCGCGGAACTCCTCAGGCCCGGCGGGCTGCTCCTCGCCGAGACCGCGCCCGTCGACGTCGACGAGCGGGTCCGGGTGCGCGTCGACGACGGACGGGGCGGAGCCGACGGCAACAGCGCCGACGCGGACTTCCCGTGGGCGCGCCTCGGTTCGGCGGCACTGCTGCGGTACGCGGGAGCGCTCGGCTGGCTCCCCGTCGATCAGTGGTCGGCGGACGGGCGGGCCTTCGTGGCCCTGCGCCGCAGCCGGAGCAGCTCCACCGTCAGCCAGACCGCCGAGACCGCGAACAGCCCGGCCGTGATCAGCAGCCAGCGCGGAAGGAACACGTCGGCGGGCAGCCCGGTGTACGGGGTGTAGTTCTCGACCTGACCGGTGATCAGGGGGAACCACACCAGCAACAGCAGCCCGGACAGAAAGGCCGGGACCCTGACGAAGTTGACGTCGGCCCGGCGTCCGGCGGCTGCTCCGGGCCACCGTCCGGCGCCCGCCCGCAGGCCCCGGTCCGCCAGCGAGTACAGCGGCACCAGCACCAGGTCGTGCACCAGCGCCGCGCCGGCGAACCAGATCACGATCGCGAGCCGGTCCCCGTCCAGCAGCCGGACGCCCGCGTATCCCGCCAGGGCGAACGAGGAGAGCATCAGCAGCAGGTGCAGCGTCCCCTCCCCGTACCAGCGGCGTGCCCGGCGGAGGCCCTGAACCCTCATGTCAGCTCTCCGAAGGTCAGCCGGGACACCCACTTGGTGTTGAGGACCCCGGGGGCGGCCGGGACGATGATCCGGGCCGGGTAGCCGTGATCGGGCGAGAGTGTCTCCCCGTTGACCTCCAGCGCCAGCAGCGAGCGGGGATCGCGCACCTGGTTGTCGCGGAGCGCGGCACTGCGGAACGCCCCTGTGCGCTGCAGCGATTCGACCAGGACGGCGGGAGGACGGTCCCGTTCGAAGCCGGCGAGCGCGGCGAGGTCCCGCAGCCGCACCCCCCGCCACCACTGGTCCGAGGTCGACCAGCCCTCCACGCAGGCGATCGGCAGGGCCGCGCTGTACAGGGCGAGTCCGAGGAGATCCTCCCGGCTCATCGCGATGTTCCCGGCCGGGCCGCTGACGGTCAGCCGCCACGCCTCACCGGTGTCGGCGGGCCGGATTCCCCTGGCTTCGGCGGTCTTGTTGATCTGGAACCCGTTCGGCCCCGACCCGGGATCCCGGCCGCCGTGCGGCGCGAGCAGGGCCGTACTCCGCAGCGGATCGATGCTCTGGCCCGCCGTCGTCGCCAGCAGGACGAGCGAGCCCGCGCCGACGGCACCCAGGGCCCCGCGCCGGGAGACAGTGGGGGCGGCGGGGTCCGGCGACGCGAGGCCGTCCTCCCCCGCCCCCGTCGACGGCTCCGGCCCGGGGTCGAAGGAGCCGTTCCGTCGACGTTCCCGCAGCGCACGCAGGGCCTGGGGCAGCCGGAGCCCGACATGGGCCACGAACGCGGCGAAGAACACCCACGCACCGTAGAAGTGGAGGGGATAGAAGGAGCCGGGGAAGATGTACTCGAGCTGGATGTCGAGCAGACCGGTGACGAACTCGAACAGGGCCCCGCCCACGAGCAGCAGCAGCGACAGCCGCTCCAGTGCGTGGCCCACGGAACGCACCGGCGGCAGCGCGAAGAGCTTCGGCACCACCGACCACAGTTTCGCCAGCAGGACCGGAACCAGCGCGACGCCGAGGGTGACGTGCAACCCCTGGGTGAGCCGGTAGAGCCAGTGCGGGTCGGTCGGCCAGGGAAAGAGATAGAACCCCAGCCGGCCCTTGCCCGGGGTCTTGTCGTTGACCGGTGCCAGATCCGGGTTGTACGCGGCGTACGACAACAGGCCGGTGACGAACAGCAGCGTGACCCCCGCCAGCAGGACGACGCCGAGCAGCGCAGTGAACCGAACCCCGCGCACGGGACTGCGCCAGAATCCGGGAGACGACGGGAGCCGGGGGGGTGCCGTGTCTCTTCTGTCTCCCATGGCACGACGATAGGGCGCGGCCGGGCCGCACGGCGGGTACGACCTGTGACGAAAGCCTGACGTCCGTCCCGGGACCGGTTCTGACGATTCCGTGACACCACCCCGCTGCAGCCCCGGCGTCGTCCGCGGGCCGCCTAACGTGCCGGTGTGACGACCGAAGCACGCACCAGGGACCCGCGGACCGTCCGTGAGCTTCCGGGCAGCCGCCGCCCGGATCTGATCGCCGCCGGCTGCGGCGCCCTGCTCGTCACCGCCGCCGTGTGCATCGGCCAGGTCATCGAGCGCGCCGACGGAACCCTGCGCGTCAACTGGCCTCCGCTGTACGCCGTCTGGGAACCGCATCTCGGGTTCGGCACGCCGGCCGCGATCACGATCGCCCTGGCGGTGATCACCTGCGGTCCGGCCCTGGCGGAACGGCTCCCCTGGCGCGCTCTCCTGGTCACCGCCTGGACGGCTTCCCTGGCCTGGATCTTCTCGCTGGCTCTCGTCGACGGCTGGCACCGCGGCGTCGCCCGGCGTCTCACCACCCGGTACGAGTACCTCCGGGCCGTGGACCGCTTCGACGACGTCGGAGCGGCTCTGCGCGAATTCGACCGGCACATCCTCTTCGGCTTTCCGGACCCGTGGCCGGCGCACGTCGCCGGCCATCCGCCGGGTGCCGTCCTCACCTTCGTGGGGCTCGACCGCATCGGTCTCGGCGGGGGCTCCTGGGCCGGGATCTGGTGCATCGTCCTCGGCAGCACCGCCTCGGCCGCCGCACTCGTCGCCGTCCGGGCCCTGGCCGACGAGTCACTCGCCCGCAGGGCCGCACCGTTCCTCGTCCTGGCCCCGTCCGCGATCTGGACGGGCGCCTCGGCCGACGGGTACTTCACCGCCGTCGCCGCCGGGTCGGTCGCACTGCTCGCGCTGGCCGCCACCGGCACGGGCCGGTCCGCCGCCGCCGCTGCCCTGGGGGCGGGCCTCCTGTTCGGCCTCACGTGCTACCTCTCGTACGGCCTGACCCTGTTCGCCGTGATCTCGGCCGCCGTCCTGGTCATCGCCCGGACCGCTCGTCCGCTTCCGCTGTGGTCGGCCGGTGCCCTCGTCGTCCCGGCCGCCTTCACCCTGGCCGGTTTCGACTGGTGGCAGGCCTACCACTTGCTGGTCGAGCGCTATTACCAAGGGGCCGCGGGTGTGCGTCCGTACTCCTACTGGGTCTGGGCGAACCTCGCCTGCACCGTGGTCCTCGTCGGCTTCGCCACGGTCGCCGGCCTCCGCAGATCCCTGGCGGCCCAGCCCTCGGCCGTACGACGCCTGCTGCGACGACGGCCGTCCGAGGGGCCGCCCACCTCCACGGACCGACTGGCCCTCCTCGTCCTGGCCGCCCTGCTCGCCGTCGCCGTCGCCGATCTGTCCGGCATGAGCAAGGCGGAGACCGAGCGCATCTGGCTGCCGTTCGCCCTGTGGCTGCTCCCGGCCGCAGCGCTGCTCCCGGCCGGCACCCGGCGCGGCTGGCTGACCGCACAGGCCGTCCTCGCCCTCCTGGTCAACCACCTGCTGTTCACCGGTTGGTAGGCCCGGGCGTCGTCACCCGGCACCCCGGCCCGACCAGGGGCGACGAGCCAGTAGTCGTCCTCCGCCGCCTCCGAGAGCATCCGGTCGGAGGTTGAGATCGAAGGCCCGCGCCCACCCCTCGTACGCCTCCGGGGCAACGGCCGCCACCAGCACATCGCGGGGGGCCGCCTGGGGTCAGGAGCCGGCAGAACCCTTGAAGGCGCTGGCCACTCGAACCCCTTGCCGCCACCGCCGCGTCGACACGGCAGCACGAAAATCGGCACAGAAAACCCCCCTGACCGCGTTTCCGCAGGTCAGAGGGGTTCGAACAGGTGGAGCCTAGGGGAGTCGAACCCCTGACATCTGCCATGCAAAGACAGCGCTCTACCAACTGAGCTAAGGCCCCTCGGACGGCGGATCCGACCGGGGCATCGCTGCTTCCCGTCGTTCGCCGCAGACCAGAGTACCCGCTCCCCCAGGGATTCTCACAAAGGGACGGGGGACTCCCCGCCCCCGGTCACGCTTCGTAGGATGGCGCCGAGGTTCGCAGCAGCGAAGGGGAGTCGTCATGGATGCTGCACAGCAGGAGGCCACCGCAAAAGCCCGGGAGCTCCAGCGGAGCTGGTACGGGGAACCACTGGGCACTCTCTTCCGGCGGCTCATCGACGACCTCGGCCTCAACCAGGCGCGCCTGGCGGCCTCCCTCGGCCTCTCGGCGCCCATGCTGTCGCAGCTGATGAGCGGCCAGCGCGCCAAGATCGGCAACCCCGCGGTGGTGCAGCGCGTGCAGGCGCTGCAGGAACTCGCCCGGAACGTCGCGGACGGCACCGTCACGGCTGCCGAGGCTGCCGGCCGCATGGACGAGATCAAGCAGTCCTCGGGGGGTTCGATGCTGAGCAGCAGCACCGCGCAGAGCACGCCGAGTTCGGGTGCCCCGACCGTCCGCCGGGTGGTCCGGGAGATCCAGTCGCTGCTCAGGTCCGTGTCGGCCGCGGGGGACGTCATCGACGCCGCCGATTCCCTCGCCCCGGCCCACCCCGAACTGGCAGAGTTCCTCCGGGTGTACGGCGCCGGACGGACCGCGGACGCCGTCGCCCACTACGAGGCACACCAGAACTGAGGACAGAGGCGGACACGGGGCGATGGGTGAGGTCTTCGCCGGCCGGTACGAGCTGATCGATCCGGTCGGGCGAGGCGGAGCGGGGGCGGTGTGGCGCGCCTGGGACCGGCGCCGCGGACGCTACGTGGCCGCCAAGGTGCTGCTGCAGAGCGACGCCCACACACTGCTGCGCTTCGTCCGGGAGCAGGCCCTGCGGATCGACCACCCGCACGTCCTGGCACCGGCCAGTTGGGCCGCCGACGACGACAAGGTCCTCTTCACCATGGACCTCGTCAGCGGCGGTTCCCTCGCCCATCTCGTCGGCGACTTCGGGCCGTTGCCGCCACGGTTCGTGTGCACGCTGCTCGACCAGTTGCTCGCCGGAGTCACCGCGGTCCACGCCGAGGGCGTCGTCCACCGGGACATCAAGCCGGCCAACATCCTGCTCGAGGCGACCGGGACGAAGCGCCCGCACCTGCGGCTGTCCGACTTCGGCATCGCGATGCGCAAGGGCGAGCCGCGGCTCACCGAGACCGACTACGTGGTGGGAACCCCGGGCTATGTCGCACCCGAGCAACTGCGCGGGGCCGAACCGGACTTCCCCGCCGACCTGTTCGCGGTCGGCCTGGTCGCGCTCTACCTGCTGCAGGGACGCAAGCCCGACTCGCGCGCAATCGTCGAACACTTCACGCAACACGGTGCGCCCGAATCCGCGGCAGGCATTCCGCAGCCGCTGTGGCAGGTCGTGGCCACGTTGCTCCAACCGGACCCGCACGCCCGGTTCCGTACCGCCACGGGCGCCCGCAAGGCTCTCACCGCGGCCGTCGAGCTGCTGCCGCAGGCCGGCCCCGGCGACCCCGTCGAAGTCTTCGACCGGATCGGGCCGTTGCCTCCCGGATTCGGTCCGGACGGTCCGGACACGGCGGGGACGTCGTCCGCGGAGGGCACCGGAGGCTTCCCGCTCGCAACGAAGCAGTCCGCCACCGCTGCCCACCGGCCGGGCCCCGGTGCGGATCCGGCGCACGGGGCACCGCCGTCCGCCCCCGCGCCCGGGCCTGCCCCCGCTGCAACCGAACGCGACGTGGCCACGCATGCCTTCACCGCACCCGGCCGGCCCCCCGAAGCACCCGGAACACCGGCATCCGCTGCCCCGCTGCGGCCCGGGCCGCCGGCGAAGGTGGCGGTCCCGGTGCTCCTCGCGGCCCTGCTGTGCTTCGCGGTCGGCATCTGGGCCCTGACCACGGGCTGATTCACCAGCCGGGGGGCGGCCCGAACCGTCCTTCCTGCGGCGGTGGTTGCTGCGTCGCCGGAATCCCGGCAGCAGCCCGGCGCCGGGCGACCAGCGTCCACCCCGCGAGCCCCAGCGCCAACGCCGTTCCGGTCCCGATGCCCGCCGCACCGATCACCCGCAGCGTTCCCGCGGACAGCCCGCCCGCCGGGGCCGTGCCGTTCTTCGCCGCCTCGAGGTCCTCGTCGGTGACGGCGAACCCGGCCTCCGCAGCGTCGCCGTCGTACTCGGGTGCCGCCGTCCGTTCCCCCTCCACGTCGATGCGCAGGGTGACGGGCACCTCCCCGTCGAAGAACTGCGTGACGTCGCGGTGCACGGTGACGGCGAGGTAGTACCAGCCGGCGAAACGCACGGCGCTGACGCTGCTCTGCGCGTCGAAGCGGTTGTTGTAGGCGACGGGCGCGGTCCCGACGGCACTGCCCACCTGTTCGCCCCGGTAGGACTCGAAGTCGTCGGTGACGTGGCCGCGCGCGGGGTTGTGCAAGGTCAGGCCCACGGCGTTCGAGACATAGCCGGAAGCAGCCGCCTTCTCCGTGTCCGGGATCTCGGCGGCGGCGAAGAGCTGTCGGCCCCAGTCCACCGGCACCCGGTAGAAGCGCGTCTCACCGGGACGGACGCGGTCCTTCCAGACGCCGTCGGCGATCGGGCCCGCATCGTTGAACCCGCTGCCGCCCCGGGCTCTTTTCGGCGTACCCGACGGCGGAACGGGGGGATCGGAGCTCCAACTCCCTTCCGCGGGAGGCGTGGTGGTCTCACCGGGGGCACCGGGCTCGTTCACGAAGCGGATCTCGAGCGGCCAGCGGCCCGCGTCGGAGCTCTCCCTGCCCTTGCGTTCCACGCTGAACAGGTAGGGGCCGGCCTTCTGGCACCGCGCACTCGGTCCGGGGTTCATCGTGCGGGAGGCGTAGTCCGCGATCGGATAGGACTCGTCACCGCCGGAGAAACCCACCGACTTCTCGCTGCAGTGCTCGCCGGAGCTGCTCCTCAGCCGGACCGTGATGCCGTCGCCGTAGGACGCGACGCCGGTGCCCGGGCGCGGAGCGGCGGTCGCCGAGAGGAAGGCACTGGACTTCGCGTCCAGGTCGACCGTGTAGTACAGCCGCTCGCCGGGTCCGATGCTGTCCGTGTACTGACCCGGTCCGAGGGGCGTGGCCCGGTCGCCGCCGGCTCCGCCGTGCACCGCCTTCCCCTCGGCCCCGTAGGCCCGCGGATTCCCCCCGGTCCCGGCCATCGCCTGTCCCTGAGCAGCGGCGACGGCGCACAGCACCGCCATTCCGGCGAGCCCCAGCCGGGCCCTGCTGCGTTGCCCCATCCCGTGCCACCCCTCGTCGTCCGTCCCCGCCGCGCGCCCCAGGGGCACCGGGGCACGCCCGCCCGCCGCCCATGCCCGCAAGCGCCCGCGACCGGTCCCATCCTGCCCCGGATGCGCCGTAGTTGGTCAGCTGGGGGGCCGAAAAGCGCGTGCCGCCGGCCGCCGGTGACGGAGTCCCGGTCAGGAGTCCCGTTCCGTTCGGCCCCGGACGGCGCGGAGCCCCGACCGCTCGGCAGTCGGGGCTCCGCAACGCGTCTTTTCGGCTCACACACCCGAACCTGCGGGCACGGAGTCGGTCGCCTCCGTCCACAGATCCTGCTCGGCGCGGTCCGCCTGGATCTGGCGGTACACGAGGAGCCCGCCGATGGCGGCCAGTGCGACCAGGAGAATCTTCTTCACCGCGCGACCTCGTCCTTCATTGACGTAGGGGACCTCTGGCGGCCGATGATACACACCGGCCGATACCAATCGGTGACCTCCGTCCCTCCCCCAACTCGGCCGCCGGACGCTGCAATCCCGGCACTTCCGGGGCCCGGGACGCAGGCGGTGCGTCGAGCGGCACCGCGCAGACCGTCACGGAGAAACAGAAAGGGCCCCGGTCCGAAGACCGGGGCCCTTCTCGCGGTGGGGCTAACAGGACTTGAACCTGTGGCCTCTTCCTTATCAGGGAAGCGCTCTAACCGTCTGAGCTATAGCCCCGCGCTGCACCGAAAGATTAGCGCACCACCTGCCAGGTCCCAAAATCGGTACGGCAGCTCCGGCTTCAGCACACGGACAGCGCGTCACCAGCGGCTACTCGTCCTCCGCCAGGGTGAGCTCCACGCCACCGACGAAACCGGCCGAGATGTTGTAGACGAAGGCACCGAGGGTGGCCAGAGCCGTCGCCAGCACCACGTCGATCAGGCCGATCACCGCGGTGAACATCAGCACCCGGGGCAGCGACAGGAACGTCTCGAGATCGAAACCGCCCCCCTGACCCGACCCGGTGGCGTCGCTGATCGTCCCGCCCACGGTGCTGAAGACGCCCATCGCGTCCATGACCGTCCACAGCACGGCGACCGCGACCACCGCGCAGATCCCCAGCGCGAGCGACAGCATGAAGCTGACCTTCATCACCGACCAGGGATCGGCCTTCGCCACCCGCAGCCGCGCCTTGCGCGTCCGGGGAGCCACCTGTACCCCGGTACGGGGCCGGCGCACCGGCTTCTCGCCCGCAGGCCCGTGATCGCCCTGCGGGACCACCATCGGCGACGCCTGCGGCTGCGCGGGCCGGTACGGCGGCAGCGGCGGCTGCGGCTGCGGCTGTGGCTGCGGCTGCGGTTGTGGCTGACGTGTCTCGGTCACCGTGGTGCCCCCACCCTGAGTGTTCTCACCCCGAGTGTCCTCACCCGGCGATGCCTTCTGCTGCGCCCGGCCTCCGCTGTCACCGTCACCGGCGGAGCCACGGTCTCCCTCCGGTGCGGCCGGCGGACCGGAGGGAGACGTCTCCCCGACTCCCGGCTTGTCCGGTCCGGCCTCCGTGGCTCCGCTCACGACCTACTCCTCCACGCTCCCGACCGAGGACTCGGCGCCCTCGGCGACCTCGGACCCGGTCTCGGCAACCGCCTCGACGATCTCCTCGACCTCTTCAGCCGCCCGCCCGGCCTCGGCGTTCCTCGCGACACCGACCACGGCATCGCGCTTGCCCAGGTTGATCAGCTGAACGCCCATCGTGTCACGGCCCGTCTCCCGGACCTCATCGACCCGGGTCCGGATGACCCCGCCGCCCAGTGTGATGGCGAGGATCTCGTCGCTCTCCTCCACCACCAGGGCGCCGACCAGCGAGCCCCGGTCCTCCACGATCTTGGCGGCCTTGATGCCCAGACCGCCGCGGCCCTGGACCCGGTACTCGTCGACCGCCGTCCGCTTGGCGTAGCCGCCGTCGGTGGCCGTGAACACGAAGGTCCCCGGCCGGACGACGTTCATCGACAGGAGCTCGTCGTCCTCACGGAAGCTCATGCCCTTCACACCGGACGTGGCACGGCCCATCGGACGCAGCGACTCGTCCGTCGCCGTGAACCGGATGGACTGCGCCTTCCGGCTCACCAGCAGCAGGTCGTCGGCGGCGGACACCAGCTCCGCGCCGATCAGCTCGTCCTCGCCCCGGCCCTCGGTCTCCCGCAGGTTGATGGCGATCACACCACCGGAGCGCGGGGAGTCGTAGTCCTTCAGCGGGGTCTTCTTCACCAGGCCGGACTTGGTGGCCAGCACCAGGTACGGCACGGTCTCGTAGTCCCGGATCGCGAGGATCCGTGCGATCTGCTCGTCCGGCTGGAAGGCCAGCAGGTTCGCCACGTGCTGGCCCCGCGCGTCCCGGCCGGCGTCGGGGAGCTCGTACGCCTTGGCCCGGTAGACCCGGCCCTTGTTCGTGAAGAACAGCAGCCAGTGGTGGGTCGTGGACACGAAGAAGTGTTCGACGATGTCGTCCTCCTTCAGCTTCGTGCCGCGCACCCCCTTGCCGCCGCGCTTCTGGGACCGGTAGTCGTCCGTCTTCGTCCGCTTGACGTAGCCGCCCCGCGTGATGGTGACGACGATGTCCTCCTCGGCGATCAGGTCCTCGATGGACATGTCGCCCTCGAAGGGCACCAGCTTGCTGCGGCGGTCGTCGCCGAACTTGTCGACCAGAGCCGTGAGTTCGTCGCGGATGATCTCCCGCTGGCGCTGCGGCGAGGCGAGGATCGCCTTGTACTCGTCGATCCGCGCCTGGATCTCGTCGTGCTCCTGGATGATCTTCTGCCGCTCCAGGGCGGCCAGCCGGCGCAGCTGCATCTCCAGGATGGCGTTCGCCTGGATCTCGTCGATCGTCAGCAGGTCCATCAGGCCGGTGCGCGCCGTGTCGACCGTGTCGCTGCGCCGGATCAGCGCGATGACCTCGTCGATCGCATCCAGGGCCTTCAGCAGGCCGCGCAGGATGTGGGCCCGCTCCTCGGCCTTGCGCAGCCGGAACTTCGTCCGCCGGACGATGACCTCGATCTGGTGCGTCACCCAGTGCCGGATGAACGCGTCCAGGGAGAGGGTGCGCGGCACGCCGTCGACGAGCGCCAGCATGTTGGCGCCGAAGTTCGTCTGGAGATCGGTGTGCTTGTACAGGTTGTTCAGCACGACCTTCGCGACCGCGTCCCGCTTCAGCACGACGACCAGACGCTGACCGGTCCGCGACGAGGTCTCGTCGCGGACGTCCGCGATGCCGCCGATCCGGCCGTCCTTCACCAGGTCGGCGATCTTCTGCGCGAGGTTGTCGGGGTTCACCTGGTACGGCAGCTCGGTGACCACCAGGCACTGCCGGCCCTGGACCTCCTCGACCTCGACGACGGCACGCATCGTGATCGAACCACGACCGGTGCGGTACGCCTCCTCGATGCCCTTGCGGCCCACGACGAGCGCGCCGGTCGGGAAGTCCGGGCCCTTGATGCGCTCCATGAGGGCGTCGAGCAGTTCCTCGTTCGAGGCGTCGGGGTTCTCCAGCGCCCACTTCGCGCCGGCGGCCACCTCCCGCAGGTTGTGCGGGGGGATGTTCGTGGCCATGCCGACCGCGATGCCCGCCGAGCCGTTGATCAGCAGGTTCGGGAAACGCGACGGAAGGACCGTCGGCTCCTGGTTGCGGCCGTCGTAGTTGTCCTGGAAGTCGACGGTCTCCTCGTCGATGTCCCGGAGCATCTCCATCGACAGCGGCGCCATCTTGCACTCGGTGTACCGCATGGCGGCGGCCGGGTCGTTGCCCGGCGAACCGAAGTTGCCGTTGCTGTCGACGAGCGGCATCCGCATCGACCAGGACTGCGCCAGGCGGACCAGGGCGTCGTAGATCGACGAGTCGCCGTGCGGATGGTACGTACCCATGACGTCGCCGACGACGCGGGCGCACTTGTAGAAGCCCTTCTCGGGCCGGTACCCGCCGTCGTACATCGCGTAGAGCACGCGGCGGTGCACGGGCTTGAGACCGTCGCGCACGTCCGGCAGCGCGCGGCTGACGATCACGCTCATCGCGTAGTCGAGGTAGCTGCGCTGCATCTCCGTCTCGAGGCCGACCGCCTCGACACGCATGCCGACGCCCTCGGTCACGGGCTGCTCGCTGGCGGGGATCTCAGGGGCGCCCGGTGCGGGGGTGTTCTCGGTGTTGTCGTCGGCCATGGCCGGTCAACTGTCCTTTCGCGAGGGGGGCTCCCGGCGCGGGGCCGGGAGACGCGGGCCGACTCAGATGTCGAGGAAGCGGACGTCCTTGGCGTTGCGCTGGATGAAGGAGCGCCGGGCCTCGACGTCCTCGCCCATCAGCACCGAGAACAGGTCGTCGGCCTGTGCCGCGTCGTCCAGGGTCACCTGGCCGAGGACCCGGTGGTCGGTGTCCATGGTGGTGATCCGCAGCTCCTCGGCGTTCATCTCGCCGAGGCCCTTGAAGCGCTGGACCGAGTCGTCCTTGATCCGCTTGCCGTTCTGCCGCCCGAGCTCGATCAGGGCGTCACGCTCCCGGTCGGAGTAGGCGTACTCGAAGTCGTCCCGGCCCCACTTGATCTTGTAGAGCGGCGGGCGGGAGAGGTACACGTGCCCGGCCTCGACCAGCGGCCGCATGAAGCGGAAGAGGAACGTCAGCAGCAGGGTGTTGATGTGCTGGCCGTCGACGTCGGCGTCCGCCATCAGGATGATCTTGTGATAGCGCAGCTTCTCGATGTCGAAGTCCTCGTGGACCCCGGTGCCGAAGGCCGAGATCAGCGCCTGGACCTCCTGGTTCTGGAGGATCTTGTCGATCCGCGCCTTCTCCACGTTCAGGATCTTGCCGCGGATCGGCAGGATGGCCTGGTACTGCGGATTGCGTCCCGACTTCGCCGAACCGCCGGCGGAGTCACCCTCGACGATGAAGATCTCGCACTTGGTCGGATCGTTCGACTGGCAGTCGCTCAGCTTGCCCGGCAGGGACGCGCTCTCCAGCAGGCCCTTGCGGCGGGTCAGGTCACGCGCCTTGCGGGCCGCGACCCGGGCCGTGGCCGCCTGCACGGCCTTGCGGATGATGTCCGCCGCCTCGTTCGGATTGCGGTCCAGCCAGTCCGAGAAGTGCTCGTGGACGATCTTCTGCACGAAGGTCTTGGCCTCCGTGTTGCCCAGCTTCGTCTTGGTCTGGCCCTCGAACTGCGGCTCGCCCAGCTTCACCGAGATGATCGCCGTCAGACCCTCACGGATGTCCTCGCCGGTGAGGTTGTCGTCCTTCTCGCGCAGCAGCTTCTTGTCCCGCGCATAGCGGTTGACCAGGCCGGTCATCGCCGCACGGAAGCCTTCCTCATGGGTGCCGCCCTCGTGCGTGTGGATCGTGTTCGCGAAGCTGTAGACACCCTCCGAGTACTGGGAGTTCCACTGCATCGCGATCTCCACCGCGAGCATCCGCTCCTTGTCCTCGGCCTCGATCGAGATCACCGAGGGGTGGATCAGCTCGCCCTTGCGGGCGTTCAGGTACTTCACGAAGTCGACGATGCCGCCCTCGTAGTGGTACCGGACGCTCAGCGGCTTGCCGTCCTCGTCGACGTGCGCCGGCCGCTCGTCGGTCAGCGAGATGGCCAGCCCCTTGTTCAGGAACGCCATCTCCTGGAAGCGCCGCGACAGCGTCTCGAAGGAGTACTCGGTGGTCTCGAAGATGTCCGGGTCGGCCCAGAACGTGACCGAGGTGCCGGTGGTGTCGACCGCCTCGTTCTTCGCCAGCGGCGCGGTGGGGGTACCGAGCTTGTAGTCCTGGGTCCACCGGTAGCCGTCCGTACGGACCTCCACCGAGACCCGGCTCGACAGGGCGTTGACGACCGAGACACCGACACCGTGCAGACCGCCGGAGACCGCGTAGCCGCCGCCGCCGAACTTGCCGCCCGCGTGCAGCACAGTCAGCACGACCTCGACCGCGGGCTTCCCCTCCGAGGCGATGATGCCGACGGGGATGCCGCGGCCGTTGTCGACGACCCGGACGCCGCCGTCGGGCAGGATCGTGACCTCGATGGTGTCCGCGTGCCCGGCCATGGCCTCGTCGACCGAGTTGTCGACGACCTCCTGCACCAGGTGGTGCAGCCCGCGCTCGCCGGTGGAGCCGATGTACATGCCGGGCCGCTTGCGGACGGCGTCCAGACCCTCGAGGACCGTGATCGCGCTGGCGTCGTACGACGCCTTCTCCGGCGCGGGCCCGGCCTGCTGGGGGCCAACGGAGCCGGCTTCGGCCCCTTCGGCCTGGGGAGCGGTGATGTTCTCGTTGGGGTTGCCGGAATCGGCCACGAAGCGCCCTTTCTGGCACAGCACAAACCGTCTCCGGGGCATGCGGGAGCGGCTGCGTCGTTCGACTTGTTCCGCGAGTCGGCGGGATTGCGACCAGTCTACCGGTAGCGGTGACACGCATGGGGGTTTGCGGGTGCCTCAGTCCGCATGTGCCGCCCTGAACTGGCGTCCACCGACTCCCCATATGCGGGCCAGGCCTCCAAGAGGCTCACAGCGGCACTCAGCGCTTCCGACTGTCAACCCTCGACTACCGTCCGGCGCATCCCCGGCGGCGTGATGTGGATCACCCGCGGGACGGCCTCGGCCGGCCGCTCCGCGGATACCCGGAACAGTCAGCCGTAGGTGTCGCCGGGGCCGGTGCTCCCCGGTGCCCGCAGGGGTCCGAAACGGCGCTGCGGGCCCCCGGGCCCCAGCACCTTGATCAGCCGCACCGTGCCCTGGCCGAGGTCCTCGTTGAGCCGCGCGACGAGCTGCGGCGCCAGCAGCCGCAGCTGGGTCGCCCACGCCGTCGAATCGCACTGGACGGTCAGGACGCGGGCCTCCTCGTCGTACTTCTGCGGCGCACAGTGCTGCGCCACCTCCGCACCGACCAACTGGGGCCAGCGCCCCATGACCCCGCCGACCGCCGCCGGGGCCTCCCAGCCGCGCTCGGTGATCAGCCTGTTGATCGCCGCTCCCAGTGGCAGCGGGTCCCGGCCGTCCGCGCGGGCACCCGACCGCAGACCGCCGCGCCGGGCCTGCTTGCGCTGCTGGACGACCGCCCCCCGGGCCCGGGCCTGCTCCTTCGCGGCCCGGAGCGCCACCCGCGCCAGGTCCACCCCGGACGCTTCGGCCGGCGCGTCCACCCCGGGCCCACGGTCCTGCGGCCGATCGTCCTGCGGCCGGTCGCTCATGCCTGCACCCTCTCCACGGAGCCATCGGCCACGACGTAGCGCGCCCCGGTCAGCAGGTCGGGGACGTCCTCCTCCACGGCGGCCGTGACCAGCACCTGCTCGCCGGGGGCGACCAGTTCCGCCAGGCGCTCCCGGCGCTTCGCGTCGAGTTCGGCGAACACGTCGTCCAGGACGAGCACCGGCTCGTCGCCCTCCGCGCGCAGCAGTTCGTACGACGCCAGTCGCAGCGCGAGCGCGAACGACCACGACTCGCCGTGGCTCGCGTAACCCTTGGCCGGCAACCGTCCGAGCCGGAGCAGCAGGTCGTCCCGGTGCGGACCGACGAGCGTGACGCCGCGTTCGATCTCCTGCCTGCGGGCCTCGGACATCGCGGCGAGAAGCGTTGAATACAGCTCCTCCCGGCTCCTGGCGGGCGGCGCATCGCTGCTTTCCCGGGCGGCGGTCCGGTATTCGAGCGCGACCGGTCCTCCGCCGGGAGCCAGCTGCTCGTACGCCTTGTCGGCCAGCGGCTGGAGGACGGTGACCAGGTCGAGCCGCTGGGCGAGCAGTTCGGCGCCCGCCCTCGCCAGGTGCTGGTCCCAGACGTCGAGGGTGGACAGGTCCGCGGAGCGCCCCCCGTGGCGGCGGGCCATGGCAGCGCTCTTGAGCAGGGTGTTGCGCTGCTTGAGGACGCGGTCGTAGTCCTGCCGGACCCCGGCCATCCGCGGCGAACGGGCGATGATCAACTCGTCGAGGAACCGGCGGCGTTCACCCGGATCGCCCTTGACGAGTGCCAGGTCCTCGGGAGCGAACAGGACCGTGCGCACCATGCCGAGCACGTCGCGCGGCCTGACCTGCGAGGACCGGTTGATGCGCGCGCGGTTGGCGCGGCCGGGGTTGAGCTCGAGCTCGATCAGCTGCCGGCGCTCGCCCTGCACCACGGACGCCCGCACGACGGCCCGGTCGGCGCCCATGCGCACCAGCGGCGCGTCCGAGGAGACCCGGTGACTGCCGAGGGTGGCGAGATAGCCGACCGCCTCCACGAGGTTGGTCTTGCCCTGGCCGTTGGGGCCGACGAACGCCGTGACGCCCGGGCCGAGCGGAACCTCGGCCCGGGCGTACGAGCGGAAGTCGGCGAGCGACAGGTGCGAAACGTGCATGACGCGCTGCGGCCCGAGCCGCCGACCTCCCTCGGATGTTCCCGGTTACTTGGCCGACTCGACCGCGTGGCCGCCGAACTGGTTGCGCAGCGCGGCGATCATCTTCATCGAGGGCGAGTCGTCCTGGCGCGAGGAGAAGCGGGCGAACAGCGACGCGGTGATCGCGGGCAGCGGCACCGCGTGGTCGATCGCCGCCTCGACGGTCCAGCGTCCCTCGCCGGAGTCCTGGGCGAAGCCGCGCAGCCGGTGCAGGTGCTCGTCCTCGTCCAGGGCGCGGACGGCCAGGTCGAGCAGCCAGGACCGGATGACGGTGCCCTCCTGCCAGCTGCGGAACACCTCGCGGACGTCGGTCACCGAGTCCACTGCCTCGAGCAGCTCCCAGCCCTCGGCGAAGGCCTGCATCATGGCGTACTCGATGCCGTTGTGGACCATCTTGGCGAAGTGGCCCGCGCCGACCTTGCCCGCGTGGACGGAGCCGAAGTCGCCCTCCGGCTTGAGGGCGTCGAAGACCGGCTGGACCTTCGCGACGTGCTCGGCGTCTCCGCCGTACATCAGCGCGTAGCCGTTCTCCAGGCCCCAGACGCCGCCGGAGACACCGCAGTCGACGAAGCCGATGCCCTTGGCCGCCAGCTCGTCGGCGTGCCTCTCGTCGTCGGTCCAGCGGGAGTTGCCACCGTCGACCACGACGTCACCGGGCGAGAGCAGCCCGCCGAGCTCGTCGATCGTGGCCTGGGTGGCGGCACCCGCGGGGACCATGACCCAGACGACGCGCGGGCCCTTGAGCTTGCCCACCAGCTCTTCCAGGCTGCTGACGTCGGCGAGTTCCGGATTGCGGTCGTATCCGATGACGGTGTGACCTGCGCGGCGGATGCGCTCGCGCATGTTGCCGCCCATCTTGCCGAGACCGACGAGACCGAGCTCCATCAGTGTTCCTCTTGACCTAGTCGTGTGCTTCGTACCCAGGCCCGAGCCTACGCCGGGCCGACGGGGCTCACCTGTGGGCTCAGCCGCTCAGGCGCACCGGCATGATCAGGTACTTGTACGCGTCGTCGGCCTCGGCGTCGACCGCCGGCCTGCCGCTGAGCAGCGCCGGCTTGGTCGAGGTGGTGAAGGACAGCTGGGCCACGGGGGAGTCGATGGCACTGAGCCCCTCGAGCAGGAAGCCGGGGTTGAAGGCGATCGAGATGTCGTCGCCCTCGAGCTGCGCGTCCACCCGCTCCACAGCCTGTGCATCGTCGCTGGAACCGGCTTCGAGGATCAGCACGCCCTGCTCGAAGCTCAGCCGGACCGGGGTGTTCCGCTCGGCGACCAGGGCCACCCGCTTGACGGCGTCGACGAAGGGCGCGGTCTCGATCACGGCCACCGAGTTGAACTCGGTCGGGAACAGCGTCCGGTACTTCGGCAGATCGCCCTCGAGCAACCGCGTCGTGGTCCGGCGTCCCGCGCCCTCGAAGCCGATCAGGCCTTCACCGGCACCGGACCCGGCCAGGGCGATGCTCACGGTGTCGCCGCTGGTCAGGGATTTGGCGGTGTCGAGCAGCGTCTTGGCGGGGACCAGGGCCACGGCCGACAGGTCCGGCGACTCCGGCTTCCACAGGAACTCGCGGACGGCGAAGCGGTAGCGGTCCGTGGCGGCCAGGGTGACGGTGTCGCCCTCGATCTCGATGCGTACACCGGTGAGCACCGGCAGGGTGTCGTCGCGTCCGGCGGCAATGGCGACCTGTGCGGCGGCAGCGGCGAAGACCTCGCCGGGGACGGTGCCGGTGGCAGTGGGCATCTGCGGCAGCGCCGGGTACTCCTCCACAGGCAGGGTGTGGAGTGTGAATCGCGAGGAACCGCAGACCACGGTGACCCGCACGCCTTCGGTGGAGATCTCGACCGGCCGGTTCGGCAGGGCGCGGCAGATGTCGGCCAGCAGCCGGCCGGAGACCAGGACGGTGCCGTCCTCCTCGACGTCCGCTTCCACGGAGACCCGCGCCGAGACCTCGTAGTCGAAGCCGGAGAGGCTCAGGGTGCCCTCCTCGGCCTTCAGCAGCAGGCCGGCGAGCACCGGCACCGGCGGACGGGCCGGGAGGCTGCGGGCCGCCCAGGCGACTGCCTCCGCGAGTACATCGCGCTCCACCCGGATCTTCACCGGAACCGCCTCCTGCTGTTTCTCGCTCGCCCTGCCGGCCTTCGTCGACGGCAACGGGCTGCGTCCGCCGGATGCGGGGTGCCGTTGCCGGAGACCAGTCTGACGTACGCCGCCGACAGCCGTTGCGGGTCGGGGTCAAGTCACCGTCGGTGCGGGGCGGGGCCAGCGGGCCGAGTTGTGCACAGGGCCCATTTCCGAACGAGTTCCCAGCTGGATAAAGGTAGTCGTAGTAGTAGGGCCTGTGGAAACGGTGGAAAACCCTGTATCGCCAGGTCAGAGCCCGTTTTTTGTCCACCGGGCCTGTGGGCGGGCACGGTGGACAACCCGGCTGTTCTGTGGATGCCCGGAAGTTCTGCACACCCGGTGCACAGGGGAGGGCCGGTTCTCCCCAGCTGTGTCCCCAGCTTTCCCCAGGTTCTCCCCAGGTATGCCGGCAACCTCGATGTGATGCCTTTCACTCGCACCGGTGACCTCGTGTGTTGTGTTGCCGAACAGTGGACAACCGTGTGGAAAGGCTGTGCACAACACGCTTCTGCCTGTGGGCGGCCGGTGGACAACCCTCCGGACGTCCGCGGAGTAGCCGGCCGGTGCACAGTCTGTGGACATCGCCGGCCCACAATTCCACACCCCTCTGACCACCGGCGACGATGTTCCGGCCGCCTCCGCTGTGGACAGGATCTGGACAACTCGGCAGTCCCCAGGGTGTGGACGGCACAACTGGCGTCCCGGTGTGGAGAACCTGCCCTCCCTGCTCCGGAATCGAACAGGCCCCGGGGCCGGGGACGACGAAGGGCGCCTCCGGAGATCCCTCCGGAAGCGCCCTTCCCGCCCCGCCGTGGCCCTGGGGCCGGCGACGTCAGCCGTTCTTGATGCGGTTCGTGAGCTCGGTGACCTGGTTGTAGATGGACCGGCGTTCGGCCATGAGCGCCCGGATCTTGCGGTCCGCGTGCATCACGGTGGTGTGGTCACGGCCACCGAACTGCGCGCCGATCTTCGGCAGCGACAGGTCCGTCAGCTCACGGCACAGGTACATGGCGATCTGCCGCGCCGTCACCAGCACCCTGCTGCGTGACGAGCCGCACAGGTCCTCCACCGTGAGACCGAAGTACTGGGCGGTCTCCGCCATGATCGCGGTCGCCGTGATGTCGGGTGCCGCGTCCTCGCCGCCTGGGATCAGGTCCTTGAGCACGATCTCGGTGAGACCGAGGTCCACCGGCTGCCGGTTGAGACTGGCGAACGCCGTCACCCTGATCAGCGCACCCTCCAGCTCCCTGATGTTGCGGGAGATCCGGGAGGCGATGAACTCCAGCACCTCCGGCGGCGCGTTCAACTGCTCCTGGACAGCCTTCTTGCGCAGGATCGCGATCCGAGTCTCCAGTTCGGGCGGCTGGACGTCGGTGATCAGGCCCCACTCGAAGCGGTTGCGGAGCCGGTCCTCCAGCGTCACCAGCTGCTTGGGGGGCCGGTCCGAGGACAGCACGATCTGCTTGTTGGCGTTGTGCAGCGTGTTGAACGTGTGGAAGAACTCCTCCTGCGTCGACTCCTTGCTCGCGAGGAACTGGACGTCGTCGACCAGCAGGATGTCCATGTCCCGGTAGCGCTTGCGGAACGCGTCCGCCTTGCCGTCCCGGATGGAGTTGATGAACTCGTTCGTGAACTCCTCCGAGCTCACGTAGCGGACCCGCGTCCCCGGGTAGAGGCTCCGGGCGTAGTGGCCGATCGCGTGCAGCAGGTGCGTCTTGCCGAGGCCGGACTCGCCGTAGATGAACAGCGGGTTGTACGCCTTCGCCGGTGCTTCCGCGACGGCGACGGCGGCGGCGTGCGCGAAGCGGTTCGAGGCACCGATGACGAACGTGTCGAACAGGTACTTCGGGTTCAGCCTGGCCGTCGGTTCGCCCGGGCCCGGTGCCGGCGCCGGCTGCGCGGCCAGGGGCCCCGGGGCTCCGCTGGGCGCGGACTGCGGGCCGCTCCGGCCGCCGTGGGAGCCCGACGCCTGCTGCTCCGGGATCCCGGGACGGTGCTGCTCGTACGGTGCGCGCCCGCTCGGCCGCGGGTAACCCTGCGACGCGTCGTGGTGCCGCTGCATCGGGGGGTGGTCCTGCTGTGCCTCGTTGCGCGGTCCGGTGTACGAGGTGCGCTCGCGGTAACCGTCGCGTCCCTGTTGCTGCCAGTAGTACTCGTCGTGGCGCTCGTGGAGTCCGGGGCCGCCCCTGCCGGGGGGCGAGCCGGGCCAGGCGTCGGCCCCGGAACGGCTCCGCGGGTAGTCCGGGTACGCGGGGCGGGCCGTCGGCAGCGACTCACCGGTCCGGCCGTAGCCGTCGTAGCCCTCATAGCTCTCGTAGCCGTTGTACCCACCGGACGGGACGTCCCGGGCCGGGTCCTCGTAGGGCTGCTGCTCCGCGGGCCGCGACGGGGGACGGCTCTGTGTCGGAACCGGTGCGGCCTCGGAGGCGCTCACGGTGACGGCGAGCCGGATCGGCTGATTGCAGGCGTGGCTGAGGGCCTCGCTGATGACCGGGGAGAGCCGGCCCTCGAGTACCCCCTTGGCGTACTCGTTCGGCACGGCGAGCACCGCGGTGCCCGCCACCAGCACCAGGGGCTGGCAGTCCCTCAGCCACCGCTGGTCCTTGGCCTCGATCCCCTGCCCTTCGTCGAGGAGTTGCTCGAGCACCCGAGGCCATACTGCGGCAAGATCGGCAGGTACGTCAGCCACAGGGCACGCTCTCTCACTCACTGGGCGCGGACGGCGCCGGCAGGTCCCGCCGTGTGCTGGATTCCGGGACGGGGCGGGAAGAATCCGGAGTTCAGCCACGGTAGTCAGCGCAGCATGTGCGGTTCAAGTCGTTGCCCACAGGGTGTGCACACATGTGCCAGGTGCGAGCCCCGCGTCCCACGCCGGTCATCACGGGGCGACCCGGGCGTGGAGCGGCCTCCGCCCGGTGCGCGGCCGCCCCGCCGGGACGCGGTTTGACCGGATGACGCCGCCGCGCGTACCGTGTCGAGGTCGAGTTGTCGATGGCTGCTGCCGCCTGCCTCCGATGGGCAAAGACCACGCGAACGTGTTGAGTGGTGAAGCGGTGCACTCGGGCGTATGCGAGCTCCCTCGCCGGCGCACGGTGACAGCCAAGCGACGTCCCGCCATCACCCGAATCATTTCTGGAGCCCCCGAGTGAGCAAGCGCACCTTCCAGCCGAACAACCGCCGCCGCGCGAAGACCCACGGCTTCCGGCTGCGCATGCGCACCCGTGCCGGCCGCGCGATTCTCGCGTCCCGCCGTGGCAAGGGTCGCGCCAAGCTGTCCGCCTGATAGCAACGGGTCTGCAGTGCTGCCCACCGACAACCGGCTGAGGCGGCGCGCGGACTTTGCGACCGCGGTACGCCGAGGACGTAGGGCCGGGCGCCCTTTCCTCGTCGTCCACCTGTGCAGCCCCTCAGCAGTACAGGGGAGCATGAGCCCGCACGCGCCTGGGGAGAGCGCTTCCCCGGCACGTGCGGGTTTCGTCGTGAGCAAAGCCGTGGGCGGCGCGGTCGTCCGCAACCGCGTGAAGCGGCGGCTGCGTCATCTCGTCCGGGACCGACTGGTTCGGCTGCCCGCAGGTAGCCTGGTGGTCGTACGGGCGCTGCCCGGCGCCGGGGAAGCGAGCCATCAGCAGATGGCCCGTGACCTGGACGCCGCGCTGCAGCGGCTCCTGGGCCGGGGTACATCCCCGGGTTCCGGCACGGGGGACTCCGGAGGCGACGCCGAGGGGAGGCCACCGCGATGAAATACCCGCTGCTGTGGCTGATCAAGTTGTACCAGTGGACCATCAGCCCCCTGCTGGGGCCGGTCTGCAAGTACTACCCGTCGTGCTCGCACTACGGGTACACGGCCATCGACCGGCACGGCGCTGTCAAGGGAACGGTGCTGACCGCCTGGCGCATCCTGCGGTGCAATCCCTGGTCACTCGGCGGCGTCGACCACGTACCACCCCGGAAGCATCCGGTCTGGCACCAAAGGCTGCGGAAGCGGTGGAGTGATCACTCCACCGGGAGGCCGGCGGAACAGCACAAGCCCGAGACTCAGCCCAACGCCCAAGGAGCCTGATTCGTGGACACGATCCTCGGTCCTCTCTATACCGCTGTCTCCTGGATCATCGTCCAGTTCCACTCGCTGTACAGCCTTGTGTTCGACAAGGACAGCGGCTGGGCCTGGGGTCTGTCCATCGTGTCGCTGGTGGTCCTGATCCGCATCTGCCTGATCCCGCTCTTCGTGAAGCAGATCAAGGCGACGCGGAACATGCAGGTGCTCCAGCCGAAGATGAAGGCCATCCAGGAGCGCTACAAGAGCGACAAGCAGCGCCAGTCCGAAGAGATGATGAAGCTCTACAAGGAGTCGGGCACCAACCCGCTCTCGAGCTGTCTTCCGATCCTGGCCCAGTCGCCGTTCTTCATCGCGCTCTACCAGGTTCTGAACCACATCGCCAACAACGAAAAAGTTGGCGTGATCAACCAGACGCTCCTGGACAGCGCCCGTAACGCGCACATCTTCGGTGCCCCGCTGTCGGTGAAGTTCACGGACTCCGCCGGCAAGGTGGAGGCACTCGGCGCCTCGCTGACCGACGTCCGGGTCGTCACGGTCATCATGATCCTGATGATGTCGGCGTCGCAGTTCTACACCCAGCGCCAGCTGATGACGAAGAACGTCGACACCACGGTGAAGACGCCGTTCATGCAGCAGCAGAAGATGCTGATGTACGTCTTCCCCATCATGTTCGCCGTCTTCGGCATCAACTTCCCGGTCGGTGTCCTCGTCTACTGGCTGACCACCAACGTGTGGACCATGGGCCAGCAGATGTTCGTCATCCGCCGCAACCCGACGCCCGGCAGCCTCGCCTTCAAGGAGCGCCAGGAGCGGCTGCGTGCCAAGGGCAAGCTGCAGGAGGACCCGGCCGAGATCGCTGCCAGGAAGGCCGTCGAGGAGGCTCGTGCCCACCGCCAGCAGCCGAAGCGGGTGAGCAAGGCCAAGCGGCACTCCGGAGCGGTGCAGGGCACGTCCAAGGGACAGGCGCCCCAGAAGGCGTCGTCGGCTTCGGCGGGCGAGGAGGCCGAGGCACCCACGCTCGACAAGTCGAAGCCGCAGGGCCGGGCACCCGGGCAGGTCGGCGGCTCCTCCCGTAACGCCAAGTCGGGCAAGGGCCAGCGGCCCAAGCACCCGTCCAAGAAGTAAGGAGGCCGACCAGTGACGGACGGCACCACGACCGCCGACAACGGCGACACCCTCACCCACCTCGAGCAGGAGGGCGAGATCGCGGCCGACTATCTCGAGGGGCTGCTGGACATCGCCGATCTCGACGGCGACATCGACATGGATGTCGAGGCCGACCGGGCCGCGGTGTCGATCATCAGCGATGCGTCCGGCCGGGACCTGCAGAAGCTGGTCGGCAGGGACGGTGAAGTGCTGGAGGCCCTGCAGGAGCTCACGCGTCTTGCGGTCCACCGTGAGACCGGGGACCGCAGCCGCCTGATGCTGGACATCGCCGGGTTCCGGGCGCGCAAGCGTGAGGAGCTCGCCGAGCTGGGCGCCAAGGCCGCCCAGGAGGCGAAGAGCAGCGGTGAAGCGGTGAAGCTCAAGCCGATGACCCCGTTCGAGCGCAAGGTCGTCCACGATGCGGTGGCGGCGGCCGGACTGCGGAGCGAGTCGGAGGGCGAGGAGCCCCAGCGCTGCGTTGTCGTGCTTCCTGCCTGACCTGAGCGCTCCCGGATCTGCAGCCCTGCGGATCCCCGTGGGAAAGCTGAGGAACGGCTTCCGGCCCCGTCTGTACTCAGACGGGGCCGGAATTCTTTCCGCCTGCTGGACAGGTGACCTGCAAGCGCTGTGGCTTTCCGGGGGCAGTCCCGGACCTCCGAGGAAGGAACGTTCCCTGTGACGGACGTAGAAGAGCTCCCCCCGGCCCCCGACGAGGCGAGGACGGTCTTCGGGGAACGTCTTCCGGACGCTGTGCGTTACGCCGAGTTGCTCGCCGACGCGGGGGTCAGGCGCGGCCTCATCGGCCCCCGTGAGGTACCGCGGCTGTGGACCCGGCACCTGCTCAACTGCGCCGTGCTGTCGGAGGCCGTCCCCGAAGGGGTCTCGGTGTGCGACGTGGGCTCGGGAGCGGGGCTGCCCGGCATCCCGCTGGCCCTCGTCCGGCCGGATCTGCGGATCACTCTTCTGGAACCACTGCTGCGGCGGACGACCTTCCTCCAGGAGGTCGTGGAGCTGCTGGGCCTGGAGCACGTCACCGTGGTGAGGGGACGGGCCGAGGAGGTTCTCGGCACGCTCACGCCCGTCCATGTGGTGACCGCTCGCGCCGTTGCGCCGCTGGACCGGCTGGCCGGCTGGGGTGTGCCGTTGTTGCGGCCCTACGGGGAGATGCTCGCCCTGAAGGGGGACACCGCCGAGGAGGAACTCAAGGCCGCGCGTGCCGCCCTCGGCAAGCTCGGCGTGGTCGAGACCTCGGTGCTGCAGGTCGGGACCGGGGTGGTCGACCCGCCCTCCACACTGGTGCGGGTGGAGGTCGGCGAGAGCCCGGGGGGCGTCCGCTTCGCGGCCAAGCGTGCCAAGGCTGCGCGCGCGGGCCGTTCGCGTCGCCGGCGCTGACCGGTGCTGCGGCCCGGGATCCTGCTCCAAACAAGCTGGCGTGGCAGCGGCGTCGGAGTGTCGTCCCGGTCCGGGTGGCGGCCCCGTGCATCTTGTTTCACGTGAAACGTCGCTCCCTTCTCCATGGAATCATCAGTCGTAGTCGCGCGGCGGACGCCCCGCGACGTCGCCCGGCGCCTGCCGGGAAGGCGGGTCCCCGATCGCCGGGAGGCCGTTCCGAAGTGGATTCCTCCACAGGAGAGCGGCCGCCGCTGGTTCATGACCCCGAAACCATGGCAGGCTCTGTTCATTGCGAGCCTGAAGTCGAGGAGAGTGAATCCTTGCGGTCCGACGCCAATATCGCGGGACCGATGACCGATCCGGTCCCCGGTCCCCGCGCAGCCGAGTCCCACGGGGGCCTGCCTTCCGGGCCCTCACCCATGGGTGATGACGTTTCACGTGAAACGCCGCCACCGCCGATGGACGACGCGCCGGTCGGCCGAGCGGCGCAACTGGCCGTGGAAGCGCTCGGCCGCACCGGTGGGCCACTGCCCAGGCCGGAGCAGACCCGGGTCATGATCGTCGCCAACCAGAAGGGCGGCGTCGGCAAGACCACCACCACGGTGAACCTGGCAGCCGCGCTCGCGCTGCACGGTGCCCGGGTTCTGGTGATCGACCTCGACCCTCAGGGCAACGCATCCACGGCGCTGGGAATCGACCACCACGCCGAGGTCCCGTCCATCTACGACGTCCTGGTGGACAACAGGCCGCTGTCCGACGTGGTGCAGCCGGCGCCCGACGTCGAGGGTCTGTTCTGTGCGCCTGCGACGATCGACCTGGCCGGTGCCGAGATCGAGCTGGTTTCGCTCGTGGCGCGGGAGAGCCGTCTCCAGCGGGCGATCCAGGCCTACGAACAGCCGCTTGACTATGTCCTCATCGATTGTCCGCCCTCACTGGGGCTCCTGACCGTGAATGCTCTGGTCGCCGGGGCCGAGGTGCTGATCCCGATTCAGTGCGAGTACTACGCGCTGGAGGGGCTAGGACAGTTGCTCCGCAATGTCGACCTTGTCCGCGGCCACCTCAACCCGAAGCTCCACGTCTCCACGATTCTGCTGACGATGTACGACGGCCGGACGCGGCTGGCTTCGCAGGTGGCCGACGAAGTGCGCAGTCACTTCGGTGCGGAGGTCCTGCGCACCAACATTCCGCGGTCGGTCCGGATCTCCGAGGCACCCAGTTACGGGCAGACGGTCCTCACGTACGATCCGACGTCCAGCGGGTCGCTTTCCTATCTCGAGGCGGCACGTGAGATCGCGCTTCGCGGCGTCCCGGGTACCGCTGGGCAGGCGATGCCGGACGTGCATGACGACGGCCAGGGTGCTCACACCGTGGCGGCCAACACTTCGGCTGGGAACGGCCAGCCGGTTCAGCGCAGCATGCCGGAGGGTTTCAGTGAGTGAACGACGCAGGGGACTGGGCCGCGGACTCGGCGCCCTGATCCCCGCGGCACCGCAGGAGTCGGACCACAACGGTCCGGCGATCGGTGCAGCCGTGACATCGCCGGCAGCCGTGCCGGTGATAACGGCTGAGCGGGGAGGCGTAGCCGCGCCGGCGGTGGGACGCCGGCAGGGCGCGGTGCCGGAGACGGCGACCGAGCCTCAGGAGGCGGAGAGCTCGGCGGCCGTGATGTCGTCCGGCGCGCACTTCGCCGAGGTTCCGCTGGATGCCATCACGCCCAACCCCCGGCAACCGCGTGAGGTCTTCGACGAGGACGCGCTCGCGGAATTGGTCACGTCCATTCAGGAAGTCGGCCTGCTGCAGCCGGTCGTGGTCCGCCAGCTGGCGCCCGAGCGGTTCGAACTCATCATGGGTGAGCGGCGCTGGCGGGCGTGCCGCGAGGCAGGTCTGGAGCGGATCCCTGCCATCGTCCGGGAGACGGACGACGAAAAGCTCCTCCTGGACGCGCTGCTGGAGAACCTCCACCGCGCACAGCTGAACCCGCTCGAGGAAGCGGCGGCCTACGACCAGCTGCTGAAGGACTTCAACTGCACCCACGACCAGTTGGCCGACCGGATCGGGCGCTCCCGGCCCCAGGTCTCCAACACCCTGCGGCTGTTGAAGCTTTCGCCCGCAGTACAGCGGCGGGTGGCTGCCGGGGTGCTCTCGGCCGGCCACGCCCGTGCGCTGCTGTCGGTCGACGATGCCGAGGAACAGGACCGGCTGGCCCACCGGATCGTGGCCGAAGGGCTCTCCGTTCGCGCGGTCGAGGAAGTGGTCACGCTGATGGGCTCCAGGCCCGGTGGCGCCACGAAGCCCAAAGGGCCTCGCGCCGGCACGCGGGTTTCGCCCGCGCTCAGTGATCTGGCCTCTCGCCTCTCCGACCGTTTCGAGACCCGCGTGAAGGTCGACCTCGGTCAGAAGAAGGGCAAGATCGTGGTGGAGTTCGCCTCCATGGAGGATCTGGAGAGGATCCTCGGCACCCTCGCCCCGGGCGAGGGCAAGGTGCTGGAGAGCAAGCTGTCCGATGAGGACTCCGAGCACACCGAGGAGTGAGGCGTCACTGAGGCATCACTCCTGGAGCGGGCGGGTCGTGACGTCCGGCTGCGGTGCGGTCCGTTCGGACCGATACTGCACGGGGACACGACCCGCCCTGTGCTTCGGCCGTCCTGCTGGGAACGCCACGGATACGATGCACAGGGACGGGCGCACCGGGACCGGCCGGGGCGTGCACCACGGTCCGGGGGACTGCAGAAGTGAGGTTGGCTTCATGGGGCGTCGACTGGCACCGCTCACTCTGGACAACCTCCCGGATCTTCCGCGGCGCTGTCGTTCCTGTGTCTTCTGGGAACTCGACCCGGTCAGCGGTGATGCGGCGGTCAAGGCCGGCCACCCGGAGGTCGAGAAGGAGGCGTGGATCTCGGCCGTGCTCCTCGAATGGGGATCCTGCGGCCGGGTCGTCTACGTCGACGAAGTGCCGGTCGGCTACGTGCTCTACGCACCTCCCGCCTATGTGCCGCGATCGACCGCCTTTCCCACCAGTCCGGTGTCGCCCGACGCGGTTCAACTCATGACGGCGTGGATCACGCCGGAGCATCAGGGGCAGGGCCTGGGCCGGATGACCGTCCAGACCGTTGCCAAGGATGTGCTGCGGCGGGGCTTCCGGGCGATCGAAGCCTTCGGTGATGCGCGGTGGAAGGACCCCGCCTGCGTTCTTCCTGCCGAGCACCTGCTGGCGGTGGGATTCAAGACGGTCCGGCCGCATCACCGTTTCCCCCGGTTGCGGCTCGAGCTGAGGACGACGCTGTCGTGGAAGGAGGACGTCGAGATGGCATTGGACCGGTTGCTCGGCGCCGTACAGAAGGAACCCGCACTGCGTCCGCTCTGACACCTCCCCTGCCGCACCACACAACAGGCCCGCCCCGACGAGGGGGCAGGCCTGTTTCACGTGAAACGTGGGCCCGTGGGCCCGTGGGATCACTGACCGAGGAATTCCTCGAGGTCCCGTTCGATGGCGGCCTTCGGCTTGGCGCCCACGATGGTCTTGGCGACCTCACCGTTCTGGTAGACGTTCAGCGTCGGGATCGACATGACGCCGTACTTGGCAGCGGTGGCCGGGTTCTCGTCGATGTTCAGCTTGACGATCTCGATCTTGCCTGCCTGCTCTTCGGCGATCTTCTCGAGCGACGGGGCGATCTGGCGGCACGGGCCGCACCACGCAGCCCAGAAATCGACGAGAACGGGCTTGTCGCTCTTCAGGACGTCCTCTTCGAAGGAGGCGTCGGTCACGTTCTTCAGGGCGCCGGACATGGGCGGGTCTCCTTGAATTCAGGTGGTGCTGTCGGGGGGAAGGTCAGAGAGCTGCCGTGGTCTTCTCCGGCTCGGGGGCGTGCTCGCTGCCCGAGCCGTCGCTCAGTGCGGCCAGGAAGCGCTCGGCGTCGAGAGCAGCGGAGCAGCCGGTGCCCGCGGCGGTGATGGCCTGCCGGTAGGTGTGGTCGACGACGTCGCCGGCGGCGAAGACACCCGTGAGGTTCGTGTGCGTGGAGGGCGCATCGACCTTGAGGTAGCCGTCGTCGTCGAGTTCCAGCTGGTCGCGGAACAGCTCGGTGCGCGGGTCGTGGCCGACCGCGATGAAGAGTCCGGTGACCGGCAGCTCGGAGGTCTCGCCGGTCTTGGTGTTGCGCAGGGTCAGTCCGGAGAGCTTCGGATCGCCGTGGATCTCCGCCACCTCACTGTCCCAGGAGAAAGAGATCTTCGGGTCGGCGAAAGCTCGCTCCTGCATCGCCTTGGAGGCGCGGAGCGTGTCCCGGCGGTGGACGACGGTGACCGACTTGGCGAAGCGCGAGAGGAAGGTCGCCTCCTCCATCGCCGTGTCGCCGCCACCGACGACGGCGATGTCCTGGTCCTTGAAGAAGAACCCGTCGCACGTGGCGCACCAGGAGACCCCACGGCCGGAGAGCTCGTCCTCACGCGGCAGTCCCAGCTTGCGGTGCTGGGAACCGGTCGCCACGATCACCGTCCGGGCCTGGTGGACCGTGCCCGCGGAGTCCGTGACCTTCTTCACGTCGCCGCTCAGGTCCACCGACGCGATGTCGTCCGGGACGAGCTCGGCGCCGAAGCGCTCGGCCTGGGCGCGCATGTTGTCCATGAGGTCGGGACCCATGATGCCGTCGCGGAATCCCGGGAAGTTCTCCACGTCGGTGGTGGTCATCAGGGCTCCGCCGGCGGTCACCGCGCCCTCGAAGACGAGGGGCTTCAGGGAGGCCCGGGCGGTATAGAGAGCCGCCGTGTATCCCGCCGGTCCGGAGCCGATAATGATCACATTACGGACGTCGCTCACGGGTTCTTCCTCGTCTCTGCCGACTACATCCGAGTCCGTTCCGGACTCCCACTGCACCAACGGATCCTACGGGGCGAGCATTCCCCGCGCCGTACGGCGCACGCCGACTCCGTCAGTCGCGCGAGTACGTCCGGGACAGCAGCATCTTTCCGGGGCCGGGAGCGGCTTCGCGGACGCACGAGGCGTCGACGACGTAGGCATCGACGCGGTCCGTGCGGGTCGGGTGGGGCAGGACCACGAGGTAGGACTCGACGCCGCGGAACGTGCCCGTCTGTGCGGCGAGCGCCGTCTCGCTGCGACGGGTGGCCTGCTGAATGCACGGCGGCACCGCGACCGCCTCGGCGCGCAGGGGGCCCGTGGGGCTGGAGCGCACGTCGAACTCCGGCGCCTCCCCGGAGGGTGCCTTGGAGGGCGCCGCGGACCCCTCCTCGGCGAGCAGGGCGTGAACCCGTTTTTCCAGCGATCCGGCGGCGAAGGCGGACGGATCTTCCGAGGCCGGCTTCTCCCGAGCCGCACTCGTGTCGGAAGAAGCATTCCCCTCCACCGTGCTCATGGAGTGGACGACTCCCCCGATGGCCAGTGCGGCGGCACAGCAAGCAGTGCCGATGGCCATCAGCCTGCGGCGCCGACGCTTGGGGCGACCGGGGCCGGCTGGGACGTCGGCGCGCCCGAGGGGCCTGCCGCCGGCTCGTTGCCGGGGCGGCCGCGGCGTGGTTTCACGTGAAACACCTGCATCCTCCGTCGGCGTGGTTTCACGTGAAACGGTTCCCGGCCGGGCCGATTCCAGATGTGTCTCCGCCGCGAGGGCGGCGTCGATCCGGCCGGCAACGTCATCGGGCATCCGTGACGGACCCGGAAGGGTGCCGAGCAGCTCGCGGATCGATTCGAGGGACGCCAGCACATCGGCGCAGAGGTCGCAGCTCGTGATGTGGTCGCGTACGGCTGCTGAACGGTCCGCGGGCAGCACCCCCTCAACGAGAGCGGAGACGTCCTCCACCTCTGGATGCCGTCGGTCGTCGCTCATGGCTGTCACGCTCGCCCACCTCCGTCCCTCACGGCATCGGCGTCCGATGGTTCCGGCCCCGGTGGGACGGATTTCGCTCCGGTTCGGTTCCTTCTCCGGTCCGATTCGGCGGCGGGCCGACCCGTGCGGAGATGCGCAAGGAGGGGAAGCAACCGGGCACGGCCACGGGCACACCGGCTCTTCACGGTTCCCGCAGGGACGTCCAGGATGCGGGCGGCCTCGGCCACCGGATAACCCTGCATGTCCACCAGCACCAGCGCCGCCCGTTGATCGGGCGGAAGGGTGCGCATCGCGGCGATGAGCTCACGGTGGACGTCTCCGCGCTCGGTGGGAGCCGCCGCGGACTCGTGAGGTTCGAGCAGCTGCTCCAGGTGTTCCGTCTCGGCTATCGGCGAGGTGCGCCGGGATGCCGCCTTCCGGGCACGGTCCAGGCATGCGTTGACGGTGATGCGGTGCAGCCAGGTCGTGACGGCGGACCGGCCCCGGAAGGTGTGGGCGGCCCGGTAAGCGGAGACCAGCGCATCCTGGACCGCGTCGGCGGCCTCCTCGCGGTCCCCCAGGGTGCGGATCGCGACCGCCCAGAGACGGTCGCGATGGCGTCGGACGAGTTCACCGAAGGCGCGGGTGTCCCCCGCTGCATGGCGGGCGAGAAGGTCCTGGTCGCTTGCCGCATCGTGCGGCGCTCCGTCCACTGGCTGTCCCCCTCCGCCCCTCCGGCTGAGCCGTCACGGGCGATCAGCCCGTGACCTTGACCTCTGAGATGCCTCCGCGGAACAGCGTGGCCGAGCCGTCCGCGGGCAGCTCGGTGATGTGGACCAGTAGGTATCGCGTCCGGACGGGTTTGTCGAGAGCGACGGACACCTTGCTGCCGGTTCCGGCCGAGTCCGTCAGACGCTCGGAGAAGTCCTCGAGGGACGTCGGATTCACCGCGGAAGGGGGAGCCGCCAGCACGGCGAGGGTGTGGCCGCTGCGGTACATGTCGAGTTCCAGCCCGGAGACCTTCCTGACCCCGCCGAGGTCGATGATGATCCCACTGCCGTCCTTGCGCGTCGGCAGGTTGCCGAAGTTCGCGAAACCCTTGTACTGCGGCGTGACCCACGCCGTGTCCCTACGGCCGTCCACGGCGCGGCTGACCATGCCGATGGGGGCCCCGAGCGGAGAGAACTCCCGGACCTGGGTGATGCGGAGCGGAGTCGGCCTGTCAGTCTTCCTGTTGCCGTCCGTGGGCTGGGAGCTCTCGGAGTCCTGGGTGCGCGAATCGCCCTTCATCAGGGTGTCCGCGAGCTGCCAGCTGCCGAGCCCCAGAGCTGCGATGAGGAGCGCGGAGACGGTCCACTTCAGAGCCTTCCCGGTGCGGCTCTGCAACGGCGGCGGTGGCGGCACCGGCGCCGCCGAGGCCGTTCCCGGCGAGGTTCGCGCCGTCGGGCGGTTGTAGGAGCTCTGCCGATAGCTCCCGGCCTGGTAGGTCGGCGTCGCGAACGACGGCTCCGGCGGCCGGATGCGTGGAAGCGCGGCGACGGCCTTCGCCAGCTCCTCCGGGGTGGTGCACGCGGGCTCCAGCCGCGACGGCGTGGCGCCGTCGTTGACGAGGGCCCGCATGGCGATCTCGGCCAGCCCGCGGTGCACCCCCGCACGCACCTGGTCGGGGGCGATCAGCCCGACCCCCTTGGGCAGGCCCGAGAGTCCGAAGGCGTCGTTCTCGTACGGCCACCGCCGGGTCAGGGCGGCGTAGAGCAGCGCTCCGATCGCCTCGGTGTCGGTGCGCTTGGGGTGGTCGCTGCGGATGCCGCGCAGGGCGGCCATGACCGCCAGGCCCCGGATCCGGTACTGGCCGGATTCGGTGCGCAGGACGCATCCGGGGGTGAGCCGGAGGTGGGCCAGTCCCTCGCTGTGCGCGGCTGCCATCGCCTGGGAGACCTGGTCGACGAGCTGGTACGCCTCATGAGGCTCGAAGGGGCCCGAGGCGAGGAGCGCGGTGAGCTCGGTGGCGTCCGGGAGCCACTCGTGGACGACGTAGACGGCGTCGTCCTCCTCGACCGCGTCGAGAACCTGCACGAACCGTGGATCGCCGAGCAGCGCCGCGGACCGCGCGGCGGCGAGGACCGGCCGGGCACGGGGATGTGCTGCGGGGAGCAGATGCACACCGACCGCTCTGCGCAGCTTCTCGTCGACGGCACGCCAGCTGCTGAAACCGTCCAGACGGGTGAGGCACTCCTCGAGCCGGTACCGCCGGGCGAGTTTGTGGCCGCTGTGCAGATCCAGAGGCTCCACCTCGGGTGTGGCGTCTCCGGTGCCGTCGTCGGTGTCCGCGGTCACGGGAGCTTCCTCGTCCGTCCCGTTCGCCGCATCGGTCTCCTCGGCCTCCACCCCGTCGCCCGTGGCCTCGCCCTGCTGGGCGGTCAGCGACTCCTCGCCGCTGTCGTCGGCCACGTCGACGGCGGCCGTGCTCCGTTCCGCCACCGCGTTCCTGCCTCCCCATCCATCGCACGCGCGTCCACCACAGCCATGACAATTGTGCCCACAGTCCGTCGTCGTGCACGACACACGACGGTGGACGAAGGTTGTTCGATCAGCGGCCGAGACGGCCGCGGACCATGCCCACCATCGCCGTCATCTCCGCGATCCGCATGCGACGTGCGGCTGCGTAGAAGACCACGGCGAGAACGATTCCTCCGCCGGCCAGTGCCGCGAGCGCCCCCGGGACGCTCTGGCCGAGAGCCAGGGTGATGCCGTAGCCGGCCGCCCCCGCGGCGAGCGCGGCGGGCAGGCTGGCCCCCGCCAGACGCGCATAGGTGCGCAGGACATGGGCGCCGTCCAGATCACCGCCAAGACGCCGGCTCAGGCGGTTCCAGGCGACACCCACGCCGACGGCGTAGGCCAGGCCGTACGCGAGCCCCATTCCGGCCACCGCCCAGCGGTCCGGCAGGAGGAAGTAGCTCAGCAGCGAGGCGCCCGCGTTGACGGCAGCGACGATCACGGTGTTGTAGAAGGGGGTGCGGGTGTCCTCGTAGGCGTAGAAGCCGCGGAGCACCACGTACTGCACCGAATACGGGATCAGCCCCAGGCCGAAGGCCATGAGGATGAAACCGATCGACCGGGCGGCCTCCTCGCTGGCCGACGAGAACATCAGTGTGCACATCGGGATGCCCAGAGCGACGAAGCCGAAGGCGATGGGAACGATGGCGACGGCGGAGTTGCGGAGGCCCTGGGAGATGTCGTCGCGGACGGCGGCGGTGTCGCCGTCGTGGGCGGACCGGGAGATCCGCGGCAGCAGGGCGGCCATGACGGAGACCGTGATGATCGCCTGCGGCATCTGCCAGATGAGCAGGGCGTTGTTGTAGGCCAGGATTCCGGTGCCTTCGAATCCCGCCCGGTCGGCGGCCTCGCCGGCCCGGGTGGCGAACTGGGTGACGACGAGCATGCCGGCCTGGTTGGCCAGCACGAACAGGACCGTCCACTTGGCGAGCTTGGCGGCCTTGCCCATCCCGTGTCCGCGCCAGTCGAAGCGGGGCCGGAACCGGAATCCCGCGTCGCGCAGGTAGGGCACCATCGCCAGGGCCTGGACCACGAGGCCCAGCAGGGTGCCGATGCCGAGCAGCCGGACGCCCTCGGGGGTGATGGTGGTGACGTTCATCTTCGAGGTGCTGGCCGTGCCGTAGACCCAGATGAACATGCCGAACGTGAAGATGATGACGATGTTGTTGAGGACCGGGGTCCACATCATCGCGCCGAAGCGGCCACGGGCGTTGAGGATCTGGCCCATCACCACGTGAATGCCCATGAAGAAGATGGTGGGCAGGCAGTAGCGGGCGAAGGTGACGGCCACCTCGTTGGACGCCGGATTGTCGGCGATGGACACCGACATCATGCGGATCAGCAGGGGGGCGCCGAAGACGGTGAGGGCCACCAGCACGCCCAGCACGACGATGACGAGGGTCAGCAGCCGGTTGGCGTAGGCCTCGCCGTTGTCGTCGTCGTTCTTCATGGCCCGTACGAGCTGCGGGACGAACACGGAGTTGAGCCCGCCGCCGATGGTGAGGATGTAGATCATCGTCGGCAGGGTCACGGCCACCGTGTAGGCGTCACCGAGGAACGCCGCGCCCAGGGCCGCTGTGATCACGAGTTGCCGAAGGAAGCCCGTGAGCCTCGAGACCAGGGTTCCGGCGGCCATGACGGCGCTGGACTTCAGCACACCGGAGGCTCGGCCGGCTCGCTTCGCCGGGGCGGGAACCGGTTCCGGCGCGCTCTGCTGCGGCACCGTCTCGGGGCCGTTCCGGCGGCCGTACTCCTGCTGGTCCTGGTACAGGTTGGCGAAGGCGTCCTGCCGGTCCTGCTGCCCGGGCGTGCCGGGGGGATCACTGTCGGCAGGGCCCGCAGCCGTGTCGTACGTCCGATGCGGGGGCTGCTGGGAGGCTTCGGGACGGTGAGGCGGGTGCGCCGCGCGGTCCTGGAGCGCCTCACCGACCGGGTCCTGGGCTGCCGGGTCCTGGCCGGGATAGGGATCGCGGGACCGTACGTCGTCGACGTACGGATCCGGCGATCCCGGTGCGGTGGGCGGGGGCGGAGCCTGACCAGCCGGCTCAGTGACCGGGCCCCGGCCGCGGTCACTGTCGTACGGCGTGTTCATCGCCACCCCACCTCATGATCCGGCCCTGCGGGCCCCGACGTCGTCAACGGTTCACTTTCTCACCCGTGCCGGACGGCCCGTCGCCATCCGGTCCGGTGTCCGGTGACGCGTCACCCTCCTGCTCGGGGTCCTCGCCCTCGGCCTTTCTCTCGGCCCGGTCCTCGGTCCCGCCCTCGGTTCCGGAGGCCACCCCGGCGGATTCCGGCTCGTCCGGCGCCGCATCGGTTCCGCCCTCGGCCACCGCGCGCTTGCGCTGGCTGTACATGCGGACGCCGGCCAGGACGAGAAGCAGGACCCCGCCAGCGATCACGAGTATCACCGTGGAGGTGATGGAGGTCGCGGTCACCTTGAAGGTCATCGGGGCGCCGTACGGGGTGCCGTCCTCCGTGTACAGCTGGGCGTGGACCCGCACGGGACCGTTCGCGTTCGCCGTCGTGTCGAACTTCACCGACTGGCTGTGGCCGCCCTCGATCCTGACGGGCTGCGGATCGCCGACGTCCAGGCGGTTCGGCTGGCTGGACTTGAGGACCAGCTTCAGCCCCTCGACTCCCTGCACCAGGTTGTTCTGCACGGTCACGGGAATCGTGGCACTGCGTCCGGAGAGTGTCTGGGTCGACTTCTGGATCAGCTGCACCCCGCGGCTCAGCCCCGAGAGGTAGTCCTCGACGGAGCCGCGGAACGCCTCGGCCTCCCGCGTCCTGCCGCGCCAGGAGGCCGACATCTCGCGCATCATGGCGTTGCCGAACGGCGTCACCACGCGCTCCGGCTGCGACAGGACCACCTGGAATCCCTCGAGCGCCGACTGGGTCCGCTGGATCGTCTCGAAGGCGGACTTCGGAAGCTCTTCGCGCCGCAGGGAGCGGGGGTAGGTACCGGGGCCCGGCACGTGCGTCGTGGCCCTGGGGTCCGGCTTGGCCTTCGCGGCGTCGGAGAGCGGGAGCGGCTGGGTCCAGCGGCCCTCCTCGATGCCGTCGATGGCGCGGGCCATGGTCTGGGCCTCGCTGGACGAGGGCAGGCGCTGCGGCGCCACCACGATGTTCCGCTGTTTGCCCGGGTTCTCCATGGTGATCATCAGGGTCTGGGCGAGGAACCGCTGGACCGCGAGCGTGGAGTCCTCGGCCCGCATCATGCCGCCGCGGAACATCGTGGACAGCCGCGCGTCGGACACCACAGCCGTGTTCCCGCTGCCGATGGGGCGAGCGGCGCTGGGGGTGTAGGGCAGGTTCGTGGCCTCCCGCATGCTGTCGCTGCGGGCGATGACGTTGTGCGCCCCCGCGGACGTGGCGACATCGACGACCGACGTGTCGACCGCACCCTCCACCGGCCATGCGAAGTCCGTGCGCGGCTTCACGCCCAGGACGTTGCCGACCGTCCGCGACGCGAGGTCGGTGGCGGGCCGGAGATGCCCCAGAGCCCCGGAGACGTTCTTCCCGCGGTGGGCGAGGGACGCCAGGTCGGGGTCCGCGAACGGCAGTGCCACGACCTCCTCGCCCTCGACGGCGTTCTGCAGGTCCTTGAGCCACTCCTTGGCCACGGCCTGGTTCTTGCCCGGGCGTGTCCTGCCCTTCGGGCCCTCGATCTTGTAGTTCTCCGTCATCGCCGTGACGGAGGCCAGCAGATCCGGGTCGATGACCCAGGTGACAGGGCGGTCCTTGCCCAGTGACACCAGCTGCTGGAGCCGGCCGCCCGGTTTCAGCTCCGAAGCGAGGGACTCGTCCCGGAAGACCGGTGTCTGGCGATCGTCCGAGTCGGTCTGCGCGGTCAGGTGGGAGGACGAGATCAGCGGCCAGAGGTAGCTGAGCCCGGTCTTCTTCTTCGCGGCCTCGGGCTGCCAGGGAAGGAGGGTCCGCTCCACGCCGAGTACCTGCCCGCCTGGCCGGCCCGGGGTGGCTCCGCTGAGCGTGACGCCCATCCGGTAGACGCCCCCGCGATCGAGATCCAGGTCCTCGGCGGGGACGGAGAGCTTGAAGTCACGGGTCTGGCCGGCCGCAAGGCGCTTGAACTTCACGGAACCCCGCTTCCCACCGACCTCCTTGCCGTCGCTGTAGGAGAACGGGGTGCTGCGCGATGCGGCGTCGATGCCGCTGCGGCTCTGGATCGACTGACCCAGCCGCAGCGCCACCCGGGCGTCGTCGACGGGTTTGGGGCCGTCGTTCGTGACGCTGCCCGAGACGGTGATCGTGTCACCCTCGTCCGGGGTCGCGGGAGTCATCGAGTCGATCGACACGTCCACGCCCTTGGCGGCGGCCGCCTGCTCAGTGGCCTGGGCCGGCGCCGCGGGCGTGACCTGCACCAATCCGGCAAGCAGCGGTACTCCCGCCAGCGCTGCGGCGGACCGCCGCAGCCACCGGCGAGCAGGAGCAGGTCCGGCCTCCTGAAACTGTGCCGCCTCGGCCACGCGCTCGCCCGTCCCTCGTCGTCGGTGTGTGGTCGTCGATGATGCGTCCACGAATGGTAACGAGGTCCGCTGCGACTCGGCGCCGGGGTTCGTGTTCCATGATCGCCCGTCCGGCCGGAGGCCTCGTTCTTCGCCAGTGTGGCCTGCCGGGCGGGACGATGGGGCTCGGGGCGGCCGGTGCACGTACTCTCTCCTGTTGTGCCGAAAGCCAACGATGACCGCCTCACCCAGCACGCCGCGCAGTCCAGGAACCTGCTCAGTCAGGTACAACGACGGGCGGTGAGCGAACTGCTACGGGTGTCCCCCGTGGCCGACGACCTGGCCCGCCGTTTCCAGGAGGCCGGGCACCGGCTCGCCCTGGTCGGCGGCTCGGTCCGGGACGCGCTGCTGGGACGGCTCGGCAACGATCTGGACTTCACCACCGACGCCAGGCCGGAGGAGGTGCTGAAGATCGTCCGCCCGTGGGCCGATGCCCTGTGGGAGGTCGGCATCGCCTTCGGGACGGTGGGCTGCCGCAAGCGCGGTCCGGGTGGCGAGGGCGATCAGGACTATCAGATCGAGATCACGACTTATCGGTCGGAGGCCTACGACCGCACCTCGCGCAAGCCCGAGGTGTCCTACGGGACCTCGATCGAGGAGGACCTCGTCCGACGGGACTTCACCGTCAACGCCATGGCCGTGGCGCTGCCGGAGAAGGAATTCGTCGATCCGCACGGCGGTCTGCAGGATCTCGCCGAACGGATGCTGCGGACGCCGGGCACCCCTGAGGAGTCCTTCTCCGACGATCCTCTGCGCATGTTGCGCGCCGCCCGGTTCTCCGCTCAGCTGGACTTCGAGCCGGCGTCGGACGTCGTCGCGGCGATGCGGGACATGGCCGAGCGCATCGACATCGTGTCGACGGAGCGGGTCCGTGACGAGTTCAGCAAGCTGATCACCTCGGACAACCCCCGCAAGGGGCTGGAGCTGCTGGTCGGCTCCGGGCTCGCGGACCGTTTTCTGCCGGAGCTGCCCGCCCTGCGCCTGGAGCGTGACGAGCACCACCGGCACAAGGACGTCTACGAGCACTCGCTGATCGTTCTCGAGCAGGCCATCGACCTGGAGGAGGGCGGGCCGGATCTCGTCCTGCGGCTCGCTGCGCTGCTCCACGACATCGGGAAGCCGAGGACCCGGCGGTTCGAGAAGGACGGCCGCGTCTCGTTCCACCATCACGAGGTCGTCGGCGCGAAGATGACGAAGGCACGTCTGGCGAAGCTGAAGTACGCGAACGACATCGTGAAGGACGTGTCCCGCCTGGTCGAGCTGCATCTGCGGTTCCACGGTTACGGCACCGGGGAGTGGACCGACTCCGCCGTGCGGCGCTACGTCCGCGACGCCGGCCCGCTGCTGGGCCGGCTGCACAAGCTGACCCGGTCGGACTGCACGACCCGCAACAAGCGCAAGGCGAATGCGCTGTCCCGGGCGTACGACGGGCTCGAGGACCGTATTGCCCGGCTCCAGGAGCAGGAGGAGCTGGAGGCGATCCGGCCCGACCTGGACGGTAACGAGATCATGCGGATCCTCGGCGTCGGACCGGGGCCGGTGATCGGCCAGGCGTACACGTTCCTGCTGGAGCTCCGGCTGGAGAACGGGCCCATGGAGCACGATGTCGCTGTGGGCGCGCTCCGGGAGTGGTGGGCGGAACGCAACAGCTGATCGGCCGGCTCACCCCGATCGGTATGAGTGCCGTTTCACGTGAAACGTTGTCCGGCCGAGGCCGGCTTGTGGCACTGTTTCACGTGAAACGCTCCTCAGCCTCGCCGGAGGTGATCGGCCGCCCAGCAGGCGCTGGCCAGATAGACGGCGGTGGCTGTCGCCACGAGGGAGGGTGACCTGCCGTCGGGCGGCAGCATCAGGGCCGCCACGGCTGCCGCCGCGACGAAGGCCGCGTTGAAGAGGACGTCGTAGAGGGAGAAGACCCGCCCCCGGTAGATGTCGGAGACCGACGACTGGATCACCGAGTCCGTGGCAATCTTCGCGCCCTGGGTGGCGAGTCCCGCGAGGAAGGCCGCCGCCAGCACGGGCCCCGGGGCGAACGGAAGGGCCAGGACGGGCAACAGGACTGCGGAGGCCCCCGCGCAGACGGTCAGCCAGATGAGCCGGCCGCGGTTCCCGGTCTCTTGGCCGCCGCGGAACAGGTCCACCATCCACGGCGTGATCACGGCAGCGGTGAAGAACCCGGCGCCGGAGACCCCGAGCGCCACTCCGAGCAGGGTCAGCCCCTCGGAAGTGGTGTCGCTCCAGGCATAGCGGCAGAGCATCAACAACATCACCGTGAAGGCGCCGTAGGCGAACCTCATGCCGGTGAGCGTGGTCAGCGCGCGGGCCGCGGGGCGCGTCCGGTGGAGGTGTCGCACGCCGGCCACCAGGCCCCGTGCGATGTGGGCGAGAGCTGTCCGGATGCGCGGGAGTTCCGGCACGGCTGTGGGGCCGAGGGCATACCGGCCCATGCGCAGCGCTGCGACCGCCGCCGAGAGGTAGAGCGTCGCGCCCACGAGCACCACCACGGCATCCGAGTCCACTGCCACGATGCGTACGGCGATGGCCAGCCCGCCCCCGGCGATGGCGGCGAGCGTTCCGGCCGTCGGGGAAAGGGAGTTGGCGACGACCAGCCGCCGGTCGTCGACGACGTGCGGCAGGGCGGCGGACAGGCCGGCCAGGACGAAACGGTTCACGGCCGTGACCGAGAGCGCGGAGACGTAGAACAGCCACTGCGGCACCTGAGCCAGGATCAGCAACGCGGTACCGGTGGCGAGGAGGGACCGCAGAAGATTGCCGTGGAGCAGCACCTGCCGCCGCTGCCAGCGGTCGAGCAGCACCCCCACGAACGGGCCGACGAGGGAGTACGGCAGCAGCAGCACCGCCATGGCCGAGGCGATGGCTGCCGGTGTGGCCTGCTTCTCCGGGGAGAAGACGACGTGGGCGGCGAGTGCCGTCTGATACATCCCGTCGGCGGACTGGGAGAGCAGGCGTACGGCCAGCAGGCGACGGAAGTCGCGCAGTCGCAGAAGGACGTGCAGGTCACGTACGACAGCCATGGGCTCAGCCTCACACACCGCTCAGGCCCCCGGGTGGAGGACCCGGGGGCCTGGAATCAGGAGACCTGTTCAGCCGAAGTGGGTGCTGTTCAGCGCTCGACCTCGCCCGAGATGAACTTCTCGACGTTCTCACGGGCCTCGTCGTCGAAGTACTGGACCGGCGGGGACTTCATGAAGTACGAGGACGCCGAGAGGACGGGGCCGCCGACTCCGCGGTCCTTGGCGATCTTCGCTGCCCGCAGTGCGTCGATGATGACGCCGGCGGAGTTGGGCGAGTCCCAGACCTCGAGCTTGTACTCCAGGTTGAGCGGCACGTCACCGAACGCGCGGCCCTCGAGGCGCACGTACGCCCACTTGCGGTCGTCCAGCCAGGCCACGTAGTCGGACGGGCCGATGTGGACGTTGTCCTCGCCCAGTTCGCGGTCGCGGATCTGTGACGTGACGGCCTGCGTCTTGGAGATCTTCTTGGACTCGAGGCGGTCCCGCTCGAGCATGTTCTTGAAGTCCATGTTGCCGCCGACGTTCAGCTGCATGGTGCGGTCCAGGACGACGCCCCGGTCCTCGAACAGCTTCGCCATCACACGGTGCGTGATCGTGGCGCCGACCTGGGACTTGATGTCGTCGCCGACGATCGGGACGCCCGCCTCGGTGAACTTGTCCGCCCACTCCTTGGTTCCGGCGATGAAGACCGGCAGGGCGTTGACGAATGCGACCTTGGCGTCGATGGCGCACTGCGCGTAGTACTTCGCGGCGTCCTCGGAACCGACGGGCAGGTAGCAGACGAGGACGTCGACCTCCCGCTCCTTGAGGGTGCGGACGACGTCGACGGGCGTCTCCTGCGACTCCTCGATGGTCTGCCGGTAGTACTTGCCGAGGCCGTCGAGCGTGTGACCGCGCTGCACGGTGACGCCCGTGGACGGAACGTCGCAGATCTTGATCGTGTTGTTCTCGCTGGCGCCGATGGCGTCCGCCAGGTCGAGGCCGACCTTCTTGGAGTCGACGTCGAAAGCGGCCACGAACTCGATGTCGCTGATGTGGTAGTCACCGAACTGCACGTGCATCAGACCTGGCACGCGGCTCTTCGGGTCGGCGTCCTTGTAGTACTCGACGCCCTGCACCAGCGAGGCGGCGCAGTTGCCCACGCCGACGATGGCTACGCGAACCGAACCCATTCCGGTTGCTCCCTGTTGTTGTTCCACGAGGTCCTGCGGGGTGCGGGACCTCAGTCGGTGGTGTCGTCGGACCGATCCGGCCGGGGAGCCCCCCGCTGCCGTACAGGTCCGTCCGTTTCCTCTGTCCGGTTCTGCTTGCGCTGCGGCCGGTCGCGGCCGGGGGACTGCCCCGTCCCGGACCTGCTCGCGTCGCTTCCGGCTCGCTCGCTCTCGATGAGTTCGTTCAGCCAGCGGACCTCGCGCTCGACCGATTCCATTCCGTGCCGTTGCAGCTCGAGCGTGTAGCCGTCGAGACGCTCCCGGGTCCTTGCGAGGGAGGCCCGCATCCTGTCGAGTCGCTCCTCCAGCCGGCTGCGGCGCCCCTCCAGCACGCGCACCCGTACGTCCCGCGAGGTCTGGCCGAAGAACGCGAAGCGGACACCGAAGTGCTCGTCCTCCCAGGCGTCGGGCCCGGAGTGGGCCAGCAACTCCTCGAAGTGCGCCTTTCCCTCGGCCGTCAGCCGGTAGACGATCTTCGCTCTCCGGCCGGCGAGCGACCCGGTGGTGGCGTCCTCCGGCGCGCTCCCCGGTTCCTCGATCAGCCAGCCCTGACCGACCAGCGTCTTCAGGCAGGGATAGAGGCTCCCGTAGCTGAACGCCCGGAACACCCCCAGCGAGGTGTTGAGCCTTTTCCGCAGCTCATAGCCGTGCATCGGGGACTCGCGAAGGAGCCCGAGGACGGCGAACTCGAGAACGCCGGAGCGCCTGCCCATCTGCCGCCTCCCTCACTCTTTCGCGGCCTCTATGCCGAGGCGATGTATCGAGTCGATACATCCAGACGATAGATCTCCACCCCTGTCACGACAAGTGCGGTTGGGGTGAGCGGCGTCACATCACCGATTCGGGCGATGTGAGTTGACCGATATGAGTGGAGGGGGGTGGGTCTTCGGGGTTTGAGCGTGCGTAGTCTGTGCGCCATGCAAAGCACCGGGAACCACAAGGCCCCCCGGGGGCGTCTGAGTCCCCGGAGTAGTGCGGTCTGCCCCTGTGGCCGGATCGCACATCGGGGGGACCGGAAGTCCATTGCCGCTTTCAGGCGATAGCGCCTGCCCGAGGAGTAGCTGTTCCATGAGCGAGCACCGTCGCAAACCACCGAAGGCATCGGAGGGTGGACGTGCTGCGGCCCGGCGGGGGGCGCAGCCGCCCGGCCGACGTGCCGCGCCGCGCGATACCAGCGGGTCCGCCGCAGGGCCGTACGGCGAGGAGGCCCCGTACATGGGGCGTGCGGCGGCCCGCCGCGCCCAGAAGTCCGGCGGCCGGCGCCGGGCCGGAGCTGCCGGAGCGGGAGCCGCTGGTGCGGCAGGCGCCGGATACGGCGGCCACGGCGGTGGCGGGGGCCACCGCGGGGGCGGCTACGGAGGCGACTACGGAGGCGACTACGGGGACGACCCCGGCAAGGGCCGCTTCATCGACTACCCCCGGGCTGGCCGGTACGGCGCAAGCCGCTGGATCCCGTCCTGGAAGCTGGTGGGCGGTTCGGCGCTCGGCTCCATGGCGCTGCTCATCGGGGCTGCGGGCATCGGTCTGGCCATCGTGGGAGTGCCCGACCCGAACGACGCGGCCACGGCGCAGAAGAACGTCTACTACTGGGACAACAACAAGCCCATGGTCGTGGCGGGCGGCGGCGACGTGAACCGTCAGATCGTGCCGTTGTCCAAGATCCCCCAGCACATGCAGGACGCGGTGATCTCCGCGGAGAACGCCTCCTTCGAGACGGACTCGGGCGTCGACCCGATGGGCATCCTGCGGGCCGTCTTCAACATGGCCACGGGCGGTACCACCCAGAGTGGCTCGACCATCACCCAGCAGTACGTGAAGAACGCCATGCTCTCCCAGGATCAGACGCTCTCGAGGAAGGTCAAGGAGCTGCTGATCTCGACCAAGGTCGGCGCGACCGTGTCCAAGGACGAGATCCTCAAGGGTTACCTGAACACCGCCTACTACGGTCGTGGCGCCTACGGCATCCAGGCCGCGTCCCGGGCCTACTTCAACAAGAACTCCGAGAAGTTGACGGCCAGCGAGAGCGCCTTCCTCTCCGCCCTCCTCAACGGTCCCAACCTGTACGACCCCGCAGGCGGGGTCGGCGAGGCCGCGACGAAGGACAAGAACCTCGCCCGTGCCAAGGCACGGTGGAGCTGGACGCTCAACCGTGAGGTGGCGGTCGGCCGCATGAAGAAGGCGGACCGCGACGAGATCGGCGAGAAGTTCCCCAAGGTGCTCCCGCCGCGGAAGGCCACCGAGAAGAAGGGCCAGATCGGCTACCTCACCGACCTGGCCGACGGTTATGTCACCAACAAGGGCGACATCACCAAGGAACAGCTGGACCGCGGCGGCTTCCACATCTACACGACCTTCAACCAGAAGAAGGTCAAGGAGATGGAGAGCGCCGTCAAGACCATCTACAAGCGGAACATGCGGCCCAAGGAGCGCGAGCGCGACAAGCACGTCCAGTTCGGCGGAGCCTCGGTGAAGCCCAAGGACGGTGCGATCGTGGCCATCTACGGCGGCCAGGACTGGACCAAGCACTTCACCAACAACGCCGACGTCACGGGCGCTCAGGTCGGCTCGACGTTCAAGCCGTTCGTGCTCGCCGCCGCCATGCGCGACGGCGTCCGGGACCCGAAGAATCCGAACCCCGATCAGGGCCGGACGGACCGCAAGCAGGTCTCTCCGCGGAGTGTCTACAGCGGCAAGAACAAGCTGCTGATCCGCGACTACGCCGGCAAGGTCTGGCACAACGAGAAGGGCGAGGAGTGGCGGCAGGTCAACGACGGCAACGAGTCGTACGGGGACATCAACCTGCGTGAGGCCATGCGGGTCTCGGCCAACTCCCCCTACGTCCAGCTCGGCATGGACGTCGGCACCCAGACCGTGAAGGACGCCGCCGTCGACGCCGGTCTCCACGAGGAGAGCCTCGACGGCTCGACGAACAGCCCTTCGTTCGCCCTCGGCACCGCGTCCCCGAGCGCCATCCGGATGGCCGGGGCGTACGCCACCTTCGCCGCCAGCGGCCAGCAGGCCGACCCGTACTCGGTGCGGATGGTGAAGAAGGAGGACAACGTCGTCTACCAGCACAAGAAGAAGACGCCACAGGCGTTCACCTCCGCGGTGGCCGACAACGTCACCGACGTGCTGAAGAACGTGGTCGACAAGGGCACCGGTACCTCGGCCCAGCTGCCCGGCCGTCAGGTGGCCGGCAAGACGGGTACCACCGACGGCAACAAGTCGGCGTGGTTCGTCGGCTACACCCCGCAGCTGTCCACTGCGGTCGGCATGTGGCGGCTGAACGACGACGCCGCGGCCAAGAACCGGCACTTCCTCAAGATGTTCGGCACCGGTGGCCAGAAGAAGATCCACGGTGCGTCGTTCCCGGCCGAGATCTGGGCGACGTACATGGGGCGCGCTCTCACCGGGGTGCCCCCGGCGAACTTCCCGACACCGGTCCCGATCGGCGACAAGATCTACGGCCCGGGCGCCAGCCCGTCGCCGACGCCCACCCCGTCCGACACCCCGTCCGCATCGCCCTCGGAGACGCCGGACCAGCCCTCGGGCACCCCGTCCCCGACCCAGGGCTGCGGTCTCTTCGACCCGAATTGCGAGGAGAACAGCGGCGGCCAGAACGGCGGGACCGACGGCGGCACCGACGGCGGCACCAGCTCGTCGCCACCGCCGCCCAACGGCGGCAACGGCAACGGCGGCGGAGGCGGAGGCTTCTTCGGAGGCTCCACCGGGGTTCCGGAGTAGCAGCCGCACCGCGCAGCGCGCATGAACGAGGGCCCCGCCGGGCGTCACGACACGCACACACCGGCGGGGCCCTCGGCCGTTCCGGGACCGGAGCAGGGCCCGGGGACCCCGGGACCGGAGCGAGGGTCCGCTCCTGCGGCGGCGTAGGGCAGGATGTGGCGCATGACGCGTGCCCCCGACTCCGACGCCCGGTACACCACCGCAGGTGAGCCCGTACGCCCGACGGCCGAGGACCCCGTCTCCGCGGCCGGCAGTGAGTGGCTCGGCGGCCCCGCCGGACGGCGGGCGCTGACCGGCGCGAGCTGGTGGACCCCGGCCCGGATCGTCGTGCTCGTCGCCCTGGCCATGTTCGCGCTGGGCATGCTCGAGAAGCTGCCCTGCTACAACGGCGCCTGTACACGCACGCGTGCTACTCGGACATCCCGCACCTGTTCAACGCCCGCGGCTTCGCCGACGGCCTGGTGCCGTACTTCGACCGGCTGCCCGGCGACATGGAGTACCTCGAATACCCGGTCCTCACCGGCCTGTTCATGGAGACCGCGGCCTGGCTCACCCCGGACGGCGGCGGACTCCAGCACCGGGAGCAGCTGTACTGGCTGGTGAACGCCGGGATGCTGATGGTCTGCACCGCCGTGCTGGTGGTCTGCGTCACCCGGACCCATCGCCTCCGGCCCTGGGACGGGCTGCTGGTCGCACTGGCGCCGGCGTTCGCCCTGACCGCGACGATCAACTGGGACCTGTTCGCCGTCGCCCTGGCCGCCGCCGCGATGCTGATGTGGTCCCGCAGCCGCCCGGTGCTCGCCGGCGTGCTCATCGGGCTCGCGACCGCCGCCAAGTTCTACCCCCTGCTGCTGCTCGGCCCGCTGTTCGTCCTGTGCCTGCGCGCCGGGCGGCTGCGGCAGTTCTTCGCGGCCGGGGCGGGCGCGGCGGTGGCCTGGCTGGCGGTGAACCTGCCGGTGATGGTGCTCGCGACGGAGGGCTGGAGCAAGTTCTACAGCTTCAGCCAGGAGCGGCCGGTCGACTTCGGGTCGTTCTGGCTGATCATCTCCCAGCGCACCGGCAGCCCGCTCGACGACGCAAACGTCTGGGCGACCGCCCTGACCCTGCTGCTGTGCGCCGGGATCGGCGTGCTCGCCCTCCACGCCCCGCGGCGTCCCCGCTTCGCCCAGCTGGCCTTCCTGGTGGTGGCCGTGTTCGTCCTGGTGAACAAGGTCTACTCACCCCAGTACGTCCTGTGGCTCATCCCGCTGGCGGCCCTGGCACGTCCGCGCTGGCGGGACTTCCTGGTGTGGCAGGCGTGCGAGACGGCGTACTTCGTCGGCATCTGGATGTACCTCGCGTACACCTCCAGCGGTGACAAGCACCAGGGACTGCCCGCCGAGGGATACCAGCTGGCCATCCTGGTCCACCTGCTCGGCACGCTCTACCTCGCCGCCCTCGTGATCCGGGACGTGCTGACGCCGGAACGCGACGTGGTCCGGCGGGACGGCGCCGACGACCCCTCCGGCGGCGTCCTCGACGGTGCGCCCGACGTCGTCGTGCCCGGCCGGCTCCGCCACGACGCCGTGGCGACGTCCACGGGGGAGCAGGTCGCGTGGGGCGCTTCGCGGACGGTCGACGTCCGCTCCCCCTTCCGGGAGCGGACAGCTCCCTTCGGGACCGAACGGCCGCCGGGTTCCGGTGGGTTCACCGGCGGACGGTGACAGCGACGGGCCCGGGAGCGGCACGGCGGCCGGCTCCCGGGCCCGGTGATCATGCGGTGGGGTGCGGCCTGCCGGGCGTCTCCGCGGACGACCGGTTCAGCGGTCGACCAGTCGGTCGAACTGCGTTGTCGTGTGCCGCAGGTGCGCCACGAGCTCGTCCCCCACCTGCGGGGCCGCGACGTCGCTCGGGACGAACAGGATCGACACCTGCATGTGCGGCGGCTCCGCGAACCAGCGCTGTTTGCCCGCCCAGACGAACGGCGAGAGGTTGCGGTTGACGGTCGCCAGCCCCGCCCGCGCGACCCCCTTGGCCCGTGGCATCACTCCGTGCAGCGCCTTGGGCGACTCCAGCCCCACCCCGTGCGAGGTACCGCCCGACACGACGACGAGATGCCCGTCCGACGCGGCCCGCTGCTGCCGGTAGCCGAACCGGTCGCCCTTGGCGATCCGGGTGACGTCCAGCACCGCGCCCCGGTACTCGGTGGCGTCGTGGTCGCCCAGCCACAGCCGGGTGCCCATGCGGGTACGGAACCGCGTCTGCGGGAACTGCTGCCGCAGCCGCGCCAGGTCGGCGGCGCTCAGATGGCTGACGAACATGGTGTGCAACGGCAGCCGGTTGGCCCGCAGCCGGTCCATCCACGTGATGACCTCCTCGACCGCGTCCGAGCCGTCGAGCCGGTCCAGCGGCAGGTGCAGGGCGAAGCCCTCGAGCCGCACGTCCTCGATGGCCGCGTGCAGCTTGGGCAGCTCCGCCTCGCTCACCCCGTGGCGGCGGATGCTGCTCATCACCTCGATGACCACCCGGGCGCCGACGAGGCCGCGCACACCCTCGACGGAGGAGACCGACCGGATCGCCCGGTCCGGCAGCGGAACCGGCTCCTCGCCCAGCCGGAACGGCGTCAGCACGAGCAGGTCCCCGCTGAACCAGTCCTTGATCCGGGCGGCCTCGTAGGTGGTCCCGACCGCGAGCACGTCGGAGCCGAAGCGGGTGGCTTCGTCCGCGAGCCGTTCGTGGCCGAAGCCGTAGCCGTTCCCCTTGCAGACCGGCACGAGGCCGGGGAACTGCTGGAGCACGGTCTGCTGGTGCGCCCGCCAGCGCGCGGTGTCGACGTAGAGGGTGAGCGCCATGGCCGTCCGGAACCTCTCTCGTATCTACGGTGTGGGGACTGAGGTAGGGGGGACTGCTGGGAAGGTCGAGCGGGGCCGCGTGCGTCAGCGCCGCGACATGTAGATGTCGAGGGCCTTGTGCAGCAGCTTGTTGAGGGGGAAGTCCCATTCGCCGATGTACTCGGCGGCCTGGCCTCCGGTCCCCACCTTGAACTGGATCAGACCGAAGAGGTGGTCGTTCTCGTCCAGGGAGTCGCTGATGCCGCGCAGGTCGTACACGCTCGCGCCGAGCGCGTAGGCGTCGCGGAGCATGCGCCACTGCATCGCGTTCGAGGGCCGGACCTCGCGCTTGTGGTTGGCCGAGGCGCCGTACGAGTACCAGACGTGGCCGCCGACGATGAGCATGGTCGCCGCGGCGACGTTCTCGCCCTCGTGCCGGGCGAAGTACAGCCGCATCCGGTTCGGGTCCTCGGCGTTGAGTGCCTTCCACATGCGCTCGAAGTAGCCGAGGGGACGCGGACGGAACCGGTCGCGCTCGGCGGTGATCTCGTAGAGCCGCTGCCACTCGGCGAGGTCGTCGAAGCCGCCCTGGACCACCTCGACGCCCGCCTTGTCGGCCTTCTTGATGTTCCGGCGCCACAACTGGTTGAAGCCCTTGTGGACGTCCTCCAGCGAGCGGTTCTCCAGCGGCACCTGGAAGACGTACCGTGGCTGCACGTCCCCGAAGCCGGCGCCGCCGTCCTCGCCCTGCTGCCAGCCCATGCGGCGCAGCCGGTCCGCGACCTCGAAGGCGCGCGGCTCGATGTGCGTGGCCTCGACGTCGCGCAGCCGCTTGACGTCGGGGTTCTGGATGCCGGACTTGATCGCGGCCGCGTCCCAGCGCCGGATGACGACGGGCGGGCCCATCTTCACGGAGAACGCGCCCTCGTTCTTGAGGTGCGCGAGCATCGGCTGGAGCCAGTCCTCGAGGTGGGGGGAGAACCAGTTGATCACCGGTCCCTCGGGGAGGTAGGCGAGATAGCGCTTGATCTTCGGCAGCTGGCGGTAGAGAACCAGGCCGGCTCCGACCAGTTCGCCGCTGTCGTCGAACCAGCCCAGGTTCTCGGACCGCCACTCCGCTTTCACGTCCGCCCATGCCGGGACCTGCATGTGACTTGCCGCCGGCAGGCTCTGGATGAACTCCAGGTGCTGCTCTCGGCTGATGGTCCTCAGGGTCAGGGTCATGCGCGGCGCTCCTCGGCAGGTTCGTCCCCGGGGTCGGGGCTCCGGCTCTCGCCGCGAAGCCTACTGCGCCGGGGGAACGCCCTGTCAGGGCAGACTCCGCTCCGGCTCCCGGCCCGCGGAGCGCGCCGGGAGCCGGAGCCGTCCGGGACGGTGGCGCCGGCGGCCGGCCCCGGACCTGCCCTAACCCAGTACGCCCCCGAACAGCCCGCCGCGCGCCATGCCCAGGAAGAAGCCCACCGCCGCCGCGCCGAGGCCGATGATCGAGACGAACCGCTCGCCGGTGGTCGCGGAGATCATCTGGGACCGTGCGCCGACCAGGATCCCGACGAGGCCGGTCCAGGACGCCAGGATGTGCAGGCTGTAGAAGTTCGAGGTGACGAAGGCGACCACACCGAGGAGGAGGGTCCCCAGGGCGAAGCCGTTCTCGACGGGATGGGCCTTGCCGTCCGAGTTCATCAGGGCGTTGAGGCCGGCGAAGCGGTTCTTCTGGTGACGGACTGCCTGTGCCATGGGAGCACCTCCTGGCGAGGGGCGGCGCACGGTAGCGCCTCTCACACCCGTTGTGTCCAGATTGCGGGGAACGGCAGCCGGATTTCAAGCGGTGGGCAGGATGCGGGTAGTCTGTACGGTCTGCGTCCGTGTCGGCGCGGAGGCCCGTCCGGTTCACGGACCGGTCGCCCCTCCGGCCCCCGACAGTCCCGGTCACCCCTGGACTGTCAGTGTCCGCGGATACGGTTGCACACGCATCACGACCCTCCTGCCACGGAAAGACCGTGGCCGCTGAGTCCAGAGGAGGTGGGTTCCACATGCGTCACTACGAGGTGATGGTCATCCTCGACCCCGATCTCGAGGAGCGAGCAGTCTCCCCGCTGATCGAGAACTTCCTTTCCGTCGTCCGTGAGGGCAACGGAAAGGTCGAGAAGGTCGACACCTGGGGCCGTCGTCGTCTCTCGTACGAGATCAACAAGAAGCCCGAGGGCATCTACTCGGTCATCGACCTGCAGGCCGAGCCTGCGGTCGTCAAGGAGCTCGACCGTCAGATGAACCTGAACGAGTCGGTCCTCCGGACCAAGGTCCTCCGTCCCGCGAACCACTGAACGCCCAGTCCCCGCGACTGAGCGCTCAGCGGTAACCGGGTCCGAGCAGCAAGCAGCCAGCAGCACCCCGCCGAGAGGTTCACCATGGCAGGCGAGACCGTCATCACGGTCGTCGGCAATCTCGTCGACGACCCCGAGCTGCGCTTCACCCCATCCGGTGCGGCGGTCGCGAAGTTCCGTGTCGCGTCCACTCCCCGCACCTTCGACCGGCAGACCAACGAGTGGAAGGACGGCGACAGCCTCTTCCTCACCTGCTCGGTCTGGCGTCAGGCGGCGGAGAACGTCGCCGAGTCCCTCCAGCGCGGCATGCGCGTCATCGTGCAGGGCCGGCTCAAGCAGCGGTCCTACGAGGATCGCGAGGGCGTGAAGCGCACGGTCTACGAGCTCGACGTCGACGAGGTCGGCGCCAGCCTCCGCAACGCCACGGCCAAGGTCACGAAGACCACCGGCCGTGGCGGCCAGGGCGGTTTCGGCGGCGGTGGCGGCGGCCAGCAGGGCGGCGGCGGTGGCTGGGGCGGTGGCTCCGGCGGCTCCGGCGGCGGCTACTCGGACGAGCCGCCCTTCTAGGCCGTACTCCACGGCCTGGTCAGGGCGACCAGCACACACTTCTTGATCACACAGGAGAGAGACAATGGCGAAGCCGCCTCCGCGCAAGCCGAAGAAGAAGGTCTGCGCGTTCTGCAAGGACAAGGTCGCGTACGTCGACTACAAGGACACGAACATGCTGCGGAAGTTCATTTCCGACCGCGGCAAGATCCGTGCCCGCCGGGTCACCGGCAACTGCACCCAGCACCAGCGCGACGTCGCCACGGCCGTCAAGAACAGCCGTGAGATGGCGCTGCTGCCCTACACCTCGTCTGCGCGATAAGGGAAGGGTGACAGACACATGAAGATCATCCTCACCCACGAGGTGTCCGGCCTCGGTGCCGCCGGTGACGTCGTCGACGTCCGCGACGGTTACGCCCGCAACTACCTGGTCCCGCGCGGTTTCGCGATGCGCTGGACCAAGGGCGGCGAGAAGGACGTCGAGCAGATCCGTCGCGCCCGCAAGATCCGCGAGATCGCGACGATCGAGCAGGCCAACGAGGTCAAGAGCCGGCTCGAGGGCCTCAACGTCCGGCTGAGCACGCGGGCCGGCGAGGCCGGCCGCCTGTTCGGTTCCGTCACCCCGGCCGACATCGCTTCGGCGATCAAGGCCGCCGGTGGTCCGGACGTGGACAAGCGCCGCATCGAGCTCGGTACGCCGATCAAGACCCTCGGCGCCCACCAGGTGTCCGTGCGTCTGCACGCGGACGTCGCCGCGAAGTTCGGTGTCGAGGTCGTCGCCGCCTGACGGCCGCCTTCGGCAGAGCACGACGAAGGGCCGCACCCCCGCCGGGGTGCGGCCCTTCGCCGTTGCTGCACCGGGGTGAGCCCGGGGCCCGATGGGGCCGGGGCCCTCGGACGACGCGGTCAGGCCCGGACGGCGCCGGTGACGATCCAGCGGCCCGACCGGCTGCGTGCCCACAGGGTGATCAGCCGCAGCACCATCATGAGCCCCATCACCCACCACAGCGCCGTCAGCCCGCCGTCGAGGCGGGGTACGGCCAGGGCCGGCGGCACGAACAGCGCCAGGACGACGAGCATGGCCCAGGCCAGGTAGGGCCCGTCGCCCGCGCCCATGAGCACTCCGTCCAGCACGAAGACCGCCCCGCACACCGGCTGGCTCAGCGCGACCACCAGCAGTGCGGGCAGCAGCCGCCGGTGCACGTCCGGGTCGCTGGTGAACAGCGGCATGAGCAGCGGGCCGGACACGGCGACCAGCAGGCCGAGGACCATGCCTGCAGCCACGCCCCACTGGATCATCCGCCGGCAGACGGTTCTGGCACCGGAGGTGTCCCCCGCGCCGAGGTAGCGGCCGATGATCGCCTGGCCCGCGATCGCGATGGCGTCGAGCGCGAAGGCCAGCAGCGACCAGAGGGAGAGCAGGATCTGGTGGGCGGCGACGTCGGCGTCACCGAGCCGCGCCGCCACCGACGTGGCAATGAGCAGGATGGCGCGCAGCGAGAGGGTGCGGACCAGCAGGGGCGCCCCCGCCTGGGCGCAGGCCCGGATACCCGCGGCATCGGGGCGCAGGGAGGCGCCGTGCGCACGGGCGCCCCTCACCACGACCACGAGATACGCGGCGGCCATGGCGCACTGGGCGATGACGGTTCCCCAGGCGGAACCCGCGATGCCGAGGCCGGCGCCGTAGACGAGCCCGACGTTGAGCACGGCGTTCGCGGTGAATCCGCCGACGGCGACGAGCAACGGGGTGCGGGTGTCCTGGAGCCCGCGCAGCACTCCGGTGGCGGCCAGGACCATGAGCATGGCCGGGATGCCGAGGGCGCTGATGCGCAGGTACGTGGTGGCGTGGGGGGCGGCGCTGCCGGACGCGCCGAACAGTCCGACGAGTTCGGGGGCGGCGGGCAGCACGACCGCGATCACGCCGAGGCCGAGGAGGAGGGCGAGCCAGATGCCGTCCATGCCCTGGCGGATGGCCGCCGGGAGGTCGCCCGCGCCCACCCGCCGGGCGACGGCCGCGGTGGTGGCGTAGGCGAGGAAGACGAAGACGCTGACGCCGGTGGTGAGCAGGGCTGCGGCGATGCCGAGTCCGGCGAGCTGGGGGGTGCCGAGGTGGCCGACGACAGCGCTGTCGACGAGGACGAACAGGGGCTCCGCGACGAGCGAGCCGAAGGCGGGGAGGGCGAGAGCGACGATTTCCCGGTCGTGCCGTCTGCCGCGCCGCTCCGCGCGTTCGGGTGCCTGTGTCATGAACTCCATACAACCTTCCACAGGTAAGAGATGCAAGCTGCTTTCATCCCTTACTTGCGGCTGTCGTCACCCTGCGCGTGCGCGTCGTTCACCGGGAACGTGACCAGGCTCGCGAAGTTTTTCTCCTGCACAGGCCGTGGACGGCGAAACCGCAGTTCAGGGTACTGATCGCCAGACGAGTTCATCGTTGTCCACAGCGGTGTCCCCCGACCCGTGCACAGGTTTCGCGAGCTTCTCCACAGGAAGTCGCCAGTCGTCCACATGGCCTGTGGATAACCGTCTTGGTCCTGGCCGCTCGCACGCCTACCGTGGTCCGGCGCCCACGCCATTCTCCCGTCCACGAGGTCTCGCTCCACGAGCCGGTCCGATGTGACGTGACCTGACCGGAACCGGCGTGAAGTGTCAGAGCAGTGCCGTAGGAAAGAGAAGCACGGCGAGCGGATGTGTGCGCCGGCCGGTGGGGTCCGCGCGGCGGACGGGAGGAGGTGCCGGGGTGAATCATCCGGACCTGGACGACGCCTGGGCCGGGACCGGACCGGGCGACCGCCTTCCGGCGTCCCGCTCCCCCCGCACGTCCGAACGGGGCGGGCAGCGGGACCGGGACGGCGGTGACGCCCACGCCCGGGGCGACGACTCCTGGGGCGACGCCGGTTCCGCGTCGGCCTTCGAACGGGTTCCGCCGCAGGACCTCGACGCCGAGCAGTCCGTGCTCGGCGGCATGCTGCTGTCCAAGGACGCCATCGCCGACGTGGTGGAGGTCCTCAAGGGCAGCGACTTCTACCGCCCGGCGCACGAGACCGTCTACCAGGCGATCCTCGACCTCTACGCCAAGGGCGAGCCGGCCGACCCCATCACCGTCGCCGCGGAACTCACCCGGCGCGGCGAGATCGGCCGCGTCGGCGGGGCCTCGTATCTCCACACTCTCGTCCAGTCCGTGCCGACGGCCGCGAACGCCGAGTACTACGCGGAGATCGTGCACGAGCGGGCCGTCCTGCGCCGCCTGGTGGAGGCCGGGACCCGCATCACGCAGATGGGATACGCGGCGGACGGCGACGTCGACGAGATCGTCAACTCCGCGCAGGCCGAGATCTACGCGGTCACCGAGCAGCGGACGTCGGAGGACTATCTGCCGCTCGGCGACATCATGGAGGGCGCCCTCGACGAGATCGAGGCGATCGGCTCCCGCAGCGGCCAGATGTCCGGCGTCCCCACCGGCTTCACCGACCTCGACTCGCTGACCAACGGCCTGCACCCGGGCCAGATGATCGTCATCGCGGCGCGACCGGCGATGGGAAAGGCCCTCGCGCTCGACACGCCGCTGCCCACCCCGTCGGGCTGGACCACCATGGGCGAGGTGAAGGCCGGCGATCACCTGATCGACGCCGCCGGGCGGCCCACGCGTGTCGTCGCCGCCACGGACGTCATGGTGGGGCGTCCCTGCTACCGCGTGACCTTCGACGACGGGACCACCGTGGTCGCCGATGCGGAGCACCAGTGGCTCACCGACACCCGTGCCTCCCGCAGGGCGGCCGCAGAGAACGCCTCCGGCCGGTGGTCGCACCCCTCGGTCAGGACGACCGAGGAAATCGCCGGGACGGCCCGGTGTCCGGCCGACGGCGGGATCAACCATTCGGTGCAGAACGCAGCTCCGGTCGACCTGCCGGAGCAGAACCTGCCCGTCCCTCCGTTCACGCTGGGCGCATGGCTCGGCGACGGCCACAGCGTCGCGGCACGCATCGCTTCGGCGGATCCCGAGATTCTCCAGCGCATCGCTGACGACGGATTCGAGATCCGGCGCCTGGGTTCGTCGATCACGTACGGCACCGGTGTCACCGTGGAGAAGCCGGAACGCCTCGAGCGCACCTGTGTGGTGTGTGCCGAAGCGTTCACCCCCGAGTTCGATCACGTTCACAGCCGCGGCCGGTCCTGCGGTGGCAGGGCGCGCGGTGGCTCCACGCCGATGCCTCACGCCACCTGCGCGGACTCCGGAAAGGCCTGCCTCCCGCCGTACTCGGATCCCCGCTGCGCACCGTGCACGAGGAACCACGGAAGCCTGCTGGTCATCCTGCGCACGATGGGAGTGCTGGGGAACGAGCACATCCCGCAGCAGTACCTGCGCGGCTCCGTCACCCAGCGGAGAGCGCTGCTCGCGGGTCTGCTCGACACCGGCGGCGTGGTCACCGGCACCGGATCCGTCCGGTTCACCACGACCAGCCCCGTTCTCGCCGAAGGGGTCCGTGAACTCGCCGTGAGCCTGGGATACCGCTGCGGTGCGGCGACGAAGCAGGCGGAGGGACGTTCGCCGGAGAGCTCGACGGCGTACACCGTCGACTTCGCCACGGACGACGCGGTGTTCGGACTGGAACGGAAGCGGCGCACGCACGAAGAGCGGCGGCGCCCGTCGACGTCCGGGCGGGAGCAGCGGTTCATCACGAGCGTGGAACCGGTCGCGAGCGTCCCGGTCCGCTGCGTCCAGGTCGACAACGACGCGCACATGTACTTGGCCACGCGTTCGATGGTGCCCACGCACAACTCCACGCTCGCCCTGGACTTCGCGCGCGCGTGCTCGGTGAAGAGCAACCTGCCCAGCGTCGTCTTCTCGCTGGAGATGGGGCGCAACGAGATCGCGATGCGCCTGCTGTCCGCCGAGGCGAGGGTGGCCCTGCACCACATGCGGTCCGGCAGCATGACGGACGAGGACTGGACGCGGTTGGCGCGCCGGATGCCCGACGTGTCGGCCGCGCCGCTCTACATCGACGACTCCCCGAACCTGTCGATGATGGAGATCCGCGCCAAGTGCCGGCGCCTGAAGCAGCGCAACGACCTGCGGCTCGTCGTGATCGACTACCTCCAGTTGATGCAGTCCGGCGGGTCCCGGCGTCCCGAGAGCCGCCAGCAGGAGGTCTCGGAGATGTCCCGGAACCTCAAGCTGCTGGCCAAGGAGCTCGAGGTCCCGGTGATCGCGCTCTCCCAGCTGAACCGTGGTCCCGAGCAGCGCACGGACAAGAAGCCGATGGTCTCGGACCTTCGTGAGAGTGGATCGATCGAGCAGGACGCCGACATGGTGATCCTGCTGCACCGCGAGGACGCCTACGAGAAGGAGTCCCCGCGCGCCGGTGAGGCGGACCTTATCGTGGCCAAGCACCGTAACGGTCCGACGGCGACGATCACCGTGGCGTTCCAGGGGCATTACTCGCGCTTCGTCGACATGGCGCAGACCTGACCCGATGTCATGGGCGGCGAGACCGTCCACCGCTGCCTGACCTCCTTCGTGGTGGGGACGGACGTCGTGGCAATGCGGCCTGATGCAGTGCGGGGAGGTCGCACGGTCGACTCCACCGTGACTGTCGGTCTCCGTTCTGCTCGGAGGTGAAACCACCGCGCACCGCCACGGCCGGCGGTCGGATTTCCTGTGGCCTGACGTACCGACCCCGTTGTGCGAAGCGCCGTTTTATGGCCTTTCCCGGACACCCGTACCGTCCGATCCATGGAGTGGAATTTTCGGACGGCCGAAGAACTCGCGGCCGCCTTGCGTGCCGGTGAAGTGACCTCGGCGGAACTGACCGACGGGGCGATCGCCCGTATCGAGAGGGACGACGAGGCGATCAACGCGATCTGTGTGCCGGACTTCGACCGTGCACGGGCCGCCGCGCGCGCTGCCGACCGGGCGCGCGCCCGTGGCGCGGACCGGCCGCTGCTCGGCATTCCGGTGACGGTCAAGGAGTCCTACAACGTCGCCGGGCTGCCGACGACCTGGGGGATGCCGCTGCACCGGGACTACATGCCGGCCGAGGACGCGGTGCAGGTGTCGCGGCTCAGGGCCGCAGGCGCGGTGGTGATCGGTAAGACCAATGTGCCCTTGGGGCTGCAGGATGTGCAGAGCTTCAACGAGATCTACGGCACCACCAATAACCCGTGGGATCACGGTCGCACTTCGGGTGGCTCATCCGGCGGATCAGCGGCGGCCCTGGCGTCCGGATTCGGCGCGCTGTCCATCGGCTCCGACCTCGCCGGTTCGTTGCGTACCCCCGCACATTTCTGCGGTGTCTACGCACACAAGCCGACGCTCGGGCTGGCGGCGATCCGCGGCATGGTCCCGCCGTCCGCGCCGGCATTGCCGGCCGATGCCGACCTCGCCGTCGTCGGTCCGATGGCGCGCACTGCCCGCGACCTCGCGCTCCTGCTCGACGTCATGGCCGGACCGGACCCTCTGACGCTCGGTGTCGCGCACGATGTGACGCTGCCGCCCGCGCGCCACGAGCGGCTCTGCGACTTCCGGGTCCTGGTCCTCGACGAGCATCCGCTCATTCCGACCGGGTCCGCTGTGCGTGCGGGCGTGGACCGGGTGGCCGACGCGCTTGTCGACGGCGGCGCCCGAGTCGAGCGGGAAAGCCCGCTGCTGCCCGATCTGGCCGAAGCCGCGGTGCTCTACACGCAGTTGCTGTTTTCGGGCTCCGTTGCACGTTTTCCCATCGAAGCGTACGAGCAGGTACAGGCCCGCGCCGCCGGACTGGGCGCAGACGACCGGAGCCTCGATGCGGCGCGGCTGCGCGGCATGGTGCTCAGCCACCGCGACTGGATGGAGGTGAACGGCCTTCGCGAGCTCCACCGCCACTGCTGGCGGCAGTTCTTCGCCGAGTTCGACGCCGTGGTGTGTCCCGTCACGCCCACCCCCGCGTTCCCGCACGACCACAACCCCGACCTGATGAACCGCCGGATCGACATCGACGGCGCCGAGTATCCGTACTTCGACCAGCTCGTCTGGGCCGGTCTGGCCACCATGCCCGGTCTTCCCGCCACCGCCGTACCGGCGGGCCGGTCGCCCGAGGGACTGCCGGTGGGAGTGCAGCTCATCGGTCCGATGCTCGAGGACCGCACCCCGCTGAAACTGGCCGAACTGCTCGAGCAGAGGATCGGTGGCTTCCGGGCAGCGGAGTAGGCCGTGCTACCGGACATCCCGTCGAGGACGAGGCGCGGATCACAGCGAGATCCTCCGCCCCGGCGCCGCCGGCGGCTGCTGCACCGGTCGTGAAGGCCACCGCCGGTGGGGTGCGCGAACTCGCGCACCCCACCGGCGGTACGGCGGCATCACGTTGTCGGTGCCGGCTCTCCTGCGGGGCCGGGTACGGCAACGGCGGGGTCCGGGCCGGACCGCGGCACGTACACCCGGGCCACCCAGATCCCGCACAGCCCGAAGACTGCCATGATCAGGGCGAGCCCGGTGAAGCCGGTGCCGAGGGAGCTCCCCGCGGCCCAGCCGACCAGCGGCATCAGGACGGCTGTGCCCAGCCCGATCGCGAGCAGCCGCAGCGAGGCCATCTTGGCCTTGTCCCCCTCTTGGGCCCGCTGCTGAAGTGAAGTCAGCAGCCAGGTGAGGCTGTTGAGGTTCGCGAACCCCGCCAGGAAGAAGCCGGCGAAGTGCGAGGTCGCCGATTCGCCGACTGCCAGCAGCACGGCCGAACCCCCCTGGATCAGCAGCCACACCGGTAGCAGACGCTGGACCACCAGACGACTCGTGAAGAACGACGCGCTGATCATGCCGACCGCGAAGGTCCCCTCGAGCGCGGCGATGTACCACCCCTGGCCGTCGCGGAACTCGTCCGCCAGCGGCACCACCAGGGTGCTGAGCCCCTGGGCGAAGACGAAGTCCGCCGCGCACATGACGATCAGGACGAGCACGACGCGGTCCTGCCGGTACCGGGTCAGCATGAGGCGCCATGTGCCCACCGTGCCCGCGACCGCGGACCGGAGCATCCGGGCGCTCATGACGGGTGTCTCCTCCGGCCGGACGAGCCGGATCCGGGACACGGCCAAGGCGCAGCACAGGGACGTCACCACGTCCACCAGCAGCGCCTGTCGGGGTGTGCCCCACGTCAGGATCAGGCCGAGCAGCGCCATGCCGCTCAGGGCGCCCGCCTGGAAGGCCACGCCGACCAGGCTGTTGAACTTCGTGACGTGGCCGCCGTCGACGTGGTGGGCCGTGAACTTGAAGAGGGCCGACCTCTCGATGTTGTCGAAGACGGCGAGGAGTACCGCGACACCCACGATGTACGGGACCGCGCTCCTCCCGGGGACGAAGGTGATGCCGATGATGAGCGCGACGGTGACGGCTCGGCCCAGTCCGCAAGCGACGTAGACCCGCTTGGAGTTGGCGGCGTCCACCAGCGGGCCGCACACCGGGAGCACGCAGAACGCGGCCAGCCCCTGGAGGGTGAGCACGAGTGCGAAGGCCTCGGGTCTCCCCGTGCGGTCGTAGAGCAACTGGCCCATGGCCAGGGTGTGGATGCCGAAGCCGATGCTCGAGACCGAGATGGCCGCCAGCATGGTCCGGGCGGGCGGGTCGTGGCGGATCATCGGGCCTCCAGCCTTCGGTCGACCACCGTGCGGACCTTGCCGCTCACGGAGTTGCGCGGCAGCTGTCCCTCCGCGAGGCTCTCGACCCTCAGCTCGTAGACGTCCAGGCCGGCGTCGAAGTCCTGCTGGTCGCCGAGTACGGGGACCTTGGTGGTGAGGTGCTCGCGGATCCGCTCGGGCCCCGGGGGGTTCGGGGACTCGGTCCGGATCACCAGGACCTCCTTGCTGCCCTCGGTGAAGACCTCGATCTGGAGCAGGGAGACATCGAAGTCGGCGAGGAGTTCGAGGACGTCGCCGTACAGCACGGTCTCGCCCTTGAAGCGGACCAGGCCGTCGGAGCGGCCGAGGTATTCCAGCACCTTCCCGGAGACGCCGCACGCGCAGGTGTGGTCGAAGACCCGTCCCATGTCGCCGATCCGGTAGCGGATCAGCGCTCCCTCGAACTTCTGCATGCTGGTGATGAGCAGCTCGCCGACGGAACCGTCCTCCAGGGGTGCACCGTCGGCGTCGACCACCTCGATGAGGTTGTAGTCGTCGTTGACGTGGTGCAGGGTCCCGCCGAGGGAGGCGCACTGGTATCCGAGCTGCGCACCGTCGTTGGCGGCGAGGATGCTGGAGACCGACTGCACGCCCAGTTCCCTGCGGAGCCACGTCTTGTCGTTCTCCGTCATCGGGGTGCCGCCGTAGATGACCTTCTCGATGCGCAGTTCCGGGCAGCGTGCCTTGGCGTCGCGCAGCAGCGGCAGGATCAGGGCCGGCATGCCGATGATCACGTTGGCGCGGAAACTCTCGGCCAGCATCAGCAGGTCGTCGACGGTCGCGAACTGCCCGGTGGAGTAGCACTCCACCGGCATCCGCAGGAGTTCGCTGAACGACGTGGTCAGGCCGCCGTACATGCCGCCGCCGAACAGCGTGTTGATCACGCGGTCGCCGGACTCGATCCCCAGCTCGTAGAAGACCGGGATCGCCTCCCTGACCATGTTCTCCCAGTCGGCGCGCGAAAAGACGATGTAGCGCGGGTTGCCGCTGGTGGCTCCGGAGCGCAGCACCTCGCCGCTCGGGGCGTCGCCGCTGCACAGGTCCCGGCTGACCGGGAGCGAGTGCGCCTCCAGGGCGGGCTTCTCCAGCACGGGCAGCCGGGCGAGGTCGCCCGCCTCCCGAACCACCGGCAGCCCGGCGTGGAACGGAGCGCGACGGGCCCGGCCGACGAGGTAGCGCAGCTTCGCTGCGATGCGGCCCTCCCGCTCGGCGGTGTCGTCGCTGCGGGCCTGGCTCAGGCGTATGCCGCGACGGTGCCGGAAGCCGTAGAGCCGGCTGACCCACGGGGACCGGCAGTCGATCGACAGCGCGGCGTCGTCGGGCAGGGCCGGGACCTCCACCACGGTGCCGGCGGCCTCCGCGCCCGGTTTCTCCACCCGGCCCTCGGGCAGGGGGGCGCCCGCCTCGCGCAGCGCGTCCATCACCGCGGTCCACAGCTCCGGCCGGTCGGACCGGATCGTGGTCCGGTTGCCCAGTGCCCAGCCGAGCAGCAGGCCGCGCAGGGTCGCCTCGGCGTGCCGGTCGTCCAGGACGATGTCGCCGACGGGACCGAACTCGAGGACGTCGTTGGTGTCGGGCAGCGGCTGCCACGGGTACTGGCTCACGCCTCCGAGCAGGCGGTCGAGGCCCGTGAAGAGCTCCTCGTCGTCGAAGCGGACGAGCGGATCGTGCATTCCCGCCCGGTCGAGGAGGTCCCGGAGGCCGCCGAGTTCGCCGGCTTCGAAGCGGCTTCTGACGTGTTCGACGGCGAGCAGCAGGTCGGTGGGGTAAGTCCTCATGAATGGCTTCTCCGGACCATGGGTGTTCGGGTGGTTTCGGTATGCAGCAGGAGCCTGGCGTAGTCGCGCAGGACCGTCTCCTGCCGCTCGTGCACGAGGTGCAGGCGGTGGCGGCGGCCGTCCGGCGGGCACCCGGGCACGGGCACGGTCCGGTGATGGCTCGGCACGGACCCCGCGAGGCCGGTCGGCTCACCGCCCTGGAACGCATCCAGGGGCGGTGAGGCGACGCTCACGACCGCGGCGTGGCGGGCCATCCGGTAGTCACTGCCGGCCCGGGCACGGAAGGCCCCCGGCTGCTCCGCGGCCAGCGCGGCCCACCCCTCCTGCCCCTCGCCGGTGGAGGTGCGGGCGAGTTCACGCAGTTCGGGGGTGCACAGGCCGGCCCGGACGGACGAGACCTTGATGCCGTCCGTCCCGGTGTCGAGGTCCACGCACGCCGGACCGCTGGCCGGTCCGGACGTGCACAGCGCCGTCAGTGCGCACTCCACGGCCCATTCCTGCTCGGCGCCCCGACGTGGCAGGAGCAGGGCGCTCGGGAAGGCGCAGGACACGTCGGGCGGGCCCATGGGTCTGCGTACTCTCCACACCGCGCAGATGTGATGGGCTCGCCCGAGGCTGACGGTGGTGACGTGCAGGCCGGTTCCACTGGGTGACATGGGGGTGCTTCCGTCTCCGGAGGTGTGGCGGTTCAGCCGTCGGTCAGACGCACGATGGCCTTGCCGGTGTTCTCGCCTTTCAGCATCCCGATGAAGGCATCGACGGACCGGTCGAAGCCCTCGGTCACACTCAGGTTCTCGGTGAGCGCACCGCTGCGCAGATGCGGGACGACGAAATCCTCCAACTCACCCTGCGCGTCCCGGTTGTTGGCCACCAGGAAGCCCTCCAGCCGGATGCTCTTCCCGACGAGGTCGAAGAGGTTGCGCGGCGCAGGAGGCGGAGTGGCCGCGTTGTACTGTGCGATGGCTCCGCACCAGGCGATCCGCCCGAACTCGCGCATCGCGCCGATGGCAGCCTCGAGGTGCTCGCCGCCGACGTTGTCGACGTAGATGTCGACACCGTCGGGGGCAGCCTTGGCGAGCTGCTCGCCGATGGGGCCGGAGCGGTAGTCGAAGGCCGCGTCGAAGCCGAGCTCACCGGTCAGCCGGCCGACCTTGGCCGCCGAACCCGCGCTGCCCACCACGCGTCCCGCGCCCATCAGCCGGGCGAACTGCCCGGCGGCCGTCCCCACTCCGCCGGCCGCGGCGGAGATGAACACCGTCTCGCCGCCGCGGACCGGCGCGATGCGGGTCAGCGCCACGTAGGCGGTCAGGCCGGTTCCGCCGAGCAGGCCGAGGAAGGACTCCGGGCCGACCCCCTCGTACCGGGGCAGCACCCTGGTCTCGGACGCGGCAACCACGGTGTGCGTGCACCAGGCGTTCCGGTGGAAGACCAGGTCGCCGACGGCGAGTTCGGGGGTCCGGGACTCGAGGACGCGCCCGATCGTGCGTCCCTCCAGGGGCGCACCGAGATCCCAGTCCTCGTCCATGCACTCGCGCATGTACGGGTCGACGGAGAACGCCATGTTCTCGACGAGTGCCATGTCCGGTGCGAGGGACGGCAGTTCGATCTCGACCTGGGTGAAGTCCTCGGGGACGGGCATTCCGTGCGGGCGGCGTACCTGGTGCACGGCCCTGGCGGTGGTGGTCATACCGGTTCCTTGATCGTCGACGGCTCGGGGCGGACGGACACCGCCCTGGTGCACTCCTGGAGGAAGCCCCGGAGCACGGCGGGGTCGGGGTGGGATGCCTCGATGAACACGGGGACCTCCCACTCCTGGTAGGTGATGTGACGTGGCAACGGCCGCCCCGGCTCCAGGACGTGGATCCGGTCCAGGCAGGGGTGGTCGAGCACCTCGGCGGGCACCTCGACGGAGCATCCGGCCCCGGCGTCGAGGTGGTGTCCGGGGAAGGCGAGCCAGCCGTGGTAGCGCCCCGTGCGGGTGTCCGCGGGGGGACGCTCGAGGCCGAGCCGGATGGCGATCTCGTGGGAGGGCAGGTGGATGCCGGTGTGCTGGTGGTGCACCGTGCACACCCCGGCGCCTCCGAGCCGGTTGGCGATTTCCAGGAAGACCGGTTCGCCGTCGGCGGTCTCGAAGAACTCCAGGTGGATGCAGCCCTCGTCGATGCCGAGGGACGCCACGACGGCGTCGGCGAAGTCGCGGTACACCGGGATGCATTCCACCTGGTGCGATCCGAGCGGCTTGCCGTCGGCGTACTCCACGGGCTTGTTGACGTAACGGGAGACGGCGACGTCGACGATCCGGCCGTTCTGCACCAGACCGTCGGCGTGCAGGATGTCCCCGTCGATGTGCTCCTCGAGCTGGAACTCCGTGGGGTCGGGCAGCTTCCGGTAGGCGCTGAGCGCCTCCCGGGCCGTCTCGTGGATCGTGACGTCCTCGCTGGAGGCGCCCTGACGGGGCTTGAGGACCGTACGGCCGCTCCAGGGCAGGGGGCCGCAGGCCGGCGGCGAGGCGACGAAACGCGGGTGGCGCACGCCGGAGGCGGCGAGCGCCTCCTTCATCCGGACCTTGTCCCGGACCCGCTCGATCTGGGGCAGGTCCTGTCCGTCCACGCCCAGATGTTGCCGGACGTGCCAGGCCTCACGGATCCCGAACTCCGAGAGCGCGAGGACCTTCTCGTAGCCGTCCTCCGGGGAGACCCGGGTGCGGATGCCGTCGATCAGGTCCTCCTCCGCGTCGAGCGTGACCCGCTCGCACGGAAGGTCCTCGGGCAGGTCCGCCATGCGGTGCGGGTGCCCGATGTAGGTCACCTCGTGCGCGTTGTGGTCGATCCCGAGATGGTACGAGATCTTGCGGTACGGCACCTGATGCATGACAAGAATCTTCATCCCCGGTACTCCAAGGTCGTGATCCCCCAGCTGAAGCCCATGGCGCTGGTGGCGAGCATGATCAGATCACCGGTGCGCAGCCGGCCGGCGCGCTCCAGGTCTCCCAGGGCGATCAGGGTGTCGGTGCCCCCCATGTGGGCGAGCCGGTCGTAGTTGAAGACACTCCGCTCCCGCGGAATGCCGAGCCGGGTCAGCAGACTCTCGTGCATGTCCCGGTCACCGTGGTTGATCAGGAAGTGGGAGATGTCGGCGACCCGGCGCCCGAGGGCGGCCAGGGTGTCGTCCACGAGTCCGGTGAAGGTACGGATGTAGGCGTCCGCCAGGCCTCTGCGGTGTTCCGCGCGCCGGATGAAGACGCGGTTGTCGCTCACCCGGCCCGCGTAGTAGTCGGCCCAGCTGCCGTCGGTCCGCATCGCGGAGTGCAGGACGCGGAACCGGCCGTCCCCGCGGGTCAGCAGCATCGCTGCGGCCGCGTCGCCGAAGTTGAACAGGGACTTCGAACCGGGGTCCGTGTAGTCCACCATCCGGCTCAGGCGGTCGCCGACGAGGACGAGTGCGTACTCGTCCTCGCCGAGCGCGCCGTCCGTGGCGAGCAGCCGCAGGGCGGTCATGCCGGCGTTGCAGAAGTTGGCCACCTCGAAGCAGTGGGCGCCGTCGATGCCGAGGGCGTGCGCCACCTTCGCGGAAGGAGACCAGAAGGGGCGGTCCCACTCGCCGGATCCGGCGTACACCACCTGCCGGATCCGGTCGGCGGGCACGGGTGTCCGCTCGAGGAGTGTGCGGGCCGCCTGCAGCGCGAGCTCCCAGGCGTCCTCCTTCTCCCCGAGGACGGGGAAGCCGTCGCAGTGCGTGATGCCGGCGATCTCCGCGAGGGCCACACCGGAAGCGGAGTGCATGCCTCCGATGTCGGCCCTCGCGGAGGGGAAGCACACGTCGAAGTCGACTATGCCGCCCACTGCCCGTCCTCTTCGATGCTCACCCGGTGCACCGTGCGATTGACGCCGGGTTCGACGTCGGTGGCGGCGTGGAAGGTCGTCGCGGTCTTCCACACGACCAGGTCGTTCATCGTCCAGCGGTGGGTGTAGACGTGCTCCGGGTCCTGGATGAGGCTGTCCAGCAGCGCGAAGAACTCGGCGTTCTCGTTGGCGTCGAAGCCCACCACGGAGTCCATGTACTCCGGTGCCCCGTAGACGTAGGGCCGGCCGGTCACCACGTCGGTCCGCACGAGCGGGTGCTCGACCTTCGGGTGCTGCTCGTCGATCAGTGCCTTGAGCTCGGCGATGGAGAGCCCCACGTGCTCCTCGGATATCCGGCGGCGCTTGGTCACGGTGTGCAGGGCGGTGCGACCGGCGATCTTGTCCTTCCACTCCTGGGGCATGCGGTCGTACACGTCGCAGGCACTGGCGAAGAGGGTGTGGCCGCTGTCGCTGGGGACGTCGACACCGTGCAGCATCGTGAAGGGCGCGGGGTCCTTGACGAAGGACGAGTCCTGGTGCCAGAAGTTCCCGACCCGGGCGACACCGATGGGCTTGTTCGCCCGCATCGCGTTCGAGGAGATCATGATCTGCTCGTGGTCCGGGTGACGGTACTTCGCCAGGACGAACGGGACCGGCCGGCCCGCCCGGGACGCCAGGGCGATCTGCTGCTCCGGCGTGATGTCCAGGCCGCGCACCACGGCCAGTTCGCGCCGCTGCACCATGTCGGCCAGCTGGTCGAAGACCTCGGGCCGCTGCAGGTCCTCGTAGGTGACCCCGGTCATCTCGGAGCCGATGCTCGGGCTGAGTTCCTTGATCTGCATGGGTATGACTCCTTGTTCGTTCTTGCTCTACTCGTCGTCCAGGCAGGTGCGGAGCGCTGCCACGAAGTCGTCGATCTGCTGCGGTGTCCGGAAGGGGGCGACCGTGACCCGGAAGCGCTCGGCTCCCTGGGCGACGGACGGGAAGTTGATCGGCTGCACGTAGATGCCGAACTCGTCCAGCAGGCGCTGGGAGACGCGCTTGACGCGCATGTCGCCCGGCACCAGCACGGGGACGAGGTGGCTGTCGGCGTCGATGAAGTCGATGTGCGCGTCGTGCAGCGCCGCGCGCATGCGCCGGGCGTTCTCCAGCAGGTTCCTGCGCAGTTCCGACCCGGCGGTGCCCTGGACGATGTCCAGGCTGCGCAGCGTGGCGTCGAGAGTGGAGCACGGAATGCTGGTGGTGAAAATGAAGCCGGGGGCGTGGGAACGCACGAAGTCGAGTGCGCTGTCGGGCCCGGTCACGTATCCGCCCAGGGTTCCGAGCGCCTTCGCGAAAACGCCCTGAACGAAGGTCGGCCGGCTCTCCCCGATCTCCTCGCAGATTCCCGCTCCGGTGGGTCCGCTGACTCCGATGGCGTGCGTCTCGTCCAGGTACGTCAGCGCGTTGTACCGTTCCGCGAGATCACAGATTTCGGAGATCGGTGCGATGTCGCCGTCCATCGAGTAGACCGACTCGAAGACGATGAGTTTCGGCTGTTCCAGCGGGTACTGGGCCAGCATTTCCTCGAGGGCGGCGACGTCGTTGTGCGGGAACACGTGCTTCTCGTTGCCCGAGACGCGGATGCCCTCGATCAGCGATCGGTGATTGAACCCGTCGGAGAACACCACCAGTTCGGGCGTCGCCCTGAGAAGTGTCGACAGCGTCTCGAAGTTGGCGACGTATCCGCTGGTGAAGATGAGTGCGCGGGCCTTGTGGTGCCAGCCGGCGATCCGGCTCTCCAGCTCCACGTGCGCCTCACTGGTGCCCGCGATGTTGCGGGAACCCCCGTTCCCGGTGCCGTGGCGGAGCGTCGAGGAGATCTGCGCCTCGATGACCTCCGGGTTCTGGCTCATGCCCAGGTAGTCGTTGCTGCACCACACCTGGATCCGCCGTCCCATGTGAAGGGCGTGGCCGGGGTCGTCCGCAAGATGGGAACAGGGAATGAACGTCCGGTACAGGCCGGTGTCCTTGAGATGGGCGAGGTTTTCCTCGATCGCGTCGAATGCTGATCGCGGTTGCGTGGTTATCGGCAACGCGGACATGCGTCTCCTGTAATCGCTTTTGGCTTGACGAGATGACCTGCTGGAGGCGATCAGCCCCACTGTGAGTCGTCCGGCCGGGCGGAGACGCCGGGTGCCGCCGCGTTCTCGTGGTCGCCGCAGCGGGAAGCGGCGGAGCAGCTGAGAGCGGTCACCGTGAACGAACCAGCGAATTCGAGGAGAGCTTTTCTCTTCGGCATTTCGTCATCCCCCTGGTGAAAGTGGCAGGCCGTCAGTCGGGCCGTGCACCAGAGGAATCATGCAGGCGCAGACGTCTCCGTGGTGACCGGATGGTGCCTCATAATCCTGCAATACGAGTAGTTGAAGGAAGGTTATATGTGTACGGATCCAGACATAACCTGCCAAGAGCTCACCTTCGAGGTGTGCGAAGAAGGCCTGAGCCTGTACGCGCGCATCCTGAGCGGTGAGTCGTACGAAGGCGAATGCCCCTCATGCCTGCTCTCACTCGGTCTCGTCTGCCGGTCGAGCGACGGCATGCTCGCGCCCTTAACCCCCGGTGTGGCCAGCGGGAGGACGCTGAGGCCGATGGAGGCGGCAATGGAGGCGCAGCAGAACTCCCTCGCTCTGGCCCGCGCCTCGCTGCACCGGGCCGAGGAGGTCTACCGGACGGTGTACCGGACCAACTCCGCCCAGGTCCGCACCATCACCGGCGCCGACGTCATCAGCGTCACCATCCGCTCGGTCGTGGACTCCTGCCGCACCGAACTGCTGACGGCGCAACCCGGGGGCGGCCGGCCCGAGGAGCTCCTGGAACGGGCTCTGACCAGCGACCTGGCAGCGCTCCGGCGGGACGTACGGCAGCGGACCATTTACCAGCACACCGTCCGTTCGCACGGTCCGACCCTCCACTACATCGAGCAGGTCTGCGCCGCCGGAGCCGAAGTCCGCACTCTGGAGGAGGTCTTCGACCGCCTGATCGTGTGCGACCGGAAGATCGCCTTCATCCCCGATCCCCATGAGGAGCGACGGTCCGTGGCCCTCGCCGTCGAGCACCCCGGGATGATCCGCTATCTCGTCGGCATCTTCGACCACGCCTGGGAACGCGCGACGCCGCTCCTGCACGAGCCCACGGAACATCGTCCTCCGCTGCTGACGGACCAGAACCGCAGGGCCGTCCTCCAGCTCATGGTGAACGGGTACACGGACGAAACCATCGCCGGACGGCTCGGGATGAGCACCAGGACCGTGGCCACCCACGTCAGGAAGGCATCCGAACTGCTGGGCAGCCGCAGTCGCGCCCAGCTCGCCTATCTGATCGCCAAGACGGGCGTCCTCGAGGACGCCACGGCGACGGCGCCCTGAAGCGTTCGCCCGGGGAGCGGCGCCCGCCCGGCCGCCCGGCGGTTTCGGTGCCGGGCGGCGAAGTCCCTTCCGTACAGGGAAGCCGGACCCTGCGGAACGGGCTGAACCGACCGCCGCGACAGGCCCACCCCCCTTCGGCTCCGTGCCGGGAGCCGCGTGCACACGACGGAAGCCGGGCCGGCGCGCGACCTTTCCTCCGACGCCCTCGGATTCCCGTGCCCGGCGGGCACTTGCCCCGGCCACGGAATCGTGCCCGTCGCCGCGCCGGGTGTCCGAGAGGGCGGATCACCGGTAGAAGTGAGCCTCATGAACGAGTCGTTCGACGAGCTGCTGCCGGCCACACGCCGCGCGCTCCACCACCGGATCGCCGTGGCGCAGGCCGACGGCAGGGCCCCTTCTCTCGTGGGTGCGGTGATCAGGGAGGGTCGCACCGTCTGGACCGGTTCCCGCGGACGGACGGGGGAGCGCGAACCGGACGGCGACACCCAGTACCGCATCGGCTCGATCACGAAGACCTTCACCGCCGTGCTCGTCCTCCGGCTGCGCGACGAGGGCCTGCTCGACCTCTCCGACCCGCTGGAGCGGCACCTGCCGGGCACGGCGGTCGACGGGGTGACGATCGCACAATTGCTCGCCCACACCTCGGGCATCGCGGCGGAATCGCCCGGCCCGTGGTGGGAGCGGACGCCGGGGGCGCTGCGCCCGGAGCTGGCCGATGTGCTCGGTGAGGCGCCGCTGCTGCACCCGCCGGGCCTGCTGCACCACTACTCGAACCCCGGTTACACGCTCCTCGGGGCCCTGGTGGAGCGGCTCCGAGGCCGGCCGTGGGACGCGGTGCTGCGGCAGGAGGTGCTGGAACCGCTGGGGATGGAGCGGACTTCGGTCGACGCCGAGGCACCGCACGCCGACGGCTGGGCGGTTCACCCCTGGGCCGATGTGCTGCTCCCGGAGCCACTGGAGGACCTGGGGCTGATGGGGCCCGCGGGCACGCTGTGGTCGACGTCGGACGACCTCGGGCGATGGGCGCACTTCCTGGCCGAGGGGGACGACCGGGTGTTGTGCGCGGCCTCCGTGGCCGGGATGAGGACCCCCGCGGCGCCACCCGCCGACGGGTCCTGGGACGCCGGCTACGGCCTGGGCCTGCAGCTGATGCGGAAGGACGGACGGACGCTGGCGGGCCACACCGGTTCACTCCCGGGTTTCCTCGCGGCCGCCTGGCTGAGTCCGGAAGACGGGCTGGCCGCCGTCGTCCTGGCCAACACCACCTCGGGCGTCCCGGTCGGCGCTCTCGCCGCCGACCTGGTGTCCCTCACCGCCGCGCACGAACCGCTGATTCCCCCGGCATGGACACCGTCGGCCGGGCCCGCGCCCGACCCGGAGCTGCTGGCGCTGACCGGATCCTGGTACTGGGGGCCGACGCCGTTCGTGCTGCGCCTGGACCGGGGGAGCGGCCTGGAACTGGCGGCACTGACCGGAACTTCCCGCGCGTCGCGTTTCCGGCCTTCCGCGGACGGCACCTGGACCGGGCTCGACGGCTACTACCGGGGCGAGGTGCTGCGGGTCGTCCGGGGCGACGACGGGGAGGTGAGCCACCTCGATCTGGGCTCCTTCGTCTTCACCCGTCGGCCCTACGATGCCGCCGCACCGGTGCCCGGCGGCGTCGACCCGGACGGGTGGCGGTAGGGGAACCTGCCGCCGATGTGGTCGCGTTGCCCGGTTCCACGTCGAACGTGCCGCCCGTGGCCCCGGGCGAACCCGGGGCGGGCCCGGCGGCCTGCGCAGCGCCTGCGCCGGCGGCAGGGCCGTGCCGGGGCGGTTGTCAGAGCGCCAGTTTGAAGCCGATGTGCGATCCGGTGAAGCCGAGTCGCTCGTAGAACCGGTGTGCGTCCACGCGGGTCGCGTCCGAGGTCAGCTGCACCAACCGGCAGTTGCGCCGCCGGGATTCGTCCACGGCCCAGGCGATCAGCTCGGTGCCGAGCCCGCTGCCCCGTTCGTCGCCGTGCACCCGGACTGCCTCGATGACCGAACGCGTCGCTCCCCGGCGGGAGAGCCCGGGGATGATCGTGAGCTGGAGTGTGCCGACGACGCGTCCGCCGCGCGCGGCCACCGTCAGGTACTGGTTCGGGTCGTCCGTGAGCCGCTCGAGCGCCTCGAGGTACGGGGAGAGGTCGCCGGGGGACTCCCGCTGGGAGCCCAGCGGATCGTCGGCCAGCATGCCCACGATCGCGGGAACGTCGTCGGCGGTCGCCGGACGGATGTCGAGGTCGGTCATGACCGGAATCCTAGGGACGTCGCGCACGGCGAGGAGGCCGAAGGGGACTTCCGGGCTCCGGTCCCGGTTCGCGACGGGCGGCGGCACCCGGGTGCGGTCCCGGGCCGGGCGGCGCATCGGCCCGGAGGAGCGGGCCGGCGCCTACGCTCCCTCCATGCCGAAACTCCATCTCTTCGACCTCGACGGCACGTTGATGTACGGATCCGCTGCCCCCGTGGAGATCTCACGCCAACTCGGGCTCTCCGACGAGGTGGCGGTCATCGAGCGGGGGTTCGCCCGCGGCGAGCTGACGCCTCACCAGGTTGCCGAGGGACTGTGCGCCCTGTGGTCGGAGCTGACCGAGGCCCATGTGCGGGCTGCATTCGAGGGGGCGCCGTGGCTGACCGGCATCCGTGAGGTGTGGGCCGAGATCGCGGATGCCGGAGACTATTGCGCCGTGGTGTCGCTGTCCCCGGATTTCTTCGTGAACCGCTTGCTGGAGTGGGGCGCTCACGATGCCCGCGGTTCGCGTTTCCCGGAAGTCCCTTTCCGCGATCCCGTTGATCCCGCCGGGATCCTCTCGTCCGCTGCGAAAGTGAAGATCGCCGAAGAGTTGTGCACCCGATTCAGGGTGACCACGGCGGATTGCATTGCCTACGGTGATTCTCTTTCCGACGTGGATCTTTTCGCGGCCGTCCCGCTCTCCGTTGCCGTGAACGGCGACCGGCACGTGAGTTCACTCGCCTCGTGCGCCTACCGCGGGCGTGATCTTCGCGAGGTTTATGAACTCGCCGGTAACCATGTACGTGACTCTCGGAAGGGGTTCGGTCGCCCACACGCTCCCGCGGGTTCAGCGGCCGGAGAATTTCCCGGGACGGCAATCGGGCATCGGAAATGAAGGGTTTCAGGATGTGATCGGAACGGGTCTTGTGGATTCGTCCGGGACCGGTATGGTCTAATCCGGTTCGGTTGTGGTGCGCTGCTGCTGAACCGGGGCGTCATGAGGAAGTGCACCGCCGAACGGGGACACGGAGTCGTGGACCGGGCTTCCGGCACCGGCCCGCCGTGTGCACGCAGAGCATGCCGCCGCCAGGGGAACGGTGGCCCACGGCGGACGGGCGTGTGATCCGCCGCATGCCACCCGCGGGGGTTGCTCCCGCCTGCCAGGGGAAGCAGGCGGAACGGGAGAGCAACGGCACATTCCGGATACGCAAGTGTTGACCGAATCTGAGGATGTTCGAGGCGAGGCAGATCATGGACGCTCCGACCACTACGTCGTCCGACGGCGGCTCCGGCGGCGACGGCTTCGGCAGTGGCAGCTGGTTCACGCCGGTGCATCGGTTGCACGAGACGGCCGCGGACGGCCGGAACAGCCAGGACCCCCAGCACCGCCGGGACGACGGCCGGGAGCAGTCGGCGGCGGCCGACGACTCGTGGTTCACCCGCAGCCACACGCCGCCCCCCGCGGCGTCTGCGTCCGCTCCCGACCGGGACGCGACGGCGGACCCCACCGGCGGCTCGCCGTACTTCCAGCCCCGTCCCGCGTCGACCGCGGACCGTGGGCCCTCCCCCGACGCGATCCTGATCCGGCGCACCCTCGAAGAGATCGAGCCCATCTCCGACAAGGTCACGTCGTACTTCTACGCGCTGGTCTTCCTCCGGTACCCGCAGCTGAGGGACATGTTCCCGGTGGCGATGGACACCCAGCGCGACCGGCTGTTCAAGGCCCTGCTCACCGCCGGCCGGCACGCCGACGACACCGGGCGGCTCACCGAGTACCTGAGCCAGCTGGGCCGCGGACACCGTAAGTACGGCACCCTGCCCGACCACTACCCGGCCATCGGCGAGTGCCTGATCGGAGCCCTGGCCCAGTACGCGTCCCGGACATGGAGCGCCGAGACCGAAGCCGCCTGGGTCCGGGCCTACACCACGATCTCCCAGATCATGATCGACGCCGCCGCGCAGGACGAGCAGCACACCCCGCCGTGGTGGGAGGCGGAGGTGGTCGCGCACGAACGCCGGACCTCCGACATCGCGGTCGTCACGGTCCGCCCCGACCAGCCGTACCCGTTCCGGGCCGGTCAGTACGCCTCGCTCGAGACGCCCTGGTGGCCGCGCGTCTGGCGCAACTACTCCTTCTCCTGCGCCCCCCGGCCCGACGGTCTGCTCTCCTTCCACGTGAAGGCCGTTCCGGCGGGCTGGGTGTCGAATGCCCTGGTGCACCGGGCCAGCCCCGGTGACGTGATCCGGCTCGGCCCCCCGGGCGGATCCATGACGGTGGACCACAGCACCGACAACGGGCTGCTCTGCCTGGGCGGCGGGACCGGCATCGCCCCCATCAAGGCCCTGGTGGAGGAGGTGGCCGAGCACGGGCGCCAACGGCCCGTCGAAGTCTTCTACGGCGCACGCAGCGACCACGACCTGTACGACATCGACACCATGAAGCGCCTGGAGCGCGCGCACTCCTGGCTCTCGGTGCGCCCGGTGGTCTCCGAGCGCCGGGAGATCGGCGCCGGCACCCGTTTCCCCCAGGCCGTCCTCCAGTACGGCCCGTGGAACGCGTACGACGCCTATCTGTCCGGACCGCCCGGGATGATCCGCAGCGGCGTGGACACCCTGGTCGGTGTCGGCATACCGTCGCATCGGATCCGGCACGACGCCTTCGAGGAGTTCGCCGGCGCGGGGACCTCGAGTACGTACGAGTGAGGGTGGAGAACGCAGGGATGTTGGACGAGGCCGAGCACGGCGATGGCGCACCGGCAGGCCACGCCCGCCCCGGCAGCGAGGGTGAGCACGACCTCCAGGAGCGCATGGGCACCGCCGACCGGGCCACCAAGTTCTACAACGCGCAGGTCCTGGACCGGCTGAACAGCAGGATGCAGGAGTTCGCCGCCCGCCAGGAGATGTTCTTCCTGTCCACCGCGGACTCGCGCGGCGAGTGCGACAGCTCGTTCCGGGCCGGACCGCCCGGCTTCCTGCAGGTGCTGGACGCCCGCACTCTCGCCTATCCCGAGTACCGGGGCAACGGTGTCCTCGCCAGCCTCGGGAACATCGAGGAGAACCCGCACCTCGGCATCCTGATGATCGATTTCCTCCAGGACCGGATCGGCCTGCACGTGAACGGCACCGCCCGGATCGTGCCCGACGAGCAGATGCGCATCGACCACCCCGGTCTGCCCCAGGACCCGGTGCCCGGCCGGCGGGCCCTGGTCTGGGTCGTCGTCGGGGTCGAAGAGGCCTACATCCACTGCGCGAAGCACATACCTCAGTTGCAGAAGGCGGATCCGGACAAGCGCGGCCGGCAGGCCTGGGGAACCGACGACCACCGGCGCAAGGGCGGTGACTTCTTCGGAGCCGCGGCCGAGGCGCGGGACCGTCAGCCGTACCGCAGGCCGCCGAAGCAGGACCCCGGGGAGTGGCGCGCGGAGGCGGAGCGCTTCGTCCGACGTGCGGAGAGCCGCGCGGAGAAAGCCGCCACGCGGCCGTTCCGCGGCTGGTTCGGCTGAGCGCCGGCCGCCCCGGCCGGCCTGCGCCGCCCGTTTCCGGGATTCACCCCAGGTCGGGAGCGTGCAGCGCGCGCATGCCCTCGATGTTCCCGTCGAGGTAGTGGCGCAGCGACAGCGGAACCACCTCGACCGAGGCGATGCCCACCCGGTTGAAGGGGATGCGGACGATCTCGTAGACGCCGCAGGGCTCCTCGACTTCCGGACCGTGCCGGCGGGCGATGTCCATGGACACGAGCCGGCACAGGAAGAAGTGCTGCACCTTGACGCCGGGGGCACCGCTGTCGGTGTTGTGCTCCACGGTGTCGACGAACGCCGGTACGACGTCCACGACCTTGGCGCCGAGTTCCTCGTCCAACTCGCGGTGCAGGGCGTCGACGACGGTGGTGTCACCGGGCTCCACGCCGCCCCCCGGGGTGATCCAGTACGGTCGCATGCCCGGTTTGGTGCGCTTGATGAGGATCATGTCGTCGCCGTCGAGCAGAATGGCGCGGGCCGTGCGCTTGACCACCGGTCGTTCGGTCATGGGAGAGATGTCGCCCCGTAAAGCGCCCTCGAAACTCCGTGGTCGCCGAAAACCGGCCACTGTGACCGATTCCGGCCACTTTCCGGTCGGGAAGGACCCATGAGCCACCGTATTGTGTCGAATCCGTGATGGGTTGCTGGCGCAGAGTCAACTAATCTGGTGGCTGAGTTCCGGATCAGGGGACCGGGGGCGCGGACGGCTCGAGCCACGAGGGGGGAGGCTCGAGCCGTCCGCTGTTTCCGGGCCGGGGACCGCACGCCCTGCGCCGTCGGACAGGATTCCTGGCTCAGAAGCCTAGCGGTCCGAGGCGTCCAGAGCCCCGAGCACGTCGGCGATCAGATCCGGCGCGTCCTCCACGCCGACCGAGAACCGGACGAACCCCTCCGGCACCGCATCGCCGCCCCACCGCCCGCGCCGTTCGGCGGTCGACCGCACGCCGCCGAAGCTCGTCGCGTCGTCCACCAGCCGCAGCGCGGACAGGAACCGCTCGGCGCGCTCCCGGCCGTCCAGGACGAACGACACCACACAGCCGTACCGGCCGCCGCGCATCTGCCGCGCGGCGACCCGGTGCGCGGGGTCTCCCGGCAGCCCGGGATGGCGCACCCCGGTCACATCCGGCCGCTCGAGCAGGGCCTCAGCCAGCGCCAGGGCGGTCGCCGCCTGCCGGTCGACGCGCAGCTGCAGCGTGGCCAGCGAACGGTGGGCGAGCCAGGCCTCCATCGGCCCGACGATCGCTCCCGCGGTCCTGCGCCACTGCCGGACGCCGGCCGCCCGCTCCGGATCGCGGCAGGTGACGTAGCCGAGCAGCACGTCGCCGTGGCCGGTGAGCGCCTTGGTGCCGCTGGCCACCGAGAAGTCGGCGCCGAGATCCAGCGGACGCTGGCCGAGCGGCGTGGCCAGGGTGTTGTCGACGGCGACCACCGCTCCCGCCCGGTGCGCCGCATCCGCGAGCCGGCGGATGTCGCAGACGTCCAGGCCGGGGTTGGACGGCGACTCGATCCACAGCAGCTTCGCACCCTCGAGCTGTGCCAGCTGGGCCTCCCCGGCGGTCGGCGCGGTCCGCACCTCGACGCCGTACGCCTCCAGCCGCTCCCGGATCAGGGGCAGCGCCTGATAGCCGTCGTCGGGGAGGACGACGACGTCACCGGCGCTCACCTGGGAGAACACCACCGCCGAGATCGCGCCCATGCCGGACGGGAACACGACCGTCTCGGCGGCCTCGTCCGGGGACTCCAGCTCGCCGATGGCCTGCTCGAGCAGCGTCCAGGTCGGATTCTGCTCGCGGCCGTAGGTGTAGGGGCCGACGGGCTCGCCGGGCAGGTGGTAGTGGGCCGCGAACACGGGCCCGGGCATGGACGGCCGGTACGCCTCCGGCTCCGGGAGACCGGCCCGGACCACGCGCGTTCCGTCGCCTGTCGTGTGCTGTTCGGGAGTGGTGCTCATCGGTCCATGGTCCGTCATGGCGGTTCAGTCGTCGTCGGGCAGGGCCAGGTGCAGCGCCCAGGAGACGATCGCGACCACGAGCCCGCCGACGAGAGCCGTCCAGAAGCCGTCGACCCGGAAGGAGAGGTCGAGCACACCGGCCAGCCAGGAGGTCAGGAGCAGCATCAGCGCGTTGACGACCAGCGCGATCAGACCGAGGGTGACGACGAACAGCGGCAGCGACAGCAGCTTCACGACCGGCTTGACGACGAAGTTCACCAATCCGAACAGCAGCGCCACGAGAATGAGGGTGAGCGCCTGGCGGCCGGTGTCCGCTCCGGTCAGCGTTATGCCTTCGAGCAGCCAGACGGCCACCAGGAGGGCGGCCGCGTTGGCGGCCGTCTTGACGGCGAAAGTCTTCATGGTGAGATCGTGGCAGACCGGTTGCGCGTGACAAGGGGTGGGCAGGGATGAAGGCTTTCCGACTCGACGACCTGGAGGCGGAGCGCATCGCCAACGACGGTGCGTACCTGCGGTTCCTGCACGAGCGGAACATGTCCGTCGGGCTGTACGCCCTGGACGCGGGCGCCGTCGATCCGCAGCAGCCCCACGACGAGGACGAGGTGTACGTCGTGGTCAGCGGCCGGGGTGCGGTCACCGTCGGGCAGGAGACGACGACCGTCGCGCGGGGCAGCGTCGTCTACGTGCCGGCCGGGGCACCCCACCGCTTCCACCACATCAGTGAGGACCTGCGGATCCTGGTCGTGTTCTCCCCGCCCGGGAACTGACCCCGGGTGCCGGGAGCCCGTAGGGGGCGGGTCAGGGAAGTCCGGGGGGCAGGCCCGCTCCGCCGGGGCCTCGGCCCGCCTAGCATCGAATGTGTCACCGGAGGCACCGGGACAACGAGGGTGGAGGCGGGCGACGACATGGACATCAAGGAGACTTTCGCGGGCATGCCGTGGTGGGTGAAGTGGGTCGCCGTACCGCTGCTCGCGCTGATCGTGTTCGGCGGCCTGATCACAAGCGTCCTCGCCTTCGTGATCGGCCTCGTGTTCAAGGTCCTGATCTTCGTGGCGCTCGTCGCCGCGCTGGTCTTCGTCGTGCGGAAGTTCACGTCGCCGCCCTCCCACGGGGGCTGACCGGGCCGGACAGGACGCGGCGGGCTCGTACGGGCCCGCCGCGCAGCCGTGCACCGGGGGCGCTCTGGCGTGCGCCCTCGCACACCCACTAGCGTGGTCGCCGTCTGTCATCGCGGGAGCTCGGAGCACCGGGCTGAGAGGGCGCTGACCCCGTACCTGACGTACGGAATCCGCTGCGCCGACCGCTGAACCTGTTACCGGGTAATGCCGGCGTAGGGAGTGGGTCTCATGACCATCAACGATGCGCGCACGCCTGCCTCGAGCACGGACGAGGCGCCAACCCCCGGATGGCACAAGGGATATCTGACCGGATCGCGTCCGGACCTGCGGGTCCCGGTGCGCCGGGTGCACCTGACCAACGGCCGGGACGTCACGCTGTACGACACCTCCGGCCCGTACACCGACCCGTCCGTGGACACCGACGTACGGCGCGGGCTCGAACCGCTGCGCCGCAACTGGATCGTCGAACGCGGCGACACCGAGGAGTACACCGGGCGGCCGCTGCGCCCGGAGGACGACGGGCTCCGGCACACCTCGCCCCGCGGCGGCCTGCGCAATCTCGACGCGGTCTTCCCCGGCCGCCCGCGGCTGCCCCGCCGCAGCCGGGCCGGGGCCGCGGCGACCCAGCTCGTGTACGCCCGCCGCGGGGAGGTCACCGCGGAGATGGAGTACGCGGCGCTGCGGGAGAACGTCTCGCCCGACGTGGTCCGTGAGGAGATCGCCGCCGGGCGGGCGGTGCTCCCGGCCAACGTCAACCATCCGGAGAGCGAGCCGATGGTGATCGGCAAGCGGTTCCTGGTGAAGGTCAACGCCAACATCGGCAACTCCGCGGTGACCTCCTCGATCGAGGAGGAGGTGGAGAAGATGACGTGGGCGACTCGGTGGGGCGCGGACACCGTCATGGACCTCTCCACCGGCCGCAACATCCACACCACGCGCGAGTGGGTGCTGCGCAACTCCCCCGTTCCGATCGGCACCGTGCCGCTGTACCAGGCGCTGGAGAAGGTCGACGGCAGGGCCGAGGACCTGACCTGGGAGACCTACAAGGACACGGTGATCGAACAGGCCGAGCAGGGCGTGGACTACATGACGGTGCACGCCGGGGTGTTGCTCCGGTACGTTCCGCTGACCGCCCGCCGCCGGACGGGCATCGTCTCGCGCGGCGGTTCGATCATGGCCGCCTGGTGCCTGGCGCACCACCGGGAGAACTTCCTGTACGAGAACTTCGAGGAGCTGTGCACGATCCTGGCCTCGTACGACGTCACCTTCTCGCTCGGCGACGGGCTGCGGCCCGGTTCCGTGTCGGACGCCAACGACGAGGCGCAGTACGCGGAGTTGCGGACCCTCGGCGAGCTCAACACCGTCGCGAAGCGGCACGGCGTCCAGACGATGATCGAGGGACCGGGACACGTCCCGATGCACAGGATCAAGGAGAACGTCGAGCTCCAGCAGGAGATCTGCGAGGAGGCGCCGTTCTACACCCTCGGTCCGCTGACCACGGACGTCGCCCCCGCCTACGACCACATCACCTCCGGCATCGGAGCGGCCGTGATCGCCTGGTGGGGCACCGCGATGCTCTGCTACGTCACGCCCAAGGAGCACCTGGGCCTGCCGGACCGCGACGACGTGAAGACCGGCGTGATCACCTACAAGATCGCGGCGCACGCCGCGGACCTCGCCAAGGGGCACCCGGGCGCGCAGGACTGGGACGACGCACTGTCCGACGCCCGCTTCGAATTCCGCTGGGAGGACCAGTTCAACCTGGCTCTCGACCCGGACACGGCCCGGGCGTTCCACGACGAGACGCTGCCGGCCGAGCCCGCGAAGACGGCGCACTTCTGCTCGATGTGCGGGCCGAAGTTCTGCTCGATGAAGATCAGCCGGAGCATCAACGAGCAGTTCGCCGGCGGCGCCGGGTCCGGATCCGCCGGTGATGCGGAGATCGAGGCCGGAATGCTGGAGAAGTCCCGCGAGTTCGCCGCCTCGGGCCACCGCATCCACCTCCCCCTCGCGGAGGACTGATCTCGCTCCCCTGGCCCGTGTCGCCGCGGTGCGGGCCAGGGGCATGGGGGTGGGGACCAGGGGGTGGCGCCGTGCTTCGGGATTCCCGAGTCGTTCGTACAACAGGCGGATCGACACCCGCCCGGGTGGGGGCCGCCGGTAGCGTACGAACACTCCGGGGACGATCCCGGGAATCCGCAGGACGGGGAGGCTTTTGAGGATGGATCTCGTACTACGTCCCGGCAGGACGGAGGACCAACAGGAGTGCGGGCGCATCTGCTTCGAGGCGTTCAGCGGGATCGCGGCAGCGTACAACTACCCGTCCGACATGCCGAGTGAGGCTTTCGCAACCGAGCTGATGGGGCACTCGCTGACGCACCCGGGCGTGTACAGCGTGGTCGCCGAACTCGACGGCCGGATCGTCGGCAGCAGCTTCCTCGACGAACGCTCGTCCGTGGCCGGGATCGGCCCCGTCAGCGTCGACCCGGCTCTCCAGAACAGCGGCGTCGGGCGCCGGCTGATGCAGGACGTGATGGCCCGGGCCGCTGATCGCGGGGCAGCCGGGGTCCGCCTCGTGCAGAACGCCTACCACTGCCGCTCGTTCGCGCTCTACGCCGGACTCGGCTTCGAGTTCCGGGAGAGCCTGCTCTGTCTCCAGGGCCCGCCGGTGGGACGGACATTCCCCGGCTACGACGTGCGTGAGGCGACGAAGGAGGATCTCGCCGCCTGCGACGACCTGTGCCGCAGGGTCCACGGCATGGACCGCGGTGCGGAGCTCGCCGAAGCGGTGGAGGGCGGCACGGCGCGCGTCGTCGAGCACGCCGGGCGGATCACCGGCTACGCAACCGGGCTGTCGTTCACGGCACATGCGGTCGCCGAGAGCAGCGAGGGCATCAAGGCGCTGATCGGCTCGGCCGACGGCTTCGAGGGCCCGGGCATCCTGGTGCCCGCGAGCGACAGCGCGCTCGTGCAGTGGTGCCTTGCGGAGGGTTTGCGCATCCGGGAGATCATGAGCCAGATGACCACCGGGCTCTACAACCGTCCGGCCGGTGCCTGGCTGTCGTCGATCCTCTTCTGACCGCTTCGCGTCCGTCGGAGATCCGCCCGTGCATCGGTGCTCCCGCACGGCAGCCGCCGGCGTCGTGAGGTGCCCCTGACGCCTGCCGGTCCGCGGCGCGGCCGGTTCGGGCCGGGATCAGCCCGGTTCGTGGTCGGGGCTGCCGTAGTCCGGGCTGCTGTACCCGGGGCTGTTGAAGCTCGGCCGGGAGCCCTCCCGGGGGTCCTGCCGGTCAGCAGCGCCGTCACCGGTCTCGGCGGGGCTGCTGAAGTCCGGTCGGCTGTAGCCCAGATCGGGCATCCGGCGGACGAGGCGGGGATCGTCGCCGTACGCGCCGTCGGCGCGGCGCACGGCCGGCCCCTCCGCCGCGGGCACGTCCCGCAGGAACGGCAGGACGCCGCGTTCCAGCAGCGCCTGCCGCCAGGCCTCCCGGGCCCGGGCGACCTCCTCGGGTCCGGGAACCGGCGCCGCGGTCCGTACCGGGGCGGCCCCGTCCCGCAGTGCGGTGACCAGCAGCCCGCCCATCGCGAGCACCAGGGCTCCGCCTGTGAGTGCGGCGAACACCCAGCCGACGCCGATCAGCGACGCCGCGGCGTGCGCGTCGGAGCCGACGGCCCGCAGCAGGTACCCGGTCAGCAGGAACAGCACGGCGGCGACGGCGGCCAGCACCGGAGCCAGCACCGAGACCATGGCGAGCATGCCGGGGCCTTCGCCCTCGTCCGCAGGATCCGCGCCCGCGGGGTCCGCCTCCGCCCCGCCCTCGCCGGCGGCCCTGCGCACCTGGAGGTAGTGCCGGTACTCGTCGGCGGCGCTTGCCGCTATCCCGGCCGAGGCGTCGAGGGCCAGGGTGCGCAGCTGCTCGGTGGTGAGGCCCGGCTCCGGTACGGCGGACCCGGGCCGCTCGCGCGATCTGCGCAGAGCTTCGTGCAGGACCCGCTCGAATTCGGGGCGGTCCTCGGGAAGCAGATCCTGGGAGCTGTTCATGTGCGTCCCCCGATGCTCCGTGGGCCGGTGCGCCGGCTCTCTCTCGTCAGGGCACGCGGAGCGGCACGGGAGGAGAACCTGCTGCGGCGACAGGCCGATGGTAAAGCGATTTTGCCACGCGGTGACAGGCTGTTTCCGGAAAATGCGGGTGCCGGCGGGCCGGTTGCCCGTCGCCGGGGTGCCCCGCGCCCGTCGGCGGGGACGCCGTCAGCCCTGCAGCGGAAGCCGGACGACCAGCAACTTCCCGTCCATCGTGATGCCGCCGTCCATCGCGACGGCCAGCCCCTCGGCGTAGACGTGCGGGGTGTCGACGACGGGAGGGCCCCCCGGCTCGCCGTCCTCCGAGCCGACCTCGCCCAGCAGGTACGGGATCGGGCTGTGCCCGTGGACGATGCGGCGCCCCCCGAAGGTGCCGATGAGTTCCCGCACCGCTTCGGGGCCGGTGTCGTCGCGGAAGGCGAAGCGCTTGGTGAACTTGCGGAACAGCTCCCAGCATTCGTCCGCGTCGCCGCGCTGCAGGGCCTCGGTCACCGCGTCGTTGACGGCCTCGATGGAGCTGCCGAACTCGAGGTAGGCGGTGGTGTCGGAGTGGACGAGCAGGTGACCGTCCTCCTCCGCCATGGCGTCGAGCCGGGACATCCACTGCAGGTGGTGGTCCTCCAGCCGTTCCATGTCGGTGCGCTGGCCGCCGTTGAGCAGCCAGGCGGCCTGGAAGGAGGCGGTGCCGGCACCGGAGTTGACGGGGACGTCACCGAACCGCTTGGCGCCGATCAGCAGCAGTTCGTGATTGCCCATCAGGGCCTTGCAGTAGCCGCCGGAGGCCGCCGCCTCGGCCGACAGACGCATGACGAGGTCGATGACGCCGATGCCGTCCGGGCCGCGGTCGGTGAAGTCGCCGAGGAACCAGAGCCGGGTGTTGCCCGCACACCAGCGGTCCTCGGGGTCGATGAGGCCCTGCATCCGGAGCGCCGCGCGCAGATCGTCGAGGTATCCGTGTACGTCGCCGACGACGTACAGCGGACCCGGGGCGTTGCCGGTCCCGTGTTCGGGCACCGGGACGACGTCGACGGCGGGACGGTCCGCTGCCATGTCCGGGTGGATCCCCGGGAGGTCCCGTTCGGCCGGCGGGCAGCCGGGCGGTGTCGCCGGCGGGACGGATGCGTGAACGGGTACGGGCGGCATCCCTGCCGTCGTCCGCACCGCGGGTCCCGGACCGGCCCCCTGAGTCATCGACCCCTCCACCATCGCGCCACCGTGCACCGCCGGACCTGCCTTGCCTGCGATGGGGGAGACCCTACTGCTCGGCATGCTGTTCGCGGTGTCGTGGCTCCATCATAGGAACGCGCTGTGCGGATGGTGACGCACCAGGGGCCGTCAATCGAGGCCCTCATGACTGGTCTGCAGGCTTTTCTGCCGAATTGGCCCGATCGATTTTCGGCAGCGAGGATCCACTGGAGCTGCGAAGCACTCGGGGAAGGCGTCACCCGGTCTCGGACGGCGGCCGGGGTGCGCTCACCGTGGTGCGTGGCGGCCGGCGCCGCTGGGACGACGCCCGCACGATCAGTTCCGTCGGTATCACCTGCTCCACCGGACGGTCGGAGGAGAGCCCCTCGATGGCGTCGATCAGGAGCTGCACCACGGCGGTGCCGATGCGACGGGGCTTGAGGGAGAGCGTGGTGATGGGGGGCTCGGTCGTCGAGTAGACGGTCGACTCGCTGCAGCAGACGAGTAACAGGTCGTCGGGGACGCGCAGTCCGTAGCGCCGTGCCGCTGCGAGCAGGTCGGTGCCGTTGGGGTCGAAGAGCCCGTACACGGCGTCGGGCCGGTCCGGGCGGGCGAGCAGACGGTCGGCGGCGACGGCTCCGGCGCAGGGGTCGTGCGCCGGGTACTCCTCGTACACGGGGTCCTGTCCGACACGTTCGCACCAGTTGAGGTACGCGGTGGTGGAGAGCCGGGTGTACGTGTCGGTGGTGGTGCCGGTGAGCAGGCCGATGCGGCGGGCGCCGGCTTCGGCCAGGTGCTCCAACAGGCCCAGCACCGCGGCCTGATGGTCGTTGTCCACCCAGGCCGTGACGGGCAGCGAGCCGGCCGGGCGGCCGTCGGACACGACGGGGAGCCCCTGCCGGACGAGTTCGGTGACGACCGGGTCGTGGTCGGAGGGATCGATGACGACGGTGCCGTCGAGGGCCACGTTGGACCAGACGTCGTGGCGCGAGGTGGCGGGAAGGATCACCAGCGCGTAGCCGCGGGCGAGGGCCGCGGAGGTCGCGGCCCGGGCCATCTCGGCGAAGTAGGCGAACTCGGTGAACGTGAAGGGTTCGTCACCGTAGGTGGTGACGGTCAGGCCGATGAGCCCCGATCTGCCGGTGCGCAGGGTGCGGGCGGCGGCGGAGGGCCGGTACCCCAGCCGGTCGGCGACTTCACGGACGTGGCGGCGGGTGGCGTCGGGCAGTCTGCCCTTGCCGTTGAGCGCGTCCGAGACAGTCGTGATGGAGACGCCGGCCGCGGCGGCCACGTCTCTGATGCCCGCCCGTCCGCGCCGGTTGCCTCGCCGGGACGTGTCCGTCCGGCCCACCTGGTGCTTCCCTGCTGCTGTCATGGCGAGCCGATAGTAGGGCTCGGTCGGTGGACTGGTGGGACTCGGAAATACGGTGCATGAAGTGACCTTTCTGCATGGAAATTTTCCCTCAACAGCCATGGAAAATCAGGCAATTGACTGGCGAAGGCAGCGATTGCCACCTGTGTGAGCTCTGATGCCTGTCGTAGGGGGAATGTTTCGAAGAGGTCTCAAGTCACCTTCACGAGGGACGCGCGCCACGGCGCACGCCAAGGAGCGCGCTGACCGGGCCCGCGCCCGGGCGGTGGCGGACTGCGGGGTCGGCCGGGGCTTCCGGGCGTCTGCGCTGCAGGCGGAAACGCTGGCGCGGCGGTCCTCCTATGGTGTGGAGTGATGCCGAGGACGGGACGGTCGAGGAGGACCTGCGGTGAGCGAGAAGAACCCGAAGCTGCGCGGCGCGCTGGACGGTATCCCCACGTACAAGCCGGGGCGGCCCGCAGCGGCGGGCGGCCGGGCGGCGTACAAGCTGTCGTCCAACGAGAACCCGTACCCCCCGCTCCCCGGTGTGCTGGAGAGCGCGGTCGGGGCCGCCGGAACGTTCAACCGGTACCCGGACATGGCCTGCAGTGCCCTGGTCGCCGAGCTCGCGGAGCGCTTCGGGGTGCCGGCCGAGCACCTGGCGACGGGGACCGGTTCGGTGGGGGTGGCCCAGCAGCTGATCCAGGCGACGGCCGGTCCGGGCGACGAGGTCGTCTATGCCTGGCGGTCCTTCGAGGCTTACCCGATCATCACCCGGATCTCGGGTGCGCGTCCGGTCGAGGTCCCGCTGACCTCCGGCGAGGTGCACGACCTGGACGCGATGGCCGACGCCGTCACCGAGCGGACTCGGCTGGTCTTCGTGTGCAACCCCAACAACCCGACGAGCACGGTGGTGCGCCGGGCGGAGCTGGAGCGCTTCCTGGACCGCGTGCCCTCCGACGTGCTCGTGGTACTGGACGAGGCGTACCGCGAGTTCATCCGCGACGAGCAGGTGCCGGACGGCATCGAGCTCTACCGGGACCGCCCGAACGTCTGTGTTCTCCGCACCTTCTCGAAGGCCTACGGGCTGGCCGGCCTGCGCGTCGGGTTCGCCGTGGCGCACGAGCCGGTGGCCGCGGCGCTGCGCAAGACGGCCGTCCCGTTCGGGGTGAGCCGGATCGCCCAGGACGCGGCGGTCGCCTCGCTGCGCAGCGAGGACGCCCTGCTGGAGCGGGTGGAGTCACTGGTCGCCGAACGGACGCGGGTGCGGGACGCCCTGATCGCGCAGGGCTGGACGGTTCCGGAGTCCCAGGCCAACTTCGTGTGGCTGCGGCTCGGCGAGCGCACCCTGGACTTCGCGGCGGCGTGCGAGGAGGCGGGCGTGATGGTCCGGCCGTTCGCCGGTGAGGGCGTGCGCGTCACGATCGGCGAGGATGCGGGGAACGATCTGTTCCTCGGCGCCGCGGAGGCCTTCCGCAAGGAGCTCTGACTCCCGACCCGCCCCCCGGTGCGGGGGGCGGGGAAGGGCCCGCCTATCCTTGTGAATGTGAACGCTTTCACAAAGCTTGGATGTGAAGGGCAACCTGCGGATGTGACCGCAGCCACGTAAGGAGAGATCGACGTGGACCTGGCATTGGCGCCGGAGACTCTGGCGCGCTGGCAGTTCGGTATCACCACCGTCTACCACTACCTCTTCGTCCCCCTGACGATTTCGCTGGCCGCCACCGTCGCCGGCCTGGAAACCGCCTGGGTCCGTACCGGCAGGGCGAAGTACCTGGGCGCCACCAAGTTCTGGGGCAAGCTCTTCCTGATCAACATCGCCATGGGCGTCGTCACCGGCATCGTCCAGGAGTTCCAGTTCGGCATGAACTGGTCCGCGTACTCGCGGTTCGTCGGCGACGTGTTCGGGGCGCCGCTGGCGTTCGAGGCGCTGATCGCCTTCTTCTTCGAGTCCACCTTCATCGGCCTGTGGATCTTCGGCTGGGACAAGCTGCCCAAGGGACTGCACTGCGCCTGCATGTGGATGGTCTCGCTCGGCACCACCCTCTCCGCGTACTTCATCCTGGCCGCGAACTCCTGGATGCAGCACCCCGTCGGCTACCGCATCGACCCGACGAGCGGCCGCGCCGAACTCACCGACTTCCTCGCGGTCCTCACCCAGGAGACCACCCTCGTCGTCGTCTTCCACACGCTCGCTGCGGCGTTCCTCACCGGCGGCGCCTTCGTGGTGGGCATCTCCGCCTACCACCTGCTGCGCAACCGGCACATCCCCGTGATGCGCGCCTCCCTCCGGGTCGGCCTGGTGATCTGCGTCGTCGGCGGACTGCTCACCGCCGTCAGCGGCGACCAGCTCGGCAAGGTGATGTTCCGTCAGCAGCCCATGAAGATGGCCGCGGCCGAGGCGCTGTGGGACAGCGAGGCCCCGGCCCCCTTCTCGGTCTTCGCCTACGGGGACGTCGACAAGGGCCACAACAAGGTCGCCGTCGAGATCCCCGGACTGCTCTCCTTCCTCGCCCACAGCGATCTCAGCTCCGAGGTCCCCGGCATCAACGACATCAACCGCGCCGAGCAGCGCGAACACGGTCCCGGTGACTACCGCCCGAACATCCCCACCGCCTACTGGGGCTTCCGCTGGATGATCGGCTTCGGCATGGCGTCCTTCACCATCGGCCTCGCCCTGCTGTGGCTGACCCGCCGGAAGTTCCTGCTCGCCCCGCACCTGCGCACCGGCGAGGACGAACGGCCCCACCTCGCGCTCACCCGGAGCCGCGCCCTGGGGACGCGGGCGTCCCGCCGGCTCTGGCAGAGCGCCGTGCTGACCCTCGGGTTCCCGCTGGTCGCCAACTCCTGGGGATGGATCTTCACCGAGACCGGCCGCCAGCCCTGGGCGGTCTACGGCGTGCTGCGCACCTCCGACGCGGTCTCCCCCGGCACCTCGCAGGCCGAGGTCGTCACGTCGATGGCCGTCTTCACGCTGCTGTACGCGATCCTCGCCGTCATCGAGGTCCGGCTGCTCGTCACCTATGCCAAGGCCGGCCCGCCCGAGCTGACCGACGCCGATCTCGATCCGCCGGCCGGAGTCGGCGGACACGACGACGCCGACCGGCCCATGGCCTTCTCGTACTGAAGGACGTCAGGAGCACACCATGGAACTCCACGACATCTGGTTCGTGATCATCGCCTTCCTGTGGACCGGGTACTTCTTCCTCGAGGGATTCGACTTCGGGGTGGGGGTGCTCACCGGCCCGCTCGCCCGCGACCGGGCCGAGCGGCGCGTCCTGCTCAACACCATCGGCCCGGTCTGGGACGGCAACGAGGTCTGGCTGATCACCGCTGCCGGGGCGACCTTCGCCGCCTTCCCCGAGTGGTACGCCACGCTCTTCTCCGGCTTCTACCTGCCACTGCTCGCGATCCTGGTGTGCCTGATCGTGCGCGGTGTCGCCTTCGAGTACCGGCACAAGCGCGACGGGGAACGCTGGCAGGGCAACTGGGAACGCGCGATCCTCTGGTCGTCGGTGCTGCCCGCCGTGCTGTGGGGCGTGCTCTTCGCGAACATGGTGCACGGGGTGAAACTCGACGCCGACCACGAGTACACCGGGGGCCTCTTCGATCTGTTCCACCCGTACGCGCTGCTCGGCGGGCTGGTCACCTTCGTCCTCTTCACCTTCCACGGAGCCGTGTTCACCGCGCTGAAGACGGTCGGCGAGATCCGTACCCGGGCCCGGCGGGCAGCGACCGGGCTGGGCGCGGCAACCGTCCTCCTTCTCTCCGGATTCCTGAGCTGGACGCAGGCCGACCGGGGGGACGGCGTGACGGCGGCCGTTGCGGTCGGCGCGGTGGTGGCGCTGTCGGGTGCCCTGGCGGCCAACACACGGGGACGGGAGGGCCGGGCGTTCGCGCTGTCCGGTGTCACGGTCGCTGCGTTCAGCGCCACACTGTTCCTGGTGCTCTTCCCCGACGTCATGCCGTCCTCGCTGAACGACGCCTGGAGCCTGACCACTTCCAACGCCTCGTCGAGCCCGTACACGCTGAGGATCATTTCCTGGCTGGCCGCCGTGGCCACCCCGCTGGTGCTGCTCTACCAGGGGTGGACCTACTGGGTCTTCCGCAAGCGGATCGGCACCCAGCACATCGCGCCCGGGCCCCACGGGCCGGCGGCAGCGGTACCCGGCCGGCACGGGCCGGCCGAAGCCGCCCCCGGGTCCCGTGCACAGGCCGGCCGCTGACCGGCGGAGGGGCTGTTTCACGTGAAACCCGTCGATCCGCGCCTGTGGCGTCATGCCCGGGCCACGCGTGTCTTCCTCGCGGCTGCCGTGGGGCTCGGACTGGCCGGCGCGCTGTTGATCACCGCGCAGGCCGTCCTGATAGCCGACGTGGTGACCGGGGCCTTCCGGGACGGCGCACCGGCCGCAAGCCTCCGGGGCGCCCTGCTGTTGCTCGCGGCAGTGGCGGCGGGCCGCGCTCTCGTCGCCTGGCTGACCGAACTCTCCGCTCACCGGGCGAGTGCCTCCGCCAAGTCCGCCCTGCGGATGCGGCTGCTCGAGCACGCCGTCCGGCTCGGCCCCCTGCGGATCGGCGAACGCCGCGGCGGGGAACTCGCCACCCTGGTCACCCGCGGCATCGACGCCCTGGACGACTACTTCGCGCGCTATCTGCCGCAGCTCGGGCTCGCGGTGGTCGTGCCGGTCGTGGTGCTGGTGCCTGTCGTCGGGGCGGACTGGGTCTCGGCGGCGGTCATCGTGGTGACGCTGCCCCTGATCCCGCTCTTCATGGCGCTCGTCGGCCGGGCCACCCAGGCGCGGATGGACCGTCAGTGGACGGTTCTCTCCCGGCTCTCCGGCCACTTCCTCGACGTGGTGTCGGGACTGGCGACCCTCAAGGTCTTCGGGCGTGCCAAGGCGCAGAACGAGGCGGTCCGCCGGATCACGGGCGACTACCGGCGCGCCACGATGCGGACCCTGCGCATCGCCTTCCTGTCCTCCTTGGTGCTGGAGCTGCTGTCGACACTGTCCGTCGCCCTGGTGGCGGTGGGCATCGGGATGCGGCTCGTGCACGGGGACCTGGATCTGCACACCGCTCTGATCGTGCTTGTCCTGGCCCCGGAGGCCTATCTGCCACTGCGTCAGGTGGGTGCGCAGTACCACGCCGCGGCCGAGGGAATGGCCGCGGCCGAGGAGGTCTTCGCGGTCCTGGAAACCGGCCTCCCGGCGGACGGCACGGCCCCGGCCCCGGACGCCCGCTCGGCAGCGCTGCACGTCGAGGGCCTGGTCGTACGGCACCCCGGACGCTCCGCGCCCGCACTGCCGGAGACGACGTTCACCGTCCGTCCCGGGGAGACCGTCGCCATCAGCGGGCCCAGCGGCTGCGGCAAGTCGACGCTGCTGCGGACCGTGCTCGGTTTCTGCGAGCCCGCACACGGGCGAGTCCGGTTCGGCGCCGCGGAAGTGGCGGCCGCGCCCGCCGGCCGGTCGCCGGCCGCCGGCTCCGGCAGTCCCGGCTCCGCCACGGAACCGGAGGGGTGCGGGCCGGCGCAGCGTGTGTCGCGGGAGAGCCTGCACCGGCAGATCGCCTGGGTCCCGCAGCAACCGCACCTGTTCGCCGGAACCATCGCCGACAACGTCCGCGCGGCGCGACCGGGAGCGGACGACGGGCACGTCGCCCGAGCCCTGCGGGACGCGGGCGCCGGCGAGTTCGTCCGGGAACTCCCGGACGGCAGCGCCACTGTGCTCGGCGAGGACGGGCACGGCCTGTCCGCCGGGCAGCGCCGGCGCATCGCGCTCGCCCGGGCGTTCCTCGCCGATCGTCCCCTGCTGCTGCTCGACGAGCCGACGGCGGGACTCGACGGCGGCACCGAGGCCGAGGTCGTCGAGGCGGTGCGCCGCCTGGCCCGAGGCCGGACAGTCCTCCTGGTCGCGCACCGGCCGGCACTGCTCGCCGTGGCGGACCGGGTGGTCCGCATCGCCCCGGACACCGCAGCACCCGATGCGCGGCCGGCGGCCGCGGGAACCGCCCCGGCAGCCGGCGAACCGGGCCCGGCGTACGCACCCGATGCGCCCGGTTCGTCCGGGCCCGCGGACGGGCCCGGACCGGACGCCCGTCGATCGCCGTCCCCCGCCACCCCTCCCGGACGGACGGTCCCGGCGCTGCGCCGGGTGCGTCGTGGGGCCCGGAGCCGACGCGGCAGGTTCCTCACGGCTCTCCTCCTCGGCGCCCTCGCGACGGGCAGTGCGGTGGGGCTGGCGGCGGTCTCCGGCTGGCTGATCTCCCGCGCCTCGCAGCAGCCCCCGGTGCTGTACCTGATGGTGGCGGTCACCGCCACCAGGGCCTTCGGCATCGGCCGAGCGGCCTTCCGGTACGCGGAGCGCCTCGTGTCGCACGACGCGGTCTTCCGGATGCTCGCCGACCTCAGGGCGGCCGTCCACCGCCGGCTGGAACGTCTCGCCCCCGCCGGTCTCGGCCGGACGCGGCGTGGTGACCTGCTGTCCCGGCTCGTCGCCGATGTCGACTCGCTCCAGGACTACTTCCTGCGCGGGCTCCTGCCGGCCGGCACCGCCGTGCTGGTGTCCGCAGCCGCCGCGGGGTTCACCTCCTGGCTGCTGCCCGAGGCGGGCGCCCTGCTGGCGGCCGGGCTGCTCGCCGCCGGGGCCGGCGTCCCGCTGCTCACCGGCGCGCTCGCCCGGCGCACCCAGCGGCAGCTCGCGCCCGCCCGGGGCGAACTGGCCGCGCGCGTGCTCGATCTGCTGGCCGGGGCGGCCGAGCTGACCGTCGCCGGTGCGCTCGGCCGTCGCCTCGACGGGATCCGAAGCGCCGACCGGCGGCTGACGGGGATCGCTGCCCGGTCGTCCGCCGCTGCCGGAGCGGGCGCCGGACTCACCGCCCTGATCTGCGGGCTCACCGTCACGGGCACGGCCTGGGCCGGGGCCCGGGCCGTGGCGGACGGGCGGCTGCCCGGGGTGGCGCTCGCCGTCGTCGTCCTCCTCCCGCTCGCCGCCTTCGAAGCCGTCGCCGGGCTTCCCGCGGCCGCCACCCACCGGCAGCGTGCCCGGCGTGCCGCCGAGCGCATCCACGAGATCGTCGACGCCCCCGATCCCGTACGGGAACCCGCCTCACCGGCGCCCGTCCCGGAGAACCCCTTCCCGTTCGTGCTGCGCGATCTGACCACCCGTCATCCCGGCAGTCCCCGGCCGGCCCTCCACGGCCTCGACCTGGAGATCAACCGTGGCCGGCGGATCGCCGTAGTGGGCCCCTCGGGGTCGGGCAAGACCACGCTCGCCCACGTTCTGCTGCGGTTCCTGGACCCGGAGTCCGGCACATACACCCTGGCCGGGCGGGACGCCACCGCATGCGACGGGGACGACGTACGGCGGTCCGTCGGTCTCTGCGCCCAGGACGCGCACGTCTTCGACAGCTCACTGCGGGAGAACCTGCGCCTGGCCCGTCCCGGCGCGAGCGATGCACGGCTGCGCGAGGCGCTGGCCGGCGCCCGACTGCTGGACTGGGTGGACGGCCTGCCCCGCGGACTGGACACCCTCGTCGGCGAGCACGGCGCCCGGCTGTCGGGCGGACAGCGGCAACGCCTGGCGCTGGCCCGCGCGCTGCTCGCCGGTTTTCCGGTGCTGCTGCTGGACGAACCGGCCGAGCACCTGGACGTGCCGACCGCGGACGCCCTCACCGCCGACCTGCTCGACGCCACCGAGGGCCGCACCACCGTTCTGATCACCCACCGGCTCGCCGGCCTGGAGGCCGTGGACGAGGTCGTCGTCCTGGACCGGGGACGGGTGGTGCAGCGGGGGACGTACGACCTGCTGGCCGTGGTGCCCGGCCCGTTCCGCAGCATGCTGGAGCTGGAGCTGGAGCGGAGCGCCGAGACCGCCCGAGCCTGAAATTCCTGACTTTCCGTGGCGAAGCGGACTGAATAGGCTCGATGCATGTCGGCGACAGCGGAGTCCCCACGGGCCTCCTCCCCCGCCCCTGCCCGGACCGGCCGCCACCCGCCCGGAACCGGCGACATGGCCCGGAGCCTCGAGGAACTGCCCGAGGAGCTCGCCGTCCACCTCCCCCGGCTGCTGGAGGCCATGGTCTCGGTCGGCTCGGGGCTGCAGCTCCACAACACCCTGGACCGCATCGTCGAGACGGCCGCCGGGCTCACGGGCGCGCGGTACGCCGTCATCGGTGTCATCAACGACCGCGGGGACGCCCTCGCCGACCTGGTCAGTCACGGTCTGTCGGAGGCGGAGCGGGACCGGATCGCGGCGCTGCCCGACAGCGAGACCGGCATCCTCAAGGTGCTCGTCACGGATCCGGCGCCGCTCATGCTGGCCGATCTCGGCGCCGACGCCCGCCGTTCCACCGATTTCCCCCCGCGCAGCGCGCTGCTGGGCGACTTCCTCGGCGTTCCGGTCCGGGTCGGGGAGGAACTGTTCGGCAGCCTCTACCTGGCGGAGAAGCAGGACGGCGGGGAGTTCAGCGTCTTCGACCTGCACATGATGAACGTGCTGGCGACGGAGGCCGGCATCCAGATCGGCAACGCCCGGCTCTACGAGGAGGCCCGGCAGCGGGGCCGCTGGATCGACGGTGCGGCGGCCCTCACCACCGCTCTGCTCTCCGGGGCCGGCGGCGACGCCCGCGCGGACGACGCCCTCGCGGTCGTCGCCGAACAGGGACGCCGGCTGGCCGAGGCGGTCGCGGGCATCGTGCTGCTCCCGGCCGAGCAGGGCGGCCTGGAGGTCGTGCAGGTCTCCTCCGGTATGCCCGAGGCGCTGGAGGGGCTGGGGTCGGTCGTGGCGCCCTCCGGCCCGGTGTACGGACGACTGCTGGAGGGCAGGCCGGTCTTCGTGGACGACGCGGCCACCGATCCGCGCATGGTCGCCCCGCTGGCCGCGCCGTACGGGCCGAGCATGATGCTGCCGCTGCAGAGCGACGGCCGGGTGCTGGGCACCCTGGTGTTGCCGAGGCTGCGGGGCGCCCGCGGCTTCACGGAGACGGAACGCACGCTCGCCGTGCAGTTCGCGGCCCAGGCCGCTCTGGCGCTGCTCCTGGCGGAGGCGCAGCGCGACCGGGAGCGCCTGGCGGTCTACGAGGACCGCGACCGCATCGCCCGTGACCTGCACGATCTCGTCATCCAGCGGCTCTTCGCCACCGGGATGATGCTCGAGGGGGCGCAGCGGAAGGCGATCATCCCGGAGGTGCGGGACGGGATCTCCCGGGCCGTGGACGAGATGGACGTGACGATCCAGGAGATCCGGACCGCGATCTTCGCGTTGCAACAGGGGCCGGCGGAAGCGCCCTCGGGGCTGCGCACCCGGGTCGAGCGGGAGGTCAACGCGGTGTCGGTGCTGCTGGGGTTCCGGCCGTCAGTCCGGTTCACCGGCCCGGTGGACCATCTGGTGGGTGAGCAGACCGCCAGGCACCTTCTCGCGGCCCTGCGTGAGGCGCTGTCCAACGCCTTCCGCCACGCCGGTGCGAGCCGGGTCGAGGTGGTGGTGGACGCCACCGTGAAGCTGCCGGACGGGACCGACGGCGTGCGCCTGACCGTGGCCGACGACGGCGTCGGCCTCCAGGCGACCGGACGGCGGAGCGGACTGCGGAACCTGGAGGTCCGGGCCGAGTCGCTGGGCGGCTCCAGCCGGCACGGGCCGGGCATCGGCGAGAACGGCAAGGGCACCCGAGTGACCTGGGAGGCACCGCTGCGCGGCCGCGACCGGCAGGACCGGTGACCGGGGCGCAGCCCGTCGGGGCCGGTGACCGTTCAGGGACGGACCGGCGCGTCAGACCTGTTCGGCGAGGATCCGCTCGATCATCGCGGCCACGCCGTCCTCGTTGTTCGCGTGCGTGATGCCCGAGGTCGCGGCGAGCACGTCGGGATGGGCGTTGGCCATCGCGTACGAGCGCCCCGCCCAGGTCAGCATCTCCAGATCGTTGGGCATGTCGCCGAACGCCATGACCTCGGCGGGGGCGATGCCGCGCTCGGCGCAGCAGCGGGCGAGGGTGGCGGCCTTGCTGACCCCGAGGCCGCTGATCTCCAGCAGGGCGGTGGGACTGGAGCGGGTGAAGGAGGCGTGCATGCCGGCGGACGCGCACCCCAGGCTGAGGAAGGCGTCCGGTGGGAGCTGCGGGTGGTGGGCCAGCAGTTTGAGGATCTGCTGGCCGGCACGCTCGGCGTGCTCGGCGAGGAGTTCCTCGGCGGGGGCGATGGTCGCCGCGGGATCGAGGTGGAAGGGCGGGTAACCGGGTTCGTAGTGGATGCCGCCGGTGAACTCGACGGCGAAGGTCGTCGCCGGTTCGGCGGCGCGCAGCGCCTTCACCACGGCATGGGCGTTCTCCCGTTCCAGCGCACGGACCTCGACGATCCGGCCGCCGCTGTGCAGGTCGACGACTGCTGCGCCGTTGGCGCAGATGGCCAGGCCGTGGCCGTGGACGTGGTCGCTGACGACGTCCATCCAGCGGGCGGGCCGGCCTGTGACGAAGAAGACCTCGATGCCGGCCCGCTCGGCGGCGGCGAGGGCGTCGACGGTGCGTTCGGAGACGGTCTTGTCGTCGCGCAGCAGTGTGCCGTCGAGGTCGGTCGCGATCAGCCGCACCGGCCGCGGCACGGCGGGCGGTGCCACCGTCTGCGCGGTCCCGTCGGGTGCGGTGTCGGTCTGCGGTCCGGGCCGTCCGAAAGCTGGAGTCACCACTTCATCTTCGCTCATCCGGTGGCACGTACGTGCGATTGCCGTCGAAAAACGCCGGTGACCAGCGTGGTTCGTGCGCCGGATGAGGTGGCTGGGCCGCGTGGGGCCAAAGGCGCGGGTGTCGACGGACACCGGGCCGGTACCGCCCCACGGGCCGATCTCCGCAGGCCCGCCGGGCCCCACCCCGCAGGCTCGGCGCATGGCGACCTCTGCGCGACTGAGCACCGTGATCCTACCCATATCCCGCTGGAACGACGGGGAACGTGAGGTGTGGCAGCGGGCGGAGGAACTCGGCTTCCACACGGCGTACACCTACGACCACCTCTCGTGGCGGACCTTCCGCGACGGCCCGTGGTTCGACGCGCTGCCGACGCTGACCGCGGCGGCGTCCGCGACCTCGCGGATGCGGCTGGGGACCCTCGTCACGTCGGTCAAGCCTCGTTCGCTCATCGCGCGCTGAACTGCGGAAACAGGGGAGGAGTGCACGAAGGGCAGACGTGGATGAGGTCGTTAGATCGGCTCGACGGCGATGCGAGGAAGGCACAGGCGGCGCAGGTCGTCCGTGTCGCTCGTAATGACGGTGACGTCGCCGTGCTCCGTATGAGTCGTGGCGGCAAGCATCGCATCGATGGCGTACTTGTGACCGTGCAGGCTTTCCGCGGCGAGCAGTCTGCTCGCCGCACGTGCGATCTCCTCCGTGACGGGGCGCACCTTGGCCAGGGAAACGGCATGGTCGAACGCCGCCTGCGGCACGTTCGGGTCGCGTGCCTCCACCAGCGTGGCAGCGCTCGTCACGACGAGCAGGTCCAGTCTGCGGGCGACGTCCAGCCATACGGTCATGTCACGGTGGCGACGGGAGAGCTTGGAGAGGGCCTCGCTGTCGAGAACGAGAGTCCCGCTCATGCGGCGTCCGCCGGAGCGGACTCACCGCGGTGGGCGGCGTGGTGGGCGCGGATGCGCTCGGCCTTGTCCGACACCTCGGCAGGGTCGACAGGACCGTGTTCCGCTTCAGCGGCGGCGATGTACTCGTCGATGGCCTCGCGCTGGAGTTGCCGCTGTACGGCCTCCTCGATGTAAGAGGAGACGCCTTGTTTGCCGGCGCGTGCGCGGATCGCCTCCAGGGTCTCGGCGCGCAGGGAGACGCTGGTGACTCGAGTCTTGCCGGGGCGGGGTGTGTCCATAGCAAGAGTGTAGTACATGTCCTATTAATTCGCTGGCGCTCCTCGGTGACTACCGGCGGCCGGCGGCAAGCCTGCTGAGGCGGTCGCCGATGCGGTCAAGTCCTTCCGTCCGGCGACGAACCGGTCCACCACCGTCGAGCCGTCCGGCAGGCGGTACCGCAGGATGAAGTGGTCGGTGATCCGGATCGCCTCACCCTCGTCCAACTGCCGTGCAGGCCCGGCGGCCTCCAGCAGGAGGGGCGTCAACCACCGGTCGGAGCGGGCGCTCTGAGCGAAGGCGACCAGCTCGCCCTTCAGCTCGGCGCTGCGCTCGATGAGTGAACGACGCCGCGCACCGTCACCTCGACACCGAGAACCACGGTGGTGAAGGGCACATCGAGATGCTCCTCGAGCATGGTGAACAGACCGGTCCGCTGCTCGTCCTCGCCATAGGCGTCCACCGTTGCCTCTTCGATCATGGCCTCAAGCCCCGGTCCTACCCAGCGTGCCCATGACGCCACGGTAGCGGCCCCCACCGCGACGCCGGCGTGGCTTCCCGGACCGGCTCCATCGGGGCATCCGTGGCGGTGGGAAGCCCGCGTATCGTCGGGGACATGCGACTGAGCACCGTGATCCTCCCCATATACCGCTGGAACGACGGGGGACGTGAGGTGTGGCAGCGGGCGGAGGAACTCGGCTTCCACACGGCGTACACCTACGACCACCTCTCGTGGCGGACCTTCCGCGACGGCCCGTGGTTCGGCGCGCTGCCGACGCTGACCGCGGCGGCGTCCGCGACCTCGCGGATGCGGCTGGGGACCCTGGTCACGTCCCCGAACTTCCGGCACCCGGTGACCCTCGCCAAGGAGCTGATCTCGCTCGACGACATCAGCGGCGGCCGGGTGGCGCTCGGGATCGGTGCCGGGGGTGTCGGGTTCGACGCGAGCGCCCTCGGGCAGGAGCCGTGGACGCCCAAGGAGCGTGCGGACCGCTTCGGAGAGTTCGTGCCGCTGCTCGACCGTCTGCTCAGCGAGGACGTGGTGAGCCACGACGGGCGGTTCTACTCGGCGACCGAGGTGCGCAACATCCCCGGCTGCGTTCAGCGGCCCCGGCTCCCGTTCGCCGTCGCCGCGACCGGCCCGCGCGGGATGCGGCTCGCAGCACGGCACGGGCAGGCCTGGGTGACCACGGGCGACCCCAAGCTGTTCGAGTCGGGCACGCCGGAGCAGTCGCTGGCGGCCGTCCGCGGGCAGATCGGGAGACTCGGTGACGCGTGCGCCGAGCACGGCCGCGACCCCGGCGAACTGGGCAGGACCCTGCTCACCGGCTTCACGCCGGACCGGCCGCTGGCATCCCTGGACGCCTTCGTGGACTTCGCGGGCGCGCACGCCGAGCTGGGCATCGACGAGATCGTCGTCCACTGGCCGATCGCCGACTCCTTCTTCGCAGCCGACGAGAAGGTCTTCGAGCGGATCGCGACGGAGGGTCCGGCGCAGCTCGCCCGCGGCTGAACGGTCCGTGCGGACCGGTCCGCACGGACCGCCGTCCGAACAACGCAGACCGCCGCGGCATGACCAAAAGGAACAAAGGGGAAGAATTGTAGAAGGAGGAGTCAGGAGGTCGCACCATGGCCCGGACCCGGTACGCCCCGGACCGCGGACTCACCGCCCGCATGGTCACCACGATGTTCTTCATCGGGCTGCTCTACGTCGTCCTCGTCGGTGTGCTGCTCGCGTTCCTGCGCGGATCGTGGGGAATCATCCTGCTCGTCGCCGGCGGCCTGTTCATCGCACAGTTCTGGTTCAGCGACCGCATCGCCGCCTACGGCATGGGCGCCCGCGAGGTCACCCCCGAACAGGCCCCCGAGCTGCACGGCGCCGTGGACCGGCTGTGTGCGCTCGCCGACATGCCCAAGCCGCGGGTCGCCGTCGCGAACAGCGACGTCCCCAACGCCTTCGCCACCGGCCGGAACCGGAACAGTGCCCTGGTCTGTGCCACCACCGGCCTGCTGCGCAGACTGGAACCGGAGGAGCTGGAGGGCGTCCTGGCACACGAGCTGTCCCACGTCGCCCACCGCGACGTCGTCGTCATGACGATCGCGTCGTTCCTCGGTGTGATGGCCGGAATCCTGGCCCGGGTCGCTCTCTGGAGCGGCCTCGGCCGGGACAGCCGCGACCCCGCCACCGCCATCGCCGTCCTGGTGATCCCGCTGGTCAGTGCGGTGGTGTACGTCATCAGCTTCCTGCTGACCCGTCTGCTGTCGCGATACCGCGAGCTGTCCGCGGACCGCGCGGCCGCCCTGCTCACCGGGCGTCCCTCGGCCCTGGCCTCCGCCCTCACCAAGGTGACCGGCCAGATGGCCCGGATCCCGACCCGTGACCTGCGCAAGGCCGAGCCCTACAACGCCTTCTGGTTCGCGCCCGCCTTCTCCTCGAAGGACAGCCTGGGCCGGCTGTTCTCGTCGCACCCGACCCTCGAGCAGCGCCTGGACCAGCTCGCGAGGATCTCGGCGCAGCTCAGCCGCTGACCGCCGCCCCGCCCCGCCTCCCGCCAGCCGCCGACCCGCGAAGGGAGCCGTGCCCATGGGCCTCCTCGACGCCATCCTGGGCCGCAGCAAGCCCGTCCGTCCCGATCTCGACCAGCTCTTCGGGCTGCCCTCAGCCGCCGTCGCGCTCCAGGCCGGTCCGGGTTTCACCGCCACCGGGGAGGGATCGGTGTGTTTCGCCGGCGTCGAGGGTGGTGCGTTCGACCGCATCCGGCGGGAGGTGCGGGACCTGCTCGACGCGGACACCGGCCGCGGTGGCGTACCGGTGGAGTTCAGCCGGGACGCCTACGGCTACACGTGGCTGCTCTCCCGTCAGGACCCCGACGACACCCCCGCCCTGGTCAACGACCTGCACGCCGTCAACACCGTGCTGCAGGACGCCGGTTTCGGCCCGCACCTGCTCTGCTCACTGGTCGGGTTCCGGGACGAGCGGGACCGCGTGCTGGCCCTGGTCTACCTCTACAAGCGGGGCACGTTCTACCCGTTCGCACCCGTTCCCGGCGGACACGAGAAGCGGGACAACGCGCTGGAGATCCAGGTCAGCGGGCTGCTCGCGGACGATCTGCGGATGGAGTCCGACCTGAGCCGCTGGTTCCCGGTGTGGGGCGCCCCGGGGCTCTGACGCACACGGGTTGCTCCCCGCCCGCCGACCCCGGGGTCCCGCGGCCCCGCCCAGGGTTCTCCCGCACCCCGTGCAGGGGCGGTGACGGACGGACCCTACGGGCAGCTCCACCCGAAGACGTATGCCGATACCACCGTCAGGGCTGACGTGCCCGGCCGATCGTGCCACTACGGTCGGCTGCGTGACTGTGATCGTGACCGAAGGTCTCAGCAAGCGGTTCCCGCTGGGAACCGACCGTGCGCAGCGCGGCGGGGTGACCGCGCTCGACCGGCTCACCGTCGACATCGCCCCCGGGGTGACGGGCCTCATCGGCTCGAACGGCGCCGGCAAGTCCACCCTGATCAAGATCCTGCTCGGGCTGTCCCCCGCGTCCGAGGGCCGGGCCTGCGTACTCGGGATGGACGTCGCGACCGCCGGCGGTCCGATCCGGGAACGGGTCGGCTACATGCCCGAGCACGACTGCCTGCCACCCGACGTCTCGGCCACCGAGTTCGTCGTCCACATGGCCCGCATGTCCGGTCTGCCACCCACCGCCGCCCGGGAGCGCACCGCCGACACCCTGCGCCACGTCGGTCTGTACGAGGAGCGCTACCGGCCCATCGGCGGTTACTCGACCGGCATGAGACAGCGCGTCAAACTCGCCCAGGCGCTGGTGCACGACCCCCGACTGGTGCTCCTCGACGAACCGACCAACGGACTCGATCCGGCGGGGCGCGACGAGATGCTCGGTCTGATCCGCCGCATCCACCGGGAATTCGGCATCTCCGTGCTCGTCACTTCGCACCTGCTGGGCGAACTGGAGCGCACCTGCGACCACGTGGTCGTCATCGACGGCGGGCGGCTGCTGCGCTCCAGCGCGACCAGCGACTTCACCCGCACCACCACGACCGTCGCCGTCGAGGTCACCGACACCGACCGCCACCCGGACGGGACGACGGCCCTGCGCACTGCGCTCACCGCAGCGGGCGTCGGCCTCCGCACGGACGGGGCCGAGCCCGGCACGTCCCACCTGCTGCTGATCGACGTCGCCGACGACAGCACCTACGACACCGTCCGGGACACCGTCGCCGGGCTGGGCCTCGGCCTGGTGCGGATGGAACAGCGCCGGCACCGGATCGCCGAGGTCTTCCACCCCCGGGAGGCGGAAGCGGAGGCGGGCCTCCAGGCGAAGCCGCAGGACGCCGGCCTCCGCACCGGCCTCCCCGCAGACCCCCAGGACGAGCGACCGCAGAAGGGAGGCGGCCGTGATGCCGTCTGAGACCCCCCTCGCGCCGGGGGACCGCCGGGCCGGCGACCCGGCGAAGATCCACGACATCGGCTACCGGTCGTACGACGGCGACCGGCTCGGCCGCCGCCATGCCCGCCGGTCGCTGTTCGCGCACAGCCTGCGGGGCGCGTACGGGCTGGGCCGGTCCGCGAAGTCCAAGGTGCTGCCCATGCTGCTCTTCGGAGTGATGTGCCTGCCGGCCGGGATCATGGTGGCGATCGCGGTGGTCACGAAGGCCGGGGAACTCCCCGTGGAGTACCCGCGCTACGCCCTTCACCTGCAGGGTGTCATCAGCCTGTTCCTCGCCGCCCAGGCCCCGCAGGCCGTCTCACGTGATCTGCGCTTCCGGACCGTCCCGCTCTACTTCTCCCGCCCCATCGAGCGCGCGGACTACGTCTCGGCGAAGTTCGCTGCCCTGTCGGCGGCGCTGTTCGTGCTCACCGCGGCGCCGGTCGTCGTCCTGTACGCGGGGGCGCTGCTCGCCGAACTCGATGTCGCCGACCAGAGCGCGGGGTTCGGGCAGGGCCTGGTGTCCGCCGCCCTGCTGTCGCTGCTGTTCGCGGGAATCGGGCTGGTGATCGCCGCCCTCACCCCGCGCCGCGGCTTCGGAGTGGCGGCCGTCATCGCCGTGCTCACCGTCTCCTTCGGGGCGGTGTCCGCGGTCCAGGCCATCGCGTTCGAACAGGACAACGGGGGCCTGGTGACCTGGCTGGGGCTGTTCTCACCGGTCACCCTGATCGACGGTGTGCAGACGGCCTTCCTCGGCGCTTCGACCTCGTTCCCGGGCGGGAAGGGGCCGGACACCGCCGCCGGCTGCGTCTACCTGCTCGTCGTCCTCGCCCTGATCGCGGGCTCTTACGCCGCGCTGATGCGCCGCTACCGGAAGGCCGGGCTGTGACCGCACTGATCCTCGACCGCGTCTCGCGCTGGTTCGGCAACGTCGTCGCCGTCAACGACGTCACCATGACGATCGGGCCGGGCGTCACCGGCCTGCTCGGCCCGAACGGCGCCGGCAAGTCCACCCTGATCAACCTGATGAGCGGCTTCCTGGCCCCGTCCTCCGGCTCCGTCACCCTCGACGGGACGCCGGTCCGCGGCAACGAGGGGACGTACCGGCACATCGGGCTCGTCCCCGAGCGGGAGGCGATGTACGACTTCCTCACCGGCCGGGAGTTCGTCGTCGCCTGCTCCGAGCTGCACGGGCTCACCGACCCCGCCGCCGCGGCCCGCCGGGCGCTCGGCACGGTCGGGATGGAGTTCGCGCAGGACCGCAGGATCTCCACGTACAGCAAGGGGATGCGGCAGCGCGTCAAGATGGCCGCCGCTCTGGTCCACGACCCGTCCGCGCTCCTGCTCGACGAGCCGTTCAACGGCATGGACCCGCGCCAGCGCATGGAACTCATGGACGTGCTGCGGCGGATGGGCGAGGAGGGCCGCACCGTCCTGTTCTCCTCCCACATCCTGGAGGAGGTCGAGCAACTGGCCGGGCACATCGAGGTCGTGGTGGCGGGCCGGCACGCCGCGTCCGGCGACTTCCGGCGGATCCGGCGGCTGATGACCGACCGCCCGCACCGGTATCTGATCCGGTCCGGGGACGACCGGGCCCTCGCCGCCGCGCTCATCGCCGACCCGTCGACGGCCGGGATCGAGGTCGACACGGCGGAGGGCGTGCTCCGCGTCCAGGCCGTGGACTTCCCCCGGTTCACCGAACTGCTGCCGCGGGTGGCCCGCGAGCACGGCATCCGGCTCCGCACGGTCTCGCCCTCCGACGAGTCCCTGGAGAGCGTCTTCTCGTACCTCGTATCGGCCTGAAGGAGCGCGGCACCGATGTACAACACCACCGTCGCCCGGCTCACGCTCCGGGCGCTCCTCGGCCGGCGCAGGGCGCTGATCCTCTTCGCCCTGCCCGGTCTGCTGCTGCTCGTCTCCGCCGTGGTGCGGGGTCTTGTCGGCGCGGACGACACGATCGCGGCCGACGTGCTCGGCGGCTTCGCGCTCGCCACGATGGTTCCGCTGATCGGTGTGATCGCCGGAACGGGAGCCATCGGGCCGGAGATCGACGACGGCTCGATCGTGCACCTGCTGTCGAAGCCGGTGAAGCGGCCGGTGATCGTGTTCACCAAGCTCGTCGTGGCCCTCGGCGTCACGGTGCTCTTCGCCGCGGTCCCCACGCTCGTCGCGGGATTCGTCCTCAACGGCAACAGCGGTCGGATCGCCGTCGCCTGCGCGGCGGGTGCCGCCGTGGCGTCGGTGGCCTACAGCGCGCTGTTCCTGCTGCTGGGCACGGTCACCCGGCACGCGGTGGTGATCGGCCTGGTGTACGCCCTGGTGTGGGAGTCCCTCATCGGCTCCCTGGTGCCGGGTGCGCGGACGCTCAGCATCCAGCAGTGGGGACTGTCGCTGGCGCAGCGGATCGGCGGGGGAGACCTGCTGACCTCGGAGGTGCGGATCGTTCCGGCGGTGGTGCTGCTCTGCGTCGTCACCGCGGCTGCGACCTGGTTCGCCGGCCTGCGGTTGGGCTCCCTCACCCTGGCGGACGAGGGGTAGCCGTCCGGGCGGGGACCCGGCAGCCGGGTGGGAGCTCCCGGCTGCCGGAGGTTGTCCACAGGTCGGGAACCTGTGGACAACGGAAAGGGTCAGGGTGCCCCTTTCAAGGAGCGGTTCAGCGTCCGCGACCCCGGCGTCGCCCCTGCCGGGCGACCTCCGCGCGCAACGCGCGGAGACCGGCATCCAGCCCGGCCATCCGCTCGCTGATGCCGCACACGATGCGCTCGGTGTTGTCGAGGCGCCGGTCCAGGAACAGCAGACGGCTGTCCATGGCCGTCAGCCGCTGTTCCATCCGCTCCACCCGGGCCGAGGTACGGGCGATCACGGGGGCCAACTCCCGCAGCACGGACCCGACCTCGCCGAGGCACTCCTCGAGGCTGCGGAGCCGGGTGCCGGCGGATTCGGCGGGCGGAGCCTGGGCACTCCGCCGGTCGCGGGACGCCTCCTCGACGTCGAGGAGGTACGTGCGGACCCGGCGTGCCACGTCGCTGTCGCGCAGCAGCATCGCGACGTTGAGCACGGCGCGACGGGTGAAGAGCGTCAGGTGGGCGCGGCCCTGTGGATAACTCTCTCTTGAAAGGTCCACGTTGGACCTTTCAAAGAACCGCAGCTCAGAGCCTCGCACGTCCGTGCGCCGCGCCGTCCAGCAGGCGCTCCAGGACGACCGCGATGCCGTCCTCGTCGTTGGAGGCGGTGACCTCGTCGGCGACGGCCTTGAGGTCGTCGTGCGCGTTGGCCATGGCCACACCGCGCGCGGCCCACCCGAACATGGGCAGGTCGTTGGGCATGTCGCCGAAGGCGATCGTCCGTGCAGCCGGAACTCCCAGCCGGCGGGCGGCGAGTGACAGCCCGGTCGCCTTGCTCAGGCCCAGCGGCAGCATCTCGACGATGGTCTCGCCGGCCATCGTCACGCCCACCAGGTCGCCCGCGACCCGCTGGGCGGCCGCGGTGAGCTCGTCGTCCCCGAGTTCCGGGTGCTGGAGGTAGAGCTTCCCGAGCGGAGCCTGCCAGATCGCGTCGCGGCCGGGAACTGCCGTCGGGGGAATGCGACCGGCGAAGGTGTAGCCGGGCTCGCACAGGATCTCGCCGTCCAGGCCGTCGACGGCGGCGCCGAGCGCCACCCGGCCGACCTCGGCCTCGAGTTTGGCCACCGCGAGCTGTGCCACCTGCCGGTCGAGGGTGACGGAGGTCAGCAACCGGTGCTCACCGGCGTGGTAGACCTGCGCGCCCTGTCCGCAGACCGCCAGCCCCTGGTAGCCGAGGGCGTCCAGGACGTGCCGGGTCCGGGACGCCGGACGACCGGTGACGACGAGGTGGGCGGCGCCCGCCGCGGTGGCCGCGGCGAGCGCGTCACGGGACCGCTGCGAGACGGTGTCGTCGCTGCGCAGCAGTGTCCCGTCGAGGTCCGTGGCGATCAGGCCGAAGGGCAGGGCGGGCCCGGTCACTTCGCGACCGGCTCGAGCAGCTCGCGCCCGCCGAGGTAGGGGCGCAGCATCTCGGGCACCCGCACCGAGCCGTCCGCCTGCTGGTGGTTCTCCAGCAGGGCGACGATGGTCCGGGGCACGGCGCACAGGGTGCCGTTGAGGGTGGCGAGCGGGCGGATGTGCTTGCCGTCCCGCATCCGCACCGACAGCCGGCGGGCCTGGAACTCGTTGCAGTTGGAGGCCGAGGTGAGTTCGCGGTACTTGCCCTGGGCCGGGATCCACGCCTCGCAGTCGAACTTGCGCGAGGCGGACGCGCCCAGGTCGCCCGTCGCCACGTCGATCACGTGGAAGGGCAGTTCCAGGCCGGTGAGCCACTGCTTCTCCCAGTCGAGCAGGCGTTGGTGCTCCGCCTCGGCGTCCTCCGGCGTGACGTAGGAGAACATCTCGACCTTGTCGAACTGGTGGACGCGGAAGATGCCCCGGGTGTCCTTGCCGTAGGTGCCGGCCTCGCGCCGGAAGCACGGGGAGAACCCGGCGTAGCGCAGCGGCAGCCGGTCGGCCTCGACGATCTCGTCCATGTGGTAGGCAGCGAGCGGCACCTCGGAGGTTCCGACGAGGTAGTAGTCGTCCTTCTCGAGGTGGTAGACGTTCTCCGAGGCCTGGCCGAGGAAGCCGGTGCCCTCCATGGCGCGCGGCTTGACCAGCGCGGGAGTGAGCATGGGGGTGAAGCCCGCGGCGGTGGCCTGCGCGATCGCCGCGTTGACCAGGGCGAGTTCCAGCAGCGCGCCGACGCCGGTCAGGTAGTAGAAGCGGGAGCCGGACACCTTGGCGCCGCGTTCGACGTCGATCGCGCCGAGCAGCTGGCCGAGCTCCAGGTGGTCCTTGGGCTCGAAGCCCTCTGCGGCGAAGTCGCGCGGGCTGCCGACGGTCTCCAGGACGGTGAAGTCCTCCTCGCCGCCCACCGGGACGGCGGGGTGCACGAGGTTCCCGAGCTGCAGCGCGAGCCGCTGGGTCTCCTCGGCGGCCTCGTCCTGGTCGGCATCGGCTGCCTTGACCGCGGCGGAGAGTTCGCCGGCCTTGCGCAGCAGTTCGGCCTTCTCGTCGCCGGAAGCCTTGGGGATCAGCTTGCCGAGCGTCTTCTGCTCGGCGCGGAGCTCGTCGAAGCGGGAACCGGACGACCTGCGCCGCTCGTCGGCGGAGAGCAGGGCGTCGACGAGGCCGACGTCCTCTCCACGGGCGCGCTGGGAGGCGCGGACACGGTCGGGGTCCTCACGGAGCAGGCGAAGGTCAATCACCCCACCAGGTTACCGGGAGGAGGAGGTGCGGCGCGGACCCGTTATTGCGCTTGGTCAATTTGACTGTTTTGCGGTAATTCGTGGAGGTGGAGTCTCATGTCCCGCCGCTCCGGCGTTTTCAGCGGAAGGGGGTCCGATGTCCGGACGGGTGGACGGGAATCCCCGACTCCCTTGTGCAGGAACCCAGTTGAGCGGCTCGTTGTCCACAGACCTCTGAAGTCGGCGACTGGTTTTCCACAGGCTGTGCGCAAGATCTGTGGAAGTCGGAAGAGATCGTTCCGCCGGCTTTTCGCTGGGCCATGAATTCCCTCGCGAAACCCCTCCCACACACTCTTTCGGGTGGGAATGTGGCGTCCCAAAGGGGTGATCGATGGCATTGCGATGACGAAGAGCCATCAGGGAGCTTAAGCGTCATCTGTGAGACATGAGGCCGTTTGTCAAGTTTGTCGCTTTTGCGTGTCGACTTGTCCCCAGTCGTGAGGCACGCTCTGTGGATAACTTTCCTCCCCTGTGGACAACGTAGATCCGGGCAGGTCGCAGCCCTGCACAGCGGGCGTCCTCGGCTGCTCTCGGCGGCCCGCACCGGCGTCCGCCGCGGCGGGGGATCAGCCCCGCCCGTCCAGGCAGCGCGCAAGCCAGTCCGCCGCGGCCGTGAACTCCTGGTCCGACGTCCCGGGACGCAGCGCCGGCATCTCCTGCTCCTCCACTCCGGCCCGGGGGTAGGAGCCGAGGAACCGCACCTTCGGGCAGATCCGCTTCAGCCCCATCAGCGCCTCGCTGACCCGCAGATCGGTGATGTGCCCCTCGCAGTCCACGGAGAAGCAGTACCGGCCGATGCCCTCGCCCGTCGGCCGCGATTCGATGCGCATCAGGTTGACGCCCCGCGCCGAGTACTCCTGCAGCAGCTCCAGCAGAGCCCCCGGGTGGTCGTCCCCCAGCCAGATCACGACGGACGTCCGGTCCGCCCCCGTCCGGGCCGCCGGCCGGGCGGGCCTGCCCACCAGGACGAAACGGGTCTCCGCGTTCTGCGCGTCGTGGATGTCGGTGACCAGGGGCTCCAGCCCGTACCGAACCGCCGCGAACTCGCCCGCGAACGCCGCGTCGTACCGGCCCTCCTGCACCAGCCGGGCCCCGTCCGCGTTCGAGGCCGCCGACTCCCACTGGGCATCGGGCAGGTTCCGGGCCAGCCACTTGCGTACCTGGGGCTGGGCGACCGGGTGCCCCGTCACCGTCTTGACGTCCGCCAGCTGAACGCCCGGCCGGGCCAGGAGGGCGAAGGCGATCGGCAGCAGGACCTCGCGGTAGATCATCAGCGGCGTACCGGTGGCGAGCTCGTCGAGCGTGGCAGTGACGCCGCCCTCGACGGAATTCTCGATCGGCACGAGCGCACCGCCGGCCTCCCCCGAGCGCACGGCGTCCAGCGCCGCGGGCACCGACAGCATCGGCACCAGTTCCCGGGTGGCCGCCTCCGGCAGGGTCCGCAGTGCTGCCTCGGTGAACGTGCCCTCGGGCCCGAGATACGTGTAACGGCTGGCCGACATGGTGCGTGGCTCCTTCTCGCGACGGCACGGCGGGGCTTCGGCCCGTGGCCGGGCTCCGTCTCCCGTCACCCTACCGACGGAGGGTGGACAGTTCCCCGGCGTCCGGCCGGCGGACGCCCCACCCTGCCGGTGCTTCGATTGTCCGTCTGCGCCGTCCGTACGTTTGCACGGGTCCGCAGTGCGCGGCCCCGGTCAGCTCTCCAACAGGCGCTGACCCACGTACTCGCCCGGCGCCGCGCCCCCCGGCACCGCGAACAGCGCGCTCGCCTCGTGCCGGATGAACCGGGACAGCGCGTCGCCGCGGTCCAGCTTGCGCTGGACCGGCACGAACCCGGTGAGCGGATCGGACTGCCAGCAGACGAACAGCAGGCCGGCATCCGGAGCGCCGTCCTCGCGCAGCCCGTCGTGGAACGAGAACGGACGGCGCAGCATCGCCGCGCCGCCGTTGGTCTCGGGCGCGGAGACCCGGGCGTGCGCGTTCGCCGGAACGAGGAGACGCCCCGCGGCGTCCCTGCGGTCGAGGTCCACCGGCGTCGTCTCGTGTCCGCCGGACAGCGGAGCACCGTCCTGCTTCCGCCGCCCGATGACCTTCTCCTGCTCGGGCGCGGGCAGTTCGTCCCAGTCGTCCAACAGCATCCGGATGCGCCGCACCACCGCGTACGAGCCGTGCGCCATCCACGCCGGATCGCCGCCCGGGGGGACGAAGATCCGCCGGTCGAAGTCCTTCTCGCCCGGCTTCGGATTGTTGGTGCCGTCCACCTGGCCCATCAGGTTGCGGGTCGTCATCGGCCGGGCCGTGGCCCCCGGCGTGCGGTTGAAGCCGTTCATCTGCCAGCGCACCCGGGCCGAGTCCCCGGTCTGCTTCTGCAGTGCGCGCAGCGCGTCGAAGGCGACCAGGGGGTCGTCCGCGCCGATCTGCAGCCAGAGGTCGCCGTTGCTGCGGCCGGCGTCGAGGGCGTCGGAGGAGAAGTCGGGCAGCGGATCCAGGGCCGTGGGCCGCCGGTCCGCCAGGCCGGTCCGGTCGAAGAACGTACGGCCGAAGCCGAACGTCACGGTCAGCGACGCGGGACCGGCGTCGCGCGCGGCGTCCGTCGTCCCGTCCGCGGAGCGGCCCGCCGCGAGCCGCTCGGCCGTCCGGGACCAGCGGCGCAGCAGCGCCGCCGCCCCCGTGCGGCCGGTGCCGGGCGCAAGATCGAAGGCGACGAGATGGCCGCGCGCCTGCATCGGGGTGGTGATCCCCGCCTGGTGCCGGCCGTGGAAGGCCACCGCGGTGGAGCCGACGGTGGCCAGCGCCGTGACGTCGTCCTGGGCGACCGCGGCGCCCATGAAACCGCCGCCGGCCCCGGCCGCGAGACCCGCGGCTCCCGCCGCGCCCGCGGTACCGAGCAGTCGTCGTCTGGAGAGATGCTGTTCCGTCATCAGCCGATCTTCACGTTCTCGGTCCTGGTCACCTGGTCGATGTCGGAGGTCCGCACGGTGACGTCCATCCGCCACGTGCCGGACGTCGGCAGCTGCACGTCCGTCGCGGTCCAGTGCCCGGCCTCGAACCGCGTCGGGCGGACCCGCAGCGGCCCGATGCCCTTCGACTCCAGTGTGAAGGAGACCCGGATCTCGGCCGCGTCCAGGGGCCGCCCGCCCGGCCCGGTCGTCCGGATGTGCAGCGTGTTGGCACCCGCGGTCGCAGGTTCGATGTCGATCCCGGCGGTGCCCTTGCCGCCGGGTCCGCCGGTGTCGAAGGCGACGGTCGCCGAGACCGGCTGCTCGACCGGAGCCGCTGCCGCTCCGGCGCGCGCCGCCTCCTCGGTGCGCGCCGGCTCCGTGCCCGTGAGCAGTGTGGTCACCGCCAACAGGACCGCGGCGACGGCCACTTCGGCGAGCACGGAGCGTCGCAGCCCGGACCGGGCCGGGTCGGCGTCGCGCTCCCGCCGCTCCCGGGCGTGTGCGACGGCCGCCCGCTGCCGGGCCAGTTGGGCCGCGCGCTCCGGATCGGCGGGGACCGTCACCGGCTCCTCGGCGGGAACCGGGTCCGGAGCCGCATCGCCCCGCTTCGCCGCCGCGCTGCCGGTGGTGTCGTCCGCCTCGCCGAGCAGCGCCGTCCAGCGACGTGAGCACCAGGCCGCCCCGAGCAGCACCAGGACCGAGCCGATCTTGAGCATGAGCAGCCGGCCGTAGGCGGTGGTGACGAGGGCGTCCCACGAGCCGACCTGACGCCAGGACTGGTAGGCGCCGGTGAGGACCAGCACCACAACGCTGCCGAACGCGAGCCGCGAGAACCGCCGCACCGCCGTCCGGTCCACCGCGGGCCCCCGGCGCAGTGCGGCGAGGAGCGTCGCGAGTCCGCCCAGCCAGACCGCGACGGCCAGCAGATGGACGACGTCGACGGGCATGGCCACCCCCGTCTGCAGACCGGCCGACGCGTGCTCGGCCAGGGCCCAGGTCGACGCCAGACCCACCGCGACCACCGAGCCGCCGATGCCGAGCCCGAAGGCCAGGTCCCGGACCTCGCCGTCCGCGGACGGGTCGTCGTCCGCCGTGGCGGTCCGGCGGGCGTAGGCACCGAACAGCACGGCGACGAACAGCCCGGCGACCGCGAGCAGCAGCAGCCGGGAGGCGAGGGCGGTGCCCGTCCGGGTCTCCAGTACGGCCGGCAGCGCGCCCGGCTCGAGGACGTCCCGGAGCCGGCCCGAGTCCGTGTACGGGTGGCGCAGCAGGAGCAGCGCGATCGTGCCCGTGGCCAGGGCCGACCACCCGGCCAGGACCACGCGCTGCACGGCGCGTACCGACGCCGCGCGCGGCCGGCACGCCAGGACGAACACGCTGCCGCCGACGAGCAGGACGAATCCGCCGTACGAGAGGTACCGGGCGATCCCGTAGAGCATGCCGACGGGCCCGCCCCCGGCCTCCTGCCCGGGCACCTGCGCCGAGGTCTTCGACGGCGCGCCGACGGAGAAGGTGAACGCGCCTCCGACGGGGTGGCCGTCGGCCGAGACCGCCTTCCAGACCACCGTGAAGGTGCCGTCGGGGAGCCCGGGGTGCAGGGGTGCAGCGACGCGGACCGTGCTGCCCCGGCCCAGGTCACGCACCTTTCCGGTGTCCACGCGCTTGCCCTGCGGGTCCAGGACGCGGACGGCGCCGTCCGACATCGCGACCTTTTCGGAGAAGGTCAGCGTGACCTGCTCCGGCGCGCTGCCGAGCACCGCCCCCTGCCGCGGGTCGCTCGCGGTCAGCGCCGCGTGCGCCGAAGCAGGAGCGGCGCCGGCCAGCAGCGCACCGGTCAGCGCACCGAGCAGCGCGGCGGCGGCGAGCAGGACGCGTGCCGCCCCCGGGGCGGTGAGGCGGCGTTCGGGTGGGGGCACTGCGCGGGGCACGACGTCAGTCCCTCATTTCCGCGGCTGGTAGTTGGTGGCCTCGACGGGCACCTTCAGCTTCACCGGACCGCTCCTGGCGAAGTGAAGCACCAGCGTCACGGTCTCACCCCGCACGGGCCGGTGGTCGAGGTCCATCAGCATGAGGTGGTTGCCGCCCCGTTCGAGCCGGAGTTCGCCGCCGGCGGGGACCGGCAGGGAGCCGACGGGCTTCATGGTGGCGCCGGCCGCCCGGTGCATGCGGACGTCGTCGGAGATGTCGCTGGTGACCGAGGTGAGCCGGTCCGCGGCGTCACCGGTGTTGCGCACGGTCACATAACCACTGGCCATGTCGGCCATCGGCGGCTGCGGTACGTAGGCGCCGCGCGGCTCCAGATCCGGGCCGTCCGACGCGCACCCGGCCAGGGTGGCGCAGCCGATCAGTACGAGTCCGGCGAGGGCGCGGCGGTTCACGGCGTGGCCCCCTTGACGATCTTCGGGAGGTCCTCGGCGTAGTCGCCCGCGGTGGCGTCCTCGCCGTACAGCACGTGTGCCTTGTCGTCCTTCGGGGAGAACGCGAGGACCTGGGCGCCGTGGGTGGAAACGATCTCCCCGCCCTTGCCCTTCTCGGGCGGCGAGATGCCGATGCCGACGCTGCGCGCGGCGGCCTGGATGTCCTTGAAGTCACCGGTGAGCCCGACGAAGGACGGGTCGCCGGCGCCGCGCAGCCACGAGCCGAGACGCTTCGGGGTGTCCCGTTCGGGGTCGGAGGTGACGAACACGACCTGGAGCTTCTCGCGCTCCGCGGGGCTGAGCTTCTTGCGCGCGATGGCGATGTTGCTGACCGTCAGCGGACAGACGTCCGGGCAGTTGGTGTAGCCGAAGTAGAGGAGGGTCGGGCGGCCTTTGGTGCGCTCGGCGAAGTCGTACTTCTTGCCGTGCGTGTCGGTCAGGACCAGTTCGGGCTTCTCGAAGGGCCGGTCGAGGACGGTGGCGGCCTTCTCGCTGCCCGCGGTGCCGGAGACGACGGGCTGCTTGCCGTCGTCCCCGCCACCGCAGGCGGAGAGGGCCAGCGCCGCCGCCGCGACGAGCGCGGCGGCGGACAGGCGGTTGGTGCGCATGGGAAGGGGATTCCTCGGGTCGGGGTACGGAGCGGGGTCAGGCCGAGCGGCGGCGGGACAGCAGGGCCACGACGAGTCCGGCGACACCGGCGGCGAGACCGAGCCCGCCGAGGACGCGGGCGGTGGTGTCACCGGTGCCGGACTCGGCCGCGAGCTCGGAGTGGCCGGCGTCGGAGTTCTGCGCATCGGCCTTGCCGGCGTCCTCCGCCCCGCCGTGGCTGTGCCCGCCCGCGCCCTCGGCGGGCTCGCTCAGACGGAGTACCGGGGCCGGGTTCTCCGGCTCGGAGCCGTCTTTCGCGGGCTCCTCGATCCAGCGCACGACCTCCTTGTTGTCGTACGTCTGGAGGGCCTTGAACACGAGCCGGTCGGCGTCCTCGGGCAGTTGCCCCACGGAGAGCGGGAACTCCTGGAAGGTGCCCGGCTCGACCTTGCCGCCTGTCCAGGTCACCTTCGTGACGGCTTCGTCGATCTTCTCGCCGTGCATCTCGAGGGGCTTGTCCAGCTTGGACCTGGTGACGTCGACGTCCCAGCCCGGCACCGGCTTCGGCATGACGGACGCCAGCGGGTGGTCGGCCGGCATGGTCACCTCGAGCTTCACGGTGGAGGCGTTGTCGCGCTCGTTGGGGACCTTGAAGGCGATGGTGCTGTAGCCGCCCTTCTCGGCTTCGCCCGGCTGCACGCTGACGTGCGCGAGGGCGGGGGCCGCGGTGAGCAGGAGGGCGGCCGCGGCGGTGGCGCCGACGACGGCGGCACGGCGGCGGGGGAAACGATGACGCAATGCAGTCATGACGGAAATGCTCCAAGTCGGATGGATGAACCGGGGTGCGATGGCGCGTACGGGACCGCGCGACGGCTCCCCGCCCGTGCATCCGATGGGAGAGCGCCGCGTCAGGCCGCCAGGGCGAAGCGCGGCGGGCCGCGTCGCGCGACACTGTGGTCCAGCTCCGTGGAGCCCGGACCGGTCCGGTTCCGGGAGCGCACGAGGGGGGCCCGGGGGAGCGTCGCCGGCGTGCCCGGCAGGCCCGCTCGCACCGAGTGCAGCAGCGTGACGGCGGCACGCAGGGAACGTGCGAGCGCCTGTTCGGCCACCGAACCGGCCGAGAGCCCGATGAGCCGCACGAGTGCGGCATCGCCCCGGCTCAGCAGCAGACCGAGCACGACCGCGGCGAGCAGGTGGCCGAGGAGCATCGGCAGCGACGGCAGCAGGGACGAGGACAGCGCGTCATGGGCTGCGGAACCGTGTCCGCCGGGTCCGCCGTGCGCGGACGGGTCGATACCCGCCGCGTGCACGATCCGCCGTGCCTCTGCGGCACTCGGCGGGACAGGCCCGTCGTTGCAGGTGATCCGGGCGGCCAGGGCGACCGTGCGGCCGGAGGCGCCGGTCCGCGGCGGTGCGGCGCAGTAGTGCTGGGCAAGGCCGAAGAGCAGGTGCAGGGCCGCCTGTCCGAGCGCGAGTCCGGCGGCGACGCCGGGCACCGAACGCCCCCGGCCCGCCAACGGTCCCGCCGCGGCGAGGACCACGGCGAACCCGGCGGCCAGGGTCCACATCGGCAGCGGTCGACCCGAACCCACGGCGTGCCCGGCCGCGGACAGCACGACGCAGACCGCGGTGAACATCGCGGCCCTCAGCAGTCGCGGACCGGCGCTGACGCGCGCGACGGGCACATGCATGGCTGCGCCATCATCCCATCGGCGCTCCCCCGCGGGTACGGCAGGGAGGGGTTCGCGTGTCCCGTCAGGGGGCGCACGGGGGCACGCGGCGCGTCCTCTTACACCGGCGTACCGATGTCCGACATCCGCCGATCGGGCGTAGCCGCACGTTTTCGACGCTTACGGGGAGGGGCGGGTGGCAATACGTAACGGTAGTCGAGGTGCAGCCGGGAGGCCGGGAGCATGAGCATTTGGTGGTCACTCCATCTGCGCTGCGAGGCTGCGAGCGTCCCACTCGCCCGGCGGCTGCTGCTCGGCGCGATGGAGAGCGCCGGTGTCGACCCCGACGTCTCCTACGACCTCTCGGTCGCGCTGAGCGAGGCCTGCGCGAACGCCGTCGAGCACGGTGGCTCCGCGGACGTCCGGGCCGGCGGCAGCTGCGGCGCCTACCGCGTCACGGCCTATCTCGACGGCGAGAAGTGCCGGATCGAGGTCACGGACGCCGGGCCCGGGTTCCCCGCCGGTGCGCCGGATCCACTCGCCCGCACCCTGCCGGCATGGCAGATGCCGCAGCCGCCCCGGCTCGCCGACGCGGAGACGGAGCACGGCCGCGGGCTCGGCATGATCGAGGCGCTCGCGGACCACGTGGACTTCCGCAACCGGCCCGGCCGTGGCGCGGTGGTGAGCTTCGACAAGATCCTCAAGTGGCGCGACGAGGCCGTGCTCACACCCGCCCCCTGACCGCATCCCCGTACGGGCCGGATCCCGTACGGCGGGATCCCGGTGGAAGGACCGGTGGCCCGGTACCGGCGAGCGAGCCGGTGCCGGGCCACCGTGGTGCTGCGTCCGTCAGCCCTTCAGCCGGGCCATCCAGGACTCGACCTCGCCCGCGGCACGGGGCAGCGCGGCCGACAGGTTCCGGTTGCCGTCCTCGGTGACGAGGATGTCGTCCTCGATCCGCACGCCGATGCCGCGGTACTCGGCGGGGACGGTGAGGTCGTCCGCCTGGAAGTACAGACCGGGCTCGACGGTCAGGACCATGCCCGGCTCCAGGGCGCCGGCGACGTACGTCTCGGTGCGCGCCACGGCGCAGTCGTGCACGTCCATGCCGAGCATGTGGCCCGTGCCGTGCAGCGTCCAGCGGCGCTGCAGTCCCAGCTCCAGGACCCGCTCGACCGGCCCCTCCACCAGGCCCCACTCGACCAGCTTCGCCGCGAGGACACGCTGCGCGGCGTCGTGGAAGTCGCGGTACTTCGCGCCCGGCCGGACCGCCGCGATACCGGCCTCCTGGGCCTCGTACACCGCGTCGTAGACCGTGCGCTGCAACTCGGTGAAGCGGCCGTTGATCGGCAGCGTGCGGGTGACGTCCGCGGTGTAGAGGGTGTGCGTCTCCACCCCGGCGTCCAGGAGCAGCAGTTCGCCCGGGCGGACGGGGCCGTCGTTGCGCACCCAGTGCAGCGTGGTCGCGTGCGGGCCGGCGGCGCAGATGGAGCCGTAGCCGATGTCGTTGCCCTCGACGCGGGCACGCAGGAAGAAGGTGCCCTCGATGTAGCGCTCCGAGGTGGCTTCGGCCCGGTCCAGGACCCTCACGACGTCCTCGAAGCCGCGGACCGTGGAGTCGACGGCCTTCTGCAGCTCACCGATCTCGAACTCGTCCTTGACCAGACGGAGTTCGCTGAGGAAGGTGCGCAGCTCCTCGTCGCGCTCCTCGTCGAGCAGTCCGGCCAGGGCCGCCTCGAGCCCGGCGTCGTGGCCGCGGACCATGCGGACCGGGCCCGCCTGCGCGGCCAGCTCGCCGGCCACCTCGCGCACGTCGTGGCAGGGCAGGCCGAGCCGCTGCTCGGACTCGGCCAGGCTGTGCCGGCGTCCGACCCACAGTTCGCCCTGGCCGCTGAGCCAGAACTCGCCGTTCTCCCGGTCGGAGCGGGGCAGCAGGTGCAGCCGGGCCTCGTGACCCTCCGCGACCGGTTCGAGGACGAGGACGCCGTCCTCGGTCATGTCACCGGTCAGGTGCGCGTACTCGGTGGATGCACGGAAGCTGTACTCGGTGTCGTTCGAGCGGGTCTTGAGGTTGCCCGCGGGGATCACCAGGCGCTCGCCCGGGAAGCGGGCGGAGAGGGCCGCGCGCCGGCGGGCGGTCTCGGTGGCCTGCGGGATCGGCTCGAGGTCACGCAGCTCGGTGTCCGCCCATCCGCTGCGCATGTTCTGGGCGAGTTCGTCGGACACGGCCGGGTAGAGGCCGTTCTTCCGCTGCTTGATCGGTTCCTCGCGGCCTTCCGGGGTCTCCGGTGCGCGCTGCTCGGTCACGGTTTCCTCCTCGTACTGAACCTCCCTGGGCCGGCGGCATGGAGGTACCCCCATCGTAGGTGTGAACGAGCAGGTCACGGACGAGAGGCTGTCGAATCACCCTTTCCCGGCGAACCGGGCGGCGAGCAGCACCACGTCCTCCGGACTGTCCCCGTCCCCGGGCAGCTCCGGGAGCACGGTGCGCAGCACGTGGTCGGCGATCGTCTCGGCGTCGCCGCGCAGGGCCCTGGGGACGCCCGCCGCCGCGGCGTGCAGCCGGGCGAAGGCGCGGTCCATGGAGTCCCCCGTGCGGTGCAGCAGGCCGTCGCTGTACAGCAGCAGGGTCTCCCCGGGCGCCGCGGTGAGCTCCACGCTCGGGGCTTCCCAGCAGGCGAGCATGCCGAGCGGGGCGGACAGCGTCGTCTCGACGTACTCGGTGCGGTGTTCGCCGATCAGCAGGGGCGGGCAGTGCCCGGCGCCCGCCAGGGTGATCCGGGTGCCGGCGGTTTCCGCTCGGGACTGGTGCGGCCCGTCGGCTCCGGGTGCGTTCGCCGCGGGCTCGCAGTAGGCGAAGAGCGCGGTCGCGGTCCGGGCGGGTTCGGTCAGCCGCAACAACAGCTCGAGGTCGGACAGGACGGCGACCGGGTCCTCCCCCTCCATCACGGCGTAGGCGCGCAGGGAGGCACGCAGCCGTCCCATCGCGGCCACCGCTCCGGGGCCCTCACCGCCGGCGCCGCCCACGGCGAGTCCGAGAGCTCCTTCGGGCAGTGGCAGGGCGTCGTACCAGTCGCCGCCGCCCCGCGGGCCGGTGCTGTGCCGCACGGCCAGTTGCACCCCGGGCAGCCGGGGGAGCCGGCTGGGCAGCAGTTCCTCGCGGAGCACCCGGGTGGTGGCGCGGGCCTGCGCGAGTTCCAGGTGCCGCGCGAGGTGCTCGGCGGCGTAGCGGGTGTACTGGCCGACGAGCTGCCTGCGCTGCTCGACGGGCTCGGTCGGCTCGTCGTAGAGCCAGACGGCCGCGCCGAACCGGCCTGCGCCCTCGGTGGCCAGGGGGACGGCGTAGCTGGCGGCGTAGCCGAGCCGGGCGGCGACCTCGCGATGGCGGGGGTCGAGGTCGGGTTCGTTCAGCAGGTCGGGGTGTGCGACCTCGGTGACGGTCTGGCCGTCGTCGGTGGCCGGCAGGCCGTCCAGGATGCGTCCGTACGAGGCGGAGCCGCGGGGGATGGTTTCGATCGTGCCGAGGTCCGCACGGCCGAGACCGAGACCGACGGTCGTCTCCGGGCCGTGGCCTTCGCGGGGCCGGAGGACGACCAGCCCGCGCTGTGCGCCCACGAGCGTCGCCCCGGCGGCGAGGAGTTCGTGCAGGGCCGTGTCGAGGGTGTCGGTCCGGACCAGACGCTCGGTCAGTTCGTGGAGCGAGGTCAGGTCGGAGACCAGGCCCGCGAGGTGGTCGTGGACGGAGGCGGGACGGTCGAGCGGGGGGACGTCGGAAACGACCGGCGCCGGAGAGTCCGCGGCGGAACGCGAAGTGAGGGGCGACGTTTTCGGCGGAGAATTATGGCCCGGGGCCGGGAGGGCAGAACTGATTCCAGCCACTTTCGGGACGTGGGGGGCGTTCATGGTCGGCAGCTTTCGTGTCCGGCTTCCGGCAAGGGGCCCCCCGGTCGCGCAGCCACCGTCCTGTGGTCGACAGTTGTCCGGTCATGCGGCTTTTCATTGTTGACGATTGCCTGGTCGGACCACCGGTGCAATTCTCGCAAGAGCATCACAAACCCCCATGCCATGCTGCGCCGCTACCAATGACTCCAGATGTACACGTAGGTGTGTGACGTGTCCAGCATGGCGCAGCCCGTGGCTTCCGGGTGTCCTGGGCCGCCTCGAACTGGCTGGAAATGGCCCCTCGCATCCCGGGCCTGCGATCGACTGAGGCCGTTCGGCAGAGCGTCAACACCGTCGTCACGGGTACGTACTCGGTGAGGACCGGGGGCAGTTGAACAGCCCCGGAACCCGGAACCGGGATCGAACGTCCTATCCGTCGACGGCCGCGTCCCCCATCGCGATCCGCGGGTGGCGCACCCCTCCCGGCCGCAGCCGGGAAGCACACAGTTCGAGCGCCGGGCGGGCCACGTCCCGCGCCGCGGTCCGGTCCGGGCCGTGACGCGGAGGTCGCCCGGAAGCAGCAGGCGAAGTTCCGTTCACGTGGTGTGAACGGCCCCGTTCGGGTAACGCGCCACGTACTGCCGTCCAGTTCGATCGGCACCAGCACCTCGCAATACCGGCAGATGCCGGCGCGCGTGCACTCGGCGCACCGGCGGCTCCGGCATCGGTACAGCGCGCGACAGATGCGATGCGAACAGACCTCGGCGTTCACGGAAAGGAACGAGCGCTCATGCGCGAGATCCCCGGAAGGCGACGCAGGCCCCTTCAGCACCTGCTCAGGCGGAGGCGGGGCAGTGCGCCGGCGACCCAGCTCGACACGGCGCTCACCTGTGCCCGGTGGCAGTGGCCCGTCGTGCCCGGCGCGGGGCTCCGGACTTCCGCCGGTGCCGGGCAGGGCTGTGCATGTCCCGACCCCGGCTGCCCCGTTCCCGGCGCGCACCCCCTCGACCCGGTCCTCCTCGCGGCGACCACGGACGTGCGCATGGTGCGGTGGTGGTGGCAGAACCGGCCCGCCGCACCCGTGGTGCTGGCCACCGGTGGCCGCGCGCCCTGCGCGCTGAGCCTGCCGGCGGCGGCGGGGGCCCGCGCGCTGGCCGTGCTCGAACGGGAGGGCGTGCGCCCGGGCCCGGTCGTCGCGTCCGCCACCCGGTGGTCGTTCCTGGTCGCCCCGTACTCCCTCGAACTGCTGGGCGAGGTGCTGAACGAGCAGGAGTGGGTGCCCAGTTCGCTCCGCTTCCACGGCGAAGGCGGGTACCTCGTCCTGCCCCCGTCGCCGACCGGGGCCGGCCGGGTGCGCTGGGAGCGGGGGCCGGCGGCCGGTTCCGCGGCGCCGTGGCTGCCCCGGGTCGACACCCTCGTCGACGCGCTCGTCGAGGCGAGCGCCAGTACACCGGACGCCGGCAGCCGGCTCGCTCACTGACCCCGGGGAGTGCCGCCCGAGGGACGGCCTTCACGTCCGTGTTCACTCGTCCGGGTAGCAGCGGGCCGGTGATGTACGGGAAACGGGTGTGCGCGCCGGATCCGTCACGCGCGGCCCGATATGTTCACCCAACCGTCGAGCACGTCCAGTGAATTGCAGGTGGGTGTCCCATGGAGCGGCTGTCGAATCCCCGTGCGCCGAAACTGCGCGCCGTCGCACTGGGGAGCGCGGTCGCCCTCGCGGTCGTTCTCCCGATCGCCGTGGCGACCGCGAACCCGGCCGGCCCGGAGCCGTCGCCCCTTGCCGGGACGCAGCCGGCCGCTCCGGCCGCGGGACCGGCCGTGGCCGGCGACGCGACCGGGTTGCTCTCGGAGCTGAATCTCCCGGAGGCAGGCGACGACGCCCGGACCACCTCCGTCTGCGGTCCCGAACTCGCCTCCCCCGAAGGGGTGGAGGCGCAGACCTGCGTCCTCAGCGGCGGTGGTGGGACGTGGGGGCGCACCTACTACCGCAACGCCACCGGTCGTGACATGGACGCCGTCGTCGTGCTCATGGGCCCGGACGGGCGGAACGTGCAGGTGGTCTGCTCGCTGGACGCCGGTGACGAGCCGGGGGTGTGCGACACGCCCCGCGAGCCGACCGTGCGGGGCGGCGCGGCCGAACCGTACGGGGCGGTGGCGGAGTTCGCGTCGGCGGACGGGCAGCGCTCGCTGCTGCGGACGGGCAGCGGTGCAGGCGGGGGACCGGGCGTCTGAGCCGGGCGGGGCGGCGGTTTCCGCAGCGCCGGGCCACGAGTTCGCGAGGGCGTCCGGACCGGTCCGGACATGGAAGAACCCGGTCGCTGGCGACGGGGGATGCACCAGCGACCGGGCTTCAAGAACGGTAACAAGAGATCTGCTGTTCGCAAATTCGATCGAGGAGATCCGGGCGGTTATTTACCCTGGAGTAAGGACCTTGTGATGGAGATCACTTGCCGCTCCTCCGACTTCGTCACCCTCAGCTGAGCGTGACCTGACGGTTGGTGAGACCGCTGCGGGCGCGCCGCTCGGCGGGCGTCAGGGGCGTCTTTGCGGCCAGGCTCTCCGCGAGCCGCTCCGCGAACTCCGCGGCCGGTTTCTCGACGTCCCCCGCGCGCATCGCGGTGGGCAGGTCCCACACCGGAACCATCAGACCGTGCGCACGGAACGAGCCGACCAGCCGCGTGCCGTCGCCGAGTGACGAGGCACCCGCGGCGTGCAGCCGGGCGAGGGCGTCGAGGAGTTCCTCCTCGGGGTGCGGCATGACCCAGCGCAGGTGGTTCTTCTCCGGGGTCTCGCACCAGTACGCGGACTCGACGGAGCCGAGCCGCACGGTCGGGATCGCCGCCTCGTTCGCACGCTCCAGGGAGGCGGCGACCTCGGGGGTGTTGTTCTCCGGGCTCTCCAGCCAGAACTCGAATCCCTCGTGGACCACCGGGGTAAACGGCGCCGACGTGTCGATCAGGTCCTGCAGACGGGGACTGCCGGCGGCGGGGCGCTCGGCTGTCACGGGGCTGCCCGGGGCCGCCTCGAGGGCGCGTCGCAGGATGTCCGCGAGATCGCGGCTCAGGTCACCGGAGGCGGTGTCGTTCTGAAGGCCGATCACGACGGCGCCGTTGTCCCGGCGCAGCCCGGGCCAGGCCATCGGCAGCACGGTGGCGAGCGTGACGGAGGGGACGCCCTCGGGCAGCCCGTCCTTCAGCGTCAGCTCGACCGTGGCTGCGGGCACCAGTTCACGCAGCGCGACCCAGTCGCACTCACCGGGCAGGCCCTCGAACGGGCGCTGCACGAGCTCCGTGACGGCGTGGGCGGCAGCGCGTCCGTGGCAGGCCTTGTAGCGGCGGCCGGAGCCGCACGGGCAGGGCTCGCGTGCGCCGACGACCGGATAGTTCCCGTCAGTTCCTGTGGACGGCTTGGCGGCCTTCGTCTGGGTGCGCTTCTTGGCCATGGCGTCGGTTTCTCCCGGTTGCGGCGGTGCGTCTCGGCCGCCGAGCCCGGGGCTTGTCCGAAAGTCCCCGTCCGGCCGGCGGCGCCTGGCACGCACGTCCGCTGCGTTGCCGATTCGTCCGAGTGGCCCACTACAGGCCGATCCTCCGCCTTGCGGCTGCACGCACCAGACGCCGCGGGCCCCGCCCAGGGGCGGACGACGCTACTTTCACAACGAACCCTAGCCGTTCGCCCGGGCACCCGTGCTGTTCCGGACCGGCCGGGACCGCCGCGTCGCACCGCCGTCGCGGGGTGCTCCGCGGGTCGGGGTCAGAGGAACTCGGAGAACTCGTCGAGTGGTTCCGCGAACTCGTAGGTTCCCAGTCGCGTACGGGACTCCGGGAAGGCGCTCGGCCGGTTCCCCGCGACGAGCACCACCCAGACCGTGACCTCGCCGAAACCGTCACGCACGCCCCAGTCCTCGGCGATGGCGTTGATGATGTTGAGGCCGCGGCCGCCGCGGGCCGTCACCGACGGGGTGGCCGGACGCGGCCGGGTGGGCCCGCCACCGTCCGTCACCTCCACGGTCAGCCGGCCGTACTCGTCCATGCGCCACGCGGCGCGGACCGCGTCGTCGGACCCGCCGTCCCTGCTCAACGGGCGGCCGTGCCGGTACGCGTTGCTGAGCAGTTCGGACAGGACCAGAACTGCGTCGTCCACGACCGCGTCCGGGACCCCCGTCGTGCGGAGTCCGTCGCGCATCCGGCGCCTCGCATCGCCGACCCCCGCCGGACCGTGAGGTACGGCCATCACCGACGACGTCGGCACTTCCCGTGCCACCACGAACGCCACCCCCGAGACCTCCTCAGCTCACGCCAGGGGATGGATGCCCATGGCAGGGACACCGGAAACCGGACACCCCGATCCCGCGGGTACGCACCGTGATCGGCCGGAGCCCGGCCGCGGGGCACGCGCCGCCGTGGCCGGGGCCGGAGGCCTGTGCGGTCACCGTCCGAGATGGGCGATCACGTGCCTGGGCCGGTTGGTGATGACGGCCTCGACCCCCAGCCGGACACAGACGTCGACGTCCGAGGCGGAGTCGACGGTCCAGACGTGCACGGCGTGCCCGGCCGCGTGCGCCCGGGCGACGTACTCCGGGTTGTTCCGGACGAGACGGATGCTCGGTCCGGCGATGTGCGCACCCGCGGGCAGCCGGCCGTCCCGCAGCCGCGGGGAGAGGAACTGCATCAGGTACACGGTCGGGACCTGCGGCATCATCAGATGCACCCGGTCGAGCGAGCGGGCGGAGAAGCTCATCACCCGCACCTGCGGGGGAGCATCCGGGGGCGGGACGAGCAGTCCGAAGCGGCCCAGGAGCGACTGGATGCGACGTTCGACCTGGCCCCCCGCCCAGCGGGAAGGGCGCTTGGTCTCGATGGCGACCTCGACACGGCGGCCGGCGTCGACGACGAATTCGAGCAGCCGCTCCAGGGTGAGCACCGACGTGAGTTCCGGATCACGCTCCGGGTCCGCCGTCCCGTACCACTCCGGGGACTCCGCCCGGTGCTTCCACTTCCGCCACGAACCGAAGTCGAGGGCGGCCAGATCGGCCAGCTCGAGCGCGGAGACGGCGCCCCGTCCGTTCGACGTGCGGTTCACCCGCCGGTCGTGGACGCACACGAGGTGACCGTCCGCGGTCATCCGGACATCGCATTCGACGGCGTCGGCGCCGTCCTCGACAGCTCTGCGATAAGCGGACAAGGTGTGCTCCGGCGCGTCCCGGGAAGACCCGCGGTGAGCCACGACGGAGACGGGGACGGGCCCCGGCCGGACGTCGCGGGCCGAGCGTGCAGAGGTCACCGCGTTATGGTGCCACCGTCCCGTGCGGTGTCGCTCGGGCGGACGCGGACCGCGATCCTGCGGATGCGTCCGTTTTGCCCGAGGTAAAGGATGGCGGTCCGTGCCGGTTCCGCTGCTTACGGTCCTCTGACGCGGCATGGGAAAAGCTTGCGACAGACACTTGTGAACGTTGCCGAGACTCAACACGTGCATCTGAGGAGAGAGCTGTGAGCACCGAGAACGAGGGCGGCGGCGTTCCGCCGAGGCCGGAGCCGTCGCGGGCCCCCGAGGCCCCTGAGGCAGCCCCGTCCGGCGCACCGGCCACCGGTTCCGCGGCCAGGGCGGAGGCGTCGCCCGAACGGCCCGTGCCGCCCGTGCCGGAGGGCAGGCCGTCCACCGGCGAGTCGTCCTCCGGCCGTGGTGACGACTACCGGCTGCCCCCGCCCGCCCTGCCGCCCACGGCCGAGCGGACTGCGGAACTCCCGGCTGCTGTGGGCCACGCGTCCGCCGGGGCGGACGACCGCCCGGGATCCGGGGCGCCGGGGGCGTCCGGGGCACAGCACCACGGGCATCCGATGCCGCCCGTGAACCCACCGCACGCCGGTCCGGCCTACTCGACGGGCGGCCCGGCCGGCGGGCACTGGCCGCCTCCGCCCGGTGACGGGTCCGGCGGGACCGGAGGCTGGGGCGGCGGGCACATGCCGTCCTCCTCGTCGCCGCGCAAGGGCGTCGGCGCCGTGGCCGCCGCCGTGCTGGCCGCAGCCCTGGTGGCCGGCGGTGTCGGCGGCGGTGTCGGCTACTGGGCGGCGGAGAACAGCAACAGCGTGGGGTCCACGACGGTTTCCTCGTCCGGTGATCCGGCGGCCGCGAACCGCTCGCCGAAGTCCGTGGCAGGCATAGCGCAGCGCGCCCTGCCGAGTGTCGTCACGATCGAGGCCCAGGGCAGCCAGGGCGACGGGGGGACCGGCACCGGCTTCGTCTACGACAAGCAGGGCCACATCCTCACGAACAACCACGTCGTCGCCTCCGCAGCCCAGGGGGGCAAGCTCACCGCGACGTTCTCCAACGGCAAGAAGTACGCCGCCGAGGTCGTCGGGCGGGCACAGGGCTACGACGTCGCCGTGATCAAGCTGAAGGGCGCGTCCGACGCCGAGCTCGCGCCGCTCCCGCTGGGCGATTCGGAGAAGAACGTGGCGGTCGGGGACGCGACCATCGCCATCGGGGCCCCCTTCGGGCTCGCGGGCACCGTCACCACCGGCATCATCAGCGCCAAGAACCGGCCGGTCGCCTCCAGCGACGGCGGCAGCAACAACGCGTCGTACATGAGCGCGCTCCAGACGGACGCGTCGATCAACCCGGGCAACTCGGGTGGTCCGCTCCTCAACGCTCAGGGCGCGGTCATCGGCATCAACTCGGCGATCCAGTCGGCGGGTGGCGGGTTCGGCAGCGAGTCGCAGCAGTCCGGCAGCATCGGCCTCGGCTTCGCCATCCCGATCAACCAGGCCAAGCGCGTCGCCCAGAACCTGATCAGGACCGGCGAGCCGGTGTACCCCGTGATCGGCGTCCAGGTCGACATGCGCCAGCAGGGCGACGGTGCCCGGATCGCCGAGAGCGGGAACGGCGGCAGCGCGCCGGTCACGCCGGGCGGCCCGGCGGCCAAGGCCGGCCTGAAGCCGGGCGACGTGATCAAGAAGCTGGACGACACGGTCGTGGACAGTGGCCCGACCCTCATCAGCGAGATCTGGACGCACAAGCCGGGCGACCGCGTCACGATCACGTACGAGCGCAACGGCAAGACGGCGACCGTCGACGTCACCCTGGGCCAGCGCAAGGGCGACAGCTGACGCTAGGCTGGTCCCCGCGCCGGCGCGGCTGATCGACCGATCGTCCGTACGGCGCGGGGAGGGTTGCCCGAGCGGCCTAAGGGAACGGTCTTGAAAACCGTCGTGGCGGCGACGTCACCGTGGGTTCAAATCCCACACCCTCCGCCCAGGCCGGCGAAGTAGCTGTTCAGAAGGGGTGCCTCCCGCTGGGAGGCACCCCTTCTGCGTGCACGCTGTCTCACCCTGGGTCGGCCGTATCCCGCCGTTGACCAGTGCGTGTGGGCCAGCCGTGGGCCAAGATGCGCTCGTTCCTGCTTGCGGCATGGACCGCGTTCGCAAGCGCTGATCAGAGGGCGCCGTCGGTAAGCCGGTCAGTCGACAGCAGCCGACTGCGTTAACGCGGTGGCCAGGATGGCCCCCGCGAAGCAGCGGTGGACAGTGACGTTGCCCGAAACCAATGCGAGCTGGGCGTAGGCGTCATCACCGGGGCGCGGCGAAATGCCAAGCCGCAAGGGTCAATTCACAAGATTTTTTAGCTATCACTGTGAGTCATACGTGCAGCTCAAATCATGAAGTGGAACTCCTGACTCAGAGTATAGGAAACCCCCTTTCCTGTTCAAAACAGGGTTCGATCGTGAATGATCTCAGCAGCGGGAACAGGTGGGGGTCGGGAGGCATGAACTATCTCGAACCGACTGATTTCTCAGATTCGCTGCGCTGTCAGTCAGCGAATCGGCCGGGTGCTGAGCACCCGGCCGTTATGACCAGCGGACGCCACCGCCAGTCATTGGAATCCTCAATCGCCAGAATGGAGACTCCGTTGTGAGCGTAGCAAAGCAGTTAATCAAGTTCTGCCTACCGCCGCAGGTTGGCTCATGGATGGAGGGGCCTCTCGCAGCAGCCCTCCTTGCTGACTTGAAGACGACCCAGGCACGGGACGGTGCCTGATGAGTACGAATCACCGACACGGTCGTGGCATGTATGTACGCCTTCCTGGCGCCACATCGGCGACTGCCGTTCTCAGCAGTGGCTCGGTCGGGGCCGGCCTAATGACAGGCGCCGTTCCTGCCGACTCTCGTCTGGTATGGCCCTTGGTCATCCTCGTTCTCGGGTCGATGGCGTACGACCTTGGTGTCCGCGCCCTTCATCGTCGCCGTCCTTGACCTGAGTTGGGGCCCCTGCGCCTCGAGGCGGAGGGTTTCCTCCAAGGAGGCACCCCACAAACCTGTAGAGAAGCGCGCCCCGTTGGCTCTCACCGGCCCACGGGGCCGCTCTCGCTCAGAAACCGCTCAGCGTTCTGCCAGCGCCCGGTCACTTGTCCCTGCTCAGCTCCTCCGAGATCAGCCTGTTGGAGTTCTCCTGCGCGCCTCGAAGGATCTTGGCGTAAGAGCGAAACAGCACGACGATGCTGTGGCCGGCCCGGCGGGCGAAACCTCGACAGGGTCCACGCCGGATTTGATCCGCAGGGACACTCCTGCGTGCCGAAGTGAGTAGGGCACGTCTGCGAGGGGCGTCGCGGCTGGCCCCCTTCTCTGACGCAAGCTGCTCGCTTCAGCCGTGCGACCGGCGGAGCCGGGGGGAGCGGGACGGAGGCAGGAGCGAGCCGGGATGATGCAGAGAAGTTCGTAACGCGCTACGTCGCCCGTTCGAACAGGGTTCCTGATCGGCGGTTTCGAGGTCGACTGCACGCACCGGGGGCGGGCGCCTCCGCCGGGACGAAGGGGTGCCCCCACCGGGGGCACCCCTTCTCATCCCGCCGTCCCGCTCCGGGCCGACGGCATCCCGCTGCGGACCGGTGCGCAACGGCTCATTGGAACCACGAGGAGCCCGGTCCCTGCGCGGCGTCTTCCTGCCGGGAGCGCGGGGACGGGTCCACCGGCTGCTCCGGCGGGCCCTGGGGGTGAGGGGCGGCCGTTTCGTGAGTGTGCTGGTGCGGGGCGACGGCCGGCGGTGGGTACGGGGAGTACGGGTCCGGTTGTGGGTGTGACAGGCCGTTGATGTCCAGTGCCTGGGCCGATCGCTGTACCGCTTCGGCAGCTTGGCGGGCCTGGGCGGGCACGTCGCCCTGTTCGCCGACGAGGCGCTCGTAAATGGGCGCGTAGCCGCCGTCGTGTGGTGCCATGGTGAAGCGCTTCCCCTTCGGTGTCGGGCACGAGCTTGTCGATCCGTCTCAGAGCTCGGCCGCCGAGCGCACGCTCGACCCCTCGCTGCTGAGGGCGGAGCAGTGAGAGGGGCGAAGCCCCTCCGCCCCGTGAACGGCCGTGTCGGTGGCAGCCGTTCTTTCTTAAGCGTCTGTACCCGGGACGTGTGTCACACCAGTCCGGTGAATCAGGTGTGAATATTCCGCAACGCAGGTTCCGGCGGCGAATGGGCGATCACGTAACGGTTTCCCGGCGCAGCGCGCAGATGTGAATATGGGCAGGAAGTCGCCCCAGTGATTCCTGCCGCCGCTCACGGTGATCACCGACGGGGCGGACGGGTGGCTTCCCGGGAGAAGCGAGGCAGGCCCCTCCGGGACTGCTCCGGGCCGCCCCGCCAGGCGATTCGCACACTTGAGATTGGAATGCCATGAGTTACACCCCTGAGCCGGCCTACGCCGAACACCCGCACCCGGACGGGGGGCAGTCGGCGACGAACCGGACGGCCGTGATCGTCCACACGCTCGCCGACATCGCCGCCGCAATTCTGGGCCTGTGGATCGTTCTGTACCTCCTCGACGCCAACCACGCGAACGTTTTCGTGCAGTTCATCGAGGGCATGGCCAACTGGCTCGCGGGCTGGTCGCAGGACATTTTCACCATGGAGGACGAGCACCTGCGCTTCGCACTCAACTACGGCCTGCCTGCGATTGTTTACCTGTTCCTCGGGCACGGCATCGCTGCGCGAATCCGCAAGGCGTGACCTGAAACACATCGCATTCCACTTGCGCGTGGATTCGGTGAATGCGCGGTGGAGGCATATCTCACCAGGTATTCACCTCGGGTGATCGCGGCCCGCACCGGCGCATCGACAGGCTGGTGCGGGCGGCGCGCACGGCGTGCTCCGTCGGTACCGCGTCCGCGCCGCGCCACGGAAGCGTCGGGAGGGCCTGCAGCCCTGTGGCCGGCAGCGATCTTCCTGCGTGACGCGAGTGAACCGTTGCTCTTCGCGCTGGGCGAGTCCGTGCCGAACGTGTCCACCGCCAGGGCCGCTGGTCGGCGGCCTGCCCGGCCGAGAGGTTCGTGACAGCACGGGTTCCGTGCCGGCCGCCGAGTGGAATCGTGCGGTGAGCGGCGGGAGTTCGTCGCCGGCGCGACGGCTGGCCCGCGGTCCTCCGGTGCGCACCGCTTCCCGGCCGGTGCCGTGCGGTCTTGCCGGCCGGGGATCCGGCGGTCGGCGGCCGGAGGAACCGTTGGTCCCCCGGCGCCCATCCGTCACATGCGCCGAATCGTTCAACTCCCGTCCACCCGGCGGTCTTTCCGCTGTTCGGGGTGGACTGTCATGGTCGGTCGGCAACCGCTGACCGACCAAGGAGTCCACGTGCACACATGTCCCGTCGCAGCCACGATCGGCACGCTCCTGGGGCTCTCGGCCATAGGCCTGTCTGCTCCCGTCGCCCAGGCCGCCCAGCACGACGAGCCGGTGGTCGTCGCCCACCGCGGTGCCTCCGCCTACGCGCCGGAGAACACTCTGGCGGCCGTCGACAAGGCGGACGACCTGGGCATCACCTGGGTGGAGAACGACGTCCAGCGCACCAAGGACGGCGAGCTCGTCGTCATGCACGACACCAACCTCACGCGCACCACGAACGTCGAGGACGTGTTCCCCGACCGTGCCCCCTGGAAGGTCTCCGACTTCACCCTCGCCGAGATCAAGAAGCTCGACGCGGGCAGCTGGTTCTCCGCCGAGTACCGGAACGAGCGGGTGCCGACGCTCGAGCAGTACCTCGACGAGGTGGAGGACAACGACCAGCGGCTGCTGCTGGAGCTCAAGGCCCCCGAGCTCTACCCCGGCATCGAGCTCCAGACTCTCGACGAGCTGAAGCGCGAGGGCTGGCTGAACCGCACCCACGTCAGCAGGAAGCTGATCGTCCAGAGCTTCAACGCCGACAGCGTGAGGACCGTGCACACTCTGCGCTCGGACGTGAAGACCGGATTCCTCGGCACCCCCGCCGTGGCCGATCTGCCGAAGTACGCCGAGTTCAGCGACCAGATCAATCCGAACCACGGATCGGTCACCCCGGACTACGTCGATGCCGTGCATGCGGTGAAGGGCGTCCACGGCAAGCCGTTCGAGCTGTTCACCTGGACCGTCAACGACGTCTCGACTGCGGCCCGGCTCGCGGACATGGGGGTGGACGGCATCATCACCAACACCCCCGACACGGTCCGCGACGCGACCGAGCGCTAGGCAATCCGCTCGCGGCGTCCGGCTCCTCGCCCGGCGGCTGTCGTACGGACGGCTGCCGGGTGTGGCCCGTCCCCCGGCAGCACCGGGAGCGGAGCCCGTTCCGCCGGGGCGCGGCGTCGGGTCGGGCGAGACGGCCGGCATCCCCCGTCCCGCATCCGCCGGCCCCCGGTTCCCGCTCACCTCACGTCCGGGACCGGACGCCCCCACCCCGCCGGCCGTGACAGCCTGGACCACGTCGTACGAGAACACCGGCGTTGTCCCGGTCATCACCCCCAGGGGTGGACAGGATGGTCCCCGCATGAGCCCCAGCAGCACCCCGCACCCCCTGGACGAACCGGTGCGCGCCGCCCTCACCGGCCCGCACGCCCTCTTCGCGCGGCGGCGCGGCCGGTTGCTGTGCTACCCGGCGGACGTGACCCCCTTCCTCGCCATGCCCCAGGACCCGGAGGCCGCCGACTGGGCGGACGCGGCTGCGCTGGTGGGCGTCGGCGGCAAGGTCATGACCGCCGGTGCCGAGGAGCCGCCACCGGCCGGCTGGGAGGTGACCTTCGACGTCGAAGGGGTTCAGCTCGTCGGGAACGACGTGGCGGGTGAGCGGGACCCGGAGGCGGTGCGTCTCGGCCGGTCCGACCTACCGGAGGTCCTCGCCCTCGTCGAGCGCACCCGTCCCGGTCCGTTCCTGCCGCGCACCATCGAGATGGGCACCTACCTGGGCATCCGTCGAGGCGGGAGGCTCGTGGCCATGGCCGGCGAGCGGTTCCGCGTGCCCGGTCACACGGAGATCAGCGCCGTCTGCACCGACGACTCCCATCGCGGCCTGGGGCTGGCCACCCGGCTGATCCGTGCCGTGGCGGCCGGTGTCCGCGAGCGTGGTGAGACACCGTTTCTGCACGCCGCCGCGGACAACACCGCGGCGATCCGGCTCTACGAGGCCCTCGGCTTCCGGTTGCGGCGGGGCATCTCGTTCCGCGCGGTGCGCGTTCCCGCGGACGTGACGGCGGGGCGGGGCGTCCCCTCCGTGAGGTGATTCACGGAGGCCGACGGATAGTGCCCCCGTGGCTGGGTAGCGGTCCCGAAGAGGCCGGGCGGACAGCGCAGCAAACCAGCATCAACCCGGCGCGGAGCTCGCAGAGAGAGGAGACGGCATGTCGTCGAAGCGGCGCCGCAAGAAGAAGGCCAGGCGCAAGAACGGGGCCAACCACGGCAGCCGGCCCCAGTCCTGAGCGACGGGCACGCCCGCGAGGGTCGGGCCCGGAACGCGGAGGGTCGCCGGCCACCGGATGCCGTCCGCTGACGCCGGCCTCAGGGACCGTTCACCGGTCCCGGGGCCGGCGTTTCGGCGTCGCGGGGCCCGGGTTGGCCCGGGAACCCCGTGCCGCCGCCTGCAACGACCGCGCACGCCGCGCCCGAGGCCGTTCGAAGCCTGGGTCGAGGGGCCACTCCTCCGAGGGGCCGGTCGCCGGCGCGCGGCGCGGCGGGCGGTCCGCCTCGGTCGCCCGCGGAGTGGCCGATTCCGTACTGCTGGACCTTCCTCGCCTCCGGACGCCGAAAGTCCGACCTCATGGATGCGTACGACCCCCGGCGCGAAGTTTCCACTGAATGAAAGAAGAACATCCGCTTGCTCGCGGAAAACGTGAACAGCGGATTCTGTCAGGGAAGATCGCCTTATCACGGTGAATGCGCTCAGATGCATGACATCGCTGTCGGACGGAGGCGAATAGGGGAACAAGCAGGTTGACGTGCCAAGGCGTCCCCGGGCCTGCGCGCCGGGCGGCGAGCGGCGTGGCCGGCCGCCGGCACCCGGGAGCCGCTCGTGCCCCGGGCGTCGCCCCGTCGAGGAGCTGCCGCTCCGTGCCGACGGGCCGCCTTCTGAGATTCGGCCATTCCCCGGCCGGTCGTTGACGCTCGAATCTCCGCCCACTTAGCGTTACCGCCGTCATCGGCTGCGTGAGTGCCACGTGAGCCGACGTCTCGTCAGGTCGAGCGCGTCCCGCCGTGCGCTCGTGGTTCTGCGCTGTTCTGCACACCTTGAGCACCACATCGCACCACGGGAGGAACGTCATGGTTGCCGATGCTGCGCGCGGGCCCGGCCCGCCCACCGCGGGACCGCATCGTCGGGGATCCGGACTGCGCAGAGGCCCTGCGCGGTCCGGTTGATCCGACAGTCCGGGGCCCGGCCCGCGTCCACGGGCGGGCGTGCCCCCATGCCCGGATGCCTTTCCTGAGGCCGCCTGCCGGCTCGCTCGTTCCCGGCGCCCGGCCACCGCCTCGCACTTCCGCCCAGTCCGGAGTTCCGCCACGCGCTACGCCCTGCCTTCGTGCCGGGTTCCACCACGGGGAGATCTGTCATGCCCACGAACAGAGTCTGCGCATCGGTGTCGCGTCGTGCTCAGGAGTCTCCCGAGTCCACGGCGTTGTGGTTCGGCGAAGAGCGCATCACGTACCGCCAACTACACGTCCGAACCACGGAGCTCAGCCAGGAGATCGACCGATTACTCCCCGACCGCGACCGGCCGGTGTGCGTCACCGTGCACAAGACGCCGGATGCCGTCGCGCTTCTCCTCGCCCTGTTCGGGGCCGGTCGTCAAGTGCTCCTGCCCTCGGCGGGCCTCGGCGAGCAGGTCGTCCAGGAGCTGGCCCGTCGCGCCGGCTGTTCGCAGATCCTCTTCCTGGCCCCGGGCGACGGCTCCACCGCGGCGGCCCGCAGTGTCGTTCCGGGCAGAACGCCGACGGCCGAGCCTCCCGGACCGGAGAACAGCCTCCTCTTTCTGACGACGTCGGGCTCCACCGGCATACCCAAGATCGTTCCGATTCTCCGCGCCGCCCAGGACCGCTTCACGGACTGGGCCGCCGATGCCTTCGACATCGCCCCCGGCCGTACCGTGCTCTCGTACGCCCCTCTCAACTTCGACCTGTCGCTCCTCGACGTGTGGACGACCCTGGCGGTCGGCGGCTCCGTGGCCCTGGTCCCCGCCGATCGTTCGACCGATGCCGGGTATCTCCTCGACCTGATCGAGCGCACCCGGGTGCATCTCGTGCAGTCGGTGCCGATGCTGTTCCGGCTGCTGACCGAGGCCTCGGTCAGCAGGGGCGACCGGCTGCCCGTACGCCTCGAGCACGCGGTCATCACCGGTGACAGCACCATGGCGGACCTCCTGGTGCGCATCCGCCGCGGCCTGCCGGGCGCCCGTCTGTACAACCTCTACGGCTGCACCGAGACCAATGACAGCCTGCTGCACCGGATCACCGACGCGGACGTCGCCTCGGCCGCCGCCGGCATGGCCGACGCAGCGGTCTGGAAGGGACTGCCACTGGGACGTCCGCTTCCGGGCGTGCGCACGGTCCTCGTCGACGAGTACGGCCGGGACCTCGAGGGGCCCGGCACCGGAGAGCTCCTGGTCTCGACCCCCTTCCAGACCAGCGGCTATCTCGACCCCGGCCTCACCGCCGACCGGTTCGTCCCGCGTGCCGGTGCGCCGGCCCCCTTCTACCGCACCGGCGATGTGGTCACCCGTGCCGCGGACGGCACGCTCACGCTGGAGGGCCGCAACGACTTCCAGGTGAAGGTGCGGGGTGTTCGCACCAACCTGCAGGAGGTCGAACGAGTCCTGGCCCGGCATCCCGAGGTGCGGGAAGCGGTCGTCGTCGCGATTCCCGACACCGAGGCCGGGGTGCGTCTGCACGCCCTGGTGGAACGGCCTCGAGACAGCCGGCTCAACAGCCTGGACCTGCGGCGGCACCTGTCCGAACGGCTGCCGCGTACCTCCATCCCGAGCTCGTTCACGATCACCGACGAACCGTTCCCACGCACGTCCACGGGAAAGCCCGATCGCAAGCTCATCGCCAACCTCCGCCACGTGAAGGGATGACTCATGAACTCGACCCTGCCCCTGAAGACATGGCTGGTCGACAACTTCATCACGGACATCACCCCCGACCAGCTCGAGGACGATCTGGACCTGATCGACAGCGGGATCGTCGACAGCCTCCGGCTCCTCCGCCTCATCTCCTGGGTGAGTGACACCTACGAGATCCCGATGGACGAGGTGCCCCTCTCACCGGACAACTTCCGCTCGGTGGCCGCCATTCGCGCGTTCGTCGTCGAGGCGAAGGACCCGGCGGCCGCCTGAGGGCACCAGGTTCGCTCGGACGTCCGGGCGCAGCCGCAGCACATACCCACCGCACGTCATGGCACCCGTGACCGGCTGCCGTACGGAGAGGACGACACCGTGATCATTCGCAAGATCGACGACGTGAAGACCGTTGACTGGGGCAACGGCCTCAGCCGGCGTTTCCTGCTCGAGTCGGACGGCTTGGGCTACAGCGTGACCGACACCGTCGTGCGCGCCGGCACGTCGTCCAACCTGAGGTACGAGCGTCACCTGGAAGCCTGCTACTGCATATCCGGCCGCGGCTACGTGGTCACGCAGGAGGGCGTGAAGCACGAGATCACGCCGGGGACCCTGTACGCCCTGGACCAGCACGACGCCCACGAACTGGCAGCGTCCGAGGAGGACTTGAGACTGGTCTGCGTCTTCTCGCCCGCGTTACGCGGCGACGAGGCGCACAACCTCTCCGGGGACGGCTACTCCCGCTACTGACCCCGTGCGGTCCGCCGGCCGGCCGTGGCACACCACCACGGCCTTCGGTGTCCGTGTCCGACCAAGGAGAGAGGGGCCCGTGGTGAGGGGCCGTAGCGAGGAGGCTCAGCAGTTCCGCAAGGGTCTGCTGGCCTGGTGCGAAGCACTCAGTGAAGACCATGTCGCCTGGGACGGCAGGGCGGAGTTCCCCCGGGAGAAGTGGGAGATCATCCGGAAGACGGACCTCCTGCGGCTCCCGTTCGGTGAGGAGTGGGGCGGGCTGGGACAGGACCTGCCCACCACCATGCACGTGCTCGAGGCGCTTGGCGAGGGTTGCCGGGACGGCGGTCTGAACTTCTCCGTCTCGACCCACATGGTGAGCGCCGGCGTCCCCCTGCAGCGCTTCGCGTCCAAGGAGTTGAAGGCCCGCTTCCTGCCGTCCGTCTGCGACGGAACGGCCATCGGAGCGCACGCGATCACCGAGCCGGACCACGGCTCCGACGCCATGAACATGAGGACCTCCGCGGTCCGGGACGGGGACGACTACGTCCTCAACGGAAGCAAGATCTTCATCAGCAACGGTCCGGTGGCCGACCTGTTCGTCGTCTACGCCCGGACCGGCCGCCAGGCCGGCCCGGCCGCACTCAGCACGTTCGTCGTGGAGCGCGGCACACCGGGGCTGACCCTCGGAGAGCCCATTTCCAAGATGGGCCTGCGGACGTCCCCGCTGTGCGAGGTCTTCCTCGACGACTGCCGGGTCCCGGCCGGCCACATGATCGGTTCCGCCGGGGCGGGGTTCCTGATCCTGGACCACGTCATGAAGTGGGAGATCCTCTGCTCCTTCGTCATCAACCTCGGCGAGATGCGCCACCGCCTCGCCCGGTGCGTGCAGTACGCCAACGAACGGCAGCAGTTCGGCCGGAGCATCGGCACGAACCAGTCCGTGGCCAACCGCATCGTGGACATGAAGATCGCCGTCGAGACGTCGGCGAAGTGGCTGTACGACACGGCGGAGAAGGTCACCCGGAATGAGGACGTGACCACCGACATGGCCGTCACGAAGCTCCTCACCAGTGAGGGAAACGTGGCCGGCGCCCTGTCGGCGGTCCAGATCTTCGGCGGTTACGGCTACATGGCCGAGTACGGGCTGGAGAAGGACTTGCGCAACGCCCTCGCCGGAACGATCTACTCCGGCACATCCGAGATCCAGCGCACCCGCATCGCGGCCATGCTCGGCCTGTGAGCGACCCACTGAAAACGGAGTATGGGGATGAATGCCGAGAACGCCTCGAGCGCGGGGAGTGCTGCCACCGGGGATCCGGACCTCGAACCGGTCCTGCGTGCCACCGAGTTCTTCGACCACACGTCACCCGAGATACTGGCCTTCGTCGACAGGTCCGTGAAGGACAGGAACGCCGACGCGGTGCAGAAGACCGTCGACCTCTACTACGCGGTCCGCGACGGGCTGTTCTACGAGGTGTACGGCGCCGACCTGTCCCGGGAAGGCCTGCGCTCCAGCGCCATCCTGCGGGCCGGGCAGGGCTTCTGCGTCCACAAGTCCATCCTCTTCGCCTCGGCCGTGCGAGCCGTGGGCGTGCCCAGCCGGATCGTCTTCGCCGACGTGCGCAACCACCTCGCGTCGGAGCGTCTCAAGGAACTGATCGGCGGTGACGTCTTCTTCCATGCGCTGACCTCGGTGCACGTCAACGGCCGCTGGACGCGGGCCACACCGGTGTTCAACAAGCTGCTGTGCCGGCTCTACGGCATGCGCCCGCTGGAATTCGACGGTTCCGCCGACAGCCTCCACCACCCCTACCGGGACGGTGAGAAAGCGGCGCACATGGAGTTCCTGAAGGAGCACGGGGAATTCGACGACCTCCCCTACGACTTCGTCATGGAGCGCATGCGGCGCTCGCACCCGCGCTTTCTCGAGGGGGCCGGAACGGTCTCCGGAGGGTCCCTCGCGAAGGAGGCCGGATCCGGCATCTGAGCGACCGTCCGAACCGAACACCAGCATGCGAGAACTCTTCGAGGGAGCAGACGTGGCAGTGACCAGCCGCCAGGACAACGACATCCTGCAGATCGACGAAGAAGTGGCCGAAGCCCTGCACGAACGACGCGCGGTCGTCGCGCTCGAGTCCTCGGCCATCCCCAACGGATTCCCCTACCCGGGCAACCTGGAGTCGGCCCTCGACATCGACAAGGCCATTCGTGACTCCGGTGCCGTGCCCGCCCGCGTCGCCATTCTCGACGGACGTTTCCTCGTGGGAATGACGCAGGACCACCTCGAGCGGTTCGCAGGCGACTCGTCGATCCCCAAGGCCAGCACCCGGGACATGGGGGTGCTCCTCGCGAGCGGAGGAGCCGGTGCGACGACGGTCTCCGCGTCCATGGTGGGCGCCGAACTCGCCGGTATACCGGTGTTCTCGGTGGCCGGGATCGGGGGCGTGCACCGGGGCGCCACGTACAGCTTCGACATTTCGGCGGACCTCGTGCAGTTCACCCGCAGCCGTGCCGCCGTCGTGTGTGCGGGTGCCAAGTCGGTGCTCGATCTGCGTCTGACCCTGGAGTGGCTGGAGACCGCGGGTGTCCCGGTGATCGGCTACCGGTGCGACGACTTCCCCGCCTACTTCAGCGTCTCCAGTGGCGTGCGCAACCCTCACCGGATCGACGACCTGCGGCAGATGTCGAGGGCGGTCCTCGAGCACTGGCGCACCGGCAACCAGGGCTCGGTCCTCGTCACGCACCCCATCGCCGAGGAGGACGGCATCCCCTCGGAGACCGTCGAGGAGGCCCTGGCCGCTGCGGCACGGAAGGCCGAGGAGGACGGCGTCTCCGGACCGGCAGTCACCCCTTACCTGCTGAAGGCGATATCCGCCGCCACCGAGGGGCGCACGGCCGCGGCAAATCGCTCCGTTCTCCTCTCCACCACCGCACTCGCCGGCCGCTTCGCGGTCGAGATGGCGGTGGAGGCGGCCGCCCGCGAAGGGAGCGCGCGGTGAACACCTGTGTCCTCTTCGACCTCGACGGCACACTGCTGGACACCCCGCGCGGCATCGTGCGGGTGCTGCGCGACGTGATCGTCGAATCCGGTCGGCCGCTGCCTCCGGAGGAAGCGATCCGTGCCACCGTCGGCCGCCCGCTGGCGGCGGTGTTCTCCACCCTGCTGGACCTTCCCGAGGACCACGCGGAGACGGCCCATGCCGTGGAACGCTTCCGCGTGGTCTTCCGCGAGAAGGTGGTGCCCGGCGCTGCGGACCTGGTGTTTCCCGGAGTTCCACACCTGCTCTCGCGGCTGCGCGACGGCGGGTACCCCCTGGCCGTGGTGACCAGCAAGATCCAGGCCAGCGCCGAGGAGATCCTGCGTCCCGCCGGACTGCGGGACGACTTCGACGCAGTGATCTGCCACGGCATGGCCGCTCGCGGCAAGCCGCACCCGGACCTTGCGCTGCTCGCGGCCGAACGTCTCGACAGCGACCCCGCGTGCTGCGTGGTGGTGGGCGACGCGGTCGACGACATGCGCATGGCCCGCTCGGCAGGCATGACCGCCGTCGGCGTGACCTACGGGGTGGCGACGCACGCACAGCTCGCGGACGCAGGAGCACACCACGTCACCGACTCCGTGGACGGTCTGGAGGCGATCCTCGGCAGGCTCACGGCCCCGGAGCGTGCCCAGTCGCCCGCCGGTGCCGTCGGCGGCGCAACGGTTCTCGAAGGCCGGCCCACCCTCTGATCCACGGGCCGGACCACGGCCCGAGCACGAACAATACGAAAAAGGCGGTTACCGGACATGGCAACACCAACCATCGCGGACGCGATGCAGAGCAAGCGGGCCATGGGAGGCCTGGCGACGCTGTCCGCGGCCCAGTTCCTCATCGCTCTGGACTTCTCGGTCATCTTCGTGGCGCTCCCCAGCATGGGCTCCGACCTGAGGCTCTCCGAGAGCGCCATGCAGTGGGTGGTCAGTGCTTACGCGGTGTTCTTCGCCGGCTTCCTGGTGGTCGGCGGCCGGGTGGCCGACCGGCTCGGGGCACGCAACATGTTCGTCGCGGCGCTGCTGCTGTTCGGCATCGCCTCCCTCGTGGGCGGCTTCGCCGGCGAGGCGTCCCTGCTGCTTGTGGCACGCGCGGCACAGGGCGTGGCGGCGGCAACCATGCAGCCTGCGATCCTGGCACTGGTCAACACCACGTTCCCGGCAGGTGCTGCGCGGACCCGGGCCCTGGCGGTGTGGGGCACGGTGGGAGCCAGCGGGCTGGCGGCCGGTGTCGTCATCGGCGGCCTGCTGACCACGGTGTCCTGGCGCTGGACCTTCTTCGTCAATCTGCCGTTCGCGCTGGTCTGCATGCTGGCCGCGCCGAAGGTGCTGCCCAGGGCCCGTGAGGGCAGGGCCGTGGTCCGGCTGAACGTGCTCAGCGCCGTCCTGTGCACCGGGACGGTGCTGAGCACCACCCTGGGCCTGACCATGGCGGCGGACTCCGGCTGGGGTCACCCGGTGACCCTCGTCTCCTTCGCCGTGGCGGCCGTGTTCCTCGTGCTGTTCGTGCTCCGCGAGCGGAGCAGCGCGCAACCACTGGTCGAGCCCGCACTGCGCACGACCCGTACCCTGCTCGCCGGCTGCGGCTCCTCGGCGCTGTACATGGCCAGCGTTGCGGCCACGGAGTTCTACCTGGTGACCCTGCTCCTCCAGCAGCAGCGGGGCTTCGGTCCCCTGGAGGCAGGCATCGCCTTCCTGCCGCTGCCGGTCTGCATCACCCTGGGAAACATGATCGCCGGGCGGTTGATCGGCCCGCTCGGAGTGCGCCGCACCCTCACGCTCGCGTTCCTCATCGGCGCGACGGGTCTGGCCCTGCTCGGGCTCCAGATCAACGCGGACGGCTACGTCGCCGGCATGCTGCCCGGACTCGTCGTCAGCGGCATCGGGCACGGCATGACGTACACGAGCATGTTCGTCGGCGGTACCCGGGACGTGGCCGACGACAACCAGGGCGTCGCGGGCGCCCTCATGACCACCACCCAGTACGCGGGCGGCGCGCTCGGCGTCGCGTGCCTGGTGCTGGTGCTCGGCCCCGCCCCGGACCTGGACCGCTTCATGATGGGTTTCCTGCTCGCTGCGGTGGTCGCGGTCGCCGGGGCCGTGCTGGCCTGGACGGGTTTCTCCCGCGCCGGTGACACGCAGGTGCAGGCCGAGGGGAACCTTGCGGACGCCCAGGTGACCGCGACCACCGTGAAGGGGGAGGCGTAATGCCCGGGACGGAGCGCGGTGAGGCGCCGCGGATCGGCATTCTGGTCATCCACAACGACCCGGTTCCCGAGATCGAGATGAACGACGTGGCGCCCGTGGGCGTGTCGGTGCACGCGGCTCGGTTCGAGTGCCCGCGCCCGCACGACGGTGAGTACGTCGGCAGCGCGGCTCAGGCCTTCGTGGAGGCGCCCGACGTGAGCCGGGGACTGGACCACCTGGGCCAGTTGGGCGCCGACAGCATCGGGCTGTGCTTCGGCTCGAGCAGCTTCTTCGGCGGCGTCGCCTTCGACGAGGAGTTCGTCGAGCGGGCACGAAGCCACGCGCACGGTGTCCCGGTGTTCACCGCCGCGATGGCGATCACCGCCGCGCTGAGGTCCGCTGCGGTGCGCCGTCCGCTGGTCGTGATGCCGCCGTGGTTCACCCGGCCCACCTTCGAGGCCACGGAGAAGTACCTGGCCGAGGTCGGGGTGGAGTGCGGCGGCATGATGCAGTTCGATCTCGGTGACGAGTGGAAGGACGTCAAGCGGTACAACTCCTTCGACGAGGGCGCCCGTTGGGTGGTCCGGGGGGAGGAGGTGTGCCGCCAGGTCTCCGAGGGGTTCCCCGACGGGGTGGACGGTGTGCTGATACCGGGCAGCGGCTTCCGCGCGCAGGAGGCGGTCGTCCCCTTGGAGAAGGAGCTCGGGGTTCCCGTGATCACCTCCAACCAGGCGTGCCTGTGGTACGGGCTGCGCAGCGTGGGTTCCCGGGTGAGCGGGTTCCCGTCTCCGTGCGGGCGTCTGCTGGAGCTTCCCCTGGCAGCGGAGTGAGAGGCGGGCCGCCCCGGGCGACGACCGGGGCGGCCCGCGCGGCGTGTCCCCGGTGCGCGCTGTCCCCGGTGAGGCCGGTGCCGGCGCGTGCTGGGACATCCGGGCCCATCGCTGGGGCAGACGGCTGACGCCCCCGCGTGTCCGCCCGTCGGGGTGCAGGGCTGACCCATTTGATTCACCGTATGGAACGACGAACGAAAATCATCCGATACGTCGTCGCGCTTGCGGTGGCCCTCGCCTCACTGCTGGGCACCTGGCTCGGTGTCCCCGCCGCAGCGAAGGACGAACCACGGGCCGCCGGACCGCAGGTCTTCACCGGTTGGGGTTTCGACACCTGTGTCACCCCCTCCCTCAGCTCGATGAAGGCCTGGGACAGCTCCCCCTACCGGGCCGTCGGCGTCTACGTCGGGGGGCGTGGCCGGGCCTGCAAGGAGCAGCCCGACCTGACCCCCGAGTGGGTCCGGACCGTGACCGCATCGGACTGGAAGGTGCTGCCGATCTACGTGGGTTCCCAGGCGCCCTGTGTCCACGGCGAACACAAGAAGCACGTTCCGATCACCGGGGACCCCGAAGCGGCCGGCAGCGACGAGGGCACGGACGCCGTCAGCAGCGCCGCAGCCCTCGGCATGAAGAAGAACAGCGCGATCTACCTCGACATGGAGGCGTACGACGTCGCGGACGGCGCCTGCGCGGACACCACCCTCACGTTCGTCCGCGCCTGGAGCGACGAGGTCCGGCGGCAGGGCTATCTTCCCGGCTTCTACAGCAGCGCCGATTCCGGGATCCGCCACATGGAGAGCGCCCGGCTGAGCGGCGTCAAGGGCCTCCCCGACGTGATGTGGTTCGCGCGCTGGAAGGTGGCCCCCTCGGTGGACGACGAGCCGTCGCTCGGCTCCACGGCCTGGCAGCCGCACCGCCGCATCCATCAGTACGCGGGCAACGTCACCGAGGAGTACGGCGGGGTGGAGATCACGATCGACCGCAACATGGTGGACGCGCCCGTGGCTGTCGTCGACAGCAGTGACTCCGCCGACCGGAACGCGGTGGTCGACAGTGACACGTCCGCCGACCGGAACGCGGTGTTCGACCCCGGTGCGCCCGCCGGCGGCAGCCAGTCCACCGAGCGCAGCGCACCTGCCGACGGCAAGAAGCCGGCCGGTGCCACATCTGCCCCCCGGAATGCGGCCACCGGCGCAGGCGCCCCCGTCGGCTGACCGTCGCGAACCGACGCCCGCCGCCTCCTCGTGCGCCGGGCCGGCAACGGTACGTCCCGGGCCCGACAGGCCAGCGGACCCCGCCGGCCCGGCGCAGGCGATGTCCCCGGGGGTAGTGACATACCGCGCGGTACGCAGTGAGAATCGCCAGGGCACGCACCCCTCACCCCGGAGGCGCCCGGTGTACTCGACCATGCAGGACGTACCGCTGACCGTGAGCCGCATCCTCCGCCACGGATCGACCGTGCACGGGGGCTCGGCCGTCACGACCTGGACCGAGAGCGGCCCCGAGCGCCGCAGCTTCGCCCAGATCGGCACCCGCGCCGCACAGTTGGCGCACGCGCTGCGCGACGAACTCGGGGTGGCCGGCGATCAGCGGGTCGCCACTCTGATGTGGAACAACTCGGAACACCTCGAGGCATACCTCGCAATACCCTCCATGGGCGCCGTCCTCCACACGCTCAACCTCCGGCTGCCCGCGGACCAGCTCTGCTGGATCGTGAACCATGCCGCGGACCGGGTCGTCGTCGTCGACGGATCGCTGCTCCCCCTGCTCGCCCCGCTGCTCCCCCGGCTCGAATCGGTCGAACACGTCGTCGTCTCCGGACCGGGCGACACCGGTCTTCTCAAGGACTGCCGTGCCCGCGTGCACGACTACGAGCAGTTGCTGGCCGGCCGCCCCACCGGTTTCGACTGGCCCGACATCGACGAGCGGGAGGCAGCCGCACTCTGCTACACCTCCGGCACCACCGGCGACCCCAAGGGCGTCACCTACAGCCACCGTTCGGTGTACCTGCACTCGATGCAGGTCCTCAGTGCGGAGTCCTTCGGGCTGTCGTCCGCCGACAGCGTGCTGCCGGTCGTCCCCATGTTTCACGTGAACTCCTGGGGCATTCCGCACGCCGCGTTCATGGCCGGCACCTCGATGCTGATGCCCGACCGCTTCCTCCAGCCCGCCCCGCTGGTCGAGATGATCGAGACCGAGAGGCCCACCGTGGCGGCCGCCGTCCCGACCATCTGGCAGGGCGTGCTCGCCGAGCTCGACGCCGGAGGACGGGACACGGAGTCGCTGCACACCGTCGTCATCGGCGGCTCGGCATGCCCGCCCGCGATGATGAAGGCCTTCGACGCCCACGGTATCCGCGTCGTGCACGCCTGGGGCATGACCGAGACCTCGCCGCTCGGCTCGCTCGCCCATCCGCCGGGCGGACTCACCGAGGAGGAGGAGTGGCCCTACCGGATCAGCCAGGGCCGCTTCCCGGCCTCCGTCGAAGCCCGGCTGGCCGGCCCCTCCGGCGAGATCATGCCGTGGGACGGCGAGAGCACCGGCGAGCTCGAGGTCCGCGGGCCGTGGATCGCCGGCGCCTACTACGGCGGCGCGGACGGATCGTTGCTGCGTCCCGAGGACAAGTTCAGCGAGGACGGCTGGCTGCGCACGGGTGACGTCGGCAGGATCACCCCGGACGGCTACCTCACTCTCACCGACCGGGCGAAGGACGTCATCAAGTCCGGCGGCGAGTGGATCTCCTCGGTCGAGCTGGAGAACCATCTGATGGCCCACCCCGACGTCGCGGAGGCGGCGGTAGTGGCGGTGCCCGACGACAAGTGGGGCGAACGGCCGCTGGCCACCGTCGTCCTCAAGGACGGCAAGGGAGCCGACTACGAGGAACTGCGCGCCTTCCTCGCCGAGCGGGTCGCCCGTTGGCAGGTGCCCGAGCGGTGGAGCGTCATCGAGGCGGTGCCGAAGACGAGCGTCGGCAAGTTCGACAAGAAGGTGCTGCGGCGACAGTACGCGGAGGGAGCACTGGACGTCAGCGAGCTCTGAGGGCCGACGGGCCGCGGTGCCGCTGCCGACGGTCCGGACGGCAGGGGCACCGGCCCGCCCGGAGGAGCGCAAGCCCGTCCGGGCGGGAACAGCCCTGGTGGAGGGCTCAGTTGGTGCCGATCTTCGACAGCAGGTCGACGATCCGCTCCTGCACGTCGTCGCTCGTGGAGCGCTCCGCGACGAACAGCGTGGTCTCGCCCGACCGCAGCCGCGGCAGCTCCGCCCGGTCGATCCCCGACGAGGTGTAGACGACCAGGGGTGTCCGGTTCAGCAGACCGTTGCCGCGCAGCCAGTCGACCGTGCCGGCTCGTTGCCGCTGCACCTGCACGAGGTCCATCACCACCAGGTTGGGTTGCGTCTGGTAGGCCAGCGTCACCGCATCGGCGTCCCCGGCGGCCCGCGCGACCTGCATACCGCGCCGCTCCAGGGCATTCGTCAGCGCGCCGGCGATGTCGTTGTCGGGCTCGATCAGCAGCACCCGAGGCGGGTGCTGCTCGCTGTCCCGCGGGGCGAGTGCCTTCAGCAGCACGGCCGGGTCGGCGCCGTAGGCGTTCTCCCGCGTCGCCAGCCCGAGGCCGGCGGTCACCAGCACGGGAATCTCCGCGGCGACGGCGGCGCCGCGCAGCGACTGCAGCGCGGTACGCGTGATCGGCCCGGTCAGGGGGTCGACGAACAGCGCGGTCGGACAGGCCGCGATCTGGGCGTCGACCT
>NZ_JAMQGM010000029.1:208683-208937 GCF_023703325.1 Streptomyces meridianus
TGCGCGTCCGTGACGTCGACGGCGCCGTTCGGACCGTCGAGGTGTTCGGGGCCCTCGGCACCCTCGTCGGGAGCCTTTATCGCGAACGACCTGCCTTCGGTGGAGTCGAGCAGCCGCTGGTGGGATCCGGTCTGCTGCTGACGTCCGTCACCGGCCGCCGCGCGCGGCCGGCCGGCCCGGGGTGCGACCTCGACGCCGGGTACGGGGGTCCGCTGGTCGCCGGCCTCCGGGGGCGCGGCGAGCTTCCGGCGGCG
>NZ_JAMQGM010000003.1 GCF_023703325.1 Streptomyces meridianus
GCCGGCTGCACGTCACCGGGACCGAGGTGGACTGGTCCGCCTTCTTCGACGGCACCGGCGCCCGCCGCATCGACCTGCCCACCTACCCCTTCCAACGGGCCCGCTACTGGGTCGACACCCAGGAGTATCTGGCCAACTCGTGGATCGGCGTGAGCGGCGGCACCATGGCCGCGGCCGGTCTGTCCGCCGCGGGACACCCGCTGCTGGGCGCGGTAGTCCCCTCGCCGGGCTCCGACGTGGTCACCTTCACCGGACGTCTCTCCGCGACCACCCACCCCTGGATCGCGGACCACGAGGTCCTGGGCAACGTTCTGCTGCCCGGCACCGGATTCGTCGAACTGGCGATCCGGGCGGGTGACTTCGTCGGGTGCGACACGTTGGAGGAGCTGGCACTCCAGACCCCGCTGATCATTCCCGAGCGGGGCGGCGTCGCGGTCCAGGTGGTCGTCGGCGCCCCGGACGGCTCCGGCCGGCGCTCGGTGGGCGTCTACTCCCGCCCGGATGACCAGCCGGACCTGGCGTGGGCCCTGCACGCCGATGGCCTCCTGGCCCCCACGTCCGACGCCCCGGCCTTCCACCTGAGCGCCTGGCCGCCTCCCGGAGCCGCACCCCTGGGTCTGGACGGAGCCTACGAGGGCCTGCGCGAGCGCGGCTTCGGCTACGGGCCGGCCTTCCGGGGCCTCCGTGCCGCCTGGCGGCGCGACGGCGAACTCTTCGCCGAAATCGCGCTGCCGGAGCCGGCACACGCCGACGGCGAGAAGTTCGGGTTCCACCCGGCCCTGTTGGACGCGGCGATGCATGCCGCGCTCGTGGACGGCACCGGTGGCGACGAGACCGTGCTGCCCTTCGTGTGGAAAAACGTCACCCTGCACGCGTCGGGTGCCTCGGCGGTGCGGGTACGCATCACACAACCCAGCCAGGAGAGCCTGTCGTTGCAGATCGCGGATACGACCGGGGCACCCGTTGCCACGGTCGGGGCCGTGGTCGGCCGGCCGGTCTCGGTCGAGCAGCTCGGCAGCAGCGGTACCGAGTCGCTGTTCCGCATCGCGTGGAATCCGCTGAAGGGCACCGGCACCGCCGACGTCCCGTGGATCTCGTGGGACGATCTGGCCGGCGGAGAGCCCGGCGACGGCACGGTCGTGCTCACCTGCGCCGCACCGGACGGGGATGTCCCCACCGCCGCTCACGACCTGGCCGACCACGTACTGGCCGTGGTGCAGCAGTGGCTGGCCGAGGACCGCTTCGAGCGGGCCACCCTCGCCGTGGTCACGCGCCGGGCGGTGGCGGTCGAGGACGGTGAGCCCGTCGACGTCCGGCAGGCACCCGTGTGGGGCCTGGTGCGCGCGGCGCAAGCGGAGAACCCCGGCCGTTTCCTGCTCGTCGACACCGACGGGACGAGCGGCCCGGAGCCTGCCCTGGCAGCGGGCGAACCGGAATCGGCCGTGCGGGACGGGCAGGTGTCCGTGCCGCGGCTCGCCCGCCCGACACCGCCCGCCGGACCGCCGGACGTCGACTTCGCCGCGGATGGGACCGTGCTGGTCACGGGCGGTACGGGCGGCCTCGGTGCGCTCGTGGCGCGGCACCTCGTCACCGGACACGGTGTCCGGCACCTGCTGCTGGTCAGCCGGCGCGGAACGGAGGCTCCCGGGATCGATGCGTTCCGCGACGAACTGACCGGCCTCGGCGCCACCGTGGCCGTCGCCGCGTGTGATGTCGCCGACCGGGACGCGCTCGCCGGAGTCCTCGACACGGTGGATCCGGCACATCCGCTGACCGCGGTCGTGCACGTGGCGGGCGTGGCCGACAACGGTGTGATCGGGACGCTCTCGCCCGACCGGATGCATGCGGTTCTGCGGCCGAAGGCGGACGCGGCGTGGCATCTGCACGAGCTGACCCGAGGCATGGATCTGTCGGCGTTCGTGATGTTCTCCTCGGCGGGTGGTCTGGTGCTGGCCGCTGGGCAGGGCAACTACGCGGCAGCCAACGTGTTCCTGGACGCACTCGCCCACCAGCGCCATGCCGCCGGGCTCCCCGCCACCTCTTTGGCCTACGGCCTGTGGGGCGTCTCCACGGGGATGACCCGAACGCTCGACCTGGCCGAACAGCGCATGGCAGCCCAGGGATTGCCCGCGATTCCGCCCGACGAGGGCCTTGCCCTGTTCGACGCCGGTCTGCGCTCCGGTCAGCCCGCGCTGGTGCCCCTGCGCATCGATGCCGTGGTGCTGCGCGATCGCGGCGAGGAGGTCCCCGTGTTGCTTCGGGGGCTGGTCCGGGTGCCCGTGCGGCGCGCAGCCCGGTCCGCCGCCTCGGCCGACGGTCTGGCGGCCCGCCTCGCCGGGCTGGATGCAGGGGCACGCTCCCGTGCTCTGCTCGAGCTCGTCCAGGGCCAGGTCGCCGCCGTGCTCGGACACGCCTCGGCCGAGGCGATCGAGCCGGAACGGGCCTTCAGCGAACTCGGTTTCGATTCGCTCGCCGCTGTCGAGTTGCGCAACCAGCTCGGTGCGGTGACCGGGATGCGCCTGCCCGCCACCCTCATCTTCGACCACCCGACCGCGCAGGCCGTGGCAGATCACCTCGACCGCGAACTCGCCGGCGCGCAGGCCGCCCCGGCCCCGGTCCGCGCACTGCCCGCCGCGTCCCGCGGCGGTGCGGTCGACGACCCCGTCGTGATCGTGGGGATGGCGTGCCGGTATCCGGGCGGGGTGGCGTCGCCGGAGGATCTGTGGCGGCTGGTGGCCGATGGTGTGGATGCCATCGGGGGGTTTCCCGAGGACCGGGGCTGGGATCCGGACGTGTATGACCCGGAGCCGGGTGTCCCGGGCAGGACGTATGCCCGGGAGGGCGGGTTCCTGTATGACGCTGCCGGTTTCGATCCGGGTTTCTTCGGGATCGGTCCGAACGAGGCGCTGATGATGGATCCGCAGCAGCGATTGCTGCTGGAGGTCTCGTGGGAGGCGATCGAGCGGGCGGGCATCGCCCCCACGACGCTCAAGGGCAGCCGGACGGGCGTGTTCGCCGGCGTGATGTACCACGACTACGCCCTGGGCGTGGAGGCGGCCGCGAGCAGCGGCGGCAGCCTGGTGTCCGGGCGCACGTCGTACACGCTCGGTCTGGAGGGGCCGGCGGTCACGGTCGACACGGCGTGCTCGTCGTCGCTGGTCTCCCTGCACATGGCGGCTCAGGCGCTGCGGTCGGGGGAGTGCTCGCTCGCGCTCGCCGGCGGTGTCGCCGTCATGGGCACGCCCGGCATGTTCGTGGAGTTCAGCCGTCAGCGGGGCCTGGCGCCCGACGGCCGGTCGAAGTCGTTCGCCGCTGCCGCGGACGGCGTCGCCTGGGGCGAGGGTGCGGGTGTGCTGCTGTTGGAGCGGTTGTCGGATGCGCGGGCGAACGGGCACCGGGTGCTGGCGGTGGTGCGTGGCTCGGCGCTGAACCAGGACGGTGCGTCGAACGGTCTGACGGCGCCGAACGGTCCGTCGCAGCAGCGGGTGATCCGGCAGGCGCTGGCCGCGGGTGGTCTGAATGCCGCGGATGTGGATGTGGTGGAGGCGCATGGGACGGGGACGCGTCTGGGTGATCCGATCGAGGCGCAGGCGCTGTTGGCCACCTATGGTCAGGAGCGTTCGGAGGACCGGCCGTTGTGGCTGGGGTCGGTGAAGTCGAACCTGGGGCACACGCAGGCGGCGGCGGGTGTGGCGGGTGTCATCAAGATGGTGATGGCGATGCGCCACGGGATGCTGCCGAGGACGTTGCACGTGGACGAGCCGTCGGACCAGGTGGACTGGACCGAGGGTCACGTGGAACTGCTCACCGAGTCGCGGGAGTGGCCGGCGGAGGGTCATCCGCGCCGTGCGGGCGTCTCGTCCTTCGGGATCAGTGGTACCAACGCCCACGTCATCCTCGAGGAGGTTCCCGAGGAGTCGAACGACGACACCCCGGACGGGACCGCCCTGCCGGTCGTGCCGTGGGTTTTCTCCGCCAGGACCCCGGCGGCATTGGCAGACCAGGCCGCGCGCCTGCTGTGTCTCGACCCGTCCGAGGCCGACATCACCGGTGTCGGGTCGTCGTTGGCGACGTCGCGGTCGGTGTTCACGCACCGGGCCTGTGTGGTGGGTGCCGATCGTGAGGAGTTGCTGCGCGGGGTGGCGGCACTGGCCGAGGGCCGGACCGC
>NZ_JAMQGM010000030.1 GCF_023703325.1 Streptomyces meridianus
TGCCCGAGCCGCCGGCCGGCTGGCTGCCGCGCAGTGCGGCCGACCTCTTCGGCGAGGGCGCGAGCGCTGCGGAGGCCTACGACCTCCTCACCGTCGACGTCCCGCCGGACCGCTGGATCGCCGCGCTCGAAACCGCGCGCGACATCCTCGGCTGCACCTATTTCGACTGGCTGAGCGCCGTCGACGAGCCGGGCGAGGGCTTCCGGATCTCGGCGCACGTCGTCGCGCTCGGCGCGGATGCACCGCCGGCCGTCCGCCGGCTGCTGCTGCGCACCACCGTCCCGCACGATGCCCCGGTACTGCCGACCGCGGTCGGCGTCTACGCGGGGGCGGAATGGCACGAGCGCGAGACCAACGAGATGTTCGGCGTCCACTTCACCGGCCACCCCCACCTCGTGCCGCTGCTGCTGCCCGAGGGGTTCGAGGGGCATCCGCTGCGCAAGGACTTCGTGCTGGCGGCGCGGGTGGCCAAGGCATGGCCCGGCGCCAAGGAGCCCGGCGAGGGCGCCGGGCACGGTGCACCGAAGCGTCGGCAGATGCTCCCGCCGGGCGTCCCCGACCCGAACGAATGGGGTCCGCTCAAGGGGCAGTTGCCGCCGGCCCCGGCGCGTCCGGCCCGGGGAGCCGGCCGTGCTGCGGCCGCGGGCGAGCGCCCGGCGCGCCGCACGCGCAGCGTCTCCGCCGGGTCGGCGAGCCAGCAGGCCGAGGGGACCGCCGGGGCCGCAGGGGCCGAGCGGCCCGCAGGAGCTGAGCGGCCCGAGCAGTCCGGAGGGGCCGCGCCGCGGAAGCCCGGGGCGCGCAGGCCGGGTGGCGACGCCCCCTGGCACGGCCCTCGGACTGCGGACGAACGGCCGGACCGTTCCGACCGCCCTGCCCGCCCCGAACGGGACGGCGGAGCCGGAGCCGATGCAGCGCCCGGCCGGAAAACCGCACCCGGTCAGGACACCGGAGACGGAACGGACGCCGGAGACGGAACGGACGCCGGCGCCGGTGAGGGCGCCGCTCCCGGCACCGGCAGGGACACCGAGGAAGGAGAGGCACAGTGAACGACGTCCTCGACGTCGCCTGGCGGCTGCTCGCCGTCTTCGTCGCCTTCCTCGTGCTGCCGCTCGTCGTCGGGCAGACCGAGCACAAGGTCATGGCGCACATGCAGGGCCGGCTCGGACCCATGTACGCGGGCGGCTTCCACGGTTGGGCACAGCTCGTCGCCGACGGCGTGAAGTTCGCGCAGAAGGAGGACGTGGTCCCGGCGGCCGCCGACCGCCGCGTCTTCCAGCTGGCCCCCGCCGTGGCACTGCTGCCCTACCTCCTCGTCCTGATCACCATCCCGGTCGGCCCCGGCAACGCCGTCGGCCAGGCCGTCGACGCGGGCGTCTTCTTCGTCCTTGCGGTGATGGGCGTCGGCGTTCTCGGCTCGGTCATGGCCGGCTGGGCCTCGGCGAACAAGTTCTCGCTGCTCGGCGGCCTGCGCACGGCCGCCCAGCTCCTCGCGTACGAACTCCCGATGCTGCTCGCCGCCGCGTCCGTCGCCATGGCCGCCGGGACGGTCTCCCTGTCCGGCATCATCGAAGGCTTCCACTGGTGGTGGGTGCCGTGGCAACTGGTCGGCGCGGTCGTCTTCTTTACGGCCGGCCTCGCCGAGCTCCAGCGGCCGCCCTTCGACATGCCGGTCGCCGATTCCGAGATCATCTTCGGCGCGTACACCGAGTACACCGGCCTGCGCTTCGCGCTGTTCCTGCTCGCCGAGTACGCGGGAATCGTCGTCCTCTGCGGCCTGACGACCGTCCTCTTCCTGGGCGGATGGAACGGACCGGGCGGTGCCGACGGTCTCGGCTGGCTGTGGACCCTCCTCAAGACCGCCGTCCTGGCATTCGGCGTCATCTGGCTGCGCGTGAGCTACCCGCGGCTGCGTGAGGACCAACTGCAGAAGCTCGCCTGGACCGTCCTCATTCCGCTGGCCCTCGCCCAGATCGCGCTCACCGGCGTCGTCAAGGTGGTGATTTCCTCATGAGCATCCCCGGATCCGGCCTCGCCAAGGGCCTGGCCGTCACCCTGCGCACGATGACGAAGAAGACCGTCACCGCGCAGTACCCGGACGTGCAGCCCGCGCTGCCTCCGCGCAGCCGCGGCGTGATCGGGCTGTTCGAGGAGAACTGCACGGTCTGCATGCTGTGCGCCCGCGAGTGCCCGGACTGGTGCATCTACATCGACTCCCACAAGGAGACGGTGCCGCCCGCCGCCCCCGGCGGACGCGAACGCAGCCGGAACGTGCTCGACCGCTTCGCCATCGACTTCTCCCTGTGCATGTACTGCGGGATCTGCATCGAGGTGTGCCCGTTCGACGCGCTGTTCTGGTCGCCCGAGTTCGAGTACGCCGAGACCGACATCCGCGAACTCACCCATGAGCGCGACAAGCTCCGCGACTGGATGTGGACGGTACCCGCGCCGCCCGCACTGGACCCGGCCGCAGAGGAGCCCAAGGAGATCGGCGCGGCACGGAAGACCGCCGACAAGCTCGCCGCAGCAGGCGAACAGGAACAACAGCAGGAGCAGCAGGGGGACGGAGCGTGATCCTCGCAGCCGGACACCCCGGATTCCTGTCGCCCACCGGGGTCGAGATCGCGTTCGTCCTGGTCGGACTCGTCACCTTCGGGGCCGCCCTGGTCACCGTCGCCACCCGCCAACTCGTGCACGCCGCGCTGTGGCTGGTGGTGACCCTCGGCGGACTCGCCGTCGAATACCTCCTGCTCACCGCGGAGTTCATCGCCTGGGTGCAGGTGCTGATCTACCTCGGATCCGTCGTGGTCCTCCTCCTTTTCGGCCTGATGCTCACCAAGGCCCCCATCGGCCGCTCGCCCGACGCCGACTCGGGCAACCGCCCGGTGGCGCTCGCCGCGGCCCTCGTCGCCGCGGCCCTCCTGGTCTGGGTCGTGGTCGACGCCTTCCGCTCCACCTGGATCGACCTCTCCACGGTGCAGGGCAGCACCGACGTCGCGGGCCGCAGCCTCTTCCAGCACTGGGTGCTGCCGTTCGAGGCACTGTCCGTGCTGCTGCTCGCCGCACTCGTCGGCGCCATCGTCCTCTCCCGCAGGAACGGCCGGCCGGCCGGCAAGGAGACGCGCTGATGCATCTCGCCTACCCCGCCGTGCTCGCAGCCCTGCTGTTCTGCACCGGCCTCTACGGCGTCCTGGCGCGCCGCAACGCGATCCTGATGCTGATGTCCGTCGAGCTCATGCTCAACGCCGTCAACCTCAATCTCGTCGCCTTCGACGTCTGGCTCCGCGACACCCTGCACGCCGGACAGGTGCTGACCCTCTTCACCATCACCATCGCCGCCGCCGAGATCGGCATCGGGCTGGCGATCGTCCTGCTCGTCCACCGCAACCGCGGAACCTCCGACATCGACCGGCTCACCGACCTCGCCGATCCTCCGGCGGGCACCGGACCGGAGCGAGCGGACACCGTCGCGGACACGCCACAGAAGTCAGAGGCCGCCGCGTGACGACCACGACCCTCGCCGTTCTCGTCCCCCTCCTCCCCTTCCTCGGCTCGACCGCCGGCCTGCTCCTCGGTCGCCGCGCCCCCGGGTTCGTCCAGCCGCTCGCCGTCGTCCCGGTGCTCACCGCCACGGTGTCGGCCGTCCTCGTCGCCGCCCGGCAGGGCGGGGGAGAGCCGATCGACGCCGCCACCCGGCTCACGCCCACCGGGTCCGTGCCGATCGACCTCGCGCTGAACATCGACGGATTCGCCGCCCTGGTCGCGGTCGTCGTCTGCGTCGTCGCCTCCTGCGTGCAGATCTACTCCACCGGCTACCTCCGCCACGATCCGCGCTACTCCTCCTACGCCGCCCTGGTCTCGCTCTTCACGGCCGCCATGCTGCTCGTCGTCTACACCGGCGACCTCATGGTGCTGCTGGTCGGCTGGGAGATCATGGGCATCTGCTCCTACTTCCTCGTCGGCCACTACTGGGAGACGGAGGCCGCCCGGTCCGCCTCCCTCAAGGCGTTCCTCGTCACCAAGCTCGGCGACGTGCCGTTCCTGATCGGCCTGTTCGCGCTCGCCGCCGACGCCGGCACTTTCCGGATCAACGGCATCCTCACCGCCGCCGTCTCCGGCGACGGCCTCGACCACCCCACCGTGATCGCCCTGCTCCTGCTGGCGGGCGTCGCAGGCAAGTCCGCCCAGTTCCCGCTGCACACCTGGCTGCCCGACGCCATGGCCGGCCCCACCCCGGTCTCCGCGCTCATCCACGCCGCGACCATGGTCGCGGCGGGCGTCTACTTCGTCGCCCGGCTGCTGCCCGTCTTCACCGCTTCGACCGCGGCCCTGGCCGTCCTCGGTGTGATGGCCGCCGTCACCATGACCGGATCCGCGGTTGCCGCGATCGCCCAGGACGACATCAAACGCGTCCTCGCCTACTCGACCATCGGGCAGCTCGGTTACATGACCGGAGCCCTGGCCGTCGGCGACCGCGGCGCGGCCGTGTTCCACCTGATGTCACACGGAGCGTTCAAGGCCCTCCTCTTCCTGGGCGCAGGTGTGATCATCCACGCGGCGGGCACCAACTCGCTCAGCGCCATGTCCCGCATGCGCGGCCTGGCCCGGCGGATCCCCGACGCCTACTGGACCGTCACCGTCGCGCTCCTGGCACTCGTCGCCGTCCCGCCGTTCGCCGGCTTCTTCTCCAAGGAAGCCGTCCTGGGCTCCGCCGAGCACGCCGCAGCCGGCCACGCCACCGGCATTCCCGCCGCGGTCGGCTGGACCGTCCTCGTCTCCGGCCTGCTGACGGCCCTCCTCACCGCCGCCTACGCCGCACGCCTGTGGCTGCTCGTGTTCCGCGGCAAGGGAGCCGACGCCCCCGACCACGGCAGGCAGCCGCTGTCCATGACCGCCGTGCTGTGGGTGCTGTTCCTCCCCACCGCGGGGTTCGGCCTCGCCGTCACCGCCCTCCCCGGCTGGTTCGACGAGCGCTCGCTGAACCCGACCCTCGTCACCTCCGTCCTCGCGACCGGACTCGCCCTCGCCGGCGTCCTCGTGATGTACGGCGCCTGGCGTCACACCACCGCGCGAGCCGCCCGCGTCCCGGTCGGCGCGGTCACCGCCCACCCTCGGGTCGAACCCGCCCTCACCGAGATGGAAGCCATCGCCACCCACGAAGAGGTCTACGGCGACATCGCCTCCGCCGAGGACCCCGCCGACCCGGGGCGCCTCCTCCTCGGCCCCCTGCACCGGCCCGCCGCCCACGGTTTCCACCTCGACGCCGTCTACAGCCGCCTCTTCGTGCGTCCGGTGAATTCCGCCGCCGGACTGGTCCGGTTCCTCGACCGCCGGGTCGTCGACGCGCTGGTGCACGGTGCCGGTGAAGCGCCGCGCCGGCTCGGCACCGCCGTCCGCCGCGCGCAGACCGGCAACGTGCAGACCTACCTCGGCGCACTCCTCGCCGGCACCGTGGTGCTGGCCGTCGCCGCCGTCCTCGTCGCCGCCGGAGCGTGAGCCGTGATCGCCCCCCTCAACGACACCGTCATGCAGTACCTCCTCGTGGCCGTCGTCGTCCTCCCCCTCCTCGGCGCCGCCGCCGCGCTGCTCCCCGCGCCCCCCGGGCTCCGCGGCCGCAATCCGCAGCAGGCGGTGCTCCGGCACGGCGTCACCGTCACCGGGGTGGTCCTCGCGGCCACCGTGATGCTGGCGCTCGGGTTCGACCACGACCGCCCGGCCACCATGCAGGCCACCACCGACGTCAGCTGGATCCCGGCCCTCGACGTCCGCATCCACCTGGGCGTCGACGGTGTCTCGCTCCCCCTGCTCGTCCTGACCGCACTGCTGACGTTCCTCTGTGCCCTCCACAGCTACTTCCGGATGCCCGAGGGCCCCTCCGCCCAGGGCTTCGTGGCGCTCGTCCTCCTCCTGGAGGCCGGCACACTCGCCACCTTCGCCGTCCTCGACCTGCTGCTGTTCTTCCTCGCCTTCGAGACGGTCCTCATCCCCATGTACTTCCTCATCGCCCGCTGGGGCGGGGCCGGCCGCACCCGCGCCGCGTGGAAGTTCATCCTCTACACCGTGCTCGGTTCCGTGGTCATGCTGCTCGGCTTCCTCCTCGTGGGACTCGAGGGCGGCACCTTCGACATGGTGGCACTCGGCACTGACAACGCGTCCGCGCTCGGTCACACCACGCAACTGCTCGCCGTCGCCTCCATCGGCATCGGCCTCGCCGTGAAGACCCCGATGTGGCCCGTCCACAGCTGGCTGCCGGACGCCCACACGGCCGCCCCCACCGTCGGCTCCGTCCTCCTGGCCGGACTGCTGCTGAAGATGGGCACCTACGGCTTCGTCCGCATCCTGCTCCCGATCGCGCCCGAGGGCATGCACACCTTCGCGCCCTACCTCGCCGCGTTCGCCGTCGTCGGCATCGTCTACGGATCGCTGGCCTGCCTGGCGCTGGCCCGCCCCGGCGCGTCGGGCGACCTCAAGCGGCTCATCGCGTACTCCTCCGTCGGCCACATGGGCTTCGTGCTGCTCGGCATCGCCACCCTCACCCCCACCGGCGTCAACGGCGCGCTGTTCGCCAACATCGCGCACGGCCTCATCACCGGCCTGCTGTTCTTCCTGGTCGGCGCGGTCAAGGAGCGCTTCGGCGAGGCGGACCTCGACCGGCTCGCCGGCCGCACCGGCGCCGCCCTCTACGGCCGGACGCCGCGCCTCGGCGGGCTGATCGCCTTCGGCGCGGTCGCCTCCCTCGGCCTGCCCGGGCTGGCCGGCTTCTGGGGCGAGATGCTCGCCATGTTCGGCGCGTTCCGGCCCGCCGAGGGCCTGAACCGCCCGGCGTTCCTGACCTTCATGGCCGTCGCCGCATTCGGCACCCTGCTCACCGCCGCCTACATGCTCGTGGTCGTCCGCCGTGTCTGCATGGGCGTCCCGCCCGGTGCCGTCGAACCCGAGGCGCCCGGGGCGCCCGGGGCGCTGCCCGCACCGCATCCCGCAGGAGCGGCCGCCGTACCCGCAGGCGCCGGCACTCCCGTGGACGTCCGGGGCCACGAGTTCGCCGCCTGGACCCCGCTCGTCGTCCTCACCGTCCTTGCCGGACTCTGGCCCGCGGCCCTCCTCGGCCTCACCGACCCGGCCGTGCAGAACCTCCTCGGAGGAGGCAGCTGATGACCTCCCTCGCCCACCTCGCCGCCGGAGCCGAACGGAGCCTGGTCCAGTCCGTGGACTGGATCGCGCTCGCCCCCGCCGCCCTGCCCGCGGCCGTCGCGCTCGTCGTCCTCGTCGCCGACCTGTTCCTGCCCGAGCGGCGCAAGCCCGTGCTCGGCTGGATCGCGGTCGCCGGACTGGCCCTGTCCGCGCTGGCCCTGCTGCCGCTCCTCGACGGCGACCGGCGCACCTTCTGCCTGACCGCGCAGCCCGACGTGTGCAGCTACACCGCCGACCCCTTCGCCCTCTCCATCCAGTTCCTCGTCCTGGGCGGCGCCCTGTTGACGGCTCTGCTCTCCCTCGGGACGCTCAGGGACGCGGAACTGCCGGCCGGCGAGTACTGGTTCCTGCTGCTCTCCGCCGTAGCAGGCGCCGCCCTGCTGCCCGCCTCCCGCGACCTGGCGACCCTCGTCGTCGCCCTCGAGGTCGCCTCCCTGCCCACGTTCGCCCTGGTCGGCCTCCGCCGCGGCGACCGGCTCTCGTCCGAGGCAGCCCTCAAGTTCTTCCTGTCGTCCGTGGCGGCGACCGCCGTGACGCTCCTGGGCATCAGTTTCGTGTACGCCGCCACGGGCAGCATCCACATGACGCAGGTCGCCGACCGGCTTCCCGACGTCCCGGGCCGGCTCGCCACGCTCGTCGCTGCGGGTGTCGCGCTCACGCTCGTCGGCTTCGCCTTCAAGGCAGCGGCCGCCCCCTTCCACTTCTGGGTGCCGGACACCTACGCGGGCGCGCCGGTCCCCGTCGCCGCCTACCTCTCCGTGATCGGCAAGGCCGTCGGCTTCTCGGGGCTCATCGTGGTCGCCCTGGTGGCATTCCCGTCGTACGACGACGTCTGGGGGCCGGTGACGGCCGTCCTGGCCGCCGTCACCATGACCGTCGGAAACGTGGCTGCGCTGCGGCAGCGGGCCGCCAGCATGCACAGCGCCGTGCGCCTGCTCGCCTGGTCGTCCGTCGGGCAGGCCGGCTATCTGCTGGTCCCGATCGCCGCGGCCGCGTACGCAGACGACCCCGGCCGCGCCGTCGGATCCACCGTGGCCTACGCCCTGATGTACGCGGTCGTCAACCTCGGAGCGTTCGCCGTCGTCGCCCTCGTCGCGCGGAGCAACCCCGCCAACCGCCTCGGCGACTACCGCGGTCTCTACACAGACCGCCCCTTGGCCGCCCTGGCCCTGGGCTTCTTCCTGCTGTGCCTGGCCGGACTCCCACCCGGCGTCATCGGCCTCTTCGCGAAGGTCGTGGTCTTCCAGGTCGCGGTGGACGCCGGACTGGGCTGGCTCGCCGTCGTCATGGCCGTGAACGTCGTGATCGCTCTGTACTACTACCTGCGCTGGACGGCGGTCCTGTTCCGCTCCCCGGAGCCGGCGGCCGCCGGCTCCCGGCCCGCAGCTGCGGACGGGCCCGGTGCTCCCGCCGCCGGGGCGGCCGTTCCGGTGAAGCGGCCCGTCCCCGTCCCGCTCGGTGCGGCCATGGGCCTGTCCGCGGTCCTCGGCGCGGTCCTTTCCGGCGCGCCCCAGGTGATCCTGCGTTTCGCTTCCGCGGTACTGCTCTAGGACGTCGCCCCCGCACGGTCCCGGGCACCCGGAGCACGGGGAACCCGCTGCCTCCGACTGGCGTTGACCAGTACGGGAGTGTCCACTGAGAGCGGACACACCGCCCCAGAGGGTCCCCCGCAGCACCACTTGGAGGGCGCACCGTGCACCGCCGGCACAACGGGCTGAAGACCGCCGTACTCCTCGGGGGCCTGTCGGCCCTCATCATCGTCATCGGCAGCCTGTTCGGCCGTACGGGACTGATCGTGGCCGTGATCGTGGCCCTCGGCACCAACGCCTATGCCTACTGGAACAGCGACAAGCTGGCGCTGCGCGCCATGCGGGCCCGCCCGGTCAGCGAGTTCGAGGCCCCGGGCCTCTACCGGATCGTGCGCGAACTCTCCACGGCCGCCCGTCGTCCCATGCCGCGCCTCTACATCTCACCGACGGCCGCCCCCAACGCCTTCGCGACCGGGCGGAACCCGCGCCATGCGGCCGTGTGCTGCACCGACGGCATCCTGCGGCTCCTCAACGAGCGCGAACTCAGGGGCGTCATCGGGCACGAGCTCAGCCACGTCCACAACCGCGACATCCTGATCTCCTCGGTCGCGGGCGCACTCGCGTCGGTCATCATGTTCCTGGTCAACTTCGCCTGGCTGCTGCCCTTCGGGCGGAGCGACGACGACGAGGGGCCGGGTCTGCTCGGCATGCTGCTGATCCTGCTGCTGGGTCCGCTGGCGGCTTCCGTCATCCAGCTGGCCGTCTCCCGCTCCCGCGAGTACCAGGCGGACGCCTCGGGAGCGCAGCTCACCGGCGACCCGCTGGCCCTGGCTTCGGCCCTGCGCAAGCTCGAACAAGGGACGAAGCAGATGCCGTTGCCCCCGGAGCCGCGGCTCGAAACCGCCGGACACATGATGATCGCCAACCCGTTCCGCGCGGGTGGCGGGATGTCCCGGCTGTTCTCCACCCACCCGCCCATGGCGGAACGCATCGCCCGCCTCGAGCAGATGGCAGGTTATCCGCGATGAAGACCCTTCTGAACATCATCTGGCTTGTACTGTCGGGCTTCTGGCTCGCCGTCGGATACGTGGTCGCGGGGCTGCTGCTCTGCATCACGGTCATCGGCATCCCGTTCGGCATCGCCTCCTTCCGCATCGCGCTGTACACACTGTGGCCGTTCGGCAGGGCGGCGGTGCGGCGATGGGATGCGGGGGCGCCGTCGTTCGCCGGGAACGTGCTGTGGCTGCTGCTCGCCGGCTGGTGGCTGGCGCTGCTGCACATCACCACCGGCATCGCGCAGTGCCTGACGATCATCGGCATCCCCCTCGGGGTCGCCAACTTCAAGCTGATCCCGATCTCCCTGGCCCCGCTCGGCCGGGAGATCGTCGACACGGACCAGCCGTTCGCCGGCCGCTGACGGGCACGGGCCGGGCGGGCTCGCCGGCCCGGTTCCTACCTCCGGGCGGGAGGCGGCAGAGGCGCACGCCGAAGCCCCGGCCCGTGCCTCGCGCACGAACCGGGGACCCGGTATGGGACGGCCGTGACGGCCGACGTCAGCGGTAGTTGACGAACTGCACCGCGAAGTCGAGGTCCTTGCCCTTGATGAGCTGCTGGACGGCCTGCAGGTCGTCACGGCTCTTCGAGCTGACGCGGAGCTCGTCGCCCTGCACCTGAGCCTTGACGCCCTTCGGGCCCTCGTCGCGGATGATCTTGGCGACCTTCTTGGCGTTCTCCTGCGAGATGCCCTCCTGCAGCGAGGCGAAGATCTTGTACTCCTTGCCGGAGGCCTGCGGCTCGCCGGTGTCCAGGGCCTTCAGCGAGATGCCGCGCTTGACCAGCTTGGACTGGAAGACGTCGAGAATCGCCTTCACGCGTTCCTCGGAGTTGGCGCGCATCTCGATCTTGTCGCCGGACCACTCGATCGATGCGCCGACGTTCTTGAAGTCGTACCGCTGGGAGATCTCGCGGCCCGCCTGGTTGAGGGCGTTGTCGACCTCCTGCCGCTCGACCTTCGAGACGATGTCGAAACTGGAGTCGGCCATGTTGAGTTGGCTCCTCGTGCGTAGATCCGTCATGGGGTGCGTTCCGTCGCCGGTCCGCACGGCCAGCCTAGCCACACCTTCACGCGTCGAGCGGAGATCAACCGAGTGGCGGAGCACCCCTGGGCATCGGGTATGGTTTACGTCGTTGCCACACAGCAGGCCGAAGCGGCCTGCGGCACGGCAGCGAACCCCGGCGGTGTGCCCGAGCGGCCAAAGGGAGCAGACTGTAAATCTGCCGGCTCAGCCTTCCCAGGTTCGAATCCTGGCGCCGCCACAGCCGAAAAAGGGCCCGCGATCAGCGTTTCCGCTGGTCACGGGCCCTTCTTTCATTGCGTGCTCGCTTGACTGCGCCTTGTGTCGTGTCGAATGTCAGTCGGCCACTATGGTCCGGCGGCCGGGGCAGGCGCCGGGAATCTGCGGGATCTCCCCCTGGAGACGTTCACGGCTGCTGTCGAGCTGCCCCGGACAGCGGGAGCGCGCCGTGTCGGGCTTCCGGGCGTTTCCGAAGGGGCGGAGGCTGCCCTGCTCACAGCCGTGCGCGACGCGCGGGTGAACATCGTGGTAGCGGTGTCGACCTCGTGGGTCCGGTGCAACGTCGGTCCCGGGGCAGGCGGGCGACAGCGTCCCCACCGTTCCTCTTGGACCGGCAGGGGAAGCCGTTGCCTTCGTCCCATGGATGATCGTCGCCTCGTTTCACGGGTAGGGCCGGCGTTTCGGCGTCCTGGGCTGCACGTCGCGATCCCCGGCCGGGCGGCTCGGATGACGCCGGGGGAGTGTTGATCGTCGTTGCGCCGTATGTACGACGAGGCCCCGGACCAGGGGCGCAGCAGTTGTATCCGCTTTGTATGCCCGCCCCCTTGAATCGGCCCATCACCGATTCACAGGGGGATAGACATGAACAGACATTTCCGCCGGCTTCTCGCGGCCGCCAGTGCGGTCGCCGCCGTCGCGATCGTGACTCCGACAGCTGTCGCGGCCCCGGAGACCGCGTCGTCGGATGTGACGATCACCAGCCGTCCGACCTTCAAGATGCCGTTCGAGTGCGGCCAGAAGTGGCGCGGCAGCAACTGGAACGGGCACAGCCCGGCGCACGCGATCGACTGGAACCACTACGACGCCAACGGCAATCCGGACGACGACGGCCGTCGTGTGTTCGCGAGCGCCGGCGGCAAGGTGCTCGCCTCGTACTACAGCACGACCTCCGGTTACGGGAACACCATTGTGATCGGGCACGGGGACGGCTGGCGCACCCGCTACGCGCACCTGAAGTCCCGTGGTGTCGCGAAGGGCGACACGGTCAAGGTCGGGCAGCGGATCGGCCGGGTCGGCGCTTCGTCCGCGATCTACAACATCTCCCCTCACCTGCACTACGAGCAGATACACAACGGCTCGGTCGTCGTCTCGGTCGTCCAGGGTGTCACCTGGGAGGACGGTCTGACGCGCTACCAGACCAGCAAGAACCGGTGCTGACGGGATGAACGGGGCCCGGTGCCGGCTTCCTCCGCCGGCACCGGGAACCACCGTCCCGTCGGTGACGGACGGGTGCACGGCCGAGCAGGCGGCACCCGACCACGGCCGCTCCGCACTCACCCGGTCGTACGGGCCGCAGGCACGTCAGCGCAGCGACCGCAGCTTGGCCTCAACCAGTTCGGCCTGGCCGCAGGCCTCGAGCCGGCGCCACGTCGACAGCGAGCGGTGGAAGTAGCGTCGCGCGGTCCGGTCCCGCCCGGTCGCGTGGTGCAGTTCGCCCAGCAGACACGCCACCCGCGCCTCCGCTCGTCGGTCGCCGAGCTGCTGTTGTACGGCCAGCGCGTCGACCAGGAGCGCGGATGCCTGGCTCGCGTCGCCCTGCCGCAGCAGCAACTCACCGATGCTCTGCTGCACGTAGGCCGCGCAGTGGGCGTCTGCCAGCTCGTCGAAGATGCCGAGTGCGCGCTCCAGTTCGGCCTGTGCGACGTGCGGTTCGCCGCGAAGTTCGTGCAGCACCGCGATACGGCGCCGCACCTGTGCCTCGCGGTGCCGGTCACCCACCTCGCGGGAGAGCTCCAGAGCGCAGTCGAGCCAGGGCGCCGCGGCGTCGGGGTCCCGCCGCTCCAGCCACACCGAGGCGATCGCGTTGTGGGCGACCGTTTCACCGTGCCGGTCACCGGCCTTGTCGAATCCGCGCAACGCCGTGACGAACGTGTCCAGAGCGGCATCGAGGTCGTTGAGGACCCGGTACACGGACCCGGCCCCCACCGCGGCGACGGCCTCGCCCGACAGGTTCCCGAGACCCGCGAAGAGCGCGCGCGAGGTGTCGAAGGAGGCGAGCGCGTCGGTGTAGCGGTCCTGGTAGAGGTGGAGCTGGCCCAGATTGCGCAGCAGCGCCGCGGCCTGCCGGTCGGACGGAGCGGGCGCCGCGTCGAGTACGAGCCGGTGCGTCCGCAGCCAGTCGCCGTAATAGCCGCGCAGGTCGAAGAAGCCGGCCAGCTCGATCGCGAGATCGGCGGCCCGGGAGACGTGGCCGAGGCGTAACGTGGACTCCACCGCTGCCACGAGGATCCGGCGTTCGGTTTCGAACCATTCCACGGGCCGGGCGCGTACCGAGGGGGCGATCGCGACGGCGGGCCCTGCCGGGCGGGTCGGCTCCCCGAGGATGCCGAGGAAGTGCGTGGGCATCGCCGAATTGGCGCAGCGGGCGAGCACGGTCAGGGTGTCGACGACTTCCAGCCGGCGTTGCAGTCGCAGCCCGGCATCATCGGCCTCCGACAGCTCCCGGGCGTAACAGCGCAACAGGTCGTGCATGCGGTACCGCTGCAGTCCGAGACGGTCGGTGCCGCTCACTTCGACCAGGTGCTCGTCGGCCAGCGTCTCCAGCTCTCCGGCAACGCCTTCGCTGCGGCCCATCGCGACCGCGACCATCCACCCCGCCACCGCGTCGTCGGCCAGCAGGCCGAAGGCCCGGAACGCCGTCGCCGCCTGGGCGGGCAGGTGCCGGTAGCTCAGCTCCGCGCTCGCCCGGACCTCCAGCTCGCCCGTGTGGAGCTGGTCGAGCCGTCCGCGTTCGTCACTCAGGAAGTCGGCCAGGGCGCCCACGGTCCACCCCGGCCGGTTCACCAGCCGGGCCCCGGCGATGCGCACGGCCAGCGGCAGCGAGCCGCAGCAGGCGAGCACCCGGTCGGCGTCCGCTTCCTCCATCCGCAGCCGGTCCGGCCCCACGATCGTGGCGAAGAGCGCGCGGGCTTCGTCGTGTCGCATCATGCCCATCGGCAGGTGGTGCGCCGGCAGCCCCGGCATGCGGCGGCGGGAGCTGACGATCACTGCCGATCCGCCGGTGCCCGGAAGCAGGGAACGCACCTGGGCGCTGCCGGCGGCGTCGTCGAGGACGATGAGGAACCGTCGCTGCGCCAGGCGCGAGCGGAACAGCGACGCCCGCTCGCTCAGGTCGCCGGGGATGGCGCTGTCGATGACGCCGAGACCGCGCAGCAACTCGGCCAGGACGTCGGCCGGTTCGCGTGGCCTGCGGCTCATGCCGTCCAGATCGACGAAGAGCTGGCCGTCCGGAAAGGCCGGGCGGACACGATGGGCGACGTGAACCGCCAGGGTGGACTTCCCGGAACCCGGCGGGCCCGAGAGAGCTGCGACGACCGGTTGCCGTCCGGCCGCCGACAACAGTCCCTCCAGTACGGCGATCTCGTCGGCCCGCCCGGTGAAGTCCGGTACGTCGATGGGTAACTGGCACACCGGCGCAGGGGACGTCGTGCGCCGTCGGGAGACGTACCCGTTGACCTCCTCCCCGGTGCTGCGCAGGGACGGGCCCGGCTCGATGCCGAGTTCGGCCGCGAGGGTCCGCTCGGCGTCGGCGTACGCGGAGCGGGCCTCGAGGGTGCGGCCCGAGCTGTGCAGGGCGCGCACCAGCATCTGCCACAGGTCCTCCCGCAGCGGGTCCTCGGCGAGCCGCGACCGCAGCTCCGCGACCAGCGGCGCGTAGTCCCCCATGCGCAGCCGCACGTCGAGGCATTCGTCGATCGCGGCCGACCGCACCCCTTCGGCCCGGGTGATGGCGGGGTCCCAGACCACACTGGACGGCACGTCCTGCAGCACCCCACCGCGCCAGAGGTCGAGGGCGGATTCGTACGCGCGCAACGCGGTGGCGTGGTCGCCGTCATCACGCTCCGCGCGGGCACGCTCCAGCCGCTGTTCGAAGAGCAGCAGGTCGAGATCGTGAGGGGCGACGTCCAGCGCGTAGCCCGACGGCCGGGTGCTCAGGCCGTCGGCGTTGATCCCCGCCTCGGACAGGGTCCGGCGCAGCGCGCGCACGTACGTGCGGACATTGGCGACTGCGGACCGGGGTGCGCCGCCCGGCCACAGCACCTCCGTCAGCAGGTCGAGCGAGACGAAGCTCCCGGGCTGCAACAACAGCGTGGCGAGGATCGCCCGCGGCTTCGGACCGCCGAGGCGTATCGGGACGCCTTTCACCCGCACCTGGAGCGGTCCCAGCACTCCGAAACTCGGTTCCCCCATCTGCGCCTCCGCGAGTCCGTGACGCCGGACGCAGCGTACTGGTGCGCGAAGGCGTCGAACGGAGATTCCCCGGAGTTCGTGCCCCCGCTGTGGCGGTTGTGACGTAAGGGGCGCCTGATGCACCGTCCCCCGGGTTTCACGACTCGGGGCGCCCTGGGCGTGCCACTGCGGGGACCCGCAGCGCGCGGGGAAGCACGATCCGTGGGCCGTCCGTAGCGTGACCCGTATGGACCTCAGACTCTCGCACTGCTTCATCGTCGTGGACGACCACGACAAGGCCGTCGCCTTCTACCGGGACGTCCTCGGTCTCAGGGTGCGCAACGATGTCCGGTACGGGGGAAGGCGCTGGGTGACCATCGGCTCTCCGGCGCAACCGGACGTGGACATCGTCCTCGAACCCCCCGTGGCCGATGCGGAGGCATCCCAGGACGACAGGCGGGCGATCGCCGACCTGACGGCCAAGGGCCTGATGCGCGGAGTGGTCTTCGCGACCGACAACTGCAACCGCACGTTCGAGCGCATTCGTGCCTCCGGCGCCGAGGTGGTGCAGGAACCCGTCGACCAGCCGTACGGCGTCCGTGACTGCGCCTTCCGCGACCCCGCCGGCAATGTACTGCGCTTCAGCCAGTACGCAGGTCGCTGATCACCCGCCCGCTCCCGTTCTCCTCACCCGTTGTCACCAACGGAGGGCCGCCGGGGATGCGATCACCGGCCGGAGGGGTTCGGATGGGAGGCGACAGGGAGGTGGCGGGCCATGGCACGGGCAGTCTGGAGTGGCGCACTCTCGTTCGGGCTGGTCGCCATCCCGGTCCAGCTGTTCACCGCGACGGAGAGCCACACCGTCCACTTCAACCAGATCCAGCGCGGCACGTCCGACCGGGTCCGGAACAAGCGGGTGAACGAGCGCACCGGTGAGGAAGTGCCGCCGGAGGAGATCGTCAAGGGCTTCGACATGGGGGACTCGTACGTGGTGGTCGAGCCCGCCGAACTCGACGAGATCGCCCCCAGCAAGTCCATGGGCCTGGAGATCACCGGTTTCGTCGACCTGGACGAGGTCGAACCGATCTTCTTCGACAAGACCTACTACCTCGGGCCGAAGGACAAGCAGTACGGCAAGGTCTACTCCCTGCTGCTCGAGGCGCTCACCCGCTCCAACAAGGCCGGGATCGCCACGGTCGTCATGCGCAACCGCGAGTACCTGGTGGCACTCAAGGCCGAGGGCGACGTGCTGACGATGCACACCCTGCACTGGGCGGACGAAGTGCGGGACCCCCGCCGCGAGATCGGCAACCTGCCCGAGCGGACCGACGTCTCCGACAAGGAACTGCAGACGGCGGTCCAGCTCATCGAGGCCCTCAGCATGGACTGGGACCCCGAGGAGTTCCACGACACCTACCGGGACCGCGTGATGGAACTCGTCGAGGCCAAGCGCACCGGCGAGACCTTCGAGAAGGGTGAGCCGCCGCCGCGTTCCACCAACGTCATCGACCTCATGGACGCCCTGCAGGCCAGCGTCGACCAGGCGAAGGGGAGCCGGGGCGCCAAGGGCGGGGCGAAGAAGCAGGAGGAACAGGCCGATAAGGAGGAAGCCCCGGCCCGTCCGCCGACGCGGCTGAAGGACGCCGGGCACAAGCGCCGGACGCCGGCCGCGTCGCAGAAGACCGACAAGAAGGCCGCGAAGGCATCGGAACTCGAGGGCCTGAGCAAGACGGAGCTCTACCACCGGGCAGCGGACGCCGGCGTCCACGGCCGGTCGACCATGAGCCGCGACGAACTGATCAAGGCGCTCTCGGGCCCGGTGGGCCGACGCCGCGCCCGGGCTTCCTGACCGGTGGCACCGAGCCCCCGGACCCGCAACGGCGGACTCCGGCCCGACTGCCGAGGTGCACCCGAGGGTGCGACGGCCCATGACGCTCGTCAGCCGCGTGCCGGGGACGGCAGCAGGCCGGGACGAGGCCGGTCACCGTGCACCGCGGCTGCGACCCGCCGGGTGCCTGATGCGTCCGAAAGAAGACGCAGCGGGTCGCGAGGCACCTTTCGTGGCAGTCTCGTCCCATGTCTCCCATCACGGAGGTGGCCGGACGCCGGCTGACGCTCAGCAACCTCGACAAGGTCCTCTACCCGACCGGGTTCACCAAGGGCGAGGTCCTGCACTACTACGCCACCACCGCCGAGGTGCTGCTGCCGCATCTGCACGACCGTCCCGTCTCCTTCCTCCGCTACCCGGACGGCATCGACGGTGAGAAGTTCTTCGCCAAGAACGTCCCACCCGGTGCCCCGGAATGGCTGGAGACGACCGAGGTCACCCGCTCGAGCGGGAAGTCCACGCACCAGGCGCTGCTCCAGGACCTGCCGTCCCTGATGTGGGCGGCGAATCTCGTCACCGAACTGCACACGCATCAGTGGCGGATCGGGGAACCGGGCCGGGCGGACCGACTCGTCCTCGACCTCGATCCGGGGGAGCCCGCGACGATCGTCGAGTGCGTCACCGTCGCCCGGTGGCTGCGCGACCGCCTCGCCGACGACGGCCTCACCGCGTACGCCAAGACGTCCGGCTCCAAGGGCCTGCACCTTCTCGTGCCGATCGAACCGGCGGCCTCCTCGGACGTCACGGCCTACACCAAGGAGCTCGCCGTCCAGGCCGAGCGCGAACTGCCGGACCTCGTCGTGCACCGCATGGGCCGCCACCTGCGTCCCGGCAAGGTGTTCGTGGACTTCAGCCAGAACGCCGCCGCCAAGACCACCGCCACGCCCTACACCCTGCGTGCCCGCAGTGAGCCCACCGTTTCGGCCCCCGTGACCTGGGACGAACTCGCCGCCTGCGGGCACCCGTCCGACCTGGTCTTCCTGGCCGGTGACATCGCGGGCCGGGTGGCAGAGCACGGCGACATCCTCGGACCGCTCACCGATCCGGACGCCGCCCGCCCGCTGCCCGGCGGCCGGCAGTGAGCAGGCTCCGCCCGCCGCTGAAGGTCGCGCTGGCCCGCTCGGTGGACGATCTGCCCCGCGGCCCGTTCGCCTACGAACCCAAATTCGACGGCCACCGGGTGCTGATCTTCCGCACCCCGGGGGGCGCGCTGCTCCAGGCCCGCTCCGGCCGCCTCGTGGGCGAGGCGTTCCCCGACCTCGTCGAGGCGGCGCACGCCCTCCCCGACGGCACGGTCCTCGACGGGGAGGTCGTCGTCTGGTCGGAGGGGCGCACCGACTTCGCAGCCGTCCAGAAACGCGCGATGGCCACCGCCTCCCGTGCGGTCCTGCTGGCCGGCCGGCTCCCCGCCTCGTACGCAGCCTTCGACCTGCTCGCCGTCGGCGACGAGGACCTGCGTGCCCTTCCGTACGAGCACCGCCGCGCCCGGCTCGTCGAACTGCTGTCGCCGCTCGGCCCGCCGCTCCAGCCGGTCCCCGTGACCACGGACCCCCGGGAAGCCGCCACCTGGTACGAGACGCTGCCCCGGATCGGTGTCGAGGGGCTCGTCGTCAAGCCGCTCGGGCTGCCCTACCGAGGGGGCCGGCGCGACTGGCAGAAGCTGCGTCACGCCGACACCCGGGACGCCGTCGTCGTCGGTGTGACCGGCTCCCCGGAGCGCCCGCGGGCCCTCGCCCTGGTGCTCCCCGGTGACGACACCCCGGTGATCTCCCGGCCGCTCGCCCCCGGGCTGCGCCTTCGGATGGCCGAAGCCCTGGCCGGCGCGGCGGAACCCGGCGAGCCGGGACCGGACACCGGGGAGGCGGCCGACGGCACCGTGTTCCGGCGGGTGCCGGGAGAACTGGCGGTGGAGGTACGGCGGACGACCACCCGGCAGCCCCTCACCGAAGTTCTGCGGCTGCGCATCCCCGGCTGACCGCCGCCCGAGGATGCCGGTCCGGGCGGTTACTCATCCGGAAGCCACCGCTCCGACCGCCTCCGCGACGGGAGTCCGCCCGCCGATCAGCTCCACCGTGCGGCCCGCCGTCCCGGGTTCGTCGAGCAGTGCCTGCAGGACGGCCGCCACGTCGTCCCGCGGCACGTCCGACCGGCCCGTGTGCTCGTCCAGAGTCACCAGTCCGGTGCCCGGCTCGTCCGTGAGCCGACCCGGCCGCAGGATCGTCCAATCGAGGTTTCTCCGGGCCCGGACCTCGGCGTCGGCCGCCCCCTTGGCGCGGAGATAGGCGGCGAAGACCGGGTCCGTGTCACCCGAGGGCGTGGAGTCGGCGCCCATCGACGAGACGACGACGAACCGCCGGACCCCGGCCCGCTCGGCGGCGTCGGCGAGCAGGATCGCCGCGTCCCGGTCGACCGTCTCCTTGCGGGCGGCGCCACTGCCAGGCCCGGCTCCCGCCGCGAAGACGGCCGCGTCCGCGCCGCGCAGCAACTCCGCGACGTCCTCGACGGAGGCCGACTCGAGATCGCACAACGCCGGTTCCGCCCCCAGGGCCCGCAGGTCGTCGGCGTGTTCCGGGTTGCGGACGATCCCCACGGCCTCGTCCCCGCGCGCGGCGAGCAGCCGCTCCAGCCGCAGCGCGATCCGTCCGTGTCCACCAGCGATGACGATGCGCATGTCACGACCGTACGCGGTCCTGCGCCGATCGCATCCCGGGTGCCCACCGGCCGCATGTCGCCGACGGGGCCGGGGTCGCCGACGGGGGAGTCTGCCGGAGGGCGGTCGCCGCCCGCTCGGATCCGCCGGACCGACTCAGTCCGGCGGCGGCCGGTGCGCCTTGCTCGACGGGCCACCCTGACGCGGCAGATCCAGTGCTGCCACCGTCGGCGAGTCGCAGTACTCGCGGACGGCGCTGGTCCGGGCCACGACCCGGCCCTCGTGGATGACGATCCGGCTGTACGCCAGGGCCAGGACGCCGGAGACGGACTCGCCGCGGACGGCCAGCAACTCCGCCGGGAAGCCCGCCTCGACCCGCACCTCCGGCAGGCCCATGGCCGCCCGGGCCTCCCGGCTCACCGCCGCATACGCGTCTCCCGGCCGCGCCCGGCCCTGGGACGCCAGCAGATAGGCGGCCTCCAGGGGGTCGCCCCGCCCGACCGGGTTCGCCGCGTCCCGCAGCGCCCCGCTGCCCGCTGCGACGCGGACCCCGGCGGCCCGCAGCAGCCGGACCGGCGGCCCGCTCGCCGGCCGGGCGGCGTCGTACTCCATCGCGGCGCAGTCACCCTGCGGCAGGCACACGACGGTGATGCCCGCGGCGGCCAGCCGGTCAGCCGCGTGCCCGGCCACCTCGTGGGGCAGCCGGGCGAGGCCACCGCAGGGGCCGATGGTGACGCCCGGCCGCAGGCCCCCGGCCATCGCCGCCAGCCGTGCGAGCCGGGCCGGATCGTCACCGTCCGTGTGCAGATCGACGGCGCAGCCGTGCTCGGTCGCCACGTCGAGCACCGCTTCCGCGTAACCTGCGGGGTCGGGGTCGAGATCCGGGCATCCGCCCACGACGGAGGCGCCCATCTTGACGGCATCCCGCAGCATGGCGAGCCCGTCCGCGCCGGCAGCTCCGGTCAGGATCCTCGGCACCGCGACCGTGCCCAGGTCGACGAGGCCCCGTAGTGCCCGGCGGGCCTGCAGTACGGCATCCAGGGCCCCGAGCCCCTGCACGTCGCCGATCCGTACGTGGCTGCGCAGCGCTGTGGCCCCGTGGCCGAGTTGGAGCAGTGCGGCCTCGGTGGCGCGGCGCTGCACGTCCGCCGGGGCCTGGCTCGCGGGGCCGGCGGAGTCGGCGGTCAGGGCGGTGTCGCTGTGCGCGTGGGGTTCTGCCGGAGCGGGCAGTAGCAGATGACCGCTGAGGTCGATCCGGGCACCGCTGAGCCTGTCGCCCGTGGCGGTACGAGTGAGGCTGCCCGCGGTCCCCACGGCTTCGATGCGTCCGGCGCGGAGCTGCACGTCCACCGTCCGACCGTCCGTCAGCCGGGCTCCGCTGAGCAGCAGGGGCGAGTCGTCGGGGGCTTGGGCGTCGTCGCCCGGAGGCCGCTGCGGCCGGTGGTCCGGCATGGCGCTGTCCGCCTCCTTCGGGGTCCGGGGCGGATCCCGGGGCCGGGTTGCATGCCCCGGGGCAGGGCCGGGACGGTCCGAACGCCAAGATCACGCGGTGTGGAAGCGAGCCTATGGCGCGGTGCCCGGGGCTTCGGGGAAGAACCGAATAGTCGTACCGGCGCGGTCGTGTGATGCCTGCGTGGCGGGGTCGATACGGATTTCACCTTTCGGTGGGTGACCGTGTAATGTCTTCATCGCTCGCCCCAATAGCTCAGTCGGCAGAGCGTCTCCATGGTAAGGAGAAGGTCTACGGTTCGATTCCGTATTGGGGCTCTGATGTGCGGTCGCCCTCGCCTCACGGCGAGGGACTCGCATCAAAGCGGTGTAGCTCAGTCGGTAGAGCAAGCGGCTCATAATCGCTGTGTCACCGGTTCAAGTCCGGTCACCGCTACACACGGTAGCCGATTGTAGGCTAGTTCCTTCGATCGGCTACTCTTTCATGCGTTCATTCCATCCGTCCTCCTGGGTCACGGCCCGGAGGAGGCCCACGGTCAAGGAGCACTCACGTGGCTGCCACCGACGTCCGCCCGAAGATCACGCTGGCCTGCGTGGAGTGCAAGGAGCGGAACTACATCACCAAGAAGAACCGGCGCAACAACCCGGACCGTCTTGAGATGAAGAAGCACTGCCCGCGCTGCAACTCGCACACCGCGCACCGCGAGACGCGCTAGTTGAAGGCTCGTTCACGAGGCCGCTCCCGTCACCGGGAGCGGCCTCGTGGCGTTGACACCCGTACGGCTCCGATGCCCTCGGGGCCGTTCCACACCAGTGCCGCAGGAGGTGCCGAGCACATGGCGCTCGACCAGTCCTTCGTCGGGCGGACCTATCCGCCCACCGCGCCCTACGAGGTGGGCCGGGAGAAGATCCGCGAGTTCGCCGAGGCGATCGGTGACGACAACCCGGCGTACACCGATCCCGAGGCGGCGAAGGCGTACGGGCATCCCGACGTGATCGCGCCTCCGACCTTCGTCTTCTCGATCACCTTCCGGGCTGCGCACCGCCTCGTCGTCGAGGACCCGGAACTGGGCCTGGACTACAGCCGGGTGGTGCACGGCGACCAGAAGTTCACCTACGCACGACCGGTCCGCGCCGGTGACCGGCTCTCGGTCACCTGCACCATCGATTCGATCAAGTCACTGGCGGGCAACGACGTACTGTCCGTGCGCGGCGACGTCCACGACGGCAGCGGCGAGCTCGTCGTGACCGCCCACACGAAGCTCGTGGCCCGGGGCGCGGGCGCCGAGCAGAGCACGGAGGCGTGACACAGATGACAGCGACGATTTCGTACGACGACGTCGAGGTCGGCACCGAACTGCCGGCCAGGTCGTTCCCCGTCAGCCGCGCCGCCCTCGTGCGGTACGCGGGTGCCTCCGGCGACTTCAATCCGATCCACTGGAACGAGAAGTTCGCCAAGGAGGTCGGCCTGCCCGACGTCATCGCCCACGGCATGTTCACGATGGCCGAGGCGGCCCGTGTGGTGACCGACTGGGCGGGCGACCCGGCGGCCGTCGTCGACTACGGGGTGCGCTTCACCAAGCCCGTCGTCGTGCCGAACGACGACAAGGGCGCGGTCGTCGAGGTGGCCGCCAAGGTCGCCGCGAAGCTCGACGACCGCACGGTCCGGGTGGACCTCACCGCGGTCTGCGACGGGCAGAAGGTGCTCGGGATGGCCCGCGCCGTGGTCCGGCTGGCCTGAGGGACTCGGCGGGGGTAGCCCTGGTGCGGTCCGAGGACCGTGCCGTCGGCGGTGGCGGCCCCCGTACCCTGTTCCCGTGCACGAACTCCATGACGCCCCGCTCGCCCCGCTGACCACCTTCCGGCTCGGCGGCCCGGCGAGCCGTCTGATCACCGCGACCACTGACGACGAGGTGATCGCCGCAGTCCGCGAGGCCGACGCGTCGGACACCCCGTTGCTCATCATCGGCGGCGGCAGCAACCTGGTCATCGGCGACAAGGGCTTCGAGGGCACGGCCCTGCGCATCGCCACCCGCGGATTCGAGCTGGGGACGCCGCAGGCCGACGGCGGCGTCCCGCTGGAACTCGCCGCCGGCGAGAACTGGTCCGACTCCGTGGCCCGGACCGTCGAGGCGGGCCTCGCGGGCGTCGAGTGCATGGCAGGCATCCCGGGTTCCGCGGGCGCGACCCCGATTCAGAACGTCGGCGCGTACGGTCAGGAGGTCTCCACCACGATCTCCGAGGTCGTGGCGTACGACCGGCGTGCCGACGAGGTCGTCACCATCCCGGGCGCCGACTGCGGCTTCTCCTACCGCCACAGCCGGTTCAAGGCGGACCCGACGCGCTTCGTGGTGCTCCGGGTCCGGTTCGTGCTGGAGGACGCCGGCGGCCTGTCCGCCCCGGTCAAGTATCCGGAGACCGCCCGCGCCCTCGGCGTCGAGGCGGGCGACCGAGTGCCAGCCGCCCTGGCCCGGGCGACCGTTCTGAAGCTGCGGGCGGGCAAGGGCATGGTGCTCGACCCCGAGGACCACGACACCTGGTCCGCCGGCTCGTTCTTCACCAACCCGATCCTGTCCGAGGCCGAGCACGCCGCGTTCGTCGCCCGCGTCGCCGAGCGACTGGGGCCCGACGCGGCGGCCCCCGCCTTCCCGGCCGGGGACGGGCGGATCAAGACCTCTGCCGCCTGGCTGATCGACAAGGCGGGCTTCGCCAAGGGCTACGGCGACGGCCCGGCCCGCATCTCCACCAAGCACACGCTCGCGCTGACCAACCGTGGTTCGGCCACGGCGGAGGACCTGCTGACGCTGGCCCGGGAGGTCGTCGCCGGGGTCCACGCCGCATTCGGGATCACGCTCGTCAACGAACCGGTGACCGTCGGCTGCTCGTTGTGACACCGGCCGCACGGCGCCGGTGGGCGCCGGGGACGCGGCCCCCGCGCGGCGCCGGGGGGCGGTCAGCGGTTCTGCGGTCCCGCCCCGTCCGCGGCCAGCCAGGCGTCGATGTCCGCCAGCATCACGTCGCGCACCGGCGACGGTGCGGCCGAGCCGCGCACCGACTGGCGCGCCAGCTCGGCGAGTTCGCCGTCCGTGAACCGGTGTACGGCGCGGGCGAGTTCGTACTGGTCCGCCAACCGGGACCCGAACAGCAGCGGGTCGTCGGCGCCGAGCGCCATCGGCACGCCGGAGTCGAAGAGGGCGCGCAGCGGCACGTCCTCCGGCTTGTCGTACACCCCGAGCGCGACGTTCGACGACGGACACACCTCGCACGTGACCCCGCGCTCGGCCAACCGCTCGAGCAGCCGAGAGTCCTCCGCCGCCCGCACGCCGTGGCCGATCCGGGACGCCTCCAGGTCGTCGAGGCAGTCGCGCACGCTGCCGGGCCCGGCCAGCTCGCCCCCGTGCGGTGCGGCGAGCAGACCGCCGTCCCGGGCGATGGCGAAGGCGCGGTCGAAATCCCGGGCGAAACCCCGCCGTTCGTCGTTGGAGAGTCCGAAGCCGATCACACCTCGGTCGGCGTACCGGACCGCCAGCCGCGCCAGCGTCCGGGCGTCCAGCGGGTGCTTCATGCGGTTCGCGGCTACCAGCACACGGATGCCGAGTCCCGTCTCGCGGGAGGCCTTGTCGACGGCATCGAGGATGACCTCCAGTGCCGGGATCAGCCCGCCGAGGCGCGGCGCGTACGAAGTCGGGTCGACCTGGATCTCGAGCCAGCGGGAGCCGTCGCGGACGTCTTCCTCGGCCGCCTCGCGCACCAGCCGCTGGATGTCCTCGGGCTCGCGCAGACAGGACCGGGCGATGTCGTACAGCCGCTGGAAGCGGAACCATCCCCGCTCGTCGGTCGCCCGCAGCTGAGGCGGTTCCCCGCCGCTCAGCGCGTCGGGCAGGTGCACGCCGTACTTGTCGGCGAGCTCCAGGAGCGTGCCGGGCCGCATCGACCCCGTGAAGTGCAGATGCAGATGGGTCTTCGGGAGCAGTCGGACGTCACGGGTGGCCGGGCGGGTGTTCGTGGGGCGGAGCTCCGCCGAAGACTGCAGCATTCCAGGATCCTGCCGCATCCGACCGCCTGCCCGGTAGGGGGTTTGTCCGAACGAGTGTCCGTTCGGCATCGTGTGCGAACGTCCGAAGAGCCCCCGGCGGTTGCCGGGGGCCCTTCGTCGCACGGAGGCGCTGGAGCGGAACGTCAGTCGCGGGCCTCGCCCAGCAGCTTCTGCATCCGGGAGACGCCCTCGACGAGGTCCTCGTCGCCCAGCGCGTAGGACAGCCGCAGGTAGCCCGGGGTGCCGAACGCCTCACCCGGAACGACCGCGACCTCGGCCTCCTCCAGGATCACCTCCGCCAGTTCCACCGTCGTCGACGGCCGCTTGCCGCGGATCTCCTTGCCGAGCAGGCCCTTCACCGAGGGGTACGCGTAGAACGCACCCTCGGGCTCGGGGCACTCGACCCCCTCGATCTCGTTGAGCATCCGGACGATCGTGCGGCGGCGGCGGTCGAACGCCTCGCGCATCTCCGCCACGGCGTCCAGATCACCGGAGACCGCGGCGATCGCGGCCACCTGCGAGACGTTCGCGACGTTCGACGTCGCGTGCGACTGCAGGTTGGTCGCCGCCTTGACGACGTCCTTCGGGCCGATGACCCACCCGACCCGCCAGCCCGTCATGGCGTACGTCTTCGCGACACCGTTGACCACGATGCACTTGTCGCGCAGCTCCGGAACGACGGCGGGCAGCGAGGTGAACTGTGCATCGCCGTAGACCAGGTGCTCGTAGATCTCGTCCGTCATCACCCACAGACCGTGCTCGGCCGCCCAGCGGCCGATCTCCTTGACCTGGGCCGGGGTGTACACCGCGCCGGTCGGGTTGGAGGGCGAGACGAACAGCGCCACCTTCGTCCGCTCGGTGCGGGCGGCCTCGAGCTGCTCGACCGACACCCGGTAGCCGGTCGTCTCGTCCGCGACGACCTCGACCGGTACGCCGCCCGCCAGCCGGATCGACTCCGGGTACGTGGTCCAGTACGGCGCGGGGACGATCACCTCGTCGCCCGGGTCGAGGATCGCGGCGAACGACTCGTAGATGGCCTGCTTGCCGCCGTTGGTGACGAGAATCTGGGCGGGATCCACCTCGTAACCGGAGTCCCGCAGGGTCTTCGCGGCGATCGCGGCCTTGAGTTCGGGCAGGCCGCCGGCGGGCGTGTAGCGGTGGTACTTCGGGTCGCGGCAGGCATCGGCCGCGGCGTCGACGATGTAGCCGGGCGTCGGGAAGTCGGGCTCGCCGGCACCGAAACCGATCACCGGGCGTCCGGCGGCCTTGAGCGCCTTGGCCTTGGCGTCGACGGCGAGCGTCGCGGACTCGGAGATCGCGCCGACGCGGGCTGATACCCGTCGCTCGGCGGGGAACTGTGCGGATGGAGTAGCAGCGGTCATACGTGCATCGTCCCAGACCAGAGGCGAGAGCGGTACGGAGGACCGCCGCGGGAGGACTCGCGGCATCCCCGCCCGGGGCTTCCCGCGGCGGCTACGGAGGCCCCGTCCGCACGGCGGAACCGGGCCCGTGCCCGTACCTGTTCGACGCCCGGCCGCAGAACACGTACACTCACTGGTCGTTGGCCTTCACGGGTCGTTCCTCCCTGCGCACACCGCGCACTCGGGCGGATGCGGTACGTTGGGGGAACCACAAAGGGTCGTAGCTCAATTGGTAGAGCACTGGTCTCCAAAACCAGCGGTTGGGGGTTCAAGTCCCTCCGGCCCTGCTACACGCATTCTTCGCCAGGATGTGTGCGCATGTACGTACTGCAATGCACCGCCGTGCGGCTCAACCGGGCGCGGCACGGCCACGACCCGGATTCAGGTGAGGACGAGTGACGGACGCCCTGGGCTCCATCGACACGCCTGAGAGCGGTCGTTCCGATGAGGAGCCCAAGAAGGCTCGCCGCGGCGGAAAGCGCGGGAAGAAGGGCCCTCTGGCCCGCCTTGCTCTCTTCTACCGGCAGATCATCGCGGAACTGCGCAAGGTCGTCTGGCCTACGCGCAGCCAGCTCTCGACGTACACCACAGTGGTGATTGCTTTCGTAGTCATCATGATCGGTCTCGTGACCGTGATTGACTGGGGATTCTCCGAGGCCGTCAAGTACGTCTTCGGCTGATCCAGCGCGCAGGGGCGCCATGACCGGTGTTCCTCCGCATGTTCGACCACTTGAAGCCAGGAAGAAGCAGCCACGTGTCTGACCCGAACCCGAACGACGCCATCGAGCCCGGAGAGGGCGAAGAGGCTGCGGCAACGGCCGAGACGGCCGAGGCCCAGGGCGACGACACCGCTGACAACATCGTCGGCGACGCCGAGGGCGACCAGGCAGCAGCCGCGGACGCCGCCGCCGGCGAGCCCGCCGAGGAAGCCGCGATGCACGTCGAGGACGAGGCGGAGGCCACCGACGAGGTGGCCGAGGACGCAGAGGCATCGTCCGAGGGCGAAGCCGCCGTCGACCCGATCGAGGCACTGCGCCAGGAGCTCCGCACGCTCCCCGGCGAGTGGTACGTCATCCACACCTACGCGGGCTATGAGAACCGTGTGAAGACCAACCTCGAGCAGCGCGCCGTGTCGCTGAACGTCGAGGACTACATCTTCCAGGCCGAGGTGCCGCAGGAAGAGGTCGTCCAGATCAAGAACGGCGACCGCCGCACCGTCCGCCAGAACAAGCTCCCCGGCTACGTGCTGGTGCGCATGGACCTGACGAACGAGTCGTGGGGTGTCGTCCGAAACACCCCGGGTGTCACCGGATTCGTGGGCAACGCCTACGACCCGTACCCGCTGACCCTGGACGAGATCGTCAAGATGCTCGCCCCGGAGGCGGAGGAGAAGGCCGCCCGGGCAGCCGCCGAGGAGGCGGGTGCTCCCGCTCCCAGCCGCAAGGTCGAGGTCCAGGTGCTGGACTTCGAGGTCGGCGACTCGGTCACCGTCACCGACGGTCCGTTCGCGACGCTGCAGGCGACGATCAACGAGATCAACGCCGACTCGAAGAAGGTCAAGGGCCTCGTCGAGATCTTCGGCCGCGAGACCCCGGTCGAGCTGAGCTTCGACCAGATCCAGAAGAACTAGGCGTCCGACGCCTCGAAAGAGCCCCCGGTCGGCGGTTTCCGCCGGCCGGGTGCTCTCCCGTTCCCGGGGGACGGGGACGGGCCGGCCCAACGGGTGTCCCGGCCCCGTGTCGGTCCCGCCCGCCGGCGGGCGCACGGACTCGCCGGCCGCGCTTCAGCAAGATGTCATCCCGGGGGCTACCCGCTGTAGGGCGGGCGCTCTACCGTCCGCGCCATGAGCGCACACACCCGCCGGCTTCGGGCCGGCAGCACGACGATCGCCGCCTTGGTGACAGCGGTACTGGCCTCGGGCCTGGTCACCGCGTCGGCGTCGGGCTCCGCCCCGTCGGCCGCACAACAGGCCGGTGCCGCGGGCGGTCGGCTCGATCTCGGGCCCACCGGCCTCCCCGAGACCCGCAGGACCACTGAGCTCCAGCCCGGAGTGACGTTGACGCGCATCACGCGCGGCAAGTCCGACACCTCGCTGACCTGGACGGTCGAGGCGCTGATCCCCTCGGGGTCCACTTCGCCCGACCCCGATGCACCGCCCCGGGCGATCTCGGATGAGGAGGCTGCCCGGGAGTTGGCCGGCCGGCTCCGGGCCAAGGGCTTCGATCCCCGCGTCGAGGAGGTGGCCCGTCCGTGCCGCCGACGTCCCCGCGGGCACGCTCGGGTACCGCGTCCGGATCGGTTCCTTCCGCACCAAGGCCGCGGCGGACGAGGAGAAGGCACGTCTGACGGCCGCGGGGAAAGCCGGCAACAGTGTCTACACCGGCTGGGACGGCGATCGCCGGGCCCGTGGGCCCTGGCACGTCGACGTCGTCACCGTCGACCCGAAGCGGTTCGACGGCCGGCTCGGCGCTTCCTACGGCGCCGACCTGCACGACCGGGACACCACGTCCGCCCTGGCGCAGGCCGCAGGCGCCAAGGTCGCCGTCAACGCGGGCTTCTTCGTGCTGGACCCGGCTGCCGGCGCTCCGGGTGACCCCGCCGGCGTCGGCGTCTACCGGGGCAGGGTGCTGTCCGAACCCACCAACGGGCGCCCGTCGCTCGTCCTGCACGACGATGGACGCAGCGGAGTCGAACGGCTGACCTGGCGGGGGAGGGCCGAGGTCGGCGGCCGGCAGGTACGGCTGGACGGCATCAACCGGGTGCCCGGCCTGATCCGCAACTGCGGCGGTGACGCGAGCGACCGGCCCACGGCGCAGCCGCTGCACGACGTCACCTGCACCGACGACAGCGAACTCGTTGCCTTCACCCGCGACTACGGCCGCGAGACCCCCTCCGGGCCCGGCCGTGAGGTCGTCGTCGACGCGCACCACGTGGTGCGTTCCGTGGCGGGCGCCCGCGGCGCCGCGCTTCCGGCCGGTTCGACGTCGTTGCAGGCCACGGGCGCCTCGACCGCCGAGCTTGCCGACGTCCGCGTGGGCGACCGGCTGCCGGTCCGCTCCGGACTCGCCGGTGCCTCGGGCGCGCCGCGGCCGGTCGCCGGGGACACCACGATCGTCAACGGAGGGCCCCAGCTCGTCCGCGACGGCAAGGACGAGATCACCCAGCAGCGTGACGGCATGGTGCACGCCGATGACCCGAGCTTCTCGTACGGCTGGGCCGCCCAGCGCAATCCGCGGACGTTCGCCGGAACCGACCGCCGGGGACGCACCGTGCTCGTGACGGTCGACGGCCGCAGCACGGACGACCTGGGACTGAGCATCCCCGAAGCTGCGGACGTCGCCCGCTCGCTCGGACTGGTCGACGCCGTCAACCTCGACGGCGGCGGTTCCACGACCATGGCGGTCGACGGACGGGTCGTCGGCCGTCCGTCCGACCCCGCGGGGGAGCGACCCGTCGGGGACGGCGTCATGGTGCTGCCGCCGGCCCCCGGGGACTGAGGGCCCGGGGCCGGTGAGGGCCCGCAAGCGGCGTCGTTCCGGGTGGGAAGACGGCGGACGCCGCGGGACGAGGTGCCCGATTTTTGGCCCCGGGACGCCAACCGCTATCGTGGTGCGGTATGCCTCCGTCCGGATGACCGGAGCCGGAGGCGAAACACCTCTCACTAAGACCCGGAGAGAGCATGCCTCCCAAGAAGAAGAAGGTCACGGGGCTGATCAAGCTCCAGATCCAGGCCGGTGCGGCCAACCCGGCGCCGCCGGTCGGTCCCGCGCTGGGCCAGCACGGCGTCAACATCATGGAGTTCTGCAAGGCCTACAACGCCGCGACCGAGTCGCAGCGTGGCATGGTCGTGCCGGTGGAGATCACGGTCTACGAGGACCGTTCCTTCACCTTCGTGACCAAGACTCCGCCGGCCGCGAAGCTGATCCTCAAGGCCGCTGGTGTGGACAAGGGATCCGGCGAGCCCCACAAGACCAAGGTCGCCAAGATCACCCGCGACCAGGTCCGTGACATCGCCACGACCAAGATGCCCGACCTGAACGCCAACGACATGGACGCCGCCGAGAAGATCATCGCCGGCACCGCGCGTTCCATGGGCATCACCGTCGAGGGCTGATTTCCGCACCCGAACAGGTGGGAGGGCCGGCGCGGCCCGTACCACCACTCCCACCGCGGCCCTCGCCGCAGTGAACACCACTGAGGAGTAGCAGTGAAGCGCAGCAAGACCCTCCGCGCTGCGGACGCCAAGGTCGAGTCGGGACGTCTGTACGCCCCGCTCGAGGCCGTCCGGCTCGCGAAGGACACCTCCGCCACGAAGTTCGACGCGACCGTCGAGGTCGCCCTGCGTCTGGGCGTCGACCCGCGCAAGGCCGACCAGATGGTCCGCGGCACCGTGAACCTTCCGCACGGCACCGGTAAGACCGCCCGGGTCCTGGTCTTCGCGACCGGTGACCGTGCCGAGGCCGCGCGTGCCGCGGGTGCCGACATCGTCGGCGCCGACGAGCTCATCGACGAGGTGTCGAAGGGCCGCCTGGACTTCGACGCCGTCGTCGCCACCCCGGACCTCATGGGCAAGGTCGGCCGCCTGGGCCGCGTGCTCGGTCCGCGTGGTCTGATGCCGAACCCGAAGACCGGCACGGTGACCCCGGACGTGGCCAAGGCCGTGACGGACATCAAGGGCGGCAAGATCGAGTTCCGTGTCGACAAGCACGCGAACCTCCACTTCATCATCGGCAAGGTCTCGTTCGACGAGCGCCAGCTGGTGGAGAACTACGGCGCGGCCCTGGACGAGATTCTCCGTCTCAAGCCGTCCGCCGCGAAGGGCCGCTACGTCAAGAAGGCGAGCCTGACCACCACGATGGGCCCCGGCATCCCGCTGGACCCGAACCGCAGCCGCAACCTCCTCGTCGAGGAGGACCCGGCCGCCGTCTGATCCCCCCGGGATCGCAGCAGCCGAGCGACGAGCCGGGCCCGCCCTCTTTCCGGAGAGGGCGGGCCCGGCTCGCTGTGTGACGGGCCGAACCGCCATCACCGGGCTCGGGGGACGGCGCCCGGGTGGGAGGCCGGCCGTGGCCCGCATCGATGCGGCGTGTGCGTCCGTGATCCCGTCGGGGTGGGATCGAAGCTCTTCCACGGGTCCCTGTGCGTCCTCCCGTGCACTACCGTTCGCCCCCGGACCGAAACACATGAGGGGTGGGGACATGGGGACCATGACCATACGACGTACCGGTGTCACGCTGGCGGCGGTTGCGCTGTTCGCCGGTACCGTCGGATGCCAGAACGACGACAAGTCCGCGAAGGACTCCGCGAGCAGCCCCGAGGCGACGCAGCGGACGCCGGCCCAGGCCCTCGACGCGGCGTTCGAGAAGACCTCCGACGCCAAGTCGGCCAAGGTCGACATGACCGTGTCGGCGCCCTCCGGTTCCGCAGAGGGCGGGGACATGGAGATGTCCGGCGTGATGGGCTGGAACCCCACCATCATGGACATGACCGTGTCGGGATCCATGTTCGGCGGTATGGGCGCCGACGCGCCGGAGAAGCTCCGGATGGTCTGGGTCGACAACGTCATGTACATGGACATGGGCACCGAGGCGGCGGCCCAGGCCGGCGGGAAGCGCTGGATGAAACTGGACGTCGCCGCCGCGGCCGAGGCCTCCGGCGACGAGAAGGCGGTCAAGGCCATGACCGCAGGGCTCGAGGAGATGAACCAGGACCCCTCGCAGCAGCTGGCGATGCTGCTGGACTCGCCCAACCTCAAGCACATCGGCCCCGACAAGGTCGACGGCGAGGCCGCGGAGCACTACAAGGGCCGGCTCACCCTCGACGAGATGACCGAGAAGAACGCGGCCATGCTCGAGGCGCTCAGCGAGAAGGAGCGCAAGCAGCTCGTCGAGAACATGAAGAAGGCCGGCATCAAGGGCTACGACACCGAGGTCTGGGTCAACGAGGACGACTACCCGGTCAAGATGGTCGTCGGGATCGACTCCCGTGAGGGCCTGACGAAGGTGACCTCCCGGTACTCCGACTACGGAGCCGCCGCGAAGGTCGAGGCCCCGCCGGCCGGCGAGACCATCGACCTGATGGAGATGCTGAAGGAGCTCGGCGGATCGGGGGCCGGCAGCGGCCTCTGACGGCGATTTGCCCGAGGCGCAGGCGTTCGCGTACCCTTCCGGGGAAGCCAAAGACCGCCGGTCGTTGCTGCGCCCGAATGGGTGCGGTGGCCGAAGGATCCGCTGACTGCGGACGACCCGCGCAGGTGAATGAGGATTGTGTTCCCGGAAGCTCGCTTCCGGTGGAACTCTGCCCCGTGCGCCTGCGCCCGGGGCGTTTTCGTCGTTCGAGCCCCTTCCGAGCGGTCCGATCACCCGGAAGGAGGCCGAGGCTCATGGCGAGGCCCGACAAGGCTGCCGCGGTTACCGAGCTGACGGACAAGTTCCGCAGCTCCAACGCCGCTGTGCTGACCGAGTACCGCGGTCTCACCGTGGCACAGCTCAAGCAGCTGCGCCGTTCGCTCGGTGAGAACGCCCAGTACGCCGTGGTGAAGAACACGCTGACCAAGATCGCGGCCAACGAGGCCGGGATCAACACGCTGGACGACCTCTTCGAGGGTCCGACGGCGGTTGCCTTCGTCACCGGTGACCCGGTGGAGTCGGCGAAGGGTCTCCGTGACTTCTCCAAGGAGAACCCCAATCTCGTCATCAAGGGCGGTGTCCTTGACGGCAAGGCGCTGTCCGCCGACGAGATCAAGAAGCTCGCGGACCTCGAGTCCCGTGAGGTGCTGCTCGCCAAGCTTGCCGGTGGCATGAAGGCGTCCATGGCCAAGGCCGCGGCGACCTTCCAGGCCCCGCTCTCGAAGTTCGTCCGCACCGCGGACGCACTTCGCAGCAAGGTCGAGCAGGGCGGTGCCGGCACGCCGGCTCCCGCCGAGGCCGAGGCCGGCGAGTAATCACACGCTCCGCGTGTGATCTCGCCACCGTCACGGTCGCAGCGGGCCCGTATACGAAGTACTGCCGCAAGGCAGACGCCCGCCACAGAAGAGCTGTACATCCGGCACCTGCCGAATAGTGGAAGGACGCCATCATGGCGAAGCTGTCCCAGGACGACCTGCTCGAGCAGTTCAGCGAGATGACCCTCATCGAGCTCTCCGAGTTCGTGAAGGCCTTCGAGGAGAAGTTCGACGTCGAGGCTGCCGCTCCGGTCGCCGTCGCCGCCGCCGGCGCCCCGGGCGCCCCGGCCGCCGAGGCTGCTGAGGAGCAGGACGAGTTCGACGTCATCCTCACCGGCGCCGGCGACAAGAAGATCCAGGTCATCAAGGTCGTGCGTGAGCTGACCTCGCTGGGTCTGAAGGAAGCCAAGGACCTCGTCGACGGCACCCCGAAGCCGGTCCTCGAGAAGGTCAGCAAGGAAGCTGCCGAGAAGGCCGCCGAGTCCCTCAAGGGCGCCGGCGCGGCTGTCGAGGTCAAGTGACCCGCTGAGTCCGCCCCCACCGCGCCTCGGCGCGGGGTCGGACTCGCTCCGGAGGGCGATCACCCGTCAGGGTGGTCGCCCTTCGGCGTTGCAGCCTCGGTTGCGTCGCCCTGCTGCGACCTGCGGGTAGGGTGATCATCGTTGCTCCGGCGGCTCGACCGGCAACCCGGTCCCCGCAGTGGGGGGCCTTGACGAACGGCAGCAGGCGCGCGATTCTCAGGTCGCGTCTCATATCGATCCACGTTCGAGGCATGGATCGGTGAAGCAATGGGAATGCCTGATCCGAGCGCCGAACGGGAACCGAGGCCCGTCCGGCGTCACAACAGATGGGGGAGACCCCGCGGGAGGAGAGATTGGCCCTGCCGGTCTCCGGGAAACCGCTCTGGACATCAGTGAGCCGAGTGGCTACACTGACCCTTTGCGCTGCCTGTTAGCTGCCCTCTGCCCGTCGCCAAGGGTAAGCCCTCACTCGAGCATTACGGTTGAAGCCTCCATGACCTGGAGTTTTCCTCTCTGTGCCCGTCTGGGACCGGTACGCGCGTAGTGAGTCCGAGCCCTCGGAAGGACCCCCTCTTGGCCGCCTCGCGCAACGCCTCGACTGCCAATACGAACAACGGCGCCAGCACCGCACCGCTGCGCATCTCCTTTGCGAAGATCAAGGAGCCCCTCGAGGTTCCGAACCTCCTTGCGCTGCAGACCGAGAGCTTCGACTGGCTGCTCGGCAACGCCGCATGGAAGACTCGTGTCGAGTCGGCCCTGGAAAGTGGACAGGACGTCCCCACCAAGTCCGGTCTGGAGGAGATCTTCGAAGAGATCTCCCCGATCGAGGACTTCTCCGGGTCGATGTCGCTGACCTTCCGTGACCACCGCTTCGAGCCGCCGAAGAACTCGATCGACGAGTGCAAGGACCGCGACTTCACGTACGCGGCGCCGCTGTTCGTCACCGCCGAATTCACCAACAACGAGACCGGCGAGATCAAGTCCCAGACGGTCTTCATGGGCGACTTCCCGCTCATGACCAACAAGGGCACCTTCTGCATCAACGGCACCGAGCGTGTCGTCGTCTCGCAGCTGGTCCGCTCGCCGGGTGTCTACTTCGACAGTTCCATCGACAAGACCTCCGACAAGGACATCTTCTCCGCCAAGGTCATCCCGTCCCGGGGCGCCTGGCTGGAGCTCGAGATCGACAAGCGCGACATGGTCGGCGTCCGCATCGACCGCAAGCGCAAGCAGTCCGTCACCGTTCTCCTGAAGGCCCTCGGCTGGACCACCGAGCAGATCCTCGAGGAGTTCGGCGAGTACGAGTCGATGCGCGCCACCCTGGAGAAGGACCACACCCAGGGCCAGGACGACGCGCTGCTCGACATCTACCGCAAGCTGCGTCCGGGCGAGCCCCCGACGCGCGAGGCCGCGCAGACCCTCCTCGAGAACCTCTACTTCAACCCCAAGCGCTACGACCTGGCGAAGGTCGGCCGCTACAAGGTGAACAAGAAGCTCGGCGGGGACCAGCCGCTCGACGCCGGTGTGCTCACCACCGAGGACGTCATTGCGACGATCAAGTACCTGGTCAAGCTGCACGCCGGCGAGACCGAGACGACCACCGCCGAAGGCGTGACGATCGTCGTCGAGACCGACGACATCGACCACTTCGGCAACCGCCGTCTGCGCAACGTCGGCGAACTCATCCAGAACCAGGTGCGCACCGGCCTGGCCCGTATGGAGCGCGTCGTCCGTGAGCGGATGACCACCCAGGACGTCGAGGCGATCACGCCGCAGACCCTGATCAACATCCGGCCTGTCGTCGCCTCCATCAAGGAGTTCTTCGGCACCAGCCAGCTGTCCCAGTTCATGGACCAGACCAACCCGCTGTCGGGTCTGACCCACAAGCGTCGCCTGTCGGCGCTGGGTCCGGGCGGTCTGTCCCGTGAGCGGGCCGGCTTCGAGGTCCGTGACGTTCACCCGTCGCACTACGGCCGCATGTGCCCGATCGAGACGCCGGAAGGGCCGAACATCGGTCTGATCGGCTCGCTCGCGTCGTACGGCCGGGTCAACGCGTTCGGCTTCGTCGAGACCCCGTACCGCAAGGTGCGTGACGGTGTCGTCACCGACGACGTCGACTACCTGACCGCCGACGAGGAGGACCGCTTCGTCATCGCGCAGGCCAACGCCCCGCTGACGGACGACCTGCACTTCGCCGAGAACCGGGTCCTGGTCCGCCGCCGTGGCGGTGAGGTCGACTACATTCCCGGCGACGAGGTCGACTACATGGACGTCTCGCCGCGCCAGATGGTGTCGGTCGCGACCGCCATGATCCCCTTCCTCGAGCACGACGACGCCAACCGCGCCCTCATGGGCTCGAACATGATGCGCCAGGCCGTGCCGCTCATCCGGGCCGAGGCGCCGCTGGTCGGTACCGGCATGGAGTACCGCTGCGCGGTCGACGCCGGTGACGTCATCAAGGCCGAGAAGCCGGGTGTGGTCCAGGAGATCTCCGCGGACTACGTCACCGTCACCAACGACGACGGCACGTACACCACGTACCGGGTCGCGAAGTTCTCCCGCTCCAACCAGGGCACCTCCTTCAACCAGAAGGTCGTCGTGGACGAGGGTGCGCGGGTCGTCGAGGGCCAGGTGCTCGCCGACGGTCCGTCCACCGACGAGGGCGAGATGGCACTCGGCAAGAACCTCCTCGTGGCGTTCATGCCATGGGAGGGCCACAACTACGAGGACGCCATCATCCTCAGCCAGCGTCTGGTGCAGGACGACGTCCTCTCCTCGATCCACATCGAGGAGCACGAGGTCGACGCCCGGGACACCAAGCTCGGCCCCGAGGAGATCACCCGGGACATCCCGAACGTCTCGGAGGAGGTCCTCGCCGACCTCGACGAGCGCGGCATCATCCGCATCGGTGCCGAGGTCGTCGCCGGCGACATCCTGGTCGGCAAGGTCACGCCCAAGGGCGAGACCGAGCTGACCCCGGAGGAGCGCCTGCTCCGCGCGATCTTCGGCGAGAAGGCGCGCGAGGTCCGCGACACCTCGCTCAAGGTGCCGCACGGCGAGATCGGCAAGGTCATCGGTGTCCGCGTCTTCGACCGTGAGGAGGGCGACGAGCTTCCTCCGGGCGTGAACCAGCTGGTCCGCGTCTACGTCGCCCAGAAGCGCAAGATCACCGACGGTGACAAGCTCGCCGGCCGTCACGGCAACAAGGGCGTCATCTCGAAGATCCTGCCGGTCGAGGACATGCCGTTCCTCGAGGACGGCACGCCCGTCGACATCATCCTCAACCCGCTCGGCGTCCCGTCCCGGATGAACCCGGGACAGGTCCTCGAGATCCACCTGGGCTGGCTGGCCTCCCAGGGTTGGAAGGTCGACGGCGACTCCGACTGGATGAAGCGCCTCAAGGCCATCGGCGCGGACGAGGTCGCGCCCGGCACCAACGTCGCCACCCCGGTGTTCGACGGCGCCCGCGAGGACGAGATCGCCGGTCTCTTCGAGGCCACGGTCCCGAACCGCGACGGTGACCGCATGGTCCTCCCGTCCGGCAAGGCGCGACTGTTCGACGGCCGCTCCGGTGAGCCGTTCCCGGACCCGATCTCGGTCGGGTACATGTACATCCTCAAGCTGCACCACCTGGTCGACGACAAGCTTCACGCCCGGTCGACCGGTCCGTACTCGATGATCACCCAGCAGCCGCTGGGCGGTAAGGCCCAGTTCGGTGGCCAGCGCTTCGGCGAGATGGAGGTGTGGGCGCTCGAGGCGTACGGCGCCGCGTACGCCCTCCAGGAGCTGCTGACCATCAAGTCCGACGACGTCACCGGCCGCGTGAAGGTCTACGAGGCGATCGTCAAGGGCGAGAACATCCCCGAGCCGGGCATCCCCGAGTCGTTCAAGGTGCTGATCAAGGAGATGCAGTCGCTCTGCCTCAACGTGGAGGTGCTGTCCTCGGACGGCATGTCCATCGAGATGCGCGACACGGACGAGGACGTCTTCCGCGCTGCGGAAGAGCTCGGTATCGACCTGTCCCGGCGAGAGCCGAGCAGCGTCGAAGAGGTCTGACGGTTCGGCCGGGGCTCGCCCCGTGTGAGTCCCGGCCAACCCGGACCGTACAGACCACGATGAAGACACAGCCGCTGCCGAGCGGTCCCTCCGCCCCCTCGGGGGAGGCGGGAACCCCCGGAAGCGGCGACAAACCCCGAAAGAGGGATTGACGACAAGTGCTCGACGTCAACTTCTTCGACGAGCTGCGGATCGGCCTGGCGACTGCTGACGACATCCGTCAGTGGTCCCACGGCGAGGTCAAGAAGCCGGAGACCATCAACTACCGCACCCTCAAGCCCGAAAAGGACGGACTCTTCTGCGAGAAGATCTTCGGTCCGACCCGGGACTGGGAGTGCTACTGCGGCAAGTACAAGCGCGTCCGCTTCAAGGGCATCATCTGCGAGCGCTGTGGCGTCGAGGTCACGCGCGCCAAGGTGCGCCGTGAGCGGATGGGCCACATCGAGCTGGCCGCTCCCGTCACCCACATCTGGTACTTCAAGGGCGTTCCGTCGCGGCTGGGCTACCTGCTCGACCTCGCCCCGAAGGACCTCGAGAAGGTCATCTACTTCGCTGCGTACATGATCACGTACGTGGACGAGGAGCGCCGCACCAACGACCTGCCGTCGCTGGAGGCCCACGTCTCCGTCGAGCGCCAGCAGATCGAGCAGCGTCGCGACGCCGACCTCGAGGCCCGCGCCAAGAAGCTCGAGACCGACCTGGCCGAGCTCGAGGCCGAGGGTGCCAAGGCCGACGTCCGCCGCAAGGTGCGCGAGGGCGCCGAGCGCGAGATGAAGCAGCTGCGCGACCGTGCCCAGCGTGAGATCGACCGCCTGGACGAGGTCTGGAACCGCTTCAAGAACCTCAAGGTCCAGGACCTCGAGGGCGACGAGCTGCTCTACCGCGAGCTGCGCGACCGTTTCGGCACTTACTTCGACGGCTCGATGGGCGCCGCCGCGCTGCAGAAGCGCCTGGAGACCTTCGACCTCGACGAGGAGGCCGAGCGCCTCCGCGAGATCATCCGGACCGGCAAGGGCCAGAAGAAGACTCGTGCGCTCAAGCGCCTCAAGGTCGTCTCCGCGTTCCTGCAGACCAGCAACAGCCCCAAGGGCATGGTGCTCGACTGCGTGCCCGTGATCCCGCCGGACCTGCGTCCGATGGTGCAGCTGGACGGTGGCCGCTTCGCGACCTCCGACCTGAACGACCTGTACCGCCGTGTGATCAACCGCAACAACCGCCTCAAGCGGCTTCTCGACCTCGGTGCCCCCGAGATCATCGTGAACAACGAGAAGCGGATGCTGCAGGAGGCTGTCGACGCGCTGTTCGACAACGGCCGCCGTGGCCGGCCGGTGACGGGTCCGGGCAACCGCCCGCTCAAGTCGCTGTCCGACATGCTCAAGGGCAAGCAGGGCCGCTTCCGTCAGAACCTGCTCGGCAAGCGTGTCGACTACTCGGCCCGTTCCGTCATCGTCGTCGGTCCGCAGCTCAAGCTGCACCAGTGCGGTCTGCCGAAGGCCATGGCGCTGGAGCTCTTCAAGCCGTTCGTGATGAAGCGCCTGGTGGACCTCAACCACGCGCAGAACATCAAGTCGGCGAAGCGCATGGTCGAGCGCGGCCGCACCGTGGTGTACGACGTCCTCGAAGAGGTCATCGCCGAGCACCCGGTGCTGCTGAACCGTGCACCGACGCTGCACCGCCTCGGCATCCAGGCCTTCGAGCCGCAGCTGGTCGAGGGCAAGGCCATCCAGATCCACCCGCTCGTCTGCACCGCGTTCAACGCGGACTTCGACGGTGACCAGATGGCCGTCCACCTGCCGCTGTCGGCCGAGGCCCAGGCCGAGGCCCGCATCCTGATGCTGTCCTCGAACAACATCCTCAAGCCGGCCGACGGCCGTCCGGTCACCATGCCGACCCAGGACATGGTCCTCGGTCTGTTCTTCCTCACCACCGACGAGGCGGAGCGGAAGGTCATCGGTGAGGGCCGTTCGTTCGGTTCCACCGCTGAGGCGATCATGGCGTTCGACGCGCGGGAGCTGTCGCTCCAGGCGAAGGTCGACATCCGCTTCCCGATCGGCACCGTCCCGCCCCGCGGCTGGACCCCGCCGGCTCCGGAGGCAGGGGACGACGGCGTCGGAGCGGGTGAGTGGCAGCCCGGTGACAGCTTCCGGCTGCGCACCACGCTGGGCCGCGCGCTGTTCAACGAACTGCTGCCCGAGGACTACCCGTTCGTCGACTACTCGGTGGGCAAGAAGCAGCTCTCCGAGATCGTCAACGACCTCGCCGAGCGCTACCCCAAGGTCATCGTGGCGGCGACGCTCGACAACCTGAAGGCGGCCGGCTTCCACTGGGCGACCCGTTCCGGCGTCACCGTGGCCATCTCGGACATCGTCGTGCCCGAGGCGAAGAAGGCGCTCGTCGAGGGCTACGAGGCGCAGGACGAGAAGGTCCAGAAGCAGTACGAGCGCGGTTTGATCACCAAGGACGAGCGCACGCAGGAACTCATCGCGATCTGGACCAAGGCGACCAACGAGGTCGCCGAGGCGATGAACGCGAACTTCCCGAAGACGAACCCGATCTTCATGATGGTCGACTCGGGTGCGCGCGGAAACATGATGCAGATGCGTCAGATCGCCGGTATGCGTGGTCTGGTGTCCAACGCGAAGAACGAGACCATCCCGCGGCCCATCAAGGCGTCGTTCCGTGAGGGTCTCTCCGTGCTGGAGTACTTCATCTCCACGCACGGTGCCCGTAAGGGTCTCGCGGACACCGCTCTGCGTACCGCCGACTCGGGTTACCTGACGCGTCGTCTGGTCGACGTCTCGCAGGACGTCATCATCCGCGAGGAGGACTGCGGCACCGAGCGCGGTCTGAAGCTGCAGATCGCGTCCAAGGGTCCCGACGGCGTGCTCCGCAAGGCGGAAGACGTCGAGACCAGCGTGTACGCGCGGATGCTCGCCGAGGATGTCGTCGTGGACGGCAAGGTCATCGCGCCGGCCAACGTCGACCTGGGCGATGTCCTGATCGACCAGCTCGTCGCGCACGGTGTGGAGTCGGTCAAGACCCGCTCCATCCTGACCTGCGAGTCCACGGTGGGCACCTGTGCCTACTGCTACGGCCGCTCGCTGGCCACCGGCAAGCTGGTGGACATCGGTGAGGCCGTCGGCATCATCGCCGCGCAGTCCATCGGTGAGCCCGGCACCCAGCTGACGATGCGTACCTTCCACACCGGTGGTGTGGCCGGTGACGACATCACGCAGGGTCTGCCCCGTGTCGTCGAGCTCTTCGAGGCCCGTACCCCGAAGGGTGTGGCCCCGATCAGCGAGGCGGCCGGCCGGGTCCGCATCGAGGAGACCGAGAAGACGAAGAAGATCATCGTCACGCCGGACGACGGCTCCGAGGAGACCGCGTACGCGATCTCCAAGCGTGCCCGTCTGGAGGTCGCCGAGGGCGACCACGTCGATGTGGGCCAGAAGCTCACCGTGGGTGCCATCAACCCGCACGACGTGCTGCGGATCCTCGGTCAGCGTGCGGTCCAGGTCCACCTGGTCGGCGAGGTCCAGAAGGTCTACAACTCGCAGGGCGTGTCGATCCACGACAAGCACATCGAGATCATCATCCGGCAGATGCTGCGCCGTGTGACGATCATCGAGTCCGGCGACGCGGAGCTGCTGCCGGGTGAGCTCGTGGAGCGCACCAAGTTCGAGGGCGAGAACCGTCGTGTGGTCACGGAAGGCGGCCACCCGGCCTCCGGCCGTCCGCAGCTGATGGGTATCACCAAGGCGTCGCTGGCCACGGAGTCGTGGCTGTCGGCGGCGTCCTTCCAGGAGACGACCAGGGTCCTGACCGACGCGGCGATCAACGCCAAGTCGGACTCCCTGATCGGCCTCAAGGAGAACGTGATCATCGGTAAGCTCATCCCGGCCGGTACGGGCCTGTCCCGCTACCGCAACATCCGGGTGGAGCCGACCGAGGAGGCGAAGGCCGCGATGTACTCGGCCGTCGGTTACGACGACATCGACTACTCGCCCTTCGGCACCGGATCCGGCCAGGCGGTCCCGCTCGAGGACTACGACTACGGCCCGTACAACCAGTGAATCGACGCCTGTTCCCCGCCGGCCTCCCGAGCCGGTGAGGAACGGCAGCGGTTCCTGAGCGCACGCGCACAGGGCGGCCCCCCGACGTGGGGGCCGCCCTGTGGCGTTCCCGGAGGAACCGGGTGGCCCCGTCCGGCGTCCCCGCTCCTGACGAGGGCGAAATGCCGGACGGGGGAGACATGATGTGGCCGCAGCCATGGCAGGGTGACGGCCCCGGGATGCGGGCGGGGCATGCGGACCGGGAGCGCACGATGGACGTGCTGAAGGCGGCCTACGCCGAGGGGCGGTTGTCCCACGGGGAATACGTGCAGCGGATCGACTGCGCTCATCGTGCCGTCACTCTGGGGGAGTTGTCGGGGCTCGTCCGTGATCTGCCGCAAGGTCCTGTGCCGGTGATGATGCCGCAGCAGCAGCCGTTTCCGGCTCAGCTGCCGGCCACGTTCCTGCCGAGACCGCCGCTGCCGCCTCCCAACGGGATGGCGGTGGGCTCATTGATCTGCGGCATGCTGACGGTCGTGACCTGGGGAGTGGCCGGGGTGCCGGCCGTCGTTCTCGGGCATGTGGCCAAGTCCCGGATCCGGCGCACCGGGGAGCGGGGCGAGGGCATGGCCACTGCGGGCCTGGTGCTCGGTTATGTGTCCGTGGCCTTCTGGGCGGTGGTCCTGTGCATGGCCATGGTCATGATGATCACGCAGTAGGGTCCGTCTCGGGCCGGATGTCCTGCGCGTGACAGTTGTTTTGACCGCAGAGGATGCGGTAGGTACGCTCTGACCTTGTGCCTGGGGTGTCCCTGGGCTCCCATGCGCTCTTGCAGGTGCGGGGAGTCCGAGGTCGAGACACCGAAATCTGCACCTTTCCGCTCCTGCGGCGGTCTGCAGCCTTCGACACACCCGACCGCGTGGGTCGGGGAAACCGTCGAGATCCACGGGAAAACCCCAGGTTAGCTTCAACGAGATCGGCACACAGAAACCGGAGAAACGGTGCCTACGATCCAGCAGCTGGTCCGCAAGGGCCGGCAGGACAAGGTCGAAAAGAACAAGACGCCCGCCCTCGAGGGTTCCCCTCAGCGCCGCGGCGTCTGCACGCGTGTGTTCACGACCACCCCGAAGAAGCCGAACTCGGCCCTGCGTAAGGTCGCGCGTGTGCGTCTGACCAGCGGGATCGAGGTCACGGCTTACATTCCGGGTGAGGGACACAACCTGCAGGAGCACTCCATCGTGCTCGTGCGTGGTGGCCGTGTGAAGGACCTGCCGGGTGTTCGCTACAAGATCATTCGCGGCTCCCTCGACACCCAGGGTGTCAAGAACCGCAAGCAGGCCCGCAGCCGCTACGGCGCCAAGAAGGAGAAGTAAGCATGCCTCGTAAGGGCCCCGCCCCGAAGCGCCCGGTCATCATCGACCCGGTCTACGGTTCTCCTCTTGTCACCTCGCTGATCAACAAGGTTCTGCTGAACGGCAAGCGCTCCACCGCTGAGCGCATTGTCTACGGTGCCATGGAGGGCCTCCGCGAGAAGACCGGCAACGACCCGGTCATCACGCTGAAGCGCGCGCTGGAGAACATCAAGCCGACCCTCGAGGTCAAGTCCCGTCGTGTCGGTGGCGCCACCTACCAGGTGCCGGTCGAGGTCAAGCCCGGCCGCGCCTCCACCCTCGCGCTGCGCTGGCTCGTCGGGTACTCCCGTGCTCGTCGCGAGAAGACCATGACCGAGCGCCTCATGAACGAACTCATGGACGCCAGCAACGGTCTCGGTGCTTCGGTCAAGCGTCGCGAGGACACCCACAAGATGGCCGAGTCCAACAAGGCCTTCGCGCACTACCGCTGGTAGTCGCTACCCCATCGAAACCGAGAGAAGACTGAAGCCTTATGGCTACCACTTCACTTGACCTGGCCAAGGTCCGCAACATCGGGATCATGGCCCACATCGACGCGGGCAAGACGACGACCACCGAGCGGATCCTGTTCTACACCGGTGTCTCGTACAAGATCGGTGAGGTCCACGACGGCGCTGCCACCATGGACTGGATGGAGCAGGAGCAGGAGCGTGGCATCACGATCACGTCTGCTGCGACCACGTGTCACTGGCCGATGGACGACGTCGACCACACCATCAACATCATCGACACGCCGGGCCACGTCGACTTCACCGTCGAGGTGGAGCGTTCGCTGCGCGTGCTCGACGGTGCCGTGACGGTGTTCGACGGCGTTGCCGGTGTCGAGCCGCAGTCCGAGACGGTGTGGCGTCAGGCGGACCGCTACGGTGTGCCGCGTATCTGCTTCGTGAACAAGCTCGACCGCACCGGCGCCGAGTTCCACCGCTGCGTCGACATGATCACGGACCGCCTCGGCGCGACTCCGATCGTCATGCAGCTGCCGATCGGTGCCGAGGCCGACTTCAAGGGCGTCGTGGACCTGGTCCGCATGAAGGCGCTCGTGTGGTCCGCCGAAGCGAGCAAGGGCGAGATGTACGACACCGTCGACATCCCGGCCACGCACACCGAGGCGGCCGAGGAGTGGCGCGGCAAGCTGCTCGAGACCGTTGCCGAGAACGACGAGCAGATGATGGAGCTGTACCTCGAGGGCGAGGAGCCCACCGAGGACCAGCTGTACGAGGCCATCCGCCGCATCACCATCGGCTCGGGCAAGGGCGGCGGCGCGACCGTCACCCCGGTCTTCTGCGGCACCGCGTTCAAGAACAAGGGCGTGCAGCCCCTGCTCGACGCCGTTGTGCGCTACCTGCCGTCCCCGATCGACGTCGAGGGCATCGACGGCCACGCGGTGAACGACGCGGAAGAGGTCATCACCCGCAAGCCGTCCGAGAGCGAGCCGCTGGCCGCCCTCGCCTTCAAGATCGCGAGCGACCCGCACCTCGGCAAGCTCACCTTCATCCGCGTCTACTCGGGTCGCCTGCATGCGGGTTCCCAGGTCCAGAACTCGGTGAAGGGCAAGAAGGAGCGCATCGGCAAGATCTACCGGATGCACGCGAACAAGCGTGAGGAGATCGACTCGGTGGGTGCCGGCGACATCGTCGCCGTCATGGGTCTCAAGCAGACCACCACCGGTGAGACCCTCTGCGACGCGAGCAACCCGGTGATCCTGGAGTCGATGGACTTCCCCGCGCCGGTCATCCAGGTCGCCATCGAGCCCAAGTCGAAGGGCGACCAGGAGAAGCTGGGTGTCGCCATCCAGCGTCTGGCCGAGGAGGACCCGTCCTTCCAGGTCCACACCGACGAGGAGACCGGTCAGACCATCATCGCCGGTATGGGTGAGCTGCACCTCGACGTGCTGGTCGACCGCATGAAGCGCGAGTTCAAGGTCGAGGCCAACGTCGGCAAGCCGCAGGTCGCGTACCGCGAGACGCTGCGCAAGCCGGTCGAGAAGCTGGACTTCACGCACAAGAAGCAGACCGGTGGTTCCGGTCAGTTCGCGAAGGTCCAGATCGCGCTGGAGCCGCTCGAGGGCGACGGCTACGAGTTCGTCAACAAGGTCACCGGTGGCCGCATCCCCAAGGAGTACATCCCCTCGGTGGACGCCGGCTGCCAGGAGGCCATGGAGTTCGGCGTGCTCGCCGGCTACCCGCTCACGGGTGTCCGGGTCGTCCTGCTCGACGGCGCCTACCACGAGGTCGACTCCTCCGAGATGGCCTTCAAGATCGCCGGTTCGATGGCCTTCAAGGAGGCCGCCCGCAAGGCCGGCCCGGCCCTGCTCGAGCCGATGATGAAGGTCGAGGTCACAACGCCCGAGGACTACATGGGCGACGTGATCGGCGACATCAACTCCCGCCGCGGTCAGATCCAGTCCATGGAGGACCGCTCCGGGGCCAAGCTCGTCACGGGCCTGGTGCCGCTGTCGGAGATGTTCGGTTACGTCGGAGACCTCCGCAGCAAGACGTCGGGTCGCGCGAGCTACTCGATGCAGTTCGACTCCTACGCCGAGGTTCCCCGGAACGTGGCAGAGGAGATCATCGCGAAGGCCAAGGGCGAGTAGCACAGAGCTGCTCAGCGATTAGGCTGGAGCAATAAGGCATCCGGGTTCATCCCGTCGCGGGACGTGCACGTGTTCCGCGACGGGCCCCGGGGCCCGCCCCCAAGCGAATACGGCCAAGGGCATCCCCTCGGGGTCCTGGTCGGTTCGGAAAGACCACCTGAACCCATCCGCAAAGTGTGGGTGGAGTACAGCACCAGTCCACAGGAGGACCCCAGTGGCGAAGGCGAAGTTCGAGCGGACTAAGCCGCACGTCAACATCGGCACCATCGGTCACATCGACCACGGTAAGACCACTCTTACCGCGGCGATCACCAAGGTGCTGCACGACGCGTACCCGGAGCTGAACGAGGCCTCGGCCTTTGACCAGATCGACAAGGCTCCTGAGGAGCGCCAGCGCGGTATCACCATCTCCATCGCGCACGTCGAGTACCAGACCGAGTCGCGTCACTACGCCCACGTTGACTGCCCGGGTCACGCGGACTACATCAAGAACATGATCACCGGTGCGGCGCAGATGGATGGCGCCATCCTCGTGGTCGCCGCCACCGACGGCCCGATGCCGCAGACCAAGGAGCACGTGCTCCTGGCCCGCCAGGTCGGCGTTCCGTACATCGTTGTCGCCCTGAACAAGGCCGACATGGTGGACGACGAGGAGATCCTGGAGCTCGTCGAGCTCGAGGTCCGTGAGCTGCTCTCCGAGTACGAGTTCCCGGGCGACGACGTTCCGGTCGTCAAGGTCTCGGCGCTCAAGGCGCTCGAGGGCGACAAGGAGTGGGGCGAGTCCGTCCTCAAGCTCATGCACGCCGTCGACGAGGCCATCCCGCAGCCGGAGCGCGACGTCGACAAGCCGTTCCTCATGCCGATCGAGGACGTCTTCACGATCACCGGTCGCGGTACGGTCGTCACCGGCCGTATTGAGCGCGGTGTCCTGAAGGTCAACGAGACCGTCGACATCGTGGGCATCAAGCCGGAGAAGACCACCACCACGGTCACCGGCATCGAGATGTTCCGCAAGCTGCTCGACGAGGGCCAGGCCGGTGAGAACGTCGGTCTGCTCCTCCGTGGCATCAAGCGTGAGGACGTCGAGCGCGGCCAGGTCATCATCAAGCCCGGTTCGGTCACGCCGCACACCGAGTTCGAGGCCCAGGCCTACATCCTGTCGAAGGACGAGGGTGGTCGCCACACCCCGTTCTTCAACAACTACCGCCCGCAGTTCTACTTCCGTACCACGGACGTGACCGGCGTCGTGACCCTCCCCGAGGGCACCGAGATGGTCATGCCGGGCGACAACACCACCATGTCCGTCCAGCTGATCCAGCCGGTCGCCATGGAGGAGGGCCTCAAGTTCGCCATCCGTGAGGGTGGCCGGACCGTCGGCGCCGGCCAGGTCACCAAGATCAACAAGTGACCTGGTCGCCTCTCGCCCCCTGCGGGTGAGCGGCAGCTCTCCGGAGCGTTTTGTTCAAGGGCTCTGCCCGTCCTCGTGACGGGCAGAGCCCTTGGCGTGTTGCTGCACCGACTGGCCGGTGCCGGGCGCCGGTTGGCGGGTGGAGTCTGCGGTCGCCGTGACGCCGGCTCCGGACACCCTGGTGGGGGCGGGTACTTGATTGGCGTCGTGCATGCCCTGTATGGCACACTAGCCAGGTTGCTCGGTTGAGTGCCGATGCTGCGCGTCTCCCGCCGGGAGAACTGGAAGCGAGTCCCGCGGTACTCGTCGCTCCTTCTCAGGAGCGGAAGTACGGGAATCTTCCGGGAAGCGTCAGCGGGGTCTCGGCCAGGCATCCGGTGGGTGTTCTCCCCCGCGTGAGCAATCACGGCAGCGGCCTCGGGCCGCACCCCCTCGGCAGGGAAATCTCTCAGGAGATGTCTTTGGAGGGAGTGCGACACGCCCGACCGCGTGGGTCGGAGATCGGCGGTGTTCCTTCGGATGGGGACGCAGTCGCACCGGGTTCCAGAGCGTTACGAGAGACAGGACTACGAAGTAGCCATGGCGGGACAGAAGATCCGCATCCGGCTCAAGGCCTACGACCACGAGGTCATCGACTCCTCGGCGAAGAAGATCGTCGAGACGGTGACCCGCACTGGTGCGTCGGTCGCGGGCCCGGTGCCGCTGCCCACAGAGAAGAACGTGTACTGCGTCATCAAGTCGCCGCACAAGTACAAGGACTCGCGCGAGCACTTCGAGATGCGCACGCACAAGCGCCTCATCGACATCCTCGACCCCACGCCGAAGACGGTGGACTCGCTCATGCGACTCGACCTGCCGGCGGGCGTCGACATCGAGATCAAGCTCTGAGGTGACGCGCGAGATGGCTAAGCAGATCAAGGGCGTCCTGGGCGAGAAGCTCGGCATGACGCAGGTGTGGGACGCGAACAACCGCGTCGTCCCGGTCACCGTCGTCAAGGCCGGTCCCTGCGTCGTGACCCAGGTCCGCACCAACGACGCCGACGGCTACGACGCCGTCCAGATCGCCTTCGGCGAGATCGACCCCCGCAAGGTGAACAAGCCCCTCAAGGGCCACTTCGCCAAGGCGGACGTCACCCCGCGCCGCCACCTGGTGGAGCTGCGTACCGCCGACGCCGGCGAGTACACGCTCGGCCAGGAGGTCACCGCCGAGGTGTTCGAGTCCGGTGTCAAGGTCGACGTGACCGGCACCAGCAAGGGCAAGGGCACCGCCGGTGTCATGAAGCGCCACGGCTTTGCAGGCCTCGGCGCCGGACACGGCACCCAGCGCAAGCACCGCTCGCCGGGCTCCATCGGTGGCTGTGCCACTCCGGGCCGCGTGTTCAAGGGCCTGCGCATGGCCGGCCGCATGGGCAACGAGCGGGTCACCACCCAGAACCTGACCGTTCATGCCGTTGACGCGGAGAAGGGCCTGCTGCTCATCAAGGGCGCAGTTCCTGGTCCGAACGGCGGCCTCGTCCTGGTCCGTACCGCGGCCAAGGGGGCCTGAGGTAACCGATGAGCACCATTGACATCCTTTCGCCGGCAGGCGACAAGGCCGGGACCGTCGAACTCCCTGCGGAGATCTTCGACGTGCAGGTCAGCGTTCCGCTGATCCACCAGGTCGTCGTCGCCCAGCTGGCTGCTGCCCGCCAGGGCACGCACAAGACGAAGACTCGCGGCGAGGTCCGCGGCGGTGGCAAGAAGCCGTACCGCCAGAAGGGCACCGGCCGAGCCCGTCAGGGTTCGACCCGCGCCCCGCAGTTCGCCGGCGGTGGCACCGTCCACGGCCCCGTGCCGCGTGACTACTCGCAGCGGACCCCGAAGAAGATGAAGGCCGCCGCCCTGCGCGGTGCCCTCTCCGACCGGGCACGCCACAGCCGCATCCACGTCGTCTCCGGCGTGATCGACGGCGACATCTCCACCAAGGCCGCGAAGAGCCTGTTCGGCAAGATCAGCGGGCGGAAGAACCTGCTCCTGGTCGCCGAGCGCTCGGACGAGGCCGCGTGGCTGTCCGCCCGCAACCTGCCCCAGATCCACATCCTGGAGCCGGGTCAGCTGAACACGTACGACGTGCTCGTCTCCGACGACGTGGTCTTCACGCAGGCTGCCTTCGAGCGCTTCGTGGCGGGTCCCGCCGCGGCCGGCAAGGCCACCGCCTCCGAGGTTGAGCTCGAAGGGAGCGACGCCTGATGAGCGAGGCGACTGCAGCGGCCGTCACCAGCCGGACCTTCACGGACCCCCGTGACGTCCTGGTCAAGCCGGTGGTGTCCGAGAAGAGCTACGCGCTGCTGGACGAGAACAAGTACACGTTCATCGTCGACCCGCGCGCGAACAAGACCCAGATCAAGCAGGCCGTCGAGACGGTCTTCTCGGTCAAGGTCACCGGGGTCAACACGATCAACCGGCAGGGCAAGCGCAAGCGCACCCGCACCGGTTTCGGCAAGCGCAAGGACACCAAGCGCGCCATCGTGACCCTTGCCGAGGGCGACCGCATCGACATCTTCGGCGGCCCGGTCTCCTAACGGGGATCGGAACGTCTAGAAGTCCGGAATCTTCCGAGGACTGAGAAATGGGTATCCGCAAGTACAAGCCGACGACCCCGGGCCGTCGTGGCTCCAGCGTCGCCGACTTCGTCGAGATCACGCGGTCCACGCCGGAGAAGTCGCTGGTCCGCCCGCTGCACAGCAAGGGCGGCCGTAACAACGCCGGTCGTGTGACCGTTCGCCACCAGGGCGGTGGCCACAAGCGCGCCTTCCGCGTGATCGACTTCCGTCGTCACGACAAGGACGGCGTGCCGGCCAAGGTCGCGCACATCGAGTACGACCCGAACCGCACCGCGCGCATCGCGCTCCTGCACTACGCAGACGGCGAGAAGCGCTACATCCTCGCCCCGGCCAAGCTGGCCCAGGGCGACCGGGTTGAGGCCGGCCCCGGTGCCGACATCAAGCCGGGCAACAACCTCCCGCTGCGCCACATCCCGGTGGGTACGACCATTCACGCCATCGAGCTGCGTCCCGGCGGCGGCGCGAAGATCTCCCGCTCCGCGGGCGCTTCGGTCCAGCTGCTGGCGAAGGAGGGCTCCATGGCCACCCTTCGTATGCCGTCCGGTGAAGTTCGCATGGTCGACGTTCGCTGCCGCGCCACCATCGGCGAGGTCGGCAACGCCGAGCAGTCGAACATCAACTGGGGCAAGGCCGGCCGCATGCGCTGGAAGGGCGTGCGTCCGACCGTCCGCGGTGTCGCGATGAACCCGGTCGACCACCCGCACGGTGGTGGTGAGGGCAAGACCTCCGGTGGCCGCCACCCGGTCTCGCCGTGGGGTCAGAAGGAGGGTCGTACTCGCTCGCCGAAGAAGGCCAGCAACAAGTACATCGTCCGCCGCCGCAAGACGAACAAGAAGCGCTAGGAGCGGGTTCAGATGCCGCGCAGTCTCAAGAAGGGGCCCTTCGTCGACGACCACCTCATGAAGAAGGTGGATGTTCAGAACGAGGCCGGCTCCAAAAACGTCATCAAGACCTGGTCCCGCCGCTCGATGATCGTCCCGGCCATGCTCGGCCACACGATCGCGGTGCACGACGGCCGCAAGCACGTCCCGGTGTTCGTCACCGAGTCGATGGTCGGCCACAAGCTCGGCGAGTTCGCGCCGACCCGCACCTTCCGCGGCCACGTCAAGGACGACCGCAAGTCGAAGCGCCGCTAGGCGGGGTGTGAACGACTATGACTGACACCGAAGGGACAACCATGGAAGCCAGGGCCCAGGCGCGGTACATCCGCGTCACGCCCATGAAGGCCCGCCGAGTGGTGGACCTCATCCGTGGCATGAACGCCACGGAGGCTCAGGCGGTCCTGCGTTTCGCCCCGCAGGCCGCGAGCGTGCCGGTGGGCAAGGTGCTGGACAGCGCCATTGCCAACGCCGCGCACAACTACGACCACACCGACGCCGACAGCCTCGTCATCTCCGAGGCCTACGTCGACGAGGGCCCGACCCTGAAGCGGTTCCGGCCGCGTGCCCAGGGCCGCGCCTACCGGATCCGCAAGCGGACCAGCCACATCACCGTGGTCGTCAGCAGCAAGGAAGGAACCCGGTAATGGGCCAGAAGGTTAACCCGCACGGGTTCCGGCTCGGCGTGACGACGGACTTCAAGTCCCGCTGGTACGCCGACAAGCTGTACAAGGACTACGTCAAGGAAGACGTCGCCATCCGCCGGATGATGACGAAGGGCATGGAGCGTGCCGGTATCTCCAAGGTGGAGATCGAGCGCACCCGCGACCGTGTCCGCGTCGACATCCACACCGCCCGGCCGGGCATCGTCATCGGCCGTCGTGGTGCGGAGGCCGACCGCATCCGCGGCGAGCTGGAGAAGCTCACCGGCAAGCAGGTCCAGCTGAACATCCTCGAGGTCAAGAACCCCGAGACCGACGCTCAGCTGGTCGCGCAGGCCGTGGCCGAGCAGCTGTCCTCCCGCGTCTCCTTCCGTCGTGCGATGCGCAAGTCGATGCAGAGCTCGATGAAGGCCGGCGCCAAGGGCATCAAGATCCAGTGCGGCGGCCGTCTCGGCGGCGCCGAGATGTCCCGCTCGGAGTTCTACCGCGAGGGCCGTGTGCCCCTGCACACGCTCCGCGCGAACGTCGACTACGGCTTCTTCGAGGCCAAGACGACCTTCGGCCGCATCGGTGTGAAGGTCTGGATCTACAAGGGCGACGTCAAGAACATCGCCGAGGTCCGCGCCGAGAACGCCGCTGCCCGTGCCGGCAACCGTCCGGCCCGTGGCGGCAGCGACCGCCCGGCCCGCGGTGGCCGCGGTGGCGAGCGTGGCGGTCGCGGTCGCAAGCCGCAGCAGCAGTCCCAGGCCGAGGCCCCCAAGGCCGAGGCCCCCGCGGCTGCCGCTCCGGCCGAGTCCACCGGAACGGAGGCCTGACCGTCATGCTGATCCCCCGTAGGGTCAAGCACCGCAAGCAGCACCACCCGAAGCGCAGTGGTATGGCCAAGGGCGGCACCGAGCTTGCGTTCGGCGAGTACGGCATCCAGGCGGTGACCCCGGCCTATGTGACGAACCGTCAGATCGAGTCGGCCCGTATCGCCATGACCCGCCACATCAAGCGTGGCGGCAAGGTCTGGATCAACATCTACCCGGACCGGCCGCTCACGAAGAAGCCCGCCGAGACCCGCATGGGTTCCGGTAAGGGTTCGCCCGAGTGGTGGATCGCGAACGTCAAGCCCGGCCGGGTGATGTTCGAGCTGTCCTACCCGAACGAGAAGGTCGCTCGTGAGGCGCTCACCCGCGCCGCGCACAAGCTTCCGATGAAGTGCCGGATCGTCCGGCGCGAGGCAGGTGAGTCGTGATGGCGGCCGGTACCAAGGCGACCGAGCTGCGCGAGCTGAACAACGAGGACCTCGTTGCGAAGCTCCGTGAGGCCAAGGAGGAGCTGTTCAACCTCCGCTTCCAGGCGGCGACCGGACAGCTCGAAAACCACGGCCGGCTGAAGGCCGTCCGCAAGGACATCGCCCGGATCTACACCCTGATGCGTGAGCGTGAGCTGGGCATCGAGACGGTGGAGAGCGCCTGATGAGCGAGACGAATGTGACTGAAACCCAGCAGGAGCGCGGCTTCCGCAAGACCCGCGAGGGCCTCGTTGTCGGCGACAAGATGGACAAGACCGTCGTCGTCGCCGTCGAGGACCGCGTCAAGCACGCGCTGTACGGCAAGGTCATCCGCCGTACCAACAAGCTCAAGGCGCACGACGAGCAGAACGCTGCCGGCGTCGGCGACCGTGTCCTCCTCATGGAGACCCGGCCGCTGTCCGCCACCAAGCGCTGGCGCGTCGTCGAGATCCTCGAGAAGGCCAAGTAGGCAATCCCCGCGAGGGGATTCCAGAGATCCATCCTGAAGGCATTCGCCTTCTGGACAGTTCCGCCAGGCTCGGCGGGGGGACTTCCCCGGAAGTCCCCCCCCGGGAACCGGCAGACGATCAGGAGATAGACGTGATCCAGCAGGAGTCGCGACTGAGTGTCGCCGACAACACTGGTGCGAAGGAGATCCTTTGCATCCGTGTTCTCGGCGGTTCCGGTCGCCGCTACGCGGGCATCGGTGACGTCATCGTTGCCACCGTGAAGGACGCGATTCCCGGCGGCAACGTGAAGAAGGGTGACGTCATCAAGGCGGTCATCGTTCGCACGGTGAAGGAGCGCCGCCGCGCTGACGGCTCGTACATTCGCTTCGACGAGAACGCGGCCGTCATCCTCAAGAACGACGGTGACCCCCGCGGCACCCGCATCTTCGGCCCCGTGGGCCGGGAGCTGCGCGAGAAGAAGTTCATGAAGATCATCTCGCTCGCGCCGGAGGTGCTGTAACCGATGAAGATCAAGAAGGGCGACCTGGTCCAGGTCATCACCGGTAAGGACAAGGGCAAGCAGGGCAAGGTCGTTCAGGCCTACCCGGCTCAGGACCGTGTCCTCGTCGAGGGTGTCAACCGGGTCAAGAAGCACACCAAGGCCGGTCAGACCGCTCGCGGTTCCCAGACCGGCGGCATTGTGACGACGGAGGCCCCGATCCACGTGAGCAACGTTCAGCTCGTCGTGGAGAAGGACGGCAAGAAGGTCGTCACGCGCGTCGGGTACCGCTTCGACGACGACGGCAACAAGATCCGCGTTGCCAAGCGGACCGGTGAGGACATCTGATGACTGCCACCACCAACGCTCCGCGTCTCAAGCAGCGTTACCGCGAAGAGATCGCCGGCAAGCTGCGCGACGAGTTCTCCTACGGGAACGTCATGCAGATCCCGGGTCTGACCAAGATCGTGGTCAACATGGGTGTGGGCGACGCCGCCCGCGACTCCAAGCTGATCGAGGGCGCCGTGCGCGACCTCACCACGATCACCGGTCAGAAGCCGTCGGTCACCAAGGCCCGCAAGTCGATCGCGCAGTTCAAGCTGCGCGAGGGGCAGCCTATCGGCTGCCACGTCACCCTCCGCGGTGACCGCATGTGGGAGTTCCTGGACCGGCTCCTGTCGCTCGCGCTGCCGCGCATCCGCGACTTCCGTGGCCTGTCGCCCAAGCAGTTCGACGGCCGGGGCAACTACACCTTCGGTCTCACGGAGCAGGTCATGTTCCACGAGATCGACCAGGACAAGATCGACCGGGTCCGGGGCATGGACATCACCGTGGTCACCACGGCGACCAACGACGACGAGGGCCGCGCCCTGCTTCGTCACCTCGGCTTCCCGTTCAAGGAGAACTGACCGTGGCGAAGAAGGCTCTGATCGCAAAGGCCGCCCGCAAGCCGAAGTTCGGTGTGCGCGCGTACACCCGCTGCCAGCGCTGCGGCCGGCCGCACTCCGTCTACCGCAAGTTCGGTCTCTGCCGTGTGTGCCTGCGTGACATGGCTCACCGCGGCGAGCTTCCGGGCGTGACCAAGAGCTCCTGGTAACAACCCCCTTCGGGTTGGCACCAGGCTCTCGGTAAGCACATGGACGGCGGGTTCCCGTCCGTCGTCCGCCGCGGCTCCCTTCGGGGTGCCCCGGCGGACGACGGCCCCTCTGCTCTCCCGTAGAGTGGAAGGGTTGGGCGCCCGCCTTCCGGGGCCACCGCTTCCGGGCGGAGCCCGACAGAAGACGCTTACTACGCCGTAGGTCCCCGCGCCGCACCCGTCCCGGCTTTGCCCGGGGAGAGGGATGGCGCAGACAGGAAACCCCGGCGAGAGAGGCCTAAGGCCATCATGACCATGACCGATCCGATCGCAGACATGCTGACGCGTCTGCGAAACGCGAACTCGGCGTACCACGACTCTGTCGTGATGCCGCACAGCAAGATCAAGTCGCACATCGCGGAGATCCTCCAGCAGGAGGGCTTCATCACCGGCTGGAAGGTCGAGGACGCCGAGGTCGGCAAGAACCTCGTCCTCGACCTGAAGTTCGGCCCCAACCGCGAGCGCTCGATCGCCGGCATCAAGCGGATCTCGAAGCCGGGTCTGCGGGTCTACGCAAAGTCCACCAACCTGCCGAAGGTGCTCGGCGGCCTGGGCGTGGCGATCATCTCCACGTCGCACGGGCTCCTCACCGACAAGCAGGCCAGCAAGAAGGGTGTGGGCGGGGAAGTCCTCGCCTACGTCTGGTAGTCGGGAACGGAGGAAAAGCAATGTCGCGTATCGGCAAGCTCCCCATCCCGGTTCCCGCCGGCGTGGACGTCACCATCGATGGCCGGACGGTCCAGGTGAAGGGTCCCAAGGGATCCCTCGCCCACACCGTCGCCGCGCCCATCGAGGTCGCCAAGGGCGAGGACGGCACCATCACGGTGACGCGCCCGAACGACGAGCGTCAGAACAAGGCCCTCCACGGCCTGTCTCGCACGCTGGTGGCGAACATGATCACCGGTGTGACCACGGGATACAGCAAGGCGCTCGAGATCAGCGGTGTCGGTTACCGCGTTCAGGCCAAGGGCTCGAATCTCGAGTTCTCCCTGGGCTACAGCCACCCGATCCTCGTCGAGGCTCCTGAAGGCATCTCCTTCAAGGTCGAGTCCCCGACCAAGCTGAGCGTCGAGGGCATCGACAAGCAGAAGGTCGGCGAGGTCGCCGCCAACATCCGCAAGCTGCGGAAGCCCGACCCGTACAAGGCCAAGGGCGTCAAGTACGCGGGCGAGGTCATCCGCCGCAAGGTCGGAAAGGCTGGTAAGTAAGCCATGGCATACGGTGTGAAGATCGCCAAGGGCAAGGCCTACAAGGGTGCTGCTCTCAAGCGTCGCCACATCCGCGTCCGCAAGCGGATCTCCGGCACGTCGGAGCGCCCCCGCCTGGTGGTCACGCGGTCCAACCGCCACATGGTCGCGCAGGTCATCGACGACGTCGCGGGGCACACGCTCGCGTCCGCGTCGACCCTCGACACGTCCATCCGTGGCGGCGAGGCCGACAAGAGTGCCCAGGCCCAGCAGGTCGGCGCCCTGGTCGCCGAGCGTGCCAAGGCTGCCGGCATCGAGGCCGTCGTGTTCGACCGCGGTGGCAACAAGTACGCCGGGCGGATCGCCGCTCTGGCCGACGCCGCCCGCGAAGCCGGACTCAGGTTCTGAGTCGGTTCCGTAGCTAGCGGACGCAAACGAGAGAGGTAAATCCAATGGCTGGACCCCAGCGCCGCGGAAGCGGTGCCGGTGGCGGCGAGCGGCGGGACCGGAAGGACCGGCGGGACGGCGGCGCAGCTGCCGAGAAGACCGCTTACGTCGAGCGTGTTGTCGCCATCAACCGCGTCGCCAAGGTTGTGAAGGGTGGTCGTCGCTTCAGCTTCACCGCGCTGGTCGTGGTGGGCGACGGTGACGGCACCGTGGGTGTCGGATACGGCAAGGCCAAGGAGGTGCCGGCCGCCATCGCCAAGGGCGTTGAGGAGGCCAAGAAGCACTTCTTCAAGGTCCCCCGGATCCAGGGCACCATTCCGCACCCGATCCAGGGCGAGAAGGCTGCGGGCGTCGTCCTGCTCAAGCCGGCTTCCCCCGGTACCGGTGTGATCGCGGGTGGCCCGGTGCGCGCCGTTCTGGAGTGCGCGGGCATCCACGACGTCCTGAGCAAGTCGCTCGGTTCGTCGAACCCGATCAACATCGTGCACGCCACGGTGGCCGCGCTCCAGGGGCTGCAGCGCCCCGAGGAGATCGCCGCCCGTCGTGGTCTGCCGCTCGAGGACGTCGCCCCCGCTGCTCTGCTGCGGGCGCGTGCCGGGGCGGGTGTCTGATGACCCGTCTCAAGATCACGCAGACGAAGTCGTACATCGGCAGCAAGCAGAACCACCGCGACACGCTGCGTTCGCTCGGGCTGAAGCGCCTGCACGACGTGGTTGTCAAGGAGGACCGTCCCGAGATCCGCGGCATGGCCCAGACCGTGCGGCACCTCGTCACGGTCGAGGAGGTCGACTGACATGGCGGAGCAGAACCCGCTGAAGGTCCACAACCTCCGGCCCGCCCCGGGCGCCAAGACCGCCAAGACCCGTGTGGGTCGTGGTGAGGCGTCCAAGGGTAAGACCGCAGGTCGTGGCACCAAGGGCACCAAGGCCCGTTACCAGGTTCCGGAGCGCTTCGAGGGTGGGCAGATGCCCCTCCACATGCGGCTCCCGAAGCTCAAGGGCTTCAAGAACCCGTTCCGTACCGAGTTCCAGGTCGTGAACCTGGACAAGCTGGCCGCGCTCTACCCGCAGGGTGGCGAGGTCACGGTGGCCGACCTGGTCGCCAAGGGTGCGGTTCGCAAGAACCAGCTCGTCAAGGTTCTCGGTACCGGCGAGATCTCCGTGGCGCTGCAGGTGACGGTCGACGCCGTCTCCGGCTCCGCCAAGGAGAAGATCACCGCCGCCGGCGGCACCGTCACCGAGCTCGTCTGAGATCGTTGATTGCGGTCTACCGGGGATGTCCCTCACGGGGCATCCCCGGTTGGTCGTTCCACGGGCGCACGGCCCCGGGTATCGTGGCGTCCACTGTTAACTTCCGCGCGGTGTGTGCTGCGCGGTTTTTGGCTGTATGAATTCGTCGAACCTCAACACCGTCACCTCTCGCGATTGAAGCGAGGGGCGCAGGAGGCACCGTGCTCACCGCGTTCGCCCGGGCGTTCAAGACGCCTGACCTGCGCAAGAAGCTGCTGTTCACGTTGGGCATCATCGTGCTTTTCCGGCTCGGGGCCCACATCCCCGTACCCGGTGTCAGCTTCCCCAACGTCAACTACTGCATGAAGCAGGCCACCCAGGGTGGCAGCGGGCTCTTCGGCCTCGTCAACATGTTCAGCGGTGGCGCACTGCTGAATCTGACGATCTTCGCGCTCGGAATCATGCCGTACATCACGGCGAGCATCATCCTCCAGCTCCTGACGGTGGTGATCCCGCGCCTGGAGGCACTCAAGAAGGAGGGACAGGCGGGTACTGCGAAGATCACGCAGTACACCCGCTACCTGACCGTCGCGCTGGCCATTCTGCAGGGCACCGGTCTGGTGGCCACGGCCCGCAGCGGCAGTCTCTTCCCGCAGTGCGACAAGGCTTCGCAGATCATCCCCGACACCTCGATCTTCACGACCGTCGTCATGGTCGTCTGCATGACCGCCGGCACCGCGCTGATCATGTGGCTCGGTGAGCTGGTGACCGACCGCGGCATCGGCAACGGCATGTCGATCCTCATGTTCGTCTCGATCGCGGCGGGTTTCCCGGCCGCTCTGTGGCAGATCAAGACCCAGGGCAAGATCGCCGACGGCTGGGTGAATTTCGGCGCCGTCATCCTGCTGGGGCTGGGCATGGTCGCCCTGGTGGTCTTCGTCGAGCAGGCCCAGCGGCGCATCCCGGTGCAGTACGCCAAGCGAATGATCGGCCGGCGTTCGTACGGCGGGACCTCGACCTACATCCCGCTCAAGGTGAACCAGGCCGGTGTGATTCCGGTCATCTTCGCGTCGTCGCTCCTCTACATCCCCGCATTGATCGTTCAGTTCAGCGGGTCCAAGGCGGGCTGGGCAAACTGGATTTCCCAGACGTTCGTCAAGGGCGACCACCCGATTTACATCGTTACGTACTTCCTCCTGATCGTGTTCTTCGCGTTCTTCTACGTGGCCATCACGTTCAACCCCGAAGAAGTCGCGGACAACATGAAGAAGTATGGTGGCTTCATCCCGGGCATCCGGGCTGGTCGTCCCACCGCTGAATACCTGAGCTACGTGCTGAACAGGATCACGTGGCCGGGATCGCTGTACCTGGGCTTGATCGCTCTGGTGCCAACGGTGGCGCTGGTGGCTTTCCAGGCGAACCAGAACTTCCCGTTCGGCGGGACGAGCATCCTCATCATCGTGGGTGTGGGTCTGGAAACCGTGAAGCAGATCGAGAGCCAGCTGCAGCAGCGCAACTACGAAGGGTTCCTCCGCTGATGCGAATCGTCCTCGTCGGGCCGCCTGGCGCGGGCAAGGGTACGCAGGCCCAGTACCTTGCCAAGAACCTGTCCATTCCCCACATCTCCACGGGCGACCTGTTCCGTGCCAACATCAGCCAGGGCACCCCGCTCGGCCAGAAGGCACAGGAGTACATGAAGGCCGGCCAGCTGGTGCCCGACGAGGTCACCATCGGGATGGCGAAGGACCGGTTGGACCAGCCGGACGCGGCCGAGGGATTCCTTCTGGACGGCTTCCCGCGCAATCTGAACCAGGCCGAGGTCCTGGACCGGCTCCTCGAGGGGGACAGCCGGAAGATCGACGCGGTGCTCGACCTGGAGATCCCGGAGGACGAGGTCGTCAAGCGTATCGCGGGCCGCCGGACCTGCCGGACGGACAGCAGTCACACGTTCCACGTGGTCTACAGTCCGCCGAAGGCGGAGGGTGTCTGCGACGTGTGCGGCGGTGAGCTGTACCAGCGCGAGGACGACAGCGAGGACACGGTGCGCAACCGCCTCGAGGTCTATCACCGTGAGACCGAGCCGATCATCGACTACTACAAGGTCCAGGGCCTCGTGGTCACGATCCCGGCCCTCGGCAAGGTCGCCGAGGTGACTCAGCGGGCCATGGAAGCGCTGCGTCAGAAGACCACCTGATCGAACGCTTGTACGTACGGCCGCGGTGCCCCGGAGGGCGTCGCGGCCGTACTGTTGTGTTTGCCCCCCGAACGACGGACGACAGAAGGCTGAAGGCACCCGATGGTGGAGATCAAGACCCCGGAACAGATCGCGAAGATGCGTGAGGCCGGGCTGGTCGTGGCGCGGATCCACGAGGCGTGCCGTGCGGCCGCGGTTCCCGGGGCGACCACCAAGGACCTGGACGACGTGGCTCGGAAGGTGCTCGCCGAAAACGGCGCCACCTCGAACTTCCTGGGGTACGGCGGGTTTCCTGCGACCATCTGCACGTCGGTGAACGACGTGGTGGTGCACGGCATCCCGGACGAGGGGACGGTTCTCGCGGACGGCGACATCATCTCCGTCGACGCGGGAGCGATCATCGACGGCTGGCACGGCGACGCGGCCGTCACCCTCTTCGTCGGCAGTGGTCACGCCCCGGAGCTTCACGAGCTGAGTCGGGTGACCGAGGAGTCCATGTGGGCCGGGATCGCGGCCGTGAAGCAGGGCAACCGGCTGGTGGACGTCTCCAAGGCGATCGAGGGCTACATCAAGCGTCAGCCGCGTCCGGCGACCGGCAAGTTCGGGATCATCGAGGACTACGGAGGCCACGGCATCGGCTCCGAGATGCACATGGACCCGCACCTGCTGAACTACGTCGACCGTCGTCGCGGTCGCGGCCCCCGTCTGGTGCCCGGGTTCTGCCTGGCCATCGAGCCGATGGTGAGTCTCGGCACCCGCCGTACCCACGTCCTCGAGGACGACTGGACGGTGAAGACGAACGACGGCACGTGGAGCAGTCACTGGGAGCACACGGTTGCGCTGACCGAGGAAGGTCCGCTGGTCCTGACCGCCTTCGACGGCGGCAAGGCGAAGCTGGCCGAATTCGGGATCGCGACCGCACCGGATCCCACCGCTTAATGATCTCTGTCGCCGGGCAGTATCGGGGCATCGCGGATCGGCGGGTGCCGATTCGTCTTTCCGTGTGCGGTGCCGTAGACTGACGCGTCGGTCCTCGTGTGCCTTCGTGCGCCCGGGGATCGTCCCAGGTAGCCGAATCCGGAAGGCGAAGCGCTCACGACATGGCCAAAAAACAAGGGGCCATCGAAATCGAGGGCACCGTTATCGAGTCTCTGCCGAACGCGATGTTCAAGGTGGAGCTCCAGAACGGGCACAAAGTCCTCGCGCACATCAGCGGCAAGATGCGGATGCACTACATCCGTATCCTTCCCGACGACCGGGTCGTAGTGGAGCTCTCTCCGTACGACCTGACGCGCGGACGGATCGTCTACCGCTACAAGTAGATCTTGTCGTCACCCCTTCTGCGGGTGCCGGCACTGACCCGGAGAACCTCACATCCCATGAAGGTCAAGCCGAGCGTCAAGAAGATCTGCGACAAGTGCAAGGTGATCCGCCGTCACGGCCGGGTCATGGTCATCTGCGACAACCTGCGCCACAAGCAGCGCCAGGGCTGACGTACGACCCGCACCTCGCAGTACTTCGCGCGACGCACAGCAACAACGTAAATACGCAGTCACCCGCCCCGTGTCACGCGGGGTCGACACCCTCGGTGGAGGCCGGGGACCCGGAAATGCGAACTGTCCGGGAACGGTGCTGTGGAAGACCTCCGCTAGCCATCAGGAGCCACATCAATGGCACGCCTCTCAGGCGTTGATCTCCCGCGCGACAAGCGCGTCGAGGTCGCCCTCACCTACGTCTTCGGCATTGGTCGCACCCGTGCCCAGGAGACCCTGAAGAACACCGGCGTGAACCCGGACACCCGCGTTCGCGACCTGGCCGAAGAGGACCTCGTCAAGATCCGCGAGTACGTGGACGCCAACCTCCAGACCGAGGGCGACCTCCGCCGCGAGATCCAGGCCGACATCCGTCGCAAGGTCGAGATCGGCTGCTACCAGGGTCTGCGTCACCGCCGTGGCCTGCCCGTCCACGGTCAGCGCACCAGCACCAACGCCCGCACCCGCAAGGGCCCGCGTCGCGCGATCGCCGGCAAGAAGAAGCCGGGCAAGAAGTAGTCCTCACCGGACGCACTGCGGAGTCCGGGGTTGCCCCGGTTCCGCGCACCCGCGGTCCGAGCAGTAGGACCGACCACCTCCACGGGAGTTTCCAAGAATGCCTCCGAAGAGCCGTGCGGCCGGCACCAAGAAGGTGCGCCGCAAGGAAAAGAAGAACGTCGCCCACGGGCACGCTCACATCAAGAGCACGTTCAACAACACCATCGTTTCGATCACCGACCCCACCGGCAACGTGATCTCCTGGGCCTCGGCCGGCCACGTCGGCTTCAAGGGCTCGCGCAAGTCGACCCCGTTCGCCGCGCAGATGGCTGCCGAGTCGGCCGCCCGTCGGGCGCAGGAGCACGGCATGCGCAAGGTGGACGTCTTCGTCAAGGGTCCCGGCTCCGGCCGTGAGACCGCGATCCGCTCCCTCCAGGCCACCGGCCTCGAAGTGGGTTCGATCCAGGACGTCACCCCCACTCCGCACAACGGATGCCGCCCGCCCAAGCGCCGCCGCGTCTGATCGACTGAAGTAGGAGAAAAAGACAATGGCGCGTTACACCGGGGCCGACTGCAAGCGTTGCCGTCGGGAGAAGCAGAAGCTCTTCCTCAAGGGGAGCAAGTGCGAGAGCGCGAAGTGCCCGATCGAGATCCGTCCTTACCCCCCGGGTGAGCACGGTCGCGGGCGCACCAAGGACAGCGAGTACCTGCTGCAGAAGCGCGAGAAGCAGAAGTGCGCGCGCATCTACGGCGTCCTTGAGAAGCAGTTCCGTGGCTACTACGACGAGGCCAACCGCAAGCAGGGCAAGACCGGCGAGAACCTGCTGCGCATCCTCGAGACCCGCCTCGACAACGTGGTCTACCGTGCGGGCTTCGCCAAGTCCCGCGACCACGCCCGTCAGCTGGTCAAGCACGGCCACATCAACCTCAACGGCCGCAAGACCGACATCCCGTCGGCCCGCGTGTCGGCGAACGACATCATCGAGGTTCGCAAGTCCTCACAGGAGATGACCCCCTTCGTGGTCGCTCGTGCGGAGGCCGGCGAGCGCACCGTCCCGGCGTGGCTCGAGGCCATCCCGGCGAAGATGCGCATCCTCGTGCACAGCCTGCCGGAGCGCCAGGTGATCGACACCCAGGTGCAGGAGCAGCTGATCGTCGAGCTCTACTCCAAGTAGTGGCTCGCCGGTACGGGCGGTACGGTCCCCGTCGGGGACGTACCGCCCGTACCATTGCGTAGTAACGCACCGGGCCGCCGCCCGGTGGGGCTCGGCATCAAATAGTGGGTGCCGATGACTGGAGGTAGTTCCCCATGCTGATCGCTCAGCGCCCTTCGCTGACCGAAGAGGTCGTCGACGAGTTCCGCTCCCGGTTCGTGATCGAGCCGCTGGAGCCGGGCTTCGGCTACACCCTCGGTAACTCGCTCCGGCGCACGCTCCTCTCCTCGATTCCCGGTGCCGCTGTGACGAGCATCCGGATCGACGGTGTCCTGCACGAGTTCACCACCGTGCCGGGTGTCAAGGAGGACGTCACCGACCTCATCCTCAACATCAAGCAGCTGGTCGTCTCCTCGGAGCACGACGAGCCGGTCGTGATGTACCTGCGCAAGCAGGGTCCCGGCCTGGTCACCGCTGCCGACATCGCCCCGCCGGCCGGTGTCGAGGTGCACAACCCCGATCTGGTCCTCGCCACCCTGAACGGCAAGGGCAAGCTGGAGATGGAGCTGACCGTCGAGCGCGGTCGCGGCTACGTCTCCGCCGTCCAGAACAAGCAGGTGGGCCAGGAGATCGGCCGGATCCCGGTCGACTCGATCTACAGCCCCGTGCTCAAGGTCACCTACAAGGTCGAGGCGACCCGTGTCGAGCAGCGCACCGACTTCGACAAGCTGATCGTCGACGTGGAGACCAAGCAGGCCATGCGCCCGCGCGACGCCATGGCGTCGGCCGGCAAGACCCTGGTCGAGCTGTTCGGCCTGGCCCGCGAGCTCAACATCGACGCCGAGGGCATCGACATGGGCCCGTCGCCGACGGACGCGGCGCTGGCCGCCGACCTGGCGCTGCCGATCGAGGAGCTCGAGCTCACGGTCCGCTCGTACAACTGCCTCAAGCGTGAGGGCATCCACTCGGTGGGCGAACTCGTGGCCCGTTCCGAGGCGGACCTTCTCGACATCCGCAACTTCGGCGCCAAGTCGATCGACGAGGTCAAGGCGAAGCTGGCCGGCATGGGCCTGGCCCTCAAGGACAGCCCGCCCGGATTCGACCCCACCGCCGCCGCCGACGCCTTCGGCGCGGACGACGAGGGCGACACCGGTTTCGTGGAGACCGAGCAGTACTGACCGGCTCCCCACGGCGGACGGGCTTTCCGGCCCGTCCGCCGGCGCGAGATTTCCGGCGGGCAGACGCCCGTACGGACACTGACACCGGTACCTGATACGGCCGGTGCAGATCACAAGGAGAATCACCATGCCGAAGCCCGCCAAGGGCGCCCGTCTGGGCGGCAGCGCTGCGCACGAGCGGCTCCTGCTGGCGAACCTCGCCAAGTCGCTGTTCGAGCACGGCCGCATCACCACCACCGAGGCCAAGGCCCGCCGGCTGCGTCCGGTCGCCGAGCGCCTGATCACCAAGGCGAAGAAGGGCGACATCCACAACCGTCGCCTGGTGCTGCAGACGATCACCGACAAGAGTGTCGTGCACACGCTCTTCACGGAGATCGCCCCGCGGTACGAGAACCGCCCCGGTGGTTACACCCGCATCACCAAGATCGGCAACCGTCGTGGCGACAATGCCTCGATGGCCGTCATCGAGCTGGTCGAGGCGCTGACCGTGCAGCAGACCGCTGTCGGTGAGGCCGAGGCCGCCACTAAGCGTTCCGCCAAGGACGCCGAGGGTGACAAGGCCGCTGCCGAGACCAAGGACGAGGCCGCCGAGGCCCCGGCCGAGGAGTCGAAGGACGCCTGAGGCGTCCGGCGCGGCTTAACTCAGCTGCAGGACGGGCCCGCCCCCTTTCCGGGGACGGGCCCGTTCCGCGTTTCCGGTGCGGATTCCGGGCGGCTCCTCCCCTGAGGCACCGGGAACGGTCCGGTGGTCCGGGGCTGCGCCGCGCTTTGGGAGACTTCAGGGTATGCAGCACATGGATGCCACCAGCCGGCCCGACAAGCCTGCCTACTCCGACGATCCGGAGCCCGGCTTCGTCCGCGTCCGCCTGGACCTGGCCTACGACGGGAGGGATTTCTCCGGCTGGGCCCGCCAGCGGGAGCGGCGGACGGTCCAGGGGGAGCTCGAGAACGCGTTGCAGACCGTGATGCGGCTGCCGTACCCGGTGGAGCTGACGGTCGCGGGCCGTACGGACGCCGGGGTGCACGCCCGCGGCCAGGTCGCGCACGTGGATCTGCGCGAAGAAGTGTGGGCCGAGCACGGCGAGAAGCTGTTGCGGCGGCTCGCGGGCCGGCTGCCCCACGATGTGCGGGTGTGGCGGGTCGCGGAGGCCCCTGCCGGGTTCAACGCGCGGTTCTCGGCGATCTGGAGGCGCTATGCCTACCGGGTCGGTGATCACCGGGGCGGGGTCGACCCGTTGCGCCGCGGCCATGTGCTGTGGCACGACTGGCCGCTGGACGTCGACCTGATGAACGAGGCCGCGCGGAAGCTGCTGGGGGAGCACGACTTCGCGGCCTACTGCAAGAAGCGCGAGGGGGCGACGACCATCCGTACCCTCCTCGACCTGCACTGGGAGCGCCCTGCCCCGGGGGAGAAGGACGCCGGGCTCGCGGTGGCGACGGTCCGGGCCGACGCCTTCTGCCACAACATGGTGCGCGCGCTGGTGGGCTCGCTCCTGCTGGTGGGGGACGGACACCGTCCGGTGGACTTCCCCGGCGAGGTGCTCGAGGGCAGGGCCCGGCACTCGGCCGTCAACGTGGTCCGGCCGCACGGGCTGACGCTGGAGGAGGTCGGTTATCCGGCGGACGGCCGGCTGGCGGCCCGCAACCGCGAGGCCCGCAACCGTCGGACGCTGCCGGGCGCCGGTGGGGCCGGGCCGGGCGCGGCCTGCTGCTGACGCCGACGTGCGGAGGCAGGTTGATCGGTCCCGACGCCGCCCCCAGTTGCTCGCGGTGGCCTACCGATGGGCGCAGCAGTTCGGGCAAGCACTCCGGTGGACCTGACCCGGCGGGTGACGAGTGTGAAGTCCCCCGGCCTGCACGATCCGCTCAGGGTGAGGGCGTGGACGACTGGACGGGCCCGGTGAGCGTCACGCACCGCGCGATGCGAGGTCGCGATTCCTCTCCGGCCTGCCTCCGGCGTGCGGCGGCCGCGGTGGCGCCCCCTCCACGCCACCGCGGCCGCTTCCCCGTCACCGATGGGTCGCCCCGGTCAGGGCTTCTCGCCGGAGGCGTGGCTGTCCAGCACGGTCACGCCGCCGGTTCCCTCGCCCGAGGCGTGGCTGTCGAGGGTGGTCACCTCGTCGTCCGCACCGGGGCCCGAGGCGTGGCTGTCGAGCGTGGTGGCATCCCCGGCGCCCGGGCCCGAGGCGTGGCTGTCCAGCGGCTTCAGCTCGTCCTCGGGCTGCGGCGTGTCACCCATGTCGGTCAACTCCTTTGTTGCTGCTGTGTATTCGGTGTGACGCCACCCGGCGGCTCCCCCGTGGGCCGCCGGGCGGACGATGCGGTGCTCCGGTCCGTGTCGGTCCGCCGCCCTCCCCTCCTGCGTGGTGACGGACCGACATCCGTCAGCATGCGAGGCGGCGATAAACGATCGATGAACGCTCCGGCGCACGGCGTTTATGCGACGGCCGCTGGTGCCAGGAGACCGCGCACCTCGTCCGCTTCGAGGGAACCGAGGCGCTCGTAGATGGCCAGAGCTTCGGTCCAGCAGGCTCGCGCGCGGTCGGGCTGCCCTATGGCGTCCAGGGCCCTGCCGAGAACGGTGAGGACGGTGCCGCGGCGCCATTCGCCGCCGATCCCCCGCAGGGCGATGGCCTGTTCCGCGTGTGCGGCCGCGAGCGTGGGACGCCGGGCCGCCAGGTGCACCTCGGCCAGCCGGAAGTGGGTGACGCCCTCCCACAGGGGCTGACGGTTCGCGTGGAACACGCCCAGGGCTTCGGTGAGTTCATCGAGTGCCTCGGACAGCCTTCCGGCGGCGGTGAGAGCGAGGCCGAGGGCGTAGCGGGCGTTCGCCAGCCGCAGGGTGAGGCCCATGGAGTCGTAGATCTCGATGCCCCGGCGGGCGAGGTCGACGGCGTTGTCGGTGCGCCCCATGGCGAGCTGGATGCGGGAGAGATTGCACAGGGCGCTGGCCTCGCCGACGCTGTTGCCGTCGGCGTGGAAGCATTCGACGGCCTGCCGCAGATGGGCTTCACCGTCCTCGTGCCGCTTCTCGTGCAGTGCGATGATGCCCCGCTCGTTGGGGGCGTTGCAGGCAGCCCAAGGGTCGTTCGCGACTTGGCCCAGCAGCATGCCGTGCCGGGCCTCCTCGTCCGCTTCGTCGTAGCGGCCGGCCGTGATGTAGACCTGGGTGAGGGTGGTGCGGGCACGGCCCTCGGCCTTCTTGTCGTCGGCCCTGCGGGCGGCGTCGCGGACCGCGAGGGCGGCCTGCTCGTAGCGGCCGGAGCCGGCCCCGGACTCGCACAGGTCCTTGGCCGCGAGCAGCAGGTCGACGGCGCGACGCACCTCGCCCTCGGCGGCGGCCTGCCGGACGCAGGCGAGAATGCACTCGGCCTCGGTGTGCAGCCAGTCGAGTGCTTCGGCACGGTCGGCGAGGGCGAGGCCCGGTCGGCCGGTGGGTTCCAAGTGGTCGACCGTGCGGTCTCCGGGACGCTCCAGGGCGTACACGCCGGTGGCCGTCGCGAGGTAGAAGTCGAGGAGCCGGGACGTGGCCGCGCGGCGTTCGGACGGCGGGTGCTCGTCGCGCTCGGCGCAGGCGCGGGCGTAGAGGCGGACGAGGTCGTGGAAGCGGTAGCGGCCGGGGGCCGTCGACTCCAGCAGCGAGGCGTCCACCAGGGACTCGAGAAGTTCCTCGGTGTCGTACGGGTCGAGGTCGAGGACGGCGCCGGCCGCCGCGAGGGAGATGTCGGGCCCGTCGGCGAGGCCCAGCAGGCGGAAGGCGCGGGCCTGTTGGGGTTCGAGCTGTCCGTAGCCGAGCTCGAAGGTGGCCTTGACGGCAAGGTCACCGGCTTGGAGCTCGTCCAGCCGTCGGCGTTCGTCGGCGAGCTTCGCGGCCAGGACGGCCACGGTCCAGGTTCGGCGGGCGGCGAGGCGGGAGGCCGCGATGCGGATGGCCAGCGGGAGGAAGCCGCAGGCGCCGACGACGGCGAGCGCGGCTTTGCGTTCCGCTGTTGCCCGGTCCTTGCCGACGATCCTGGTGAAGAGTTCGAGGGCCTCGTCCGGACTCATCACGTCGAGATCGACGAGGTGGGCGCCGGCCAGGTCGATCATCCGGGTCCGGCTGGTGATCAGGGCGGTGCAGCCGTCCGTGCCCGGCAGCAGCGGCCGGACCTGGGCGGCGTCGCGGGCGTTGTCGAGGAGGACGAGGACGCGGCGGCCGTCGAGCGCAGACCTGTAGAGGGCGGACCGTTCGTCGAGGGTGGGCGGAATGGAGGCGTCAGGGGTACCGAGGGCTCGCAGGAACGAGGTGAGGACGGTTTCCGGTTCGGCCGCTCCGGGCCCGGCCCCCTGGAGGTCCGCGTACAACTGGCCGTCGGGGAAGGCGGCGCGGGTCGCGTGTGCCACGTGCACGGCGAGGGTGGTCTTGCCGACGCCCCCGATACCGGCCACGGCGGACACGGCCATCACCGAGCCCTCGGCGGTGGTCAGCCGCTCGCCGAGTTCGCGGACCGAGTCGGCCCTGCCGGTGAAATCGGCTATGGAGGCGGGAAGTTGTGCGGGCCGGACGGCGACGGGTGTCTGCGCGGCCCGCCCGATCGCAGAGGCCGTGAGAGCCGGGTCCGCCTCGAGGATCCGCTGGTGCAGGTCGAGGAGTTCGGCGCACGGGTCGACGCCCAGCTCGTCGGCGAGCAGTCGCCGGGTGTCGGCGTAGAGCGCGAGGGCCTCGCCCTGACGGCCGCTGCGGTAGAGGGCCAGCATCAGCTGGCCGCGCAGTCGCTCGCGCAAGGGGTGGGCGGCGGTGAGAGCGGTGAGTTCGGACACCGCCTCGGCGTGACAGCCCAGTTCGAGGTCCATCTCGAGTCGGGATTCGAGGAGTCGGAGCCGCCACTCCTGGAGCCGGACGCGCTGTGTTTCTGCGTAGGGTCCGGGGAGCCCGGCGAGTGGTTCGCCCTCCCACAGGCCGAGCGCGGCGTTCAGCAGGTCCCGGGCGCGGTGCCGGTCACCGGCGGTGCCGGCCTGATCGGCCTGTGCGGCGTACCGCTCGGCGAGGGCGATGTCGAGGGTGGCCGGGTCGGTACGGATGGCGTAGCCACCGGATTCACTGACCAGGGTGTCGGCGGCATCGGGGCCGAACGACTTGCGGAGCCGGGAGGCGTAGGTGCGCAGTGCGGCGAGGGCGGCGTCCGGAGGGTCCTCTCCCCACAGGGCGTCGACGAGCTCGGGTGCGGTGGCGGTACGTCCGCCGCGCAGCAACAGGGCTGCCAGGAGCGCCCGTTGTTGCGGCGATCCGGTCGGCAGTTGCGTGTCCCCGCGGCGGACGCGTACCGGACCGAGTACGGCGAAGTTCAGCCGTGTCCCCGGTGCCGGTGCCTGTGCCATTGCTTCCTCCCGCTCTCGGGGCGCATGCCCGGGTAATTCTGCCTTGGCGGGAAGGATCGCGTCAGTAGGGATTCAGCTCTCCACAGGGCCCCCACAGTGTTGCGACGGGAGCAGGGGCCCGGTGACGCAGGCGATGTGTCAGCAAGGACGGGCGGCGGACGGTTCTCGGCGTCCGATCTCGGCGGCGTCGTGCCGGCCCGTCCGGGGAGCGGGGATCCCCGGACGTCGCTCCCATCGGCTCGCGAAGGGGAAATAGGACTCCAGGAAGGTGTGGAGTTCGGCGGCGATACGTTCCTGCTGCTCCGCAGGGGTGTTGACGTCGTTCAGGCAGAAGAAGTCGAAGCGGCGGGTCGCCAGCAGCTCCGCCATCTGCTCCGGAGCCTCCGGCCGTGCCACATCGATATAGCGGAGCTTGAAGGTGCCGGGGACGGCGCGTCCGGTCAGGTAGGCGTGGTGGTGGTGGAGCGAGGCACCCATGGCGATGTCGGTGGTGTCGCGGAACCGGGACCGGCTGGTTCGTTCCACGTCCTCGGCGAAGAGGGTCTCGATCTCTCGCATGACCGAGCGGATCTGGGGGTGCGGGGTGTGCATGAACTTGTTGACGGTCATCCGGCCGTACTGCTGGAGAAGCAGCTTGCGCACGTTCTTGCCGGCCGAGTTGGGGGCGGGCTCTTCGGGATGCGGGGAGCCGAGGCCCAACTGGAAGGGGGAGAAGGGCAGCTTGGCGATCCCGTTGCCGTGGAAGAAGTGGCCTGCGGTGACGGGCCGGCCCAGGAAGACGTCGTCGTTGAAGTAGAGGTAGTGCTCGGACAGTCCGTCGACATGGTGCAACTGGGTACCGATGGCGTGGGAGTTGAAGACGGGCAGAGCGGCGGGGTCGGCGAATACGTCCTTGTGGTCGACGACCTGGATGCCGCGGGCTCCGGTGTCGAGCCAGGAGGGTGTCTGCCCGTCGGTCACGATGTAGACGTTGCGGACGAACGGCGCGTACATCTCCAGCGAGCGCAGGGAGTACTTGAGCTCGTCGTAGCTGGTGTAGCGGGAGGCGCCGGTCTCCCGGGCGTTGATGCGCGGGGCCCGGCCACCGCTGCGGTGCGCCTCCCGCTTGGCGGCGAGATCGGGGTCCGTACCGTCGACCCACGTGTAGACGACGTCGAGGGGGAAGTCGATGCCGTCGAGGCGCGGCTGGAAGAAGTCGGCCCACGTGGGATGCTCCCGTCCGGCTACGGAGCGGGTCGCGGGTATTCGGGCCTCGGCGGGCACGACGTCGGAGACGGCGTTGAGGCGCGGGGCCACCAGGGCACCGGCGAGCATGGCGGACGGGGCCTGGGTGCGCAGGCCGGAGATCCGGTCGGCGGATGCCTGGTCGCCGTTTCCGGCGTCGGTCAGGAGCTGGTCACCCTCGCGCCAGAACTCGACGTCGCAGCCGTAGGACAGGTCGGCGAGGGGGTGGCCGCCGGGGCTCAGCAGGATCTCACCGAAGCGGATGGTGTCCTGCCGCTTGAGGGCGGTGGGGAGGGCGCCGTCCGCGTACAGGGCTGCGTCGGCGGGCCAGGACTCTCTGCCGGGTCTCATCGCGTACAGCGCGGTGTCGGGGTAGAGCTCTCGCAACGACTCCAGCAGTGCCTTGCGGTCCTCCAGTCGTATGCCGATCACGTGACGCAGCGGTGAGCGGCCGGGCACCAGGAAGTACTCGACTCCGGCGTGCAGTGCCGCGTCCGTGACCAGGGAGAGGTTGCGGGCCGAGGCTTCCGCCGCGGTGAACGACCGGACGCGGCGCCCGAAATAGGGACGGCCCTCGACCGTCACCTGCGCCAAGTCCGTGTCGCCCTCCAGCAGGGCCTTCCGGCGGGCGGCGATCCGCTCCGCGCGCTTGCGTTCGGCTTGCTCCCGCTGTTGCTCTGCCGCCTCCGCCTCGGCGGTGCGCCGAAGTTCCTCGCGCTGCTGCTTGCGTACGGGGAGGAGACGGTCTCTCAGGGCCTTTGCGCGCGATGCCATGTGGGTGTCCAGTTCTTCCTCGGGCAGCCGGTGGCCGGCCCGGCGCGTGGGCCGGGACGAAAACGGCGGCTGGGATGCGGTTGTCGGAGGGGAGTTCCGGTGGACGCGGAGATCAGGCGCCGAGACGGGCGTCGATCCAGGCGAGGACCTTGTCCTTCATGCCCGGCTCGTCCAGCAGCGCGCCTCCGTGGGCTGCGCCGGGGACGGTCTCAACGGTGACGCCGTCCGCGGGCATGTCGTGCTGCACTTCCTCGTCCTCCTCCAGGTCGAGGGAATGCTGCACGGGTACGAAGTCGTCCTGTGAGTGGATCAGGTACATGGGTGCGTCATTTGCGCCGGATGCGCGGTTCTTGACGACCATGTCCACCCAGGTGCCCCAGCAACTGGGGTGCACGGACGTGTCGGTGTCGGCCGGGTCCGGGAAGCAGCGGGCCAGAACGGTGGCGTTGTCCCGGACCTTCCGTTCCTTGTCGGCGCTCAGATCGTGGTTGCCGTCGTTCCAGGCGCGGTAGGGGGAGGCAACGGGGGAGAGGCCGACGACGCCCTTGATCCTGCTGCCCCCCGAGCCGTAGGTGGCGACCGCGGTGCCGATCTGACCGCCGGCGGAGGAGCCGAGGATCACGAGGCGGTCGGGGTCGAGGTCGAACTCCGCGGCATTGGCCTTGATCCAGGAGAGCGCGTCGATCGCGTCGTCCCGTTGGGCGGGCCATGGCGCGTCGAAGTTGAGGCGGTAGTCGACGGAGAAGGTGGCGTATCCGGCGTCGGCGAACGTACGGGACCACGTGGCCCAACCGGAGTCCGCGTACCAGTACCCGCCGTGCAGGATCACGATGCCGGGCTGGTCGGCACCGGTCGGGTTCCAGTAGGCGTCCAGCTTCTGACGGGCGTGGGAGCCGTAGTTGTACGTGACCTCACTGCGCCCCGCCGCCTGTGTGCTCTGCACGTTCACCGTGAGCAACGCTGCGATCAGCAAGGTGCAGAACGCAAGACAACCCGGTATCCGTCGCACGAAAATGCCTGCCTCGACTGTCGGGCAGGCACGCGTCAGGAACGGTAAACCCGTAACGGTTGACCGCAGTTGGAGCGCGTGGGGGGTGGCCGGACGCCTGCGAGCCCGTACCGGCGGAGCACTATAGCCCGGCGGACAAACGGACTGTCAACGTCTCCCGAGTGATGTGAGGGGACTTGAGGTCGATGATCTCGGATTTCGCTTTGCGGGGTCTTCTGTGCAGTATCCACGGACTTGGGTGACACCTCGTCATGAAGAGGGTTGACATGAGCACTGCTGCTGAACGTAGTGTGACCGCCGTTTGACTGTCGGAAGTCATCGAAGCGGTCTCGGGGTGGGGTTGTGCGAAGACGTACGGGAACTGTCGGTCTGGTGGGGGTGGCCGCAGCCGTGATTCTGACGACGGTGCTCGGCGTCGCCGGAGTTCAGGCGGTACCCGCTGTGGCGGCTGCTTGTACGGCCGGCGCCGCGAGTGACTTCAACGGTGACGGCATCGTCGACACGGTCGCTGCCGACCCCGAGGCGACGGTGAACGGCGCGAAGAGGGCCGGCCTGGTGCGCGTGGTTCTCGGAGGAGGCAAGGGAGTCTTCGAGATCTCGCAGGCGACTGCGGGGATGGGAGCCACTCCCGAGCGCGGCGACCGGTTCGGGCACTCGCGCGCCTGGTACGACGCCGACGGGGACGGATGCGCCGATCTCGTGGTCGGGGCTCCTTACGAGGACGTCCCCAAGGACGGTGCCGACCTGCGTGACGCGGGCGGCATCTGGGTCGTCCACGGCACTCCGACCGGCATCGGAGCGGGCTCCATCATCGAGGGTTACACCCAGACCCAACTGGACTCGAGCACCGTGACCGAGGAGTACGACCGGTTCGGATTCGCGCTCCAGGCCGGCAGTACGTCCAGCAGCGCTCCCTACCTCGTGGTCGGTGCTCCCGGGGAGAACGTCAACAGCGGGGGCAAGGACCACGCGGACGCGGGCTGCATCCATTACGTCCAGGGCACGACAAAGGCCACGGCCAACCAGGGGGACCTGGGGGTCCCGGGTGAGGTCGAGGCACACGACCGGTTCGGATATTCACTGACCGGCACCAACCGCTACTTCGCGGTCGGTGCGCCCGGCGAGACCATCGGCACCGATGCCGAGTTCGCCGGCGGCGTCACCGTCTTCAACCACACGTTCACGAGCGGAGTTCCCACGGCCTTGACCGGACTCGACCAGGCAGCGCCGGGCCTGACCGGAGCTGCTGAGGCCGGTGACGGATTCGGTACCTCGATCGACATGACGAACTACCGTCCGTCCGGCGAGACGTACAACTCGGATGCCCTGCTGGCCGTCGGCAGCCCAGGTGAGGCCATCGGAACCGTGGACGCAGCCGGAAGCGTGATGGTCATCCGCATCGAGCCGGCCGGTGGCTACACCGAAATGGCCGTCATGGACAGGGGCGTGACCGATGTGGACGGCGATCCCGCGGCCGGCGACTTCCTCGGACAGCGGGTGACCATCGCCAACACCGACACCGGGGTGGTCACGAGCTCGGCCACCGTGCGTCTGGCGATCGGGATTCCCGGGCACGACGCGGGCTCGGCTCAGGACGCCGGTGCCGTACAGGTCTTCCGGCCCCTGGACAGTTCGGTCGGTGCCGCCGACCGGATTCTGACACGAGCAGCGGGCAGCGTGCTTCCGGGCATCGCGACCGTCCGCGACTACACGGGCATCTCGCTGGATTCCGGCTCCTCGAACCTGTACCTCGGTGTGCCCTACAGCAAGGCGACCGAGACGCCCAGGGGCGCGCTCCACGTCATTCCGTGGACGGACGTCGACGGCACGACCAGCACCGGAACCACCACCTACAAGCCCGGTACGGATGGGATCTCCGACGCGGGCACGTCCTTCGGAGTCGTCGGATGACCGGCGGCCGAAGACACTCCGCAGCTCACAACGGAAGAGAGCCCATCACCGTGGAAGACGTAGCGACCGGGCGCAGGCGGGTACGCCGCGCCATGGTGATCGGAACCGCCCTCACCGCACTGCTGGCGACGGGACTCGGCCTCCCCGCGCTCGACGGTGGCATCCCGCAGGCAGTCGCGGATTCGCAGAAGCCCGCCACCGCCGCGGGCGCCTCGGAGGCGCAGGCCAAGGCGGCCAGGACCGGCAAGAAGGTCGAGGTCCTGGCGCTCCGCAACGAGCACAGCACCACCGAGGCCAACCCGGACGGCACCTTCACGACCACCCAGTACGTGCAGCCGGTCCGTACCCGCAAGGGCGGCCGGTGGACGGACATCGACACCACACTGGTCGAGCAGAAGAACGGCGGCTTCGCGCCGAAGGCGGCGCTGACCGCGATGTCCTTCTCCGGCGGCGGTGACAGGACCTTCGCCGTGATCGAGAAGGACGGGCGCTCGCTGTCGTTCGGCTGGCAGAAGAAGCTGCCGAAGCCGGAGATCGAGGGTTCGAGCGCCACGTACGCGAACGTGATCCCGGACGTCGATCTCAAGGTCACGGCGAGCGCCGAGGGCTTCTCCCACGTCCTGGTGGTCAAGAACGCCGAGGCGGCGGCTCACCCGGCACTGGCAAGGATCGACATTCCGGTGGAGTCGCGTTCGGTCGACCTCAAGGAGAACAAGGCCGGCGGGCTGACGGCTACCGACGCCGGTTCGGGAGGCGCCGTTTTCGAGGCGCCGCAGCCGCTGATGTGGGACTCGAGCACAAAGCCGGGGGGCGCGGAGTCCGTATCCCCCGATGCGAAGGCGTCACCTGAGGCCCCGTCGGACCAGGACGCGACCACTCCGCCCGACGGCACCCACGTCGCCGACGTCCCGATGGACATGGCCGGGGAGTCGATGACCCTGACGCCCGACTCGGATCTGCTGAAGGACAAGGACACCGTCTACCCGGTCTACATCGACCCCGTGGTGAAGACGGCCAATCGCAGCAAATGGACGATGGTGTCGTCGTACTACTCGTCGGCGGAGTTCTGGAAATTCTCGGGCGACGAGGGCGTGGGGCGCTGTCCGGCCGACGTGTCGTATCAGTGCGCCAGCAGCAACGACGTCAAGCGGCAGTTCTTCGCGATCCCGACCGGGACCTTCGAGGGCAAGGACATCCTCGAGGCGGAGTTCGCCGTGACGATGGTGCACACCTACAGCTCTTCCGCCCGGTCGGTGCAACTCGGCCGGGTGAACTCGACGGGGGCGAGCGCCATCAGCTCCTCGACGAACTGGAACAACCAGCCTTCGCTGAAGGACGCCATCACCAGCCAGTCGCCGACCAACCCAGCAGGATCCTGCACGTCGACCAACCAGAACGTGCGTTTCAACGTGGCGGGCACCATTCAGAAAGCAGCCGACAGCGGGTGGGACACCACGACATTCCGCCTGAAGTCGGGCGACGACGGTGACTACTCGTACTGGAAGCGGTTCTGCGGTAACGCGCACCTGTCGGTGACCTACAACCGGCCGCCGTTGCAGCCGGACATGGACGACCTCAAGATGACGCCCGGCGGATCCTGCGAATACGGCAACGCGACCGAGCACATGGTCTCCGACCCCCCGAAGCTGACCGCCTTCATCAAGGACTACGACCACGGGGACACGGGCGGGAACTCGGAGAGCCTCCGGGCGGAGTTCCACGTCTTCTGGACGGTCGGCGGCACGACGTACGACCACTATGCGACGACGGGACCGAAGAACACCGTCGACGCGTCAAGGAGCGGTCAGACCGGCGGTAACGCCTTCTCCTACACCGTGGGTACCAACCTCACGGCCGATCCCGACGACGCCGGCTACACCATTCCCCAGAATGTGACCATCGGGTGGGCGGTGCGCGGATACGACGGCACGTCCTGGGGGTCGTGGAGCCTGGCCGGTGACAGCACGCGGTGCGAGTTCATCCATGACTCGACCGCTCCCAAGGCGCCGGTGATCACCTCCACCGAGTACCCGAACGACGACGCCTGGCATGTGGGCGTCGGAGATTACGGCAGCTTCACCTTCGACTCGCCTTCCAGCGACGTGACGAAGTACAGCTACCGTTTCAAGGGGGACGACAAGGACGAGGCGACCTGGAAGTCCGTCAGCCCTGCGTCGACCGGCGGCCCGGCCACCGTGAGCTGGATGCCACCGGACGAGGGGCCCATGTACGTGGAGGCCAAGGCGATCGACGGGGCGGGCAACGCGCAGAAGACGCCCACCGCTCACGTCTTCCTCGTCAGCGACGGCCGTGCCCCGGCCGCAGGCTGGACCCTCGGTGATGCGCAGGGCTCGACGACGGCCGTCGGCACGAGCGGGTCACCGGATGCCACACCCGGCTCGGGTGTCACCTTCGGAGTCGAGGGCCCGCTCGGCCCGACGGACACCGCTGCCGTACTCGACGGCTCCGGCAACGCGTTCCTCGATGCGGGCGAGCCCTCGGTCGACACCAGCGGCACGTTCTCCGTCAGCGCCTGGGTGAACCTCGCCGAAAGCCCCACCGAGGACGTCACCCTGATCAGCCAGGACGGAACCGCGGAGCCCGGCTTCGACCTGGGGTATGACGTGGACACCGAGTCCTGGACCTTCCGCACACCGGTCACGGACATGGAGACGCTGGGCACCTGGAAGGTGTCCGGAGCCACCGCAGTACCGGGAAGCTGGACCCACCTCATCGGCGTGTACGACGAGGTCACCGGCAAGATGAGCCTGTTCGTCAACGGTGACCTCATCGAGGAGGACGTCCAGCCCCGCCGGACCGTCTGGAACGCGACCGGTGCCCTCCAGATCGGGCGCAAGATCTCGCTGGACGGCTACACCAACCACTTCAAGGGCAGCATCGCCGACGTCAAGGTCTACGACCGCGTCATACCCGAGGCGGAGGGCGAGGACCTGGGCGGCATTTCGGCATCGGAGCTGGGCTACTGGTCGGTGGACAGCGTTGTGGACGGCCTGTCACCCGAGGAACGGGGTGGAACGGGCCTGACCCTCGGTGGTGGTGCCTCGATCTACCTGCCGGACGACTCCTGCGACCCCGCGGTCGACCCGGAGTGCGTTCCGCCTGCCGAACCGCTCTGGGGAGACGGTCACCTGGCCCTGAACGGAACGGACGCCTACGCGACACGGGCAGCCGGGTTGATGGCCAAGGAGGACAGCTTCACGCTGACGGCCAGGGCGCGGCTGGCGTCCCCCGTCTCCCCGCAGGACCAGACGGTCCTCTCGCTCTCAGGGGCCAACGGCAGCGCGGCCACCGTGTCGTACCTGGCCTCGTCCGGACGGTGGCAGCTGGCCGTCACGGACCAGGACGGTACGCAGCCGACAGTGACCACTGCCGAGGCGTCCGGTGCCGCGCCGAGCGCCGAGGGCGACGGCGACCATCTCGCGCTGGTGTACTCGGCGGTCTTCGGTGACGTCCTCCTGTATGTCAACGGGACTCTCGCGGCGAAGACTCCCTGGGACAACGCCTGGGACTTCACCACGGCGAACCTCCAAGTGGGGCGCACCCTCACCGGCTCGACCGCATCGGACTACTTCTCCGGAGCCGTCGACGAACTACGCCTGTACCGGGGGGCCCTGGACGCGAGCATCGTCCCGACGGTCGCCGTACTACCGTCCGGCTCGAGCGTCGAGGAGACCGTGACGTGACCGCATGACGCGGGGCGGGTGCCCGGAGGAAGCCAGGCACCCGCCCCGCCCGGCATACGCCTCCCCCTCGTTTTCTCCCCCCTATACACGGAGTTGTCATGCGCTCGCCCTTTCGGCTGCGTCGACTGAGACGCACACCCGTACGGAACACCGTTCTTGTGCTCGGCCTGGCCCTGACGGTCGGCCTGCTACCGCAGTACGCCCCCGCCGCGCAGGCCGAGGACGGCGGCCTCACTCGCCCGGGTACCCAGAAGAGTCTGGACGATCCGGTCGACGGCAGGAACGCCAAGGCCCGGAAGTACGGCAAGTCGGACCCCGCCGAGAAGGCGGCGGTCAGGAAGGCCGACAGGAGTGCCTGGCCGAAGCCGGCGTCCGACGAGGTCGCCGTCGGAGGGAAGAAGGCCCGTGCTGAGGGCCTCCCCGTCACGGTCGCCGCGAGCGGGAAGACGAGCCCGGACTCGGTCCGCGTGGCAGTGCTCGACCGCAGGAAGGCGAAGGCTGCCGGGATCGACGGCACTTTGCTCACCGTCGTCCGCACGGACGGCGGCGAGAAGACCGGGAAGGTCGAAGTCGCTCTCGACTACTCGGACTTCGCCGACGCCTACGGCGCCGGTTACGGCTCGCGGCTGCGCCTGGTGCAGTACCCCGAGTGCATCCTGACCACCCCGAAGAAGAAATCCTGCTCCACTCCGGTACCGCTGCGGAGCAGCAACGACGCGGCTCACAAGACCGTGACGGCCGCGGTCCCGGCTGCTGCCGAGGCATCCTCCGCCCCGTCCCCCCAACTGGCGAAGGGCGCGACGACTGCCGACACCGGCTCGGTCACCGTCTTCGCCGCCACTGCCGGAACCTCCGGGGACCAGGGTGACTTCGGGGCCACGTCCCTGCAGCCGTCCTCCCAGTGGAGCGTCTCCAACTCCTCCGGGGCCTTCAACTGGTCCTATCCGATCGCCGCTCCTCCGGTGCCGGGCGGGCTCGCTCCCTCCGTCTCTCTCGGCTACACCTCCCAGTCGGTCGACGGCCAGACCGCGACGACCAACAACCAGGGTTCATGGGTCGGCCAGGGCTTCTCCTACGAGCCCGGCTACATCGAGCGCCGGTACAAGCCGTGTGCCGACGACGGTCATGACGACACCTACGGCGACCAGTGCTGGGGCGGCGACAACGCCACCATCTCCCTGGCCGACGGCACCTCCGGTGAACTGATCAAGGACGACACCACCGGCAAGTGGCACGTCAGCTCCGACAACTTCAGCAAGGTCGAGAAGCTGACCGGAGCCACCAACGGCGACAACAGCGGCGAGCACTGGAAGGTGACGTCCACCGACGGCACCCAGTACTTCTTCGGCCTCAACCAGCTGCCCGGCTACGCCTCGGGTGACGAAGAGACCGACTCCACCTGGACCGTCCCCGTCTACGGTGACGACTCCGGCGAGCCCTGCTACGACGCGACGTTCGACAACGCCCACTGCGTGCAGGCGTGGCGCTGGAATCTCGACCACGTCATCGACGTGCACGGCAACGCCATGTCGTTCTTCTACGGCAAGGAGACCAACTACTACACCCAGGGCCTGAAGACCAGCGAGGACGGCAAGCCCTACATCCGAGGCGGATACCTCAAGCGCGTCGACTACGGTCAGCGAGCCGGAACGGTCTACAGCACCGAGCCCTCGGCGCGGGTCCTCTTCACGACCGACGAGCGCTGCATCGGTGACCTCACCGACTGTTCGGCCGGTGCGCTCACCGACTCCACGGCCGCAGACTGGCCGGACGTGCCGTGGGACCGGAACTGCAAGGCCGGCACCCAGTGCGCGGGGCAGAACTCGCCGACCTTCTGGACCCGCAAGAAGCTCGCCAAGATCACCACACAGATCCGCAATGGCGACAGCTCCTTCAAGAACGTCGACTCGTGGACGCTCGGCCACGTCTTCACCGACAACGGCGACGCGTCGAAGTCCCTGTGGCTGAACACCATCGACCACACGGGACACGTCGGTACCGATGTCTCCGTCCCGTCCGTGAAGCTGTACGGCGCGCAGCTCGCCAACCGCGTGGACAAGGCCGGCGACAACATCCAGCCGTTCCACCGCTTCCGGCTGTCGGGGGTGGAGAGCGAGTCCGGCAGCGCTCTGTCGGTCAACTACGCCGCCACGCAGTGCTCCGAGTCGAACCTGCCGACGGCGGGCGAGTCCACCGTCCGCTGCTACCCGGTGAAGTGGAACCCGCCGGGTGAACCGGACCCGATCACCGACTGGTTCCACAAGTACGTGGTCTCCTCCGTGGTCGACACGGACCTCGTCGGTGGCAGTCCCGACCAGGTGACCTCGTACACGTACCTCGGTGACGCGGGCTGGCGGAAGACCAAGCCGGACGGTCTGACCAAGAGCGAATACCTCACGTGGGGGGATTGGCGCGGCTACGGCAAGGTCCGGGTCGAGAAGTCCGACGGCACCACCGGTCCCTCGAACACCAAGACCGAGCACGTCTTCTTCCAGGGGCTCGACGGCGACGCCGACCCGGCCGGCGGGACCCGGTCCAGCTCGCGCACGGACTCCGACGGCACGTCGTACACGGACAGCGACTGGAAGTCCGGCTTCGAGCTGGAGACGACCACGTACGACGGTGACGAGGTGGTCTCCAAGTCGATCAACACCCCCTGGACGAAGGTCACGTCCACTCGTGCCGAGAGCTGGGGCACGAAGCATGCCCGGTTCGTGCGGTCCGCGACCACGGACACCTACACCGAGTTGTCCTCCGGCGGCCGGCGGCAGATATCCTCCGCCAACACCTACGACGACGCGACGGGCCGCATCACCCAGGTCGCCTACCACGGCGAGACCGGGGTCGCCGACAACGAGTGCACCCGCACCGAGTACGCCGACAACCCGGGCAAGCACCTCTACGCCCTCGTTGCCCGGGTGGAGACCCTCGGCGTCGACTGCTCCACGACTCCGGACCGTTCGAAGCACGTCATCTCCGACGACCTGACGCTGTACGACGGAGCGACCACGATCGGCGCAGAGCCGACCAAGGGCGACCCGACCACGGTCAAGCGCCTGAAGTCGCACGACGGCACGACGGCCGCCTACCAGACCGTCTCCCAGACCACCTTCGACGAGCACGGGCGCCCGCTCACCCTCAAGGACGGTGCCGGTACGAGCACCACCACGGCGTACACGGACACCTACGGTCTGGCCACCGAGAAGACCGAGACCAATCCGCTGGGCTGGGTGACCAAGACCCAGTACGCCCCCGAGTGGGGCAAGCCGCTCGCGCAGACCGACATGAACGGCAAGCGCACGGACCTGGCCTACGACGGCCTGGGCCGTATGACCTCGGTGTGGCTCCCGGACCGACCGAAGGCCTCGAGCTTCACGCCGTCGATCAAGTACGCGTACGGCATCTCGCAGACCTCCCCGAACTACGTCCGCAAGCAGCAGATCGAGAACGACGGCACGTCGTACGGCAGCGAGTACACGCTGTACGACGGTCTGCTGCGCCCCCGCCAGGTGCAGGCGGAGGGGGCGGGCGGCGGCCGTCTGATCGCGGACACGTACTACGACGGCGCCGGCCGTGTGGTGAAGGCGAACGACACCTACTACGCGAGCGGTGCTCCGAGTTCGACGCTGTTCGTGCCGGTGAACGCGGACATCGATGCGCAGACCGTGACGGAGTACGACGGGGCAGGCCGCACCACTGCGACCATCTTCAAGGTCGCGGGCACGGAGAAGTACCGCACCACGACCAGCTACGACGGTGACCGGGTCCACGTGGACCCGCCGGCCGGGCAGACGCCGACGACCACGATCACGGACGCCCGTGACCGGACTGTCGAACTGCGCGAGTACCAGGCCTCGGACAGCCCCCTGCCGTCGGGTACGGCGGATGACTACGTCTCCACCACGTACGCGTACACGGATGCCGGCCGGCTGGCGCAGGTGAAGGACGAGCCGGGGAACACCTGGACGTACACCTATGACCAGCGCGGCCGGAAGGTGGAGGCGGTGGACCCGGACACAGGGACGTCCACCTTCACGTACGACGACATGGACCGCCGGACGTCGGTGACCGACGCGCGCGGCAACACCACGACGTCGGTGTACGACGTGCTGGGCCGGGAGGTCTCGACCTGGCAGGGTGCGGCCGACACCGGCACGAAACTGTCGTTCACGAAGTACGACACGATCGCCAAGGGCGAGCTGTACGGCTCGTACACCTACAAGAACGGCGCGGTTCATTCCTCCGTCCTGAACTCCGTCCTGGACGAGAACTACCAGCCGACGACGACCAAGTACTACCTGTCACCGACCGCCGAGCCGGAGCTGGGCGGAACGTACGAGTTCAACACCCAGTACAACCCGGACGGCACGGTCCAGGGCCAGAACTTCCCCGCAGCCGGGGGCCTGTCCGCTGAGGCGGTGTCGTACCAGTACGACTCGCTGCAGCGGCCGACGGCCCTGAACACCTCGCTGGGCGGAGGCAGTTATGTGTCGCAGGCGGTGTACTCGCCGACGAACCAGCTGGAGCAGTTGGAGCTGTACACGGGTGGCACGGGCGACAAGAAGTCCTGGCTGACGTACAGCTACGAGCAGGGCACGAACCGGCTGAACGGCTCGCGGGTGGACGTCGAGGGAGCCTCGGCCGTCGCCTACGACGCGACGTACACGTATGACGCGGCCGGGAACGTGCGGTCCATCGTCGACACCCCGACCGGTGGTACGTCGGACGCGCAATGCTTCGCGTACGACGGGCTGCGCCGGATGACCGAGGCCTGGACGTCGAATGTGACCCCGGACGGTGCGGTGGGCACGGGGGCCGCGGATGCCGCCTGTGCCTCTGCACCGTCGTCGTCCACGGTGGGCGGGGTTGCCGCCTACTGGAACAGCTACGCGTACGACGTCACGGGCAACCGGACCGGGCAGACGAAGCACGGCATCGACGGGTCCGCCACGTCGACGACGGCGTACACGTACGGGGAAGGCTCCGCTGGTCCGCATCAGTTGACGAAGGCGGTCACCGACACGACGGCCACCCCGCAGACGCCTGAGGTCACGTCGCAGGACACGTACACCTATGACGCGTCCGGCAACACGACGAGTCGGGTGCTGAACGGTGATACGCAGTCGCTGTCGTGGGACAAGCAGGGTGATCTGACGAAGGTCACGGAGGCCGGCGGCAGCGAGACGTCGTACGTGTACGACGCGGCCGGCAATCGTGTGCTGCGGGAGACGTCCGGTGAGAAGGTCCTCTACCTGCCGGGGATGGAGCTGAAGCTCACCAAGTCCTCTGGCGGGGTGACCGGTATTCGCTACTACTCGCTGGGCGGGCAGACGGTCGCTTCTCGTGACGCGGACGAGGGTCTGACGTTCCTGGCGTCGGATCACCACGGCACGGCGCAGTTGGCTGTTGACGCGATGACGGGGGAGACCCAGCGTCGTCGTCTGGATCCGTTCGGTGGGGGCCGGGACACGCAGTCGTCGGATGTGTCGGCGTGGGTGAACGACAAGGGCTTTGTCGGTGGCACGAATGACGAGTCCACCGGTCTGGTGCATCTGGGGGCGAGGGAGTACGACGCGGCGACGGGGCGGTTCATCTCGG
>NZ_JAMQGM010000031.1 GCF_023703325.1 Streptomyces meridianus
TACTGACTCAGGACACTAGGGTCTGTCTGACAGACCCCAGCAGTCCGGCCCCCGGCGGGGGACGCCGGGGGCCCGCGGGTTCAGCGCCCGCGCAGTGCGCGGTACCGGGCGACCAGGGCAGCGGAGGAGCCGTCCAGTTCCTCGGCCCCGGTGCCCTCGGTGAGGACCGGCTCCATGCGCTTGGCCAGCACCTTGCCGAGCTCCACGCCCCACTGGTCGAACGAGTCGATGTTCCACACGGCGCCCTGGACGAACACCTTGTGCTCGTACAGGGCCACGAGCTGGCCGAGCACGTTGGGGGTGAGCTCGGTCGCGAGGATCGTGGTCGTGGGCCGGTTGCCCGGGAAGGTGCGGTGCGGCACCTGGTCGGCGGGCACGCCCTCGGCTGCGACCTCCTCCGCCGTCCTGCCGAACGCGAGCGCCTGGCCCTGGGCGAACAGGTTGGCCATGAGCAGGTCGTGCTGGCCGGCGAGGTCGCCGAGTTCGTCGACCGGCCGGGCGAACCCGATGAGATCGGCCGGAACGATCTTGGTGCCCTGGTGGAGCAACTGGTAATAGGCGTGCTGCCCGTTGGTGCCCGGGGTACCCCACACCACCGGTCCGGTCTGCCAGGCCACGGGCCGGCCCTCGCGGTCCACGGACTTGCCGTTCGACTCCATGTCGAGCTGCTGGAGGTAGGCGGTGAAGCGCGACAGGTAGTGGCTGTACGGCAGGACGGCGTGGGTCTGCGCGTCGTGGAAACCGCCGTACCAGATGCCGAGCAGGCCCATCAGCAGCGGTACGTTCCGCTCCGGCGGTGCGGTCCGGAAGTGCTCGTCGACGACGTGGAACCCGGCCAGCATCTCGCGGAAGTGGTCCGGACCGATGGCGATCATCAGGGACAGCCCGATGGCCGAGTCGTACGAGTAACGCCCGCCGACCCAGTCCCAGAACTCGAACATGTTGGAGGTGTCGATGCCGAACTTCGCCACCTCTGCGGCGTTCGTCGAGACGGCGACGAAGTGCTTGGCGACGGCCGATTCGTCCCCGCCGAGGCCGTCGACGAGCCAGCGCCGGGCGGCGGTGGCGTTGGTGACGGTCTCGATCGTGGTGAAGGTCTTGGAGGAGACGACGAACAGGGTCTCGGCCGGGTCGAGGTCGCGCAGCGCCTCGTGCAGGTCGGCGCCGTCGACGTTGGAGACGAACCGGAAGTCCAGGTTGCGGTCGGTGAAGGGCCGCAGGGACTCGTAGGCCATCGCGGGTCCGAGGTCGGATCCGCCGATGCCGATGTTCACGACCGTGCGGATGCGCCGGCCGGTGTGGCCCTTCCAGTCGCCGGAGCGGACGTGGCCCGCGAACACGGACATCCGGTTGAGCACCGAGTGCACCGCGGGCACGACGTTCCGGCCGTCGACCTCGATGACGGTGTCGAGCGGAACGCGCAGCGCCGTGTGGAGCACCGCGCGGTTCTCGGTGTTGTTGATCTTCTCGCCGCGGAACATCGCGTCACGCAGCCCGGCGACGCCGCAGGCCGCTGCGAGATCGCGCAGCAGACCCAGGGTCTCGTCCGTGACCAGGTGCTTGGAATAGTCCACGTGCAGGTCGCCGACCTGGAGCGCGAACCGCTCGCCCCGACGGGGATCCTCGGCGAACAGCTCGCGCAACTGCACGTCGCCGAGCCGGCGCCGGTGCTCGCCCAGTGCGGTCCACTCCGGCATCCGGTCGAGCCCGGTGCGGCCTTCTGCGTTCATCTCGGACATCAGCCCACTTCTTCTCGTACCTGCCCCGCTGCCACTCCAACCTAATTGATCAGGGCGAGTGCAAGGTGTCGGGCGGGTGTCCTGCGGACCACGTGCCGCGGTCGTCCGCAAAGAGACGTATTGCCCCTCGGCGGCACGATCCGTCCATCACCCCGTTTCAACAGCTGATATGACTGTGCGTCACCGTGCAGGGAAGTGAAGTCGTGTACAGAGATCATTCACGTTGGAGATCTTGTCTTGGCCCTTCCGATCAGTCATCCTCCGAAGACGGGCAAGCGGACGAGACTCCCGGGTTCCCCCTTCCCGTCAGTACCCCAACCACGACGAGAAGGGCCTCGAATGGCAGCGATACGTACGTCCCAACGCCGCCTCGCTTCCGGACTGCTGGCCGCGGCCATATCCACCGCGCTCGCAGCGGCCGGAACCGCCCCGGCGAGCGCCGCACCGGCCGCCCAGAGCGATTACATCGTCACGCTCAAGGGCGCCGCGGGCCTCCTCGGGCTCGGCTCCGCGAAGTCCCGCAACGAGGCGCTGCTCTCCGAGCACGGCGGCACCCTGGGTCGCACGTTCACCTCGGTTCTCAACGGCTTCTCCGCCACGATGACCAAGGCCGAGGCCGCCGAACTCGCGGACGACCCCGCCGTCGCCTCCGTCCGGGCGGACAAGAAGTTCACGATCAACACGACCCAGTCCAACCCTCCCTCGTGGGGCCTGGACCGGATCGACCAGCCGGATCTGCCGCTCAACAAGTCCTACACCTACCCGACCAGTGCCGGCGAGGGCGTGACGGCCTACGTCATCGACACCGGTGTCCGGATCAGCCACAAGGACTTCGGCGGCCGGGCCTCCTACGGCTACGACGCCGTCGACGGCGACTCCACCGCCCAGGACGGCCACGGCCACGGCACCCACGTCGCGGCCACCATCGCCGGTTCCTCCTACGGCGTCGCCAAGAAGGCGAAGATCGTCGGCGTCCGCGTCCTCGACAACGACGGTTCCGGTTCGACGGCTCAGGTCATCGCCGGCATCGACTGGGTGACCAAGCACGCGAAGAAGCCGGCCGTCGCCAACATGAGCCTCGGCGGCCTCGCCGACCCGGCGCTCGACGAGGCGGTGCGCACGTCCATCGCCTCCGGCATCACCTACGGGGTTGCGGCGGGCAACTCCTCCCTCCCCGCGGCCCTCCACTCGCCGGCCCGGGTCGGCGAAGCGATCACGGTCGGCGCCAGCGAGAAGAACGACGCCATGGCGTCCTACTCCAACTTCGGGCCGGGCGTGGACATCTTCGCGCCGGGCACCTCGATCACCTCGGCCTGGAACACAAGCGACTCGGCGACCAACACGATCTCCGGCACCTCGATGGCCACCCCGCACGTCGTCGGCGCTGCGGCACTCTACCTGTCCAAGAACCCGTCCAAGAATCCGGCGCAGGTGTCCGATGCGCTGACCGCGGCGGCCGCCCAGAACAAGATCAGCGGCGCGCTGCTGACCCCCAACCGGCTGCTTCAGGTCCCCTGACCCCCACCACGCACGAAGGTCCGGTTCGCATCCCCTGCGAGGGATGCGAACCGGACCTTCGTCGTTCACGAGCATGCTGCGAGGTGCACACGGTCCTCGGCCGGCTGCCGGTTACCGGCCCGGAAAGCCGCAAAGCGCGGTGCAGCCCTGCCGGCTGCGGGCCGGACCCCGCCGGGGGCGGCCACTCGGTCCGGACCTCAGGGCACCGGCGCGGGGCGGGCCCGAGCCGAGCGGGATGCGAGGGCCCAGGGCGTGTTGTGAAAGTAGCGTCGTCCGCCCCTGGGGCGGGGCTTTCACAACACGCCCTAGATCTCGCCCCGCAGCTTGGCGAGGGCCTCCGCGAGAATGGCCTCGCCGTCGGCATCGCTGCGCCGCTCCCGCACGTAGGCCAGGTGGGTCTTGTACGGCTCGATGCGCGGCGGGTCCGGCGGGTTGTCCGGGTCCTTCCCGGCCGGGAAGCCGCACCGCGGGCAGTCCCACGTCTCGGGCACCTGTGCATCACTGGCGAAGCTCGGCTGCGTCTCGTGCCCGTTCGAACACCAGAAGGAGATGCGCAGGCGTGGGGCGGACTCGCCCCGCTCGGCCTCGCCCATCGGCCCCGCTCCGACCCGACTTCCTCGGATCGCGTTGCCACTTGCCACGGTCGTAACTCCCTGCGTGATGGTGCTGCGAAGTTGCCCCAGTCTACGTAAGGCCCAACGCGCGTCCAGTAAAAGGAGTTACACAGCGCTCCCCGGGGACGCAAGCCTCATGATAGGCCGCGTATGCGACGGGACGTCAGCTGCCCAGCTTCACCAGGACGCCGAGCACCACAATGCAGGCGAACCACAGCAGGCCGATCACGATCGTGATCCGGTCGAGGTTGCGCTCCGCAACGGACGAGCCACCGACGGAGGACTGCATGCCGCCACCGAACATGTCGGACAGTCCGCCGCCCTTCCCCTTGTGCATCAGCACCAGCATCATCAGCAGCACGCTGAAGACGAGCAGGGCGATCGAGAACCCTAGAACCACGGCTGGACCAACTCTCTCGGACTGTTGACGGGCGACGGGGACCGGCCGGCGACGACGCCGGTCCGGCCCCCGACAGGGTACGACGGAGTACGGGCTCCGGCCTACTTACTGGTCACGGAACCTGACGATCTTGACGAACTCGTCCGCGTCGAGCGCCGCGCCGCCGATCAGCGCGCCGTCGACGTCGGGCTGGGCCATGATCGCGGCGATGTTGCCGGACTTGACCGAGCCGCCGTACTGGATGCGGACCTTGGCGGCCAGTTCCTCGCTGTGGAGCTCGGCCAGGCGCCTGCGGATCGCCCCGCAGACCTCCTGGGCGTCCTCCGGGGTGGCGACCTCACCGGTACCGATGGCCCACACCGGCTCGTACGCGATCACGATCCTTTCCACCTGCTCGGCCGGGACGCCCTCGAGGGCGCCGTCGACCTGCGCGAGGGTGTGGGCGACCTGGTTCCCGGCCTTGCGGACGTCCAGGCCCTCACCGACGCAGAGGATCGGGGTCAGGTCGTGACGGAAAGCGGCCTTGACCTTGGCGTTGACGATCTTCTCGTCCTCGGCGTGGTACTGCCTGCGCTCGGAATGCCCGATCGCCACGTACGTGCACTTCAGCTTGGCGAGCATCGGCCCGGAGATCTCGCCGGTGTAGGCGCCCGAGTCGTGGGCGGACAGGTCCTGGGCCCCGTACGCGATCTTCAGCTTGTCGCCGTCGACGAGGGTCTGCACGGACCGCAGGTCGGTGAAGGGCGGCAGGACCGCCACCTCGACGGCCTCGTAGTCCTTCTCGGTCAGTGCGAAGGCGAGCTTCTGGACATGGGCGATGGCCTCGAGATGGTTGAGGTTCATCTTCCAGTTGCCGGCCATCAGCGGGGTGCGGCCGTTGGCGATGTCAGTCATGCGGGGTTCAGTCCTCCAGTGCGGCAAGGCCGGGGAGCGTCTTGCCCTCGAGGTACTCGAGGCTGGCGCCACCACCGGTCGAAATGTGGCCGAATGCCTTCTCGTCGAAGCCCAGGATGCGCACCGCCGCGGCCGAGTCACCGCCGCCCACGACGGTGAAGGCCGGGTTGTCGACCAGGGCCTGGGCCACCGCGCGGGTGCCCTCGGCGTAATCGGGGTGCTCGAAGACGCCCATCGGTCCGTTCCAGAAGACCGTTCTGGCGTCGGCGAGCTTCGAGGCGAAGAGCTTACGGCTCTCCGGCCCGATGTCGAGCCCCAGGAGATCGGCCGGGATCGCGTCCGCGGGGGCCGCGACCGGGTTGGCCGGCGCCTTCGTCTCCAGGTCCGGGAAACCTGCCGCGGCCATCACGTCGACGGGCAGGACAAACTCCACGCCGCGCTCGCGCGCCCGCGCCAGGTAGTCCGTGACCGCCGGGATCTGGTCCTCCTGCAGCAGCGACTTGCCCACCTCGTGGCCCTGGGCCTTGAGGAAGGTGTACGCCATGCCGCCGCCGATGAGAATGCGGTCCGCCTTCTCCAGCAGGTGCTCGATCACACCGAGCTTGTCCGAGACCTTGGCACCGCCGAGCACGACGGCGTAGGGACGCCGGACGTCCTCGGTGAGCTTCTTCAGGACGTCGACCTCGGCGGCGATCAGCCCGCCCGCGGCGTGCGGCAGGCGCGCCGGGAGGTCGTACACCGACGCGTGCTTGCGGTGCACGGCGCCGAAGCCGTCCCCGACGTAGATGTCGGCGAGGGCCGCCAGGCTGTCGGCGAAGGCACCGCGCTCGGCGTCGTCCTTGCTCGTCTCACCCGGGTTGAAGCGGAGGTTCTCGAGCACCGCGATCCCGCCGTTTCCGAGTCCGGCCACGGTCTCCCGGGCGGACTCGCCGACGGTGTCGGAGGCGAAGGCGACGTCCTTGCCGAGGAGCTCGCCGATCCGGGCCGCGGCGGGCGCGAGCGTGTACCGGGGGTCTGGTGCGCCCTTGGGACGGCCCAGATGGGAGGCGACAATCACCTTGGCGCCCGCCTCCGCGAGCTTCCTGACCGTGGGCAGGACCGCCCGGATCCGGCCGTCGTCGGTGATCGTCGTGCCCTCGAGCGGCACGTTGAGGTCGGCGCGGAGGAAGACCCGCTTGCCGGACACGTCGAGGTCGTCGATCGTCTTCATGTTCTGGACTCCTGGATAGCGCAACTCTTCACGTGGAAAAACGGCGGCCGGCGACGGAGGTTTCCCTCGGTGCGGAACGTCTGCCGGCGGGCGGCGCGGCCGCCGGGGAAGACGACGGGGCCCGTGCGGCGCGCTGTGCGCTGCACGGGCCCCGTCGTTCACATCGTCGTGCCTGCCGAGGCGGTCAGAGCCTGCCGCCGACGAAGACGGTCAGGTCCACGAGGCGGTTGGAGTAGCCCCACTCGTTGTCGTACCAGCCGACCACCTTGACCTGCTTGCCCTGGGCCATGGTCAGGCCCGAGTCGAAGGTGCAGGAAGCCGGCCAGTTGACGATGTCCGAGGAGACGATCGGGTCCTCGGTGTACTCCAGGACGCCCTTGAGCCCGCCCTCCGCGGCCTTCTGGAACGCGGCGTTGATCTCGTCCTTGGTGACCTCGCGGTCGAGCTCGAGGACGAGGTCGGTCACCGAGCCGGTCGGGACCGGGACACGCATCGCGATGCCGTCCAGCTTGCCCTTGAGCTGCGGCAGGACCAGGGCGGTGGCCTTCGCGGCGCCCGTGGACGTCGGGATGATGTTCTCAGCGGCGGCGCGGGCGCGGCGCAGGTCCTTGTGCGGGAAGTCCAGGATGCGCTGGTCGTTGGTGTAGGCGTGGACCGTCGTCATCATGCCCTTGACGATGCCGAAGCTCTCGTCCAGGACCTTCGCCATCGGCGCCACGCAGTTGGTGGTGCAGGAGGCGTTGGAGATGACGTGGTGCTGCGCGGGGTCGTACTTGTCCTGGTTGACGCCCATCACGACGGTGATGTCCTCGTCCTTGGCGGGCGCCGAGATGATGACCTTCTTGGCACCGGCCGCGAGGTGCTTGGCGGCGTCCTCACGCTTGGTGAAGATGCCGGTCGACTCGACCACGATGTCAGCGCCGAGCTCGTTCCAGGGGAGGTTGGCCGGGTCGCGCTCGGCCATGGTCTTGAACGTCTGGTTGCCGACGGTGATCGTATCGGCGGTGTGGCTGACCTCCTGCTTCAGTCGGCCCAGGATCGAGTCGTACTTCAGCAGGTGCACCAGAGTGGCGTTGTCGGTCAGGTCGTTGACACCGACGATCTCGATGTCCGCGCCCTGCTCCAGGAGCGCGCGGAAGTAGTTGCGGCCGATGCGGCCGAAGCCGTTGATGCCTACGCGGATCGTCACGAACCGATCTCCTCGTTGGTGCGCCGGCACACGTGCCGGCGAGCTGTATGGGATGTCCCCGACCACACCCGACCCTACCCCTCCGGAACGCACCTGGTGACATCGGGCGGGCCGGGGACACCCGGGGTCAGCGGCCCAGTGCCCGCAGTGCCCCGCGCATCAGCCCGGTGCGGCCCGTCGCCGCGGTCACCGTGCTCCAGTCCGAATCCCAGGAGCACGGTGTCACCGGTGGTGACGGCCGCAGAGGTACGGAACAGCTCACCGGAGCGCGCCCAGTCGGCCCCGTTCGCCGGGCTGCCCTCCGGCGGGCCGGGGACGGTCCACGGCCCGAGGTCCTGCTCGAACCCGCCGTCCTCCTGCCCGGTACCGCCGGTGACGAGCCGGGGGTTGTCCACGAACACACCCCGCCCGCCCGAACCGGGGTCGGTCACGTACGAGACGGACACCTCGACCCGCTCGCCGGCGTAGGCGCCCAGCATGAAAGCGGACGGCGGACGGCCCCGGCCCCGCAGGAGGGGGGCCGGGACCGTCCGGAATCGGCGGAGGGGCCGGTCAGCCGACGAGACCGTCGGCCAGTTCCTCGGTCAGATTGGACTCGGTGCCGGGAATCCCCAGGTCCTGGGCCCGCTTGTCGGCCATCGCCAGCAGCCGGCGGATGCGGCCCGCGACCGCGTCCTTGGTCAGCGGCGGGTCGGCCAGGGCTCCCAGCTCCTCCAGCGACGCCTGCTTGTGCTCCATCCGCAGCCGGCCCGCGGCGGCGAGATGGTCCGGGACCTCCTCGCCGAGGATTTCCAGCGCCCGCTGCACCCGGGCTCCCGCGGCGACGGCCGCCCGGGCGGAACGGCGCAGGTTGGCATCGTCGAAGTTGGCCAAGCGGTTGGCCGTCGCCCGGACCTCGCGGCGCATCCGCCGCTCCTCCCAGGCCAGGACCGACTCGTGCGCGCCGAGCCGGGTCAGCAGCGCACCGATGGCGTCGCCGTCGCGGACGACCACGCGGTCGACGCCGCGCACCTCGCGCGCCTTGGCCCCGATGGAGAGCCGACGGGCGGCTCCGACCAGCGCGAGCGCGGCCTCGGGGCCCGGGCAGGTCACCTCCAGCGAAGACGACCGGCCGGGTTCGGTCAGCGAGCCATGGGCGAGGAAGGCGCCGCGCCAGGCCGCCTCGGCGTCGCAGGTGGCCCCCGAGACCACCTGCGGGGGCAGCCCGCGGATCGGCCGGCCGCGGCCGTCGACCAGGCCGGTCTGCCGGGCCAGTTGGTCGCCGCCGGCCACCACGCGGACGACGTAACGGCTGCCGCGGCGCAGCCCGCCCGGTGCCATCACGACCAGGTCCGAGGCGTGGCCGAAGATCTCCAGGATGTCCTTGCGCAGCCGCCGCGCGGCAATGCCCGTGTCCAGCTCCGCCTCGATCACGATGCGACCGCTGACCAGATGCAGTCCGCCCGCGAACCGCAGGATGGAGGAGACCTCCGACTTCCGGCAGCAGGTCCGGGTCACCGGGAGCCTGGAGATCTCATCCTTCACCGCTGCCGTCATCGCCATGGGCCGATCCTTCCATGCATCCGAAAAATACGGTCGTACGCGGCGGCCAGCAGCTCCGGATCGTGTTTCGGGGCTCCGTCGGGCGCGGCCACGGGCGCCAGCTCCACCCTGCCGCCCAGGCGGGCGGCGGCGTCGTTCAGGCTGTCCCGGTCGGGCACGGCGGCCTCGTCGGCCAGCACCACGTCGAAGGCGAGTTTAGGGGCGTGTCGGGCCAAAACCTCCAAATGACGCTGCGGAGAGAAGCCCTCGGTTTCCCCGGGCTGTGGCGCGAGGTTGAGCGAGAGCACCCGCCTGGCCCGGGTCTCGGTGAGCGCCTGGAGCAGTTCGGGCACCAGGAGGTGCGGGATCACGGACGAGAACCACGAGCCGGGTCCGAGCACGACCCAGTCGGCGTCCAGGACCGCCTCGACGGCCTGGGGCACCGCAGGCGGGTCCTGCGGCACCACGTGCACCGACAGGACCTCGCCGGGGGTGAGCGCCACGGTGGCCTGCCCGCGGACGGTGGTGGTCTCGTGCGGCCGGGCCGGGTCGTGCCCCCGTACCTGGGCCTGGAGTTCCAGCGGGACGGCGGACATCGGCAGTACCCGGCCATGGGCGCCGAGGAGCCGGCCGACCCACTCCAGGGCCGCCACGGGGTCCCCCAGCTGCTCCCACAGGGCGACGATCAGGAGGTTGCCGACCGCGTGGCCGTGCAGTTCACCCCGGCTCGCGAAGCGGTGCTGAATGACGCGCGCCCAGGTCTGGCCCCAGTCGTCGTCGCCGCACAGCGCCGCGAGGGCCTTGCGCAGGTCGCCGGGGGGCAGCACGCCCAGTTCGTCGCGCAGCCGCCCGCTCGAGCCGCCGTCGTCGGCCACGGTGACGACGGCGGTCAGGTCACCGGTGATCCGGCGGAGCGCGGCGAGCGAGGCGGACAGCCCGTGGCCGCCACCGAGGGCGACGACCTTGGGCTGCTGTGCGTCCCGCCGCCCGGCGGCGCGCCCGCGTGCCAGATCGGCGCCCTCGGTGACGAGCCGGCGGACGCGCCGCAGCCGTGAGGCACGGCCGGTCCCCGTCACTCGCGCCCCATGTCCCGGTGCACGACCACGGTCTCGATGCCCCCCGAGGCCAGTCGGCGGGCCAGTCGCTCCGACATGGCGACGCTGCGGTGCTTGCCGCCGGTGCAGCCCACCGCGACCGTCACGTACCGCTTGCCCTCGCGGCGGTATCCGGTGGCGATGAGCTGGAGGAGTTCGGCGTAGCGGTCGAGGAACTCCTTGGCCCCCGGCTGGTTGAAGACGTAGCCGGACACCTCCTCGTTGAGCCCGGTGAAGGGGCGCAGCTCCGGCACCCAGTGCGGGTTGGGCAGGAAGCGGCAGTCCACGACGAGATCGGCGTCGACGGGCAGGCCGTACTTGAACCCGAAGGACATGACGGTGGCCCGCAGTTCGGGCTCCTCGTCGCCCGCGAACTGGGCGTCCATCTTGGCGCGCAGCTCGTGGACGTTGAGGCTGGAGGTGTCGACGACGAGGTCGGCGTCCCCGCGCAGTTCGCGCAGCAGGTCGCGCTCGGCGGCGATGCCGTCGACGATCCGGCCGTCGCCCTGCAGGGGGTGCGGGCGGCGGACCGATTCGAAGCGGCGCACCAGGGCGTCGTCGGAGGCCTCCAGAAAGAGTGTGCGACGGGTTACGCCCTTGGCGTCGAGGTCGGCGAGCGACTCGCGGAGGTTGTCGAAGAACCGGCGGCCCCGCACGTCCACGACGACGGCGATCCGGGCGACGTTGCCCTGGGAGCGCGCCCCCAAATCGACCATGGTCGGGATCAGGGCCGGCGGCAGGTTGTCCACCACGAACCAGCCGAGGTCCTCGAGGCATTTCGCGGCAGTGGACCGACCTGCTCCGGACATGCCGGAGATGATCACCAGCTCAGGAATGGCGGCTTCGGCGCTGTCCGCCGTCGTGCCCGTGGTCACCTGTGCTCCGTCTCCGTCGTTCTCGTTCATCGTTCCTTCCCCCGTCCCGGCGACGCGGCCGCGGGTGCGGCCCCGTCCTCCATGATCTCTCCTGTGGCGGTGTTCACCGCCGGAGCCGCGGGTGCCGCCCCGGCGAGGGCAGCCGCCACGGTTTCGGCCGTCTTCCGTCCGATGCCCGGGACCTCGCAGATCTCGTCGATCGTGGCGGCGCGCAGCCGTTTGAGCGAACCGAAGTGCTTCAGCAGGGCCTGCCGCCGCCCGGAGCCGAGCCCGGGGACGGCGTCCAGCGGGCCGCTGCGCAGCGACGCGCTGCGCTTCTTGCGCTGGTAGGCGATGGCGAAACGGTGCGCCTCGTCCCGGATCCGCTGCAACAGGTACAGGCCCTCGCTGGTGCGCGGCAGAACCACCGGGTCGGTGTCGTCCGGCAGCCACACCTCCTCCAGGCGCTTGGCGAGGCCGCAGACGGCGACGTCGTCGATGCCGAGTTCGTCGAGCGCGCGCCGGGCCGCGGCGACCTGGGGCTGCCCGCCGTCGACGACGACGAGCTGCGGTGGGTAGGCGAAGCGGCGGGGCCGTCCCGACTCCGGGTCGAGTGGACCGGACCGGCCGTCCCCCAGGGGGTCGGGCCCGTCCGCGGGGTCGTTCCCCTCGGGGACCTCCCATTCGCCACTGCGCTGCATCTCGCTGAGGTAGCGGCGGAACCTCCGGCTGATCACCTCGTGCATCGATCGGACGTCGTCCTGGTCCGTGCCGTGCCAGACCTGTTCGCCGCCCACCCGGCCCTTGACCTGGAAGCGCCGGTACTCGCTCTTGCGGGCGAGGCCGTCCTCGAAGACGACCATCGAGGCGACGATGTCCTCGCCCTGGAAGTGGGAGATGTCGAAGCACTCCACGCGCAGCGGCGCCGAGTCGAGGCCGAGCGCATCGGCGATCTCCTCGAGCGCGCGGGAGCGGGTGGTGAGGTCGGAGGCGCGTTTGGTCTTGTGCAGGACGAGCGCCTGCTGGGCGTTGCGCTGCACGGTCGCCATGAGGTCCTTCTTGTCGCCGCGCTGCGGGACCCGCAGGTCGACGCGCGAGCCGCGGCGTTCGGCGAGCCAGGCCGCGACCGGCCGTGCGGCTTCCTCGCCGTACTCGTCCGTGGCGGCGGGCGTGTCGGGCAGGGCGGGCACCAGGACCTCGCGCGGGACGCCCTCACCGCTCTCGTCACCGTAGAGCTGCTGGAGGGCGTGCTCGACGAGCCCGGCGGTGTCGACCTCCTCGACCTTGTCCGTGACCCAGCCGCGCTGACCGCGCACCCGCCCGCCTCGGACGTGGAAGATCTGGACCGCTGCCTCGAGTTCGTCCTCGGCGACAGCGATCAGGTCGGCGTCGGTGGCGTCGGCGAGCACCACGGCGTTCTTCTCCATCGCCCGGCGGAGGGCCTCGGCGTCGTCACGCAGCCGTGCAGCCTTCTCGTACTCCATCTCCTCGGCGGCCTCGTGCATCCGCTGTTCGAGCCGGCGCAGATGGGCACGGGTGCGGCCGGCCATGAAGTCGCAGAACTCCTCGGCGAGTTCGCGGTGTTCCTCCGGGCTGATCCGTCCGACACAGGGCGCCGAGCATTTGCCGATGTAGCCGAGCAGGCAGGGGCGGCCGATCTGGGCGGAACGCTTGAACACCCCGGCGGAGCAGGTCCGTACGGGGAAGACCCGGAGCATCAGGTCGACGGTCTCGCGGATCGCCCACGCGTGCGCGTACGGGCCGAAGTAGCGGACCCCCTTGCGCTTCGGTCCCCGCATCACCTGGACCCGGGGGAACTCCTCGTTCATGGTGACGGCAAGGGACGGATAGCTCTTGTCGTCGCGGTACTTGACGTTGAACCGCGGGTCGAACTCCTTGATCCAGGAGTACTCCAGCTGAAGCGCCTCGACCTCGGTGGAGACCACCGTCCACTCCACGGACGCGGCGGTGGTGACCATGGTGCGGGTGCGCGGGTGCAGGCCTGCGAGGTCCTGGAAGTACGAGGAGAGCCGCTGACGGAGGCTCTTCGCCTTCCCGACGTAGATCACCCGGCGGTGCTCGTCCCGGAATTTGTAGACCCCCGGCGAATCGGGAATCTGCCCCGGCCTGGGTCGGTAGCTGGTGGGGTCGGCCATGGCATCCACCCTACTGGCGGGCAGGGACAGCACCGGGCGGGGCGGGAATCGCGAGGACACGCACGGTGACCGGGAGGGGTCACGGCCCGGCCGGGGGTTGACAGCCTCGGCACTAAACCGCTTCAGTTGCATCCGTCGCGCGATCTCGAACCGGTTTGAAAGACCGGGTGCGCGCCCCGCACCGACCGGAGTGACCCTCATGGACCGACGTCCCACCATCGCGGACGTAGCGAAGCTGGCGGGCGTTTCCCGCAGCGCCGTCTCCTTCGCGCTGAACGGCCGTCCCGGCATCTCCGAGGACACCCGGGAGCGCATTCTGGCCGCGGCCCGCGAACTCGGCTGGCAGCCCAGCCGTCCCGCGCAGGCGCTCTCCCGCGGCCGGGCGGGAGCCCTGGGGCTCGTCCTGTCCCGGGAGCCCGGCGCGATCGGCGCCGACGCCTTCTTCCCCGCGTTCATCGCCGGAGTCGAGTCCGTACTGGCCGAACGCGGTGACGCACTGGTCCTGCAGGTCACCGGCCCCGGCGACGAGGAGGCCGTGTACCGGCGCCTGGCCTCGGACCGCCGGGTCGACGGCGTCCTGCTGACGGACCTGCGCGTGGACGACCCGCGCCCCGCCCTCACCACCGAACTCGGCCTGCCCGCCGTAGTGGTGGGTGACGCGGACGGCGCGCACGGGCTGTGCGCCGTCTCCCTGGACGACCGCCCGGCGTTCGCCGCCGCGGTGCACCGCCTCGCGGACCTGGGTCATCGCCGCATCGCCCACGTCGCGGGGCCGCAGGAGTTCCGGCACGCCCGCCGCCGCCGCCAATCGTGGGAGCAGGCCATGCGGGAGGCCGGTCTGCCGCCCGGCCCGGTGCTGCCCGGCGGGTTCACCGCCGCGGGCGGCGCCTCGGCGACCCGCGAACTGCTGGGCCTCGGGCCGGACCGGCCAACCGCCGTCGTCTACGCCAACGACCTGTCGGCGACGGCCGGTCTCGCAGTGGCGCAGCAACGGGGCCTGGCCGTCCCCGGCGACCTCTCGGTGGTCGGCTACGACGACACCCCGCTCGCCGCCTACACGCACCCGCCGCTGGCGTCCGCCCGGGCGGACGCCCAGGGCTGGGGCGCAGCAGCCGCCCGCGCCCTGGACGAGGTCATCGACCGCGGCAGGGCGGACGACGTCGAACTCGCCCCGGCCGAACTGCGGCCGCGGGCGTCCATCGGACCGGCGCCCGCATGAGCGGCGCCCACGCCCCCCCGCAACCCGCCGGCACCCCACCTCGTCCCCCGGACCGCACCGCATCCCACGACCCCGACCGACCCTCCCCCGGACTCCGTCCGGGCGTACCCCCATCTCCGCACCAAAGGGCTGAACACCGTGCACGAGCGCACCACCGACACCACCATCCCGTACCGACTGGTCCGCCAGGGCGTCGTGATGTCCCCCGCCCCAGGAGAACCCCACGAGGCCGAGGGCGTTCTCAACCCCGCCGCCGGGCGCACTCCCGACGGAACCCTGCACCTGCTCCCCCGGCTGGTGGCAGAGGGCAACGTCTCCCGGGTGGGGCTCGCCGAGGTCGTGCTGACCGACGGCGTGCCGACCGGAGTCGAGCGGCGCGGCACCGTCCTGGAACCCGACGAGGGCTGGGAGCGCGGCCTGAACAACGCCGGCGTCGAGGACCCGCGCATCACCTGGATCGAGAGCCTCGGCCGGTTCGTCATGAGCTACGTCGCCTACGGCCCGCTGGGCCCCAAGCCCGCGCTGGCCGTCTCGGAGAACCTCACCGACTGGCAGCGGCTGGGCCCGATCCAGTTCACGTACCAGCCGGACCTGGACACCGACCTCAACCTGTTCCCCAACAAGGACGTCGTCCACTTCCCCGAGCCGGTGCCCGGGCCGGACGGCGAGCCGGCGTACGCGATGCTGCACCGCCCGATGTGGGACCTGGGCTGGTTCCGTCCCGGTGAGGGCGTGCACCTTCCCGCAGGCGTGACCGACGAGCGGCCCGGCATCTGGATCAGCTACGTCCCGGTCGCCGAGGTGGAGAAGGACATCACCGCGCTCGTGCGGCCCCGTGACCACCGGCTGGTCGCACTGTCCGAGCACCCCTGGGAGTCCCTGAAGATCGGCGCCGGGCCGGCCCCGATCCGCGTCGACGAGGGCTGGCTGCTCATCCACCACGGCGTCTCGGGCTCCATCGAGGACCCCTTCGCCCAGAACCAGAAGGTCAGTTACGCCGCCGGCGCGATGATCCTGGACCCGGCGGACCCGGCGCGGGTGCTGTCCCGATCCTCCGAGCCGCTGATGGAGCCCGAGACCGAGGAGGAGCGCTCCGGCACCGTGCCCAACGTCGTGTTCCCCACGGCGATCGAGGAGATCGACGGCACGCTGTTCGTCTTCTACGGCATGGCCGACGCGCACATCGGTGTCGCCCGCCTGGAGCGCACGGCATGACCGCGTCCGTCCCGGCGACCGGGGCGGACGGCACGCTCGGCCTGGGGCTGGTCGGCTGCGGCGCGTTCGGGGCGTACGTCCTCGACGCCGTGGCCGGCCTGCCGGGTCTGCGGGTCACCGCGGTGGCCGACGCGGACCCGGTGCGGGCGCGGACGCTCGCGGACGCCCACGGCTCGGCAGTCTGCTCCGGCCCGGACGACCTGCTGCAACGGTCCGACGTGCACGTCGTCGCGCTGGCCACGCCGCCCGCCGGCCACGCGGACCTGGCCGTGGCAGCGCTGCGCGCGGGCCGTCACGTCTTCTGCGAGAAGCCGCTGGCCACGACTGCCGCGGAAGCGGCCCGGGTACGGGACGAGGCCGAACGCTCCTCCGGCGTCCTCGTCGTCGACCACGTGCTGCGCTACAACCCGCTGCTGCGGATGCTCCAGCGCCTCGGCCCCGGGGAGCGGGGCGGTGAGGGACTGCTGGACCCGCTGCGGAGGTTCGCCTTCGAGAACGACGCCTCCGACGAGGACCTCGGCCCCGGCCACTGGTTCTGGGATCCGGAGCACAGCGGCGGCATCTTCGTCGAGCACGGCGTGCACTTCTTCGACGCCGCCCGTGCCCTGATGGGGAGCGAGCCGGAGACCGTGCAGGCCATGGCCGTGCGTCGGGACGGCGACGGCCCCGAGGACATCGTGGTCGCCACCGCGGCCCATCCGGGCGGCGCCGTCGCCACACACACCCACTCGTTCACCCACGCGCACCGCTGCGAACGGCAGTTGATGCGGCTGGACTACGGCTTCGCCGAGGCCCGCGTCACCGGCTGGATACCCGTCCACGCGACCCTGACCGCGTGGACGGACGACGCCGGTGCGGCCCGCTGGGAGGCACTGCCGGCCAGGTCCGCCGAGCTGCTGGCCGTCCCCGGCATGCCGCTGCACGGCGGCGAACGGGTGACGGTGACCGTGCACCGGAACGCCGGTTCCGCAGCGGCAGCCCGCGGTCGCGGTGTCTCCCGCAGCGTTCCGCACCGCGTCGACGCGGTGATCGACCTCGGCGGCGAGGCGATGAAGCCGCACGTGTACGCGGGCAGCGTCCGCGCCGCCTTCGCCGACCTGCTGCGCTGCGCTGTGGACGGCGGCACTCCGGTCGCGGACGCACGTTCGGGGCTGGCCGCGGTGGCGGTCGCCGAGGCCGCCACCCGGGCCGCCGCCACCGGCCGCACCGAACCCGTCCTGATACCGGGCCGCGGTACGGCGCCACGGATGCCGGGAGCGGGCACGTGAGGGGGCGGCCGGACGGCGAGGCGTCCGCCTGGTGGCGGGACGCGGTCTGCTACGAGATCCATCCGCGGGCCTTCGCCGACTCCGACGGCGACGGCATCGGCGACCTGCCCGGTCTGACCTCCCGGTTGCCGTACGTGGCGGAGCTGGGCGTCGACGCCGTCTGGCTCACGCCGTTCTACCCCTCGCCGCTGGCCGACGCCGGGTACGACATCGCCGACCACACGGCGGTCGCCCCGGAACTCGGCTCCCTCGAGGACTTCGACGAACTCACCGCGCGGGCCCATGCGCTGGGTCTCAGGGTGATCGTCGATCTGGTGCCCAACCACACCTCCGACGCGCATCCGTGGTTCCGCGAGGCGCTGAGTGCCCCGCCCGGCGACCCGGCGCGGGAGCGTTTCCTCTTCCGCCCCGGACGCGGTGCGGACGGCGAACGGCCGCCCAACGACTGGCAGTCCGCCTTCGGTGGGCCCGCCTGGACCCGGGTCCCCGACGGGGAGTGGTACCTGCACCTGCACGCCCCGGAGCAACCGGATCTGAACTGGCGCCATCCGGCCGTCCGCGCCGAGTTCGAGCGGATCCTGCGGTTCTGGCTGGACCACGGCGTCGACGGGTTCCGGGTGGACGTCGCCCACGCGCTGTTCAAGGAGGCCGGGCTGCCGGACGCCGGCCCCGGGCAGCACCAGGACATCGCCACCAACCACCTGCTCCCCTACTACGACCGCGAGGAGCTCCACCCGCTGTACCGGCGCTGGCGGTCGCTGCTGCTCTCGCATCCGGCCGGTCCGCCCGGATCGGCCCACCCGGCCGAGCGGTTGCTCGTTGCCGAGGCCGCGGTCTTCGATCCGGAGCGGCTGGCCCGCTACGTCCGGCCGGACGAGATGCAGCAGAGCTTCAACTTCGCCTTCCTGGAGTGCCCGTGGGAGCCGGCTGCGCTGCACCGCGTCATCGACGGTTCGACCCGGGCCATGGCCGGTGTGGGCGCACCGGTGACCTGGGTGCTCTCCAGCCATGACGCGATCCGGCCGGTCACCCGCTACGGCGGGGGCGCCGTCGGGGAGCGCCGGGCGCGGGCGGCTGCACTGCTCATGCTGTCGCTGCCCGGCACGGCGTATCTCTACCAGGGCGAGGAACTCGGTCTGCCGCAGGCCGAGTTGGCCGACGACCGGATCCGCGACCCGCTGTGGGAGCGCTCCGGCCGCACCGAGCGCGGGAGGGACGGCTGCCGCGTGCCCCTCCCGTGGACGGACGGCCTGCCGCCGTACGGCTTCAGCACCGCAGCTCCGGCGGACTGCTGGTTCCCGCAGCCGGAAGGCTGGGGCCTGCTGTCCGTGGCGGCGCAGAGCAGCGACAGCTCGTCCATGCTGGCGCTTCACCGCACCGCGTTGCAGGTGCGGCGGAACAACCCCACGTCGGACGGGGGCCCGCGGCTGCTCACGCCGCCGGACGCCTCGCACCTGGCCTTCGACCGGGGCGACCGGCTCCGATGCCTGGTCAACTTCGGCCCGGATCCGCTGCAGCTTCCCGGGGGCTGCGAGGTCCTGCTGACCAGCGGCCCGCTCAGCGACGGGATGCTGCCGGCGGACACCACGGCCTGGGTCGCACCGGCCCGCTGACCGCGACGGCGGGCGAGGAACCGAACCCGCCCCTCGCCCGCCGTCGCCGCCTTCGCTACGCGCCGGTGGTCTTCCGGGACGCCGTCCTCTTCGGGGCGGTCCGGCCCGACGCGGCCTTGGCGGCAGCCGACTTGGCCGTCTTCCTCGCCACGCTCTTCTTCGCCGCGGGCTTCCTGGCCGGTGCCGGGGAGGCATCGCTGACGCGGTCCCCGAGCAGTTCGCGGAGGAACTTGCCGGTGTGGCTGGCCGGGATCGAGGCGACCTCCTCGGGCGTGCCCTCGGCGACGACCAGACCGCCGCCGCTGCCGCCCTCGGGCCCCATGTCGACGACCCAGTCGGCCGTCTTGATCACATCGAGGTTGTGCTCGATGACGATGACCGAGTTGCCCTTCTCCACCAGCCCCGACAGCACGGTGATCAGCTTGCTGATGTCCTCGAAGTGCAGCCCGGTGGTGGGCTCGTCGAGGACGTAGACGGTCCGGCCCGTCGAGCGCTTCTGCAGTTCGCTGGCGAGCTTGACGCGCTGCGCCTCGCCGCCGGACAGGGTGGGCGCGGGCTGCCCGAGCCGGACGTAGCCCAGCCCGACCTCGTGCAGCGTCCGCAGGTGCCGGGAGATGGTCGGCACGGCCTCGAAGAAGTCGAGGGCCTCCTCGATCGGCATGTCCAGGACCTCGGCGATGGACTTGCCCTTGTAGTGGACCTCGAGGGTCTCCCGGTTGTAGCGGGCGCCGTGGCAGACCTCGCACGGCACGTACACGTCCGGCAGGAAGTTCATCTCGATCTTGATCGTGCCGTCACCGGAGCAGTTCTCGCAGCGGCCGCCCTTGACGTTGAAGGAGAAGCGGCCCGGCAGGTAGCCGCGCACCTTCGCCTCCATGGTCTCCGCGAAGAGTTTGCGGACGTGGTCGAAGACACCGGTGTAGGTCGCCGGGTTCGACCGGGGCGTACGGCCGATGGGCGACTGGTCGACGTGCACCACTTTGTCGACGAGGTCGTCTCCGTCGACGCGGGTGTGCCGGCCGGGCACCGCACGGGCGCCGTTGAGCTCCCGCGCCAGATGCGTGTACAGGATGTCGTTCACGAGCGTGGACTTGCCGGAGCCGGAGACACCGGTCACGGCGGTGAACACGCCGAGGGGGAAGGACACGTCGATGTCCTGGAGATTGTTCTCCCGCGCCCCGCGGACCGTCAGCCTGCGCTCCGGGTCCACCGGCCGCCGGACGTCCGGGGTCACGATCTCCCGCTTGCCGACGAGATACTGACCGGTCATCGACTCCTTGTTGCTCAGCATCTCGGACAACGGGCCGCTGTGGACGACCTTGCCGCCGTGCTCGCCCGCACCGGGGCCGATGTCGACGACCCAGTCGGAGGCGCGGATGGTGTCCTCGTCGTGCTCGACGACGATCAGGGTGTTGCCCAGGTCGCGCAGCCGGACGAGGGTCTCGATCAGCCGGTGGTTGTCGCGCTGGTGCAGGCCGATGGACGGCTCGTCCAGCACGTACAGCACGCCGACCAGGCCGGACCCGATCTGCGTGGCCAGCCGGATGCGCTGCGCCTCGCCGCCGGAGAGGGTGCCCGCCGCGCGGTTCAGCGAGAGGTAGTCCAGACCCACGTCGACGAGGAACCGCAGCCGCTCGTTGACCTCCTTGAGCACCCGCTCGGCGATGGTCTTCTCCCGGCCGGTCAGCTTCATGTCGCGGAGGAACTCCGCGCACTCGCTGATCGACATCGCGGAGACGTCGGCAATGGACCTGCCGTGCAGGGTGACGGCCAGCACGATCGGCTTGAGCCGGGTGCCCTCGCAGGTGGGGCACGGCACTTCGCGCATGTAGCCCTCGAAGCGCTCACGGCTGCTGTCGCTCTCCGCCTCGGAGTGGCGCCGCTTGACGAACGGCACCGCACCCTCGAACGAGGTGGTGTACGCGCGCTGGCGGCCGTAACGGTTGCGGTAGCGCACCTCGATCTGCGTGCGGTGGCCGTTCAGCAGCGCCTTCCGTGCACGCTGCGGCAGCCCCGCCCACGGGATGTCCGTGCGGAACCCGAGCTCGTCGGCGAGGGCGCCGACGAGCCGGGAGAAGTAGTCCCGGGTGTGGCCGTGCGACCAGGGGCTGATGGCGCCCTCGTCGAGCGACTTGTCCTCGTCCGGGACGATCAGCTCCGGGTCGACCTCCATCCTGGTGCCGATACCGGTGCACTCGGGGCAGGCGCCGAACGGCGAGTTGAAGGAGAACGAGCGCGGTTCCAGCTCCTCGAACGACAGGTCGTCGTACGGGCAGTAGAGATGCTCGGAGTACATCCGCTCGCGCTGCGGGTCGTCCTCGTCGAGGTCGACGAAGTCGAGGATCACCATGCCGCCGGAGAGCCCGAGGGCGGTCTCCACCGAGTCGGTGAGCCGTCGCTTGGCGCCCTCCTTGACGGTGAGCCGGTCGACGACCACCTCGATGGTGTGCTTCTCCTGCTTCTTCAGCTTCGGCGGATCGCTCAGCTGGATCGTCTCACCGTCCACCCGGGCTCGGCTGTAGCCCTTGGTCTGCAGGTCGGAGAACAGGTCGACGAACTCGCCCTTGCGCTCGCGCACCAGCGGGGAGAGCACCTGGAAGCGGCTGCCCGGTTCGAGGGCCAGTACCTTGTCGACGATCGCCTGCGGGGACTGCCGGGCGATCGGCCGGCCGCACTCGGGGCAGTGGGGCTTGCCGATCCGCGCGAACAGCAGCCGGAGGTAGTCGTAGACCTCGGTGATCGTGCCGACCGTCGAGCGCGGATTGCGCGAGGTCGACTTCTGGTCGATGGAGACCGCCGGGGAGAGGCCCTCGATGAAGTCCACATCGGGCTTGTCCATCTGGCCGAGAAACTGGCGGGCGTAGGAGGAGAGCGACTCGACGTAGCGACGCTGCCCCTCGGCGAAGATCGTGTCGAACGCGAGCGAGGACTTGCCCGACCCTGAGAGTCCGGTGAACACGATGAGCGAGTCACGGGGCAGGTCGAGCGAGACGTTCTTGAGGTTGTGCTCGCGAGCGCCACGGACGATGAGACGGTCGGCCACGCCGGTCGGCACCTTTCTTGAGAGAAACGGGGGTGCTCTGGCCCCTGCTCCGTTCGGCCCTGCCGGGAGGGATCCCGTCGGCGGAAGCGAGAGGCGAGGGGAGGCCCCCGAACCAGGGTATGGGGGGCGCCACTGCGATGTCCTGCGGTTGTCCGTGCCGAGCCTATAGCACGCGCATTCGATTTATGGCCCGGCGGTCAGAGCTTCACCCGAACGTGTGGTGGCGCTAACGTCGGGTCATGACTGATCACGTTCTCGACATGGCATCCGTGGCCGACGCCACGGACCGGCTGATCGCCGCCGCGGGCAAGCTGGACGACGCCGCACTCCACCAGCCCTGCGGACTCCCCGGCTGGAGCCGGGGGCACGTCCTCGCCCACATCGCACGCAACGCGGACGCTTTGGTCAACGTGCTCACCTCCGCACACACCGGGGAACACGTCCCCATGTACACCAGCGCCGAGGCACGGGACCGGGACATCGAGGAGGGTTCCGCCCGCCCGCTCGCCGCTCAACTCGAGGACCTCACGGCGAGTGCCACCCGGTTCAACCACGCGGCGGCCCTGCTTACTCCCGATCAGTGGCAGCGGACCGTGGAACTGCGCAACGGCGTGACGGACGTGGCGGCCCGCGTGCCGTTCCGGCGCCTCGCCGAGGTCGAACTGCACCTGGTCGACCTGGACGCCGGATACGCCGTCGGTGATCTCCCCGCCGGCTTCGTCGACGCGTACCTCGACTACGTCGTGGGCGAGCGCTTCGCGGGGCGCGCGGACGTCCCGGCGCTCCTGGTCTCCACGAACGACGGCGAGGGGCGGCGCACCGGCCGCGCCGAGGGCGACCCGGTGACCGTCAGCGGCTCCCCAGCGGCGCTCCTCGGCTGGCTGACCGGGCGCACCGACGGCACGGGGGTCCAGCCCTCCGGGCCCCGTCTTCCCGCCCTTCCGCCACTAGGCTGAGGACATGACGTACAGCGGAACGGTGACGGTCGGCGGACCGGCGGACGTGCACGAACTGACCGACCTCATGATCTCCAAGGTCGCGGTCGGCCCGATGAACAACAACGCCTATCTGCTGCGGTGCCGGCGCACCGACGAGCAGTTCCTCATCGACGCCGCCGCCGAGCCCGCCACGCTGATGACACTCGTCGGCGACAGCGGGATCACGGGCGTCGTCACGACACACCGCCATGCCGACCACTGGCAGGCCCTCCAGGACATCGTGAACGCGACAGGGGCCAGGACGTACGCGGGCCGCTACGACGCCGAGGGCATCCCGGTTCCCACCGACGTCCCGGTGGAGGACGGCGATGTCATCCGCGTCGGCCGGGTCGATCTCACCGCGCGCCGGATGATCGGCCACACCCCGGGCAGCATCGTGCTGATCTACGACGACCCGCACGGCCACCCGCACGTCTTCACCGGTGACTGCCTGTTCCCGGGGGGCGTGGGGAACACCCACAACGACCCCAAGGCCTTCACGACGCTGATCTCGGACGTGGAGAACAAGCTGTTCGCGCGGCTTCCGGACGAGACCTGGGTGTACCCGGGCCACGGCGACGACACCACCCTGGGCGCGGAGCGCCCGCATCTGCAGGAGTGGCGCGAACGCGGCTGGTAGTCACGGTGGCAGGTCCCGGTCCGGCGGCCGGGACCTGCCGCCGGACCGGGAAAACGCGTCGCGGCGGGCATCGGCGCCCCGCTACGGTCCGGGACATGCCGAGACCCGTTCACCCGCCCAAGCCGCAGCCCGGTGACCGGATCGCCGTGCTCTCCCCGTCGTCAGGTCTGCCGGGGGTCCTCCCGCTCCCCTTCGAGCTCGGACTCGCCCGCATGGAACGGGATTTCGGGCTGAAGCCGGTGGAGTTCCCCACCACACGGCAGATGGGCTCGACCCCGCAGCAGCGCGCCGACGACATCCATGCCGCGTTCGCCGACCCGGACATCGCGGCCGTGATGGCGAGCATCGGCGGGGACGACCAGATCACCGTCCTGCCGCTGCTGGACCGGGAGCTGATCCGGGCGAACCCGAAGCCGTTCTTCGGGTTCAGCGACAACACCAACCTGCTCATGACCCTGTGGAACCTGGGCATCGTCGGCTACCACGGCGCTTCCGTGATGTGCGAGCTGGGCCGTCCCGGTGCGATGCACCCGCTGACCGAGCAGTCGCTGCGCGCCGCGTTGTTCCGCTCCGGCCCCTACAAGCTCCCGGAGGCCTCGGAGTACTGCGACGAGAGCCGGGACTGGGCGGATCCGGCGACCTTCGACGCCGAGCCGGCCATGCAGCCGTCGGGCGGGCGGATCTGGCACAACGCGGACCGCGTGGTGGAGGGCATCAGCTGGGGCGGCAACCTGGAGATCCTGTCCTGGCTGCTGATGGCGGACCGCGAGATCCAGCCGGATGAGAGCGCGTACGACGGGTGCGTGCTGTTCCTCGAGACGTCGGAGGAGTTGCCCGCCGCCGAGGAGGTCTTCCGCGTGCTGCGGAACATGGGCGAGCGCGGGCTCCTGCAGCGCTTCGGCGCCCTGTTGATGGCTCGGGCAAAGGCGTGGAGCTTCGAGCGGCCCAACGGTCCGGAGGCGAAAGCCGAATACGCGCGCGACCAGCGTGAGGCGGTGCTGCGGGCGCTGGCGGTCTACTCCCCGGACATGCCGGCGGTCTTCGACCTCGACCTCGGCCACACCGACCCCCAGCAGGTCATTCCCTACGGAGGGTCGGTGCGGATCGACGGTCGGACGCGGACCGTCACCGTCACCTACTGACGGTTTTCGGCCTCGGACGGGCAGTCACCGGCCCGGGCGGGCCGGTCGACGGGCGCGGGGGCACTGACCGGCTCCTCGACGAGTTGCGCAGATCCCTCGTCGTGGCCGGCCTCCGCCTGCTTCCGGGAGGCCATGAGGCTGGTGACGGTGGTGACGACCAGCACGGCGCAGATGACACCCAGTGAGAACGGGATGCTGATCTCCGGAACGTGGACGCCGGACTCGTGCAGGGCGTGCAGCACCAGCTTGACGCCGATGAACCCGAGGATCACCGAGAGCCCGTACGAGAGGTGGACCAGCTTCTTCAGCAGCCCGCCGATCAGGAAGTACAGCTGCCGCAGGCCCATCAGCGCAAAGGCGTTGGCGGTGAAGACGATGTACGGGTCCTGCGTCAGGCCGAAGATCGCGGGAATCGAGTCCAGAGCGAAGAGGACGTCCGTGGTGCCGATCGCCAGCATGACGATGAGCAGCGGGGTCATCAGGCGCTTGCCGTGCTCACTGATGAACAGCTTCGTGCCGTGGTACGCGTCGGTGGACGGGAAGCGCTTCTCCACGATCTTGAGGAAGCGGTTCTCCTCGTACTCCTCCTCGTCCTCCCCGGAACGGGCGTCCTGGATGAGCTTCCAGGCGGTCCAGATCAGGAAGGCGCCGAAAAGGTAGAAGATCCAGGAGAAGCCTGCGATGATCGCGGCGCCGGCGGCGATGAAGATCGCGCGCAGCACGAGCGCGATGAGCACACCGACCATCAGCACCCGCTGCTGGAGCGGCGAGGGCACCGCGAATTTCGCCATGATCAGCACGAACACGAAGAGGTTGTCGACACTGAGCGACTTCTCCGTGACGTAGCCGGCGAAGAACTCCCCGGCCGGCTGCCCACCGCCGTAGAGGAAGAGTCCGAGTCCGAAGAGGGCGGCGAGGACGATCCAGACGGTCGTCCAGATGCCGGCCTCCCGGAGGGAGACCTCGTGCGGTTTGCGGCCGCCGATGAAGAAGTCGGCGGCGATGAGGGCGCACAGACCGGCAACGGTCAAGGCCCACATGGTCAGACTGATGTTCACTGTTCCTCCGGCAACGGGCACGCAGCACCCCGAGGGCACCGCGTCACGGCATGTCAGCGTCGTCGCTGCCGGAGGTCTCTTCCGCCCGGGGCGCCGTGCAGGCGTCCGGACCGGCTGGCCCGGGTCCGCAGCGGCCCGTTGTCGGGTCGCGGACCGTGTTGACGGGCGCGCCGCGTCAGGAGTACTCCCCTCCGCATGCGGAAGAGTACAGGAATGGCCAAGCAACGGTAAAGAAATGGATAAAACACCAGTTCAGGTCACTTCTCAGAGCTGGTGGATCACGATCTCGGCATTGGGCAGCGCGAAGCGCCTGCCGCGGGTGCCGGCGCTCAGCAGCATCGGGTGCGCCGCGCAGGTGGAAGCGGCAGAAGGGACACCTCGGGAACGGGGCCCCTGCACGTGTCCGCCGCTCCTCCCTTCCCGCCCGAGGCCGTCCGGCGGTCGCTCACGCCGACGCCGGGCGGGAGGGGCATCGGTCTCCCGTCCGCCTACGGGACGTCAGATCAGAGGTGCGGCAGGATCGCCGGCATGAGGTCCTGGAAGGTGCGGCCGTCGGCCGGGTTGCCGATGGCCGTCATCTTCCAGCCGCCGTCGGCCCGGTGGACCTTCGCCATGATCTGGGCGGTGTACTTGCCGCCGCCGGTGAGGGTGTAGCGCGCCATCTCCTCGCCGCTGCTCTCGTCCACCAGGCGGCAGAAGGCGTTCTCGACCTCGGCGAAGGTCTGCCCCGTGAAGGAGTTGACCGTGAAGACGATCTGGTCGACGTGGTCCGGGACGCGCTGGAGGTCGACGAGGATCGCCTCGTCGTCACCACCCCGACCGGCGCCGCCGACGAGGTTGTCCCCGGTGTGCCGGACGGACCCGTCGTCACTGCTCAGGTGCCGGAAGAAGACGACGTCCACCGGCTTCTGCCCGGCGAAGAGCACGGCCGAGGCGTCGAGATCGATGTCCTTGGTGCGCAACCCGAACAACCCGCGGCGCGGGGCCGCCTGCCAGCCCAGCCCCATGCGCACCGCGTTCAGGCTTCCCCCGCCGGACTTCTCGAGGCTGATGCCCTGCCCCTTGGACAAGTTGACGCTCACGCGGTGTCCCCTCTCGTGCCGTGCCCACGCCCGCTGGTCGGGGCGGTCGGGCTCACAACCCTATGCAGCGCGGTCGCCGTCCCGCCGGACGAACGTCCGTTTTCCGGCGGTGTTGCGACAGTGCCGCCGAAGCCCCGGATTCCCCTCGGGGTCCGGGGCATGCCTCCGGTTCAGGAGAGGCCGGCCTCCCGCATCTGCCGCAGTTCCTTCTTGAGCTCCGACACCTCGTCACGCAGCCGCGCCGCCACCTCGAACTGGAGCTCCGCCGCGGCGGCCCGCATCCGTTCGGTCATCTCCTCGATGATTCCGGCGAGTTCGGCGGCCGGCCGGTCGGTGAGCTTCTCGCCGCCCGCATCGGCCTCGACCCTGCCCTTCCCCTTGAGCGCCGGGACGGGGGCCGGCGTCTTCCTGCCGTCCTTGACCTGGCGGTAGCCGGTTCCCAGAAGTTCGGCCGTGTCGACCTCCTCGCGGGCGAGGGTGGCGACGATGTCGTTGATCTTCTTGCGCAGCGGCTGCGGATCGAGCCCCTTCTCCTTGTTGTAGGCGATCTGCTTCTCCCGGCGGCGGTTGGTCTCCTCGATGGCCTTCTCCATCGCCGGGGTGATCTTGTCGGCGTACATGTGGACCTGGCCGGACACGTTGCGCGCGGCGCGTCCGATGGTCTGGATCAGGGAGGTTCCGGAGCGCAGGAAGCCCTCCTTGTCCGCGTCGAGGATCGCGACCAGGGACACCTCGGGGAGATCGAGCCCCTCGCGGAGCAGGTTGATGCCGACGAGCACGTCGTATTCACCCGCGCGCAGTTCCCGCAGCAGCTCGACCCGGCGCAGAGTGTCGACGTCGCTGTGCAGATAGCGCACCTGGATGCCCAGCTCGACCATGTAGTCGGTGAGGTCCTCGGCCATCTTCTTGGTCAGTGTGGTGACCAGGACCCGCTCGTCCTTCTCCGTTCGGGTGCGGATCTCGTGGATGAGGTCGTCGATCTGCCCCTCGGTGGACTTGACGATCACCTCCGGGTCCACGAGTCCCGTGGGCCGGATGATCTGCTCGACGACGCCGTCGCCGCGCGAGAGTTCGTACTGCCCCGGGGTCGCCGACAGGTACACCGTCTGGCCGATGCGCTCGAGGAACTCCTCCCACTTCAGGGGCCGGTTGTCCAGCGCCGACGGCAGCCGGAAGCCGTGCTCCACCAGCGTCCGCTTGCGGGAGGCATCCCCTTCGTACATCGCCCCGATCTGCGGCACGGTGACGTGCGACTCGTCGATGACGAGGAGGAAGTCCTCCGGGAAGTAGTCGAGCAGCGTGTTGGGCGCGGAGCCCGGTGCCCGGTCGTCGAAGTGGCGCGAGTAGTTCTCGATGCCGGAGCAGCTCCCGATCTGCCGCATCATCTCGATGTCGTAGGTCGTCCGCATCCGCAGCCGCTGCGCCTCCAGCAGCTTGCCCTGCTTCTCCATGCGGGCGAGGGTCTCCCCCAGCTCGGCCTCGATCCCGGTGACGGCACGCTCCAGGCGTTCGGGACCGCTGACGTAGTGGCTGGCGGGGAAGACGTAGAGCTGCCGGTCCTCCGAGATGACCTCACCGGTGAGCGGGTGGAGCGTGGACAGGGCCTCGATCTCGTCGCCGAACATCTCGATCCGGACGGCCAGCTCCTCGTAGACCGGGAAGATCTCGATGGTGTCCCCGCGGACCCGGAAGGTGCCGCGGGTGAACGCCATGTCGTTGCGCGTGTAGTGCATGTCGACGAAGCGGCGCAGGAGCTGGTCGCGGTCGATCTCGTCGCCGACCGCGAGAGGGGTCATGCGGTCCACGTACTCCTGCGGCGTACCGAGGCCGTAGATGCAGGACACGGAGGCCACGACGACCACATCGCGCCGGGTGAGCAGCGAGTTCGTCGCGGAGTGGCGCAGCCGTTCGACCTCCTCGTTGATCGAGGAGTCCTTCTCGATGTAGGTGTCCGACTGCGGTACGTACGCCTCGGGCTGGTAGTAGTCGTAGTACGAGACGAAGTACTCGACGGCGTTGTTCGGAAGCAGCTCCCGGAACTCGTTCGCGAGCTGTGCGGCCAGCGTCTTGTTCGGCGCCATGACCAGCGTCGGCCGCTGGAGCCTCTCGATCATCCACGCGGTCGTGGCGGACTTGCCGGTACCGGTCGCGCCGAGCAGGACGACGTTCTCCTCGCCGCCCTTGATGCGCCGCTCGAGGTCGGCGATGGCGGTCGGCTGGTCGCCGCTGGGCTGGTACGGGCTGACGACCTCGAAGGGCGCCACCGTGCGTTCGATCTGGGAAACGGGCCGCATGGATCCACCGTACGGCCACCCACCGACAACGAGGGCGGGCCCCGGATCCGGGGGCGGAAGGAGCGCGGACCGGGGAACGGTCCCGGGCGGCCCCGCGCCGGCCGACACGCCGCTCGGATCGACCACACGCCGCCGGTACGCCCGTCCGGCAGACACGGCCCGTCGATGTCACACAGGCATACAAGCAGTCGAGTACGCCGTACGGCCGCACGAGCAGCCCCGTCCGTGTTGTCGTTCTACATATATCCATCCCGCACCCGCCTTCCGCCTGTGGGGAGCTGGGACCCTCAGCGCATCCGTGGTCACACAACGCGAGGAGTCCTAAGTGCACACCCGCACCGTCGCAGCCACATCGGGCACGCTTCTGGGGTTCTGCGCACTCGTCCTCCCCATCGCCACCGCTGAGGCCTCCGCCGCCCGGCAGCCGACGACCGTCGCCCACCGCGGCGCGTCGGCCTACACCCCCGAGAACACGCTCGCCGCCGTCGACGAGGCGCACAAGCGCGGCATCACCTGGGTCGAGAACGACGTCCAGCGCACCAAGGACGGCCGGCTCGTCGTCATGCACGACACCACGCTGAACCGCACGACCGACGCCGAACAGGTCTACCCCGGCCGGTCTCCGTGGAAGATCTCCGACTTCACCCTCGCCCAGATCCAGCGGCTGGACGCGGGCAGCTGGTTCGCACCGGAATACCGCGGCCAGCGGGTGCCCACCCTGAAGCAGTACCTCGCCGCGGTCGACCGCAACAAGCAGAACCTCATGCTCGAGATCAAGGCGCCCGAGCTGTACCCCGGGATCGAGAAGGAGATTCTGGCGGAGCTGCGGAAAGAGGGCTGGCTCTCCGCCGGGCACCTCGCACGGCGGCTGATCGTCCAGAGCTTCAGCACCTCCAGCGTGAAGGCGGTGCACCGGCAGGCACCCGGCCTGAAGACCGCGTTCCTCGGTATGCCCAAGACCGGGGACCTGCCGGACTACGCCAAGTTCACCGACCAGATCAACCCCAGCCACAAGTCGGTCACGGCCGACTATCTGGCCGCCGTGCACCGGCTGAAGGGCGCGCACGACCGGAAGCTCGAGCTGTTCACCTGGACCGTCAACGACGGGCCGACCGCTGTGCGGCTGGCGAAGCTCGGTGTGGACGGAATCATCACCAACACGCCGGACGTGGTCCGGGACGCGGTGGCCGGAAAGAAGACGGCGGCCAAGCGGACCGAGGCGAAGAAGGCCGGTGCCTCCTGACCACAGCGAGCACCCGTGTGGCCGCTCTCCCCGGGCGGGCGGCCACGGTGTTCACGGTGGCGAAACGGCTTCCGGCTCCGGACTGTCGGTGGCCGGCCCTACGCTGAGCGCGTGAGTGCGACCCATGACGAGACCGGGCATGACAAGACCGCGGACGCCGCGGCGCCCCACGCCGAGTGGACGGTGACGGACAGCCCCGTCGGCCCGCTGCTGCTGGCCGCCACGGACCGGGGCCTGGTCGCGGTGGAGTTCCACGCCGGCCCCCGCACCGTCGCCACGGTGCTCGACCGGCTGACCCGCCGGCTGGGCGCCGAACCCCGGCAGGCGGCCGGCTCGTCCCGGCTGGCGGAACCGGTGCGGCAGCTGGACGCGTACTTCGCGGGCCGTCTGCGGCAGTTCGCCCTCCCGCTGGACTGGACGCTGAGCAGCGGATTCAACCGCCGGGTGCTGCAGGAGTTCGCCGCGCACGTGCCGCACGGGACACTCGTCGGCTACCAGGACCTGGCCGACCGCGTCGGCGAACCGGGAGCCGCGCGGGCGGTCGGCGCCGCGATGGGCTCCAACCCGCTGCCGGTCGTCGTGCCCTGCCACCGGGTGGTGGAGAGCAGCGGGGGCATCGGCGGGTTCGGCGGCGGCCTGGAGACCAAGCGCGCCCTACTGGCCCTGGAAGGCCTGCTGCCGCAGCCGCTGTTCTGATCCGCCGGCGGGGCGGGCCCCGGACGGGGTGTTCCGGCTGACCCTGGCCGCAGGGCCCACCGGCTGGCACACTGCCGAAGTGCCCGACTCCCCCGAAATAGCACGCCCCGTGCGCCCCGAAGCTCCCGTTCCGGCGTACGACCTTCCCGCGCTGCGGCGCCGGACCACCGCCGTGCTCGCCGGCAGCCAGGTGCTCGGCGGGCTGGGCGTGGCGACCGGGATCGCCCTCGCCTCCGTCCTGGCACAGCGGATCAGCGGCTCCGAGTCGCTGTCGGGGCTCGCCCAGACTGCGGCCATCGTCGGCACCGCCGTGCTGTCGGTCCCGCTCGCGGCCCTGATGGGTGCCCGCGGCAGGCGTCCCGGCCTCACCCTGGCTTACCTGATCGGGGCGGCGGGCGCCGGTCTGGTCGTCCTGGCGGCCGCCGCCGGGAGCTTCCCGCTGCTCCTGCTGGGCATGGCCGCGTTCGGGGCGTCGTCCTCGGCGAACCTCCAGGCACGCTTCGCGGCAGCCGACCTCGCGGAGGAGAACCAGCGCGGCCGGGCGATCTCCAGCGTCGTGTGGGCCACCACGATCGGCGCGGTCACCGGCCCCAACATCGCGGCCCCGGCAGGCCGGAGCGTCTCTTCTCTCGGCATTCCGCCCGAGGCGGGGCCGTTCCTGTGGGCCGGGGCGGTCTTCCTGCTGTGCGCCCTCCTGGTCACCGTGCTGCTGCGCCCCGATCCGCTGCTGACCGCGCGCGCTCTCGCTCCGCCGCAGAGCGAGGCGGAGGCCCGCTCCGGGCGCTCGCTGCGGGCCGGCCTGACCGCCGTCGCCGCGTCACCGAGGGCGAAGCTGGCCCTGCTGACGGTCAGCGTGTGCCATACGGTGATGGTCTCCGTCATGGTGATGACACCGGTCGATCTCGGCCATCACGGCGCAGGCATCGAGCTCATCGGCGTGGTGATCAGCCTGCACATCGCGGGCATGTACGCGCTCGCCCCGCTGATGGGATGGCTGAGCGACCGTGTGGGCCGGCTCGGCGGCATCGGTCTCGCGGTGGCCCTGCTGACGTGTGCCGCCCTGCTCGCCGGGACAGCGGGAGCGGATCACCGGCAGACGGCCGCGGGGTTGTTTCTGCTCGGCCTCGGCTGGTCGGCCGGACTCGTCTCCGGTTCGGCGCTGCTGACCGACTCCGTACCGCCGGGGGCACGGCCGGCCGCGCAGGGGCTGTCGGATCTGGTGACGAACTCCAGTGCCGGACTCGGCGGCGCGATCGCGGGTGTGATCGCCGCCAAGGCTGGCTACGGCGCGCTGAACCTGTCCGCAGCGCTCCTGCTGCTTCCGGTTGCGGCCCTGGCACTGGCGGCCCGGGGCCGGGGAACAACGCAGCCCGCCGCGCACCCCTGAGCCGTCGCCCCGGTCCAGGTGGTCAACGGCAACGGAAACGGCCGAAAGCGACCTTGCGCATCGGGAGCGACGTTTCGATACTTCCCACGACATTGTCAGGAGCACGTCCAGATCGGCGCAGACCGCAGGGCGGCACCCGGACCGACACAGGGACCGCCCTCACCGGCCGATTCCCCTCAGGAGGCCCGAGTTGAAGTCCGGACGCTCATACCTGATCGCCTCAGCCGCTGCGGGCCTGCTCGCCGCGGCCACACTCCTCGCGCCGGGTGCCCGTGCAGCCGCGCCACCCTCGAAAGCAGTCCTGTCCGCAGCCGCCGAAGCCGTCGAGAAGGCGGACATCGGGGGGACCGCCTGGGTCGTGGATCCGAGGACGAACACCCTGCGGGTCACTGCCGACTCGACCGTGGACGCGGCCGAACTGGCCCGGCTGCACACCGCCACCGCCCGCCACGACCACGCGGTCACCATCGAGCGGACCGACGGCGTTCTGCGCCCTTACGTGTCGGGCGGCAGCACCGTCTACAGCAGCGCCGGCTGGCGCTGCATCGCGGTTTCAACGTCCACAGCGGCTCGACGTACTACTTCCTCACCGCGGGGCACTGTACCGACGGCTTCCCGACCTGGTACGCCGACTATGCACGCACCGTCTACATCGGCCCCACCGTGGGCGCCAGCTATCCCAACAACGACTACGGCCTCGTGCGCTACGACAACCCGGCAGTGCCGCACCCCAGTGAAGTCAGGAACTTCTCGGGCGTCGTCACACAGATCACCCAGGCCGGCAACCCCACGGTCGGACAGCAGATCTGCACCACCAACGACCAGACGGACGTCGTCCACTGCGGCAGTGTCACCGCGCTCAACGCGACCGTCAACTACGGCGACGGCAACGTCGTCTACGGCATGGCGCAGACGAACATGTGCTCCGAAGCAGGGTGGAGCGGCTCTCCGGTGTTCTCCGGGACGACCGCCCTCGGCCTTGTATCGGGCGGTTCCGGCAACTGCAGCTCGGGCGGAACGACCTTCTTCCAGCCCGTCACCGAGGCCCTGAACGCCTACGGCGTGACCATCTGAGCCCGGCCTCGCCACCTCTGGCCCGGGGCCGGCCCCGGGCCCACCTCTCCTGGAGCCGCACATGAGAACCGAACGCGTCCCCCTGCTCACCGGCGCAGCGGCCGTCCTGGTCGCCGCTGCGCTGTTCCTGGCACCGAACGCCCGCGCGGCAGCGCCGCCCGCGGAGAACAGCCCTGCACACGCGCCCGTCCATGTGACGTCCGATGCCCGGAGCGTCGAAGTGGCGGGCGGAGACGTCATCTGGTCCGACATCGGATCGGCATGCCGAACGTCCTTCAACGCCGCGAGCGGCTCGGCCCACTACATCCTGATGCCCGGTCACTGCACCGACGGCACCACGCAGTGGTACGCCGACTCTGCACGCACCGTGCCGATCGGCCCCACGGTCGGCTCCGCCTTCCCCGGCAACGACTACGGTCTGGTGCGCTACGACAACCCCGAGGTGTTCCCGGTCGGGACGGCGAACGGCGTGGACATCACCGGTGCGGGCAACGCATACGTCGGACAGACGGTCATGACCCGGAGTTCGAGCACCGGCACCCATTCGGGCACCGTCACCGCGGTCAACCAGACCGTCGACTTCGGCGGCGGAGACGTCGTCAGCGGACTGATCAGGACCAACCTGTGCAACGAACCGGTCACCGGCGGCCCGGGGCCGGCGACCTCGGGGTCGATGGCGATCGGCATTCCCGTGGGCGGCTCGGGCAGTTGTTCCACCGGGATGACGACGTACTACCAGCCGGTCACCGAGGCCCTCGCCGCATACGGACTCACCATCTACTGAGCGTCGGTCAGTCCTCGGTCGGCGCAGCTGCGACGGCCCGGGCGAATCCGTCCGGGTTGTCCAGCATGATGTTGTGCCCGCAGTCGGGAATCGGAACCAGCACGACGCCCGCACCTGCCAGTTCGGCGGCCCCGCGCGGCACTCCGTCGCTCTCGGGCACCAGGTGGGTGCGCGGGATCTTCAGGTCCAGGAGAAGCTCCCGCATGGTGGGCACGGTGCCGCGGGTGAGATGTGTCGCGCTGCGGTGGAGCGCCTCGAGCCCGGCCAGCCGCATGGTGGCCCACCAGTGCGGGCCGGCTGCATCGCGTACCTCCTCCCAGCCGCCGGCGAGGAAGTCCGCCTCGGAGTACGCGGCGATGCCGCTGCTGCCGGCCCCGCCGGGAGCCGGCCTGATCGGATCGAGGTTGGCGTCCACCAGCACCAGGCGCGAGACCAGGTGGGGGTGGCGGGACGCCAGGACGACGGCGATCGAGCCGCCCATGCTGTGGGCCACGAGCTCCGTCCCGAAGACGCCCGCTGCCCCGAGGGCCGCAGCGAGCGCGTCGGCGTGTGCTTCGAGCGTGTAGCCGAAGTCGGTGGGCCGGTCGCTGATGCCGAAGCCGAGAAGGTCGACCAGGAGGGAACGGCGGCCCGCGAGCAGCGGATGCGAGGCGGCCTGCGCGAAATAGGCGGGCGAGGTCGCCCCCAGCCCGTGCACGTAGACCCTGGCCGGCTCCTCCCCGGCCAGCTCCACCCATCGGATGCGGTCGCCCCGTTCGGTCACCACAGCACTGCGCATGCTCCGCTCCCCCTGCCCATGAGCCGGCCGATCCGCAGGCACGGCAGAACGACCCTAACGGCGGCCCCGGTCGGCCGCCGGGGTTTTCCCGCGAGGGACTCCGATGCTCACGCACCCCGCAGGCCGGATGCCTCCGCCGCCGTCCGCAGCACCTCGCGGAGCATCTGCGGTGTGAGCCTGCCGGTGGACACGTTGCGTTGGCTGGGGTGGTAACAGCCGAACACCTGCAGCGGACGCCCGCCGGCGCCGTCTGCCAGCACGGTTCGTACGCCGTGCCCGAACACCGGACGGGGACGCGGGACCACCCACCCCGCCGCGGACAGCACCGGCAGCAGCGCCTGCCAGCCGAAGCCGCCGAGGACGACCGCGGATCGCAAGGAAGGTCGCAGCAACCGGAGTTCGCGGGCGAGCCACGGGCGGCAGGTGTCCCGCTCCCCCGGGGTCGGCCGGTTCGCGGGCGGTGCGCAATGGACCGGGACGGCGATGCGTACGCCCGACAACTCCAGGCCGTCCCCGACACGGACAGCGGTGGGCTGCGACGCGAGGCCCTCCGCGTGCAGGGCGGCGAACAACACGTCACCGGAGGGGTCGCCGGTGAACGCCCGTCCGGTGCGGTTGCCTCCGTGGGCGGCGGGAGCCAGCCCCACCACGGCCATCGCCGCGTTCGCGGGTCCGAACCCGGGAACCGGCCTGCCCCAGTACTCCCAGTCCCGGAACGCCCGGCGCTTGACCCGGGCGACCTCCTCCCGCCAGGCCACCAGGCGCGGGCAGGCCCGGCAGCCGGTCACCGCGGCGTCCAGCTCACGCAGATCCGCGGCGCGGGGCGCACGGTGCAGGGGGTAGCCGGGGGCGTCGGGCCCGGGATCCCGGCCATGCGCTGCCGCGCCCATCGCGACCGCCCTCTCGTCGGCTTCCTGCTCGTTCCCCCTCTCCGTTCTCGTTCCACGCCCACGCCCCCGTTACGCGGATCCGGGCAGTTCAGGACGCGTACGGGTGGGCGGCGCGGGCATTGCGCAGCGCGATGGCCCACCAGGTGATCTGGTCCAGCAGGTACTTGGCCGGACCCTCGCAGTCCTCCGGGCGCAGGGGCCTGCCGTCGTCGGCGAAGCGGTCCCACGGATTGCTGAAGCTGACGGTGGCGCGCACGGTGACGGCATGCAGTTCGGCGAAGACGGGCCGCAGCTGTTCGACTGCGCGCAGCCCGCCGGAGATCCCTCCGTACGACACGAAGCCGACGGGCTTGGCGTGCCACTCCTGGTTGTGGGCGTCGATGGCGTTCTTCAGGGGCGCGGGGAAGCTGTGGTTGTACTCGGGGGTGACGACGACGAACGCGTCGGCCGCAGCCAGTCTCGGGGCGATCTGCGCCCCGGCCCGAACGCTGCCCGGCCCGTGGCCGAGGGCGGGCAGCGGCGCCTCGGCGAGATCGATGAGGTCGACGTCCAGGTCCTCACGCGCGGCGGCGCGCCCGGCGAACCAGTTCGCGACGGTGGGTCCGAACCGGCCCTGCCGCGTACTGCCGATGATCACCGCCAGCCGGAGGGGCGCGCCGGCCCCGGCAGCGGCGGGCTCGGGCGTGGAGGTCTCGGGCATGGAGGTCTCGGGCATGGAGGTCTCGGGCATGGAGGTCCCCTGTCGTCGTGTGCGGTCGGCTTCGCTGCGCCGCCCGCTGCGGGCGGCACGGGAGGACTCTCGTACCTGAACCGAGGTTGAGGTCAAGCTAGGGTCACTCTCATGCCCGATTCCTCTTCGGCCGCGCCCGAGCTGACCATCGGCGAGTTGTCCCGGCGCAGCGGCGTTCCGGCCTCCGCGCTCCGCTTCTACGAACGGCAGGGACTCATTCACAGTCGCCGCACCAGCGGCAACCAGCGCCGCTACCACCGGACCACTCTCCGCCGGATCGCGTTCCTGAGGGCGTCTCAGAGCGTGGGCATGCCGCTGTCGGTCATCGGCGAGGTGCTGGGGTTCCTGCCGGAGGACACCGCACCCACCCGGGAGATGTGGGCGACAGCGTCGGAGTGCTGGACGAAGGAGATCAATGCCCGGATCGCGAAGATGGAGCGGATGCGGGACCGGTTCACCGAGTGCATCGGGTGCGGCTGCCTGTCATTCGACGTGTGCGCGCTGGTGAATCCCGACGACGAACTCGCATCCCGCGGCCCCGGTCCCCGGCGGCTGCTCCAGCCCTGACCGGAGGCCGACGGGGCCCCCGGGGACGGCTCGGCCGCGGTCGATAGCGTGTGCGCCACAGAACCGAGCGATGGGACGCAGATGTTGGACGAGTATCCCGGCCAGAGTGGACCCGGTGCGACGGTCGAGGCCCAGGCACACGCCGTGGGAACGATAAGGACCCAGTACGCACCCGACCCGGACGGCGACCCGGACCCGGGCGAGATCGTGTGGACCTGGGTGCCGTACGAGGAGAACGACGGACGCGGGAAGGACCGCCCGGTGCTCGTGGTGGCCCGCGAGGCGAAGGGCACCGTGCTCGCCGTCCAGCTCTCGAGCCGCTGCCACGACGACGACCCGGAGTGGCTGCCGATGGGCTCCGGGCCGTGGGACCGGTCCGGGCGGGAGTCCTGGGTCGACCTGGAGCGGGTCCTGCGCGTGCACCCGGACGGCATGCGGCGCGAGGCGTGCGCGCTGGACCGGGCGCGGTTCAACCGGGTCGTCCACAGCCTGCAGTTGCGCTACGGGTGGCGCTGACCCCGATGACGGACCACCTGGTGCGTGACGCCGCGGCGCTGGCCCGACCCGGCGGGCGGGCGGTGCTCGGCATCGTCGGCCCGCCGGGCTCGGGCAAGTCGACGCTGGCGAAGCGCCTGGTCGCGGGGGTGAACGAGCAACTCGGGACGGATGCCGCCGCGTACTTCCCAATGGACGGCTTCCACCTGTCCAACGCCCAACTGACCCGCTTGGGACTCCAACTGCGCAAGGGCTCCCCGCCGAGTTTCGACGTGCAGGGCTATCTGGCGCTGCTGGAACGGCTGTTGACGGACGACCGGCATCCGGTCTACCTCCCCGACTACGACCGGGAGCTGCACGAGCCGGTGGCGGCAAGGCTCGTGGTGCCGCCCACCGCCAGGCTCGTCGTCACCGAGGGGAACTACCTGGCCTGCGACGAACCGGGCTGGCGCGAGTTGCGGGCGCGTCTCGCGGAGGTCTGGTACGTCGAGGTGCCGGCCGGTGTCCGGGAGGCACGGCTGGTGGAACGGCAACTGGCCGGGGGCCTGAGCCCCGAGGCGGCACGCGCGTGGGTCGAGACCAACGACCGGCCGAACGGCGAGCTGGTCGAGCGCTACCGGGGCAACTGCACCCGGACCGTGGCCCCGGGCGGGTGATCCGGTGGGGCAGGCACCTGGCGGGCCATGGGAGGCAGCGGGTTACGACAGCGTCACCCTCTGCGTTCCGGGGGAGAATGGGTGCACGGATCCAGCCGACGGACGAAAGGGCAACCATGACCGAACGCAAGCCGCCGGGCCTCGACTTCGAGTCGTGGGTCGACAAGCAGATCCGTGAGGCGAGCGAGCGCGGCGCCTTCGACGACCTGGCCGGCGCGGGCAAGCCCCTCCCGGAGCTGGACCGGCCGTACGACGAGCTGTGGTGGGTCCGGAAGAAGATGCACCAGGAGGGCGTGGCCGTGCTCCCGCCGGCGCTGGCGCTGCGCAAGGAGGCGGAGGACGTCCACGTGACGGCCGCGAAGGCGCGCTCCGAGGCCGAGGTGCGGCGGATCGTGGCGGAGATCAACGAGCGGATCGCGGAAGCGCTCAGGCGTCCGCCGGCCGGGCCGCCGCTGAGCCTCTCCCCGCTGGACGCCGACGAGGTCGTCGGCCGGTGGCGCGCGGAACGCTCCGACTGAGCCCCGCCCGCGCTACGCGTAGCGCACTGCATTACAGCGCTATACAATGGTGTCATGAAGACGATTACCCAGCGTGAACTCGCGGCGCGCTCCAAAATCGTTCTCGACGACGTGGAGGCCGGGGAGGTCTACCACATCACCCGGAACGGCGTGGAGATCGCCGAGGTCAGACCCCTCAGCACCCGCCGGCGCTTCGTTCCGGTCGAGGAACTGCAGCAGAGGTGGCGCAACGCTCCGCCCGTGAGTCATGCCCGGATGCGTGAGGAAGCGGACGAGTTCTTCGGGGACGAGGACCGGGTCGGCGACGACGCGAACGCCTGGGACCGGCGTGACTGACCGGCACCCCCGGGGGCTCCTCGACACCTGCGTGGTCATCGACCTGCCCACGATCGACCCGCGGTTCCTGCCCGTGGAGGCGGCCATCGCCTCGGTCGTGCTCGCAGAGCTCGCCCAGGGTGTGGCGATGACGAGCGACCCGGTGGAGACCATGGCGCGCGCCGAGCGGCTCGCCGACGCCGAGGCGGCGTTCTCCACCATCCCGTTCGACCGGGAGGCCGCCCGCCGCTTCGGCTCCCTGGTGGCCCTGACGCTGAAGGCCAACCGCAATCCGCGTCCACGCCGCATGGACCTGATGATCGCCGCCACGGCGGCAGCGCACGGCCTGCCCCTGTTCACCCGCAACATCGCCGACTTCCGCGGCCTGGAGGACGGAGTGGAGATCGTCGCCGTCTGAGCCCGCCGGGGAGGCCGCCACGCCGGAGAACCGCACGCAGTCGCGCCCGCAATCTGCCGGGACGCCGTTGTCCGCTGCACGGCCCCGACCCGTGCGAGCCCGTGTGCGGGCGGCGCGCTTCCCACGAACCGGCGCGCAGGAATCCCGTCAACGCCTCGGCGGCGGCCCCCGGAAAGGGGTGCCGCCGCCGAGGCGTTCACCTGGCCGTGATCGCGGCCGGTCGACGACGCTCAGGCCCGCGCGGGCTCGCGGTCGCCCTCCAGCTCCAGGCCCTGGTCGAGTTCCCTCTCCAGCTCCTGATCGAGGTCCGGCTCGGTGACGTGGGCCGTCGCCGGGGCGCTCTCGCGTGCGGAGAACGGGCACTGCCAGTCCGCGGCCTTGGGGCGGCCGGAGTAGCGCCGCGCCTCGGACAGCTGCTCGTACTCGTACAGGTTCGGGTTGATGTCGCCCTGAAGCTTGATGTCCTGCTTGCGTATCTTGTCGGCCAGCCGGTCCCACATGCCCGCCCGCTTGATACGCGCGAACTGCTCGTGGGAGTTGAACGCCAGCATCGGGAACGGGGGCCTGCGGCCGAGCCGGACGTGGGTCTCGTGCAGTCCGATCACGAAGAACGGGTGTCCGGCGACGCTGAAGGCGAATTCTCCGGAGGAGGCGTCCGAGGAGTAACCCTCGGCCCAGCGGTAGGACTCGGCGTCGTACTCGTGCAGCAGTTGGAGCTGCTGCCAGAGCAGGCTCTCGAACTCGAGCTCGTCCACACCGCGCGGCTGCTCGAAGGTCGCGACGAAGCTGGTGAAGGACCGGGCGCTCCAGTCCGCGGACTGCACGAACCGCTCGAGATCGCGGGCCATGCGGCGGGCCGATTCGTCACTGCCCAGCCGTTCGTAGTGCCGATGATCGATCCCGCCCTGACGCCAGGCCGACCGGCCCGCCAGACAGGAAAACCTGTCCCCCAGCAAGAACTTCTCGACCTCACCACGCGCTTCCGCGGTCATGGCCGGCCCTCCTTCCCATTGCACGCTCCCGAGGGAGATCAACTCCTGCACAATGCCATGGCTGTCGTTCCGGATTCCTGCCCGATCGCACGGCAACCGCCCAGCTCGAACAGCCCGCAGGACGGGCTGAGGCCGGGATCGGCCGCGGATCGGAAAAGGGCACCCCGGCGATTGTGACGGTGCAGGCCCGATCAAGGAAATCCGCCCCGTCCCCCTTCGTTCCCCGCCACCCCTGTCAGGGCGTTGACGACCGCTCCGGTCTCACGTCGCGCGATGGTGCGGACGCGATCGGTCACGGTGTACGTGGCGGGCGGGCCGGTACGCGGGCGGCTCGCGCCTGCGTCCGATCAGCCGAGTTCGAGGCTCGTGACAGCGTACGTGCACTCGGACCGTACCGGGAGGACGGGACCGTTGTACATGCGTACGGTGTGCGAGGACGGTGACAGGCCACAGGCCTCCGCAAGGGCCGTCGCCGTTTCGTGGGTCTCGGGGACGTCGACGAAAACCTGTTCACCGGGATCGAGCACGGCAATCAGGGCGTCCAGGAGCGCTTCGGCGTCCTCGGCGGTGTCGGCGAACAGCGGCCCGATGCGCCGGCCGCTACGGGCGGGCCGGACGACCCCGTAGCCGGCGACGCCACCGTCACGGATGACGGCGCGGGCCGTGTGGCCGTCGGCCGACAGCCAGCGAGCGAGGAAGTCACGGCGCTCGGCGGGGAAGCACCGCCGGTCGTAGGCCGCGATCGCGTCGACGTGGTCCGCGGTGACGGGCACGACCTCTCCGCCGGCCAGGGGTTCCGCGGGGCCGGCGGCTTTGACGGGGCGGCCCGCCCAGCGAACGGAGCGGTGGGACGCGGTGAAACCGGAGCGCTCGTAGGTGGCCTGCTGGGCGGGCACCGCGTCCAGGCCGACGGTCCGGCCGACGGCGTGCGGCAGGGCGGCGTGCCAGGTGGCGAGACCCAGCCCGCGCTCCCTGTGCTCCGGGTCGACGAGGTAGTAGCCCAGGAAGGCGTACTCGGGGGAGTAGATGACGACGGAGACCGCCGAGACGATCCGGCCGTCCAGCCGCCCGACGAAGAACCCGGCCGGGTCGGTGGGGTGGAAACAGGCCGCGTCCTGCCGTCCGGGATTCCAGTCCTCCACGGCGGCCCAGGCGACGACCTGTTCCCATTCCTCCAGCGAGGCCGTGGTGACGGTGAGCCCGTCCGCTGCCCCCGGGACGGGGCCCCCGGCGGATGAGCGCTGGTGAGCGGTCATGGCGGACGTCCTCTCCGGGATGCAGCCCCACGTGGTCGGGAGTCGTTCAGGAACGCGGCACTCTCACCTCATCACGGATGCGCCCCGTCTTGTCGGCGAAGCTCTGAAGATCGATGGACGCCGGCGCGGCCCCCATGCTCGTGGCGTCGCTCTCCAGCACGCTGCCGAGCGCGCCGTTGTCCACCCAGACGCACACGGGGACGCTGATGTCCTGGCCGCTCTGGTGCTTCACGAGCACTTCGCACGTGACGGGCTCGTCCGAGCCGGCCGGGGTGAAGTCCTTGGGCGGGATCGGGACCTCCGCGCCGTCCCCTTCCGAAACGCCGTGCAGGAAGCTCGACTTCGACCTCTCCGGGTCGTCGAAGGTCCCGAAGTAGCCGGTGAAGACCAGGGCGCGGGTCTGCGTGCCGGTGCCGGCGGTGTACTGGCCGCTGACGGGTTTCACGCCGTGCTCGTAGCTGCCGTGGTCCGGAACCTTGTCGTCCATCATCCGGCTCAGGTCGTCGCCCAGGGTGTACGTGCCGTTGTCGAGCGTCTTCGGGAGCCTGAGCTCGTATTCGGGTGAGGCGGCTGCACTCGAGGAGTTGCTGCCGCCGCCGTCGGACATCCCCCGCAGGACGCCGATCACACCTGCCGCGAACACGACGGCCGCGATGGCGATCGCGACCGGCTTTCCGCGGTTCTTCTGCGGCGACGGGCCCATCGGGGGCTGCCCCCAGCCACCGCCCGGGTACGGCTGCTGTCCGTACGGCGCCGGCGGTTGCTGCGGGAACGGCGCCTGCGGCGGGTACGGCACCTGCGGGGGAGGGGCCTGCTGGTAGGGCTGCTGGGGAGGGGGCCCGCCATACGGAGGCGGGTGGGCGCCGGGCGGTTGCCAGGGTGGGTTGGTCATATCCGGGGGGACTTCCTGTGGTGGGCCTCCGGCGAGCCCACAGGGGTGCCCGTGCACCCCGTTCGGGATGCACGAAGTCCGGCGGCGTCGCCAAGTCCCCCGTCCGCTTCGCCGAATTCGAGCAGACTGCCCAGAGCCTACCGATCGGCTCCGACGACGGCCGGGGAATCCGCGGATCGGGCCGTGGCTCTCCACGGCAGCGGCCGGCGCCAGTTCCCTGCGGCGTAGCACCGTGCCGGTCGCGGCCATGTGATCGCGCGAAAATCGGTTTACGTCTCCCCACCGCTGGCTAGCCTGGACCGGAACCATCGGAGATCCGACCGAACGCCGCGGGCGGATGCCCGCGCCACACTCCGGAGGGTGCACCATGGCCGACGTGTATGTGCCGCAGCGGGGCGATCGCTACCACCTCTACGAGGACTGCTCCGGTATCGAGTACGGACGCAGCGGCAACGCCGCCAACGGGTGGGACACCTATCCCGCCTGCATGATGCCCATCGCCGCCGCCGAGTCGGCGGGCAGGACCCTGTGCCGCAGCTGCTGCGCGAGGGCGGTCGCGGTCGCAGCCTGAGCCTCCGGGAGGCGAGGCTGAGTGGGGTATCGCGAACTCTGCGGGGAGGGTGGTGCATTCGGACTTCTGGTTCAGGTTCCGGAGCCACGACTGGAGCCGCTTCTCCGCGGCGTTTCCCCGGAGTCTCAGGCACACCGAGCCGATCCCGTGATGGTGCGCGCTGCCCAGCAGAACGTCGACGCGGGCAGCGCCCTCCAGCGGGTGCACTCCGACAGGTCAGCTCCCGTGGGCCGTCATCCCCTGTCGGACACGAACCGCACCGGTTCGTCGAGTACCGCGCGTGCACCGTCGAAGTCCGCCAGGCGCGCAGCGAGCGTCGCCTGCGCCAGACGGGACGGCAGTGCTTCACCGAACTTGAGTCCTTTCACGGCACGTTCGTCCACCTCGGGCAGGCAGAGACGCCCCGCGGCCTCAGCAACCGTCTGCTTCCACGCCGGCGGGGTGACGTCCTCACGCAGCCGGATCCAGCAGTCGTTGATGCGCTGGGCGGGAACGGTGACGCCGCCGAGGCTTGCAGTGAGGGTCGCGTTCGTCCGGTGTCCGGCCCAGGTCCACCACTTGAACGGTCCACGGGAGCTGCGGGTGATCAGAGTCCCGCCTGGATGCACCTGATCCAGGAAGTGGCCACGGGCCTCGGCGAGACACCTCTCGGCCCGCTTCGTCAGGGCGACAGGCGGATCGTTCCCGAGCAGCACGTCGCGCACCGCGCGGCTGAGCGCGAAGGAGACACCCCGGTCGAACCCGACGCTGCTCCACTTGGCCTTGCCGCCCCCGTCGGCCGGCTCGACGAAGCAGCGCTTGCGGTGCCAGTCGATGTAGGTCACGAGCCAGCTGCGACCGGCGAGCAGGAGCAGCCGGGGCCCGTCGGTCTTCTCGGTGAGCAGCTCGGGGTCGGTCCTGCCGATCTCGTTGCGGCCGTGCAGCACGGTGAACTCGGGTGGGGCGGTGAAGACGGCGGTGAGGTTCATGAAGTGCCGGTGTCCGAAGCGGCGTTCGGCCTCCGGGCCGATGAACAGCATTCCGCCGTCCTGGTCCAGGTAGCCCTCGTCGGCCAGGTGCCGGACGATCGGGGCGGCGGGCCGGCCGAAGGGGCCGAGTCCGTTCCACTCGTCCTGCCACAGCCGGTCGCCGACGCGGTGCTCCTGCAGGCACAGCGCGAGGAGTTGCTGCGCGGCGATGTGCCGTGGCTCGGGTGGTGCCACGACGGGTTCCACCCAGCCTCGCGACCACTGCAGTAGGAGTCCGGCGGCCGACAGCAGCCCGCCCTCGTCCAGTGCCAGGAAGAGGCAGTTGCGGCTGGTGCCCGCCCGGCGCCCGGTGCGGCCGAGACGCTGCAGGAAGGAGGCAACGGTGGCGGGTGCGTCGATCTGGATGACGCGGTCCAGGTCGCCGACGTCGATGCCGAGTTCCAGGGTGCTGGTGGAGACGATGACGCAGTCGCGTGCCTCGGCGAACGCCTGCTCGGCGCGGCGTCGTTCGTCCACGGACAGGGACGCGTGGGAGAGGAAGGTCGTCACGCCCTTGATGCGGAGCTTCTCCCCCAGTTCCTCGACCAGCCGTCGTGATTCGCAGAACACCAGGCGTTTCTCGCCCCGGTGGAGCGATGCGATGACGGTCGCGGCGTTGTCGACGGAGCCGACGTGGTCGAGCTGGATGTCGCCGGACGGCACCGTGCCCGGTTCGGGCCGAGGTCCGCTCAGGTGCGGGGCGACGACCCGGGCCGGGCGCGTTCCCGCCCCGGAGCCCTGCAGCCACTGCAGCAGCTCGTCAGGGTTCCCCACCGTGGCCGAGAGACCGACCCGCTGCACCGGTCTGCCCACGACGCGCTGGAGGCGCTCCAGTACGGCCAGCAGGTGCCAGCCCCGGTCGTCTCCGGCGAAGGCGTGCACCTCGTCGACGACGATCGATCGCAGCCCGGCGAAGAAGGCCGCATGGTCGACCTTGGCGCTGACCAGCATCGCCTCCAGCGACTCCGGCGTGGTGAGCAGCACGTCCGGGCGGTCGGTGAGGATCTTCCGTCTCCGGCCGGCGGTGACGTCACCGTGCCAGAGCGCGGCGGTCCGCCCGAGCCAGGACGTGTAGGTCTCCAGGCGTGGCAGCAGGTTGTTGAGGAGCGCCTTGAGCGGACAGACGTAGAGCACCGAGGTGCCCGTCCACTGCTCGGCCGCCATCCGGGAGAGCAGCGGGAAGGCGGCGGCTTCGGTCTTGCCGCCTGCTGTCGGGGCGAGCAGGACGGCGTCCTCGCCCGCGAGCAGCGGGGGAACGGCCTCCTCCTGCAGGGGGCGCAGCCCGGGCCAGCCCAGGGTGTTGACGATGTGGTGCAGAAGCGCCGGGTCGAGGTCGTCGACGCCGTTCACGGCAGTTCCAGTTCGATGTCGTCCGCGCTCGCCGCCGCGGCGTTGCGCTCGACCTCGTTCAGTTCGGCGGTGGACACGGTGAGCGCGTAGTGCTGCCGCGGGTCGAAGTCCTCGAACTCGTCGACGCGGTCCAGCACGTCGGCGACCAGCTTGCGCAGGAAGAGCCGCGGCGCGACCCCGGCTTTCCCGCCGAGTCCCCCGGTCACCGCGGTGGCCAGTTCGGAGAGGTAGGCGTCGTCCACGCGGGCGGCGATGCGCTCGGGGTTCCTCGCCCCGCTCGCGTAGAGGTCGCGCACGCCCCGCCCCAGCTCGCCCAGCTTGGGCAGGTCGAAGCCGGCCAGCCGCAGTTGAACGGCCCGGGGGGAGTCGAAGCGCGGATCGGTGGTGAAGTCGGTGGCCAGCCGCTGCGCCAGGGGCGGGAGCCGCTGGGCGCCCTGCTGTCCGTCGTAGAAGGCGGGGGTGCCGGTGATGACGAGGAAGAGGCCGGGGAACCGTCCGGCGTCGATCTCGTCGAGGAGCTGGCGCAGCGCGTTGAGGCCCTTCTCCCGTACGTCGCCGCGCACGCGCTGCAGGGTCTCGATCTCGTCGAGCACGAGCAGCAGTCCGGGGTGTCCGCAGTCGCGCAGGACGGTAAGGAGGCCTTGCAGGAAGCCGAGCGCGGCGAAGTGGTCCAGGTCGCCGCGCACTCCGGCGGAGCGGCGCGCGGAGGCGGCCACGGATTTCTGTCCGCCGAGCCAGGCGATGAGTGCCTCGGCCGTGGTTCCGTCCCCGGATGCGACGGCCTGCCGGTAGCCGCGCAGGGCTGCGGAGAAGGCGGGGGTGGTCCGGGCGACGTCCGCCAGGCGGCGTTCCATGAGGTCGTCCACGGCCCGGGCGAGAGCCTCGGCGTCGTCCTCGTCGGTCTCTCCGGCGTCGAGGACCTCCTCCTCCAGGGTGTAGAACCACGAGTCGACGACGGGGCGCAGTGCGCTCGGCTGGTGGGTGGCGGTGGACAGCCGCTCGGTCAGGCGCCGGTAGACGGTCTCGAGTTTGTGCAGCGGGGTCTCGGTCTCGGAGATCTGGACCTCGGCCGTTGCCATACCCGCGCGTTTCGCCCGCTCGGCGAGCCAGCGGGCGAAGAAGGTCTTTCCGGTCCCGTACTCGCCGCGGATGGCGTGGAAGGCGGAGCCGCCGCGGGAGACGGTGGAGAGGTCGTCGTCCAGAGCGGTCCGGAAGCGCTCCAGTCCGACGGCGAAGAGGTCGAGTCCCGCCCGGGGCACGGTCCCGCGCCGCAGGGCGTCGACGACCTCGCGGCGGCGTGCCGCGCTGACGGGGGACGGGGTGGTCACGAGCGGGGGCCTTCCAGGAGGAACTGTTCGCGCAGCAGGCGCACGTCGAGCTGAACGGTGTGACCGGAGTCGACGAGACCGAGCACCGGGTAGCCCTCGACGTTCAGCAGGCGCTGGAGGGTGGTGATGAATCCGTCGACGTTCCGTTTGATCCGGTCGGTCGCGGAGATGGCCGAGACCAGGGCGGCCGGGGACAGGGTGCCGCCGGCTGCGGCGAGCGCGTCGATCACGGAGGCGACGACCTTGGCGTCGGGTGGGCGACGGACGTACTCCTTCTGCGCGAGATACACCTCTCCGGCACAGACCGCCGCCCCCAACGTGACTTTCTCCGGGACGTGTTGGGGCTCCGGCGGCGCGGTGATCTCGGCCTCGGCGAAGAGCCCCTCGGTGTTCTCCTGCGGACGGCTCCTGGTGCTCTTGCGCCGGGGTGCCGGTGGCGCGGCCGGATGTCCGGTCACGGCGGCGGCCTCGGTCTCCGTGTCGTCGACGGCTGCCTTGGGGCTCCACCACGGCGGCACGGCCCGCTCTCTCGGCAGTGCTTCCCAGCCCTTCGGGATGTCCTGGGGGGACGGCAGCAGCACAAGCAGGGGCACCGTGACCTCGGCCAGTGACGCCCCGCCGTGGTAGCCGGCCTTGCGCGGCGTGTAGCGGATGCCCTCGCGCCAGGGTGCGACGATCGTCCCGCCGCCTTCGAGAACCCGCGGCCCGGACAGTTCGACCTCTCCCTCACCCGCGGTTCCGGTGCGCCAGCGGGAGGACTCCGCGCCGGTGACGCGGGCCGGGCCGTCGCTCGTGCCGCGCTCCGGTACGTGTCCGTGGTCGGCCACGATCAGCACGGGCCGGCCGAACCCCCGTGCTGCGTCGAGGAGTTCGCGCAGGTAGCTGACGTCCCCGATGCGCCAGCGGGTGCGCTCACCCTGTTGTCCGTGGTCGAGGGCGTCGTCGATGGTGTTGAGCACGACGCCGACCACCGCGTCGGAGACCAGCGCCGCCACGAGTTCTTCGGAGAGCCGGTGTCCTGCGGTCCCGCCGATGGCCGCCTTGTGGAAGAGCACGCCTTCGCGGCGGCGCTGCTTCCAGTACGCGGCGAAGCCCGCCGATTCCACCGACTGGCCGCCCGTGACGGGTTTGCCGGCGAGCAGCGAGGCGCGGCTGACGCGGGTGACCGACGGCAGCATGGACACGGCGGCGAGACGACTCGGCGCCCTGCCCGCGGGCGACTCGGGGACGGCTTCGGTCCAGCCCTCGCGCTCCGCCTCCTCGCCGAACTGGGCGGCCACCGCGCTGCTCATCCCGTCCAGCAGCAGCACCAGGGGGGCACGGCCCTCAGCGCACAGCGGCGCCGCCGCCTCGGTGAGGACGTTCTCCACCGGCAGACATCCGCCCGGTGTCTGCGCGGACGCGGTCCGGGTCCAGGCGGCGAGCTTGACGGCGAACTGCTCGTCGAGCGCGTCCCTGCGGGCTCGCGCCAGGTCGTGCAGCGCCCGGTACTCCTGTCCCGTCGCCGGGTCACCGCCCGGGTCCCCGGCCCACAGCACGGTCAGGGCGCGGTCCACCCAACCCCACTCGGCCAGATGGGTGCGGACACCGTCGGCCACCGATGCCACCTGCCGCGACGACGAAGTGCTGAGCCAGCGCGCGATGCGCACGGCCATGGCCGCGGTGTCGGTCCGGTCGGTGTGCAGAACGGCCAGGGCGTGGTCGCGCAGTTCGCCCAGCGCCCGTTCGGCATCCTCGGCCGACTGCCTCCATGCCTGTGCCGTCCGGCGGAGCCGGACGTCGAAGCCGGAGGGGAGGAAGGCGCTGCTGCTCAGGGCACGGGTCAGTCCGGCCCGGTCGGCGAGGTGGTCGGCGCGCTCCACGACGGAGAGCACCCGTCGTCCGGCGTCCGGGGAGGTGCGCGCCTCGCCGATCCACCGGGTGAGGGTGCCGGCGACCGCGCTGCTGAAGGCCATCAGGTCGGTGCGCCGTACGTGGCCGAAGAGTCCGCCGACGGCGAGCACGGTGTCGGAGTCCGCGGCCGGGTCGGACATGACCGCTCCGAGCAGGCCCAGCGCCATCGCGTCGTTCCCGCGGCCGGATTCCACCAGGGACATCAGGACGGGCACGGCCGCACCGGCGGTCTCCCCGAGCCACTTCTTCAGCTCCGCGCGCTCGGCGGCGGCCAGTTCGGTGAACCGGGTCGGCCCGGCCGGGGTGCGGGACCAGGCCAGCAGCGCGTCGGCGTCCACAGCCGTGTCCGCGCCAGGACGCCTGCCGGCGTCGTCGCCCTGACCGAGGCCGAGCCGGGCCACGGTCAGGGCGCGGATCGCGGCGTCCCGGGTGAGGACGGTGCCGGTGCGCGGCCAGCCGCCGTCGTTGGGCTCGGCGTCCAGGAGTGCCTGGAGCAGCCACCTCTCCCGGTACATCCGCGGGTCGAGGTCGCTCGCCCCGAAGCGCTGCTTGACGATCTCGGCGTTCTCGACGGTGACGGTGCGCCGCCGCAAGGCGTGCCCGCGCAGGTCCCAGCCGATCTGGTCGTCGGGGACGCCGGTGGTCACCACGAGGAGGTCGTCGTTGCCGGCGGTCCTGCGGTGCTCGTGCCAGGCCTCGGTGATGCCGAGGACAGAACCCTGGTCGCTGACCCGCACCCGCCGCGGCCGGTCACCGATGCTGACGGTGAACTCCCTTGGTTCGGTGGCCGGGTAGCGGCCGTGGACGATGACGAGGCGCCGGTCGCGTTCCGCTGCGCCGTGGGTGTCGAGCAGCGCCTCGATGGTGCCGGCGAGGACCAGTGGCGGGATCCGCGTCATCGGTCGCCGGCCCCCGGTTCGTCCGTCGGGCCCGCGCCGGGCACCGGCTGCCAGACGATCTCTATGCGGACGCCGGGATGGGCTTCCACATAGCCGCGTATCTCCTCCCGGAGGCCGGACAGGGTCTCCTGGATGAGCGACTCGACGCGGGTCGTGTTCTGCGTCTCCAGGACGTGCGGTGCTCGCGGACCGGGGATCGGCAGCCGGACGGGCGGCTGTTGCACCGCCTCGTCGTGCCGAGGCTGCGGGGGCTGCCCGGAGGGCACGGCCGGCCTGCCGTGCTCGGTGAGGCTGACGTCGTCCGGTCCGGGGTCCTGCGGTGTGCGCGGCCCTGGGATGGTCGGGCGGGCGACGTTCGCGAGCCGCGCGACCTCGTTGACCAGGCCGAGCGCCTGGTCCTGGAGTGCGCCGAGCACGGGCACCAGGGAGCGGGCCTCCTCGTGTTCGTCGACGGTCTCGCGCAGCGCGTCGACCAGCCGACCGGCCTTGGCTCCGACCCCGTCCTCGCGCCCGGTGAACCCGCGGACGCTCCTCAGCAGCGACCAGTTGGTGTCGTCGAGGGCGGCGAGGACTTCGGGGGCCTGCTTGATCGCGGCGCCGAGTTCGTGGTCGCTCACGTCGTAGGCGGCGGTGGCCAGTTCCCGGAGCAGCGGTGTCGCCTGAGGGGTGCGGGAGAGCCGGGCGAGGAGGTCCGCGGCGGCGCGCATGGACCGCATCCGCGGGGCGTCCGGCCCGGTGAGTCCCAGGTCGTCGGCGTGCTTCTCCAGCGAGCGGCGCACTCCGGCGACGGCCTGGACGTGGGCGGCCGCGACCTCGCGTACGTCCTCGGCGAGTGCGGAGACGTTCCGGGCGAAGAGCACCGGGCGGGCGGAGACCCCGAAGACGGTGGCGGCCCGGGCACGGGCCGCCACGAACTCGTCCTCGCTGGGCAGTTCCACCGCCCGCAGTCCGTAGCCGGCGCCGATCTGCTCCAGCTGCGGCTGCGGCACGGGGGTGGTCTGGTGGACCCAGGTGCGGTCGTCGAGGAGGGCGTAGGTGGCGATGATCAGGTTGCCGATGTTCTTCTCGAGCCCGGTGTAGCCGAGTTCGGTGATCCAGCGCCGGATGTCCTCGACCGCGAGGTCGGGTCCGCCCTGGGCCTCCGCGGCCTTCTGGTTGATCCTCAGCCGCCAGTCGGGCAGCAGGTTGAGCGGCCCGTCGTGGACCTCGCCGAGCCCCAGGGGGTGCACGATCCTCTTGACGACGGCGAGCTGGTGGCGGTCGACGACGACGCGCCGGGAGCCGTCGTCCATGGCCCGGCCGATCCACTCCAGGGCGGTCTTCAGCTCCCGTGCGGTGACGGCCTTCCGGCTCAGCGTCGGGTCGAAGTCGGGGTGCTTGGGGTGGAGCGCGGCGAACAGGCCGTCGGCGAGCGCGTACAGGTTCTGCTCGAAGCCGAGGCCGGCCTGCGGCTTGGGGTTGTGGTAGGCGGGCTCCAGGGACCACACGTGCTGGTTGTCCGGCACCTCGGCGCCGACGCTGCCCGGGTCGGGCTTGCTGATGCCGTAGAGCTGCTGGAGCACGGCGGTCAGCTGCGAGGTGAGGTTCTCGCTCTGCGCCTTGAGCTGGTGCCGGATCTGGACCCGCTCGTCGGCGGACTTGGTGGCGGTGTGGTCGTCCAGCCGGTCCCGTTCCAGCAGGTAGTCGATCTTCAGCAGGCGGCCGAGCTGGCCGGACCGCTGCTCGGAGAGGAAGTCCGGCAGCCAGACGATGGTCGGCGCGTGCTTGCCGGCCTGTTTGAGTTCCTCGACGCGGCGCACGTCGTCGCTCGGGAAGTACTTCTCGTCGAAGGGGTAGTCGAGGACGAAGCGGATGTTGCCGTCCATCTGCGGCCGGAACTGCTCGTCCGGCAGGTGCTCGTCCCGGACGTTGCCGAAGACGAACTCGGCGGTGCGCCGGGTCCCCCGCCAGACGATCTCCCGCTCGCACACGAACGCCTGGGTGTCCTTGATGCCGAGCTGGGACCACAGCCGGTCTTTGACCCACTGCCGCCGTTTGCCGAGGTTGTCCTCGCTGCCGACCTCGTCGAGGATCGGCTCGATGTCGAGGTCGGAGAGGTGGAGGTGGAAGACGGGGTCCGCGGCGCCTTCGCTGCGCAGCTCGCCGAACTCGCCCTGGAGTTCCTTCAGCCGCTTGACGGCGACCGAGCCGGCCGTGCCGAGCCGCACCTTGATCGACCCGTGGTTGAGGGCGGCGAGCCGCTCACCGGTCAGCCGGGCGAGCGCGGGCACGTTCGGGGCGAGGGCCGCCAACAGCAGGGTCTTGACCAGGCGTTCGTCGCCCTTGAACCGGGGGTCGTCCGCGGTCCCGTACTTCTGGATCAGGAACGCCCGCACCCGGTCGTGGAAGCGCTTGGCGGTCTCGGCCTCCCGGCGCAGCTTGGCGGTGAACGCCTCGCCGGTGCCGTCGAGGATGACGTCCCACAGGTCGCCGAGGGGAATGAGCTCGCCGAGCTTGAGGTCGTCGCGGCGCCGGCGCAGGGTCTCCTGCACCAGCTTCAGACCGGTGCGCTCGCGCTGGAGGGCGCCGGAGAGTTCGACCAGCACGTTGAGGAAAGCCGGGGAGAGCGGGTAGACGGCGCGGAAGTCGTCCCAGTCGGCCTCGGTGCGGCCGTTGGCGTCCAGCAGGACCTGGCGCACCTCGTCCTTGGAGGACTCGACGACCTCGAAGGCGGAGTCGCGGGCCGCCTCCATGCCGGGCTTCGCGGCGAGGACCCGCTCCTTGATGATGGCGATGAGGTTGCTGTCCTCGAGGTCGACGACCTCCAGGCGCCCGGCGAGGTAGTCGACCTGCTGCTCCAGGTTCTGCACCTCGGCGCCGGCCACGTCGGAGCCGATCAGCTGGGACAGGTCGCGCTGGCGGGATATGAACGAGACGATCGGCACCGGCCGGTCGCTGTCGCCGGACTCGATGAGCTTGACCAGCTTCTGCACCTGGTCGCGGACGAAGTCCTGGTCGCCCATGTGGGCCTGGAGCCAGAGGATCAGCTCGTCCAGGAACAGCACGATGCCGTCGTAGCCGAGGGACTGCGCGTGCCGGGAGATGACGGACAGGCCGTTCTCCAGGGGCAGGAAGGCGTCCTTGGCGCCGCGGGCGCCGGTGGCGTAGGCGGTCATGGGTCCGGAGAGGAGCGCGGAGACGAGGGCTTCGCGGTACGGGTCTCCGGCCGGGGCGGTGAAGGCCCGGTCGAGGTCGGCGGTGGTCCAGCCGGAGGTCGCCGGTGCGGCGTCGAGATCGTCGAGGTCGCCGGCGTCCAGGTCGCTCGCGTCGAGGTCGTCCCCGCCGGTGGGCAGCGCGGCTTTGCCGGTAGGTGCGACGGCGACGCCGCTGCTCCCGAGCCAGGAGACGAACCGGGCGTCGTCGGCGAGGAATTCGCGCTGCCGACGGGCGTCCTCGACGGCCGAGTCGGCGCGGTAGACGGCCGGTGTCGGCCGGTCGGGGTGCTTCGCGCGGACGGTGGCCACGTAGCCGCCGAGGAGGGCGGAGTCCAGGTCGGTGGAGCCGACGAGGTGGTAGGGCACCATCAGGAACTTCTTCGCCCGCAGCCAGTCGTCGTGGTCGGCGATGACCTCCTGGAGCCGGGGCTTGGCGCGGGCGGCCGGATGGTTGTTCAGCACCGCGTGCAGCACGGTCAGGAAGTGGCTCTTACCGGCGCCGAAGGAGCCGTGGAGGTAGGCGGCGTGCGAGGAGCCGGTGCGCACGGCGGCACCGACGAGGCCTAACGCCCGGCGGAACGCCGCCTGGAGCTGGTCGGTGACGACGTACTCGGCGACCCGGGCGTCGGTCTCGGTGAAACCACCGGACAGCTCGACCTTGAAATCGCCGGCATGGACGTCTTCCTTGATGTCGATGACATCGCGGAGGAACAGGTCGCTGATGGGCATCGAGTTCTCGTCCCCTTGTTCGGCGGCGGTCGGACCAGTGGGGGGCGCACGTGCGTGCGTGATGCACCATCTTGCCATCTCTGCAACGGAGTTGACCTTCACAAGTTCTTCTCGAATCCCGTTTGCGCGTCGATGCCGCCGGTTAGCCTGGTGCGGAAGCACGGAGATCCGACCGACGTCCGTGGGCCCTGCCCGCACACACTCCGGAAGGTGCACCATGGCCGACGTGCATGTGCCGCAGCGGGGCGATCGCTACCACCTCTACGAGGACTGCCGCAGCATCGAGGACGGCCGGAGCGGCAGCGCAGCCAACGGCTCGGGCACCTACCCAGCGGACCCCATGTCCCTCGACGCGGCCGAGGAAGCCGGCAGGACCCTGTGCCGGACGTGCCACGTGACCGCGGTGAGGACGTGAGTCCCGAAGCCACGCATCAGGGAGGCGAGACGGCATGGTTCCGGTGTTACTGGGCCGAGGAGGACGTCTGGTTCTTCTTCGCCGTCGATGCCCGTGGAGACGTGATCCGGCAGATCGAGCTCCAGGGCCCTGAGCAGCGCGCCATCGCCGCCGCGTCGCTGCCCGAGTGGCAGAAGGCCTTCGATGCGGGCGGCGTCGGCGACTACGAGAACCGCTTCGGGGCGACCGCCCAAGCGCCCGTCTCCGAGTGGGAGGGCCACCAACCGGAGTTGCTGGACGCGAAGTCGTTCGAGGACGTCTGGGAGGCGGCCCGCCGGGAACTCACTGCTCGCTGATGGCGAGACGGGTCCTACGGCCGTCGCAGATCAGGGGCGGTGCCGGCGACCGCCGGTCCGCAGTCCGCCGGAAGTCCGTCCTCCACCAGGGCGATGGTCTCCCCCGCGGAGTCGGCTTCGCCGATGACGGTTCCCCGCGAGGGTCCGCCGACCCGTACCGGCTGTCGGCCAGTGGATCGACGAACGGCACCTCCCATGCGTACGGGAAGCCGGTGCAGGTGGTGAAGTGCAGCGACCAGTGGCTGGTGAACGGGTACAGCCGGCGCAGCTCGGGCTCGGCGTACGCGACCTGCCTGTCGTCAAACGTCGTTTGACGACAGGCAGGGTGACCGGGGATCGGGGGGCTATTCGGCCCTAGTCTCCCATCTCAGAACCAACGGCGCAAAAGCCCAGCAGACATCTAGACTTCCGATTCTCCGAACAGAAAGGACGTCTCATCAGATGGCAGCGCCGGACGATCCGACATCCCGCCCTCCGAGTGGTGATCCTCACCCTGCCGACCCGCCGCCGGAAGGCAGCGACGAGGGAAGTTCTCTGCGTCGGCGCATCGCTGACAGATGGAACGGCCTCGGAGTCGGCGGCAAAGCGAGTGTGATCGGCGGCGCGGCGGCGGCTGCTGCTGTGGTCGTCGGAGGCATCCTCGCCCTCTCCAACGCCCGCGCGTCGGCGACCCGCCCCGGCCCCGACAGCTGCGACGACACCACCGACCCCGGGGAAGTCCACGCCGACGAACAGCCCAGCCCAGCCGCCATCGGCTTGGCCCTCGTAACGTCGTTCGTAGACGAATACTTGCGGAACACCTGCCTCAACACCCGCGGCCATGCGACCGGCGACTGCACGCACGAGGTCCGCCCTGTGGCCAGTCACACCAAGGGCCCCGGCCGCGAGCAGCTCAAGAGCGACGAGAGCGCGAACGTCTAGCCAGCCAACATGGTCCCTCTCAGTGGCCATGGCTGTACCAACGCTCCCCGAGGCCGAAATCCGCCGGGGATCCTGCCCGGAGTCGCCAGAGCACTGGGGAGCACGGATCCGGGGCTGCCGCATCAAGGAGTCGTCGCCCTGGCTCATGTCGCCTGGCTGCACCGCACGGTGGACCGGCGGTGTCTGGAACTGCTGCGCACCTACCGTCGCGGCAACGAGGCCGACGACGACCTGTGGTCGTTCGTGCCTCATCGCCGACTGCCCTGGTGACTCCGGCGTCACCATCTCGGAGAACGGTCCCGTTGGCTGCTGCGCGACCGATGGCGACCCTGAGCAGCGGAGTGCGCGCAAGCCGGGCCGGCGTCCGGAAACGGCACGGCGTGCGCGTGACGGGGGTGGCGACCGGTAGCGAATTCGGCTTTCCCGTCACCCAGCGTGTCCGGTCGCCCTACCCTGACCAGGAACGACTTCGGTACGGAGCGCGCTCGACCGGGTGCACATGGTTGCCTTCCCGGCTGGACGGCCGTGACCGGAAAGAGCACGGGGAGGTGGCCAGTTGGCCGGTGCGGAAGGACAGCCGGAGCGGCGTCCGGAGCCGACGGAGGACGCGGACGAGGCGGTGGACCTGTTCCGCGCCATCGGCAAGCAGGTCAAGCTGCTGCGGGAACGGGCCGGGCTGACGCAGAGAGAGCTGGGCGACCGGCTCGGATACGGCGAGGACCAGATCTCCTCGCTGGAACGCGGCCGTCGCATCACCCAGCCGGAGTTCCTGGACGCGGCGGACGACCTGCTGGACGCGGGTGGACTGCTGAAGGCCGCGAAGGACGACGTGGTACGGGCCAAGGCCAAGGCGCGAGTGAAGCACCCGGCGTGGTTCCGCGACTTCGCACGGCTGGAAACCGAGGCAGTCGAGCTGAACTTCTTCAGCACGCTCACCGTGCCCGGCTTACTGCAGACCGAGGACTACGCGCGCACCACCTTCACCATCCGGCAACCGCTGCTGGACGAGGAGACCATCGAGCAGCGTGTGGCAGCACGACTAACCCGTCAGGAGATCCTGACCCGATGGCCATCTCCCATGGTGAGCGCAATCATTGAGGAATCCGTGCTCCGCCGGATGATCGGTGGTCGAGACGTGCGGTTCGGCCAGCTCAAGCACTTGCTGCGGCTCGGCAATCTTCGGAGTACCGCGCTCCAGGTACTGCCCATGGACTGCGATGAACACGCGGGCATGGACGGCCCCTTCATCCTGCTCACCCCCAAGGGAAGGCCGCAGGTGGCCTACCTGGAGGTCCAGAACGTCAGTCGGCTGATCACCGACTCGGAAGAAGTCCGCATCCTCGCCGCCCGTTATGGAAGCATCCGGGGACAGGCTCTCAGTCCCCGAGAGTCCCTGTCGCTGATCGAGAAGATGCTGGGAGACGCATGAAGATCGAGGCTTGCACGGAGGCCACCGAAGCTCTGGCTTGGTCCAAGAGCAGCTACAGCGGCGGCGAAGGCGGCGAGTGCGTGGAGGTTGCCGCGAGCCCCGGCACCATCCACGTCCGGGACTCGAAGGACAAGCAGGGGCCGCAGCTTTCCTTCACCGCCGCCGAGTGGGCGGCCTTCGTCTCGTACGCGAGGAAGCTCGGCTGAACCGTCGGGGTGGGCCCCACGTACGGGCCCACCCCAGCCGACTACTCCTCGTCCGGCACCGCTTGGGCCGCCTTTTTCGGCGCGGTCTTCTTCCGGCCGCGCGTCTTCTTCTCCGGCCGCCAGGCCCGCAGCTCCGCCTCGCTCACCTGGTGCTTGGCGCACAGCTCCTCGAAGTACGCCTGGTACTCGTCGGCCGGTACGCCCTCCCACTCCTCGTCGTACTCGCCGTGCCACTGCCGCACCCACGGCATGACCTCCACCAGCCCGGCGAGCAGCGGTTTGATCCGCTCCGTCTCCCAACCGGCCTGCTGGGTGCGGTCGTCGACCAGGTTGAACAGCGCCTGCGCCTGGTCCTTGTGGTCCCAGCCGGCCCAACCGAGGAGGACGGACGGGTCAGCGTCGGGGCTGGCCTCCAGGTAGGAGATGAAGCGCTCCTTCGGCACGTCGAGCTTTCCGCGGTGCGACCAGTAGGACGTCTTCTGGAAGTCCGCCGACTTGTACTTGGGCGGCACGGGGATGTTCAGTCGCTGGCCGGTCCGGTCCTCCTCGCGCTGCATCTCCCAGACCTGCTCCCACTGCTCGCGGTTGCGCAGGCCGGAGTCCTTGTAGCGCATGGCGGCGAGGTAGGGGACGTGCTCGTCGGCGACGATCTCGGCCAGCACCTCGGCGAGAGGCAGGTCCGGCTTGCCGAGGTGGTCAGTGGCGTAGAGCTGGGCGACGGAGTTGAAGTCCGCGTCGTCGCGGAGGGCGTCGGCGAGCTGGCCGACGGTCAGCGTCCGCGGCTGCTCCATCCCGTCCCGCAGGGCGTACCAGAGGTCGCGCTTCTCGGTCCGGTCCAGCAGCCAGGTTCGGAGAGCCGCCTTCTCCTTCTTCTCCCACGGCTCGGAGGCCCAGCGACGCTTGCACTCGGGCCGCTCGATGAGCGCAATGTCCTTGCGGCTCTCGATGATGTCGATGCGGGCCTGAACGATCTCCCGGTACCAGTCCGGCCAGCGCTCCGGAATCTCCGTGATCGGCGTCGACCCATGCCGCGCGAACCACGCGGTCTCCATCTCGCCACGCGCCATCTTCCGCGCCATAACGATCTCGAACGCCCGCTCTCCGAGCTGCACTTCGGGGATGGTCGTCGGCGCAGGCGACGGATCGGTGACGCGTGCGGTCTCGGCCTGGGTCAGTAGCCCATACGAGCCGTAGACCTGCCAGTCCAGCTCCTCCTGCAGCGCGACCATGCGCCGACGCGTGCAGGAGCTCTCGGCGTGAGCGGCATCGAGGCCGTCCCGCGTAGGCACATCTCGTTCTGCGACGGCCGACGGCTGGCAGCCCCCGAGCAGCTGTGCCAGCGAATCGAGTGCACGTCCCAGAGCCAACGGCAAGCGCTCGGGAAGCGGAAACTCCTGCAGCTTGGTCCCGGTGAACTCGTATCGATCCGACCATGCCTCCGCGCTGACCCTCGCCCCGTCCTGCCCCACAGGGTCGCCCCCCTTGGGATAGCTCACCTGCTTCAACCAGAAGCAAGCCGTCGACGAGTTGAGCACCCCCAACAACTCCAGATGCTCATCCTCCCCCGCCCCCTCCGGCAAGACCATCACTGGGGCCGATTTATTGTAGACCCCCGACCCACGCAAGAGTGTGAAATTATTCTGTGTAGCAACAAATGAGAAAGATAGAAGTCTCTTCGCCTCAAGTCTTGAAGGCATACTGAACGCATACTCTGACCAACGCATGCCACGTTCTTCTTTGGTTTTCCCGAAATAGAGAGTCGCTCGGAGATTCGAGCGAACCGGCCAGAGGATCGAACTTTCCAGGGCATCCAACTGCGATTCATCTAGGCTGTAGGGGTAGACAATAACCCCGTCTTGCTCAAACTCCCAGTCTCTGACCTGTTCCCCTTCGACAAATACACGACCAACTGCAGCGCCAGGGCGATCGTAGTAGCTCTTCTGCCTCGGGAGGAAGTAAGCGTCATCGTCGCCAGTGATGGCGCCAAACCCAGAGGAAGCGATCCGACTCTTCAACTTGGCTGACGACTCATCAATAGTTGCTTTTACATCTGACGCTCCGCCACCAGACATGTTCATGGGAAATTCCAAGAGATTTCGCGGAGCAACATCTACCACGTTGATCCACTCGGAATCACTCCCTGGCCGATCCACTTGATTGACGATCGCGGACCACACGAGGCCACTCGCTCCATCCGACGGCTGCGAGGGCTCACCCCGGACACCCAGGACCGCACGAATAAGACCACTACGCCGACACGCGCGATTCCGGCCAACTAGAATAACCGTCGGTGTCCCATGCCCCGGGATGTAGGCCCCGGACGTGTCGATAACATGAGACAGCTCTACCTTCTGTGCAAAGAATTCTTCGATCACCTTCTTTCCGAATTCTCGCTTCATGAAAGAATTTGCTGTAATCTGCCCAACGAACGCACCCGCACCCTCAAGACCGTCGGATTCACGCAGCCCAAGTTCAAAAAATCGCTGCGCAAATGGAACAGATAACGCATACTTTCCAGCGCAAGCATCGTACGCCTTGCGGTAATTCTCGTTTTCCTGCTTGTTTTTCACCGTGATATAGGGCGGGTTACCCACCACCACGTGGTACGACCCCCGCCCCAGCAGGTCCACCCGCTTGGCGAAATCCCCCACGTCCTCCGTCGCATACTGAAATGCCTCTCCCTCGCCTTCCTCCGCGAACAAGGTGTCCAGGTCCGTCTGGATGCCGGTCGCCCCCCGCCCGTGCAGCAGCGAGTCCCCCACCGCCACGTTGATCGGGAAGTTCGGCGCCTCCGCAAGCCGCCGCTGGCCCGCCGCCCGCATGGCCGCGACCAGCAGCCGGAAGCGGGCGATGCTCACCGCGAAGGGGTTCTTGTCGCAGCCGTGCGCGGACTCCAGGGCCCGGCGAACGACCACCCACTCGTCCGTACCGGGCTCGGCCGCGCGCCACTTGTCGACCAGCCGCGCGAAGATCCCCAGCAGGAAGTGCCCGGACCCGCAGGCCGGGTCGATGGTCCGTAACCCTCGCTTCACCTCACCGCCCGGGCCCACGTACTCCGGGTGCAGCCCGAACTCCTCGATCGCCGGCTCCAGCGTCAGGTCGAGGATGAACTCCTCCACGAACTCCGGGGTCTGCAGCAGCGCGTACGTCTTCCGCGCGTGCTCGCTCAGGTCCTGGTACAGGTCCCCCAAAAACCGCGTGTCCCACTGCTCATCGGTGAAGTCGTAGCGGATCTCGCCGTCCGGGCCCCGCCGGCGCCAGAAGGTCAGCAGCTCGGTCGCGGACTCGTAGCTCGGCGTCAGTCCCCACAGCGGGTTGTGCCGCCGGTCGAAGAGTCCGGCGGCGGTCTCGTTCGCGTCGGCCAGGTGCTGGAACGCCTCGACGAGCCAGTCCCGGTTGTTGAGGTGCGGCTTCTCCCGGAAGAAGGCCTCGTGCCGCTCCTCCGCGTCCCGCAGCCGCTCCCCCGGGCCGGCCAGGAACGGCCACTCGATCAGGCCGTTGTCCTCGCAGAACCGCACGAACACGCAGGCCAGCACCCAGGCCGCCGCGGCCTGGGTGACCCGCTCATCACGCCACGCCCCGTACGTCGCCGCGGTCCGCTTGCCCTCCAGCGCCCGCGCGTACTCGGCCCCCAGCCGCGTCCGGAATGCCTCTTCGCTCTCGCTGCGCTCCCGCAGGTCCTTTTCCAGGACCGCGACCTGTTTCTTCAAGTCCTTGAGCAACCCCGCCCGGTCCACACCCGTGGCCATGCCCGAAGCCCCACCCTCGACCGTCATCGCTCGCGCCCCTCTCCCAGTGCTGCGCATCCACCGCACATCCGGCGGTGTCGCTTCTCGTGTGACAGCCATGGGAGCACCGATCTGACGATGCGTCGACAGAAAGCGCATCGATCCAGTCACGCATCTCCCTTGCTGTACAGAGGAGTTGGCACCACCAGCTCCTTTGGGAGCTGCACCGCCGTGTGCGCCAGCCGTGCCGGTGCGGTCCGGTAGCTTCCTGTCATGAGCGACGACGAGGACTACCTCGACAAGAGTCCGTCAGCAGCCCGCATGGGCAAGGCGGCCGAGTACCTCGTGGCGGCTTCCTGCATCCTCGCGACCGGCGGCGAGCTGAACGTCTCCACCTCCCTGGTGGACGACGAAGGGGTGGATCTCGTCTTCCACCGCCGTGGCAGCTCCACGACGCTGGCGGTCCAGGTGAAGGCCCGGATGTCCACCGGCGTGCTGGTCCAGCAGGGCCGGTTCATGGCGTTCGTGCGCTCGCAGACCTTCCAGCCGCGAGCCGACCTGGACATGTTGTTCCTCGCCGTGGACGTAGAGCGCGGGGCGATCATGACGGCCTGGCTGGTGCCGAGCCATGACTATGACGCCACCCTGTCCGAGCCCAACAGCAAGGGCCGCTACCGGTTCTCCGCCTCGATGAAGCCGGACTCCGCGGACCGCTGGACCTCGCACCGCCTGACCTCAGCCGATCTGCCGAAGCGCATCCTGGCCCGCCTGTCCGAGCTGGAGAAGGCCGACGCCTGACCTCGGAGGCTCCGATGGAGCCCGGTCTCAGGCATAACCGTCCTGGACACGCAAGATCTCATCCGCAACCTTCGACGCCCCATCCTCGCTACAGCAGAACAGCACGTTGAAAGGGATCGCCAAATTTCCCGGATTACCCTGAGGGTTTGCCCAATCTTCCGCAGCCTGGGCAAGAACGCGAAGCAGAATTTCCCGCTCTTCAGGAAGATTCGAAAGAACGGAACTCCAGTTTTCGACGACAATCAGGTATCGATCCGCTGGCATCCACTGGAGATCGCGGAGGCAATCGGAAAGTGCGGCCCAGTTCCAGCCGAAATATGAGGGAAGGCGGAAGGCCTCGTAACATTCGGTGAAAACCCCGTCGACATCCTTCATCCGCGACCCGTCCAGGTGTGCAACGGCCGCGACGCCCGTCGGGGGGACCACGTCGACGATCGGAGCCGACAATCCCTGAGGAAATGCATGCAACCAAGGTCGCGTGTGTGTCCAGATAGCCGACCTCATGATCCAGCAACCGCCACGATGTAGGTCTGATAGTGAGTAGGAGTATAGTAAACGGAACCGTCGGAACCGGTGACGATCCGCTCCCCGCCGGGTTTAGGATTCTCCGCCGATTGCACGGTACCCCATTCTCGATAACTGATTGGATTGCCGGAACTGTCAAACTCTGGAAGTCGGTGACCTCCACCGATTCCACTGTTTTCGAAGGGTCGGGGAACGGACGGCCCCATGCGCATCGGGCCCGCCCCTTGCGCCTCTACCCCGAACTCGCGAATGTCTCGAATAACCGCCTGCGACTCAGCCGGAATCTCTGCGGGTACCCAACCACTGAGTTTTGGAGTTTCCCCGAGGGTTTGCCCAGGGCAAGGACCAAGACCGAGTGGATCGACCCATGCATGCGGATTCGAGACGTAAGCCGCTGGGTTGGGCGCGGGGGCGAGGCCCAGAGGGTCCTGGGAGAAGTAGCGGGCCGTCTCGGGGTCGTAGTGCCGGTGGACGTTGTAGTGGAGGTCGGTCTCCGGGTCGAAGTACTGGCCCGGGAAGCGGAGCGGCGTGTATGCGGTGCTGCTGCGGGTCCAGGTGGTGGAGCCCCAGAGCGTGGTGCGGGTGCGCCAGGCGATGTCACCGCTCTCGTCGACCAGTTCGGTGGGCGTCCCGACGAGGTCGGTGACGATGGCGAAGAAGCGCTCGTCCACCTCCTCCTGGGGAGCGTCGGCGAGGCCCTTGCGTTCCGTCTGCGCGATCGGGTGCAGGCCGTCGTGGTCCCAGGTGATGGTGACGGGACCGTCCGATCCCGGCGGAGTACCGGTCTGCTCGACCAGGGTGGTGCCGTCCCAGGTGAAGTCGATCTGCTCCACGACCGTGCCGTCGTCGGCGATGCGTTGCTTCGCTATTCGGCGGCCGAGGGGGTCGTAGAGGTAGCGCCAGGTCTGGCCGTCGGGAGTGGTGACGGCAGTGAGACGGTCCTCGGCATCCCAGCTGTAGCGCCAGGTGTCGGGCTTGCGGGACAGACGCGCCTTCTGCCGCAGCGTGATCCGGCCCTGGCTGTCGTGCTCGTAGCGGACCTGGCCGGCCCGGTTGATGCGTGTGCCGGTGTAGGTGCGGGAGCCCCGGGCCTCTGAGGCGGGGTGCCGGTCGGGCCACGCGGCTTCGGTCTGGTTGCCCGCCTCGTCATAGGCGTAACTCTCGGTCCAGTCCTTCGCATGGACGGCGGTGACGCGGCCCGCCCGGTCCAGGTCGAACGTGCGGGCACCACTGAGCTGGTCGTCGATGCGGGTGAGGTTGCCGTCCGGCCGGTAGGTGTAGGCACGGCGTTGGAGCGTGCCCGCTGCCGCACTGGTCAGGGACTGATCCGTGAGGCGTCCGCTGGTGTCCCAGCTGCTGCTGAGCGTGAGCGTTTCCCCGAAGTGGCGGGCGATCTCGCGGCCCGCGGGGTCGTGCTCGAAGTCGAGTGTGCGTCCGGACGTGGTGAGGGCCGTGCGCCGGCCCGCCTCATCGTAGGCCCAGGTGCTGGTCGTGCCCCCAGGAGTGGTGCGTCCGGTGCGGCGGCCGAGCCCGTCGTACGCGTAGGCCATGGTGCGGCCGTTGACCGTTTCGGCGGTGATGCGGCCCATGAGATCGCGGGTGTAGCTCAGTTCGGCATCGCGGCCGGTGGCCTGCTGGAGCCGGCCTGCCACGTCGTGCCGGTAGGTGGTGACGCGGCCGTCGGCGTTCTTCTCCACGATCCGGCCGAGGGTGTCGTGGGTGTAGGTGGTGGCCTGGCCCAGGGCGTTGGTGCGGGCCGTGAGCTGTCCGGCGGCATCGTGAGCGTAGGCGAGGGTGCGGTCGTCGAAGTCGGTCTCGGATATGAGACGCCCGGCCGGGTCGTACTGGTAGTTCCAGGTCAGCCCCTGTGGGTTGGTGACCCGGGTGAGGCGCAGCTCGGTGTCGTGCGCGAACTCCAGGCGCACGCCGTCCGGGCCGGTCCGGGCGGCCAGTTGATCGAAGTGCGTGTACTCGTAGGTCGTGACGCCACCGACGGCGTCGGTGTGGGAAAGGCAGTTGCCCTCACCGTCGTAGGTCCAGGACTCCTCCGCGCCGTCGGGTGCGAGACGGGCCGCGGGCTTGCCCCCGACCGTCCAGACGACGTGGGTGGTCTCGCCGAGCGGATCGGTGACGGACGTGGTGCGGCCGAAGGCATCGCGACGGTAGCGGGTGACGGCACCGAGCGGGTCGGTGACGGTGACCGGCAGACCGGCGTCATCGCAGTCGACCCGGGTGGTGTTGCCCAGAGGGTCGGTCACCGAGGCGAGACGACCGCGGTCGGTGTAGGCGAAGAGGGTGGTGCGGCCGTCGGCCGTGGTGACCGAGGTGCGGTTTCCCCGAGTGTCGAAGGTCTGCTCCGTCGTGGTGCCGTCATAGCCCACCATCCGTACGGGCAGGCCGAGTCCGTCGTACTCGGCACCGGCCTCCCGCCCGTCCGGGCGGGTCACGGCGGTCAGACGGCCTTCGTCGTCGTAGGCGAACCGGGTCCTGCGGCCGAGGGGATCGGTGCGGGACAGCAGCCGGTTGTAGCGGTCGCGCTCGAAACGGGTGACGTTGCCCAGCCGGTCTCTCTCGCCGACGACCTGGTGAGCGTCGTTGATCAGATACCGGGAGGTGTGACCGAACGAGTCCGTGACCGTCGTGACGCGGTGACCGGTCTCGGCGTCGACGGTGTCGTAGGTGTAGGAGGAACGCAGATGGCCTTCGGCGCCGGACTGGAAGACACAGCGGTGCTGCTCGTCGTAGGCGTACTCGAAGCGGCTGTCGTTGGTGTCCGTCCAGGAGGTGATGCGGCCCTGCTCGTCGCAGCCGAAACGCAGGGGGCGGCCCGAGGAGCCGGTGACGGAGGTGAGGTGTCCGTCGGTGTAGCCGTAGCGCACCAGCTCCGTGTCGCCCAGGTGCAGCGAGGTGATCCGGTCGTGCTCGGTGGTGAAGGTCAGCCGGGCGCCGCTGCTGTGGGTGATCGCCGTGGGTGTGCCGTCGAGATCGTGGTCGAAGGCGGTCCAGTTGCCGTTGCGGTCGTCGATCTGCTCCAGCAGCGCCGACTCGTCGTTGTGATCGGTGAAATGCCACACCCGGCCGGACTCCGGGTCGGAGACGGTGTAGCCGCCCGCCGGGTCGCGGTCCAGCGGCCAGCGCTGCCCCTCGGCCGGCAGCACCGGAACGCCCGGGGCGGGATGCGGATAGGCAAGCAGGGAGCGGTCCTCGCGTACGAAGATCACGCCCGTGGAATCGATCAGCAGGCGCTGGTCGAGGGTGGACGCCCAGGCCGGTCCGAACCAGCCGCCCGAACGGAACGACGACTCGAACGTGCGGGTGAACACCAGGGGCAGGACGCCGGGCAGGGTGACATCCGTCTGCTCCAGCAGCATCCGGCCGGTCGCCACGTCGACCGGGTCGTTCACGCAGGTCTTGGCCCCGCTCTCCTGCGCCTCGGCCTTGGGTTTCTCGTCGACGGCGTCCCGCGCATGGCGGCCTGCCGTGGACTCGGCGACATCGTCGGCGTGCCGCATGCCGTTGCGCAGACCGCTGCGCAGGCTGCCTGCGCCCTTCGTGCCGAACACTTCGGGGACCAGGCGGCCGACGAACTCGTGCGGATCCTTCTTGAAGGCATCCACGATGGCGCCGGGAATCTTCTCGGGGTGCCGTGCCGTGGTGACGAGACCGGAGGCCATCAGGCTCATCGCCTGCGCGTACTCCGCCGGATGCGCCAGGTTGTAGCTGTCCAGCGGATTGAGCGCACGGGTGGATGACAGCATGCCTGCCCCTCCCTTGACCACCCCGCCGAGCAGGTGCATCTTCTCCACGCCCTGCGCGCCGGCGAAGTCGTTCAGCTCCTTCCCGAGCCGGTCCAGGCCGGACGGTTCCGCCGGGGCGTGGGCCAGCGCGGCGCGCATCTTCGCCGCCGCAGCAGTTCCAGCTTCATTACGCTGTCGGCGTGCCTCGGCCAGCATCTCGCGGGCGGCCTGGACGTCGGCCTTGCCCGGGTCGGTGAACGCACCCGGCGCCGGTCCCGGGTCCTGCCCGGAGCGAACTGCGGCGTTGTAGGAGTCGACCCGGGTGTTGTAGGTGTCAACAGCGCGCTTCGAAGCCTTCGTTCCCGACGCGTACAGCTCGATGGCCTCGCGCGCCTGGCCCTGGGCCCACTCGACGGTCTTGGTGAAGTCCTCCAGGGCCTTGGCCGCGTCCTCGCAGGCATCCGCTGCATGCAGCCACTTCTTCGGGTGCACCCCGAACTTCTCGCGAAACGCCTCCGCTGCCTTGCCCTGCCAGTGCCCGGCATCGAACTTCGAGAGCCCCTGGCCGACGCGTTCGAACGCCTTCCGGAAGTCCTTCAGGTGCTCGATGCTGCCGGCGAGCGCCGACGGCTTGCCGTGGATGAGCTCGTCCGGCTGGTCGGTCCGGCCGAGCTGCTGTTCGCCGATGGCAGCGCCCAGATCGGAGGCGACACCGTCGCCCCAGTCCTCGACGTCGTCCGCCAGTCCGTCGGCCCCGACGGCTTCCAGTCCACCGCCGACCACGTCGGTCGTGGCGTCGACGGTGGAGCCGAGGCCCCGTTTCGCGTCGTCCCACGCTTCCCCCAGCGCGCCGAACGCCATCAGTTCTTCCCCCGTGCCTCTTCGTCGGACAGCGCGGCGTTCCATCCGGCCTGACTGCTCTGCGCTGCCTGCCGGAACGATTCCCCGCTGTAGTCCGGTTTCGCCGCGACCCCGTTGTCCCAGATCTGGCCGAAGGACTGCTGCGTCACGTCCTCCTCGCCGGCGTGGGGATTGCCCACAGCCGCGTTCGCGGCGACCTTCAGCACGCCCAGGCCGTACTGTTCCGCGTCGTGGTAGGCGCCTGCCGCCAGTCCCAGGTCGGAGGCGAACCGGCTGCCCTCGGCCATCAGCGCCCTCACCCCCCACTCCCAGCGTCCGCAGAACTCGTCCAGCACAGCGGTCAGTTCACCGTGTCCGACCTCCAGGCCGGACAGGGCGATCTCCCCGAAGCCACGGCCCATCGTGGCGTCGCCGATCAGGCCCAGTTCCTTCAGCTCGGACAGGGCGGCGTTGATGCCCTTCGCCACGTCGGCCAACGCGTCCGGGTCCGCCCCGTAGCCGTCGCTCACGCCGCGTCACCCGACGCTTCGGCGTCCACCGCGACGGGCTCCGGCACGATGCCCGCGACTGGCGGAAACAGCACCGCGTCCGGTCCGTCCGCGACATCCACGGCCACACCGCACGGAGACCCGACTGCGGGAATCACCACATCCAGCAGGCGCGCGCCGAGAATCCTCCGGTACATCCACTCCTGGTCGGCCTCGCCCCGGGCCGTGGCCCATCGGGCCAGTGCGCCCTCATCGGTGAACGCGTGGATCCAGCGGATGCCCTCGGATTCCGCCGCCCACAGATCGTCCCCGTCGGCGAGCGGCACGAGCACCGCCGTGCGTCGGAACTCCCCCAGCAACGCCGCGAACTCGCCGCGAGCCCCGTTTATTTCCCCGCCCCCGTCAGCTGACATGCGGACACGATCGCATCACGCGATTCCCCGTCGCAACAGAATGCAGCGCGATGCCCACAGTTCCCCGCCACCGGCCGGGACAGCGGTTCAGCCCGCGCGTCCGGCGAGTCCGGGACCGCGCAGCGCGTCGAGGAACGCACCGTCCACATGGGTCCGCTCGCCGTCGCCGCCAATGCACTCGACGGTCCGGCCGTCCAGGTGCGGGGGCTGACTGCGAGTCTCGACCGGGCACAGCAGCCACAGGCCGTGTGGCACCTCCGACGGCCGGCGGGCAGCCGCCTGGAGCTTGACGAGGAGGTCCCGTCCGCCGTCGTCCCAGTAACGGGCGAGCAGGCCCGCGTCATGGAGGAAGAGGACCGTACGCGAGGCTTCGGCCCGCTCCAGAAGCTGCGTCTCGACCCGGCTCCAGGCGACCCGCACGAAGCGGGCGAAGCCGCCGGGGAGCGGACCGCCGACGGCGTGTTTCCCGTCGATGCCGAGGACCTTGTCCCACGGCTGGTTCTTCTCGTCCGTCAGCCTCCGGAACTCAGCGAGGAATTCCGCGTTCAAGTCCACGCGCTCGACCGGGAATGCGGCGGCCACCGCCTCGGCCGCGCCCGGCAGCCGGGTTCCCCGGACGGTCAGCGCGAGGAAGCCGCCGCGCCGGACGGCAGAGGTGAGCCCGGTCCTGACGGCGGAATGCGGATCCTGGGCGTTCAGGGGCGTGCCGGGCACGGTGGTGAGGAAGCTGGTGCCGGTGCCGGTGGAGGACCAGGAGGGCGCTGCGTCCAGCGCAGGCGGGAAGAACCTCCCCTGCTCGGCGTCGTACTCGAGAGTGAAACGGGCTTCGCGCAGGGCCTCTTCGAGCTCGACATGCGTGGGCTCGGCACGGCCCGTCAGCAGCGCCAGGTCGGGGAAACGGGCCCGGATCCGGGCGATCAGCTCATCGGGGGCGATGCCGCTTCCGCGGCGGATTCCGGCTCCCGCCTGGGAGATGCGCAGCGCCCGGTCCAGGGTCAGGTCGCGCGGGTAGAGCTCCAGGCGGGGGCTCGCCTCGGCGGTCGCGGCGACCGCCGCCGCCAGCGCGACGAGCCGGGTGTCGGCGAGCGGGGCGAAACCGTCCGGTGCGGGCACGGTGCGCAGTTCGCGGACGACGGCCGCACGCCCCGGCAGCGGCTCCTCGTGGGCGATGCGCTCGGCGGTCTTGCCCAGAGCGGCGGCGTAGTCGGCGAGTTCGCGCGGTGCCGGGTCGTCGGTCCCGGGCAGGGACTCGGCCGCGATCAGGACGGTGTTCTCGCGGCGGTGCACGGCCAGACGCGGCTCGTGCTGCTCGCCGTCCCCGTCGTTCTCCCAGGTTTCCGCCTCCGCTGCGGCCCGCACGACGGCGAGCGCCTTGGCGAGGGTGCGTTCCGGGGCGTCGTTGCCCGCGCCGTGGCGGATCCGCAGCTCGGCGGCGAGCTCTCGCGCCGTCATGACGCGGCCCGCTGCTTCGACCGTCTCGACGAGTTCGTCCCGCACCGGCCTCAACCAGTCGGCCTCGGCCCACTGCTTGATCTCGATGCGGTGGTGACGTGAAACGGGGGGCTGCTGGATGCCGATCCGCTCGGCGACGGCCTTCTGCACCGGCCAGGGGCCGAGCACGGACAGGCCGCCGTCCTCGGGAGGCAGCCCGAGGGTGAGCCGGACGACCTCCGCACGGTGCGAGTTCCTGCGCCCCGCGACGGGGGTGAGACGGGCCGCCATCTCGTCCACGGACAGGACGCCGGTGGCGGCTGCTGCGTTCAGTTCCTCCGGGGACCATGCGGGCGGGGGGTCCGTCGCGGCGGGCCGGCTCAGGGCGGTGGCCCACTGCTTGCGGCGGCGGTTCAGTTCCTTGCGGACGAGGGCCCCGGCGCCCCGCGCGCTGTAGATGGCGTACGGCTGGACCTCGAGCAGCCCTCCGACCGTGGTCGCGCCGAGGGCTCCAGCGACGGACACCGCCCGCGGGGTGAGGCCCGCTGCGTCCAGCGGGGTGTCCGCGTCCGCGGAGTCGGCCGCGGCCTCCCGGGCCGCTTCCGCGGACTCGGGAACCGTGCCGACGGTGGCCGGGGTGGTGGCCGGTTTTCCGGCGTCGGCGGCCCGGAATATCTCGTACCAGGCGTCCCGCATCTGACGCAGCGTGTCGAAGCGGTGCTCGGTGTCCCGGTGGAGGGCCCGTTCGAAGAAGGCGGTGAGGCCGTCCTGCAGGGCCGGCTCGAACGACTCGGTGGCGATGGAGAGACCGGCCTCGGCGTTGGTGACCGGATCGAGGTGGCCGTCGCCCCACCGGGGACGCTCGCCACCGGCCATCTCGTGCAGGGTGACGGCTGCGGCGTAGCGCTCGGCGTGGTCGTCGTAATGAGCCCGGCGGCTGGTGCCGAGGAAGGGGTCGAGATAGCCGCGGGTGCCGGCCTTGACGTCGCGGTCGGACACCTCGGCGAGCGAGAAGTCGAAGAGTTTCAGCTGCCGGGTGCGGTCCTTCCGCTTGAAGATGCCGAAGTTGTCGGGCTTCAGGTCGCGGTGGCGTACGCCCTTGGCGGCGAGCTGGTCGAGCGCGTTGAACAGGTCGCTGCCGAAACGCTCCAGATCGTGGTAGCTGAGCTTGCCCTCGCCGCGCAGCCAGGCGCCCAGCGAGTGTTCGCCCGCGTACTCCAGCTCGAGCAGGGTGCAGCCGGCTATCTCCCGCGGGCCGCCCTTGAGCTGCACGACCGTGCCGCCACCGACCTGCTCCAGTGCGCGCGCCTCGCCGCGCAGCCGCTCGGCCTTCTCCTGGTCGAGGGCGACCTTGAAGACGCGCTCCTCCGTGTGCGTCTCGCCGTCCTCGTCCTCGACGGCGCGCTCGACGAGCAGGGCTCGCGCGGTGGCACCCGTGCCCAGGACGCGCCGTACCGACCACTCGCCGTCCAGCGACTGGCCCGGCAGGGCGGCCAGTGGGTCCGTCTCGGCGGACGGTACCGGGGCGGGGACGGCGTTGCGCAGCTCGGCCCGGTCGAGGAGGTCGAGGAAGCGGTCGGCGGAGACGATCCGCTCGCTCGGGTCGGAGCGGGTGGCCCGGAAGACCAGCTGATCGAGGTCCTCCGAGACCCCGTCGGCGACAGCGATCATCCGCAGACCGCGGTCGGCGCTCAGACGCTCGCTCAGACCGCTGCGCCGGTCGGCGGGCGGGCGGCCGGTGAGGATCAGGTAGGAGACCGCGCCGAGGCCGAACACGTCGAGCTCGACCGGGTCCGGGTGCTCCTGCTCGGTCTCGGGTGCCAGGTAGACCTGGGCGGCGTCCTCGATCAGGCCGGTGTCGAGGCTCGCGTTGCCGAGCGACCGGAGCAGGGTCGCATGGGTCTCGAAGTCGCGGGCCGCGGTGAGCCAGTCGGTGATGCGCAGCTCGGGCCGGGAGCCGTCGGGGCGGCAGGAGACGTAGACCGACCGGGCGGCGAGGGCGCGGTGGTAGAGCGAGCGGTCGTGGGCGTAACGGACTGCTTCGGCGAGCTGACGCACCAGGTCCAGACGCAGCTCGGGTGTGAGGCGTCCGCCGTGGGTGTCGAGGTAGTGGTCCAGGCGCAGGTCGGTCGCACGGTGGCGGAAGAGTATCGCCGGGCCCGCCTGGTGCTCGCGGATCTCGACGGCGGCCGCGATGCCCCGGTGGTTGATGCCCTGAAGAACCTGGTACTCGCGCTGGGCGGCACGACTGATGCTCTTCCGGGCCGCCTCCGTCGCCCCCTGCTGGACCAGGTAGAGGCGTACCCGGCCCTCCTCGTGGACCAGGCCGTCGACGCGTTCGGCCAGCCGGTCCTCCCAGGAGGGGCCCACATCCAGCGGACGCGGCTGCATCTTCCAGGCGTCGCCGAACTGCAGGTGGGTGGTGGACTGCCGGATGCCGATGGTCTTGAGCAGCATCGGCAGGGTCCGACCGGCGAATTCGGGGGTGATGCGGCGTTCCGGCCGCTCGGGAGGCAGGCCGAGGAAGTCCTGCCAGATGCGCGGGAGACCGCTCGCTCCCTCGTCGCGGCCGTAGACCCTGATGCGCTGGATGTCGTCGAGCCGGCTCTCCAGGTCGGGGGCGGAGAGAAAGACCGCGGGCTCGATGCGGGGTAAGGGGCGGTGGATGCCGTGCTTGCGGGCGGCCCACTGCAACTGGGACTTGAGGTCCTTCGACTTGGCGTCGTTGAAGTGCAGCGGGTTGTTGATCGTCCGGATGCGGTCGGTGCCGTGGAAGTTCCAGGTGGAACCGGTGTTCTCCAGGTGTCCCGGGTGGCTCTTGATCTCGACGAGGAAGAGGCCGGCGGGGACGGCGATCAGCAGGTCGCACTCGTTGATGCGTCCGGACTGGGCCGTGAAGGAGAAGGTGACCCAGGCCCGGTAGGGCTCGGCGGCCGGCATGAGCCGGCGCACGTGGTCGAGGGCGTCCTGCTCCCAGGGGTAGGGGGAGGGGCGCTCCTGGTTCCACTGGTTCAGGGGACGGCGAGGGCCGGGCTTGGGTGCCGGGGGGCGTGCTGTGTCCGTCACTGTCCGGCCTCCGGCGCTCATGGCTGTGCTCGGGCTGCGAATTGCCCGCTCGAGCCTACCTTGTGCCGATCGTTCGAGAGCGAGGTCCCGACCACAACTTCCCTGCTCTGGTTGCTCGTTGGCCGATCCGCCACAGCGTGCTGCGCCGCCGGCGGGGCACCACTAATGTACGTAGCAGTCATCGCGGCCCGACGGGCTTCCTCAGGACATGCCCCCACCCGCACGAGTTCTTTCGTGCTGCCTGGGGGAAGTCCTTGCTGTTCCGCGACTCCGCGTCCGCGGTCGCCGCCGAGATCCACGCCGGTTCGCTGTTCCTCCGGCTCACCGACCGGTTCGTTCACATGCACGGGCACAAGCCGGGTCCCTCCGAGGTCCGCTCCTGGGAACGCAGCATCCCCATGCTGACCAACGCGCTTCTCGATGCCGGGCTCGGGCAGGTCGAGGTCCTGCTGGAGTACGGGCTGCCGCTCACCAGCAAGCGGGCGGACGCGGTTCTCGCCGGGATGCACCCGCGGACGAAGGAACCGTCTTACGTCGTCGTCGAGCTGAAGCAGTGGAGCCAGGCGCAGCCGGACGACGGCGAGCCGGTGCTGTGCCGGGTCGACGCCTACACCCGGCCGGTGCTCAACCCGATCGAGCAGGTGCGCGGCTACTGCACCTACCTCGCGCAGTTCAACGGAGCGCTGGAGGGACGCGGTGACCGGTTGGCGGGCGTGGCGTTCCTGCACAACGCGACCGATTTCGGGGTCGCCGGACTGTACGAGGTCGAGCAGAGCGAACACGGCCGACTGTTCACCGGCGACCGGCGCGGCGAGTTCGTCGACTTTCTCCGCTCCCGTCTGGCACCGGAGCCCGGGCATGCGGCGGCCGATGAGCTGCTGCAGGGAAAGATCAAGCCGTCCCGGCAGCTCATGGCCGTGGCCGCGCAGGAGGTGCGGGAGCGCGAACAGTTCCAGTTGCTGGACGAGCAGCGCGTCGCCTACGAAATGGTGATGCGGGCCGTACAGCGCTCCCGTCAGGCCGACCACAAGGAGGTCGTCGTCGTGACGGGCGGCCCCGGCTCGGGCAAGAGCGTCATCGCTCTCCAGCTGCTCGGCGAGCTGTACCGGCAGGGGCGCAGCGCGCTGCACGCGACGGGATCGCAGTCCTTCACCACGACCATGCGCAAGGTCGCCGGTGCCCGGAAGCCCGAAGTCCAGGCCCTGTTCAAGTACTTCAACAGCTTCATGACCGCGGAGCGCAACGAGCTCGACGCCCTGATCTGCGACGAGGCACACCGCATCCGGGAGACCTCCGCCAACCGCTACACCCGTGCTGCCCAGCGCACCGGTAAACCGCAGGTGGAGGAACTGATCGACGCCGCTCGTGTCCCGGTGTTCCTCCTGGACGAGCACCAGGTGGTGCGCCCGGGCGAGATGGGAACCGTCGAGGAGATCAGGGCGGCCGCGGCGGCGAAGGGACTGCAGTGCCATGTCGTACCGCTGGACAGCCAGTTCCGGTGCGGCGGGAGCGACGCCTACATCAACTGGGTGGTGCGACTGCTCGGTCTGGAGGCCGGCGGACCGGTCGCTTGGGATCCGGACGACAGGGTCCGCCTCGAGGTCGTGGACACCCCGGCGGAGCTGGAAGCCTTCCTCGTATCGCGCCGCGCTGAAGGCTACGTCGCCCGCATGTCCGCAGGTTACTGCTGGAAGTGGACCAAGAAGACACCCCCGGGTCAAGCACTGCCGGCCGACGTCGTGATCGGCGACTGGGCCCGCCCCTGGAACGTCTACGGGGACCGCGCCGTGGCAGGCGCTCCCCCAGCCGCGCTCTGGGCGACGGATCCGGCCGGATTCGGCCAGGTGGGCTGCGTCTACACCGCCCAGGGCTTCGAGTACGACTGGAGCGGCGTGATCCTCGGCCCCGATCTGGTCTGGCGCGGCGACCGGTGGGTCACGGACCGAACCGCTTCGAAGGACCCGGTCTTCAACAAGGCCACCTCCGAAGCAGATGTCGACCGGCTGATCCGCAACACGTACAAGGTGCTGCTCACCCGCGGGATGGTGGGCACGGTGATCTACTCGACGGACGCGGAGACCCGCGCCAGGCTGCGCGAGCTGGTCCTCGGCGGTGCCCTGGCAGGGGCTGCCCTGTAGAGGTTGCCTGCGCCGTCAGAGCACAATATCCGGCCGGATCAGGGGGAATGAGACCCTGCGGCGGGCCTCTCGCCGGCCGTGACAGGCTGTGCGCTCCGACGACGCCTTCCCGTCGATCCGCTGAAGGCATCCACTCAGCTCCCCGGGAACCTCATGTCCGAGTTCGTCATGCCGACCGTCTCGCAAACCCGGGAACTTCTCCGCGAAGTGAGCGCGGAAATGAGCTCGCTCTTCGGAATCTCCCACGCCGAGGCCGTCGCCAGGATCAACTCAACGTGGGCAGATCTGGACTTCACGCGTGGGCACGACCTCATCGGCCATGAGGAGCCGGGACATTGGGCCCATGTCATCTACTAAGCGGAGCCCGTACCGTACTGGGAACCCGGCTTCGACCCCGAAGCCTGGCGCGTCAAGGAGCCGCCACCCAAGGGCTCACCGGCATGGACGCTGCTGCGGTAGTTCTTCCGTTCGTTAAGGCGATGCCCGGCAGTCCCGACCGGCCTGTCGAAGCGGCTACACCCTGACCGCGCCCGGCTTGCCGTCCTCGACGACGAACGAGGCGTACGTCGTCGCCGCCACGTCCGGCCGGCTGACCGTCGGCACCATCCGCAGGTCCGTGCGCCACTCGCTCTCACTCACCGTGCAGGTGACGTACCCGCGCCTGTCGCCGTCGAAGAACTTGATGTGCGGGTTCCACTTGATCATCGGCCCGTAGTAGGGCCCGTAGACCTCGTCGTCGCCGTTGGTCGAGATGGACGTGCCGACGAACTCCGTTGCCACGACCGGCGCATCGGGCCGGTCGAAGTCGCTCGTGATGTCGCTGACGAACGTCGAGTGCCAGTCCCCCGCCACCAGTACCGGGTTGCGCACCCCGGCCGAGGTGAACGTGTCGGTGACGGCGCGGCGCGAGGCCGGGAACCCGTCCCACGCGTCGTGCCAGATGATGTCCCCGCTCGGGCCGTCGTGGTCCAGCCGCGCCATCATCACGCTCGTGGCGATGACGTTCCACCGCGCCCGGGAGCCGCGCAACCCGTCGAGCAGCCACGTCTCCTGGGTGCTGCCGAGCAGTGTGCCCTTGGCCGGGTCGTTCCCCGCCTCGCAGGCCGGTGCCTCGCCCCAGCCGCAGGGCGGAGCGGTGCGGTACTGCCGGGTGTCCAGCATGTCGATCTGCGCCAGGTCGCCCCAGTGCGAGCGCCCGTACAGCAGCAGCGAGCCGTCCTTGCGCGGCAGGGACCGGCGGCGCAGCGGCTGGTGCTCGTACCAGGCCTTGTACGCGGCGGCCCGGTCGGTGCCGACCGGGCCGTCGTACGCGCCGGCGTAGTCGTTCTCCACCTCGTGGTCGTCCCAGGTGACCAGCCACGGGAAGCGGGCGTGGGTGCGCTGGAGGTCGGGGTCGGACTTGTAGAGCGCATACTGCATCCGCCAGCGGTCGAGGTCCTTCGGCCCCTCGCGCAGGACGTCGGGGGTCGGCGTTCTCCGCAGTCCGCCGTCGGCGGGCACGCCGTACTCGTACACGTAGTCGCCGAGGTGGACCACGAGGTCGAGGTCCTCCTCGGCCATGTTCCGGTAGGCGCCGTAGAAGCCGTGCGACCAGTCCTGGCAGGAGGCGTAGGCGAAGGTCAACGAGCCCGGGGAGGCGTCCCGTCGGGGTGCGGTGCGGGTGCGCCCCACGTCGGAGACGTCGCCGCGGTAGCGGAAGCGGTAGAAGTACTCCCGTCCCGGCCGGAGCCCGTCCACCTCGACGTGCACCGAGTGCGCCAGCTCGGGCAGGGCGGAGACGGTGCCCTGCCGGACGACGGTGCGCATGCCCGCGTCCGCCGCGACCTGCCAGTCGACGGGCACGGCCCGGCCCGGCATGCCCCCGTCCGGGCTGAACGGCTCGGGTACGAGCCGGGTCCACAACACCACGCCGTCGGGGGTGGGTTCGCCGGAGGCGATACCGAGCCTGAACGGGTACTCGCCGCTGCGGATGCGCGGTGCGGCCAGCGCCGAGCCCTCCAGGGGCAGCTGGCTCAGGGCGGCCAGTCCGGCGAGGGCTCCGGCCCCCGCGAGGAAGCGACGGCGGCCCAGGGCCGCCCGCTCGGCGGAACCGCTGGTGTTGCGGGCTGTGTTCATGGCCGGAATCCCATCCCCTGCTGTCGAGCGTCAGGTGTCGCCGGGGCGACTCCGGTGTGACGCTTCCTCGAAGAGACCGGGCGGCAGGTCCGGTGTGCGTGCCGGGAACCGTGCTGCGCGACGATGAAGCACCCCACCCCCAGGTCGTGGACCGGAGCGGTCCGGCCGGTCGTCATGATGACGGAGCCCGGATTCCGCTTCCAGGGGTGCGGCGCATGAAACACATCCTGATGCAGCGGGGCACCCGGTCCCCCGGCTGTCCGGAGCCCGGCCGCCCCGCTGCTACCGCGCCCCGAGCACGTCCGGGTCCACTCTGCCGAGCCGCATCCGCTGCGGGTGGTCGCCGACTTCGAGCCGCGCGACCTCCTTGCCGGTCTCGTAGGAGATGGCGGAGATCCGGTCGTCGCCGCTCCAGGAGACGTAGCAGTGGCGGCCGTCGCTGCTCGAAGTCGCCCAGTAAGGCTTGGTGCCGGCCTTGACGAGCTCGCCGTGCTCCAGGGTGCTGCGCGAGACGATGGTGGCGTAGTCGGACATCGTCCCAGCGACGCAGATCCCGGTGCCCTGCCTGTTCATGGCGATGCCGTGGTGGGCGGAGTCCAGCAGGTACTGCTCGCGCGGCATGTCCTTGACGTGGTCGGCGATCGGCAGGTCCACCACCCGCCGCACCCGGTCCTCCTGGAGGTCGTACTCGACGAACCCGTGGAAGAACGACACCTGGAAGTAGACGAACCGCTCGTCAGGAGAGAACGTCATCGGCCGCACCGCGGAGCTCATGTCCGGGTAGCCGGCCTCCTCGAGCTTCTTGCCCATGTCGATCCGCTTTTCGACCTCCTGGGTGTCCGCGTCGATGACCTGGACGTACCGCTCGCCCTTGGTCGTGTCGAACACCGGCTGGTCGAGGGGGGTGTAGACGAGCCCGATGCTCGCGTTGAAGATCTTCCCGCCGTCGCGGCTGTAGACGTTCTCGTGCGGGGAGTCGCCGGTCGGGAACCGTCCGGTCTCCTTCCCGGTCTCGATGTCGAGCAGGTGGACGACGTTGGCGGTGGAGGCGGAGACGGCGACCTGCTTGCCGTCCGGGGAAACGGCCATGTGGTCGGCGCGCTGGCCATCGACCTCGAACCGCCACCTGAGTTCGCCGGTGCCGAGGTCGATGGCGACCACGTCGGCGAAGCTGGGCCGGGACACCACGAGGGTGCGGCCGTCCGGGGCGGTGTACATGTCGTCGGCGTACTGGTTGTGGCCCTCGCCGACGAGCTGGCGGATCGCCAGGAAGTAGGCGAGGCGCAGGGGGTCGGCGGCGATCTCCCGCATCCGTTCGGCCCGGTCGGGGATCACGTCGACGCGGGCCTTCCTGCTGAGCTCGCCCGGGGAAACGACGTCGACCGTGCCGTCCCAGTTGTTGCCGACGAACAGCATCTCCCGCATGTCCTGCGTCTGCCGCTCCGCTGCGGCGCCGCGGACGGTACGCGGCGCCGCGTCGCCCGCCGGGCCGCGGACCGCCTGGGTGCCCGATGCCGGCGCGGTCGGGAGCAGCAGCGCAGCAACCGCCAGTCCAGCGGCGGCGCACGACCCCGCGGTTCGTCGCTTCATGGTCCGATCCCTTCGTGGGTCCGTGCCGGACGCGGGCGGCGGGCGCGCACGACGCGGGGGGCAGCCGTCCCGTTGCGGAAGAGATTCACGGACCCGGGGCCGTCTGTCCAGAGTTCTGTACTCATGAGTAAGAAATCGTCGGCGGGCGTGCATGGCCGGAACCCGGCCATCCGTTCCCGGGCGCGCCCCCGGCTATTGACGCGGCCATGACCGTGAGCTGACCATGAGCGCGCCGATACCTACCGGTTGGTACACGGCTCGTGACTGCTTCGGAGGCCCTGTGCCCGGATTCCGCGGATGGACGGCATTGCTGACGGGTGCGGCCCTGGCCGTGCCCCTGTTGGCCTCGGGCCCTGCCGAGGCGGCACAAACGGCGGACGACGCGGCCGGCGCGTACTCCGTGACGGCCCTGCGGTTCACGGTCGACGCCGGCGGACGCACGTGCCCCGTGGACGCCGACCTGTACCGGCCGGACGGCGTGGACGGGGAGCACCGCGCCCCCGCCGTGGTCACCACCAACGGATTCGGCGGCAGCAAGGACGACGACTCGACGGCCGCCATCGCACGGTCCTTCGCCTCCCGCGGCTACGTGGTCCTCTCCTACTCCGGCCTCGGATTCGGCGCGTCGGGCTGTCCGATATCCCTGGACGACCCGCGCGCCGACGGACGGGCGGCGAGCGGCCTGATCAGCTTCCTCGGCGGCACCCGCGCGGCGGACGACGGCACCCGGATCGACTACGTCACCCGGGACGGGGAGGACGACCCGCGGGTCGGCATGATCGGCGGATCGTACGGCGGCGCCATCCAGATGGCGACGGCCTCGGCCGACCACCGCATCGACGCCCTGGTCCCCTTCATCACGTGGAACGACCTCGCCTACTCGCTCGCCCCGAACCACACGGGGCAGCGGCCGGACTCGGGGGTCTCCTCGGATGTCCCCGGCGTCCACAAGTTCCAGTGGACCAACGGCTTCTTCGCCCTCGGCGAGGCTCAGGGACTGCTGCACCCGAACCTCGACCCGTCCCGGCTGGGTTCGGGTGGCTGCCTGCACTTCGTCGCCCCGGCCTGCACGGCCAAGCGCCTGCTGGACACCGGGCGCTACCCGCCTGCGCAGACGCAGCGGATGCTGGACTACGTCCGCGAGGTCTCCCCCGCCTCGTACCTCGAGGACGTCGAGGCGCCCACCCTGCTGATCCAGGGGCAGGCGGACACCCTGTTCAATCTGAACGAGGCCGCCGCCACCTACACCACCCTGCGCGACCAGGGCACTCCGGCCAGGATGATCTGGCAGTCCTGGGGGCACAGCGGCGGCATGGACGACCCGGCCCCCGGTGAACTCGACCTGGGCAGGGGGAACCTGGAGACGTCCTACGTCGGCAAGCGCATCCTCGCCTGGTTCGACCGCTATTTGCGCGGCAACAAGGCCGCCCCGACCGGGCCCGCCTTCGCGTACTACCGCGACTGGGTGGACCCGGACGACGCGTACGCAACGGCCCCGGACTTCCCCGCCGCGCAGGGCCGGCGCATGTACCTGTCCGGCGACGGCAGGCTCGTCGCCGACCGCGATGCAGTGAGGGCGGGCACCCGTTCCTACCTCAGCACGCCCGCGGCCACCGGGCATTCGGGCGCAGCGCTCGCGCACTTCCTCGGTGTCCCGGACCCCGAACCGTACGACGTGCCCGGATCCCACCTGGCGTGGACCTCCGCCCCGTTGCCGGAGGGCCTGACCGTGGCCGGGATGCCCGAGGCCACACTGAAGGTGGACGCCCCCTCGGCACGGCTGACGCAGCGGTCCCCCGACGCGGCGGGCAAGCTGGTGCTGTTCGCGAAGCTCTACGACATCGCCCCGGACGGCACCCGGACCCTGGTGCACCGTCTGGTGGCACCGGTCCGCGTCCCGGACGTGACGAAGGAGTTCACGGTGGCGCTGCCGGGCATCGTCCACCGCTACCCGGCCGGGCACCGGCTGGGCTTCGTCGTCGCGGCCGGGGACACGGCCCACTACGGCAACAGCGGGACGGGACGGGTCTCGGTCACCAGCACGGAGGGCGGCACCGGGAAGGGCGGCGTGCTGAAGCTGCCGGTCGTGAGTGGATCCCTGCCCCAGGGGTAACAGCCCGTAACAACGCCGACCATTGTTCAACGTCTGAGCAGCCGGTACGGTCGCGGTCCCGATCGGGCCGGTGGATGCAATTCCCCGGTTCCCGGGCCCTGTTGTGTCCGCACGCCGACGACAGGTGGGCTGCTGCTCACCACCCTGGAGAAGCCCCGATGTCCCTCTCCGAAACCCTCGTCCCGCTCGCCGAAGGTCCGCCCGCCGAACCCGACGCCCCGAAGCGCCGCGCCCATGACGCGGGGCTGCTCGTCCTCCGCCTGGCCGTCGGCGCACTCTTCGCCGTTCACGGCGCGCAGAAGCTCGTCGGCTGGTTCGGCGGCGCCGGGCTGGACGGCACCGGACATTTCTTCGAGAAGGCCGGCTACCCCGCCGGCCGGACGATGGCCGCCGTGGCCGGCGCCTGTGAGCTGGCCGGTGGGGTCGGCCTCATCCTGGGCCTGTTCATGCCTTTCGCCGCAGCCGCCCTCGTCGGTGTGATGATCAACGCGGTGGCCGTGAAGTGGAGCGGCGGATTCTTCGCCCCGTCCGGCATCGAGTTCGAGGCGACCCTGCTGGCTGTCACCACCGCGCTCACCCTCGCCGGCCCGGGCCGCATCGCGACCGACCACGTCCTGCCGGGCTTGCGCAACCACCGGCTCGCCCGGGGGATCTGGCTGCTCGTTCTGGCCGTCCTCGTAGCCGGCGCACTGCTGGTGATCCGCAGTCAGGGCATCCTGCAGTAGACCGACGCTCCCGCCGCACACCGGCCCCCGGCTCCTGGAGGAGCCGGGGGCCGGTGTGCGGCGGATCCCAGCGCGTGTTCCGGCCGGTCAGCCGACGGCGTCGGCCAGCACCCCCGCGGTCTTCGCGATGAGCGCATCGTCGGCAGCCGCACCCGCTTCCGGCTTGGTCGTCAGCACGGCCAGCACGATCGGGGCGCCGTCCGGCGTCCAGGCGATGCCGACGTCGTTGCCCGTGCCGTACCCGCCGCCGCCCGTCTTGTCGGCGACCGTCCAGTCCGCGGGCAGCCCGGCCCGGAACCGCTTGCCGCTGGTCGCACAGTTCAGCATCCATCCCGTCAGCAGCCGGCGGTCACCGGGCTCCAGCACGTTCCCGAGGACGAGCCGCGCACAGCTGCCGGCGATTGCTCCCGGACTGGTGGTGTCCTCGACACGCCACGGTTCACCGGAGCTGAGGTCGGTCTCCCACCGGTCGAGGCGTGTCGTCGTGTCCCCGATCGAACGGCAGAACCGGGTGACGGCGTTCGGCCCGCCGAGTTCCCGGAGCAGCAGGTTCCCCGCGGTGTTGTCGCTGGTCACGATGGTGGCGTCACAGAGCTCAGCGATGGTCATGCCGTGCTCGAGGTGCTCGGGCGTGCCCGTGACCGGGGAGTGGTCGACCAGGTCTGCCTCGGTGTACCGGATGCGCTTGGCGAGCGTCTCCCCGTTCCGGTCGAGGTCGCGGAGAACGGCAGCGGCGGCAAGGGTCTTGAACACCGAGCAGATGGGGAAGCGCTCGTCCGAACGGTGCCGCACGCCGGCTCCGGTCGCGACGTTGTACGCGAATGCGCCTACGCGCGCGCCGTGTTCACGCTCGAGCTGTCGTAAGCGTGCAACGACGGTGCCGCGGGGACGGACGTCCGCCCGCGCCGGTGCCGCGCCGTGCACGAGTGCGGCTGCCACAGCCGTTCCGGCTCCGGCAGCGAGCAGTGCCCGGCGGGCAGGGTTCGATGCCGCATCAACGGGTTTCAACGTTCCGGTCTCCTTCGTTCGTTCCTGCGGCGTCGGGCCGCAGATCTGTTCAGGACCATGCCGGGTGGCTAGTCTGCTGACCGGTCGGCACGGATCATGTGATCGTCGCGGCGTGCCGCTCAACGGATCTTTCGTAGGGAGAGTTCGTGCAGGTTGCTGACGCACAGGCGGACCCGCCGAGATCCCTGACTCCCATGGACACGCCCACGGCCGCGACCGTGGTTCCCCTCTCCGGCGACCGCCGTCCGGATCCCCGCCCGCGTCCCCGTACCGGACGCCCGCGGCCCGGCGGTGACGACCGCCCCGGCCCTTCGTCCGACCAGCGGCCCCGGCCCGCTCGGCAGCAACGGGAGAGTGCACGTTGAACGACATGCGACCGGTGTTCGCCGAGATCGGTGAACTGCGCGGACAGCTCGGGGAACGGTCGTCGTACCGCGAGCCGGAGCAACGCGCGGCGCTAGCACGCCGCATCGAAGGATCCCGGCATCTGCGACGCATGCCGGCCGCGGAGGCGCTCGTGCACGACCTGCGGGCGTACACGCCTGGAGCCCGGCTGAAGGCCGTGAAGGAACACATCAACAGCCGCCGGGACAACCACATCTTCTCGCTCTTCGACGCCTCCTATTTCCCGTCCCTCTCGCTGGACTACCTCACCTACGAACTGCTGCCGGCCGATCCGCACCTCGCCGAGCGCTACGCCAGCAACACCGCTCCGGTGAACATCACGGGACACTCTGCTGGGTTCGGCTCCCGGGTGGTCGTGGCGCTCTTCCCGGAAAACCACATCGACGGTCTCCAGGACCCGGACGACCTGATCTTCTACTTCATCGACAAGTTCGTGGAACGGCACAACCGCATCACGCGCCGGATGATCGACGCGGTGACGGCGCCCGGCAGCTTCCCGCTGATTCAGGGCGCGAGCGACAGGCAGATCGAGCAGGCGTCGTCGTGGTGGGTGCGGCTGCACGAATACCACCACCGGCAGGGCGACATGCCCATACCCGAGTTCCTGCCGGTCAAGAAGTACAAGCCGCTCGCCGGGCTCGAGGAGCTCCGGGTGGACGTCTCCGCCATGCTCGCCCTGCTGCACGACGAGAAGCTGCCGCGTCACGAGGCTCTGACCGCCTACGAGTACATCCTGGCCGAACGCCTGCTGCGCTACGCCGTCGAAGGCATACCCCGCCCCAACTACGACGCCGTCGCCTCGCAGTTGCTCTTCCGCTATCTCGCCGGGCACGACGGCATCCGGGTGGAGGACGGAGTGATCACCCTGAGCCCGGCGATCGCGACGGTGCTGGCGCAGTTCCTCGCCGAGATCGAACGGATCGAGCACCGGATTCACGAGGAGCCGGCCGAGATCGTCCGCAAACGACTGCTGGAATTCACCAACCAGTACACCGATTTCGATGCCGAGAAGCAGGACTACCGGCACATCCCGTTCTTCGCCGAGGTCAAGGCAGGACTGGGAATCTAGGGCCCTCCGCCCTGCGACACCCGTCCTCCGGAACGCCCGAGCCCCCAGCACAGCCGAACCCGCCGAATTTCTCCCCTGGAGTGATCGTGACCGCTGTTACCGGCTTTTCGCCCGAGGACCGGAACGAGCTCGACGAGCGCGTGGAAAAGGAAATCGACCGGGCCCGCCTGCGCCGCGCGGACAACGCGTTCTTCGGAACCGCGAAGAACGCCTCGGCCGTCACCCCCGAGGCCGGGCTCGCCATCGGCCTGCGCTGGCGGGAGATGACCAAGAGCTTCATGTTCACGACCCTCGCCGGACTGGGCGTGATGGCCCGCTCGTTCTCCGCCCAGGCAGCCCCGTCCCGTGAACTCCTCGGCGCCTTCCAGACCGTCTACCAGGTCATCGGCGACGACCTCGACAACGCGGCACCTGAGTTCCGGGCGGTCGCCCCGCGCGGTCCGGCGGGAATTCACTACGTCTGGTGGGACGACACGGTCGTCGCACCACTGACCCCCCACGTCGACGAAGCCGGCCGGGAGGCCGCCGCTCAGCTGCCGGCCGCGGTGCGCGAACTGCTCGGCAACATGGAGCGGCTCGCCGAGTCCCCGCTCGGCGCCGCGGTCCAGCTCCGGGTGGTGGAGACCATCGCCCTGGACATCGCCGTCGGGTTCCGGCGGCTGTACGCGAAGGTGATGGTGGACGGCGAGCGGCTGTTCCACCACAACGACCAGTTCGCCTGGATCGACTCCCACATCAAGGCCGAGACCGGCCACGCCCAGCAGGTCAGCGACGACGAGACCGGCATGACGGGCCTCGTCACGACCTCGGACGAGGCGGCGGAGTTCATCCGGCTGGTGAGCGAGTACGCCGACAACTGGTCCCGCGCGCTCGAGACCTTCGGGGACTGCCTGCGCGACGACGCGTCCCCCCGGCACGAGCCCGCATCGGCCTGAACGTCCCCGTCCGGCCGCGGCGGTCCGCTCGGGGCGCGGGACAGCGGCCCCGCAGGCAGAAGGGAGCAGCACGTGGAGATACGGGACCACTACGGACTCGCGCTCGCCGTGGTCGGGCCGGAGGAGCTGGCGGCCCGGCCCTGGGCCCGCCCGGGCCGGGACATCGACGTCGTCCGGGTCGTCGACCCGCCGGCGACCTTCTGGCCGGAGCTCGGCGCCCACGGATTCCTGCGCAAGCCGTCGGCCGTCGCCTGGGTGGCCGAACTGGGATCCGGCGAGGAGGAGTTCCTCTCCCGCCTGCGCCGGACCGCTCGCCGGGACATCCGCCGGGCGCAGCGCGACGCGGCTGCGGCGGGACTGACCGAGGTGATCGAGGAGCCGGTCTCCCCCGCCGCCCTCGACCGGTTCCTGGCCCTGTACGCAGACCGTGTCGCCCAGATGGACTTCGGCGTTCCGTTCGCCCTCGGTCACCGGGATGCCGTGCTCGACGGCCCGGACAAGTTCTTCGGCGTGTTCGCGTACGCGGGCGAGGAGCTGGCCGGTGGTTGCCTCGTCCGCGAGTGCCCGGACGACGACGCCGCGGTGGTGCGCTTCTCCGCCGTCACCGCCGAGTGGCGGCGCTCCAGCCTGGCGCGGGTGCTCTACCTCACCGCCCTGCGGGTCGCCCGGAGCAAGGGGTACCGCTGGGCGACCCTGGGGAACGAGCCCAACCTCATCGGGCACCTCACCAAGCCGGGCCTGTTCCGCTTCAAGGCCGATCTGGGCTTCCGGACCGTGCCCTCCCAGGACTTCGCCGACCCCGACGGCCACGACGAGGCCGACCTCGTCCTCAGGCTGGACCGGTTGAACGACCCCACGTTCCTGCTCGCCTACGCCGACCCCGTGGACGCTGCGGAACGCCGCCTCGCCGGGCACCTGTTCTGTGTGACCCCGCAGGACACCGCCCCGTATGCCGCGCCCTTCCTGATCTCGACCTCCCCGACGCTGCCCGCCGGCCACCGGTGCGGTGCGGCCGGTGGACCGGACCGAACGGGACCGGACCGAACGGGACCGGACTGAACGGGACCGGACCGAACGGGACCGGATTGAACGGGGGTTCGATCTTCGGAGACGCGCGGGTAGGGTTCGCGAGACATCAACCGCGCGGTCCCCGGGCCGCCTGCTGACATGCGATCGGAGAGCAGCGCCGTATGAGGGGTGTGGGAACGACCGTCGGGATCCTCCACCCGGGCCGCATGGGTGCGGCCGTTGCGGCGCAGTTGCGACGGGGTGGCGCACGCGTGATCTGGTCCCCCGAGGGCCGCAGCCCGGCGACGGCGGAGCGGGCCGAAGCGGCCAGGCTGGAGGCCGCCGACGGGCTCGCCGACCTCCTCGAGCGCGCCGACGTCGTCCTCTCCCTGTGCAGTCCGGCGGCGGCCGAGAACGTCGCCCGGCAGGTGGCGGAGCACGGGGTCGAGAACGGCACGCTGTACATCGAGGCGAACGCCACGGCTCCCCGGCGCATGCAGCGCATCGTGCAGCTGCTGCCCGGGGCCTCGGTCGTCGACGCGGCGCTCATCGGCCCGCCACCGGTCAACGGCAAGCGGCCGCTGCTGTACGCCTCCGGTCCGCCCTCGGCCGTGTCCCGGCTGAGCGGGCTGTTCGCCATGACCGATGTGCAGGTGCGTCCGCTCGGGGAGGAGATCGGCAAGGCGTCGGCGCTGGGGCTCTCCCACAGCGGGTACCGCAAGGCCGCCCAGATCCTGGCCGCGCTGGCCCACGGCGTGGCCGAACAGCACGGTGTGGCGAGGCAGTTGACGGACATTGCCGCGCAGGAGCCGGGCGGCTACCCGACGAGGACCGCCCACATACCCGACGCGGCTGCGAATGCCTGGCGCTGGGCACCGGAACTGCAGGAGGTCGCCGACCTGTTCGCCGAGGCCGGTCTGCCGGACGAGCTCATGCGCGGCGCAGCCGCCTCCCTCGGCCGCTGGGAACAGGTGCGCGATGCGGAGCTGAGCGCCGCCGACGCCCTCGAGAAGCTGCGCACGCCCACCGAGGCGAACGCCGACGGAACCTCCGGGACCGCCTGACCCGCGGTTCCCTGATCCGGAGCGTCCTTCCCCGGCGAACATCGCCACACGGGTGGCCGGTGCCGGTAGCGTCCGGCCATGCCTGATCAACACACCGTCGAGACCGGACGGGCACGGCTCGCCTACCGGGTCTGCGGACCTCCGGACGCACCGCCGCTGGTCCTCCTGCACGCGCTGGGCGAGGGGGCCCGGGACTGGGAGGACGTCACACCGGCCTTCTCCCGCCGCCGACGGGTGTACGCCGTCGATCTGCGGGGCCACGGCGGCAGCGACCGGCCCGGCGCCTACTCACTGGAGCTCATGCGCGATGACGTGCTCGGCTTCCTGGACGCCCTTGCCCTCGACCGGGTGGACCTGATCGGCCACTCCCTGGGCGGCATGGTCGCCTGGATGCTGGCCGCGGCGCATCCCCAGCGGCTGGACCGGCTGATCCTGGAGGACGTGCCGGCGCCGCTCCCCCGCGAACGGGTCGTCCCCGAACGGCCGGAAGGGCCACTGTCGTTCGACTGGGACATGGTGCTCGCGGTCAGGCAGCAGATCGATACCCCCGACGCCGCCTGGCTCGCGCTGCTCGGCAGGATCACCGCCCGCACGCTCGTCCTCGCGGGCGGACCGCAGAGCCCGGTCCCCCAGGAGCGGATCGCGGAACTGGCCCGGCGCGTGCCGCATGCCCGGCTGCTCACCGTCCCGGCCGGGCATCTGATTCACCGGACTGCTCCCGGTCGGTTCACCGATGCGGTTCTGGAGTTCCTCGAGGATCGGGCCCCGTCCGGAGGCGGGTGAGCCGGGGGCCCCGCACGGTGCAGGGGCCGGGTGTCCGCACCCGGCCCCTGCCACCGGTCAGAACGCGTCGTCGCGGAACCCGTGCCGGGCTATGCGCGCGAGCATGTTCCGCCAGGAGTCGAGGTTGGTGTGCGGGTCGCCCTCGATGCTGAGCTTGTTCTTCGCCTGGGTGAACGCCGACTGGGTCTTGGATCCCCATATCCCGTCGACCGCCAGTCCCGAGCCCATGAAGTTGTTGCACATGGCCTGGACGAACTTGGTGTCGCTGGACGAACCCTTCTGGCACAGGGTCGGAAGGCCACCGAAGTCCGCGTGGATATGGTCGTGGTGGTCCGAGTTGTACCAGCCGTCGAGGACGTAGCGGAACCGCCGACGGCAGGTCGCGTCCACGGCCAGGTAGCGGCGGCGCAGGGTCTTGTCCGAAGCGGAGTGGTGGCCGTCCAGCGGGGAGCTCTGCCGGCCGCCGTTCCAGCGGACCAGGTCGAGGTCCATCGCGGTGCCCGCACCGTGCTGGCCGCTCTTGTTGACGTAGAAGCCCGCGGACACCAGGAAGTCGATCCCGCCGAACCCTCCGTCGGCGGACAGGTCGCGCAGGTCGCGGATCCAGACCACCAGGCGGTCGTAGAAGGCTTCGGTGCACTGCCAGTTGCGCAGCGAGGTGTTCCCGCGGTCACCGCGCCAGTAGTACACGGGAGTTCCGTCGATCTTGCTGAAGGTCCGCATCGCCATGGTCTGCGGGGGCTCCATGCTCGCAGGCAGCTGCGCCGTCGTCTCGCTGCTCGCCCAGGCCGGTGAGTTCGCACCGGACTGTGCGACCAGGGCGGTCGCCGCAGCGGCTCCGAGTCCGCCGAGGAACAGGCGGCGGTTCAGGTGCCGGGTGTCCCCGGTACCTTCTGTCGGTTCCTGCGCGGCCCCCGTGGGTCTTTCGTTCTCCTGCATGCGTCGTGCTCCTCTCCAAAGGGTCTTCCGGTCTTCGGTGAGGCTCGGTTCGCGACGACGTCCCAGACATGGGCTGCGTCACGGCGGACACGGCGGAACGCTCTCGGGAACACGGTGTATCCGAGCGCGGGAAACCGTCTGTCTCCGCTCCTCGCAGGACGCACAGGCCGTCGGCGTCGGGGAGAGCAGGGCGCGCGACGACCTGCCCGCCGCTGTCGAGGCCGGGCCAAGGAAAGCAATGCGTAGCTTAATCACACTAATGCAGCGGAGGTAATGATTCCGCTCCCGATGAGTCATCAACTCAGCTCTTTTGCAAGGCAGTTGGGTCAGCAAGGTGACAGCGAACCGCCGTGGTGGTGCCGGTACGTCTCACAAGCGGCCGGAACACGCTGCGCCGGCGGGTGAGGTCTCGGCTGGCCGACCCGACCGTGCGGCCGCACGGTCGGGGAGTCCTCACCCGTACAGCAGTCCCGTGAGCGCACTGACCGGATCGGCGTCGGCCGGGCCCTCCGGCCACCAGTCCTCCCGGCCCCGGTCCGAGCGGTACGGGTACCAGCGGCCGTCCCGCCCGTAGCGGAGCTGCACGACGCCGGAGACGTTCGTGAGCCGGTTGCGCCGGGGAGTCAGCCGGGGCAGCTCCGCGGCTGTCAGGACACTGCGGGCCCGGTCGAAGTCCCCGGCCGGCGGGTCCCATTCCTCCTCGAGGACGGCCAGGCCCGCATGTCCGCCCTGCCGCCAGGCAGCGGCCGCCCGCGCCAGCTCCTTCGGCGTTCCCCCGGTGGCCCCGGCCAGCCCGGTGAAGCGGCGGGAGACGGTGTGGCGCCCGGCGAGCAGGGGGTGACCGGCGGCGAGACGTACTGCGTCCTGCCACGGGGTGAGCGGTGCCAGGGCGCTCTCCGTACCGGTGAGGAAGGCGTGGGCCCGGGCCGAGGCGTCGACGGCCAGGAACTCGAGCGTCTCCGCTGCCGGCCCGTCCTCGGTTTCGGGGAACACCGGCGGCTGCGCGGGCACGTCGGGTGCGGGCAACGGCTCCGGAAGCGGCGGGTGTTCGGTCCGCTGCAGGGCCGCGCGCGCACCGACGGTGACCGGGGGCCGTGGTGTGCCGGTCCGGTTCCGGGCGGCGCGGGCGGCGTTGCGGCGGGACAGTTCGTCGAGGAGGTCGTCCTCCTCGCGTCCGCGCATCAGCAGCAGGACGAACGGGTCCTCGTCCAGGATCCGGGCCGTCTGGTAGCAGAGGGCGGCGGCGTGCTTGCAGGGATGACCGTCATCGGGGCAGGTGCACTGCGGGGCGGGTTCGCCGGGGCCCGGGAGCAGCCGGACGCCCGCCGACGCGGCCGCTTCGACGAGCTCGTGCGGCATGTCCTTGTCGAGCAGGGCCGCGATGTGCGCGGGTCGGCCGGCCACGACGTCGAGGAAGCGGTCCCAGTCGTCGGCGGTCAGGACGCCGAGCCGGATCCGGGAGGTGTAGGGGCGGGGGCGGCTGCCGTGGACGACCGCCGTGATCAGGCCGGGGGTGACCGTGATCTGGTCGACGTTACCGGCACGCGCGTAGGTGCGGCCGCGGGAGAGGCGTCCGGCGTCGAGCGAGCTCTCCTCCAGTGCGGTCACCCAGGCCCGGCCCCACCAGGACTCGGCGAACGGGCCCCGGCTGCCCGGGCGGGGCGGGAACGGCGGGTAGACACGGCGGTTCACGGCGTCCTCCGCAGGGACACGAGGTCGGCCAGGTCGGCGTCGCTCAGCTCGGTCAGGGCGGCCTCGCCGCCGCCGAGGACCGCGTCGGCCAGCGCCTTCTTGCTGCTGAGGAGTTCACCGATGCGTTCCTCGACCGTGCCCTCGGTGATCAGCCGGTGCACCTGCACGGGCCGGGTCTGGCCGATGCGGTAGGCGCGGTCGGTGGCCTGTTCCTCGACGGCCGGGTTCCACCAGCGGTCGTAGTGGACGACGTGCCCGGCCCGGGTCAGGTTGAGCCCGGTGCCCGCGGCCTTGAGGGAGAGCAGGAACACCGGGACCCGGCCGGCCTGGAACTCCCGGACCATCGCCTCGCGCTGTGCGACCGGCGTGCCTCCGTGGAGCAACAGGCTGGGGATGCCGCGGCCGGCCAGGTGGGTCTCGAGGAGCCGGGCCATGGACACGTACTGGGTGAAGACCAGGACCGAGCCGTCCTCGGCGACGATCGTCTCCAGCAGTTCGTCGAGGAGTTCGAGCTTGCCGGAGCGTGCGACGAGGCCGGGGGCGGCCTCCTTCAGGTACTGCGCGGGGTGGTTGCAGATCTGCTTCAGCGCGGTCAGCAGCTTCATGACCAGACCGCGGCGGGCGATGCCCTCGGCCTCCTCGATCCGGGCGAGGGTCTCCCGGACGACGGCCTCGTAGAGGGCGGCCTGTTCGCGACCGAGGGCGACGGGATGGTCGGTCTCGGTCTTGGGCGGCAGTTCGGGGACGATCCCGGGGTCGGACTTGCGGCGGCGCAGCAGGAAGGGGCGGACCAGACGGGCCAGCCGTTCGGTGGCCGCGTCGTCCTCGCCGCCCTCGACGGCGCGGGCGTGCCGGGCGCGGAAGGTCTTGAGCGGGCCGAGCAGTCCGGGGGTCGTCCAGTCGAGCAGGGCCCACAGTTCGGAGAGGTTGTTCTCGACGGGGGTGCCGCTGAGGGCGACCCGGGCGGGCGCGGGGATGGTGCGCAGCGCCTTCGCGGTGGAGGAGTAGGGGTTCTTCACGTGCTGGGCCTCGTCGGCGACGACCATGCCCCAGGTGTGTGCGGCGAGTTCGGCGGCACTGGAGCGCATCGTGCCGTAGGTGGTGAGCACGAAGCCGCCGGCCAGGTCCTCGAGGCTGCGGCTGCCGCCGTGGAAGCGGCGCACGGCCGTGCCCGGTGCGAACCGTTCGATCTCCCGTTGCCAGTTGCCGAGCAGGGAGGCCGGGCAGACGACGAGCGTGGGGGCGGGGTGGTTGCGCCTGAGGTGCAGGGCGATGAGGGTGACGGTCTTGCCCAGGCCCATGTCGTCCGCCAGGCATCCGCCGAGGCCGAGGGAGGTCATGAGGTCGAGCCAGGCCAGTCCGCGCAGTTGATAGTCGCGCAGGGTGGCGCGCAGACCGGGCGGCTGGGGGGCCGGCGGCAGGTCGGAGGTGAGGCGGCCACGCAGCTCGGCGAGGGCACCGACCGGGACGGCCTCGACCTGTTCCCCGTCGACCTCGGCGGTGCCGGTGAGCGCCACGGACAGGGCGTCGACCGGGTCCAGGAGGCCGAGTTCGCGTTTGCGGGCCTTGCGGACCAGGGCGGGATCGACGAGGACCCACTGGTCCCGCAGCCGGACGACGGGCCGGTGCGCTTCGGCGAGGTTGTCCATCTCCGCTTCGGTGAGCGGTTCACCGCCGAGCGCCAACTGCCAGCGGAACTGCAGGAGTTCCTGGGTGTCGAAGAAGCCGAAGCCGTCGGCGGCCGAGCCCGGGGCGCGCCGGACGACGGCGGTGGCGGTCAGTTCGCGGGCCAGTTCCCGGGGCCAGTGGACGGCGACGCCGGCGGCGCCGAGCCGGGCCGCAGCCCGGCCGAGCAGGTCGGACAGCTCGTCCTCGTCCACCGGGAGCACGTCCGGGACGGGCCGCTCGAGCAGACGGGCGAGCGGAGGCCAGACGCGGGCGGCCCGGCGGACGGCGAGGAGGGTGTCGATGCGGGCCCGGGGACCGAGTCCGCCCTCGCCCTCCCACAGCCGGGCGGCGTCGGTGACCAGGGTGGGGTCGGCGAGGCTGTGCACCTGGAGGACCGCGGCGGCGGCACTCTCCCGGTCGTCGCCGGCCGGGTCGAAGACGGTGTGGGCGGCGAGGTCGAGCCGGAGCGAGATCCGCACGCCCGCGTCGAGGCCGGCCGCCACCTCCGCGGCC
>NZ_JAMQGM010000032.1 GCF_023703325.1 Streptomyces meridianus
TTGGTGATCAACCAGTTCAGATTCTGCGCCGCCTGGCTCATCGGACTCAACTAACGCTCCTGCTGGTAAGTGGGGCCAAAGCCGTGGTTTCCGTGGTCCGGGCCGCTTCCTGCCTGGCGGCCCCGCTGGATACCCCGGCGGAGATTGGTCAGTCGGCCGCGCACGTCGTCGGGCGCGCGCGAGACCTGCGGACCGGTCTGCTCGTTCTGCTGCTGTGCGGTTCCCGCCACCAGGTTGGCGCGGGGCACACGGCGGGGCAGACCGGAGGTGGTGATGCCGCCGGCCGCCGGCTGGCGGACCCGCTCGGCCTGGCGGCCGAGCTCGTCATTGGGCGACGTGCGCCATACGGCACCGGTGTCGTCGATGTTGCGCGCCGGCTCACGGCGCGGCATCGCCGGGGGCCCCTCGGGGGCCGGCGAACGCCGCTGCGGCGGGGGAGCCGGCTGGGAGGCGGCCTCCTCGCCACCTCGTGCTCCGCGGAACCAGTCCGACTCCAGAGCCTCGAACAGCGGGGTGCGGCCGTCGCCCGGGCCCGTCGCCGGAGGCAGCGCGTCGTGCTCGGATGCGGGCCGCTGGTTCCGGTGCGGTTCCTGCTGCTGCCTGCTGCCGCCGAAGTCGGGACGCGGGAAGGCGGCCGTGTCGCCGGGGCCGCCGAGCGACCCCCCGGCCGGCCCTGCGGCCTCGAAGTCGTTCTCGCGCTTGGTGTTCCGGTCGTCACCCGAACCGTACGGGGCCTCGCGGTTCACCCGGGGATACCGGGAGGCGGCGCTCTCCTCGTCGTGTCCGCGCGGCTGCTCCGGGGGCTCCGGAGCAGCCGGCGACCAGCCGTCCGCCGGGCCCGAGGAACCCCAGCTGGTGCCACCGTCCTGCCTGCCGCCGGAGGCGCCGGCACCGGCCGGTCGGCTCGAGCTGCCGGGGAGTTCGGGCGCCGGACCGCGCTGAGGGAGCTGCGGACGTCCGTCCTGCTCCCGGCCGGACGCGGGCGGAGGAGTGGGTTGCGCAGCGCTCTCGCGCGGTGGCGGGCCGGAGCGGAAGAGCGAGTCGCCCGCGGGGTCCCTCGGCTTCGGGCCGTTCCGGGCACCCGGGCGGGACGGCAGCCCGCTGCCGGCGCGCCCCGGCCTGCTGTCCGCTCCCGTGGGCCCGGAACCGTCGCCCGGCGCCTGCGGACGGGGGTCGCCGCTCGACGGAAGCGCCGTGCGATTGCCGCCCTGAACCTGTCCGCGGGGCTGCATGCCCGCGAGCCGGTTGCTGCCGGGGCCGCTCGCAGCACCGGTGCCGGTGCCGGCACCCGGGGGCCTTCCGGAGCCCTTCCGGCCGCCCTGCGCGACGTCGACCGGGAGCATGACGAGGGCCGTTGTGCCGCCGGAGTCGGACGGGCGCAGCTGGATGCGGATGCCGTGCCGCTGGGACAGCCGGCCGACCACGAACAGGCCCATGCGGCGCGAGACCGAGACATCCACCGTGGGCGGGCTGGCCAGCCGCTCGTTGATCGCGGAGAGGTCCTCCGGTGAGAGGCCGATACCGGTGTCGTGGATCTCGACCAGCACCCGGCCGTCGGGCAGAGCGTGTCCGGTCACCTTGACCTTGGTCTGCGGTGAGGAGAACGACGTCGCGTTCTCGAGCAGCTCGGCCACCAGGTGCACGAGGTCGTTGACGACCCGGCCCGCAACCTCGCTGGACGGAACCGAACTCAGTTCGATCCGCTCGTACTGCTCCACCTCGGATGCCGCGGCGCGCAGCACGTCGACGAGCGGCACCGGGCGCGTCCAGCGGCGGCCGGGCTCCTCGCCCGCGAGGACGAGGAGGTTCTCGCCGTTCCGCCGCATGCGGGTCGCGAGGTGGTCGAGCTTGAACAGGCTGGAGAGCTGGTCCGGATCCGCCTCGCGGCTCTCCAGCTCGGATATGAGCGACAGCTGGCGCTGAATGAGGCCCTGGCTGCGGCGCGAGAGGTTGGTGAACATCGCGTTGACGTTGCCCCGCAGGAGGGCCTGGTCCGCGGCCAGCCGGACCGCCTCGCGGTGCACGTCGTCGAAGGCCGCGGCCACCTTGCCGATCTCGTCCCGGCTGTGCACGCCGACCGACTCGACCGAGGTGTCGACGTCCTGCGGGTCGGACTCGGAGAGCTGGCGGACCAGTTCGGGCAGCCGCTTCTGCGAGACCTCCTGCGCGGTGTCCTGGAGCCTGCGCAGCGAGCGGACCATGGAGCGGGCCACCACGAAGGCGCCGATGAGTGAGACGCCGAGGACTAGCAGGATGACGACACCGTTGAGGATCGCGTCCCGCTTCGTCTCCGAGCGAAGCTGGCGCGCCTTCTGATCCATCTCGGACAGAAGGGTCTGCTCGATGCGCGACATCTCCTCGAGCTTCGTGCTGTCCGAGTCGTACCAGTCCTTGTAGGACCGGTTCTCCTTCGAGATCTCGCTGTTGGGCTTCAGCATCCGGGCGGCGTACGTGTCCGCGAGGATGATCTCGGAGTTGCCGCCCTGCTCCAGGGCCTGCAACAGCTCCTGGGAGGTCGACGTGCCGTCGTAGATCTCGATGAACTGGTCGAGCGCCGAGTTCTCGCTGAGCAGGGCCGACTGGCCGTACAGCCGGTCGCTCGTGGAGAGCTTGGGCTTCGGCTCGTGGGCGAGACCGGCGCTGATGACCGCGCGCTGGATGGACGCGTACTCCTTGGCGGAGGAGAACGCGGCCAGCGCGCGGGTACTGCGGATCATCTCGCTGTTGCTGGTGGCCTGCGCCATGTCCTGGGACAGCGAGAGCAGGGCCTTGATGAGTTCGTCGTAACTGTTGACGGTCTGCGCGACGTACGCGTCGTCCTTGTACGCGTTGGCGCGAATCGTCTTGATCTTGTCCAGCTGCTGGAGGATGTTGACCAGGGAGGAGTTGACGCCCACCAGGGCGTCGCTGTCCGAGGACTTGATCTGCTCGGTGGCGTCCTCGAACGCCTTCATCTCGCGGTCGGTCACCTGACGCGGGTAGGCCACGTCGTCGTTCCGGGAGTCACCCGCCGCAAGCGGTCCGGCCGAGTGGTCGCGCTCCTCCTGGAGCGCGGAGGCCAGCTCGGTCGCCTGCTTGGTCATCTCGGTCAGCAGCTTCATGTTGTCGAGCTGCTCGAGGTTGGTCATCGACGTGCTGATGCGCAGACCGCCGAGACTCGTCGCCGCCACCACGGGCAGGGCCAGCAGCGAGACCAGGCGGGTGCTGATGCGCCAGTTGCGCAGGGCCATGCGGGAACCCGGGCCGGCGGGAGTGCTGGTTTTGCGCCGCGCGCGGGCGTCGTCGCCGGGCGTGCCTCTGCGCCCGGAGCGGTCCGCGTTCGGATCCTCCGCGTCGATGTTATGGGTGCGCACAGGCGAAGAGCCACGGTCGGTCCCACCGCGCAGCTCCGGGTCCGCCGCAGCGCTGTCTTCCCTCTTGAAACGTCCCTGCACTAGCGTCGCAACCTCTGGACCAGGCGTTCCCCCGGGTGAACGGTGGAACGGTGTCGAGTCGTGGGGACGGGCCCCGTTGTCGGTCGTGAGTAGACCGGCGCGAGCCTCCCCCTTCCACCACCGCCTGGCGCTGCTCTGCGCCACTTGCGCGCCGGATGATTACGCGGCGGTCCGAGGAATTCCAGCACAGTGCTGCATCTGCAACAAGGCCGGTGGGTCGAGTGCTCGAAGTCGTCACACTGTGTGGGAAATGGATGACCATGTGTAGGAACGGTTGGTGCACGGTGTTGTCGATTCCGGACTTTTGCCCACGACCCGGTCGACCCGGATGGGACCTGCGTGGAAGTCGCTCGGATGTGAATGGTGCGCTTCGGTCAGGATTTGCCGGATTCCGGAGGTCTGCGCAGCGCGGCGTTATGCGGCTTTTGTCGGTGAGTTGGTGAGTAAAATCACACGCCGGGCGACGCTTTCCGCTGAGATCCCAAGGGAATGGCGCGTCTAGCCTTTCGCTTGACACGGATGTCGGAAACGACAGCCGACCCGAATCCCGAACAGCTACGAGGCAGACACCGGTGAAGACGATGATGTTCCGCAACATAGCCAACCCGCGCCGCACCACTCTCGCCCACCTCGTGGACGCCGAGGAGTCCGGCCCCGTCGGCTACGTCGTGGAGCAGCGTGAGGAGGCGCGAGTCCTGCCGACGCAGACAGCCAACCCGCGCCGGACCGTTCTGATGGACGTGCCGCAGGGCTGACCTGTTCTCGGGGCGGCAGGGGCGGGACGGTGTGTGACCGGCCGCCCCGCCCCGCGATGCGAACGCCGGGCGTTAGCCTGGAGCGTCAGCATCCGGCCAGTCAGTGAGGGGCAGCTGCTTCCCGTGCGCATCGCCAGGTTCTCCATCGACGGCAACGTCGCCTTCGGTGTCGTGGAAGGCGACCCGTCCGATCCGGACGGGCCCGTTCTCGACATCATCAAGGGGCATCCTTTCGCCGAGTTCGAGCGCTCGGGGAAAAGGGTCCCGATGGCCAAGGTCCGGATGCTCCCGCCCGTGCTCCCCAACAAGGTCGTGGCCATCGGCCGCAACTATGCGGAGCACGCCGCCGAGCTCGGGCAGACGGTTCCGGACGTGCCCATCACGTTCTTCAAGCCGTCGACCGCGGTGACCGGGCCCGGCGACCCGGTCGTGTACCCCTCGTTCTCGAGCGAGGTGGACCACGAGGCCGAGCTGGCCGTCGTCATCGGGCGCATGTGCCGCGAGGTGCCGCGCGAGCGGGTGCAGGACGTCGTCCTCGGCTACACCTGCGCCAACGACGTGACCGCGCGGGACGTCCAGCGCAGCGAGTCGCAGTGGGCACGCGCCAAGGGCTTCGACACCTCCTGTCCACTCGGCCCCTGGATCGAGACCGAACTGGACCCGTCGGACCTGGGCATCATGTGCACGGTCAACGGCGAACAGCGCCAGCTCGGCCGCACCAGCGAGATGGTCCGTTCCATCGCCGACCTGGTCGTCCACATCACCGAGGCGATGACCCTGCTGCCCGGCGACGTCATCCTCACCGGCACCCCGGCCGGGGTCGGCCCGCTCAACGTCGGCGATGAGGTCGCCGTCACCATCGAAGGCATCGGCACTCTCACCAACAAGGTGATCAAGCGTGACTAGCGCACCCGTACGTGTACGTTTCTGTCCCTCCCCGACCGGCAATCCCCATGTGGGTCTGGTCCGAACCGCGCTCTTCAACTGGGCGTTCGCCCGGCACCACGGCGGCACGCTGGTGTTCCGCATCGAGGACACCGACGCGGCCCGCGACTCCGAGGAGTCGTACCGGCAACTGCTGGACGCGATGCGCTGGCTGGGCTTCGACTGGGACGAGGGCCCCGAGGTCGGCGGCCCGCACGAGCCCTACCGGCAGTCGCAGCGCATGGACCTCTACCGCGATGTCGCCCGCCGCCTCCAGGACGCCGGGTTCGCGTACGAGTGCTTCTGCACCACCGAGGAGCTCGACGCCCGCCGTGAGGCGGCGCGGGCCGCAGGCAAGCCGTCCGGTTACGACGGCACGTGCCGCACACTGACGGCCGGGCAGATCGAGGCATACCGGGCCGAGGGGCGCCCGGCGATCGTCCGGTTCCGGATGCCCGACGAGCCGATCACCTTTACCGACCTGGTGCGCGGTGAACTGACCTTCTCGCCCGAGAACGTCTCGGACTACGGCATCGTGCGGGCGAACGGGGCCCCGCTCTACACGCTCGTCAACCCGGTGGACGATGCGCTGATGGAGATCACGCACGTGCTGCGCGGCGAGGACCTGCTGTCGTCGACCCCGCGGCAGATCGCGCTCTACGCGGCTCTGGCCGACATCGGAGTCGGCAACGGCACGACCCCCCGGTTCGGCCACCTGCCGTACGTCATGGGCGAGGGCAACAAGAAGCTCTCCAAGCGGGACCCGCAGTCCTCGCTCAATCTGTACCGGGAGCGGGGCTTCCTGCCCGCCGGGCTGCTCAACTACCTCTCGCTGCTGGGCTGGTCGCTCGCCGAGGACCGCGACATCTTCACGATGGACGAGATGGTCGCCGCCTTCGACATCAGCGGCGTCAACGCCAACCCGGCGCGGTTCGACCTCAAGAAGTGCGAGGCCATCAACGCCACGCACATCCGGCAGATGCCGACGGAGGAGTTCGCCGCTGCCTGCGAGCCGTGGCTGCGGGACCCGCACGCCCCGTGGAAGCCGGAGGCCTTCGACGCCGCCGCCTTCGCGGAACTGGCTCCGCTGGCGCAGACGCGTCTGACGGTCCTCTCCGACATCACCGCCAATGTCGACTTCCTGTTCCTCGACGAGCCGGTCGACGACGAGGCCTCGTGGAACAAGGCGATGAAGGAGGGTTCGGACGCTCTGCTGCGCACCGCGCGGGCGAAACTCGCCGACGCCGAGTGGAACGCCGAGGCGCTCAAGACGGCCGTCGTCGAGGCCGGCGAGGAGCACGGCCTGAAGCTGGGCAAGGCGCAGGCGCCGGTCCGGGTCGCCGTGACCGGCCGGACGGTCGGCCTGCCGCTCTTCGAGTCCCTCGAGGTGCTCGGGCGGGAGCGCACGCTGGCCCGTATCGACGCCGCGCTGGCCCGGCTTGTGGCTTAGGGCGCGGAAGCGCGACCGGGTTCCGAGTCCTGGCGGCCGGCTTCGTAGGCCGGACCGTCGCCGGTGCGGCCACGGACGGACGACCGCGCTGTGTATCGGTTTTGGAGGGCAGTCCGGCATCGGGTAATGTTCTTCCTGCGCCGCCCGAGAGGGCTGAGAGGCCTGGTTCAACCGGCGCAGCAGAACAGAACCCCCCGGCGGGGGTTGTGTTTTGGTGGGGTATGGTGTAATTGGCAGCACGAGTGATTCTGGTTCACTTAGTCTAGGTTCGAGTCCTGGTACCCCAGCAGGATTTCCCTTTCGGGGAGTCTTGATCGCAGTGCAAGCCCCCGTTGTGTAGCGGCCTAGCACGCCGCCCTCTCAAGGCGGTAGCGCCGGTTCGAATCCGGTCGGGGGTACAGATCCTTGAACACTGTCGCTTTCGGGTTCTCCCGGATGCAGACGATGTGACACCGCTTGTTTCGTGTCGTGGTAAAGGATCGCTAGGGCCCCCGTTGTGTAGCGGCCTAGCACGCCGCCCTCTCAAGGCGGTAGCGCCGGTTCGAATCCGGTCGGGGGTACTGGTTCATACCATGGGCTATGGTGTAATTGGCAGCACGAGTGATTCTGGTTCATTTAGTCTAGGTTCGAGTCCTGGTAGCCCAGCGTGTGAGTTTCTCCGGGAACATCACTCACCAAGCCCCCGTTGTGTAGCGGCCTAGCACGCCGCCCTCTCAAGGCGGTAGCGCCGGTTCGAATCCGGTCGGGGGTACGCCCGCGGAAAAGCCCCTCCCGACGGAGGGGCTTTTCCCTTTTCTGCTGTTCTGCCGCTGTCTTTCCGGGTGTTTTCATCGCCCGCCGCGTTTTCATCGCCACGGCTGCCGCCACCTTTTGGCAGGGTGTCCCGGGGCTCGGCCGGATCGAGATGGAGCGCCGCAATTCCGGCTGCGGCCTGTGCGTATGCCGGCAAGGCCGTCGCGTCGCGGAACAGCCGAAGCGGCCGAGCGCCGCGACCGAGGCAGCCGGTCCCCGCGGGCGAGCGGCCTCTGCTCTTCTCCCCCACAGCCCCGGCCGAGTTCGTGGCAAGTGTCCACGATCCGGTGCGCGTGGCTGCGACCTCGCCCTCGGGCTCGATCCCGTGGCCTGCCCTCACGCTCATGCCGCGGATGTTCACGGAGCTGTCACCCGAGGAGGGCTCTCGACTGCTCGGGTACCGCCCGTTGTTCGGAGAGCCTCGCGCGGTCCGTGTCGTCGCGCATCGCAGTTCACCGCGGGAGCTGCTGTGAACTGCGCGGCTGACCCGGACCGCCGGCGCCGATCCGCCCGGGACCGCCTTCAACCGCCGGGTGCGGTAGGAGAAGGGCGCGCCGGCATCCGGCACGCGAGGTGGCGCGCCGGCGGGGCGGCGAGTCCGTTTTCCGTCCACGCCAACATGCCGCCGTCGGAGCCGGGTGCGGCCACCGGCATCGCGCCGGCCGGTGCGCGTCGTAACGGGACGGCGCGGAGGTCAGTTGCCGCGGCGCAGGGCCTCGGTGAGACGGGCCGCGGCGTCGATCACGGCCTGGGCGTGCATCCGGCCCGGATGACGGGTCAGCCGCTCGATGGGTCCGGATACCGAGACGGAGGCGACCACGCGGTTCGACGGCCCCCGCACCGGCGCGGAGACCGAGGCCACGCCGGGCTCGCGCTCACCGATCGACTGGGCCCAGCCGCGGCGCCGCACGCCCGAGAGTGCGGTCGCGGTGAACCGCGCACCCTGAAGGCCGCGGTGCAGCCGCTCGGGCTCCTCCCAGGCCATGAGGATCTGCGCGGCCGACCCGGCCTTCATCGGCAGTGTCGAACCGACGGGGACCGTGTCGCGCAGTCCGGAGAGACGCTCCGCCGCCGCCACGCAGATGCGCATGTCCCCCTGCCGCCGGTACAGCTGGGCGCTCTCACCGGTCACGTCGCGTAGATGCGTCAGCACGGGGCCGGCGCTCGCCAGGAGCCGGTCCTCACCCGCCGCGGCCGCCAGTTCGGCCAGCCGCGGGCCCAGGATGAAGCGGCCCTGCATGTCCCTCGCCACCATGCGGTGGTGCTCCAGCGCCACCGCGAGCCGGTGCGCGGTGGGGCGCGCGAGGCCGGTTGACGCGACCAGCCCGGCCAGGGTGGCCGGACCGGACTCCAGAGCGCTCAGTACGAGTGCTGCCTTGTCGAGAACGCCGACGCCACTAGAGTTGTCCATGCAACGATACTTGCGTCTCAAACTGTGAAACGCAAGTTCACTATCCTGCGGAACGCGTCACTCTTGGTACGGCGGAACCGTGGAGCGCGGCACCGCAGCGCCGCCCGGTTCCCGGGACCGGACGGGCACGTCACTCGAGTTGGGCCGGACGAAGCACCCGGCCGAAGGGAAAGCGATGGGACGGACACTCGCGGAAAAGGTCTGGGACGACCACATCGTGCGGCGAGCGGAGGGCGAGCCCGACCTCCTGTTCATCGACCTGCACCTGTTGCACGAGGTGACCAGCCCGCAGGCCTTCGACGGTCTTCGCAAGAACGGCCGCCGGGTGCGCCGGACGGATCTGACGATCGCCACCGAGGACCACAACACCCCCACCCTCGACATCGACAAGCCCATCGCCGACCCCGTCTCCCGGACCCAGCTCGAGACCCTGCGCAGGAACTGCGCCGAGTTCGGCGTCCGGCTGCACCCGCTGGGTGACGTCGAGCAGGGCGTCGTCCACGTGGTGGGACCGCAGCTGGGACTGACCCAGCCCGGCACGACCGTGGTCTGCGGTGACAGCCACACCTCCACTCACGGGGCGTTCGGCGCCCTCGCCTTCGGTATCGGTACCAGCCAGGTCGAGCACGTTCTGGCCACCCAGACCCTGCCCCTCGCACCGTTCCGGACCATGGCGGTGACGGTGAACGGCGAACTGGGCGACGACGTCACGGCCAAGGACCTGATCCTCGCCGTCATCGCGCGCATCGGCACCGGAGGCGGCCAGGGCTACGTCATCGAATATCGCGGCGAGGCCATCGAGAAGCTGTCGATGGAAGCCCGGATGACCATCTGCAACATGTCGATCGAGGCCGGGGCCCGCGCCGGGATGATCGCTCCGGACAGCACCACCTTCGACTACATCCGCGGCCGCGACCACGCCCCGCAGGGTGCGGACTGGGATGCCGCCGTCGAATACTGGCGGACCCTGCGCACCGATGACGACGCCGTCTTCGACCACGAGGTCGTCATCGACGCCGCGGAGCTCGCGCCCTTCGTCACCTGGGGGACCAACCCCGGCCAGGGTGCGCCCCTGTCGGCCTCGGTGCCCGACCCCGCCGCCTTCGAGGACGCCTCGGAACGCTTCGCCGCCGAAAAGGCCTTGGAGTACATGGGCCTGGCTCCCGGGCAGCCGCTGCGCGAGATCCCCGTGGACACGGTCTTCGTCGGCTCGTGCACCAACGGCCGGATCGAGGACCTGCGCGCCGCCGCTTCCGTCCTCGACGGCAGGTCGGTCGCCGACGGCGTGCGGATGCTCGTCGTTCCCGGCTCGGTCCGGGTGGCCCTGGAGGCCGTCGCCGAAGGCCTGGACAAGGTCTTCACCGGTGCGGGGGCGGAATGGCGGCACGCCGGCTGCTCCATGTGTCTCGGCATGAACCCCGACCAGCTGGCTCCGGGGGAGCGGTCCGCGTCCACGTCCAACCGCAACTTCGAGGGCAGGCAGGGCAAGGGCGGCCGGACCCACCTGGTCTCGCCGCAGGTCGCCGCCGCCACCGCCGTCCTCGGGCATCTGGCCTCGCCCGCCGATCTCGTCGACGACCGCATCGCAGTGGAGGCCTGAGCAGTCATGGAAGCATTCACCACGCACACCGGCCGGGCCGTCCCGCTGCGCCGCAGCAATGTGGACACCGACCAGATCATCCCTGCCCACTGGCTCAAGAAGGTCACGCGTGACGGTTTCGAGGACGGGCTGTTCGAGGCCTGGCGCAAGGACCCGGAATTCGTCCTCAACCGGCCCGAACGCCAGGGCTCGACAGTTCTCGTCGCGGGTCCCGACTTCGGCACCGGTTCCTCGCGTGAGCACGCCGTCTGGGCACTGCAGAACTACGGGTTCAAGGCCGTGATCTCCCCCCGGTTCGCCGACATCTTCCGCGGCAACTCGCTGAAGAACGGCCTGCTGACCGTGCTGCTGCCGCAGGAGACCGTGGAGCGGCTCTGGCAGATCACCGAGGCCGACCCTGCGGCGGAGATCACCGTCGACCTCGTCGCACGCGAGGTACGGGCCGAGGGTGTACGGGCGGCGTTCGAACTCGAGGAAAACGCCCGCTGGCGCCTGATGGAGGGACTGGACGACATCAGCCTGACACTGCAGAACGAGGCGGCCATCAGCGCCTACGAGGCGTCCCGCCCCGCCTTCAAGCCCCGGACCGCGCGGGCCTGACCGCCCTGCACGTCGTCTTCCGCTGCGCCCCGCACCCAACGGTGTGGGGCGCAGCCGTATGTTGGGATCCCGCGAAGCGACAACTCGCCGCAGATGGCACAATCGGTGCATGGATCGCGACAGTCAACTCGAGCTCTACGGGGCCGTCGCGGACCGGCTCAAGGAGGCGCATGCGAGGGTGCGCACACTGCAAGTCCCGGACGAAGTACGGATGACGCTGTCGCGGAAACTGCTGGCCATCACGGCTGCGAGCAAGCGGGACCTCGCCGCGGCGGCCCGTCGTCTGGACCGGTTCATTGACGACTTGGACGAGAGTCGATTCCCCGATGACGGAACTGCATGAGGGGCCCGAGTCCATTGCGGCACAAGGGTGATTAGCCCGTTTCATGTTTGATTTGCGGTATATATCTGCCTAGCGTGCGAAAAGCTTGAACACTTTCGTTCCGGCAGTGGCTCCGAAGGGGAAGACGTGAACAAGGCGCAGCTCGTAGAAGCGATTGCCGACAAGCTCGGCGGGCGGCAGAACGCCGCCGAAGCTGTCGACGCGGTACTGGACGCGATCGTTCGCGCGGTCGTCGCTGGGGACCGGGTCTCGGTCACCGGCTTCGGCTCGTTCGAGAAGGTCGACCGGCCCGCCCGTTACGCCCGCAACCCCCAGACCGGCGAGCGCGTCAGGGTCAAGAAGACCTCGGTGCCCCGATTCCGGGCCGGCCAGGGCTTCAAGGACCTGGTGAGCGGCTCCAAGAAGCTGCCCCGGGGCGGGGAGGTCTCCGTCAAGAAGGCCCCCAAGGGCAGCCTGTCGGGCGGCGTCACAGCCAAGGCCGTGGCCAAGAAGGCCACTGCGAAGAAGGCCGCGGCCAAGAAGACCGCTGCGAAGCGCGCCGCAGCCAAGAAGACCACCGCGAAGAAGGCGGCTGCGAAGAAGACCCCGGCCAAGAAGACGGCCGCCAAGAAGACCCCGGCCAAGAAGACGGCCGCCAAGAAGACCACCGCGAAGAAGGCCACCGCCAAGAAGACGGCTCCCGCGAAGAAGGCCACCGCCAAGAAGTCCCCGGCGCGCAGGACGACGGCACGCAAGACCACCGCCAAGAAGGCGGCATCCGCAAGGAAGAAGTGATCCGGGTACGGACGCGCCGGGCCGGGACTCCTGACGGGAGCCCGGCCCGCGGTCCGTTCAGAGCGTCTGCAGGGTGACGAGGACGATCCTGCGGGTCGCGCCCTCGCCGCTGACCTCGATCCGCACCCGCTGACCGGGCCGCAGCAGTAGAAGGCCCCCTGCGTCGAACGCGGCGGTGTCGAACGGCAGCGGAGTGCCATCGTCCAGGAGAACGCTGCCGGAACGGGTCTGCGCGTCGTACGTGTAAGCGGTCGCCTGCATGAACGAGAGCCTAGACGAACGGCCCGGGCGCCGCTCTTCCGCCGGTTCCGGCCGGGAGCCGGGCCGCCGTGTACGGCCCCACGCCGAGGGCGAGTGCGCAGCGCAGGTCGTCGCCGGTGTCCACGTCCCGCCGCACGCTCTCGACACCGGACGGATCGATCTCCCGTGCGCCCGAGGCCCGGTGCCGTGCACGGGAACGCCCGCCGAAGGCCGGGGCGAGGGGCGTTCCGGCGGAGGCGGACAGGAACGTCGTCCCCACTCCGGCGGCGTCCGCGAGGAAGGCTCGGGGATGGTGTGCCGCACGGGCCAGGACCAGGTTCAGTTCGGCCGGTCGGAGAGCCGGGAGATCCGCACCGAGCGCCGCCGTCGCCGCGCCGGGCCGGGCCCGCCGGACGGCGTGCGCGCCGTATTCCAGCGCGGCGTTGAGCCCGGCGCCGGGGACATCGGCGACGACGTGGGCGCCGAGGGCCGTCACTTCCGCCGCGGCGACCGGATCATCAGTGACCACGACCACGTCCACGACAGCCGGGACGGCCAGCGCAGCGGCGACGGTGTCCTGGGCGAAAGCCAGGGCGAGGGTGGGCCGCAACCTGCCCACGGCGGTGCCGCTGAGCCTGCTCTTGGCCTGATCCAGGGGTTTCAGTGGCACGATCAGGGTCCAATCGGACCTCACGACGCCCTCTCCGTCTCTGCGCATCGCGGCCATTCTCCCCTGCGGCCGCCGGTGCCCCCGCAGGACGGGGTTACGGTGTTCTCGACAGACCGGGGACCTGGGGTGAAACTTGTGCGGTTGCCCCGCCCGCAGCTCATCAGGTCCCCACGAGGAGGGTTTCCGAGTGTCCCGCCGCAGAATCGGCTTCTGGTACCGCTTGGCAGCGGTCATTGCTAAACCGCCGCTGGTGGTTCTGTTCAAGCGGGACTGGCGCGGAATGGAGAATATTCCGGACGCCGGGGGGTTTATCACCGCCGTGAACCACAATTCGGCGCTCGACCCGTTGTCGTACGGGCACTTTCAGTACAACACCGGCCGGGTGCCCCGGCTGCTCGCGAAAGCCTCCCTTTTCCAGGTGCCGTTCGTCGGCACCGTACTGCGCCGGACCGGTCAGATTCCCGTTTACCGCGAGTCCAGCGACGCCGCGAACGCGTTCCGCTCCGCCGTCGACGCGATCAACAGCGGCGAGTGCGTGGCCTTCTACCCCGAGGGCACGCTGACCCGTGATCCCGACCACTGGCCCATGCAGGGCAAGACCGGTGCCGCCCGGGTCGCCCTGCTCACCAGGGCACCGGTGATCCCCGTTGCGCAGTGGGGTGCCAACCAGGTCATGCCGCCCTACGCGAAGGCGAACAAGGTGCGGCTCTTCCCCCGCAAGACGCTGAAGGTGATGGCCGGCCCGCCGGTCGATCTGTCCGCCTACTACGGCCAGGAGCCGACGGCCGAGGTGCTGCGCGAGGCGACCGACGCCATCATGGCCGCGGTCACCGGTCTCCTCGCGGAGCTGCGCGGTGAACCCGCGCCCGCCGCGCTCTACGATCATCGATCGGCTCGCGCGGAACAGCGGGCGAGGGCGCAGAAGCAGGAGGAGAGCACGTGACGCGCTGCGCGGTCTTCGGCACCGGCTCCTGGGGCACCGCATTCGCGATGGTCCTCGGCGACGCAGGCTGCGACGTCACGCTGTGGGGGCGCCGGACCGAACTCGTGGACGCCGTCAACACCCGGCGCGAGAATCCCGACTACCTCCCCGGGACCGAACTTCCCGCGAATGTCCGCGCCACCACCGACCCCGCGGAGGCCGCTCGTGACGCGGACTTCACGGTGCTCGCCGTCCCCTCCCAGACCCTCCGGGCCAACCTGGCCCGCTGGAGCCCCCTGCTGCGTCCCGACACCGTCCTCGTCAGCCTGATGAAGGGCGTCGAGCTGGGCACGGCCAAGCGCATGAGCGAAGTGATCGAGGAGGTCGGGAAGGCGGCCCCGGAGCAGGTTGCCGTGCTGACCGGCCCGAACCTCGCGAAGGAGGTCGCGGCCCGGCAGCCCGCCGCCGCGGTCGTGGCCTGCACCGACGAGACGGTCGCCCAGCGGCTGCAGGCCGCTTGCCACACGCCCTACTTCCGTCCCTACACGAACGTCGACGTGGTGGGCTGCGAACTCGGGGGCGCGGTCAAGAACGTCATCGCGCTGGCCGTCGGAATCGCCGACGGCATGGGGCTCGGCGACAACGCGAAAGCATCGCTCATCACCCGGGGGCTCGCCGAGACCACCCGCCTCGGTCTCGCCATGGGCGCCGACGCGCACACCTTCGCCGGCCTGGCGGGCATGGGCGACCTGGTCGCCACCTGCTCGTCACCGCTGTCCCGCAACAACACCTTCGGCACCAACCTCGGACGCGGTATGACGCTCGAGGAGACCATCGCCGTCACCAAGCAGACTGCGGAGGGCGTCAAGTCGTGCCAGTCCGTGCTGGATCTGGCGCAGCGGCACGGCATCGACATGCCGATCACCGAGACCGTTGTGGAGATCGTGCACGAAGGCAAGCCGCCGCTGGTGGCGCTCAAGGGACTGATGTCGCGGAGCGCCAAGTCCGAGCGGCGCTGACTCCGTACCGACTGCAAGGTAACCTCAACGCGATATGAGCAGCGACTCCCCTTCCCAGACCCCAGTTCCCGCCGATCAGGCCGGGCTGTCGTCCGCCGCGGATCAGCAGCGCAAACCCCGCGTCGCCGTGGTGTTCGGCGGTCGCAGCTCCGAGCACGGCGTCTCCGTCGTCACCGCGAGCGCCGTACTGCGTGCCCTCGACCGGAGCAAGTACGAGGTGCTGCCCATCGGCATCACCACCGACGGCCGGTGGGCACTGACCGCCGACGACCCCGACCGCATGGCGATCGCGGACCGGGCGATGCCGAGCGTGGAGCAGATCGCGGAGTCCGACTCCGGTGCCGTGCTGCTGTCCGTCGACCCGGGCAGCCGTGAGGTCGTCTGGTCCGAACCCGGTTCGATGCCCAAGGCTCTGGGCGAAGTGGATGTCGTCTTCCCCCTGCTGCACGGCCCGTACGGGGAGGACGGCACCCTGCAGGGGATGCTGGAGCTCTCCGGTGTGCCGTACGTCGGGGCGGGCGTGCTCGCATCGGCGGTGGGCATGGACAAGGAGTACATGAAGCGGATCTTCATCTCCTTCGGACTTCCCGTCGGTCCCTATGAGGTCATCAGGCCGCGGGAGTGGGAGCAGGATCCGGCTGCGGCCCGTAAGAAGATCGTCGACCTCGCCGGTGAGCACGGCTGGCCGCTGTTCGTGAAGCCCGCCCGGGGCGGTTCCTCCTTCGGCATCAGCAAGCTCGACGGTCTGGAGGGACTGGACGAGGCGGTGGCCGAGGCACGGCGCCACGATCCCAAGATCATCGTCGAGTCGCTGCTCCGCGGCCGTGAGATCGAGTGCGGCGTGCTGGAGTTCGAGGACGGGCCGCGCGCCAGCGTGCCGGCCGAGATCCCGCCGGTGACCAGCCACGACTTCTACGATTTCGAGGCCAAGTACATCGACTCGGCCACCGGGATCGTGCCCGCGCCGCTCACGCCCGAGCAGACCGAGCGCGTCCGGGAACTGGCTGTCCGGGCCTTCGAGGCGACGTCCTGCGAGGGGCTGGTCCGTGCCGACTTCTTCCTGCTGGAGAACGGCGAGTTCGTCATCAACGAGATCAACACGATGCCCGGCTTCACCCCGATCTCGATGTACCCGAGGATGTGGCAGGAAAGCGGCGTGAGTTACCCGGAGCTCGTCGACCGGCTCGTTCAGGCGGCGCTGCGCCGGCCGACCGGGCTGCGCTGACACTACAACTCGCTGGGAACGGTCTTCCGCACGGACTTCGCGAGGTCGGTCAGCGCATTGACCTCGGGGGCGTAGTCGTCCGGGACCGTCACCTCGACGAAGGCCCTGCGCCCGGTGGTGGTGAACCGGTAGCCGTCGCCCTGCTTCTCCAGGAGCCAGCTGACGCCGTTCACGTCCACCGCCTCCGCTGTCGGGTTGTAATCTTCATTTCCGGGGGTGAGCACCGCGGGCCGCGGCACACCGCAGCGCAGCCGCACCTCGGGGTCGCCCCAGGCGGCAGTGAATTCCGAAGCGGGCTCGCTCGCACTGCGGGTGAGCCCGTCGACGGTTCCCGGCAGGCCGTCGTGCAGTGACCGGCACATGGCGGCAGCGGGGCCCGACGGCTTCGGAACCGCCGGGCCGTTCCCGGCGTCGTGCCAGGAGCAGCCGACGGCGGTCGACAGCACAGCAGCGAGGGCCAAGTGGGACAGCCGGACGGGAAATGCGCTCACCGGCCGAGCATACGTGGCGGTGCGGGGGCTCCCCGGCCCCCGGGGGGATCAGAGATGGACGACAGGGCAGGTCAGGGTGCGTGTGATGCCGTCCACCCGCTGGATTTTCGCCACCACCAGACGGCCCAGCTCGTCCACGGTGTCGGACTGTGCCCGCGCAATGACGTCGTAGGGCCCGGTCACGTCCTCCGCCTGGATCACTCCGGGAATGGCTGCGATCGTCTCCGCGACGACCGACGCCTTGCCCACCTCGGTCTGAATCAGGATGTACGCCTTTACCACGGGTCCTCCACGGCGGCTTCGAGGATCATGGGGAGAGAAGGGACGACACGGTACCGCGCGATCACGCGCCGTGGGGAGACCTGCGCCCACAGTTGCGTGCTTCGCCGGTCCGGTACCCGGCATTCCGACGTTACCGATGCCGCCGAAACCGCGCGAGATCGCACGAACCGAGTCTGGATAGGGGCACAGGGATGAAGGGCACCGTGGGCGAGTTGGGCGAGTTCGGCCTCATCAGGGAGCTGACCTCCCGGCTCACCACCACCCCGGCGGTACGGCTGGGGCCCGGCGACGACGCCGCGGTGGTCGCCGCGCCGGACCGGAGAGTCGTTGCCAGCACCGATGTGCTGCTCGAGGGCCGGCACTTCCGGCGCGACTGGTCGACCGCCTACGACGTGGGACGGAAGGCAGCCGCTCAGAACCTCGCCGACATCGCCGCGATGGGCGCGGTGCCCACGGCGTTGCTGCTCGGGCTCGTCGTCCCGGCCGATCTTCCCGCGACCTGGCCGACCGAGCTGATGGACGGGCTCCGCGACGAATGCCAGGTGGCCGGCGCCGCCGTGGTCGGCGGCGACGTGGTCCGCGGCGACTGCATCACCGTGGCCATCACCGCGCTGGGTGACCTGCGCAACCACGAACCGGTCACCCGGGCCGGCGCTCAGCCGGGCGACGTGGTCGCCGTAGCCGGCTGGCTGGGCTGGTCCGCAGCGGGCCACGCGGTGCTATCCCGCGGTTTCCGTTCCCCGCGTGCCTTCGTCGAAGCGCACCGGCGCCCGGAACCGCCCTACCACGCGGGCCCGGCCGCAGCAGGGCTCGGCGCCACGTCGATGACCGACGTGAGCGACGGGCTGGTCGCCGACCTCGGTCACATCGCCGAGGCGTCGAAGGTCCGCATCGACCTGCGCGCGGCGGCGATCGACATCCCCTCGCAGATGTCGGACATCGGGCAGGCCGTAGGGGTCGACCCCCTGCAATGGGTGCTCAACGGTGGCGAGGACCACGCGATCGTCGCGACGTTCCCGCCGGACGTGAAACTCCCCGCCCGCTGGCGGGTGATCGGCGAGGTGCTCAACCCCTCGGCGCTGCCGCTCGTGACGGTCGACGGAGCCCCGTGGGAGCACGCGGGCTGGGATCACTTCGGGGACACCGAACCCACCGGGTAGATTCGCTGCATGCGTATCACCGGCCGGCCGCTGCCCCGCGTGCTCACCGTCGCCGGCTCGGACTCCGGCGGCGGCGCCGGAATCCAGGCGGACCTGAAGACGATGCTGGCGCTCGGGACCCACGGAATGAGTGTGCTGACGGCGGTCACCGCTCAGAACTCGCAGGGTGTGCAGGGCGCCTGGGAACTGCCCGCGGAGGCGGTACGGGCGCAGTTCCGCAGCGTCGTCGACGACATCGGCGTGGACGCGGTGAAGACCGGAATGCTCGCCACCGCCGAACTCGTGGAGTCGGTCGCGGAACTGCTGGCGGATCTCACAGTGCCGGTGGTTGTCGACCCCGTCGGGGTTTCCAAGCACGGCGACCCGCTGCTGGCCCCGTCGGCGCTGGGCGCGGTCCGCACCGCGCTGCTGCCGAGGGCCACCGTCGCGACCCCCAACCTCGACGAGGTGCTGCAACTGACCGGTATCGGCGTCACGGACGAGCAGGGCATGCTCCGGGCGGCGTCAGCCGTCCTCGAGTTCGGTCCGTCGTGGGTGCTCATCAAGGGCGGGCACATGCCGGGCGAGGCCGTGGACCTCCTCACCGACGGCACCACGGAGCACTGGCTGCGAGCGCCCCGTCACGACAACCGCCACACCCATGGCACAGGCTGCACCCTGGCCAGCGCCGTCGCCGCCGAACTCGCGAAGGGCCGCGACGTACCGGCCGCGGTCACGGCGGCGAAGGACTACGTGACAGGCGCGATAGCTGCCGGTTTCGCGCTCGGCAGCGGCCTCGGCCCGGTCGATCATGGCTGGCGGCTGCGCTGACGCGTCCCGCCCGGAGGGGTCCTCGGGTCCGCGCCGTCGCCACGCCTGCTCCCTCGCCGAGTGGGCCGGGAAACAGAAAACCGGCCCACTCGACGAGTGAGCCGGTTTCGGCAACCAGCGGAGGCTGCGCTGCGACGGGGACGTCAGCGCGCGACCTTGCCGGCCTTGATGCACGAGGTGCAGACGTTGAGCCGCTTCGGCGTCCGACCGACCACTGCGCGCACCGTCTGGATGTTGGGGTTCCAACGACGGCGAGTGCGGCGGTGCGAGTGCGAAATGTTGTTGCCGAAGCCCGGCCCCTTGCCGCAGACGTCGCAGTTGGCAGCCACGGGTCACTCCAAAGACTTCAGATGCACGTACGGTGAGTCCCGGCGCGCCCGGTTCACGTGACCGGCGGTGCCAGGGGATTGGCCCGATCCACATCGGGCAACCGGAGCAGCATACAACGGTGGATCGCCGACAGTGAAACCGGCGCCATTCCCCGCCCCGCCCGGATGCGAGCTGCGATCCGGTGACTACGCTGCGGTGGCCGGACGGAACCGGCCCGGGACTGCATACCGCGCACCCTCATCGCGCTCAGGAGGACCATGTGCCGCACACGCTGGACGCCCCCGCTGTGCGTGACTGGTGCCGGCTGGCGCTCGACGCCCTCGGCCGCGGCCGGGAGGAGATCGACGCCATCAACGTCTACCCCATAGCCGACGGCGACACCGGCACCAACCTGTACCTCACGGTGGAGTCGGCGGCGCGCGCCGTGGACGCCGTCTTCGCCGCTCACACGGTCATGCCCGCCGATCCGGCACCCGCGCTCACCGACGTGATGCGGGCCATGGCCCACGGCGCGCTGATCGGAGCCCAGGGAAACTCGGGCACCATCCTCGCTCAACTGCTGCGCGGAATGGCCGACGTCCTCTGCGCCGGACCGGAGGCGGACGATCCTGAGCAGCACGCCGACCGGTTGCGCCGGGCGCTCCGACAGGCCGTGAAGTCGGCCTATCTGGCTGTGGCGCACCCCGTCGAGGGCACCGTGCTCACGGTGGCGGCCGCGGCGGCGGATGCGGCAGAGCAGTCGTCCGGACACGCGGTCGCCGTCGTCCGCGCGGCGCATGAAGCGGCACGTGTGGCCTTGGAGGCCACGCCCGACCAGTTGGACGTGCTCGGCCGGGCGGGAGTCGTCGACGCAGGTGGCTGCGGACTGGTCACGGTGCTGAACGCCCTGGTGGAAGCCGTCTCGGGGGAGAGCCCGATGAGCCCGGCCCCGGTCGGGCAGGTCCGCCGGCCCGGGGGCGGTACAAGGGACCCGGCCCGTCACGGTGACGGCTCCGGCACGCCCGCGGCCGCGGGGCAGTGCGAAGGGAAGAACGGCCCCGCCTACGAGGTCATCTATCTGCTGGAGGCGGACGACGCGAGTGTGACCCGCCTTCGTGAACGGCTGGATCCGCTGGGCGACTCGCTGGTCGTCGTCGGTGGGGACGGGCTGTGGAACGTGCACATCCACGTCGACGACGCCGGTGCGGCGGTGGAAGCGGGGATCGAGGCCGGACGCCCGTACCGGATCCGGGTCACGCACTTCGCCGGTGCGGCGTCGGCCGGGGGCGGGCAGTTGCACCGCGGCCCGGCGGAGGACGAGGTGGACGGGCCCGCGCCGGCCCGGGCGGTGGTCTCCGTCCTCCCCGGCGAGGGACTCACGGAACTGTGCCGCGAGGCCGGGGCGGCCGCGGTCACCGCACGCCCCGGGGAGCCGCCTGCCAGCGGCGAGTTGGTGCAGGCGATCCGGCGGACCGGAGCCCGGGAGGTCGTGCTGCTGCCCAACGATCCGGATCTGCTCCATCCCGCGGCCGCGGCGGCCGAACAGGCCCGCGCCGACGGCGTGCGGGTCGCCCTGATCCCCACTCGCTCGGCGGTGCAGGGCATCGCCGCCCTCGCCGTTCACGAGCCCGGCCGGCGGTTCGACGAGGACGTGGTGGCCATGACCGCGGCCGCCGGGGGCACCCGCTGCGCGGATCTCGTGGTGGCCGAACGGCAGTCGTGGACGATGGCCGGAGTGTGCCAGGCCGGTGACGTGCTCGGCCTGATCGACGGTGACGTCGCCGTCATCGGGGCCGACGCGTCATCGACCGCCGAGACCGTCATCGACCGGATGCTGGCGGCCGGCGGGGAGATGGTGACCCTGGTGCTGGGCTCGGACCTGCCCGCCGGTCTCGCCGACCGGCTGGAGGGGCATGTGCGGGAGCGGCATCTGGCCGTCGACACCGTCGTGTACCACGGGGGCCAGCAGGCTCCGCTGCTGCTGATCGGGGTCGAGTAGCCCCCTGGTGGCGGCGGTCCGTGCGCCGGCGACACGGCAGTCCGGGGGCGTCCGAGGCCGGCTGTCACTGCGGTGGTGTGCAATGGACAGCGTGCCAGCGCTGGATGAACCCCTCAAGAAGACCCTCGGCGGCACCACCGCGAAGGTGATGGCCGAGCATCTCGACCTGCACACGGTCGGCGACCTGCTGCACCACTACCCGCGGAGGTATGCCGAACGGGGCGAACTCACCGCCCTGGCGGACCTCCCGCTCGACGAGCACGTGACGGTGGTGGCGCAGGTCTCCAAGGCGGCGAAGAAGACGTTCAACCGCGGCAAGGGCGTCCGGCTCGAGGTCGTCGTCACCGATGGCAGCGGCACCCTCACCCTGGTGTTCTTCGGCCGGGCAGCCCACCATCACGAACGGGAGCTGCTGCCCGGACGCCGCGGCATGTTCGCCGGCAAGGTCTCCGTCTTCAACCGGACCCGCCAGCTGGCCCACCCCGACTACGCGTTGCTCGGCGTGGACGGCGGACCGCAGGACGTCGAGTCCTTCGCGAACCGGCTGCTGCCGCTCTACCCGGCCTGCAAACAGCTGGCCTCGTGGCAGATCGCCAAGGCGGTCGCCACGCTCCTCGACACCTTCGAGGCCGACGGGTGGCAGGACGTCGAGGACCCGCTGCCCCGGACGCTGCGTGAGGGCCGGGCGCTGACGTCCCTGCCGGAGGCCTTCCGCAGGATTCATCTGCCGCGCACCAAGGCCGACATCGCGGACGCACGCGCCCGGCTGAAGTGGGACGAGGCCTTCGTCCTCCAGGTGGCGCTGGCCCGCCGCCGGCACCTGGAGAGCACACTTCCGGCCGTGCCCCGGGTTCCGCCCGAGGGCGGGCTGCTCGACGCCTTCGACGCCACCCTGCCGTTCACGCTCACCGAGGGCCAGCGCACGGTGACCGACGAGATCTTCGCCGATCTCGCCACCGACCATCCGATGCACCGGCTGCTGCAGGGCGAGGTGGGCAGCGGCAAGACCCTCGTTGCGCTGCGGGCCATGCTCGCCGTGGTGGCCGGGGGAGGTCAGGCGGCCATGCTGGCGCCGACCGAGGTGCTGGCCCAGCAGCACCACCGGTCCATCACCGAGATGATGGGCGAGCTGGCCGAGGGAGGGATGCTGGGTGGAGCGGAACAGGCCACCAAGGTCGTGCTGCTCACCGGTTCCATGGGGGCCGCGTCCCGCCGCGCGGCACTGCTCGATCTGGTGACCGGCGAGGCCGGGGTCGTGATCGGTACGCACGCCCTCATCGAGGACAGGGTGCAGTTCCATGACCTGGGCCTGGTCGTCGTCGACGAGCAGCACCGGTTCGGCGTCGAACAGCGCGACGCTCTGCGCTCCAAGGGCAAGCAGCCACCGCATCTGCTGGTGATGACGGCCACCCCCATTCCGCGCACGGTGGCCATGACGGTCTTCGGCGACCTGGAGACTTCGGTCCTAGACCAGCTGCCCGCCGGCCGGTTGCCCATCGCCAGCCACGTGGTCCCGGCCAAGGACAAGCCGCACTTCCTGACCCGGGCCTGGGAGCGGGTGCGTGAGGAGATCGCGGCTGGACACCAGGCGTATGTCGTGTGCCCGCGCATCGGGGACGAGGAGGACCAGCTCGCGAAGCCCGCCGACGGCGACAGCGCCGAACGACGTCCTCCGCTCGCGGTGCTGGAGGTTGCCGACGAGCTCGTGAAGGGGCCGCTGCGGGGTCTGCGGGTGGAATCCCTGCACGGCCGGATGGCACCCGAGTCCAAGGACGGTGTGATGCGCCGGTTCGCCGCGGGCGAGGTGGATGTCCTGGTGGCGACCACCGTCGTCGAGGTCGGGGTGAACGTGCCCAACGCGACCGTGATGGTGATCATGGATGCGGACCGGTTCGGCGTCTCCCAGCTCCACCAGTTGCGCGGCCGGGTGGGCCGCGGCAGCGCGGCCGGCCTGTGCCTCCTGGTCAGCGACATGCCCGAGGCTTCCCCGGCGCGAGCCCGCCTGGGTGCGGTCGCCGCGACGCTCGACGGCTTCGAGCTCTCCCGGATCGACCTGGAGCAGCGACGCGAAGGGGACGTGCTCGGACAGGCCCAGTCGGGCGTCCGTTCGTCCCTGCGGATGCTCGCGGTCATCGACGACGAGGAGGTGATCGCTGCGGCCCGGGAGGAAGCGACGGCGATCGTGGCCGACGACCCGCAACTCGCCGGATTCCCGGCGCTGCGCACGGCTTTGGACGCGCTCCTCGACACGGAACGCGAGCAGTACCTGGAGAAGGGCTGAGGCCGGCGCGGGGGCCGGCCGGGAGCGGTCGGCCCCCGCGGTCGACGGGCCCGCGGCAATTGTCAGTGCCCGCTGGAAGAATGGACACAGTCCGAACCGATCCGCAACGGATCGGCAGACATGGGTCATTGGGGGCTGTATTCATGGCATTCCGGCATCTCAACGAACTGCCGCTCGGCGACAAGGTCTTCCGGATCGAGCTCGCCAGCGAGGACGACACCACCGTCACCCTCTCCCTGACCGGATGGCACGAGAGTGCCCCGGACGCCCTCCTCGCCTCCGGCTCGCTGACGGTGCCGCTGAGCGAGGTCCCGCCGCTGCGCATCGCCCTCAACCGGGCCCTGCGTGCGCTCGCCCTCGTCGCCGATGTCGCCGAGCCCATACCGGACCGGGACGTACTGCGCGAGCTGTTCCCGGGACACGGAGCCCCCTGGGTGCCCCAGCACGAGGAGGATCTGACCCAGCGCTTCCACGCCGGGGAGGCCATCGCCCGGATAGCCGCCCGCTTCGGCCGGACACCGGATTCCGTACGGACCAAACTCCGTGAACTCGGCCACGACCCCCGCAGCCCCGAGCACTGCCCGCCCGACGGGTGCCTTTCCTGGTCCCGGTACGTCTCACCGGCCCTGGTCGGTGCAGCGCCGGAGGCGTCGCAGGGCTGATCTCAGGCGGCGCATGCGGGGCGCCGTACGCCATATCGTGGTGGAGCAGCAGCCGTCATTCCGGGCGGAGGCTGCTCCACCCACCACGAAGGACCGGACATCCATGACCCGCGTGATCGCCGGCGCCGCCGGCGGGCGCCGACTGGCGGTACCACCCGGCAGGAGCACCCGCCCGACCTCCGACCGGGCGCGTGAAGGCCTGTTCTCCACCTGGACGTCGCTGCTCGGTGACCTGGAGGGGGTGCGGGTCCTGGACCTGTACGCGGGGTCCGGGGCCGTCGGTCTGGAGGCGCTGTCGCGGGGGGCCGCGCACGTCCTGCTGGTCGAGGCGGACGGCCGGGCGGCGCGCACGGTGCGGGAGAACATCCGTGCCCTCGGGCTGCCCGGCGCCGAGGCGCGGACGGCGAAGGCGGAACAGGTCGTCGCGAGCACGCCGCCGGAGCAGCCGTACGAGGTGGTCTTCCTCGATCCCCCTTACGCCGTCAACGACGCCGAGTTGTGCGAGATCCTCCTCACACTCCGTGCGCAGGGGTGGCTCGCGGACGATGCCGTCGTCACCGTGGAGCGCAGTACGCGAGGGGGCGGATTCGGCTGGCCGACCGGTTTCGAGGGCCTGCGGTCCCGGCGCTACGGCGAGGGGACGCTTTGGTACGGTCGCGCCCTTCCGGCGAGTGCGTCCGAGCCCATGTCGGGCGTGCCGTCATGAACGCACCGGAGAGCGAGGAACCACTGTTGCGCCGCGCAGTCTGTCCGGGGTCCTTCGACCCCGTCACCAACGGCCACCTCGACATCATCGCCCGGGCCTCCAAGCTGTACGACGTCGTGCACGTGGCCGTGATGATCAACAAGTCGAAGCAGGGACTCTTCACCGTGGAGGAGCGGATCGACCTGATCCGCCAGGTCACCGCGGAGTACGGCAACGTCGAGGTCGAGGCCTTCCACGGCCTGCTGGTGGACTTCTGCAAGCAGCGGGACATTCCGGCCATCGTCAAGGGCCTGCGCGCGGTGAGCGATTTCGACTACGAACTGCAGATGGCTCAGATGAACAACGGCCTCTCGGGAGTCGAGACGCTGTTCGTCCCCACCAACCCCACCTACAGCTTCCTCTCGTCGAGCCTGGTCAAGGAAGTCGCGGCCTGGGGCGGAGATGTTTCTCACCTGGTGCCGCCGGTGGTGCTGGAGGCACTCGGTCGGCGGTTCGCCGAGAGATGACGAGCTGACGGCGCGTCAGTAAGTGTCGATGTGCCGCCTGCTGGTCGTACAGTCGGTCGGGAACCCGTCCGTACGGCCCGACGGCCGTGTCACTCCGGGAGCATCCCGGTCCCGGCGGAGAAGGCGAGCGCAAGGTGGACGTGCAGAAGAAGCTCGACGAGATCGTCGAAGCGATCGGCAGCGCCCGTGCCATGCCCATGTCGGCCTCGTGCGTGGTGAACCGCGCAGAGCTGCTCACCATGCTGGAGGACGTGCGGGCCGCTCTTCCCGGCTCGCTGGCCCAGGCGCAGGAGCTGATCGGCGTTCGTGAGCAGATGGTGGAAGAGGCGCAGCGCGAGGCCGAGCGGATCATCGAATCCGCGCACAGCCGGCGCGGTTCCCTCCTCGCCGACACCGAGCTGGTCCGCCGCGCGCAGGAGGAGGCCGACCGCATCCTCGGTGCGGCCCGCCGGGAGGCGGAGGAAGTGCGGGTCGAGGCGGACGACTACGTCGACAGCAAGCTGGCCAACTTCGAGGTGGTCCTCACCAAGACCATCGGCTCGGTGGACCGGGGCCGGGAGAAACTGCTCGGCCGCGGCCCCGGCGCGGACGAGTTCGGCGGTGTCGACGAGGACGCCCCGGAGCGCAGCGCCGACCCGCGGGTGCTCCAGGAGCGCGCCGACGCGTACGTGGACACCAAGCTCGGGGCCTTCGAGGCCGTGCTGTCCAAGACGCTCGCGGCCGTCGGGCGAGGCCGGCAGAAGCTCCATGGGACGCGTCCGTCGGACGAACTCGGGGCGCACATGGCGGCCCAGGACGGGGCCGTTCAGGCGCCCCGCACGAGCGACGACGACTACCTCGCCGGCCTCGCGGAACCGCAGGCTCCGGACTTCGAGGACGTCGCGGAGCGGCCGGTCGCCGCAGCGTCGCCGGCTGCTCAGCCGGAGCCGCAGCAGGCGCCACCCGCCCCGGACTACGTCCCGGGAGACGGCGGGCAGCAGGACTACTACGCCGCGGCGGCGCAGGCCGCGCCGCAGCCCGGGGGATATCAGCAGGACGTCTACGGCTACCCCGTGCAGGACGTCGCCGGCTATTCCGCACAGGACCACTCCGGCGGCTACGGGCAGCAGGTGCCGTACACCTCCCAGCAGGACGCGTACGGCTACCCCGCTCACGACCCGTACGCAGCCTGGCAGCAACAGGGTTACGACCCGAACGCCGGTTACGTCCCGGCGCAGGCCGGTTCCGGGATGCAGCAGTACGCTTCGGCGGATGCCGGGCAGCAGTACTACCAGCACCAGTCGGACGCCTCCCTGGACGAGACCAGCCTCTTCGACACGAGCATGATCGACCTGGACCGGGTCCGGGAGTACGAGCAGGGCCGCTGACTCGCGCTTCCTGCGGTCGCCGGTCCGGATTGGGTCTGAGGCGGCGGGTCCAGTATCCTGGCACTTCGGTCGCGTGCACGTCCGCGATCTCGGCTGCCCGCATCCATGTGCGGTGGCCGGTACCGAAGCGTAGAAAGCAGGAAGCCCTGAACGCCCGCCTCGACCACCGCAACCCTCTCGTGTTCGACACGCACGAGCTGGGGCGTCGTCCGGGTGCGATGCAGCGGCTCTCCCGCTCGGTCGCGGCCCCCGAGAACCTCGGTGTCGAGGTCATCGGTGTGCCCGACGGGGCGACGGTGGAGCTCGACATCCGCCTGGAGTCGGTCATGGAAGGTGTGCTCGTCACCGGCACCGCCCGTGCACCGGTGACGGGGGAGTGCGTAAGGTGTCTGGAGCCGCTGGAGCGAGAGCTCGAAGCGGATTTCCAGGAGATGTACTCCTACCCCGACGCCGACAGCCGGTCCCACGAAACGGAACCGGATGACGACGCCGAGGAGGAGACCCTCTTCCTCGAGGACGGCTTGCTCGACCTCGAACCCGTGCTGCGCGACGCGGTGGTGCTTGCACTGCCGCTGCAGCCGGTGTGCCGGGAGGACTGCCCGGGTCTGTGCTCCGAGTGCGGAGCGCGGCTCGCTGACGACCCGGACCACCACCACGAAGCCGTCGACATTCGTTGGGCGGCACTGCAGGGACTCGCCGGGACCATCCAGGACGGCGAGAAGGACAACGTGAGCGGCGCCGAAGCGGGCGTCGACGAGAAGCAGGAGAAGTAGCCGTGGCTGTTCCGAAGCGGAAGATGTCGCGCAGCAACACGCGCCACCGCCGGTCGCAGTGGAAGGCTGCGGTCCCCACCCTGGTGTCGTGCGAGCGCTGCCATGAGCCGAAGCAGCAGCACATCGCGTGCCCGAGCTGCGGCACCTACAACCGCCGCCAGGTCCTCGAGGTCTGATCGGCGGGTGAGAGGCTCCATGTCAGACGCCGCAACGCCGAAGAAGGCGCAGGCGGACACGGCCTCGTCCCACACGATTCTGGAAGGGCGGCTCGGGTATCAGCTCGAGTCCGCCCTTCTGGTGCGCGCGCTGACGCACCGCTCGTTCGCGTACGAGAACGGCGGTCTGCCCACCAACGAGCGCTTGGAGTTCCTCGGGGACTCCGTGCTCGGCCTGGTGGTCACCGACACGCTGTACCGGATCCACCCGGACCTTCCCGAGGGCCAACTGGCCAAGTTGCGGGCCGCGGTGGTCAACTCACGTGCACTGGCGGAGGTCGGACGCGGCCTCGATCTCGGTTCCTTCATCCGGCTCGGCCGGGGCGAGGAAGGAACCGGAGGCAGGGACAAGGCATCGATCCTCGCAGACACCCTCGAGGCGGTGATCGGCGCCGTGTACCTCGACAAGGGGCTCGACGCGGCCGCGGAGCTGGTGCACCGGCTCTTCGATCCGCTGATCGAGAAGTCGTCGAGTCTCGGAGCGGGCCTGGACTGGAAGACCAGCCTCCAGGAGCTCACCGCCACCGAGGGGCTCGGCGTTCCCGAATACCTGGTCACCGAAACCGGTCCGGACCACGAGAAGACCTTCACGGCTGCAGCCCGCGTCGGTGGTGTCGCGTACGGCACCGGCACCGGCCGCAGCAAGAAGGAGGCCGAGCAGCAGGCGGCGGAAGCTGCCTGGCTGGCCATTCGGGAAACCGCCGACGCAGCTGCCGCGGCGCGGGAAGCGGACGACCCGGCCGCCGACACCCCGGCCGCCGACGACGCGCAGCACGTGACGCATTGACTTCGTCCCGCTCCGGGCAGGACGAGGAGTGACAGGCCCACCGGTCAGCGCCGGTGGGCCGCGTCATGTCCGGCCGCCCAGGGCCGGACACTGGAGGGGAGGAGAGACGGATGCCCGAACTGCCCGAGGTCGAGGTCGTCCGCCGCGGCCTGGAGCGCTGGGTCAGCGGCCGGATCGTTTCCGGAGTCCAGGTCCTGCACCCGCGGGCCGTGCGTCGGCATGTCGCCGGTCCGGCGGACTTCGCCGACCGGCTCGTCGGCCGTCGTTTCGGCGCGGCCCACCGCCGGGGCAAGTACCTCTGGCTGCCGCTGGAATCCCCGTCCGGGAATGACGGGCCGGCCGCGCCGGAGGGGACCTCGCTGCTCGCACACCTCGGCATGAGCGGTCAACTGCTCCTCCAGCAGGGCGAGTCCCGGGACGAAACGCATCTGCGTATCCGTATCCGTTTCGACGATGACCGTGTGCCGGTATCCGGCGAGACCGAGGGCACCGAACTGCGGTTCGTCGACCAGCGGACGTTCGGCGGACTCTCCCTGCACGACCATGCGCCCGGACAGCCGGACGGACTCCCGGACGCCATCGCCCACATCGCCCGCGACCCCCTGGACCCGGACTTCGACGAGGCGGCCTTCCACGCCGCGTTGCGCCGCAGGCGCACCACCGTCAAGCGGGCCCTGCTGGACCAGTCACTGATCAGCGGCGTCGGCAACATTTACGCGGACGAGGCGCTGTGGCGTAGCCGGCTGCACTACGACCGGCCCACAGCAACCCTGACCCGGGCGCTCTGCGCGGCGCTCCTCGTGCACGTACGGGACGTGATGACGGCCGCCCTGGCCGCCGGAGGCACGAGCTTCGACAGCCTCTACGTGAATGTGAACGGCGAGTCCGGCTATTTCGAGCGCTCGCTGGACGCCTACGGCCGCGAAGGAGAACCGTGCCGCCGGTGCGGTACCGCGATGCGCCGCCGTCCGTGGATGAACCGCTCCAGCTACTACTGCCCGCGCTGCCAGCGGACGCCGAGGCGCTGACCACTCCGGTCGCGGAGGAACGCGCGAATGCCCCGCCGACCGGGTTCTCCTCCCGGCCCCGGGAAGCCGGTACACGCGGACGAATCCCGGCAGGCACCCGGGAGATGGCTGAGGGCAGGGCCGCATCGGCCCTCAGTAACGGTCGTCCCTCAGAAGCCGAATTCCTGAGTCCACCAGTGATCACCGTCGGCGGTGTGGAGCCCCACGCCGAGGGTGCGGTAGTCGCAGTTCAGGATGTTCGCGCGATGGCCCTCGCTCTGCATCCAGGAGTCCATCACGGCCCGGGCGTTCGGCTGGCCGCGGGCTATGTTCTCTGCGCCGAGATTGTCGATCCCGCGCTGCCGGGCACGGTCCCACGGGTCGTTCCCGTCGGGGTCGGTGTGGTCGAAGAAGCTGCGCACGGCCATGTCCTCGCTGAAGTCGCCCGCGAGGTCACCGAGTCCCGGGTCGGCGGTGACCGGGCTGCATCCGGCCTGTGCACGTTCCTGGTTGACGAGCCGCAGGACTTCCGCCTCCTCGGCGGACTGCGTGTCGGCCGATCGGGTGGGAGTTGCGGACGTGGGCCGCTCGGAGGGCGTTGCGGTGGGGGAGGCCGAAGTGGGCCGCTCGGAGGGCGTGGCTGTCCCGGCCGGGGCCGAAGAGGCCCGGGACGGAGCGGACGTGCCGGGGGAGGTGGATGCAGCGGGAGTCCGGGTCACCGAGGCCGACGGCGAGCCCGCCTTTCGGGAGGCCGAGGCCGAGGCGGAGTGCCCCCCGCTCCTACTCGCGGACGGGGTGCCGCGCTCGGAGGCGGTCGGACCGGGCGAGTAGTAGTCCGGCACGGTGATCTCCGTCGGGCTTGCGGCCCGTGTGCTCTCTCCGGACCCGCCGGCCGGGGAGAAAGGATTCTGCGGCGTGACACCTGCACCGACTGCCACACCGCCGGCGGTGAGGACCGCGGCTGCGCCCAGCAGCCCCGTGCGCAGGGCGAGACGACGTCGGCCGCCGCGGCGCGGATGTGCGCCCGTGGCGGCCGGGGGGCGGGAAGCAGTTCCGGAACCGGAGCGTCTGTGGCGGCCCATGAGTGATTCCCTTTCCGTTCCGCGTCCTTCGCGCGCCGCCCGCCCGCGCAGGGCGGAGACGACGATTCACCCGATCGGGTGACATCTGTGTGCGCGCGACTGTACGCCATCACAGCAAGGGGGTCAGTGCCCCCAGGGGGTTCCCGACGGCTAGCGTGCGTGCATGAACGAAGACGTCCGTGTCACCGCTTGGGTGCGAGGCCGCGTCCAGGGTGTCGGTTTCCGCTGGTTCACACGAGCCGAGGCGCTGCGCATCGGTGGGCTCCACGGCTTCGCGTCCAACCGCCCGGACGGGCGGGTGCAGGTCGTGGCCGAGGGGAGCCGTACCGACTGCGACCGGCTGCTCGCCTGGCTGCGCGGAGGAGACACGCCCGGGCGGGTCGACGGTGTCACGGAGATCTGGGAGGCACCGCGCCGGATCTACTCCGGTTTCGAGATCCGGTGAGAGCGCCGGTGGGGAGGGCGCCGGCCTCCGGACTCCGGTGGACGCTCGTGGGTGTCCCAGCCGGAAGTGCCCTGGTGGTTGCCAAGAACGCCGCAGCGTGCAAGGCTGCCGCCCGAAGAGTGATCGACACACCCCGTGGGCCCCTGAGAGAAGCCGCGCCGGACGGTCTGCTGCCGTGCGCCCCCAGGTCGGCCGTTGATACGGGGTGTGATCGTGTTGACCGCCATACCTTTTGGTGAGACGCTGGAGTCCCCGCGCACCACAGCTGTGTGTCATCGTCGGTGATGGTGATGGCAGGCATCGCGGGTGCGCTCCCTCACGACCCACACCGCATCGGTCGGTCACTCATTGTGGAGGACCATCCATCATGGCAAAGGCGCTTCTCGGATACGTCGGTGGCTCCGACCCGCGACTCCTCGCCGAGATGCGACGGCTTCAGCGGCGCGTCCAGGACCTCGAATCCGAACTCGTACGGGTTCAGGCCCAGAACGACGCCCTCTTGGCCGCCGCTCACCACGGCGATTCGCTGCTCGACGGCATCGACATCGACGTAACCAAGGCGGAGCCCGCGCTCACCTGACCTTCAGCCCCCGGGTTGGTCGGGCTGCTCGTCAGCCGCTCGAGATTCTTCAAGGGACGCCCTCCTGGCGTCCCTTCGTCGTTTCTGCGCCATTCCCCGCCCCCCGAGATCGTCGCCCTCCTTACCGTGTGATGTGCCCTGCGCACTCACCGGTGAAACCGCAGGAGTGCGCACACGTCGCACAGCCCGTCCCGCAACCGGGGGGCCGTGTCACGGCCGGGGGGTAAAGTCCGACGGCGTGCACCTCAAGAGCCTGACCCTGCGCGGGTTCAAATCCTTCGCCTCGGCCACGACGCTGCGCTTCGAGCCGGGCATCACGTGTGTCGTCGGCCCGAACGGATCCGGCAAGTCCAATGTCGTGGACGCCCTGTCCTGGGTCATGGGCGAGCAGGGTGCCAAGTCGCTGCGCGGCGGCAAGATGGAGGACGTGATCTTCGCCGGCACCACCGGACGTCCCCCGCTGGGCAGGGCCGAGGTCTCGCTCACCATCGACAACGCCGACGGCGCGCTGCCCATCGACTACGCCGAGGTCACCATCACGCGGATCATGTTCCGCAACGGCGGCAGCGAGTACCAGCTCAACGGCGACACATGCCGCCTCCTGGACATCCAGGAACTGCTGTCCGACTCCGGCATCGGCCGCGAGATGCACGTGATCGTCGGACAGGGCCAGCTCGACTCGGTCCTGCACGCCGACCCCATGGGCCGCCGGGCCTTCATCGAGGAAGCGGCAGGGGTGCTCAAACATCGCAAGCGCAAGGAGAAGGCGCTTCGCAAGCTGGACGCGATGCAGGCCAACCTGGCGAGGGTGCAGGACCTCACGGGTGAACTGCGCCGCCAGCTCAAACCACTCGGCCGACAGGCCGCGGTGGCCCGCCGCGCGGCCGTCATCCAGGCCGACCTGCGGGACGTACGGCTGCGGCTGCTCGCCGACGACCTGGTGACCCTGCAGGAGTCCCTGCGCACCGAAACCGCCGACGAGGCCGCGCTCAAGGAGCGCAAGGAAGCGGTGGAGGCGGAGCTGCGGGCGGCCCAGCACCGTGAGGCGGCTCTCGAGGAGCAGGTGCGCAGGCTCACCCCGCGGCTGCAGAACGCCCAGCGGACCTGGTACGAACTCTCCCGGCTGGCCGAGCGGGTGCGCGGCACCGTCAGCCTCGCCGATGCGCGCGTCAAGAGCGCCACGGCCGCCCCCGCCGAGGAGCGGCGTGGACGCGACCCCGAGGACATGGAGCGCGAGGCCACCCGGATCCGGGAGCAGGAGGCGGAGCTCGAGGCGAGTCTGGAGGCCGCACAGCGGGCCCTCGACGACACGGTCGCCCATCGCGCCGAGTTGGAGCGTGCCCTCGCGGCCGAGGAACGCCGTCTGAAGGACGTCGCCCGGGCCCTCGCGGACCGCCGGGAGGGCCTTGCCCGGTTGCAGGGCCAGGTGGGGGCGGCTCGCAGCAGGGCCGCGTCGGCTCAGGCCGAGATCGGTCGGCTGGCCACCGCGCGGGACGAGGCACAGGAACGGGCCGTCGCTGCACAGGAGGAGTACGAGCAGCTCAAGGCCGAGGTCGACGGACTCGATGCCGACGATGCCGAACTTGCCGAGCGTCACGCGCAGGCCAAGCGCGAACTCGCGGATTCCGAAGCATCGTTGAACGCCGCCCGCGAGGCCGCCACCGCCGCGGAACGCAAGCGCGCCGCGGTCGCCGCCCGGCACGAGGCCCTCGCGATGGGGCTGCGGCGCAAGGACGGCAGCGGAGCACTCCTCGAGGCGTCCGACCGGCTCACCGGTCTGCTGGGCCCGGTGGCCGAACTCCTGACCGTCGCCACCGGATACGAACTCGCTGTGGCCGCTGCCCTCGGCGCCGCGGCCGACGCGATCGGTGTCGCCGACCCCGGGACCGCGGCCGACGCCCTGCGGTTGCTGCGCAAACAGGACGCAGGACGTTCGGCGTTGCTCGTCGCGACCACCGAGGACACCTCCGTATCGGCTGACGCGGAACGGCACGTCGGGCCGGCGGAACCGTCGGCGGACGGTCTGCGTCACGCGGCCGACCTGGTCAGCGGCCCGGCCCCGCTGCTGCCCGCGGTGCACCGTCTGCTGTCCGGCGTTGTCGTGGTGGGAACCCTGGAGGATGCCGAGGACACGGTTGCCGACTATCCGGGACTGACCGCGGTGACGGCCGAGGGAGACCTCTTCGCAGGGCACTTCGCGCAGGGCGGATCCGCCGGTGCACCGAGTCTGCTCGAGGTCCAGGCCTCTGTGGACGAGGCAGCGGCGGAACTCGAGGAACTGGACGTGCGGTGCGAGGAACTGGCCGCGGCTCAGAGCCGCGCCGCCGACCACCGGTCCGGATGCCGGGCGAATCTGGAGGAGGTCGCGGCCGCCCGCAGCGCGGCGGACCGGGAGAAGTCGAAGATCGCCCAGTCACTGGGGCGCCTCGGCGGCCAGGCCCGGGGCGCCGCGGGTGAGGCCGAGCGGACGACGGCGGCCGTGGCCAAGGCCGAAGCCGCGCTGCACCGTGCCGAGGAAGAGGCGGAGGAACTGGCCGAACGCCTGCGCACCGCAGAGGAGGCCCCTGCCGAGGAGGACCCCGACACCTCGGTCCGCGATCGGCTCGCGGCAGACGGAGCCAACGCGCGGCAGACGGAAATGGAGGCGCGTCTCCAGGCCAGGACGCATGAGGAACGGGCCCGGGGCCTGGCAGGCCGGGCGGACTCCCTGGACCGGGCGGCGAGAGCCGAACGGCAGGCCCGCGCACGGGCGGAGGAACGTCGGGCCCGATTGCGGCACGAAGCCGCGGTGGCCGGCGCGGTCGCCGACGGAACCCGCCAGTTGCTCGCGCACGTCGAAGTGTCGCTGGTGAGGGCCCAGGAGGAGGTGTCGGCGGCCGAGGAGGCGAAAGCCGGGTACGAGAGTGCGCTGGCCGCTGAGCGGAACCGGGGCCGGGACCTGAAGTCCGAGCTGGACAAGCTGACCGACTCCGTCCACCGGGGCGAGGTGCTGGGTGCCGAGAAGCGCATGCGGGTCGAGCAGTTGGAGAGCAGGGCGCTGGAGGAACTCGGCGTCGAGCCGGATGTGCTGGTCGCCGAGTACGGTCCCGATCAGCCGGTGCCCGTCACGGTCGAGGGGGACGGTGAGCGGGGGGAGTCCAAGCCCTTCGTGCGCACGGAACAGGAAAAGCGGCTGAAGGCCGCTGAGCGGGCGTACCAGCAGCTGGGCAAGGTCAACCCCCTCGCGCTGGAGGAGTTCGCGGCGTTGGAGGAACGGCACCAGTTCCTCACCGAACAGCTCGACGACCTCAAGAAGACCCGGGCGGATCTGCTCCAGGTCGTCAAGGAGGTGGACGAGCGCGTGGAACAGGTGTTCACCGAGGCGTACCGGGACACGGCCCGTGAGTTCGAGGGTGTCTTCTCCCGGCTGTTCCCCGGGGGCGAGGGTCGGCTGGTCCTGACCGACCCCGACAACATGCTGACCACCGGAGTGGACGTGGAAGCGAGGCCGCCCGGCAAGAAGGTCAAGCGGCTGTCCCTGCTCTCGGGCGGCGAGCGCTCGCTGACGGCCGTCGCGATGCTGGTGTCGATCTTCAAGGCCCGGCCCAGCCCGTTCTATGTGATGGACGAGGTCGAGGCAGCACTCGACGACACCAATCTGCAGCGGCTGATCCGGATCATGGAGGAGCTGCAGGAGAGTTCGCAACTGATCGTGATCACTCACCAGAAGCGGACGATGGAGGTCGCCGACGCCCTTTACGGCGTCTCCATGCAGGGCGACGGGGTGTCCAAGGTCATCAGTCAGCGGCTGCACTGATGTAGGTGGCGTCGTCCTCTCGAAGATCATTTACAAGTCTTGAATGCAGCGCCTTCGCCGTCGTGCGAAGAGGCGTCTGTCACGAACTATTGACTTCGAAACTTGAAGGCATAGTCTCTGCAACGTCGTTTTTTAGCTTCGGGTGGCGGCTGTTTTCCTCGGCCTCACCGGGAGCGCCCGTCACCCACGCCCGGCCGCGCTGCCGGGCCACAGGAGTACACGTTGACCAGCACTACGCCGTTGACGCCAGAGGGGCGCAAAGCCCAACCCGAACATCTGGGCCACGTCATCTTCATCGCGGCGGCGGCCGCGATGGGTGGGTTCCTCTTCGGATACGACAGTTCCGTCATCAACGGCGCCGTCGAGGGCATCCGGGGCAAGTTCGGCATCGGTTCGGGGGCGCTCGCCCAGGTCATCGCCGCCGCACTGATCGGCTGCGCCATCGGTGCAGCAACGGCGGGACGCATCGCCGACCGCATCGGCCGGATCCGGGTCATGCAGATAGCGGCCGTACTCTTCACGGCCAGCGCCGTGGGCTCCGCGCTTCCGTTCGCCCTGTGGGACCTCGCCCTGTGGCGGGTCCTCGGCGGCATCGCCATCGGCATGGCGTCGGTCATCGGCCCGGCCTACATCGCCGAGGTCTCGCCGCCCGCCTACCGCGGACGCCTCGCATCCTTCCAGCAGGCTGCGATCGTCATCGGCATCGCCGTCTCCCAGCTGGCCAACTACGCCATCCTCAACCTCGCCGACGGCGAGCAGCGAGGAAAGATCGCCGGCATCGAGGCCTGGCAGTGGATGCTCGGCGTAATGGTCGTGCCCGCCATCCTCTACGGTCTGCTGTCGTTCGTCATCCCGGAGTCGCCGCGCTTCCTGATCTCCGTCGGGCGGACCGAGAAGGCCCGCGCGGTCCTGAGCGAGGTCGAGGGTGCGTCCGTCGACCTGGACACCCGCGTCGCCGAGATCGAGGACGCGATGAAGCGGGACACCAAGTCGACCTTCCGCGACCTGCTGGGCGGCCGCAGCGGCTTCCTGCCGATCGTCTGGGTGGGCATCGGGCTGTCCGTCTTCCAGCAGCTCGTCGGCATCAACGTGATCTTCTACTACTCGTCGTCGCTGTGGCAGTCCGTCGGCATCGACCCGACGAGCTCCTTCCTGTACTCGTTCACGACATCGATCATCAACATCGTGGGAACGGTCATCGCGATGCTGTTCGTGGACCGGATCGGCCGCAAGCCCCTGGCCCTGATCGGCTCGGTCGGCATGGCCCTCTCCCTGGGGGTCGCGGCCTGGGCGTTCTCCTACAAGACGGGCACCGGCCAGAACATCTCGATGCCCGACCTGCAGGGCACCGCGGCCCTCGTCGCAGCCCACGCATTCGTGCTCTTCTTCGCCCTGTCCTGGGGCGTGGTCGTGTGGGTCCTCCTCGGCGAGATGTTCCCGAACCGGATCCGCGCCGCCGCCCTGGGCGTCGCCGCGTCTGCTCAGTGGGTCGCCAACTGGCTGATCACGGTGTCCTTCCCGAGCCTGTCGGACTGGAACCTCTCCGGTGCGTACGTGCTCTACACCGTCTTCGCCGTGCTCTCGATTCCCTTCGTGCTCAAGTTCGTGCCGGAGACCAAGGGCAAGGCGCTCGAGGAGATGGGCTGACCCCCCGCTGCTCTTCTCCTCGAACGGATGCTGCCCCCGGCTCGGTCACGAGCCGGGGGCAGCATCCGTTGCGACGGCCGCGGGGCCGGGGCGTTCAGCGGCACTCCGGTCCGGACAGGGCCCGGCTGATGCCCACGGCGATCGTGTCGATGCCCACGATCAGCGGGGCGCTGTTCCCGACGCCGAATCGGCAGGTCCAGTACGGTGAGCAGTGCGTAGGCGCCGGTGACCGCGTTGATCGTCTCCCGGCCGAACCGGGCGTCCGGAGCACCAGCCCCGGTACGCAGTGCCGCGCACAGCGGACGTCATCCGCGAGAGCATCGGACGCGGGGCTCCACCCCAGCCCGTCACGGACACGACTCCGACCGTGCACGCCGCACGCCCTCGCCGCACAGGCGACCGGCGGGAAGGGGCTGCCGGAAGACCGAGGCCGTTGAAGACGACGAGCCCGGCGCCCCCGTGAGCAGAACCACTGATGCCGCGGATTTCCCCTCGTCCCGCTCCCGGAGGACAACTCGCCACGGGAGGAGTGGGACATGCGAAATCCCCGTGTGACGTATGTGGGGGAACCGCCGGCGTGATTGATACTGGACGGGTTATGGAAATCGTGATTCTCGCTGTAGTCATCGCCCTCGTCGCGGTCGGTGCCGTTGTCACCGGACTCGTGGTGGGCAGCCGCCGGAAGAAGGAACTGCCTCCCTCCGAGCCGCCGGGCGCCCCGACCATCACCGCCCCGCCGGCCGAGCCGCACGTCGGCGACGAGGCTGAGGCCCCCAGCGACGAAGAACGTCGCACGATCGAGGAGGTCGGGCTCCCGGAAGCCGGGGGGACGCTCGCCCCCGAGGCTCCGGCCGTGCTGCCGGCCCCCGAGATCGAGGTCCCCGAGCCGACCGAGGGGCGCCTGGTCCGGCTGCGCGCCAGGCTCTCGCGCTCCCAGAACACGCTCGGCAAGGGCCTGCTCACCCTCCTGTCCCGGGAGCATCTCGACGAGGAGACCTGGGAGGAGGTCGAGGACACGCTCCTCACGGCCGATGTCGGCGTCGCCCCGACACAGGAGCTCGTCGAGCGGTTGCGTGAGCGGGTGCGAGTTCTCGGCACGCGGACCCCGGAGGAACTGCGGGGCCTGCTGCGTGCCGAACTGCTCGAGCTGATCGGACCCGACGAGGACCGCTCCGTTCACACAGAGGGCGGCCTGGACGTCCCGGCCGTCGTGATGGTCGTCGGTGTCAACGGCACGGGCAAGACCACCACGACCGGCAAGCTCGCCCGGGTACTCGTCGCCGACGGCCGCAGTGTCGTCCTCGGCGCGGCGGACACCTTCCGGGCCGCGGCCTCCGACCAGCTGCAGACCTGGGGCGAGCGGGTGGGCGCCCGTACCGTCCGCGGCCCGGAGGCCGGCGACCCCGCCTCGGTCGCCTTCGACGCCGTGAAGGAAGGCATCGCCGAGGGCGCGGACGTGGTCCTGATCGACACGGCCGGGCGGCTGCACACCAAGACGGGCCTCATGGACGAGCTCGGCAAGGTCAAACGGGTCGTGGAGAAGCACGGCCCGGTCGACGAGGTGCTGCTCGTCCTCGACGCCACCACGGGACAGAACGGACTCGTCCAGGCGCGGGTGTTCGCCGAGGTGGTCGACATCACCGGCATCGTGCTGACCAAGCTGGACGGCACCGCCAAGGGCGGCATCGTCGTGGCCGTCCAGCGGGAGCTGGGTGTCCCGGTGAAGCTGGTCGGTCTCGGTGAGGGAGCGGACGACCTGGCCCCGTTCGAGCCGGAGGCGTTCGTCGACGCGCTGATCGGCGACTGAGCCACCGCTCACGGCGGCGCCCGGCAGCA
>NZ_JAMQGM010000033.1 GCF_023703325.1 Streptomyces meridianus
GGCCCTTCCCATGTGTGGAGGTGCCCGGAACCCGTTGGGCTCAGTGGTTGTGCGGCTCCGGGACGCGCAGGGCGAGGATGGCCATGTCGTCCGAGGCCGGTTCCGCGGCGAACCGCTCCACGGCGCGCAGAATGCGGGCCGCCACCGCGCCGGCTGTCAGGCCCGTGCAGGTGGTCAGGACGTCCGCGAGGCCGTCGTCACCGAGCATTCGGGAACCTTCACGGCGCTCGGTGACACCGTCCGTCACGCACAGCAGCACATCGCCCGGGTCCAGGGTCACCGTCTGCTCGTACAGGTCGAGGTCGTCCATCACTCCCAGCAGCGGCTGCGGTTCCGCGGCCGGCTCCACCGTCCCGTCCTGGCGCAGGCGCAGCGGCAGCGGGTGACCCGCGCACACGACCTTGAGCAGGGCGCTGCCGTCCCTCTGCGGCCACAACTCGCCGTACAGCAGCGTCAGGAACCTGCTGCGAGCCCCTTCGTCCAGGATCGCCGCGTTGAGCCGCTCCAGCACAGCAGGGCCGCCGAAACCCTCCCGGGCGAGGAGACGCAGAGCATGCCGGGCGAGACCGGTCACGGCTGCCGCCTCCGGGCCGGTGCCGCAGACATCGCCGATGGCGAAGCCGTAGGCGCCGTCACGGATGGGGAAGAGATCGTAGAAGTCGCCGCCGACCTCGTTGCCCTCGCCGGCGGCCCGGTAGATGACCTCGACCTCGACTCCCGGCACCTCGGGTAGTTCGGGCGGCAGCAGGCTGCGCTGCAGGGACTGACTGATGGCGGTGCGTTCCGAGTACAGCCGCGAGTTGTCCAGGGCCAGCGCCGCCCGCCTGGACAAGTCCTCGGCCAGTTCCAGGATTTCCTGTCGGAAGTGCTCGTCCGAGGGCTTCCCCAGCGTGAGCATGCCGATGACGCGGTTCCGGGCGACCAGGGGCAGGACGACGGTCTCGCCGCCCACTGCCGCGGCGGTGGCCAGCGAAGGCCCCGGCCCGTGTGCCAGCTGGGACGGATCGGCGAGCACGACGTCCCGCAGCGACGAACGCAGTGCCGAGGCGTGGGCAGCTTCGGTGGGGGCGGTCCACACACGTGCACCCGGAGTGGGCACCGGATCCGGCGGAGGGACCTTGCCCAGCAGATTCTTGAGGCCGTCGATCCGATCCTCGTCCTCGTGCAGGACGTAGGACAGTTCGGGCTCCGATGTCTGGTCGGCGACGGTGTAGACCGCGCACCACGCTGCGAGCGTGGGGACGGTCATCTGCGCCATCAGCGCCAGCGTCTGATCGCGGTCGAGCGTCCCGGCCAGCAGATCCGACGCCTCGACCAGGAAGGACAGGGAGCCGCGGCGCAGCCGTTCCAGTTCGGTGAGCCGGGCGCGCTCCACGGCGAGCGCGATGCGGTCGGCGGCGAACTGAAGGCGCAGGGCTTCTTCGTTGCTGTAGCGACCAGCGCTCTCGGCGGCCACCCCGAGTGAGCCGGTGAGACGGCCCTCGACCTTGAGGGGCACGGTCACCACGGACCGCATTCCCGTGCCCGAGAGCAGTGGCACGGCGCCGGGCACCACGGTCAGGTCCTCGTGCACAGCCGGCATGCGGGCCGAGCCGTAACGTCCGGTTCCGGCTTCGACCGGAACACGGGCGAACCGCTGGCGGGCCGACGGCAGGCCGGTCGAGGCGCGTACCTCGAGTTCGGTCTCGTCGTCGGTGGCCAGGAGCAGGTAGGCGGCATCGGCGTCGAGCATGTCCCGTGCCCGCTCCACGGTCCGCTGGAGGAGCCCGTCCAGGTCGTCGGGGGCGGGCGAGCCGATGAAGACCTCGAACGGATCCGTGGCGGGTACGCGGTTCTCGTGCGAGGGGCCCGAGTCGCCGGAGGAGGACCGCATGGACGCCTGCAGGACCGCGCGGTCGTGGGCGAGCACCAGCAGACAGACCGTCGAGGGTGCGCCCGCGGAGTCCCGGACCCGCAGATGAGAGGCGTACACCGGTACCACCCGGTTGTCCGCCGCGCGGATCCCGTACGACCCCTCCCAGCGGGACAGGTGCAGTGCCTCCGAGAGGCCCGTTCCCGTGCCCGGGGTGTGCGGCCAGGCCGCGAGGTCGTTGAACGGCTTGCCGAGGACCTGGTCCGCGGCGTGGCCGAAGAGGGACTCGGCGTCCTCGTTCCAGGAACCGATCCCGCCGTCCTGGTCGATCTGGATCACGGCGACCCGGACCCGGGTGTCGGCGACCGGCAGCGCGTCGGTGGGCAGTGCCGGGCCGGCGGACCGGGTGCCCGCGGGACGCTCCGGATGGTCGAGCCGGAACCAGACCTGTTTGCGGGTGGTGGAGTACTCGACCCCCCAGGCCGACGCGAGGGCCCCGCACAGCAGCAGTCCGCGACCGCCCTCCCGGTCGGGGTGGGCGATCCGGCTGCCGTTCTGCAACGGAAGTTCGCGCTCCGGGTAGCGGTCCGCCACCTCGACGCGAATCCCGGCGTCCGTCCTCAGGCAGAGGACGTCCGCGGCGGTTCCCGCGTGCACGACGGCATTGGTGACCAGTTCACTCGTCAGCACGACGGCGTCGTCGACGATGTCGGAGAACCCCCAGCCCTGGAGTGTGTCGCGAACGAATGCGCGTGCTGTGGCAACCGAACGTCCGACCGGCTCGAAGGTGGCCGTAGCCCGCGCCGTGATCACTGGTCTCCTCATCAACGTCTTTCCACTCCCCCCGGTTCTCTGCCCCGAACCGAGGGGCCGCCACACTCGCCGATTTGCAGGGGGCGTGCGCCGAACCGGATGCCAGGTTAGACCGTACGGAACACACGGAACGGGCCGAGCCCGGGGGAAGAGGAAAGGCGGCTTTCGGGGGACGGGCCATGGGGACAGGTTGACAGCCACCCACGGCGTAATGGGATCTTCGAGGATGGCAGGTGCGACATCATGCCCCGGTCAGGCTGATCGACTCTGCCCCAGGCACAGCCTTCTCGTTCCCGCCGGGTACGGAAAGGCAGCGGAAGGCTACGACGCGTAGTACCCGGGTCGCAGCCGAACACCGCAAAATCCCCCTTGCGTGAGTGCTGGACGGGGTCGCGAGAATCAGTGGAACACTGGGAGTGCTTCGAGAGCAGGCCCGGGTAGAACGGTCGACCCATGCGGGAGGGACACGGTGGAGTCTGGCGCAGCGGCGCGGGGCGCAGGCACGCGCGCGAAAGGCGGCCCGAAGTCTGGACGCTCCCGCGCGAACGGGACCACGGAAGTGGACACGGCGGCCCTCAACAGACTGCTGACGGCCCTCGTCTCCATGCGGGACGGAAACTTCCGCAAGCGCCTCACCGTCTCGGGCGACGGCGTGATGTCGGAGATCGCCGCGGTCTTCAACGAGGTGGCCGACCGTAACCTGCAGCTCACGGGCGAGATCGCCCGGGTCCGGCGGGTGGTCGGACGCGAGGGCAAGCTTGCCGAGCGCCTGGAGACGGGTGCGTGCGAAGGGGCCTGGGCGGTGGCCATCGACGGGGCGAACGCTCTCGTCGACGACCTCGTGCGACCGGTTTCCGAGGTCGGGCGTGTGCTGTCGGCGGTGTCCGAGGGCGACCTCGAGCAGCGGATGGACCTACGGGCCCTGGCCTCGGACGGTTCCGCGCACCCGTTGCGCGGTGAGTTCCTGAAGGTGGGCCGTACCGTCAACGGGCTGGTCGACCAGCTGTCCGCCTTCACCGACGAGGTGACCCGGGTCGCCAGCGAGGTGGGCACCGAGGGCAAGCTCGGCGGCCAGGCCAAGGTCCGCGGAATGTCGGGTTCGTGGAAGGACCTGACCGACTCCGTCAACACCATGGCGTACCGGCTCACCGCACAGGTGCGGGACATCGCCCTGGTCACGACGGCCGTCGCCAAGGGCGACCTCTCGCGGAAGGTCACGGTTCACGTGGCCGGCGAGATGCTCGAGCTGAAGAACACCGTCAACACAATGGTGGACCAGCTGTCGTCCTTCTCCTCGGAGGTGACCCGGGTCGCCCGCGAGGTGGGCACCGAAGGGGAGCTGGGCGGGCAGGCGAAGGTCCCCGGGGTCGCAGGGGTCTGGAAGGACCTGACCGACTCGGTGAATCTGATGGCCGGGAACCTGACGGCTCAGGTCCGCGGGATCGCCCAGGTGACGACCGCGGTGGCCAGCGGTGATCTGTCGCAGAAGGTCACGGTGAGCGCGCGCGGAGAGGTCGCCCAGCTCGCCGAGACGATCAACACGATGACCGAGACGCTGCGCACGTTCGCCGACGAGGTGACGCGCGTTGCGAGCGAGGTCGGCGCCGAGGGTGTGCTCGGCGGTCAGGCGCAGGTGCCGGGCGCGGCGGGTACCTGGAAGGACCTGACCGATTCGGTCAACACGGCCTTCCGGAACGTGACCACCCAGGTGCGCGACATCGCGCAGGTGACGACCGCGGTGGCCAGCGGTGATCTGTCGCAGAAGGTCACGGTCGACGTCTCCGGCGAGATGCTGGAACTGAAGAACACCGTGAACACGATGGTCGACCAGCTGTCGGCGTTCGGTGCCGAAGTGACGCGCGTGGCCCGGGAGATCGGTGTCGAGGGTGAGCTCGGCGGTCAGGCGCAGGTGCCGGGCGCGGCGGGTACCTGGAAGGACCTGACCGATTCGGTCAACACGGCCTTCCGGAACCTCACCGGACAGGTGCGCAACATCGCCCAGGTGACGACCGCGGTGGCCAACGGCGACCTGTCGCAGAAGGTCACGGTCGACGTCTCCGGCGAGATGCTCCAGCTGAAGAACACCGTGAATACGATGGTGGACCAGCTGTCGTCGTTCGCCGACCAGGTGACGCGGGTGGCGCGGGACGTGGGCACCGAGGGACGGCTGGGCGGCCAGGCCCGGGTCGACGGCGTCTCGGGCACCTGGAAGGACCTGACCGACTCCGTCAACTTCATGGCCGGGAACCTGACGTCGCAGGTGCGGCAGATCGCGCAGGTGACGACCGCGGTGGCCCGTGGTGACCTGTCGCAGAAGATCGAGGTGGACGCGCGCGGTGAGATCCTCGAGCTGAAGAACACCATCAACACGATGGTGGACCAGCTGTCGTCGTTCGCCGACCAGGTGACGCGGGTGGCGCGCGAGGTGGGCACCGACGGGCGGCTGGGCGGTCAGGCGCAGGTGCCCGGTGTGGCCGGCGTGTGGCGCGACCTGACCGATTCGGTGAACGGCATGGCCGGGAACCTGACGTCGCAGGTGCGCAACATCGCCCAGGTGGCCACGGCGGTGGCCCGAGGTGACCTGTCGCAGAAGATCGACGTGGACGCGCGCGGTGAGATCCTCGAGCTGAAGAACACCCTCAACACGATGGTGGACCAGCTGTCGTCGTTCGCCGAGCAGGTGACGCGGGTGGCGCGCGAGGTGGGCACCGAGGGAATCCTGGGCGGTCAGGCGGAGGTCCAGGGCGTCTCCGGCACCTGGAAAGACCTCACGCAGTCCGTGAACTTCATGGCGAACAACCTGACGTCGCAGGTGCGCAACATCGCCGAGGTGACGACCGCGGTCGCCGAGGGCGACCTGTCGAAGAAGATCACGGTCGATGCCAAGGGCGAGATCCTCGCCCTCGTCACCACGGTGAACACGATGGTGGACCAGCTGTCGTCGTTCGCCGAGCAGGTGACGCGGGTGGCGCGCGAGGTGGGTACGGAAGGCCAGCTGGGCGGTCAGGCGCGGGTGCGGGACGTATCCGGCATCTGGAAGGACCTGACCGACAACGTCAACCTGATGGCCTCGAACCTGACCACCCAGGTGCGCAACATCGCCCAGGTCTCCGCAGCCGTCGCCAATGGCGACCTCACGAAGAAGGTGACGGTCGAGGCGCGCGGGGAAGTCGCCCAGCTCGCCGACACGGTCAACACCATGGTGACCACCCTGTCGTCGTTCGCCGACGAGGTGACGCGGGTGGCGCGCGAAGTGGGTACCGAGGGAATCCTGGGCGGCCAGGCGCGGGTGCCCGGCGTTTCCGGCACCTGGAAGGACCTCACCGAGTCCGTGAACTCGATGGCGTCCAACCTGACCGGCCAGGTGCGGAACATCGCGATGGTGATGACCGCGGTCGCCAAGGGCGACCTGACCAAGAAGATCGACGTGGACGCGCGGGGCGAGATCCTCGAGCTGAAGACGACCATCAACACGATGGTGGGCCAGCTGTCGTCGTTCGCCGAGCAGGTGACGCGGGTGGCGCGCGAGGTGGGTACGGAAGGCCAGCTGGGCGGTCAGGCGCGGGTGCGCGACGTGGCGGGCACCTGGCAGGACCTCACCGAGTCCGTGAACGAGATGGCCGGCAACCTGACCCGTCAGGTCCGGGCCATCGCGGCCGTCGCCGCGGCCGTGACCCGTGGCGATCTCAACCTGAAGATCGACGTCGACGCCGCGGGCGAGATCCTGGAGCTCCAGGACAACATCAACACCATGATCGCCACCCTGCGCGAGACGACACTCGCCAACAAGGAGCAGGACTGGCTCAAGGGCAACCTGGCCCGGATCTCCGGTCTGATGCAGGGACGACGCGACCTGCAGGACGTGGCCCGTCTGATCATGAGCGAGCTCACCCCGGTGGTCTCCGCGCAGCACGGAGCCTTCTTCCTGGCCATGCCGACCGGCGAGAGCGAGGTTGCCGGCGCCGATCAGGACGGTTCGTACGAGCTGCGGATGATCGGGAGCTACGGCTACTCGATGGGCTCCATGCCCACGTCGTTCCGTCCGGGGGAAAGCCTCATCGGCACTGCCGCCGAGGAGAAGCGGACGGTCCTCGTCGAGAACGTCCCGCCGGGCTACCTGAAGATCGCCTCCGGGCTCGGCGAGGCACCGCCGGCCCACGTCATCGTGCTCCCGGTGCTGTTCGAGGGGAAGATCCTCGGAGTCATCGAACTGGCCTCCTTCCAGCCGTTCGCGCAGATCCAGAAGGACTTCCTGAACCAGATCGCGGAAATGATCGCGACGAGCGTCAACACGATCAGCGTCAACACCACCACGGAGCTGCTCCTCAAGCAGTCGCAGGAGCTGACGGAGCAACTGCGGGAACGTTCCGCGGAGCTGGAGAACCGGCAGAAGGCGCTCCAGGAGTCCAACGCCGAACTGGAGGACAAGGCCGAGCTGCTGGCCGAGCAGAACCGGGACATCGAGGTGAAGAACACCGAGATCGAGGAGGCCCGTCAGGTTCTCGAGGAGCGCGCTGAGCAGCTCGCGGTCTCGATGCGGTACAAGTCCGAGTTCCTGGCGAACATGTCGCACGAGCTGCGGACACCGCTCAACTCGCTGCTGATTCTGGCCAAGCTCCTGGCGGACAACGCCGAGGGCAATCTGTCGCCGAAGCAGGTGGAGTTCTCCGAGACCATCCACGGCGCCGGTTCCGACCTGCTCCAGCTCATCAACGACATCCTCGATCTGTCCAAGGTCGAGGCGGGCAAGATGGACGTCAGCCCGACCCGGATCGCGCTGGTGCAACTGGTCGACTACGTGGAGGCGACCTTCCGGCCGCTGACCGCGGAAAAGGGCCTGGACTTCTCGGTCCGGGTCTCGCCCGAACTGCCGGCAACGCTCCACACCGACGAGCAGCGGCTGCTGCAGGTGCTGCGCAACCTCCTGTCCAACGCGGTGAAGTTCACCGACAGCGGCGCCGTGGAGCTGGTCATCCGCTCGGCAGGGGCGGATGTGCCGGACCCCATCCGCGAGCAGCTGCTGGAGAGCGGATCGCTGCAGTCCGCCGACGCCGAGATGATCGCCTTCTCGGTGACGGACACCGGCATCGGCATCGCCGCGAGCAAGATGCGGGTCATCTTCGAGGCGTTCAAGCAGGCTGACGGTACGACGAGCCGCAAGTACGGTGGCACCGGACTCGGGCTCTCCATCAGCCGCGAGATCGCCAGGCTGCTCGGCGGTGAGATCCATGCGGCGAGCGAGCCCAATCGCGGATCGACGTTCACGCTGTATCTGCCGCTGAACCCCAGCGAGTTGCCACCGCACGGCTATCCCCAGCTGGCACCCGGCGAGCCGGGGCCCAGGGCTGCGCTCGCCGCACAGCCCGGTCCGCTGCCGATCGAGTCGGGGGCCGCGGTCGCCGAAGCGCCCGAGGAGCTACGCCTGGAGCCCGTCGCGGAGCGGGTCGAGCCGGCAGGACGGCGTCGGCGGTCCGTGGCGGACTCGCGGCACCGGAGCGCCCTGACGGGCCGCTTCGGGCCTCCGGTGGAAGCCGACGGGCAGGCCACCGAACCCGCCCGTACGGCCGGGCGGGAACTCACCCTGCAGGACGCCCGCAACGGCTTCGCGGGGGAGCGGGTACTGATCGTCGACGACGACATCCGCAACGTCTTCGCCCTGACCAGCGTGCTGGAGCAGCACGGCCTGTCGGTGCTCTACGCCGAGAACGGCCGGGAGGGGATCGAGGTCCTCGAGCAGCATGACGACGTGGCGCTCGTTCTGATGGACATCATGATGCCCGAGATGGACGGCTATGCGACCACGGCGGCGATCCGCCGGATGCCGCAGTTCGCGGGGCTGCCGATCATTGCGCTCACGGCCAAGGCGATGAAGGGCGACCGGGAGAAGAGCATCGAGTCCGGGGCCTCCGACTACGTCACCAAACCGGTGGACACGGATCACCTGCTGTCGGTGATGAAGCAGTGGATGGGTGGCGAATGAGCCGGGTTCGTGGGGTGCCAGGGTCAAGAGACCGGAAAATGTCGGAGGAGTGCGTTCTGGCAGGTGTGATGACGGCGCGGCAGGGGAACCAGCACGGCTCCCGTCACGCTTTTGGTATGTGCACAGTGACATCACCGTGACAGGGTGTGGCGAACGACGGGGTGCGGCTACCATGACCGGCACAAGTACGGACGGCGTTACGGAGTCGTCCCCGGGGGTGGCGCCCGGTGCTTCCCCTGGCTCTTCGGGCCGGGGAGACCCCAAGGCGGGACGAGGAGGACGGGGCATGGTGCAGAAGGCCAAGATCCTCCTGGTCGATGACCGGCCGGAGAATCTGCTGGCGCTGGAGGCGATCCTCTCTGCGCTCGATCAGACGTTGGTGCGGGCATCGTCAGGGGAGGAAGCGCTCAAGGCGCTGCTGACGGACGACTTCGCGGTGATCCTTCTGGATGTCCAGATGCCGGGTATGGACGGGTTCGAGACGGCCGCGCACATCAAGCGGCGCGAGCGGACGCGGGACATCCCGATCATCTTCCTCACCGCCATCAACCACGGGCCGCACCACACGTTCCGGGGTTACGCGGCGGGGGCGGTCGACTACATCTCCAAGCCCTTCGACCCGTGGGTGCTGCGGGCCAAGGTGTCGGTCTTCGTCGAGCTGTACATGAAGAACTGCCAGCTCCGCGAACAGGCGGCGCTGCTGCGGCTCCAGTTGGAGAACGGGCGTCCGACGCCGGAGGACAGCGCGGAGCCTGCCGGTCTGCTCGCGGAGCTGTCGGCGCGGCTGGCGGCGGTCGAGGAGCAGGCGGAGGCGTTGTCCAAGCAGCTCGACGAGTCCCCGGACGCAGCCGCCGTCGCGACGGCGGCCCACCTGGAGCGCAAACTGACCGGCCTGCGACGGGCGCTCGATGCGCTGGAGCCGGGTGCCGGGAACGGCGCCCCGGTGGTTCCGTCCCAGAGCTGAGGCGCCGTCAAGGCCTGTTTCCGTAAGTTGACCGGGCGTCAGCGTCCAGCGAACGGCGACACGAACGGGTTAACTCAAGGGCACACGTGTCCCGTAGGGCCCACAGCGGTAATCTCGCATCCATGGCCTCACGTACGTCCGGCAAGGCTTCTCCCAGCGTTTCGGGCACCTCGAAATCACGCGCCGGCCGTACCGCGGGCGCGGTGAAGAAGACGCCTGCCAAGCGGACGCCGGCCAAGAAGCCTGCCGCGGTCCGGAAGACCCCCGTGCGCAAGCCGGCCGTCAAACCGGCGCCGTCCCCGACCGGGGGCGTCTACCGGCTCGTGCGCGCAGCCTGGCTGGGGGTCGCCCACGCCATCGGGGCGGTCCTGCGCGGCGTCGGCCGCGGGGCGCGCGGACTCGACCCGGCGCACCGCAAGGACGGGCTCGCCCTTTCCCTGCTGGGGCTGGCGCTGGTCGTCGCTGCCGGCACCTGGTCGAAGCCGGCCGGTCCGGTCGGCGGGCTGGTGGAGATTCTGGTGACCGGCGCCTTCGGCCGGCTCGATCTGCTCGTCCCGATTCTGATCGGGGCGATGGCCGTACGGCTCATCCGGCACCCGGAGCGGCCGGAGGCGAACGGACGGATCGTCATCGGCCTGTCGGCGCTGGTGATCGGGGTGCTCGGACAGGTCCACATGGCCTGTGGCGCCCCCGGCCGAGGTGAGGGGACCGCCGCCATCCGTGACGCGGGAGGCCTGATCGGGTGGGCCGCCTCCCGACCGCTGATCTTCACGATGGGCGAGGTGCTCGCCGTCCCGCTGCTGGTGCTCGTCACGGTCTTCGGGCTCCTGGTGGTCACGGCCACGCCGGTCAACGCCGTCCCGCAGCGGCTGCGGCTGCTCGGTGTCCGGCTCGGGGTCGTCGACGAAGTCCGGCCGGGTCGGGGGGCAGCGGACAGCGCGTACGAGGCCGACGGGCAGGAGCCGGTCTCCCGTTCGCGGCGTGGCTCCGCGGGGGTTGCCGCCGTGTCCGGCCCCGACCGCGTCGAGGAGGAGGCGCTGCGCAGGCGACGCCGCCCCCGGCGTGCCGCCTCCGGCGCCGTGGAGGACGGCCCGATGGACGCGGTCGACGTCGCGGCGGCCGCCGCTGCGGCACTGGACGGCGCGGTGCTCCACGGCGTCCAGCCCTCCCCACTCGTGGCGGATCTGAGCCACAGCGTCTCGGGCGAACGGTCGGCGGGAGTTCCCGGCGCCCGGGGAGCCGGTGATGCGGGGCGGGAGCCGGAGGCCACCGCGGTCGTCCCCGACCTGACCCGATCCGCCGAACCCCTGCCCGAACCGGCCGCCCTGCCGCCCCGTGCCGAGCAGTTGCAGCTGGCCGGGGACATCACGTACGCGCTCCCGTCGCTGAACCTGTTGCAGCGGGGCGGGCCGGGCAAGACCCGCAGTGCCGCCAATGACGCCGTCGTGGCCTCGTTGACCAATGTCTTCTCCGAGTTCAAGGTCGATGCGGCTGTCACCGGCTTCACCCGGGGCCCCACGGTCACGCGGTACGAGGTGGAGCTCGGGCCGGCGGTCAAGGTCGAGCGCATCACCGCGCTCACCAAGAACATCGCCTACGCGGTCGCCAGCCCCGACGTACGGATCATCAGCCCAATTCCGGGCAAGTCGGCGGTGGGCATCGAAATCCCCAACACCGACCGGGAGATGGTCAATCTCGGCGACGTGCTGCGGCTAGCCGCGGCCGCCGAGGACGAGCACCCGATGCTCGTGGCCCTGGGCAAGGACGTGGAGGGCGGCTTCGTCATGGCCAACCTCGCGAAGATGCCGCACCTGCTCGTTGCCGGCGCCACCGGATCGGGCAAGTCCTCCTGCATCAACTGCCTGATCACCTCGGTGATGGTGCGGGCGACCCCGGAGGACGTGCGGATGGTCCTGATCGACCCCAAGCGGGTCGAGCTGACCTCCTACGAGGGCGTCCCGCATCTGATCACACCGATCATCACCAATCCGAAACGCGCGGCCGAGGCGCTGCAGTGGGTGGTGCGGGAGATGGATCTGCGCTACGACGACCTCGCCGCCTACGGGTTCCGGCACATCGACGACTTCAACGCCGCGGTGCGCAGCGGCAGGGTGTCCGCCCTGCCCGGGAGCGAGCGGGAGTTGCAGCCGTATCCCTACCTGCTGGTGATCGTCGACGAGCTGGCCGATCTGATGATGGTGGCGCCGCGTGACGTCGAGGATGCCATCGTCCGCATCACCCAGCTCGCCCGGGCCGCCGGTATCCACCTGGTGCTCGCCACCCAGCGGCCCAGCGTCGACGTCGTCACCGGCCTGATCAAGGCGAACGTGCCCTCGCGGCTCGCGTTCGCCACCTCGTCGCTGGCGGACAGCCGCGTGATCCTCGACCAGCCGGGGGCGGACAAGCTGATCGGCAAGGGCGACGCCCTCTTCCTGCCGATGGGGGCCGGGAAGCCGACCCGTCTGCAGGGCGCCTTCGTGACCGAGACGGAGATCGAGTCGGTCGTCAGCCATTGCAAGGCGCAGATGGCCCCGGTGTTCCGGGACGACGTCACGGTGGGGAGCGGGAAGAAGAAGGAGATCGACGAGGACATCGGCGACGATCTGGATCTCCTCTGCCAGGCTGCCGAACTCGTCGTCACGACGCAGTTCGGATCGACATCGATGCTGCAGCGGAAACTGCGTGTGGGCTTCGCCAAGGCGGGAAGACTTATGGACCTGATGGAATCGCGCGACATCGTCGGTCCGAGCGAGGGTTCGAAGGCGCGCGACGTCCTGGTCAAGCCCGACGAGCTGGACGGGGTCCTCGGCGTGATCCGCGGGGAGACTCACTCGTAAGAGGGAGGCGGGCAACCGTTTCCTCTGGCCGTGCGTCAAGTTGACCGGGATGACGGAATGATGTGACGACTGTCGGCCGGAAGGAAATCCTGATGGCGTACAAACTCTGTCCTCCCGGTTGCCCCACCCTTTCGTACCACCCCTAGACTGAGCATCCAGCAGGTGGCTACACGCTCGAAAGGCACCCCCGTGTCCATCGGCAACTCCCCCGAAGACGACCGTCCTTCCATCGGTCAAGCCCTCCAGCATGCCCGCGTCGCCGCCGGTCTCACCGTCGACGAGGTCAGTGGCACCACGCGGGTGCGCATCCCCATCGTCCAGGCGATCGAGCAGGACGATTTCAGCCGCTGCGGTGGTGACGTGTACGCGCGGGGCCACATCCGCACCATCGCCCGCGTGGTCGGTCTCGACCCCGCACCGCTCGTCGCGCAGTTCGACGCCGAGCACGGCGGACGGCCGGAGCCGACGGCTGCCGCGCCGCTGTTCGAAGCGGAACGCATCAAGCCGGAGCCGCGCAGACCGAACTGGACGGCCGCCATGGTGGCCGCCATCGTCGCGGTCGTCGGTTTCGTCGGTTTCACCGCGTTCGGCGGCAACAACGGCAAGGACGGGGAAGGTACGCAGTCGGCCGGCGACCTGCCCGCGCAGCAGCCCACCCCCGGCCCCACCCGGACCAAGTCCTCCGAGCCCGCGCCGGAGACGTCCGAGAGCGCCATCGCAGCCGTGCCGGCCGACAAGGTCACGGTGAAGGTGACGGCCGAGGACGCGCCCAGCTGGATCTCGGCGAAGGACCACAACGGCCGTCTCCTGCACGAGGGCGTCCTCAAGAAGGGCGACTCCAAGACCTTCACCGACAAGAAGCGCATCGACCTCGTGCTCGGCAACGCCGGCGCGGTGCAGCTCTTCGTCAACGGCAAGGAGATCAAGGAGCACGGAGAAGACGGCCAGGTGCAGCGGCTCAGCTACACCAAGGGTGACCCCGAGGCGGGCTGACCGGCCCGCACCGTCCGGTCTGCCGGCGGACACCGAAGCTCTCCCCGCCCTGTGGGCGGGGAGAGCTTCGGTGTCCGCCCCCGGTGCCACCCGCGTTCCGGGCCCGTGCCACCGCACGTCAGGCGGGCGCTCGGCCCGCTCCGGCGAAGACCTGTTGCCTTCCCCCGGGGCCGCGAACCCTGACAGCCGGACCCCCCGCCGTGACAAAGTAGGCTTGTCCCCATGCCCGAACGCCGTACCGTCGCTCTCGTCACTCTTGGCTGCGCCCGTAACGAGGTGGACTCGGAGGAACTCGCCGGCCGTCTGGCGGCGGACGGCTGGGAGCTCGTCCCGGAAGCCGCCGACGCCGATGTGGCCGTCGTGAACACCTGTGGATTCGTCGAGGCCGCCAAGAAGGACTCCGTCGACGCCCTTCTCGAGGCCAACGACCTCAAGGACCACGGCCGCACCCAGGCCGTCGTCGCCGTCGGCTGCATGGCCGAGCGGTACGGCAAGGAACTCGCGGAAGCGCTGCCGGAAGCCGACGGCGTCCTCGGATTCGACGACTACACGGACATCTCCGACCGCCTCCGAACCATTCTCTCCGGCGGCATCCACGCCTCCCACACCCCTCGAGACCGGCGCAAGCTGCTGCCGGTCAGCCCGGCCGAGCGGCAGAACACCGACGTGGCCCTGCCCGGTCACGGCGATGTCTCCGCCTCGATCCCCGCGGACCTGCCGGCAGGCGTCGCCCCCGCCTCGGGACCACGCGCCCCGTTGCGCCGTCGGCTGGACTCCGGGCCTGTCGCCTCGGTGAAGCTGGCCTCCGGCTGCGACCGCCGCTGCTCGTTCTGCGCGATCCCCGCCTTCCGCGGCTCCTTCGTCTCCCGCCGGCCGTCGGACGTGCTCGGCGAGACCAAGTGGCTGGCCGCGGAGGGCGTCAGGGAGATCATGCTGGTCTCCGAGAACAACACCTCCTACGGCAAGGACCTCGGAGACATCCGGCTCCTGGAGTCACTCCTGCCGGAACTGGCGGCCGTCGAGGGCATCGAGCGGGTTCGGGTCAGCTATCTCCAGCCGGCCGAGCTGCGTCCGGGCCTGATCGACGTCCTCGCCTCGACGCCCCAGGTCGCGCCGTACTTCGACCTGTCCTTCCAGCACTCGGCCCCCGGCGTGCTGCGGGCCATGCGCCGCTTCGGCGACACCGATCGCTTCCTCGGTCTCCTCGAACAGATCCGTTCCCGGGCCCCGCAGGCCGGTGCCCGGTCCAACTTCATCGTCGGTTTCCCCGGTGAGACCGAGGAGGACGTGGCGGAGCTGGAGCGGTTCCTGACCGGTGCCCGGCTGGACGCCATCGGCGTCTTCGGATACTCCGACGAGGAGGGCACCGAAGCACTGGGGTACGAGGGCAAGCTCGACCCGGAGATCGTCGCGGAGCGGCTTTCCCGTATCTCCCGGCTGGCCGAGGAACTCACCTCGCAGCGTGCCGAGGAGCGGCTGGGCGAGACGGTCGAGGTCCTGGTGGAGACGATCGACGACGAGGACGGCGCGGTCGGTCGCGGTGCGCACCAGGCGCCGGAGACCGACGGGCAGACGCTGCTCACCAGCGCCGAGGGGCTTGTTCCGGGCCGTATGGTCCTCGCCAAGGTGGTGGCGACCGAGGGCGTGGACCTGGTGGCCGAGCCGTTGCCGTCGGCCGGGTGCCCCGAGGAGGCCGGCAGATGACGGGTGTTCCCGCCTCTGCGGCAGGCAGTCCAGGTCGCCCGCCGGTGCGGGACGGCCTCGTCAGCGCCCCTGCGGTTCCGCAGGCGGGCCTGTGGAACATCGCCAACGTCCTCACCATGGTGCGGCTGCTGCTCGTCCCCGGGTTCGTCGTGCTGCTGCTGCACAACGGCGGATACGACCCGGTGTGGCGTTCGTTCGCCTGGGCCGCTTTCGCCGTCGCCATGATCACCGATCTCTTCGACGGTCATCTGGCCCGGCGCTACAACCTGGTCACCGACTTCGGGAAGATCGCGGATCCCATCGCGGACAAAGCGATCATGGGGGCGGCGCTGATCTGCCTGTCCGCCCTGGCCGAACTGCCCTGGTGGGTGACCGGGGTGATCCTTTTCCGGGAGATCGGCATCACGTTGATGCGGTTCTGGGTGATCCGGCACGGCGTCATTCCGGCCAGCCGGGGCGGCAAGCTGAAGACCCTGGCCCAGGGGACCGCGGTCGGCATGTACGTGCTCGTGCTGACCGGCCCGCTCGCCACCCTCCGGTTCTGGGTGATGGTGGTGGCCGTCGTCCTGACCGTGGTGACCGGACTGGACTACGTGAAGCAGGCCGTGGTGCTGCGCCGGGCCGGGCTCACGGCCCGGGCCCGGGCGAGGGCCGTGGCCGGGAGGCCCTTGGGATGAGCGGGGGGAGCGCCGCCCGGGTGCTGGATCTGCTCGTCGCCCGCGACGAGTCCGTCGCCGCGGCCGAGTCCCTCACCGGGGGCCTGCTGGCGGCTGCGCTCACCGATGTGCCCGGAGCGTCGCGCGTCTTCCGCGGAGCAGTGACGGCTTATGCGACGGACGTGAAGCGTGACGTGCTCGGTGTCGATGGCGCCCTGCTGGCCGAGCGGGGTGCCGTGGACCGGGACGTCGCGCTGTCGATGGCGGACGGGGTCCGCCGGCTGCTGGCGGCGGACTGGGGAGTCTCGACGACGGGGGTTGCGGGCCCCGGCCCGCAGGACGGGCAGCAGGCCGGCACCGTGCACGTGGCCGTGGCAGGGCCCCGGGGCGCAGCCGCGCATGCGCTTCTGGAGCTGCCGGGGGACCGGCAGGCGGTACGCGTCGGGACGGTGCAGGAGGCACTCGGACTGCTGTTGCACGAACTGCTGAAGAACGCGAGCGGTCATGATACGGAACGGAGCGGGGGAAGTTGATGTTTGCAGCCCTCAGTGAACACGTCATAGCTCCCCGCACGGTCGCCTCCCGAGGCGGTACGGTGGGTCGAGAAGGATCCGGATTCGAGGTCCGAGGAGGGAGCCACCGATGATTCTGCTCCGTCGCCTGCTGGGTGACGTGCTGCGTCGGCAGCGCCAGCGGCAGGGCCGAACCCTGCGCGAGGTCTCCTCGTCGGCGCGGGTCTCCCTCGGCTATCTCTCGGAGGTCGAGAGGGGGCAGAAGGAGGCGTCCTCCGAGCTGCTCTCCTCGATCTGTGATGCGCTCGACGTCCGAATGTCCGAAGTCATGCGCGAGGTGAGCGACGAGTTGTCGCTGGCCGAGCTGGCGCAGTCCGCGGCATCGAGCGAGCCGATCCCCGCCCCGATGCGACCGATGTTCAACTCGGTCCCGGTGACGTCGGTGACAGGCGTCCCGGAGGAACGCGTCACGATCAAGGCGCCTGCCGAAGCCGTGGACGTCGTCGCGGCCTGAGGCGCCAGTCGGTTCATCCTTATTGGCCGCAGGGCCCGGTCTGTACACCCGACCGGGCCCTGCGGCCTTTCCGGTTGCAGCCGGAGAGGGTGGCCGACGTCCTGCGCATGCTGCCCGTCGAGCGAGATGCGATGGTGGAGAGACCGTTCGACGTATCAGGAGGAATCGGATGTCTGTGGTCAAGAGCCCACTGTCCGACGAATACCGGAAGACGGTCGGCGACGCCCTGCAGGGTGCCCTGGTCGACCTGGTCGATCTCTCCCTCGTGGCCAAACAGATTCACTGGAATGTCGTCGGCCCGCGCTTCCGCTCGGTTCACCTGCAGCTCGACGAGGTCGTGACCAGTACGCGCGGGCACTCCGACACGGTGGCCGAACGCGCTGCCGCACTGGGCATCTCGCCCGACGGCAGGGCCGAGGCCATCGCCAAGACCAGTGGCGTCGGCACGGTCAAGGAGGGCTGGATCAACGACGTCGATGCCGTGCAGACCATGGTGGCCGCGCTCCACGCGGTGATCGTGCGCATGCGTGAGCGGATCACCGCCACGGACGTGCCGGATCCCGTGACGCAGGACATCTTCATCGGCCTGACCGCGGATCTCGAGAAGCACCACTGGATGTTCCAGGCGGAGAACGTGAGAGGCTCCGCGGCATGACCTCGCGGTCCTGCGACTGACCCCGGCGGCCCTCATCCGCACGGGACCTGCTGCGGCCCACTGCTGCATCCGGGAACCGGGAGGAGAGCCGGGGGCGGGTGTGGGCACCGGCGTCGCGGCATGCTCCCGCCGACCGAAGGAGGCAGCCATGCCACGGCCCGACTGCCGCGGCAACGGGCTTGTCCGCCTGCTGTTCCTCGCGGCGGTCACAGGCCTGTGGTGGTGGACCGCACTGCGGCTGATCATGCAGCCTGACCGGGCCGGCATGGTGGAGACCCTGTTCCTGGCCGGAGGCTGGAGCCTGAGCCTGCTGCCCGTCCACTGTGTTCCGGCGCCGCGCACACCCCGGCACCGGTCGCGATCGCTGCTGTGGCGGCAACGGGGAGACGACCCTACGTGACCCGGGCCCGCCGAGGCGCCGGCAGACCCCGTGGCTCTCACCCCGGGGCCGGTCCCGTCTGGCATCGGGGACACCAGAAGGTGTGCCGCTCCTGGCCGGCCGGCCCCTGGGCGGCCACCTGGACCCGGGTTCCGCAGCGGGGACAGGGACGGGCCGTCCTGCCGTACACCCACAGACGCAGCCCGGCCCGGTCCTCGCCGGTCGTCGTCCGCATGCCCCGGGCCTTGTTCGCCTCGAGCAGCCGCTTCGCCAGTGCCACGAGACGCTCCGGGCGAGGGACCTCGCCCATCGGGAGCCAGGGAGTGAAGCGTCCGAGAAAGCAGAGTTCGCACTTGTAGACGTTGCCGATGCCGGCCAGATTCCGCTGGTCCAGAAGTGCCTCTCCCACCGGCCGTGCCGGATCGGCCAGCAGACGTCGCAGCGCCTCCTCGGGGTCCCAGTCGGGGCCGAGCAGATCGGGGCCCAGGTGACCGACGGCGTCCGACTCGTCGGGCGTGCGGATCAGTTCCAGGACCGGCAGCCGGTACCCCACCGCGATCCGGTCGGCCGTCGCCAGGATCGCTCTGATCTGGTGCTCCGGGCCGCCCCGTCGGCGCTCCCCAAGGGCGTAGAGCTGCCAGGCGCCGTCCATCCGCAGATGGGAGTGCAGAGTCAGCCCGCCTTCGAAGCGGGTCAGCAGGTGCTTCCCCCGGGCCACGGTTCCGACGACTTCGCGTCCCGACAGGTCCGCGGTCGCGAACCGCGGAACCCGCAGATCCGACCGGACGAGCACCTGACCGGCCAGCGCCCGGTCCAGTCGGCGCGCCGCACGCCAGACGGTATCGCCCTCCGGCACGCCCTCACCCCCTCAACCGCAGGCCCTGCGGAGTCGCGTGGAAACCCGCAGTTTCCAGCACCCGGCCCACAGGGTCCGACAGTGCGGACCCACCGTTGATGCGCTGCACGGTCAGGGTGCCCAACCGCCCGGCGTGCGCAGTGGCGGTCAGTGCCTCGGCCGCGGCCACGAGGCGGTCGTGGCCGTCCCCGTTCTCCGCTTCCGCCGCCCCCCAGGCCAGCAGGGTTTTGCCTCCCCGTTCCATGTAGAGGGAGAGTTCGCCGTCGACGAGGACGACCAAGGCTCCCGCCTTGCGTCCCGGCTTGTGCCCCGCGCCCTGCGGGGGCTCGGGCCAGGACAGGGCGGCACCGTACGCGTTGGCCGGGTCGGCGGCAGCCAGGACGACGGCACCGCGACCGGTGTCGTGCGCGTGGCTCCCGTGGCCCCCGCGGTCCCGCCCGTACCCGTCCGGTCCCTGGCGGTCCCTGGCGGTGCCGACCGCACGCAGCCGGTCGACCGCACCGTCCATCGCGAACTGGGCGGCCCCGAGACCTTCGACGACATAGCCCCGGCGGGCCTGCCCCGTCTCCTCGAAGGCGGACAGCACCCGGTAGGTGGCAGCGAATCCGCCCTCGACGCCCTCGGCGGCCACTGCCCCGCGCGTCACGACACCGTGCCGGTCGAGGAGTGTGCGGGCCAGCGCGTGGGCGCGGTGGGTCGTGTCGCTCTCCCGTTCCGGCAGCAGCGACCAGCGCCCGGCCACGGTCGGCGGGCCGGACCGGGAGGCCGTCGGACGGCCGGGGACGCCGGCGAAGCCGTACCGGCCGCGGGGCACCGCACGCTTCGCCCGGTGTGCCGTCGATCCGGCCGTGCGACCCGAACCGAGGAACGAACGCAGGGGCGCGATGGTGTCGTTGGTGAGCCGGCCCGACCAGGCCAGGTCCCAGACGGCCTCGGCCATCCGCTGCTCGCTGCAGTCCGGTTCGACCCGGCGGACATGCTCGGCGATCTGGCGGAAGAACAGTCCGTATCCTCCCTCGAGAGCCTCCATGACCGCCCGGTGCACGGGAGTGGGGTCCAGCGGATGCGGGGGCGGCAGCAGTAGCGGCGCGGTGTCGGCCGGCAGCAGGGAAAGCCAACCGTCCTTCCCCGGGAGCGCCCCGGCTCCGGCCCAGACCACCTCGCCCGCCGAGGTGAGTTCGTCGAGCATGGCCGTGGTGTATCCGGTGACGCGGGACGGCAGCACCAGCTTCTCGAGAGCGGAGGCAGGCACGGGAGCGCCCTGCAACTGCTCGATCGCGCGCATCAGGCCGTCGATGCCGCGCAGGCTGTTGGTGCCGACGTGCTGCCACTGCGGGAGGAACGATCCGAGGACTGCGGGCGCCACCGGCTCCAGTTCGTGGCGCAGAGCGGCCAGCGAGCGGCGGCGCAGCCGGCGCAGGACGTTGCTGTCGCACCACTCCTGGCCCGTGCCCGCCGGATGGAACTCGCCCTGGACCACACGCCCGTTCGCCGCGAGGCGGTGCAGGGCGCCTTCGGTGACCGCCGCACCGAGGGCGAAGCGCTCCGCCGCCGCGGCCGAGGTGAACGGGCCGTGGGTGCGGGCGAAGCGGGCGAGCAGATCGCCCAGCGGGTCCTTGACGGGCTCGGTGAACGCTTCGGGGACGCCCACCGGCAGCGCTGTGCCGAGGGCGTCACGCAACCGGCCGGCGTCCTCGATCGCCGCCCAGTGGTCGATCCCCCCGATCCGCACCCGGATCGCCCGCCGTGCGGCCGCCAGTTCGGGCGCCCACTCGGGGCCGGCGCCCCGCTCGGCCAGCTCCGCGTCGGTGAGCGGGCCCAGCAGCCGCAGCAGGTCGGCGACGCCCTCCGGGTCCTTGGCCCGCCGGTCGTCGGTGAGCCACTGGAGTTCGGCCTCGAGTTCGTGCAACACCTCGGGGTCCAGGAGCTCGCGCAACTCGGCCTGGCCCAGCAGTTCGGACAACAGCCGGGAGTCCAGTGAGAGGGCGGCCGCACGCCGCTCGGCGAGCGGGGAGTCGCCCTCGTACAGGTACTGCGCGACGTAGCCGAACAACAGGGAGCGGGCAAAGGGGGACGGTTCCGGGGTGGTGACCTCGACCAGTCGCACCCGGCGTGCCTCGACGTCGCCCATCAGCTCGGTGAGCCCGGGGACGTCGAACACGTCCTGGAGGCATTCGCGGACGGCCTCGAGGACGATCGGGAACGACCCGAACTCCGATGCCACCTGGAGGAGTTGGGCGGCACGTTGGCGTTGCTGCCACAGCGGGGTGCGCTTGCCAGGACTGCGTCGGGGAAGGAGCAGGGCGCGCGCGGCGCACTCGCGGAAGCGTGAGGCGAAGAGGGCGGAACTGCCGACCTGGTCGGTGACCAGCTGTTCGACCTCGCCCTTGTCGAACAGCACGTCGGCGGCGCCGACCGGGGACTGCCGGTCGTCGTACGTGCTGCCGGACCGGGAGGGGTCGATGTCGGCGTCGAGCAGATCGAGACCCATGAGGTCGGCGTCGGGGAGTCGCAGCACGATCCCGTCGTCGGCGTGCATCACCTGGGCGTCCATGCCGTACCGCTCCGAGAGCCGGGCGCCGAGGGCCAGCGCCCAAGGGGCGTGCACCTGCGCACCGAACGGTGAGTGCACCACCACCCGCCAGTCGCCCAGCTCGTCGCGGAACCGCTCGACGACGATCGTCCGGTCGTCCGGTACGTGCCCGCAGGCGCGGCGCTGTTCGTCGAGGTAGGCGAGGACGTTTCCGGCTGCCCAGTCGTCCAGCCCGGCGGCGAGCAGCCGGAGCCGGGCGTCGTCCTCGGCGAGGCCGCCCACTTCACGCAGGAACGCCCCGAGCGCGCGGCCCAGTTCGAGGGGCCGGCCCAGCTGGTCGCCCTTCCAGAACGGCAGCCGGCCGGGGACGCCCGGAGCGGGGGAGACCAGTACCCGGTCCCGGGTGATGTCCTCGATCCGCCAGGTCGTCGTGCCGAGGGTGAAGACGTCGCCGACCCGCGACTCGTAGACCATCTCCTCGTCGAGCTCGCCGACCCGGCCGCCGCCCTTCTTCGGGTCCGCCCCGGCCAGGAAGACTCCGAAGAGGCCGCGGTCGGGGATCGTGCCGCCGGAGGTGACCGCCAGCCGCTGGGCGCCGGGCCGGCCGGTGACGGTGCCGGTCACCCGGTCCCACACCACCCGCGGCCGCAGCTCTGCGAAGGCGTCCGACGGATAGCGGCCGGCGAGCATGTCGAGGACCGCGGTGAAAGCTGACTCCGGCAGCGAGGAGAACGAGGCGGTGCGGCGCACGGTCGCCAGCAGTTCGTCGGCGTCCCAGTCGTCCATCGCGGTCATGGCGACGATCTGCTGGGCGAGTACGTCCAGCGGGTTGGACGGCACCCGTAGCGACTCGATGGCGCCCTGGCGCATGCGCTCGGTGACCACCGCGGCCTGCACCAGGTCCCCGCGGTACTTGGGGAAGACCACGCCGGTGGAGACCGCCCCGACCTGGTGTCCGGCCCGGCCGACGCGTTGCAGGCCGGAGGCGACCGAGGGCGGCGACTCGACCTGGACGACGAGGTCCACGGCGCCCATGTCGATGCCCAGTTCCAGGCTGGAGGTGGCGACCACCGCGGGCAGCCGCCCTGCCTTGAGGTCCTCCTCGACCAGCGCGCGCTGCTCCTTGGAGACCGATCCGTGGTGTGCTCTGGCCAGCACCGGAGGTGCTCCCTGGGCCGCCCCCGAGCCGCCCATCAGTTCCGCCGGGGCGTGGTGCTCGGGCGCCGGTTCGCCGGTGGCCCGCTCGTATGCGATCTCGTTCAGGCGGTTGCACAGCCGCTCGGCGAGGCGCCGGGAGTTGGCGAAGACGATCGTCGACCGGTGGGCCGCGACGAGGTCGGCGATCCGTTCCTCCACATGCGGCCAGATCGAAGGCTTCTCCGCGTCGTCGGTGTCGGTGGCCGGTGAGCCGCCGAGCTCGCCCAGGTCCTCCACGGGGACCACGACGGAGAGATCGAACTCCTTGCCGGAATGGGGCTGTACGACGGCCGCCCGGCGCTGCGGCGACAGGAAGCGGGCCACTTCGTCGACCGGGCGGACGGTGGCGGAGAGGCCGATCCGGCGGGCCGGGCGGGGCAGCAGCCCGTCCAGCCGTTCCAGGGAGAGGGCCAGGTGCGCGCCGCGTTTGGTCCCGGCGACCGCGTGCACCTCGTCGACGATCACGGTCTCGACGCCGGTCAGTGCGTCCCGGGCGTTCGAGGTGAGCATCAGGAACAGCGACTCGGGGGTGGTGATGAGGATGTCCGGGGGGCGCACGGCCATCGCCCGGCGTTCCGCGGCGGGGGTGTCACCGGACCGGATGCCGACACGGACCTCGGGTTCGGGCAGACCGAGGCGTGCGGCCTCGTGCCGGATGCCGGTGAGCGGGCTGCGCAGGTTGCGTTCCACGTCGACCGCGAGGGCCTTGAGGGGCGAGACGTACAGCACGCGGCAGCGCTTCCCCGGTTCGGCCGGGGGAGGCGAGCTCGCCAGCCGGTCGAGGGCGGCAAGGAAGGCGGCCAGCGTCTTGCCCGATCCCGTGGGGGCCACGACCAGGACGTCCGACCCCTCGCCGATCGCCTGCCAGGCGCCCTCCTGGGCGGCAGTGGGCGCGTCGAAGGCTCCCGTGAACCAGGAACGGGTCGTGCGGGAGAAGAGATCGAGGGCCGAGGCCGGGCGGTCCGACATGCCCCCATCCTGCACCCGGCCGCTGACAGCCGCCGGACCCCCGCTGAGGTGCGGGCGATGCGGCGGCCCGGCGGCCCGGGGGCGATCACCTGGAGAAATGGGCAGGCGGAGGCCGAGCCGGATGCTGCCCGTAGTGTGGCCGGGTGCCAGATCGAACACTCCTCCGCACACCATCCGGTTCCGGCAGAGCCGTTTCCGACGCGGGTGTCGTCCGGGACGCCCTCGGAGTCGGGGTCGCCGTCGGGGTCTCCGGTTTCGCCTTCGGGATCACCGCCGCGGGCAGCGGGATCAGCCTCGCACAGGCGGCCGTGCTCAGCCTCCTGGTCTTCACCGGTGCCTCCCAGTTCGCACTGGTGGGAGCCCTCGCCGCGGGAGGAAATCCGCTCACGGCAGCGGCCGGCGCGTTCTTCCTCGGAACCCGCAACGCCTTCTACGGGCTGCAACTGGCCCAGGTGCTCCGGCTGCCGCGCCGAATGCGCCCGGTCGCGGCGCACGGGGTGATCGACGAGACGTCTTTGGTGGCGCTGGCACAGCCCGACCGGCGTTCGGCGCGCATCGGGTTCGCGGTCACGGGCGTGACGATCTACGCACTGTGGAACCTGACGACGGTGCTCGGGGTGCTCGGGGCGTCGGCACTCGGGGATCCCGAGGCGTGGGGCATCGACGCGGCGGGTCCCGCGGTGTTCCTGGCCCTGCTGGCGCCGATGCTCCGGTCGCGGACGGAGCGTGCGGTCGCCGCGACTGCCGTGCTCCTCGTCCTCGCGGGGCAGCCGCTGCTGCCGGCCGGGGTTCCGGTGCTCGTGGCGGTCCTGGCCGTACCGGTGACCCTGGCCCTGCGGGAACGTGCGCCCCGGACGGTCGGTACGGCGGACCGCGAGGAGGCCGCCCCGCCGTCCGGCGGGGAGAGGGAGGAGGAGTCGTGAGCACCTGGATCGCCATCGGGCTGACGGCCCTCGGCACCTATTTCGTGAAGCTGCTGGGCCTCTCGGTGCCGGAGGGCGCGCTCGAACGGCCGCGGGTCCGGCAGCTCGCAGCTCTGCTGCCGGTGGCTCTGCTGGCCGCGCTGACCACGGTGCAGACGTTCGGCGAGGGCACGTCGCTGGTGCTGGACGCCCGGGCGGCGGGCCTCGCGGCAGCCGGGCTGGCGCTCGTGCTGCGGGCGCCGTTCCTCGTCGTGGTCGGGGCCGCGGTGCTCGTCACCGCGGGAGCGAGGGCGTTCGGCTGGTGATCGTGCCGGTCCGCCTCCGGTCTCCGGCGGGCGATACTGGGGGCATGCGGTTGACGGATTTCTGGCAGCGGATGGCGGACTGGTTCGGTGAGACGTATGCCGACTCGTTCGCGCGTGACCACGTGATGTCCGAGCTCGGCGGGCGCACGGTCCACGAGGCGCTGGCCGCCGGCTGGGAGGCCAAGGACGTGTGGCGAAAGGTGTGCGTCGCACAGGAGATCCCCCAGGAGCGGCGCTGAGGGGATCCGCGAAACGCCTGGGATCCCGTGGGCGTGCGGACTTGACACCAAAATCGAACAAGCATTCTGATGGAGATCCCGGCCCGGTTGTCCACAGGCCGGCCGACGCCCGGGCGCATTGTCAGTGGCAGGCGCTAGCGTCATGGACGTGAAGCGATCGACTCAAGCAAACCGGGTGGAACCCATGGCAGGAACCGACCGCGAGAAGGCGCTCGACGCCGCGCTCGCACAGATTGAACGGCAATTCGGCAAGGGCGCCGTCATGCGTCTCGGTGACCGGCCAAACGACCCGATCGAGGTCATCCCCACCGGGTCGCCGGCACTCGACGTCGCGCTCGGGGTGGGCGGACTGCCGCGCGGCCGTGTCGTGGAGGTCTACGGACCGGAGTCGTCCGGTAAGACGACACTGACCCTGCACGCGGTCGCCAACGCCCAGAAGGCCGGCGGAACGGTCGCCTTCGTCGACGCCGAGCACGCACTCGACCCCGAGTACGCCAAGGCTCTCGGCGTCGACACCGACAACCTGATCCTCTCCCAGCCCGACACGGGCGAGCAGGCGCTCGAGATCACGGACATGCTGGTCCGCTCGGGAGCACTCGATCTGATCGTGATCGACTCGGTGGCGGCGCTCGTGCCCCGGGCCGAGATCGAGGGTGAGATGGGCGACTCGCACGTCGGCCTCCAGGCGCGGCTGATGAGCCAGGCGCTCCGGAAGATCACCAGCGCGCTGAACCAGTCCAAGACCACCGCGATCTTCATCAACCAGCTCCGCGAGAAGATCGGCGTCATGTTCGGGTCGCCGGAGACGACGACGGGTGGCCGGGCGCTGAAGTTCTACGCCTCGGTGCGCATCGACATCCGCCGGATCGAGACCCTCAAGGACGGCACCGATGCGGTGGGCAACCGCACCCGCTGCAAGGTCGTCAAGAACAAGGTCGCGCCGCCGTTCAAGCAGGCGGAGTTCGACATTCTCTACGGCCAGGGGATCAGCCGTGAGGGCGGTCTGATCGACATGGGCGTCGAGCACGGCTTCATCCGGAAGTCGGGAGCCTGGTACACGTACGAGGGTGACCAACTCGGCCAGGGCAAGGAGAACGCGCGGAACTTCCTCAAGGACAACCCCGATCTTGCGGACGAGATCGAGAAGAAGATCAAGGAGAAGCTGGGCGTCGGTGTGAAGCCCGGGGAGACCGCTGCCGAGGCGGTCGCCGAGCCGGCGGCGGCGCCGGCCAAGTCGGTGCCCGCGCCGGCTGCCAAGGCCACCAAGGCGGTCAAGGCCGCGCCCGTCGCCAAGAGCTGATCAGTGACACGGCGGACCGACTGGACGCCCCCGGAGACCGAGGGCGAGAACGTTCCGGACAGCGGTGGCTCCCGGTCGTCGAGGGCCGGGCGGGGGCTGCCGCGACCGGAGAGGCGCGACGCCCCTCCGGTGCAGCAGGACCCGGCCGAGCAGGCGCGGGCGATCTGCCTGCGCCTGCTCACCGGCACTCCCCGGACCAGGAAGCAGCTCGGGGACGCCCTGCTCCGCCGCGGGATCCCGCACGACGTCGCCGAGGAGGTGCTGTCCCGGTTCGAGGACGTCGGGCTCATCGACGACGCGTCCTTTGCCGACGCGTGGGTGGAATCCCGGCACCATGGCCGGGGGCTCGCCCGGCGGGCGCTAGCGCGCGAATTGCGCACCAAGGGCGTCGACTCCGTCCTGATCGACGACGCGCTGGGGCAGTTGGACGCCGACCAGGAGGAGCGGACAGCCCGTGAGCTGGTGGACCGCAAGCTGCGCAGCACCCGCGGTCTCGACCGCGACAAGCGGCTCCGCCGGCTCGCCGGAATGCTGGCGCGTAAGGGGTACTCCGAGGGGCTGGCCCTGCGCGTCGTCAGGCAGGCGCTCGAACAGGAGGGCGAGGACACCGAGTTCCTGGACTGCCGACTCCCCGACCCCTGACGGCTCGTGTGCACTCGGCGGCGGACAGCGCATCGGCCGAGGGCAGTGCGCGGCTCGTGTCCGGCTTCCTGTTGCATCACCCCCTGCGGACGTCCCCGCCGCCCTCGGACGCAGGCGCTCGGAGGGCGCACCGGCCCGTTCGGCCGCTCAGTCCGTGACGGCCTTTGCCTCCGATGCACGCAAGTGCACCGGCAGCCCCGCCGCCCGCCATGCCTGGAATCCGCCGTCGAGATCCGTGGCCCGCTGGAGTCCCAGCCGGCGCAGCGAGACCGCCGCGAGACTCGAGGCGTACCCCTCGTCGCAGATCACCACGACCGGCAGGTCGTGGCCGGTGGCCTCCGGCAGCCGGTGATCGCACAACGGGTCGAGCCGCCACTCCAGTTCGTTGCGCTCCACGATCAGTGCCCCGGGAACGAGGCCGTCGCGGTCGCGGAGGGCGGCGTAGCGGATGTCCACGAGCAGGCCTCCGGCGGCAGCCGTTTCGGCGGCTTCCTGCGGGCCGACGCGCTGAAGCTCGGTGCGTGCCTCGGCCAGCATGTCGTCGATGCTCCTCGGGACACCGGCCTGTCCGGGGCCGCTCATGGCCACTCCTGTGGTTGTTCGACTCCTCGAGCGGGAACGACGCCCTGTGCCCGCCGTAGCGGGGCAGGGCGGGTGCCCCGGGGTGGGGGGGAGGGGCACCGGGTCAGCGGCGCGAGCGTGCCTTGGCGTCCTCGATGCCGTCGCCCTGTTCGAGCGCCTCGGTGCCGCCGCGGACGGCATCGGCGCATGCGTACAGCTCGGCCGGGCGCACCCCCGCCATGGCCGCGACCAGATGACCGTCCGGCCGGACGAGCAGCACGGTGTGTGCGGCGGCGCCCGGATAGCTCTCGGTGACCAGCAGCTCCGCGGACATCGGCAGTGCCGCCACGGCGGCCGCCAGGCGCGGCATCAGACCTGCCGTCAGCCAGTGCCGTCGGTCCCACACTCCGGTGCCGGGAGCCACCAGCACCACCAGGAGGTCACCGCCCAGCCGGTCGTGCAGCCGCACCGGCGAGCCGTCCGGGGCGGTCACGACCACGTCGGAAACCGGCGCTCCCACAGGGGTCGTAACGTGGGTGCTGCCGGCCGGTGCGGGGGGCGCGAGCGGGGAGAGCGCGTAGACGGGAGCGGAACCGAGCGTCCCCCGGCCCAGATGACCGTCCGTGAGCGCGGCGTCCTGGACGCGGGAGGCGCCCGGCAGGGCACGTCGGATCGCGGCCCATCCGCCACGGGCGCGTACCAACGGAAGGAACTGGTCGGCCGCGCGCAACCGGGCGCTGACCGCGCCGCGCCGCTCGGCCTGGTAGCTGTCGAGGAGCCGGAGACCATCGCCGTGATGCCAGGCACGGGCCAGCTTCCAGGCCAGATTCGCCGCGTCCCGCAGTCCCTCGTCCAACCCCTGGGTGCCCAGCGCACCGAGCAGATGTGCGGCGTCACCGGCGAGGAAGACCCGGCCCACCCGCCAGCGGCGGGCCAGCCGGTGATGGATGGTGTGCACACCCGTGTCGAGCAGTTCGTACGGCGGGACCTCTCCGGCCGGCTCGTTCCAGCTGCCGAGGGTGTCGCGGATGCGTGTCACCAGAGCCTCGGGCGTGACGAGTTCGCCCCGGGGCGGCAGCAGCCAGTCCAGGCGCCAGACGCCGTCGGGCAGCGGGCGCGCCATCACCTCGCCGCCGCGGGGCGGCGAGCGGTGCAGGACGGCCTCCCCCGGCCACGGAAGGTCCACCCGTACCGCCGCCACCGCATGGCGCTCCACGGCGGTACGGCCCGGGAAGCGGACGTCCAGCAGCTTGCGGACGGCCGAGCGCGAGCCGTCGCACCCGACGACGTAACTCCCTCGCCACCAGGTCCCGTTCGGGCCGCGGGTGTGGACGGCGACCCCGTCCGCGTCGGTCTCGAGTCCGTCCACCCGGCTGTCCGTCACGAGCTGTGCCAGGGGCTGTGCGGCGAGGGCCTCGCGCAGCCGCCGGGTCAGGACGTGCTGGGGAAGGTGCAGCGGGGACGAGGAGCCCGGCGCGGGGAGGTCCGGCGCGGCCGGGGACATCCCCGAGGTCCCGCTTGTGGGGTCCGCGAACTCCGTGCGGTGGACGAGCTGCCGCCGCCGCACGGTGCGCCATGCGCTCCAGTGGACTGCTTCGTGGGGTGCGGGCGAGCAGCCGAGCCGTTGGAGGAAACCGGCGGTGTCCGGACGCAGCAGCGCGGTGCGGGAGAGGCGTCGTTCCTCGCGGCCGTTCCCCGTGTCGAGAACGATCACGGGAATGCGCCGGAGCGAGAGGTCCAGTGCGAGGGCCAGTCCGACCGGACCGGCCCCGACGATGATCACCGGGTCCATGGTGCGGCTCCCTGGACCCGTCGGGTCACGGCGGAGCGGAGGGGTGATGAGAACCTGTTGTCCAGCTCCTGCCCGGGTCCGAACCCGAGTTGGACGACAGCTTCCGAAGGCCGGTGCACGATCACACACCGTATGCAACAGACCGGGAGTGCCCACGTCAAGCGACGGGGGCAGCGGCAGGGTGCCGCTGCCCCACTTGGCGTCAGTTCCGTGTGTTCAGCGCCCCGTTCGGCCGGGTGGCGGTGTCGCACCACCCGGCCGGGCGCGTTCGGTCACTGCTCGAGGACGGTCGGGTCCTCGGCGGGCTCGGCGGCCGCGTGTACCGCGATTCCCGTCTTCGTACGGCGTCCACGCTTCTCGATCCAGGTGGCGAGCGAGGAGAGCGCCAGACACAGCGCGAGGTAGATCGAGCCGATCACGATGATCACGGGAACGTACGGATAGGCGCCTTCCACCTGGACGTTGGAGGCGATCAGCCGCGCCGTCTGCAGCATCTCGGGGAAGAGGATGATGTACCCGAGCGAGGTGTCCTTCAGGGTCACCACGAGCTGGCTGATGATCGTCGGCAGCATGGACCGCACGGCCTGCGGGATCAGGACCGTTGCCATGACCTGCGTCTTGCGCATCCCCAGCGCGTATGCGGCCTCGCTCTGCCCCTTGGGCACCGAGTTGATGCCGGCGCGGAGCACCTCGGCCTGCACACAGCCGTTGTAGATCGTCAGGCCGATGATCAGAGCCCACATCGGGGAGATGGCCAGGCTGCCCGGCAGGTGCAGGACGTCCGCCCACAACTTGTCCGCTATGCCGACCCACAGGGCGAAGATGGTGATGAGCAGCGGGATGGACCGGAACAGCTCGATGAACCCGGTGGCCGCCGCGCTCACGACGCGGTGTTCCGAGAGCCGTCCGACCGCCAGCAGCACGGCGAAGGCCAGCGAGAACACCGACGCCAGCGCGAACACCTCGAGAGTGGCCAGCAGTCCGTCGAGGATGTTCTGCCGGATACCGGCGTAGTTGAAGATGTCCCACATCGCCGGGGCGAACTGGCCCTGGGAGGCCAGTCGTGCGATGACCGCGCCGACCAGCGCGAGCAGCACCAGGGTGCCGGCGACGGAGTAGATCCGGTTGCGGACCCGGGCCTTGGGGCCGGGAGCGTCGTACAGAACGTTCGCGCTCATCGGGCAACCTCCAGACGGCGCTCCAGCAGGCGGAACAGACCGCTGATGGTGAACGTGATGACCAGGTAGGCGAGGGTGATCCAGAAGAAGATCATGAGGATGTCGTAGCCGTCGTTGCTCAACACCTTCGCGATGTTGAACAGATCGACGTTGTCGAAGGCACCGGCCACCGCCGTGTTCTTGGTGAGCGCGATGAAGATGCTGCTCAGCGGCGGAACGACGGTCCGGGTCGCCTGCGGGAGCACGATCATCCGCATGGACTGCAGGAAGGTCATCCCGAGGGAGCGGGCCGCCTCGGCCTGCCCCAGGGGCACCGTGTTGACACCGGAGCGGACCGCCTCGCACACGAAGGACGAGGTGTAGAAACCACAGGCCAGCACCGCGAGCAGGAACGAGTTGATGCCCGGGAACAGGATCTCGGGGATCACGAAGAAGGCGACGAGGAACAGCAGCGTCAGCGGGGTGTTGCGCAGCAGCGTCACCCACGCCGTGCCGAATATGCGCAGCGGTGGTACGGGCGAGACCCGGCAGCCGGCGATGGTCACGCCCAGCACCATGGCGAGCAGGGCGCTGGCCGCGGTCAGCTCCACCGTGCCGATGAACCCTTCCCGGAACAGCGCCAGATTGTCGAGCAGAACGTTCATGAGATCTCCGCGGGGGCGGGCGTCGGCAGGTGGTCAGGACCGGTGAGCGGGCCGTGCCCCGTACGGACGTGCGTACGGGGCACGGCAGCAGCGGAGGATCAGTAGCGCTCGAGCGCCGGCGGGTCGACGTAGTCCGAGCCGGAGAGGCCGAGGGTGGCCTCGTAGGCCTTCTTGTAGTCGCCGTTCTTCTGGTGCGCCTCCAGCGCGTCGCTCAGGGCGTCGCGCAGCACCTTGTCGTCCTTCTGCAGGCCGATGCCGTACGGCTCGTCGCTGAACGGCTCGCCGACGACCTTCAGGTTCTTCGGGTTCTGGGCGGCGTAGCCCTTGAGGATCGCGTCGTCGGTGGTGACGGCGTCGACCTGCTTCTGCAGCAGCTGCTGAACGCAGTCGGAGTACTTGGCGAGCTCGGTGACCTTCGCGCCGTACTTCGGCTGCTTGATGGTCTGCAGCGGCGTGGAGCCGACGATCGAGCAGACCTTCTTGCCCTTGACCGAGTCCGGGCCGGTGATGGACTTCTCGTCCTTGCGGACCAGCAGCGAGGCGCCGGCGTGGTAGTACGGGCCGGCGAAGCCGACCTGCTTCTTGCGCTCGTCGTTGATCGTGTACGTGCCGATCATGAGGTCGACGTCGCCCTTGGAGACGGCGGTCTCACGGGCGCCGGAGTCGACGGTCTTCCAGACGATCTGGTCCTTCGAGAAGCCGAGGTCGGCGGCGACCATCTTGGCGATCTCGATGTCGAAGCCGGAACGTTCCTTGGTCGACTGGTCCTCGAAGCCGAGGTACGGCTGGTCGGCCTTGGCGCCGATGACGATCTTGCCGCGCTTCTGCGCCTTCTTCAGCACGGGCGAGTCGAGTTTGACGTCCTTGGCGACCTCGTACTCCGGGAGCTTCGGGGCGTTCTTGCCCTCGGGCTTCATCTTGCCGGCGTCGCCCGCCGGACCTTCCTTGCCGCCGCACGCGGTGGCGGTCAGCGCGAGCACGGCAACGGCAACGGCGGCCGTCTTGCGGAGCTTCATCGTGAATTTCCTTACGTCGTCAGGCGTTGACAAGGCGTGGGGCGTCGGTCAGTGGTGAAGGATCTTCGAGAGGAAGTCCTTCGCGCGATCGCTGCGCGGGTTGCTGAAGAACTGCTCCGGCTCGGCTTCCTCGACGATCCGGCCGTCGGCCATGAAGACCACGCGGTTCGCGGCGGAGCGGGCGAATCCCATCTCGTGGGTGACGACGACCATCGTCATTCCGTCCCGGGCGAGCTGCTGCATGACCTCCAGCACCTCGTTGATCATCTCCGGGTCGAGTGCCGAGGTCGGCTCGTCGAAGAGCATCACCTTCGGGTCCATCGCCAGGGCCCTGGCGATCGCCACCCGCTGCTGCTGACCACCGGAGAGCTGTGCGGGGTACTTGTCCGCCTGAGCGCCGACGCCCACCCGGTCCAGCAGCTTCCGGGCCTTCTCCTCGGCCGCCTTCTTGTCGGTGCGCCGGACCTTGATCTGGCCCAGTGTCACGTTCTCCAGCACCGTCTTGTGCGCGAAGAGGTTGAACGACTGGAACACCATGCCGACATCGGCGCGCAGCCGTGCCAGCTCCCTGCCTTCCTCGGGCAGCGGCTTGCCGTCGATGGCGACGGAGCCGGAGTCGACGGTCTCCAGCCGGTTGATCGTGCGGCACAGCGTCGACTTACCGGACCCGGAGGGTCCGATGACAACGACGACCTCGCCACGCGCGACGGTCAGGTCGATGTCCTGGAGCACATGCAGCGCGCCGAAGTGCTTGTTGACGTTGTCCAGCACGACCAGTGCGTCCGCGGTGGGCGCGGTGTCCTTGGTCAGCGGTACTTCGGTCATCGGGCTCTTGCTCCGTCCTCCTCGGTTGGAAGGACCTTAGTGAGGGCTTGCGACCAGCGTCATTACATCTGAGCGGAAATTGAGCATAACGATCCGGACACCCGCCATCGCCCGGAGTGACCGTCCTGCCACGCCCGGGGAGTGAACCGGGGAACGCGAGGGCGGTTTCCTACCGTCTGCGTAACGGATGTCCCGTACGGGCCGGAGCCGCTTGACTGGCCGCGCCGCTTCGGGCTGGATGCCTGATGGGGCCGTGCACCGCCGTGCGCCCCGGCCCGGTACGGACGGACCGAACACCGCGAGCACCTGATCGGAGGGACATGAGACTGCTGCTGGTCGAGGACGACGACCACGTCGCCACGGCTCTGTCCGCCGTGCTCGCCCGGCACGGCTTCGAGGTCCGGCACGCCCGCAGCGGCGAGGAGGCCCTCCGGGCGCTGCTGCCCGGGGGCGGCGCCCCCTTCGGGGTCGTCCTCCTCGACCTCGGTCTGCCCGACCAGGACGGTTTCGAGGTGTGCGGCAGGATCCGCAAGACCACCGGCACCCCCGTGATCATGGTGACGGCCCGGGCGGACGTGCGGTCCCGCATCCACGGTCTCAACCTCGGCGCCGACGACTACGTCACCAAGCCCTACGACACCGGTGAGCTGCTGGCCCGGATCCACGCCGTCAGCCGTCGGGCGGTACCCGGGGAGACGGCCGCCGACGACGTGGCCGGAGGGCCGGGTGAGCAGTTGCGCCTCGGCGCGGTCCTGGTCGAGATCCCCACCCGGCAGGTGTCCGTGAGCGGTGAGCCGGTCTCGCTGACCCGCAAGGAGTTCGACCTCCTGGCGCTGCTGGCCCAGCGGCCGGGCGTCGTCTTCCGGCGGGAACAGATCATCAGCGAGGTCTGGCGCACCAGCTGGGAGGGGACCGGCCGCACCCTCGAGGTGCATGTCGCCTCGCTCCGATCCAAGCTCCGGATGCCCACCCTGATCGAGACCGTGCGCGGGGTCGGCTACCGGCTCGTCGCACCGGCCGGCTGAGAGCGTCCGACGGCTCCCCGTGCGCACCCGACTGCTTCCCCTGCTCATCGTCCTGATGGCAGGCGTGCTCCTCGCCCTCGGCTTCCCCCTCGCCGGCAGCATGGCGGCCGCCCACCAGCAGCGGCTGGTCGTCGACCGGATCGACGACACGGCGCGCTTCGCTTCGCTCGCCCAGTACGTCACCGCCCGCCCGGCCGCGGCCGACGGACAGGGCGAGGGGCGCCGGCTCGTCACGCTGCAGGCCGAACTCGAGCGCTACCAGGACCTCTACGGCATCCGCGCCGGTGTGTTCTACCGGGACGGCTCCGCCATGGCCGAGGCTCCCCGGAGGTGGCGGGTCCCCCGCGGCAGCGAGGGCGACCAGGCGTTCCGCGAGGCGCTCGCGGGCCGGCGCAGCCACGACCCCCCGCAGGTACTGCCCTGGCAGCGGAGGCGGCTCGCCGTCGCCTCTCCCGTGGTCCGCGACGGGGACGTGGTCGCCGTGGTGGTCACCGACTCGCCGACCGGACAGCTGCGCTCGCGGATCCTGCACAGCTGGCTGCTGCTCGCGACCGGCGAACTGCTCGCCATGCTCGTAGCGATCAGCGCAGCGATCCGGCTCACCGGCTGGGTGCTGCGCCCCGTGCGCATCCTGGATGCGGCCACGCACGACATGGCCACGGGCCGGATGAAGTCCCGGGTGGCGGCCTCGGTGGGCCCGCCCGAGTTGCGCAGGCTTGCCCGGTCGTTCAACGAGATGGCCGACAACGTGGAGGACGTTCTCGAACAGCAGCGGGCCTTCGTGGCGGACGCCTCGCACCAGTTGCGCAATCCGCTGTCCGCCCTGCTGTTGCGGATCGAGCTGCTCGCCCTCGAACTGCCCGACGGAAACGAGGAGATCGCCTCGGTGCGGACCGAGGGCAAGCGTCTGGCGCGCGTCCTCGACGACCTGCTCGATCTGGCCCTCGCGGAGCACGCCTCGCCCGACCTGCGGGTCACCGACATCGCAGCCCTGGCCACGGAGCGTGTCGAGGCCTGGAGGCCGATGGCGGACCGGGAGGGCGTCGCGCTCGGCTACGAGGGCCCCGCGGCCGCCACCGGCTGGGCCGACCCGGTGACGCTGTCGAGCGCGCTGGACGCGGTGGTCGACAACGCCCTCAAGTTCACGCCGGGCGACGAGTCCGTGACGGTGTCCGTGACGCCCGAGGGCGACACCACGCGGATCGTCGTCGCGGATCGTGGACCCGGCCTGGACCAGGACGAACTCGCCCGCGTCGGGGACCGGTTCTGGCGCAGCGGCCGGCACCAGAACGTCTCCGGGTCGGGCCTCGGACTGTCGATCTGCCGGACTCTGCTCGCGGCCGGGGACGCGACGATGTCGTTCGCGCCGAACGAGCCCCGTGGCCTGCGGGTGACGATTCGCGTGCCGCGCGCCGCGCCGGCCGCTGCACCGGCACCCCCGCGGCCCTGACGGCTGTTCCTCGACCCGGGCGCGGCCACCGCGGCCGGGCCCGGGTGCTCGGTCCCGCGGTCCGGGGGCCCCGGCGGTCAGGGGCTGTGGTCCGCTACGAGCCCTGGGAGAGCCGCAGGGTGAGGATCTGGAACGGCCGCAGGGTCATGTCCACCGCGCTGTCCTCCGACACCGGGTATGCGTTCCCGTCGTCCAGTGGCCGCTCCAGCAGGTCCGTGCTCGTGACACCGGCCACCGGGAACCCGGCCGTCAACCGGGCGGACGCCCGCCCGCCGCCGGCTTCGTAGAGGCGCACCACCACGTCACCGCTGCGGTCCTCGGCCAGTTTGACCGCCTCGACCACGACCTGGTCGTTGTCCACCTGCACCAGCGGTTCGACCGGCCCTGCCCCAGGAACCGACCGCTCCGGCAGGTTGATCCAGTGGCCCTCGCGCACTGCGTCCCCGACCGTGGCACCCGGCGCCAGCGCGTAGCGCAGCCGGTGCCGGCCCTGGTCGGTCTCCGGATCCGGGTAACGGGGTGCGCGCAGCAGGGACAGCCGCACCGTCGTGGTCTGCCCGCCGTCTGCCCGGACGTCGCGGGTCACGTCGTGCCCGTACGTCGAGTCGTTGACCACCGCGGCGCCCCAGCCCGGTTCCTCCACCTGGATCCAGCGGTGCGCGCAGATCTCGAACTTGGCCGCCTCCCACGAGGTGTTGGTGTGCGTCGCCCGGTGCACGTGCCCGAACTGGGTCTCCGACGCCGACCGGTCGGCCTTCACGTCCAGGGGGAAGGCGGCCTTCAGGAACATCTCGCTCTCCTGCCAGTCGACCTCGGTGTCGAGATCGACGATCTTGGCCCCCGGCCGCAGGCCGATTCGCTGCACCACCGACGAGCCGCCGAAGGAGCGCCGCACGCGGACCGCCGCCCCCGCCTCGCCGGGCTCCTCGGGCGACAGCTCCCCGACGTCCACGAGGTCGGTCACGTTGTGCCGGTAGAAGGCGTCCACGTCCCAGGCGTCCCACATGTTCGGGAAGTCCGGATGGATCTGCAGCAGATTGGCCGCCTGCCCAGGTGCCACCGCTTCCCGGTCGCTCTCGAGGTCGTACGCCGAGACGACGAGTCCGCGCCCGTCGACCTCCACCCGCAGCAGCCCGTTGGCGAGCACATGGCCGCCGCCCTCGCGCTGCTCCAGGGTCACCGGAGCACCGGTACGGCCGGGCTCAGCGGCGGCGCCGCCCGCGGGCACGCCGCGGCGTGCGTGCGGTGCGCCGTTGAAGACGATCATCTTCTCGCCCTCGCCTGCCAGCGAATGCTGCGCGGTCTCGATGATCCGCTCCAGCTCCTCGCGCACCCGGGCGTACGTCTCGCGTGCCAAGCGGTGCACCCACGCGATCGAGGAGCCCGGGAGGATGTCGTGGAACTGGTGGAGCAGCACCGTCTTCCAGAGTCGCTCCAGGTCCTCGTACGGGTAGCGGAACCCCGGGTCGCGCACCGCCGCCGTCGCGGACCACAATTCGGCCTCGCGCAGCAGCGATTCGCTGTGCCGGTTGCCCTGTTTGGTCTTCGCCTGCGAGGTGTAGGTCCCCCGGTGCAGCTCCAGATACAGCTCGCCCGCCCACACCGGGGCATCCGGGTACTCCTCGTGCGCGGCGGTGAAGAAGTCCACGGGCTTCTCGACCGTCACCCGCGGAGAACCCTCGAGGTCCTTCAGCCGTTCGGCGCGCGCCAGCATCTCCCGCGTGGGGCCGCCGCCGCCGTCCCCCCAGCCGAACGGGACGAGCGAGCGCGAACCACGCCCCTTCTCCTGGTAGTTGCGGGCCGCGTGCGCCATCTCACGACCGCTGAGGTCGGAGTTGTACGTGTCGACGGGCGGGAAGTGCGTGAAGACCCGGGTGCCGTCGATGCCCTCCCACCAGAACGTGTGGTGCGGGAACTTGTTGGTCTGGCTCCAGGAGATCTTCTGTGTCAGGAACCACTGCGATCCGGACAGCGCGACGATCTGGGGCATGGCCGCCGAGTAGCCGAAGGAGTCCGGCAGCCAGACCTCCTTCGTCTCGATGCCGAATTCGTCGAGGAAGAATTTCTTGCCGTAGAGGAACTGGCGGGCCATGGCCTCGCCGCCGACCATGTTGGTGTCGGACTCCACCCACATCCCGCCGACCGGAACGAACTGCCCGTCCGCCACCTTCTTCTTGACCTTGGCGAAGACCCCCGGGCGGTGCTCCTTGATCCAGGCGAGCTGCTGCGCCTGGGACATGGCGAACAGGAAACCCGGGTGGTCGTCCATGAGGTTCACCATGTTCGACGAGGTCCGGGCCACCTTGCGGACCGTTTCCCGCAACGGCCACAGCCACGCGGAGTCGATGTGGGCGTGGCCGATCGCGCTGATCCGGTGGGCGGACGCGTTCGCGGGGGAGGCCAGCGGCCCGGCCAGCTCCGCGCGGGCACGGGCCGCGGTGCCCGGGATGTCGGCGAGGTTCAGCACGTCCAGGCAGCGCTCGACCGCCCGCAGCAGCTCGAAGCGGCGGGCGTCGTCAGTGGTCAGCTCGTGCATGAGGCCGCCGAGCACCTCGAGGTCCTGGACCAGCTCCCACACGCCCGTCTCGAAGACCACCAGATCCATCCGTGCGATGCGGTAGAGCGGACGGTCGCTCGACGTCAGCCGGTCGCCCTGGCGGGTCGGCCGCTGGCTGTTGAGCACCGGGTTCGACGCGGCCTCGACGTACAGCTCGACGGCCTCACCGCCGGCTGCCGGCTCGCCGATGCGCACCCAGTCGTTGCGCGGGTTGAGGGCCTTCACCGCCTCGCCGTCGGCCCGGTACACCAGGCCCTCGCACTGGAACCCCGGCATGTTGCGGCGGAAGCCGAGATCGAGCACGGCCTCGACGGTGCAGTCCTTCCAGTCCGCCGGCACCTGCCCGCTCACCCTGAACCAGGTCGTCGCCCACGCCGGCCCCCAGGCCTCACCCGCCTTGGCCGGCCGGTATTCGGCCGCAAGCCCCTCGGCGACGGGGACCGGCTCCCCGGGGGCGTTCCACCGCTCGACGGTGAGGGGCACGTGGGCGCTGTGGATCGCGGGCCGGATGCGTTCTTCGAGGACGCGACGGAGGCGGTGTTCGACGATGCTGCGGTCGTCATGCATGGGGAGGCTCCGAGGGATGCGCGGACTGCTGTGCGACGTCGGTCAGCCCCCTACCCAACGCCCACCTGCCTCGACCGCCCGGAGCCAGGACTTCTCCGGCCGGCGGCCGGCGGTCAGGACTTCACCGAGCGGTAGTAGCGGCGTGCGCCCTCGTGGAGTTCCAGCGGGTCGGTGTAGATCGCCGTGCGCAGGTCCACGAGCTGCGCGGCGTGAACCTTCCGGCCGATCCGGTCCCGGCTGTCGATCACCGTCCGGGTGACCCGCTCGGCGAGCGCCGGGTCGACCCGGTCCGTGGTCACCAGCAGATTGGCCACGGCGACCGTCTTCACCGGCTTTCCGTCCTGGATCTGCGGATACGCGTCGGCGGGCATGACCGCCGCCCGATAGTGGCGCGTCGCGGAGCTCTCGTCCTGGAGCGCGCCGATCAGATCGCCCAGCGGGACCAGCCGGACGTCGACGGTCTCGGCGAGTGCGGACACCGCCCCGGTCGGCAGCCCGCCGGACCAGAAGAAGGCGTCGATCTTCCCCTGCCGCAGTAGGTCGGGCATCGTGTCGATTCCCACCCGCACCGGCTCGATCCCGGTGTCCGGGTCGATGCCGGCCGCTTTCAGCAGGCGTCCCGCTATGAGGCTGACACCGGAGCCGGGCTGGCCGACGGCCACGCGCTTGCCGCGCAGGTCCGACGCCTTGTGCACCGGGGAATCACGCGGCACGACCAGCTGCATGTAGTCGTCGTACAGGCGGGCGCAGGCCTGCAGCCGGTTCGCGCCCGCCCCGCCGCGGGCGAGGTGGTCGGCGACGGCGTCGGCCGTGGCGATGGTGAATCCGGCTTCTCCGGACACCAGGCGCTCGATGTTCTGCACCGAGCCCTCGCTCCGCTGCAGACGTACGTCGACCCCCGGCAGGTCTTTGTGGAGGCTGTTCCTGAGGAGTTTGCCGTAGCGCTCGTACACGCCGGTGTGGACACCCGTGGTGAACGACACCGTGCCCTGCGGCGCCGGATTGCTCCCGCCCGGCTGCCACCACAGCAGCAGGGCGAGCACGACCGCGGCAGCGACGGCGGCCCGGACGAGCCGTGATCGGCCGGCGAAACGGGTGAGTGCCGGTTGCATGCGCCGAATCCTGCCAAACGGCGCCCCGGACGGCCAGAGGCGGCCGCCCGGCACCGGGAAGCCGGTCAGGAACGCGGGGATCCGGGCTCGTCGCGCTCGGCCGCTTTCGCCTGCTTCTGCTCCTTGATCCGCACCGCTTCCTTGCGAACCTCGGCCTGGGTGGCGCGTTCCCGCACCAGCCACTCGGGGGACTCGTCCTTCAACGCCTCGATCTGCTCCGTGGTGAGCGCCTCGGTGACCCCACCGCGCGCCAGACCCGAGATGGAGACGCCGAGCTTCGCCGCAACCACCGGCCGGGGATGCGGACCGTTGCGGCGGAGCTCCTGCAGCCACTCCGGCGGATCGGCCTGCAGCGCGTTCAGGGTGTCGCGCGTGACGGGGCCCTCCCGGAATTCCGCGGGGGTGGCCTCGAGGTACACACCCAGCTTCTTCGCCGCGGTCGCGGGCTTCATCGTCTGGGTGTTCTGCTGCGCTGTCATGGCGTCCAGGGTAACGAGCGCGTGCGACGGCTCCGACCACGGCCGGTAACCTGGCCCGCGTGACAGGCTCGCAAGCACCCCCCGCGTTCCGGCTCGCCTACGTCCCGGGCGTGACCCCCGCCAAGTGGGTGCGGATCTGGAACGAGCGACTGCCCGACGTCCCCCTGCAGCTCCTCACGGTGACCGCCGCCGAAGCACCGGCCATGCTCCGCCGTCGTGAAGCGGACGCCGGATTCGTGCGGCTGCCCATCGACCGGACGGACCTCAGCGCCATCCCCCTCTACACGGAGACCTCGGTCGTCGTGGTCCCGAAGGACCACGTGGTGGCCGCCGTCGACGAGGTGTCCGCCGAGGATCTGGCCGACGAGGTGGTTTTCCATCCCCTCGACGACACCCTCGACTGGGAGCGTCCGCCGGGCCGGCCCGCGATCGAGCGGCCCGCCACGACCACGGACGCCGTCGAACTGGTGGCCGCGGGGGTGGGCCTGCTCGTCGTCCCGCAGTCGCTCGCCCGCCTGCACCACCGCCGCGACCTCACGTACCGGCCGGTGACCGACGTGCCGCAGTCGCGGGTGGCGCTGTCGTGGCCCGAGGACGAGACCACCGACCTGGTCGAGGATTTCATCGGCATCGTCCGCGGCCGGACCGTGAACAGTTCCCGTGGACGCCGGCCGGCCCCGGCTTCGAAGCAGACGAAGGACCAGCCGAAGGAAGCCGCCGGCACCGCGCGACGTAAGCCGCAGCCGGGCAGGCCGTCCGGCAAGAACTCCCGGGGCACACGGCGTGGCAGGCCCCGCCGCCGCTCGTAGCCGCTGGGAGGCACGGCGTGCGCCGTCACGGTCGCCGGCCGCGCGGACCGGACCGGCCCGCGCGGCCGGGGTGCCCGGCGCCAGCCCTTACCCTGGTCGGGTGAGCGGAAACGACGTGGCTGGTGGAGCGGTGGACGGTTCGAAGACGTACGAGGTGCGCACCTACGGGTGCCAGATGAACGTCCACGACTCCGAGCGGCTCTCCGGTCTGCTGGAGAACGCCGGGTATGTCCGTGCGCCCGAGGGGACCGCCGAGGGCGAGGCCGACATCGTCGTCTTCAACACCTGCGCGGTACGGGAGAACGCCGACAACCGGCTGTACGGCAACCTCGGCCGGCTCGCCCCGATGAAGGCGAAGCGCCCCGGGATGCAGATCGCCGTCGGCGGCTGCCTCGCCCAGAAGGACCGGGACACCATCGTCAGGAGGGCTCCGTGGGTGGATGTCGTCTTCGGCACCCACAACATCGGCAGTCTCCCCGTTCTCCTCGAACGCGCCCGCGTACAGGAGGAGGCGCAGGTGGAGATCGCCGAGTCCCTCGAGGCGTTCCCCTCCACGCTGCCCACCCGCCGCGAGTCCGCCTACGCGGCCTGGGTCTCCATCTCGGTCGGCTGCAACAACACCTGTACCTTCTGCATCGTCCCGGCGCTGCGCGGCAAGGAGAAGGACCGCCGGCCCGGCGACATCCTGGCCGAGGTCGAGGCGCTCGTCGCCGAGGGCGTCACGGAGATCACCCTGCTCGGGCAGAACGTCAACGCCTACGGCTCGGACATCGGTGACCGCGAGGCGTTCAGCAAGCTGCTGCGGGCCTGCGGGAGGATCGAGGGTCTGGAGCGGGTCCGGTTCACCTCGCCGCACCCGCGCGACTTCACCGACGACGTGATCGCCGCGATGGCAGAGACGCCGAACGTCATGCCGCAGCTGCACATGCCGCTGCAGTCCGGTTCGGACACCGTGCTGAAGGCCATGCGTCGCTCCTACCGGCAGGACCGCTTCCTCGGAATCATCGAGAAGGTCCGGGCCGCCATGCCGGACGCCGCCATCTCCACCGACATCATCGTGGGCTTCCCCGGCGAGACCGAGGAGGACTTCGAGCAGACGCTGCACGTCGTCCGCGAGGCACGCTTCGCGCAGGCCTTCACCTTCCAGTACTCCAAGCGCCCCGGCACCCCGGCCGCCGAGATGGACGACCAGATCCCCAAGAAGGTCGTCCAGGCCCGTTACGAGCGGCTGGTCGCACTCCAGGAGGAGATCTCCTGGGAGGAGAACAAGAAGCAGGTCGGCCGCACGCTCGACGTGCTCGTCGCCGAGGGTGAGGGCCGCAAGGACGACGCCACGCAGCGCCTGTCCGGCCGGGCCCCCGACAACCGGCTGGTGCACTTCACCAAGCCCGAGGAGCCGGTGCGCCCCGGCGACGTGGTCACCGTGGAGATCAGCTACGCGGCCCCGCACCACCTGCTCGCGGAGGGACCGTCGAAGGGAGTGCGCCGCACCGGCGCGGGCGACGCCTGGGAGAAGCGCAACGCCGCACCGCCTGCCCCGACGGGCGTCATGCTGGGGCTGCCGGGCATCGGCGCCCCCGCCCCGGTCGCCGCCCCGGTCGCCGGCTGCGGCTGCGACTGACCCTGCGCGGCGGCTTGCTAGGGTTCCCGCCATGCTCGTCGCCGCCGCCGTGTGTCCCTGCCCCCCGCTGCTCGTGCCCGCGGTGGCGGCCGGTGCGGCCGGTGAACTCGAGGCCCTGCGAACCGCCTGCGGGGACGCCCTCGAGGTGCTCGCGCAGGCGCGGCCCGACCGGCTGGTGGTCGTGGGACCGCGCACCGCTGCCACCGATCCGGGCGGTGCGGGGGACCCCGAAAATCTTTCGCAGGGCACGCGCGGCTCGTTCCGCGACGTCGGCGTCGACCTCGACGTCCGACTCGGGGACGCCCAGGGCGCAGCGTCCGAGAGGAAGCTGCCGCCGTCCCTGGCGGTCGCGGCCTGGCTCCTGGAGGCCGCCGGCTGGTCGGCGGCCCCGGTGGAGGGGCTCGCCGTGGACGAGCACCTCGGCCGCGACCGCTGCGCCGAGGCCGGCCGGAAGTGCGTCCGCGGGCCCGCGCGGGTAGCCCTGCTGATCATGGGGGACGGCAGCGCCTGCCGGAACCTGAAGGCGCCGGGCTACCTCGACGAACGTGCCGCCGGCTTCGACGCACGAGCCGCACAGGCCCTCGGGTCGGCCGACACCGGTGCGCTGCTCGCGCTCGACGAGGGACTCGCCCGGGAACTCCTGGTGGCGGGCCGCGCCCCCTGGCAGGTCCTCGCCGGGGCCGGCGAGGGCACCGGGCTGAACGGCAAGCTTCTCCACGACGCAGCCCCGTACGGCGTCGGCTACTTCACGGCCGTCTGGAGCTGAAGAGCGGCCCGGGCCGGAGATCCGATCCGTGCTCCCGGCGCGTTGGAGATCGGGCCCGCCGGTTTGCGAGACTGTGGCGGTGAACAGCAACGAGTCCGCTCCGCGGGTCATCGCCGTCGTCGGGCCGACCGCGGCCGGGAAGTCCGATCTCGGCGTCGCCCTCGCCCGGCACCTCGGCGGTGAGGTCGTCAACGCCGACTCCATGCAGCTCTACCGGGGTATGGACATCGGAACGGCGAAACTGACGCCCGGGGAGCGCCGGGGAGTTCCGCACCGGCTGCTCGACATCTGGGACGTGACGGTCGCCGCCAGCGTCGCCGAGTACCAGCGGCTGGCCCGCGCCGAGATCGACCGCCTGCTCGCCGAGGGCCGCACACCGGTCCTCGTCGGAGGGTCCGGACTGTACGTCCGGGGGGCCATCGACGCCCTCGAGTTCCCCGGAACCGACCCGCAGGTACGCGCCCGCCTCGAAGCCGAACTCGAGGAACACGGCCCCGGGCGGCTGCACAGCCGTCTTGCCCGGGAGGACCCGCAGGCCGCCGCGGCCATCCTGCCCGGCAACGGCAGGCGCATCGTCCGGGCACTCGAGGTCATCGAGATCACCGGCAGGCCGTTCACCGCCAACCTTCCGGGACACGAGGCCGTGTACGAGACCCTGCAGATCGGGGTGGACGTGGCGCGTCCCGAACTCGACGTGCGCATCACCGAGCGGGTCGACCGGATGTGGGAGGCCGGGCTCGTCGACGAGGTCCGCGGCCTCGAGGCCGTCGGGCTGCGGGAGGGCCGCACCGCGTCCCGTGCCCTCGGATACCAGCAGGTGCTCGGATTCCTCGCGGGAGTGTGCACGGAGAGCGAGGCGCGAGCCGAGACAGTCCGTGCCACCAAGCGCTTCGCGCGCCGTCAGGATTCGTGGTTCCGCCGTGATCCGCGGGTGCACTGGCTCAGCGGTGACGCGGACCGCAGAGCGGACCTCCTCGGGCAGACTCTGTCGTTGCTCGAACGAGCGGTCACAGCCTGATCACGTCATGGCATCGGGACGCTCCAGGCACCGTCCGGCCTTCCGCAGGCGTGTCATCATCGTGCTCGATCACCGACGTGGGGTCCGAGTTGGGAGGGCACGTGGCGATGGAGGCCGGCCCTCGAGACGGACGTCAGCCGCTGGACGGCCCTGCGCGCCGGCTGAGCCCCGACGGTCCGGGCACCGAGGCCGACTCCGCCGACCCGGACGCCGTGGACGGTGAGTCCTTCCGGGAGCTGCGTCCACCGCGACGGTTCAAGGTCTGGCAGCTTGCGCCGATCGTCGGCCTGGCCGCCCTGGGCTCCCTGATGTTCGCCTTCCCGCTCGCTTTCGAGTTCGGCGAGGGCGGCGCGATCGTCGCCATGCTGGGCCTGCTCATCAGCGGCTGCGCCGCAGGCTGGGCCCTGATGGCCGCCCGCCGCGTCGGCTACACCTGGCCCGGCCTGCCCGCGCACGGCTCCGGCGGGAGCCCCGCCTGGCGGGTGGTCGTCGGCTACACCGTGCTGGTGGGCGTCATCGCGGCCCTGGCCGTCTGGCGGGTCGCCCACCTGCGCTGAGCGCCCCGTACGATCGAGGAGTGAGCACCGAGCGCATTCCCTTTCTCAAGGGCCACGGCACGGAGAACGACTTCGTCATCGTTCCCGACCCCGGCAACACCTTCGACATCCCGGCTTCCCTCGTCGCCCGCCTGTGCGACCGGCGGGCCGGTCTCGGCGGGGACGGCCTGCTGCACGTCGTGCGTTCCGCGGCGCACCCGGAGGCCGCGCACATGGCCGACGCCGCCGAATGGTTCATGGACTACCGCAACAGCGACGGCAGCATCGCCGAGATGTGCGGCAACGGCGTGCGCGTCTTCGCCCGCTACCTCCAGCGCGCCGGTCACGTGACCACCGGGGATCTCGCCGTCGCGACACGGGCGGGCGTGCGGCTCGTCCACATCGCGAAGGACACCGACGCCGGTGCGGGGTCCGGTCCCGTGACGGTCGGGATGGGCAGGGCAGAGCTCCCCGACGTCGAGGTCGCCGTGAGCGTCGGCGACCGCAGTTGGCCGGCACACAACGTCGGCATGGGCAACCCGCACGCGGTGGTGTTCGTCGATGACCTGGACGACGCGGGCCGTCTGCTCGACGCACCCGGCGTCCGGCCCTCCACTGCCTACCCGGAGGGCGTCAACGTCGAGTTCGTCGTCGACCTGGGGTCGCGGCATGTGGCCATGCGCGTTCACGAGCGCGGTTCGGGCGAGACCCGGTCCTGCGGAACCGGGGCCTGTGCGGTCATGGTCGCTGCCGCCCGGCGGGACGGCGCCGACCCGTCACGGCTCGGCCACCCGGTCACCTACACCGTGGACGTGCCCGGCGGGCGGCTCGTCATCTCGGAACGCCCTGACGGCGGTATCGAGATGAGCGGTCCCGCCGTCATCGTGGCCGAAGGGACCATCGACCTCGCGGCGTTCGCAACCACCGCCGAGCTCGGGGCCACCGGCTGAACCGATCCCTCGATCGGGTGATCGGCGGCGCTCTCGCCAGGAGCCGGGGAACCGCGCGTGGTGAGGTCGATAGCATCAACCACCGGCCAGGAACCCGACCCGCAGCAGATGGCTCCGCCGGTCGACCCCGCCGGAGGCGCCCGTGAGTACAGAGGCCCCCAACCCTGGTTCGCTCAGCCGCAGACGCGGTCTTCCCCGCCTCGATCTGCGCCGCATCGGCCGCGCCGCGCTGCTCGCACCCTCCAGGGACCGGCTGCCCGACGCGATCGACCACGTCGCGAAGGTGCACCGCTCGCACCACCCGCGCGCCGATCTGGACGCCCTGCGTCGCGCCTACCTGCTGGCGGAGTCCTCCCACCGGGGCCAGATGCGCAAGAGCGGCGAGCCGTACATCACGCATCCGCTGGCGGTCACCCTGATCCTGGCCGAACTGGGCGCCGAGACCACCACCCTGACGGCGTCTTTGCTGCACGACACAGTCGAGGACACCCATGTGACGCTGGCGCAGGTCCGCGCGGAGTTCGGTGACGAGGTCGGCTACCTCGTCGACGGTGTCACCAAGCTGGAGAAGGTCGACTACGGGGCCGCCGCCGAACCCGAGACGTTCCGCAAGATGCTCGTGGCCACCGGCAACGACGTCCGGGTGATGTCCATCAAGCTGGCCGACCGGCTGCACAACATGCGGACCCTCGGCGTCATGCGTCCCGAGAAGCAGGCCCGGATCGCGAACGTGACCCGGGACGTGCTGATCCCGCTGGCCGAGCGACTCGGCGTGCAGGCGATCAAGACGGAACTCGAGGACCTGGTCTTCGCGATCCTCCACCCCGACGAGTACGCCCGCACCCGGGACCTCGTCGTCGGGCAGGCGGCCCGCACCGACCCTCTCGTCGTCATGGCCGAAGGGGTGGACGCCCTGCTCCGCGAGGCCGGCATCGCGGCCGAAGTCCTCGTGCGGCCACGCCACTTGGTCTCCGTCCACCGGGTCCGGCTCAAACGCGGTGAGCTCGGCGGCACCGACTTCGGACGGATTCTCGTACTGGTCACCGAGGACGCCGACTGCTACGCCGTGCTCGGCGAGCTGCACACCTGCCACACCCCGATCGTCTCCGAGTTCAAGGACTTCATCGCCGCCCCGAAGTTCAACCTGTACCAGTCCTTGCACACCGCGATCGCCGAACGCCCCGGGGGCGAGGTCGCCGAGGTGCTCATCCGTACCCACCGCATGCACCGGGTCGCCGAGACCGGCGTCATCGCCCTCGGGAACCCCTGGGTCGCGCCGGGGGACGCCGGCGACACCGCGGAGGCCCCGGACGGCGAGCGCGCGGACCCGACCCGGCCCGGCTGGCTGTCCCGCCTGCTCACATGGCAGGAGTCGGCGCCCGACCCCGACACGTTCTGGACCTCCCTGCGGCACGACCTCGCCCAGGACGCCGAAGTCACCGTCTTCTCCGCGGACGGCCAGGCGCTCGGGCTGCCCGCCGGAGCCAGCTGTGTGGACGCGGCGTACGCCCTGCACGGCGAGAAGGCGCACGCCTGCATCGGCATCCGCGTCAACGGTCGCCTCGCCACCCTCGGCACGGTGCTGCGCGACGGCGACTCGGTGCAGGTGCTCATGGCGCCGGACGGAGCCGCCCGCCCGTCCCCGGAGTGGCTCGGCACAGCCCGTACCGCCGCTGCCCGGATCGCCATTCAGAGGTGGCTCGCCGCCCACCCATCGGCCGAGGCGGCCACGAGCGCGCCCGAGGCCGGCCGTTCCGGCTCGCCGGCTGCCGCCCGGTCCGCAGCGGTGCCCGGGGACGGGAAAGCCGCATCGCAGGTTCCGGCCGTCGCCGACGAGCCCGGGTCCGAGGTCCGTCTGGCGGGCTGCTGCACCCCGGTTCCCCCGGACGCCGTGACCGGCTTCGCGGTCCGCGGAGGGGCGGTCACCGTCCACCGGGCGCAGTGCGCCTCCGTGGCCCGGATGGCGAAGGCGGGCCACCGGAAGGTCGGGGTGCGCTGGCAGCACGGCGACGAGGGCCCGTCGCCCGACTGCCGGGTCACTCTCGTGGCGGAGGCATTCTGCCGGGCGCGGCTGCTGGTCGATCTCACCGAGGCCATCGCGCAGGAGGGGGCGGCCATCGTCGCCGCGGACGTCGAGCCGCCCCGGGAGCAGCGGGTCCGCCACACCTACACCCTGCGGCTGCCCGATCCCGCCGGGCTGCCCGGCCTCATGCGCGCCATGCAGAAGGTGGCCGGGGTCTACGACGTGAGCCGGTCCGCTGCGCAGCCGGCCCGCCGTCCGTCCCGCCGCTGAGTCCGACGTCGCTTTCCCCCCGGGCGCCCGTGCCGCCGGGGGAAACCGGATGACGGCCGGACCGCGGCGTGCGACCATTTTGGTATCGGCGCCACCGGCCGCCCCGGGAATCCTCCGGACCGGCCGTGCGTTGTAGCCGACGAGGATTTCCGACGACCTAAGGATCAAATGACCCCCTCTTCCTCTCCCACCCAGGACACTCAGCGCTTTTCGGAAGGCCTGCGGGCCGATGCCCTGATGGAGGAGGACGTCGCCTGGGGCATGGAGATCGACGGGGAGCGTGACGGCCACCAGCACGACCGCTCCGACCGGGCTGCGCTCCGCCGCGTCGCGGGACTTTCCACCGAACTCGAGGACATCACCGAGGTCGAGTACCGGCAGCTGCGCCTGGAGCGCGTTGTGCTGGTGGGTGTGTGGACCTCGGGCACTGCAGACGACGCCGAGAACTCGCTGGCGGAGCTGGCGGCCCTCGCCGAGACGGCGGGTGCGCTCGTGCTCGACGGCGTGATCCAGCGTCGCGACAAGCCGGACCCGGCGACGTACATCGGTTCCGGCAAGGCCGAGGAACTGCGCGACATCGTGCTCGAGACCGGAGCCGACACCGTGGTCTGCGACGGCGAGCTCACCCCCGGCCAGCTCATCCATCTCGAGGACGTCGTCAAGGTCAAGGTGGTCGACCGGACCGCCCTGATCCTCGACATCTTCGCCCAGCACGCCAAGTCCCGCGAGGGCAAGGCGCAGGTCTCGCTGGCCCAGATGCAGTACATGCTGCCGAGGCTGCGCGGCTGGGGCCAGTCGCTCTCTCGGCAGATGGGTGGCGGTGGCTCCGGTTCGGCGGGCGGCGGTATGGCCACCCGTGGTCCCGGGGAGACCAAGATCGAAACGGACCGGCGCCGGATCCGCGAAAAGATGGCCAAGATGCGCCGCGAGATCGCGGAGATGAAGACCGGCCGTGACCTCAAGCGGCAGGAGCGGCGGCGCAACAAGGTGCCGTCGGTCGCGATCGCCGGCTACACCAACGCGGGTAAGTCGTCGCTGCTCAACCGGCTGACCGGTGCGGGCGTGCTGGTGGAGAACGCCCTGTTCGCCACCCTCGACCCGACCGTGCGCCGGGCGGAGACGCCCAGTGGGCGGCTCTACACGCTCGCGGACACCGTCGGATTCGTCCGGCACCTGCCGCACCACCTCGTGGAGGCGTTCCGTTCCACGATGGAGGAGGTCGGCGAGTCCGATCTCATCCTGCACGTGGTCGACGGGGCCCACCCGGCTCCCGAGGAGCAGCTGGCGGCCGTCCGCGAGGTCATCCGTGAGGTCGGCGCGGTGGACGTCCCGGAGATCGTCGTGATCAACAAGGCCGATGCGGCGGATCCGCTGGTCCTCCAGCGGCTGTTGCGGGTCGAGAAGCGTGCCCTCGCGGTGTCGGCCCGCACCGGTCGCGGCATCGACGAGCTCCTTGCGATCATCGACGACGAACTGCCGCGTCCGCGGGTCGAGATCGAGGCGCTGGTGCCGTACACCGAGGGCAGGTTGGTGTCCCGCACGCACGCGGACGGTGAGGTGCTCTCCGAGGAGCACACCGGGAACGGCACCCTCCTGAAGGCCCGGGTGCACGAGGAGCTGGCCGCGGAACTCCAGCCCTACGCCCTGGCGGTCACCCGCTGACCGCAGCGTCTTTGCTCCGACGGCGACGGCCGCCCCACCCGGTGGGGCGGCCGTCGCCGTCCGGTCTCCGGGTCAGCGTCCCGCGAATTTCCTGCTGACGCCCAGGTATACGGCCTTCGCTTCGCTGCCCAGGTGCGGGCCCGCCAGCCAGCCGCCACCGACCGGGCCGATGGAGGTGTTCGAGACGAGGGCGGGTTTCCCGTCGCTTCCAGCGGTGAACCAGCCGCCGCCCGACGAGCCGCCGGTCATGGTGCAGCCGATGCGGTACATCGTCGGCTTGGACGCGGCGAGCGAGAGCCGGCCGGCCCGGTCGTTGCAGGAGAACATCTTGGTGCCGTCGTACGGCGGAGCAGCCGGGTACCCCCAGGCCCGGAGCGGTGCCGGACGCCTCACCTGCGGTGCGTTGAAGTCGACCGGCATGGCCGTTCCGACCGTCTCCTCGAGGGACTTGCCGGCGCCGCCCCTCTCGGGCTTCACGTGCAGTACGGCGAAGTCGTACGGGGCGCCGCTGCCGCCCGTGGACGCGCCCTCGGCCAGCCACTGCCGCGAGGTGGCGGCTCCGTCCGCCCACCAGACGCCGTACGGTGCAACCTTCTCGCGGGGAGTGCTCCGCAACCGGTCGGCCGCGAGGGCGCTGTCGTTGAACGAGGGGACGAAGACGAGGTTGCGGTACCAGCCCCCCGACTTCCCCGCGTGCACGCAGTGGCCCGCGGTCCACACCATGTTGGACCTGCCCGGGTTCGCGGGGTCCTTCACCACGGTCGCCGAGCAGACCATGGAGCCCTTGGGACTGTCGAAGAAGACCTTGCCGACAGCGGGGGAGCTGCGGTGGTACGGAGCGGCAACCGCCTGCGCCGGTACGGCCTTCGGCTCGGGGTCGGTGACGCCCTGGTCGTCCGGGACATCGTCGGGGACTGTCTTCTGCGGGTCCCGTGCGTCCTTCATCCGGCCGGGCTTCCAGAGATCCTTGATGATCGGGTTGATGAAGTCGCCGGCCTCGCGCAGCCAGTCCTGGCGGTCCCAGTTCTTCCACTCGCCGTTGCGCCACTTGTCGGGGTCGAAGCCCCGCTCCTTGAGCCGTTCCTTGAGATCGTCAGGCAGCTTGAGACCGCCTCCGTGTCCGTCCTCTCCGGCAGAAGCAGGCGGCGACGGCACATCGCTCGCGCTGTCGTCCGTGGGACCGCAACCGGTCACCGTCAACGCGAGCACGGCGGTCAGTGCCGCTGCGGCGCGTGCTGCCCTTCCTGAGGCTGGCATGGATGGAACTCCCCCTGTATTCGGATTGTCATGTACTCCCGGCCGGGAGGACAGAGTCACTATGCCGGTGCAGAGGGGGACGGGCCGATCCGGGGCCACGGTTCCCCTTCGTGACGATCTGCTCTCTGCCCGTGATCCGCCGCCCCAACCGTCGTTGGTACCCAGGGAGAAGAGGCGATCAGCAGCGCAGGAGGACCGACAGCCGTGGCCCTGACCGAGCCCGAGCCGGTGGTGTTCAGCTCGTCGGACGCAACCGGGGGCAGGAAGCCGCGACACCGTCCGGCGCCGGAGTCCGCGGCCCGTACCCATGCCCGCTCGTTGCCGGTCGTCCCGGTCCGGGCCCGGGGCATGACGATCGAGGACGCCACCGGCCGACGGTATCTCGACTGCCTGTCCGGCGGCGGCACGCTGGCCCTCGGACACAACCACCCTGTGGTTCTGGAAGCCATCCGCTCGGTACTGCACTCCGGTGCCTGCAGCCGTACCGGCGGCTCGGCCGCTGCGGTCAGGAGCCGCTTCGTCGCCGAACTCGCGCGCCTGCTGCCGCCCGGCCTCGACGACGCCGCCCGGATCCGCATCTGCGGCCCCGCCGAAGGGGATGCGCTCGCTGCCGCCGTTCGTCTGGTGCGGGAGGCGACCGGACGCCGCACCGTGGCCGCGTTCACCGGATCCCGCGAGGGCGAGACGGCCCCGGACTCCGGTGAGGCACGGCCCGACCTGCTGCCCCACCCGTCCGACTACCGCTGCCCGTTCGGGGTCGGTGGCCGCCGCGGCTGGGAGCTGTGCCTGCGCCGGGCCGACCACGTCCTCGGCCGGACCGGGACGGAGCCGCCCGCCGCTGTGCTGGTCGAACCGGTGCAGGGCGAGCACGGCGGGGTCGTCCCGGCCCCCGACGGGTGGCTGCGGGGGCTCCGCACTCTCACCTCCGAGCGGAACATTCCGTTGATCGCCGACGAGTCGCAGACCGGCGTGGGACGGACCGGTGCCCTCTGGGCCGTGGGGCACAGCGGCATCGCCCCCGATGTGATGATCCTTTCCGGAACGATCGGCGGGAGCCTCCCGCTGGCGGTTCTCGCGCACCGTGAGGAACTGGCCTGCGGCCGCCCCGGTCCGGGGCCGGACGCCCACCGGGGCAATCAACTGGCCATGGCTGCGGGGGCGGCCACCCTCTCGTACGTCGCCGGCAGCGGGCTCTGCGAACGGGCGGCGCTCCTCGGCGAGCGGATGCTCCGGCGGCTGCGCGAGCTGGCTCTGCACCATCCCTTCATCGGTGACGTGCGCGGCCGGGGGTTGATGCTCGGCGCCGAACTGGTCGCCCCGGTCCGCCCGCCGCGCTCGGACGACGCCGTGGTCGGGCGGCATCCGCGGCCCGCAGTCCCGGCCGCAGATACGGCCGTCGCGGTGCGGCGCGCATGTCTGCGCCGCGGCCTGATCGTCGGGATCGGCGGCCGTGACGCGAACGTGGTGTGCCTCCTGCCCCCGTTGACGATCACCGATGAACAGGCGGAATCCGTGCTGGACCGGCTGAGTGAGGCCGTCGCGGCCGTGGAGCGGGCCGGTGACCGGTCCGCGGTGTGAGCGGAAGGCGTGTCCCACGATCGCCTGTCGCTGCCCGGCCGGCCGGCGATGTCGGTGACGCCCCGTAGGCTGAAGACGCTATGACGAAGCCCTCTCTCCCCGATCTGCTGCACGCCGCCGTGACCGCCGTTGGCGGCAGCGAGCGCCCCGGCCAGGTCGCCATGGCCGAGACCGTCGCCGAGGTCATCGACAACGGATCCCACCTGCTCGTCCAGGCCGGCACCGGCACCGGCAAGTCCCTGGGCTATCTCGTGCCCGCGCTGGCCCACGGGACCGGGGGGCCTCCCGCCAAGGGCGGGGGGAGGGTCGTGGTGGCCACGGCCACGCTCGCGCTCCAGCGTCAGCTGGTGGAACGCGACCTGCCCCGCACGGTCGACGCCCTGCAGCCGCTGCTGCGCCGCCGCCCCGAGTTCGCCATGCTCAAGGGGCGTTCGAACTACCTGTGCCTGCACCGCCTTCACGAAGGCGTCCCGCAGGACGAGGAGGACGGCCTCTTCGACCAGTTCGAGGCCGCCGCACCGACCAGCCGGCTGGGCAAGGACCTGCTCAGGATGCGCGACTGGGCGGACGAGACCGAGACGGGCGACCGCGACGCCCTGACCCCCGGGGTCTCGGACCGCGCCTGGGCTCAGGTCTCGGTCTCCTCCCGCGAATGCCTCGGCGCCTCCAAGTGCGCCTACGGCGCGGAGTGTTTCGCCGAGGCCGCCCGGGAGCGGGCGAAGCTGGCCGAGGTCGTCGTCACCAATCACGCCCTGCTGGCCATCGATGCGATCGAGGGTGCGCCCGTCCTGCCCGAGCACGAGGTCCTGGTCGTCGACGAGGCCCACGAGCTCGTCTCGCGCGTGACCGGCGTCGCCACCGGCGAGCTCACGCCCGCCTCCGTCAATCGGGCGGTGCGCCGGGCCGCCAAGCTGGTGAACGAGAAGGCCGCGGACGCCCTTCAGACGGCCGCCGAGACCTTCGAACGGCTCATGGAACTGGTTATGCCGGGGCGGATCGAGGAGATGCCGGAGGACATGGGCTACGCGCTCATGGCTCTGCGCGACGCCGCCCGTACGGTGATCACCGCCCTCGGCAACACCCGCGACCAGTCGGTGCAGGACGAGGACGCCGTGCGCAAGCAGGCCCGTGCCTCGATCGAGAACATCCACGCCGTCGCCGAACGCCTGGCGAACGGCTCCGAGTACGACGTCGTCTGGGCCGAACGCCACGACCGGTACGGCGCTTCGCTGCGCGTTGCGCCCCTGTCGGTCTCCGGTCTCCTCCGGGAGAAGCTGTTCTCGGACCGGTCCGTCGTACTCACGTCGGCCACGCTGAAACTCGGGGGCGGCTTCGACGGGGTCGCCGCGTCCCTCGGCCTGTCCCCGGAGGGGGCCGAGGGAGAGGACGTGCCGGTGTGGAAGGGGCTCGATGTCGGTTCGCCGTTCGACTACGGCAAGCAGGGCATCCTCTATGTGGCCCGGCACCTGATGCAGCCGGGCCGGGAGGGCAGTCGCGACGACATGCTGGACGAGCTGACCGATCTCGTCGAGGCCGCCGGTGGCCGGACGCTCGGACTGTTCTCGTCGATGCGGGCGGCTCAGGCCGCGGCAGAGGCGCTGCGGGAGCGGACCGACGCGCCCATCCTGCTGCAGGGCGAGGAGACCCTGGGCGAGCTCATCCGGGCCTTCGCGGAGGATGCCCGCACCTGTCTGTTCGGCACGCTGTCGCTGTGGCAGGGCGTCGATGTCCCCGGCCCCAGTTGCCAGTTGGTGGTGATGGACCGGATTCCGTTCCCGCGCCCGGACGACCCCCTGATGAGCGCTCGGCAGAAGGACGTCGAGCAGCGGGGCGGCAACGGATTCATGGCCGTGGCGGCCACCCACGCGGCACTGCTCATGGCTCAGGGAGCAGGGCGGCTGGTCCGCGCGTCGGGTGACCGGGGCGTGGTCGCCGTCCTGGATCCCCGTATCGCCACGGCCCGGTACGGCGGGTTCCTGCGTGCCTCGATGCCCGGCTTCTGGTACACCACGGACCGCAATCAGGTGCGTCGCTCGCTGGCGGCGATCGACGCGGCGGCAGGGAGCGGGGCCTGACGGGCCGCCCCCGCGGTGGGCCCGTCAGGCCGGCCCGTCAGGCCTCCGCGGTCTGTGCCCCTCGGGGGACGCGGCAGCAGTGGGCCCCGGAACCGGCGCAGGGGTTCCGGGGCCCGGTCACGAGAGCGGTGCGTCAGATCCGCCGGAGCACCGCCACCACCTTTCCCAGGATGGTCGCGTCGTCACCGGGGATGGGCTGGTAGGCCGCATTGTGCGGCAGCAGCCACACGTGTCCTTCTTCGCGCTTGAAGCGCTTCACGGTGGCCTCTCCGTCGAGCATGGCGGCCACGATGTCGCCGTTCTCGGCGACCGGCTGGCGGCGGACGGTCACCCAGTCCCCGTCGCAGATGGCCGCCTCCACCATGGAGTCACCCACTACCTTCAGGACGAACAGCTCTCCGTCGCCCACGAGTTGACGCGGCAGCGGGAACACGTCCTCGACCGATTCCTCGGCGAGGATCGGTCCACCGGCGGCGATCCGGCCGACCAGGGGGACATACGAGGCAGCGGGCTTGCCGGTGGTGTCGGCCGGCTGCGCCGCGGGGCCGTCCGAGCCGCGGACCTCGTAGGCCCGGGGCCGGTGCGGGTCCCGGCGCAGGAAGCCCTTGCGCTCCAGCGCCATCAGCTGGTGGGCCACGGACGAGGTGCTCGACAGCCCCACCGCCTGGCCGATCTCGCGCATGGACGGCGGGTAGCCGCGGCGTTGCACGGAGTCGCGGATGACCTCGATGACGCGCCGCTGCCGGTCCGTGAGGCCGGAGCTGTCGGCCCTGATCCCCGGTGGCCTGCCGGGCAGCGAGCGCGCGGGCTTCTGCGCCTCCGCGTTCATGCCCGCGTCCGGCTGCGCCGCGCCGGTGTGGTCGAAGCCGTGCCGGGTGCGGTCCTGGGCGGCGATGGCGGCGCTGTCTGCGGTAGTGGTCACGTCGGCCCCTCTCGAGATGTTCTCCCTAACTGGACAACGGTAGTTGCTTTCGAAAGGTTGCGCCAAACACACGTTCGAGTGAAAATTCAAGAAGAGATGGGTCGGGCCGAGTGCTCGGGTGTATAGGCGGGGTCGACCGGTTCGACCGGTGGCCCCCGGGTCCCGCTCCTCGTTGCATCGCGCCGGGGGTCCGCAGGTGGTGCTCCGGAGGTGCTTGCCGCTCGCCGGTCGGGCGCCCGGGCCCGCGGCTCCCGAAGTGTCTCGCGTACGCTCCGGGGCGTCGGCGCACCCGCGACACGCGTTCCATCGGGGCGCGTTGCGGGCACCAGATCTTGTGGTTGAGTGTGGTTCGGTCACCCACAAGTTGTGGTGCCCGGTCTTTTGCAGCTTCCGGGATCGCCTATGCTTGTGGCTACTTCGGAGGCCCACGCCGGGCGGTCCGAGGTCGTGCAGCAGCGCTGCGCCACAAGACGGATTCGAGGGGCTTGGAGGGTGGACACTCATGCACTGCCCCTTCTGCAGGCACCCGGACAGTCGCGTCGTCGACAGCCGGACCACGGACGACGGGACCTCGATCCGCAGGCGCCGTCAGTGCCCCGACTGCACCCGGCGATTCACCACGGTGGAGACCGCCTCGCTGATGGTGGTCAAGCGCAGTGGCGTCACCGAGCCCTTCAGCCGTGACAAGGTCATCTCCGGGGTGCGCAAGGCGTGCCAGGGCCGGCCGGTCACCGAGGATGCGCTCGCCAAGCTGGGTCAGCAGGTGGAGGAGGCGGTACGCGCCACCGGCAGCGCCGAGCTGACCACCCACGATGTCGGGCTGGCCATACTCGGTCCGCTCCAGGAGCTGGATCTGGTCGCGTACCTGCGCTTCGCGTCCGTTTACCGGGCGTTCGAATCGATCGAGGACTTCGAAGCCGCTGTCGCAGAACTGCGCGACCAGCGGCCTCCGGCCGGCGCGGGCGAGGCGGACGACTGCCGCTGTGCGACCGCAGCGCCCGCCGGCATCCAGACGGAACCCCGCGCCGCCGACTGAGCGGCTGCCGGTGCAGGCCTGCCCGGAGCGCCCCGCGTGCTCAGGGAGTCAGACACACACCGTGCCACGGGAAGAACCGGGCACATCAGGGCGTTTTGCCCGTACAGGGAGGCGGAATGACAGAGACGACGAGCGGCCCGGCACGGGGCTCCCGCGCCAAGGGCGGCAAGGCGAACAAGGGGCTCCGGATCGAGCGCATCCACACCACCCCCGGCGTGCACCCGTACGACGAGGTGACCTGGGAGCGCCGTGACGTCGTCATGACCAACTGGCGCGACGGCTCGATCAACTTCGAGCAGCGCGGCGTCGAGTTCCCCGACTTCTGGTCGGTGAACGCGGTCAATATCGTCACGAGCAAGTACTTCCGCGGTGCGGTCGGCTCGCCCGACCGCGAGTCGAGCCTGAAGCAGCTGATCGACCGGGTGGCCAGGACCTACCGCAAGGCGGGCGAGGACAACGGCTACTTCGCCTCCCCCGCGGACGCCGAGATCTTCGAGCACGAACTCACGTACGCCGTGCTCCACCAGATCTTCAGCTTCAACTCGCCGGTGTGGTTCAACGTCGGCACGAAGCAGCCGCAGCAGGTCTCGGCCTGTTTCATCCTGTCCGTCGACGACTCCATGGAGTCGATCCTCGACTGGTACAAGGAAGAAGGGATGATCTTCAAGGGAGGCTCCGGCGCCGGTCTGAACCTCTCCCGGATCCGCTCCTCCAAAGAACTGCTGTCCTCCGGCGGCAACGCCTCCGGTCCGGTCTCCTTCATGCGCGGCGCCGACGCGTCCGCCGGCACGATCAAGTCGGGCGGAGCGACCCGGCGCGCGGCCAAGATGGTCGTGCTCGACGTCGATCACCCCGACGTCGAAGCCTTCATCGACACCAAGGTGAAGGAGGAGGAGAAGGTCCGCGCGCTGCGCGACGCCGGCTTCGACATGGACCTGGGCGGAGACGACATCACGTCCGTCCAGTACCAGAACGCCAACAACTCGGTCCGCGTGAACGACGAGTTCATGAAGGCCGTGGAGTCGGGCTCGAAGTTCGGCCTCCGCGCCCGCATGACCGGCGAGATCATCGAGGAGACCGACGCCAAGGCGCTCTTCCGCAAGATGGCCGAGGCCGCATGGGCCTGCGCCGACCCCGGCATCCAGTACGACGACACCATCAACCACTGGCACACGTCGCCGGAGACCGGCCGCATCACCGCGTCCAACCCGTGCAGTGAGTACATGCACCTGGACAACTCCTCGTGCAACCTCGCCTCGCTGAACCTGATGAAGTTCCTGAAGGCCGACGACGAGGGCAACCAGTCCTTCGACGCCGCGCGCTTCGCCCAGGTCGTCGAGCTCGTCATCACCGCGATGGACATCTCCATCTGCTTCGCGGACTTTCCGACCGAGAAGATCGGGGAGACCACCCGCGCCTTCCGTCAGCTCGGCATCGGCTACGCCAACCTCGGCGCGCTGCTGATGGCCACGGGGCATGCCTACGACTCGGACGGCGGCCGCGCCCTGGCCGGAAGCATCACCTCGCTGATGACCGGCACCTCGTACAAGCGCTCCGCCGAGCTCGCCGCGGTGGTGGGGCCGTACGACGGCTTCGCCCGCAACGCGGATGCCCACAAGCGGGTCATGAAGCAGCACGCCGACGCCAACGCCGAGGCGACCCGCATGGACGACCTGGACACCCCGGTCTGGGCCGCCGCGACCGAGGCGTGGCAGGACGTCGTCCGGCTCGGCGAGAAGAGCGGCTTCCGCAACGCCCAGGCGTCGGTGCTGGCCCCGACCGGCACCATCGGCCTGATGATGGACTGCGACACCACGGGCGTCGAGCCGGACCTGGCGCTCGTGAAGTTCAAGAAGCTGGTCGGCGGCGGCTCCATGCAGATCGTGAACAACACGGTCCCGAAGGCGCTGAAGCGGCTGGGGTACCAGCAGGAGCAGGTCGAGGCGATCGTCGCCCACATCGCGGAGAAGGGCAACGTCATCGACGCGCCCGGACTGCGCCCCGAGCACTACGAGGTGTTCGACTGCGCCATGGGCGAGCGCTCCATCTCACCGATGGGCCATGTCCGCATGATGGCCGCAGCTCAGCCGTTCCTGTCCGGTGCGATCTCCAAGACCGTCAACGTCCCCGAGGCCGCAACCGTCGAGGAGATCGAGGAGGTCTACTTCCAGGGCTGGAAGCTCGGCCTGAAGGCTCTCGCGATCTACCGCGACAACTGCAAGGTCGGTCAGCCCCTCTCGACCAAGAAGTGGGAGGAGAAGGGCAAGGAAGCCGCTGCCCCCGTGGCGGAGAAAGTCGTCGAGTACCGTCCGGTGCGCCGTCGGCTGCCGAAGGGCCGGCCCGGGATCACCACCTCGTTCACCGTCGGCGGCGCCGAGGGCTACATGACGGCGAACTCCTACCCGGACGACGGTCTGGGCGAGGTCTTCCTGAAGATGTCCAAGCAGGGTTCGACCCTCGCGGGCATGATGGACGCCTTCTCCATCGCCGTCTCGGTGGGGCTGCAGTACGGCGTCCCGCTGGAGACCTACGTCTCGAAGTTCACCAACATGCGCTTCGAGCCGGCGGGCATGACGGACGACCCGGACGTGCGGATGGCGCAGTCGATCGTCGACTACATCTTCCGCCGCCTGGCGCTGGACTTCCTGCCGTTCGAGACCCGCTCGGCCCTCGGCATCCACTCGGCCGAGGAGCGCCAGCGCCACCTCGAGACCGGTTCGTACGAGCCGTCCGAGGACGAGGTGGACGTCGAGGGGCTTGCACAGTCCGCTCCGCGCCGCGTGGACACCTCCGCCGCGCAGCCGTCGAAGGCGGAGGAGTCGGCACCGCAGAAGCAGGCGCACAGCTCCACCGAACTGGTGGAGATGCAGCTCGGACTGAACGCCGATGCTCCCCTGTGCTTCTCCTGCGGCACCAAGATGCGCCGGGCGGGCAGTTGCTACCTGTGCGAGGGCTGCGGCTCGACCAGCGGCTGCAGCTGACGGTCGTCTGAGCGCGGGAAGGGGACCGGCCGGGTGACGGCCGGTCCCCTTCCCGCGTGCCGGCGGGACGCAGCGTTGGCCGGGAAGCCCCGTACGGAACGCTCCGGAGCCGTACGATGGCGCGGTGCTGGTCAAGTGGATGCGCTGCACGGTCGTCGACCGCCGCGGTTTCGAGCGCGGGCAGCGGAAGTGGGCGGGACTGCTCGGTGAACCGGGCTTCCGCGGGCAGGGCGGTGGCTGGAGCCGCAGCCGGCCGGGCGTGGTGCATCAGTTCGCGTTCTGGGAGAGCCGGGCCTTCTACGACTCGTTCATGGCGCGCTCCCACAACCGGCTTGCGGCGTCGCAGGCCGGCACGTACAAGGACCTCCGCACCCGCCTCTTCGAGCGCAAGTTCGACGTCAAAGTGGGGTTCCAGCCCCGTTTCCACGACACGGATGTCGCGCGGGTCGCCCACTGCCGGGTCCGTGAGGAGCGGGCCGAGCACTTCAGCCTCATGCAGGAGAAGGTCTGGAACCCCGCAATGGCCGGATCCCCGGGCATGCTGCGCGGTGTGTTCGGCGAGGCGCCCGGCAGCGAGTTCCTGGTGCTCTCGCTCTGGGACTCCCGTGCCGAGCACGGCAAGTACCGCTCCGAGAGGGTCGAGCGGCTGGCGATGCGGGCCCAACTCGAGGCCGATGTCTCCGCCATAGCGGGTGACGTCGTCGATCTCGAGCCTGCCTGGACGGTCTGAGCAGCAGGACGACCGGCGCGGTCGGTGCCTGCCGCAGCCGGGCGCCGCGGGGGCGATGCGGGCCCCGGGGGCGTCTTGTGGATCTTGCGGAGTTCGCGTGTCCCGGCGTCGCACCCCGAGACCGTCGGTCGCGGTCGCCGACGCTCCGCGTCGACCCTCTCCTCCGCCTTGCGATCCACGGCGCCGGACCCTGTTCACCGAACCGGCCCGATCCACGGGAGACCCCCTACGCTGGCTGCATGGCCAGGCCGCGTCGCATCGTTCTCATCAGGCACGGCGAGTCGGAGGGAAACACCGACGACACCGTCTACGAGCGGGAGCCCGATCATGCGCTCCACCTGACCGAAGCCGGACGGAAGCAGGCGGTGGAGGCGGGTGTCAGACTGCAGAAGCTGTTCGGCGAGGAGAGGGTCAGCGCCTACATCTCCCCCTACCGCCGCACCCACCAGACCTTCGGCCTGCTGGGCCTCGACCCGTCACGCGTCCGCATACGGGAGGAGCCCCGGCTGCGGGAGCAGGACTGGGGCAACTGGCAGGACGCGGTCGAAGTGCGCCGGCAGAAGGTCTACCGCGACGCGTACGGGCACTTCTTCTACCGGTTCGCCCAGGGCGAATCCGGCGCCGACGTGTACGACCGGGTGGGGGCGTTCCTGGAGAGCCTGCACCGGAGCTTCCAGGCTCCGGACCATCCGCCCAACGTGCTGCTCGTCACCCACGGGCTCACGATGCGGCTGTTCTGCATGCGCTGGTTCCACTGGTCCGTCGCCGAGTTCGAATCGCTCTCCAACCCCGGCAACGGTGAGACCCGGGTGCTGATGCTCGGCGAGGACGGACGCTACGTCCTCGACCGGCCCTTCGAGCGCTGGTGCACGCCGGAGTCGTACGGGGCCACGGGTTAGGGTGCAGGGCGATGACCACCGCTGACACCGCCCACGAGCTGCGGCTCGAACGCGCCCTGGCCAGCCTCCGCGGGCTGGCCGTGGGGGATGCGCTCGGCTCCCGTTTCTCCGTGCCCGCGCACCACGCCGCTCTGCGCCGGCGCGAGCTGCCCGCCGGCCCCTGGCGGTGGACGGACGACACGGAGATGGCCTGTTCCGTCCTGGCGGTACTCGACGGGCACGGCCGGATCGACCAGGACGCCCTGGCCCGGTCCTTCGCCGAACGGCATGACGCCGCACGGGGCTACGGATCGGCGGTCGACCGGTTGCTGGAACAGGTCCGGGCCGGCGGCGACTGGCGAGTGCTGGCCTCGGCGCAGGGCAACGGCCACGGCTCCTGGGGCAACGGCGCGGCGATGCGCATCGCCCCCTTGGGCGCCTGGTACGCCGGCGACCCCGAACAGGCCACGCACCAGGCCGAGATCTCCGCCTACACCACCCATCAGCACCGGGAGGCCGTGGCCGGTGCCATGGCCGTCGCTGCTGCCTCGGCGATGGTCGCCGATCCTGCCGGGTGCCCGGGCCCGGACGCCCTGCTGGAAGCTGTCATCGCCCTGCTGCCGCGCAGTGCCGTGCAGGCCGGACTGCGCCGCGCGCTCGACATGCTCGACTACGGCGACGTCGGCACCGTAGCGGCCGTGCTGGGCTGCGGTCGCCGCAACACCGCACACGACACCGTGCCGTTCGTGCTCTGGTCCGCGGCCCGGAACCTCGGCGACTTCGCCGAGGCTTTCTGGACCACGGTCCGGGCGGGCGGGGACGTGGACACCACCTGCGCGATCGTGGGCGGCGTCGTTGCCGCGGCGACTGCCGGTGCCCCGCCGACGGAATGGGCCGAACGCACGGAGGCGTTTCCCGCCTGGACACCGGTCGCCGCGAGCTGATCCGTCCCGGAGGCTGTGTCACGGTCGTGATACGAAGGCGCGGTTTCCGGGCGGTCGGCGGAAGCCGCCCCTAAATTGTGCCGGATGCGCGGATGACGATCATGACGCGCACCGAGGCAACGGGGCTCGGGCGCTGAATTTCGCCCGCGGGCCCCGGTCGGAGGGGGCCCCGTGAAAGATGTGCAACCAGCAGTTCCGCAGCAGCCGGACCGCTCGGCCGGACCGGCCGAGCCGCAGCCGCCGGTCCACGGGGGTGCGGCTCGGGCCGGCGCGGTTCCGCCGCCCGGGCCGCCGCCGGATCCGGAGTGGCTGGTGACCGTCCGTCCGGACACGGCCGCAGCGGTCCCCGCCGCCTCGCTGTGGTGCGCACTGGCGGCGGCGATCCTGGGCGGGCTGCTCCTCACGGAGGGGCTGGGACTCAATCTGCTCGTCGTCGCGGCCCCCGTCGTTCTGGCGGCTGCCTTCGCAGCGCGTGACGCGGGTCGCCGGGTCCGCCCCTGGACACTGGTCTGGTCGGCCGGGGGAGCGGCTCTGCTCGCTGTCCCGTTCCTGCGCGACGCCGGCTGGCCGACGTTCCTGGCGCTCATGGCCGCGGTCGGAGCGGGCTCGCTCGCGCTGCACGGCAGCCGTACCTGGCGCGGCGCGTTCCTGGGGTCCGTCGGTGTGTTCGGAGCCGTGCCGCCGGGTCTGCGCTGGGCCTGGCACGGTGTGCGCGAACAGGCCGGCGACGTACGCGACCGGTGGTGGCCCGTGGTTCGCGGGGTGCTCGCCGCGGTGCTGCTGCTGACCGTCTTCGGCGCGCTGTTCGCCGGTGCTGACGCCGCCTTCGCCGACCTGCTCGCCGACATCCTGCCCGATCTGTCCCTGGAAAGCCTCCCGCTGCACGCCCTCTTCTTCGCCCTGGTCCTGGCCGCGGCGGTCGGCGCCGCGCGGGCGGCTGCCGCCCCGCTGAAGTGGGACCGGCTGGAGGGCAGCCGTGGGGCGCCCCGGGGCCGCCTCGAATGGGCGCTGCCGCTCCTCGTGCTGAACGGACTCTTCGCTGCCTTCATCTCCGTCCAACTCGCCGTCCTCTTCGGCGGCTACGACAAGGTCCTTGAGCACACCGGACTCACCTATGCGGAATACGCTCGGCAGGGATTCTGGCAACTGCTCGTCGTCACGCTGCTCACGCTGCTGGTGATCGCCCTCGCCCTTCGCTGGGCACCGCGGCACGGCGGCCGGGGCGACCTGGTGCTGGTGCGGTCGGTGCTCGGCGCGCTCTGTGTGCTGACGCTTGTCGTGGTCGCTTCCGCCCTGCGGCGCATGGACCTGTACGTCGACGCCTACGGACTGACCCGGCTGCGGGTCTCGGTGACCGCGATGGAGTTGTGGCTGGGGGCGGTCATCGTGCTGATCATGGCCGCCGGGGCGACCCGGGCACACTGGCTGCCGCGTGCGGTCGGCGCGAGCGCGGTCGCCGCGGTCCTCGCCTTCGGGCTGGTATCCCCGGACGGACTGGTGGCCGAGCAGAACGTCCGGCGTTACGCGACGACCGGGAAGCTCGACGTGGTCTACCTGCGTCAGCTCTCGGCGGACGCCGTCCCCGGCCTCGACGCCCTTCCGGAACCCGAGCGTTCCTGCGCACTGCGGGACATCGCGGAGGAACTCGCAGCGCAGGACACACCCTGGTACGCCACGAGTTTCGGGGAGTTCCGGGCCCGCCGCCTGCTGGACGAGCGCCCCGTCTCTCCGGGGGATCCGTGCGACAACGCGCGCGTCATCTCGCTGACGGAGTACTACTGACACCGGTGACAGAAGCCGGCCGGCGGTTGCGGGGATGACGGGACACCCTCCCGACTGCCGGTCGGCGGCCCGGGCGACGTACCCTGTCTGGCGCCATGCCGTACGAACCGCCTACTCACAGCGTCGAGCGATCGCTCCGCGCGACCACGGGTGCCAGAGTCGTCGCGGGCGTCGACGAAGTCGGCCGCGGCGCCTGGGCCGGACCGGTGACCGTGTGCGCCGCGATCACCGGGCTCCGCCGACCGCCCGCCGGGCTCACGGACTCCAAGCTCCTCGCCCCGAAACGCCGGGCCGAGCTGGCGGACGAGCTCGAGCAGTGGGGTGCCACCTACGCCCTCGGTCACTCCTCACCCGGGGAGATCGACGACCTGGGGATGACCGCCGCACTGCGGCTGGCCGCGTCCCGCGCGCTGGAGGCGCTCCCGGTCCGTCCGGAGGCGGTGATCCTGGACGGCAAGCACGACTATCTGGGCGCTCCCTGGCGGGTGCGTACGGTGATCAAGGGCGACCAGTCGTGCATCGCGGTCGCGGCGGCGTCGGTGATCGCCAAGGTGCGCCGGGACGCGATGATGGCCGAACTGGACGCCGAATGCGCCGCGTTCGCGTTCTCGGACAACGCCGGCTACCCGTCACCGGTGCACCGGGCCGCCCTCGAAGAACTCGGGCCGACCCGCCACCACAGGATGAGCTGGGCCTACCTGGACGCGATGCCGCGCTGGCAGCACCTCAAGAAGCAGCGGAGCCCGGTGGTTGCGCCGGCCCTGCAGTGCGGGGGGCAGCTCGGCTTCGATTTCTGAACGGCCGCGATCCCGGGCCGTACCCCGCCCCGCCGGTGCATTCCGCACTGGCGTTTGATAGACATCAACGCATGCCTCTCATCCCCGAGGAGCCTGAGATTCACGAGAGTGTCCCGGGTCCCCGCGCTCCGCAGGCCGCCGGCCGCGCCGCGTCGACCCCCCGTCCCGTCCCCGGCCCCCGGCCGGCCGGCCCGTCGCGGCCCGGTCGTCCCGGCCAGTCCCGCGCCTCCACCGCAACAGCGGTGCGGGGTTCGCGCGAGAGCGCGAAGGCCGCGAAGCCCGCACAGCCCGCGGCGTCTGCGAGCCCGCAGGTACAGCTGATCCCCGCTCCGGTCGCCGGAGCCGTCGACGCTGCGGAGGAAGCAGTCGACCTGCTGCTGGACTCCGGCCGTGCGCCGCACGACGTCCTCGTGCTGACCACCGGTGACCAGCACCCGTGGGCGGCCCACGAGTTGTCGTTCGGCGGCACGTCCTACTGGGCGCAGCAGGATGCCCGCGAGGACGTGTTCTACGCCGACGCCTCCGCCGACCGACTTGCGCCGCGTCCTGTCGTGGTGCTGGCGGTCAACGGTGGCACGGACGAGGTCATCGCCCGTGCGCTCGCCGGTGCGATGACCAGGGCCGGTGCGCTGCTGGTCGTGTGCGGGGACCCGCAGCACATCAACACGCTTGCGGGCGTGGGTGCCTGAACCCGTTGCCGGGCGTGCCGGGCGGTCCCGGGAGGGCCGTCCGGCACGTCGGCGTTCCGGCTCCGTGAGCCGAGGTCCGACGCTTCACCCGGCCACAGCGTGCCGGTAGCCGTCCGGCACGTCCCTCCTCGCCCGGAGGGGTTCGACGGTCGCCCGGCGCGTGGCCATGTCCTGCCGGCAGGAGGCCACCGTGCGCGACCCGAGCGCGGGGCTGCGGCCGTTCCGGCCCTCGCCCAGGACCTGCCAGCCGGCGCGGGTGAGGGTGATGTAGGCGCCGCAGCGCAGGCCGTGCAGCGTGCAGGCATCGCGGAGCCCCCACATCCAGGCCCCGTCCTCATCGGTCCAGCCCTCTTCCTCCTCACGGCAGCACAGGACGACGGCGGTACGCACGGGCGCCCGTCGCCGCAGGTCGTGCGGTATCACCCGGCGGAGCTGGTCCAGCAGGGCGTTGCGGAACTTCCAGCCGTCGGCAGTTCCGGAGTCCCTGGTGAAGGAGGCGCTGGCAGTCACCCGTTCCGCGTGGTCCAGCACCGCGACGATGGCGGTGGACGATGTCGGACGGTGGCGTTCGTGCAGCCCGCTCACGACTTCTCGGGGGCTGCGCAGCAGGGGGATTCCGCCCGCGATCCATTCGGCGGGCTCCAGCAACCTTGCCGTGGTGCCGTTCGTTGGCCACAGAGCTTCGGTGGTGGACGGAGCGAAGCCGAGGGTCACGGTCCTCCCTTCGTCTGCGCGTCCGCGCGAGCGTGATGATCGTCGCGGCGCGCAGGGACATGCCGCTCCCGGCCGGAACGGTGCGGGAGGGTGCGTCAATTCTCGCGTCTGAACCGTGCAGCGGCAATAAGCAAGTTCGCCGTACCCTGCCGAATCGGCAGGTTGCCCCGGGTGACCGAGGCCGGAGCCGGGGCCCTCACCCTTCGGGACGCGCGTCGTCGCCGACGGCAGTTCCGCAACCGCCACCGGATCTCACCCCTGCACTCCCAGGACCAGGGGAAAGACCTGCTCGGCTCCCGCACGCCGCAGCAGCCTGGCGGCGACCGCGAGGGTCCATCCGGTGTCCGCGAGATCGTCGACGAGCAGCACGGGGCCACCGGCCGATGCGATGGCCCGGGCGAGCTCCGGGGGGACTGTGAGGGCTTCGTGCAGCACACGCATCCGCTGGGCGCTGTTGGTGCGCGGGATCCGCGTTTCCCGCTGTTCATCCGCGAAGGTGATCTCGCCCAGCAGGGGCATTCTGCCGACGGTGGCGATGTGCCGGCCCAGGGTGCCGACGAGTTGCGGCCGTGAGCGTGAAGCGATGGTGACGACTCCGGCGGGCCGTGCGGGTGCATCCGCTGCTTCGGAGGCCCAACCGCCTGGTCCCTTGGCCCAGTCGGCCAGTACGGTCACCACGGCCTCGGCCACGTCGTCCGGAACGGGGGTGTCTGCCGCGTGCGGGGAGAGCATCGGCCGCAGCCGGTTGCCCCACCCGATGTCGGACAGCCGCCCCAGGGCGCGGCCGGTCGCGGCCTGTTCGCTGTGCGGAATGCGGCCCTTGAACTCGATGCCGACGGCCGCCAGTCCCGTCGGCCACATCCGGCGCGGCTCGATCTCCACACCGGGGCGGCCGAGTTCGCCGCGAGCCGCCTGCAGCGCCTCTGCGGAGACCTCCGTGTCGAACCGGGGGCCGGCGCACGTGTCGCAGCGTCCGCACGGAGCAGCGCCTTGGTCGTCCAACTGGCGCCGCAGAAAGGCCATCCGGCATTCACCGGTGGTGGCGTACTCACGCATGGCCTGCTGTTCGGCCTCACGCTGCCGCGCCACCCAGGCATAGCGCTCGGCGTCGTACGCCCATGGCTCACCGGTGGCGATCCAGCCGCCGCGGACACGCCTGACCGCTCCGTCCACGTCCAGCACCTTGAGCATGGTCTCCAGCCGTGAGCGGCGCAGATCCACCTGAGGCTCGAGGGCGGGCAGCGACACCGGGTGGCCGGCGGCGGCCAGGATGTCGAGCGTGCGCCGCACCTGTTCCTCGGGAGGGAAGGCCAGCGAGGCGAAGTAGCGCCAGATCGCCTCGTCCTCACGTCCCGGCAGCAGTACCACCTCGGCATGGTCCACGCCGCGGCCGGCCCGGCCGACCTGCTGGTAGTAGGCGATCGGTGACGAGGGTGAGCCGAGGTGCAGGACGAAGCCGAGATCGGGCTTGTCGAAGCCCATGCCCAGGGCGGAGGTCGCGACGAGTGCCTTGACCTCGTTGGCGAGGAGCCCGGTCTCGGCCGCCCGGCGTTCGGCGTCCTCGGTCCTGCCGGTGTAGGAGGCCACGGTGTGGCCGCGCTGCCGGAGGAATGCGGTGACCTCCTCCGCCGCCGCGACGGTCAGCGTGTAGATGATGCCCGAGCCCGGCAGTTCCTCCAGGTGGTCGGCGAGCCACGCCAGCCGGTGGGCTGCGTCCGGCAGCCCGACCACGCTCATGGTGAGGCTCTCGCGATCGAGCGAACCCCGGAGAACGAGTGCTTCCGACGACGCCTCGCCCGTTCCCAGCTGGTCGGCCACGTCGGCGGTGACACGAGCGTTGGCCGTGGCTGTGGTGGCGAGCACCGGCACGCCCGGAGGCAGGTCCGCCAGCATCGTTCGCAGGCGCCGGTAGTCGGGTCGGAAGTCGTGGCCCCAGTCGGAGATGCAGTGGGCCTCGTCGACGACGAGCAGCCCTGTGCCGGCAGCGAGCTTCGGCAGCACCTGATCGCGGAAGTCGGGGTTGTTCAACCGCTCGGGGCTCACCAGCAGGACGTCGACCTCACCGGCTGCCACCTGATGTTGGATCGCCTCCCATTCCTCGGTGTTCGACGAATTGATCGTCTGCGCCCGGATGCCGGCCTGCTCGGCGGCCTCCACCTGGTTGCGCATCAGCGCCAGCAGCGGCGAGATGATCACCGTCGGTCCGCTGCCGACGGCTCTGAGCAGGGCCGTGGCCACGAAGTAGACCGCTGATTTGCCCCAGCCGGTCCGCTGCACGACCAGGGCACGTCGGCGATCGGCGACCAGGGCCTCGATGGCGCGCCACTGGTCCTCGCGCAGCCGTGCGGTGCCGGTCGTGTCGCCCACGAGGCGGCCGAGTACGGCATCTGCTCTTGACCGGAGGTCGTCGTTGCTCATGGCACCATGCAACCCGATCGGTCGGACATCGCGCGAGCGGGGCCCCGGGCTGTGGAAAACCCGTTGTCCACAGCCGAGGTACGACAAGATCCCCGAGTTGTCCACAGGGGTGGCGGAGACAGGCCGCGTGGCGGGACCGTCGGGTCATGACGAAGCACACCGAATCAACGCAACCCTCTACCGCCGGACAGATCACCCTGCGCAGCCCGGCCGAGCTGGCCGACGCGCTGCCCTATCTGATGGGGTTCCACCCTGACGACAGCATCGTGATGGTGGCCCTGCACGGTGAACGCGGCCGCTTCGGCGGGCGCCTGCGCCTGGGTATCCCAGCCGCGAACGAGGAGTGGGCCGAAACCTCGAAGCAGCTCGCCGAGTGCCTGGTGTCCGGGAGCGAGAGGCGCGGCGACCGGCCCTCGGCCGTCATCGTCTTCCTCTGTCAGGATCCGGCCGAGGGGGAGGCGCCGGAAGCGGTGATGGAGCGGTTGCGTCCGCTTGCCCAGCGGCTGCGCCTGGCCTGCGGCAGGCTGGACGTCCCGGTCCTCGAGGCGCTGTGCATCTCCCGGGGACGCTTCTGGTCCTACTGCTGCCCCGACAGCCGGTGCTGCCCACGGGGCGGCACGCCTCTGGGCCTTCCCGGAACCACGGTCATGGCGGCCGCCGCTGTCTACGCGGGCATCGAGGTACGGGGATCGCTGCGGGAGATGGAGGCGCGGTTCGCTCCTCTGACCGGACCCCGCGCCCAGGAACAGGAAACCGCCCTCGACGAGGCCGGATCGGCACTCATCCCGCGCATTCTCGGCGGGGCGGACCGAGGGGTCGTCCGTGAGGAGACGCTCGATCTCGTGCGCCTGCTCATCGAACGCTTCCGGAAGGCATCGGCGGTGACGGGGCCCGTCTCGGCCGACATCGGCGACGACGGGCTCGTCGCTCCCGGTGAGGCGGCCGCGATCATTCTCGGGCTCCAGGATCGACAGACCCGGGACCGTGCCGCGGAATGGATGGAAGCACCGGATGCCGAGCCCGCACTCCGGCTCTGGCGCGCCGTCGCGCGACGATGCGTGGGTGCGTACCAGGATCACGCGGCAGCACCGTTGACCCTGGCCGGCTGGGTGGCGTGGTCATCCGGTGACGAGACGGTGGCCCGTGTGGCCTTGGCGCTCGCCCTGCGTGTGGACCCCGACTATCTCTTCGCCAAGCTGCTGCACCAGGGTGCCAACGAAGGGCTCGACCCCGAGGCGCTGCGGCGATGCCTGCGGGAGGAGCGGGATGAGCGGGAGGCTGGTGGGGCGACATGTGCCGAGAGCCCTGTCCGGCCCCGGGGCGGACGGCCCCGCGGGCGGCACCCGGTCGGCAGGGCCGGTCGTGCCCCTGATGCACATCCCGCCGCGGCCGGCCGGGGGCGAATCCCTGCGAAGAGGAGGGGGGACGGCCGCAGGCCGGTCCGGAGGCGCCGCGTATATCCGCGCAGCCGCCGGTGAACCATGCGGTTCCGGGGCGCCGCGGGCGCCCCCACCGTCGCGCGCGACCCTGTTTATCGTCAGGGAGACGACTATGATCGCAGCATGTCGCCCTACGACCCGTCGGCTTTCCCGTCCTTCGCTGTCACCGTCGACCTGGTCGTGCTGACCGTCCGCCGGCACGCCCTGTGCGCTCTCACCGTGAGACGCGGTGAGCCGCCGTTCCAGGGCCGGTGGGCTCTCCCCGGTGGTTTCGTCCGCGTCGATGAGGACCTCGGCACCGCCGCAGCGCGCGAACTCGCAGAAGAGACAGGCCTGACGGCACACGACCCGGCGGAGCCCACCCCCGTCAACGGTGCACACCTGGAGCAGCTGGCGACGTACGGAGAACCGGGACGCGACCCTCGGATGCGCGTGGTCAGTGTGGCCCACCTGGTGCTGGCTCCCGATCTGCCGGCTCCGCGAGCCGGAGGGGACGCGCACAGCGCCCGCTGGTCCGCAGTGGAGGATCTGCTGCACGCCGACGGGGCGAAGGCGCCGGTGACAGGCGAGGCCGGCGGGCTTGCCTTCGACCACGACCGCATTCTCGCCGACGGGGTCGAGCGAGCCCGCTCGAAGATCGAGTACTCCTCGCTCGCGACGGCTTTCTGCCCGCCGGAGTTCACGGTCGGCGAGCTGCGCCGCGTGTACGAAGCAGTCTGGGGAGTCGCCCTCGATCCGCGCAATTTCCACCGGAAGGTCACGGGGACCCCCGGATTCCTCGTACCCACCGGTGGTACGACGACCCGTCAGGGTGGGCGGCCCGCACAGTTGTTCCGTGCCGGTGGCGCTACGTTGCTCAACCCGCCCATGCTCCGCCCCGACGTCTGATCGCTCCCGGCCGGCAGGGGCGGGGCATGGTCCGGCCGGCGGCCGAGCCGATGCGGGAACGACAGCTGACAAAGGGACGCGACAGGCCGTCACCAGCCTGCCCTCCCGAAAAATAGGACATTCAGCGTTATCTTGCTCGGGTACGTTCCCGCACGCGCCGCCGAGCGCTCTCACGCCCTGCGAGAGAAGCGATGATTCAGGCCATCGGACTGACGAGCACTTCCCGCAGAAGCCGTCCCTCATGCGTCGATGATCTGACGCTCGAGGCACGCTCCGGGAACATCACCGTTCTCCTCGGTGCCCGTGGAGCGGGGAAGAGCACGGCCATGCGCCTCATGCTCCATCTCGAACCGGGGCGTGGCATCACGTTGTTCCGCGGGCGTCCTCTGCATCGGATCAGTCACCCGGCCCACGAGGTGGGTGCCGTACTCGGCGATGTCCCCGGTCACCCCGGCCGGACTGCCCGTAATCACCTCCGGATGGTCGGTGCCGCGGTGGGAGCCCACCCGGGCCGGGTCGACGACGTGCTCGAGCTCGTCGGGCTGACGGACGCCTCGGACAGCCGGCTCGGCTCGCTCTCCGTCGGAATGGACCGCCGGCTGGGACTGGCCGTTGCACTGCTGGCGGACCCGCACTCCCTCGTGCTCGACGAACCCGCCCGAGGCCTGTCGTCGCGCGAAGCAGTCTGGTTGCACCGGCTGCTCCGAGGATTCGCGGGTCAGGGGGGCACGGTTCTTCTCGCGTCCCGGGACCCCCGTGAGGCCGCGCGCATCGCCGATCGGGTCGTGACCCTCGAGGCCGGGCGCGTCGTGGCGGACCAGTCCGTCGCCGACTTCGCGGCCCGACGGCTGCGTCCGCGTGTCAGTGTCCGCTCACCGCACGCTGCGCGGCTCGCCTCCCTCGTTGACGCCGAACGCCGCGCTGCCGGCAGTCCCGTGGAGGTCGTGCGCGAGAGCGGCAACCGCATCGCGGTCTACGGGAGCACCTGTGCGGCCGTCGGGGAGACCGCGTTCCGCAACGGCATCCTGATCCACCAACTTGCGGACGAGGTCTTCGACGCAGGTCCGACGCCAGCGCGAGAGCGTACGAGCGGCCGTCGCTCCGGAGGCAACGGAGGCCCGGAGGCGGGGGATGCATCCGGAGCGGATGCCGCCGGACACACATCACGCCCCAGGCTCTCGGCAGTCGATACCGGACCCTCGATCGAACCCCGATCACCCAGCAGTCCTGTGTGGCCGCTGCGTTACGAACTGATCCGGGCCACGGGGGTGCGCGCCGGCCTGCTGCTCGCTGCGGTCAGCATGGGGGTCTCCCTGGTCGCCGCTCTCCTGCTGGGCCTGATCGGCGAAGGTCCGGCCCCACGGGTTTTCGCCGGCTGGCTCCCCGAACTCCCGCTACCCCCGGCCGCGGTCGCCTCCGGCATCTTCGGCGCACTCTCCTTCGGGCAGGAATTCCGTTATCCGGCCCTCGGGTTCGTGCACGGGCCGGTTCCCCGCCGGCTCGCACTGCTCACCGCCAAACTCGTTGTCACTGCCGCGTTCGCCGTCGCTCTGTCACTGGCGACGCTCGCCCTGAACATGGCAGTCGTGCGGCTGCTGTTCGGTTCGGCACCGCTGCGTCTCCCCGCCGGCGGCATTGTGCAGACGGTGGGTTGGGCCGGAATCGTCATGGCCTGCGGATGGGCCGGTGTGATCGCCGCCGGTCTGCTCAGGTCCACTGCCGCCGGCGTCGCCGTGGTGCTCGGGATTCCTCTCGTCGTGGTGCCTGGGCTCCGGATGCTGGCGGACGGGGGCGAGGGGACGGGTTCGCTTCCCGGTCCGGTCGACGGGCTGCAGACGGCGTCCCTGTTCCACGGTGTTTCCGCAGACGGGCGTTGGACGGCCACGGTCAACGATCTTCTGGCCTGGTCCGTTCTCGGAACCGGGGCGGGGCTTCTCGGGGTTTCGGCATCGTTGCTTCTGATCGGCTTGCTACGAGGCAGGGTTCGGTGAGCAGACTCGAGGAAACCCCCCACATATGTTCGCCAAAACCCGGCGCAAGAGGCCGAGTTGATCCTGATATACCGTCAATTGCGGGTTTATGCGCGATCACCCTTTCGTGTGCTTTTCAGCAAAGACCTCAAGGGTGCCACGGGCGTCGCCGACAAAGGATTCGTGAGTACCCTTGCGCACACCACGATGACATCGGCTCGCCCCGTCGACTCCGGCATCGCCGGACAGGGCGACCTCGACCGCTACCCGTACGCCGAGAACTCGGGCTCCAGCACCGGTCTCGGTACCCAGACCTGGGAGGCCGCCGAGCCCGACATGGGCCGGGTCGGCCGCCGCCCCGCCGGCAACCGGGGCCGGGGCCTTCACGGGCAACTCGTCCAGCAGCTCGGCCAGATGATCGTTTCCGGTGACCTCGGAGCCGATCGCCCCCTGGTGCCCGAAGAGATCGGCCAGCGGTTCGAGGTCTCCCGAACCGTCGTGCGCGAATCGCTTCGCGTGCTCGAGGCCAAGGGGCTGGTGAGTGCCCGGCCGAACGTCGGCACTCGCGTCCGGCCGGTCAGCGACTGGAATCTCCTGGACCCCGACATCATCGAGTGGCGGGCGTTCGGACCCCAGCGCGACGACCAGCGCCGTGAGCTCTGCGAGCTGCGCTGGATGATCGAACCGCTGGCGGCCCGGCTGGCTGCCGGCCACAGCCGGGAGGACGTCCAGCAGCGGCTCGCCGAGATGATCGGCATCATGAGCCAGGCGCTGACCCAGGGCGACTCGATGACCTTCTCCCGCGCCGACGTCGAGTTCCACATGCTGCTTCTGCAGGTCGGGGGGAACCGCATGCTCGAGCACCTGGCGGGGATCGTGGCCTCCGCGCTGCAGGTCTCCGGCGGCTCGGTCATGGGCTGTGACCGGCTGTCCGAAGCCGCTGTGGCGCACCACTCGCGCATCGTCGAGGCGATCGGCGCCGGTGACGGGGCGGCTGCGGAGGCCGCGATGCGGCAGTTGCTCACCGTCCATCCCGAGGTCGAGCGCGTGGTTCCCGCTCCGCGTGAGCACTGACAAGACCGCCCGAGCGGTGCCCCCGGACGGGTGTCCGGGGGCCCGGGCCGGGGCCGGTGGAGTCCAGCCCCGAGCCTGTGCGATTGTGCTGAGGCCGCTCTGATTCATCCGGTTCATCCCGCTGTGATCCCGAATGGGCTGTGACCCGGCCCACGCGGATTGGGCGTAACGCTCTGCCGGGGAGCGCGATGACCTAAGAGGTGATAGCCGCAGAGGGAATACGGATGTCCATTGCGACGCTGTGTTACTCCGCGGTTGCCCCCGCGTCGTCGGTTCATCCCCGCCGACGGTCGTCGGCTCAGCTCGTTGCGCGGGTGGAGCCGGAAGCCGTTCCCATCGTTCCGAGAGGTTGTTCGTGTCGGCCAGCACATCCCGTACGCTCCCTGCCGAGATTGCCGAGTCCGAGTCCGTTCTGGCGCTCATCGAGCGGGGAAAGGCCGAGGGGCAGATCGCAGGCGATGACGTTCGTCGGGCCTTCGAGGCTGACCAGATTCCGCCAACCCAGTGGAAGAATGTTCTGCGCAGCCTCAACCAGATCCTCGACGAGGAGGGTGTGACGCTGATGGTCAGTGCCGCAGAGGCGCCCAAGCGGACCCGCAAGAGCGTCGCAGCGAAGAGCCCGGCGAAGCGCACCACCGCCACCAAGACCGTAGCCGCCAAGACGGCCGCGGCCACGAAGACAGCCGCTGCCGCAGCGACTGACGGTGCCGACGGCGTGACCGAGGAGACTCCGGCGCCGCCCGCCAAGAAGACCGCGGCCAAGAAGACGGCCGCCAAGAAGACCGCGGCGAAGAAGACGGCCGCCAAGAAGACGGCCGCCAAGAAGACCGCGGCGAAGAAGGACGTCACCGACGAGATCCTCGAGTCCGCCGACGTCGTCGAGGAGACCCCGGCGGCCGCCGGGAAGCCCGGTGCGGCGCCGGGTGCCGAGGGGGAGCCCGAGAGCCAGGGTTTCGTGCTCTCCGACGACGACGAGGACGACGCCCCCGCGCAGCAGGTCGCCGCCGCCGGTGCCACCGCGGACCCGGTCAAGGACTACCTCAAGCAGATCGGCAAGGTCCCGCTCCTCAACGCTGAGCAGGAGGTCGAGCTCGCCAAGCGCATCGAGGCCGGTCTCTTCGGCGAGGACAAGCTCGCCAACTCCGAGAAGCTCGCCCCGAAGCTCAAGCGCGAGCTGGAGATCATCGCCGAGGACGGCAGGCGGGCCAAGAACCACCTGCTGGAGGCCAACCTCCGCCTCGTCGTCTCGCTGGCCAAGCGTTACACGGGCCGCGGCATGCTCTTCCTGGACCTCATCCAGGAAGGCAACCTCGGTCTCATCCGCGCCGTCGAGAAATTCGACTACACCAAGGGCTACAAGTTCTCGACCTACGCCACGTGGTGGATCCGTCAGGCGATCACCCGCGCCATGGCCGACCAGGCCCGCACCATCCGCATTCCGGTGCACATGGTCGAGGTCATCAACAAGCTCGCACGCGTCCAGCGCCAGATGCTCCAGGATCTCGGGCGTGAGCCCACCCCGGAGGAGCTGGCCAAGGAGCTCGACATGACCCCCGAGAAGGTCATCGAGGTGCAGAAGTACGGCCGCGAGCCCATCTCCCTGCACACCCCCCTCGGCGAGGACGGCGACAGCGAGTTCGGTGACCTCATCGAGGATTCCGAGGCCGTCGTGCCGGCCGATGCCGTCAGCTTCACGCTCCTGCAGGAGCAGCTGCACTCGGTGCTCGACACGCTCAGTGAGCGCGAGGCCGGCGTCGTCTCCATGCGTTTCGGCCTCACCGACGGACAGCCGAAGACGCTCGACGAGATCGGCAAGGTCTATGGCGTCACGCGTGAGCGCATTCGCCAGATCGAGTCGAAGACGATGTCGAAGCTCCGCCACCCGTCCCGCTCCCAGGTGCTGCGCGACTACCTGGACTGATGTACCGGCCGGCGAGCCCCCGACCCGCACTCCTCCCGCGGGCCGGGGGCTTTTCCGTTCGGCGCAGCGCCGCACGCCGGGAATCCCGGGCCTCCCATGGCCGACGGCCGTTCGGGCTGCGACCGTCCGGGTGCGATCAGCCGCAAAGTGCCTCACTCTGAGTGGGCACAGTGCATCGCAGAGTCAGGAGCCATTATGCGTCCCACAGTACGAGCGATGATCGGAACACTGGCGCTGATTGCGGCAACGGCAGCACTCCCTCTGATCGGAAGTTCCCGGGCCTTCGCGGACGGTGTGGTGATCGGGGGGAAGCCGGTGGGGGTGAAGGACAGTCCCTGGGTGGTGGCACTCGCGAGCAAGGAACGCTTCGGCAGCGGACGCTCCGGGCAGTTCTGTGGGGGAGCGGTCGTCTCTCGGAAAGCCGTGGTGACGGCCGCGCACTGTCTGAGCCGCCAGGTCCTCGGAGTGGACCGGAACGAGGTGCGCGACCTGACCGTGGTGGCGGGCCGGGGGGACCTGAGCAGTTCCGGGGGCAGTGAGGTGGGGGTGAGCCGGACCTGGGTCAATCCGGACTACGACGAGGTCACCAATGCAGGGGACGTTGCGGTCCTCACGTTGGAGCGGTCGCTGCCGGCGGACTCCGTGATATCCCTTGCCGTGGCCGGGGACTCCGCCTACCGGGCGGGCACCGCCGCATCCGTCTACGGCTGGGGCGACACCACGGGCTCCGGCGCGTACGCCTCCTCGCTCCGTGCGGCCGCGGTGCACGTGCTCGACGATGCGGTGTGCGAGAACGCGTACCCGGGGAGCGTGGACGGAACATACAGCAAGGCGGCCATGGTCTGTGCGGGTGAGTCCCGGGGCGGCCGGGACGCATGCCAGGGCGACAGCGGTGGACCGCTGGTCGCACAGGGCCGCCTGGTCGGGCTGGTGTCCTGGGGCAGTGGGTGCGGCGAGCCGGGGATGCCCGGGGTCTACACCCGGATCGCCGCCGTGGCGGATCTTGTGACCCGGCAACGGTGACGGCGCGGCCGGGCGGACGAAAGCGGGCGGTCATCGCTGGTGATCCAGCGTGACCGCCCGCTGTCCGACTCTTGCCGGGCCGCAGGGGCCCGGCGTTGGTGCGACCTGTCAGCGCTCGTCGTCGGGCGCCGTCGCCGGAGGGCTTGTGAGGCGCTCCGTCTCGTCCTGTATTTCGGCGGCGATCTTCTTGAGTTCCGGCTCGAACTTGCGCCCGTGGTGGGCACAGAAGAGCAACTCACCGCCGCTGGTCAGAACGACGCGCAGGTACGCCTGGGCGCCGCAGCGGTCGCAGCGGTCAGCGGCCGTCAGCGGGCTCGCGGGTGTCAGAACAGTAGTCACGTCGCCTCTTCTCTAGCTCGACGAGCTGTCGTACCAGGGTCAACATCCAGTCGGCCCGAAAACGTTCCCGCTCGAGTGTGTTCTTCCCGACATCACGCTTCGGTCCGGGTGGATGGTGGCGGTTGGCGGCGAATGAGTCGTATGTGCGGGGCCTTACGTATTCATCGCGCTTGGTCTGGTTTCGTCCCACGGCTGGATTGCCGTTGTAGATGAGGACGTGCCCGGAGCCTAAATGGTTCATGCCTCGATGGGAACGTGATGTTCATGTCACCCTCAAAGGTGATCGAACGTTTACTCGAAACAGGATTAGCATGGGGAGCGTCGTGGGTGGTGTCGCATCGGCTCTATCAAGCCTCGGTACCCTCTCATCGGCGAACTGCGCCACTGCGCCCGGGATCCGGGGCAGCCGTGAAATTCAGCGAGGAGCGAACCGCGTGACCGCCGAGACGTCCGTGCCGTCCACTGCGTTGCTGACCGGAGCAGACCGGGACGGCGGCAATTACACCGCGCGGCACCTGCTCGTCCTCGAGGGTCTCGAAGCAGTGCGCAAGCGCCCCGGCATGTACATCGGGTCGACCGACAGCCGCGGCCTCATGCACTGCCTCTGGGAGATCATCGACAACTCCGTCGACGAGGCCCTGGGCGGCCACTGCGCCCGCATCGAGGTGATCCTCCACGACGACGGCTCGGTCGAGGTGCGCGACGACGGCCGCGGTATCCCGGTGGACGTGGAGCCCAAGACCGGCCTGTCCGGCGTCGAGGTCGTGATGACCAAGCTGCACGCGGGCGGGAAGTTCGGTGGCGGCTCCTACGCGGCCTCGGGCGGTCTCCACGGCGTGGGCGCGTCCGTCGTCAATGCGCTGTCGTCGCGTCTGGACGTGGAGGTGGACCGGGCCGGCCACACGCACGCGATCAGCTTCCGGCGCGGGGTCCCGGGCATCTTCACCGAGTCGGGACCGGAAGCCCCCTTCGACCCGGCCAACGGGCTGCGCAAGGCGAAGAAGATCCCCAAGAACCGCACCGGCACCCGTGTCCGCTTCTGGGCCGACCGGCAGATCTTCCTCAAGGACGCCAAGCTCTCCCTGGACACGCTGTACGCGCGGGCCCGGCAGACGGCGTTCCTGGTCCCCGGTCTGACGATCGTCGTCCGCGACGAGCGGTCCGCCGACGTCCGCGGGGGCACTGCGGAGGGGCCGGTCGAGGAGACCTTCCGGTTCGACGGCGGCATCAGCGAGTTCTGCGAGTTCCTCGCCCAGGACAAGCCGGTGTGCGACGTCGTGCGGCTGAGCGGGGAGGGCACCTTCAAGGAGACCGTTCCGGTCCTCGACGACCGCGGGCACATGACCCCCACCGAAGTGACCCGGAATCTGGGTGTCGACATCGCGCTGCGCTGGGGTGCCGGCTACGACACCACGATGCGCTCGTTCGTCAACATCATCGCCACCCCCAAGGGCGGCACCCACGTCTCCGGCTTCGAACGAGCGGTGGCCCGGACCGTCAACGAGGTGCTCCGCTCGGCCAAGCTGCTGCGCGTGGCCGAGGACGACGTCGTCAAGGACGACGCCCTGGAAGGCCTCACAGCCGTCATCACCGTACGTCTCGCCGAGCCGCAGTTCGAGGGCCAGACCAAGGAGGTCCTCGGCACCTCGGCGGCCTCGCGGATCGTCGCCAACGTCGTCGCCAAGGAACTCAAGGCGTTCCTCACCTCGACCAAGCGCGACGGGAAGCAGCAGGCCCGGGCGGTGCTGGAGAAGATCGTCGCCGCCGCGCGCACCCGGATCGCCGCCCGGCAGCACAAGGAGGCCCAGCGGCGCAAGACGGCCCTGGAGTCGTCGTCGCTGCCGGCGAAGCTGGCGGACTGCCGCAGTGACGACGTGGACCGCAGCGAGCTGTTCATCGTCGAGGGTGATTCGGCTCTCGGCACCGCCAAGCTGGCCCGCAACTCCGAGTTCCAGGCGCTGCTGCCGATCCGTGGCAAGATCCTCAACGTCCAGAAGTCGTCCGTCTCGGACATGCTGAAGAACGCGGAGTGCGGAGCGATCATCCAGGTCATAGGAGCCGGCTCCGGGCGGACCTTCGACATCGACCAGGCCCGCTACGGCAAGATCGTCCTGCTCGTCGACGCGGACGTCGACGGGGCACACATCCGCTGCCTGCTGCTGACGCTCTTCCAGCGCTACATGCGGCCCATGGTGGAGTCCGGCCGGGTCTTCGCCGCGGTCCCCCCGCTGCACCGCATCGAGCTCACGAACCCGAAGAAGGGCCAGGAGAAGTACGTCTACACGTACAGCGACAACGAACTGCGCAACACCCTCCTGGAGTTCCAGCGCAAGGGGATCAAGTACAAGGAGTCCATCCAGCGTTACAAGGGCCTCGGCGAGATGGACGCGGACCAGCTGGCGGAGACCACCATGGATCCGCGACACCGGACCCTGAGGCGGATCAACATCGGCGACCTGGACGCGGCCGAGCAGGTCTTCGACCTCCTGATGGGCAACGACGTCGCCCCGCGCCGCGGCTTCATCACCGAGTCCGCGGCGACCCTGGACCGTTCCCGGATCGACGCCTGAGACGTCACCTTCGCCCCTCCGCTGCCCCGCCCGGTTCCGCCGGTCCGGGGCGTCGGAGGGGCGTGGCACTTCCGGCTCCGGCAACCAGCTCGGACATACATCACCTGATGAGGTGAATGTCGGTAATCGTGCCGCCCGGCTCTTCCCGCTCTGTCCATGCTTGGTCATGCGGTCACGCAGGCTGCGGGCAAGGAGAGTTCGGGTGGACGACCACGACGAGCGGGATCCGGGCACGACCCGTCTCGACGACCCCTGGCGTGACGAAACCGAGAGCCGCGACACCGACTCCGGCGACGACCAGCTCCCCAACGTCCCGGAGATCCCGGCACTCCGGTCCCGCGGGACGTGGGAAAGCAGCCACGAGACTCCCGGGGCTTCAGGCAGAATCTGCACGCGCCCGGGGCGGGACGGTCCCGGCACGGCCTCCGCCGGTGCCGGCTCCCGCGAAGCGGTCTACCTCGAGGTCCATCGAAGTCCGGCGTTCCGTGAAGTCCGTCGGCGTTACCGGCGTTTCGTCCTCCCGGCGACCGTGCTGTTCCTGGGCTGGTACTTCGCCTACGTCATCACGTCCACGACGGCACCGGAGTTCATGGCCCGCCCCGTCGCCGGCGGACTGAACATCGCCTTCCTCGCCGGGCTCGGCCAGTTCGCCACCACGTTCCTGCTCACCTGGGCCTACGCCCGGCACGCCCGGTTGCGCCGTGACCGGGCAGCCATGGAACTGAGATGGGCCGTGTACGAGCAGAACCGGCACCACGGCGACACGGGACAGGAGCAGGTACGTTGACCGGGGACCACCGAAGCCTGGCACTCCTGCTCTTCGGGCTGTTCGTCGCCGCCACGCTCGCCATCACCACCCTGGTGAGCCGCAGACGCCGGGGATCCCCCGAGGAGTTCTACGCCGGCGGGCGACTCTTCTCACCGATGGAGAACGGGTTCGCGATCGCCGGGGACTACATGTCCGCCGCGTCCTTCCTCGGCATCTCAGGGCTGATCGCGCTCTACGGATACGACGGCATGCTGTATTCCGTGGGGTTCCTGGTCGCCTGGCTGGTTGTTCTGCTGCTGGTGGCCGAACTCGTCCGCAACTGCGGCCGGTTCACCCTCGCCGACGTGGTCGCCGCGCGGATGCGGGAACGGCCGGTGCGGATCGCGGCCGGTGTTTCGGCCGTCACCGTCTGCGTGCTGTACCTCGTCGCCCAGATGGTCGGCGCGGGCAGCCTCGTGGTCCTGCTGCTCGGCGGCTCGTCCGCGACGGCGCCCACCTGGACCGTGATCGGTGTGGGCGCGCTCATGGTCGTGTACGTCGTCTTCGGCGGGATGCGGGCCACGACCTGGATTCAGATCGTCAAGGCGGTGCTTCTGCTTTCGGGCGCAGTCCTCCTGACGGCCTTCGTCCTGGTGCGGTTCCGGGGAGACCTCGGCGCCCTGCTCGGCACGGCCGCGGAACGCAGCGGTCACGGGGCTGCCTTCCTCGCGCCCGGCCTGAAGTACGGCGGCGACTGGCGGTCGCGGCTCGACTTCATCAGCCTCGGCCTTGCGCTGGTGCTCGGCACCGCGGGTCTTCCGCACATCCTGTCCCGCTTCTACACGGTGCCCACCGCCCGGGCCGCGCGGCGCTCGGTCGTCTGGTCGATCGGGCTGATCGGCAGCTTCTACCTGATGACGATCGTCCTCGGCTTCGGTGCCGCCGCACTCGTCGGGCAACAGGCAGTGCGGGAATCCAATCCCGCCGGCAACACGGCCGTCCCGCTCCTCGCGGCGGATCTCGGCGGTGGACCGGGATCGACCGGCGGGGCCGTACTGTTCGGAGTCGTCGCGGCCGTCGCCTTCGCGACCATCCTCGCCGTCGTCGCCGGCATCACCCTCGCCTCCTCGGCGTCCGTGGCCCACGACCTGTACGCGTCGCTGAGCAGAAGCGGTGCCGGCAGGTTCAGCGAAGTGACGGTGGCCCGGACGGCCTCCGTCGGCATCGGCATCGTCGCGATCGGCCTGGGACTGCTCGCCCGGAACCAGAACGTGGCGTTCCTGGTCGGGCTCGCCTTCGCCGTCGCCGCTTCGGCCAACCTGCCCGTGCTGCTCTACACCCTGTTCTGGCGGCGCTTCACCACCAGGGGAGCCGTGTGGGCCGTGTACGGCGGACTGGTGCCTGCCGTCGTACTGGTGCTGCTCTCCCCGGTGGTCTCCGGCAGCCCTGGTTCCCTCTTCCCGCAGGCGGACTTCCACCTCTTCCCGCTCGAGAATCCGGGGCTGGTGTCGGTGCCGCTCGGCTTCCTCGCCGGATGGCTGGGGACCTGTCTCTCGGAGGACGAGCCCGATGAGGCCAAGCATGCCGAGACCGAGGTGCGGGCCCTGACCGGAGCGGGAGCGGTCTGAGGCTTGTTGTGAAAGTCCCGTCCGGCTCGCGGCGCCCGGCACGCACATCCGCTGCGTCGTCGACACCTTCGAGCAGCCCACTATGAGGACGTCTCTCCGTCCGGCGGACAGCGCCATGTGTCGGACAGGGCCCGGAAGTTTCCGCTCCCGGGAGGAGACGGAGCGGTCCGGCGCTCGGTCCTGACCGTGTCCGAGAGGGCGTCCGGAAGTACCACCGTGAACTGCGCCCCGCCGTGCTCGGCGGTGGTCACCGTGGCGCTGCCGCCCTGACGCTCGGCCAGCCGCCGCACCAGGGCGAGCCCGATGCCCCGTTTCCCGTGTGCCGGAGGCCTCTTGGTGGTCCAGCCGTCGTCGAAAACCGACTCCCGGTGTTCCGGCGGCACCCCCGCTCCCGAGTCGGAGACCTGGAGGACAGCGGCCCGTCCCTCGCTGCGCAGCGAGACGACGACCCGCGGGCGAGGGACGCCGACCGTTGCGTCCAGGGCGTTGTCCACCAGATTGCCCAGTACGGTGACCAGGCCCTGCGGGTCGACCACCCGATCGGGCAGCCGGGTGTCGGGGGAGACGGACAGTTCGACGCCGCGCTCCGCCGCCACGGTGGTCTTGCCGACGAGCAGCGCCGCCAGCATCGGATCCGCCACGCGCTCCGAGACCTGTTCGGCTGTGGCCCGGTGCACGCCGACGGCGTCGGAGACGAACTCCACGGCCTCGTCGTACAGGCCGAGTTCGAGCAGTCCGAGCATCGTGTGCATCCGGTTGGCGTGCTCGTGGTCCTGGGCGCGCAATGCGTCGATCAGACCGCGGGTACCGTCCAGTTCGCGCCCGAGCCGTTCGAGTTCGGTGCGATCCCGCAGGGTGACGACCGCGCCGTCGTCGTCCGTCGGCATGCGGTTGGCCACCAGGACCCTGCTGCCGCTGACCATCAGCAGATCGGCGCCCGTCACCCGTCCGGCGATCACATCTGCGGCCCGGCCCGGACCCAGCACCTCGTCGAGCGGGCGGCCGGTGGCCTCCGGCCCGATGCCCAGCAGTCGTTGCGCTTCGTCGTTGACCAGGCGGATCCGGCGCAGGCCGTCGAGCGCGACGACCCCCTCCCGGATGCCGTGGAGCATGGCCTCGCGTTCGGCCAGCAGGGCGGAGATGTCCGAGAACGCGAGGTCGTGGGTACGGCGCTGCAGGCTGCGGGACACCAGGAAAGCGGCGACGGCACCGACCACCAGGGCGCCGCCCGCGTAGGCGAACAGCCCCGGCACGGCGCCGAGCAGGCGGGCCCGTACACCCTCGTAGGCGATGCCGACGGACACCGCACCGACGATCCTCCCATCGGAGTCCCGCAGCGGTACCTTGCCGCGGGCTGAGCGGCCCAGGGTGCCGCTGTCGATCTGCATCGTCTCCCGGCCGGACAGCGGCAGGCTGGGGTCGGTCGAGACGTGTTCACCGACCCGGCGCGGTTCGCTGTGGGACCAGCGGACACCCCGCAGGTCCATGATCACCACGTATTCGGCGTCCGTCGCATGGCGGATGCGCTCCGCCTCCTGCTGGACGGGGCCGTCGGGTGCGGCCGGTGTCGTGCGCAGGAGCCGGGAGATCCGGGGCTGCGCCGCCGTGCTCTGGGCGATGGCGAGGGCGCGTCGCATTGCCTGGTCGTCGAGCTGGGCGTTGAGCGGGGCGATGAACAGCCCGGTCGCGAGCACGGTGACCCCGGTCGTGAGCACCAGTTGCATCAGCAGAACCTGGGAGAAGACCCGCTTCGGCCGTCCGATGCCGGTCAGGAACCGACCCAGACGGCTGCGGATGCCTCTCGGCGCGGTCGCGATCACACCGCGTTGTCCGTCCCTGTTATGTTCCGGAGCGCCACCGTGTCCATGCGGGCCGGGGTGCCCGCTTCGGCACCGCAGCTCTCCGGGCGCGGTGGCTCGGCCTCGCCACGGTCGACGTCCGCCTCCCAGACGCGTCCGTCGTGGTGGGCGAGGGTCACGGTCCAGCCCGTGCCGGGGGCTGCTGTCCGGGGCCGGGTCGCGATCACGTCGACGGCGTCGGCCCGCCACTCGCCGATCATTTCGCGCACGGCCAGATCGGCGGCCTGGCCGGCCCGGTCCCAGGTGGAGCGCCCGCGACAGCCGTGGGTGACGATCCGGCCGTCGCCGATCGCTTCGAGGACGTCCTTGGTCGCGTGTGCGGTTGCCCGTCCGTAGGCGTAACCGTGGGGCAGGACGAGCAGGGTCGGGGCGAAGCGGTGACCGCCGATGTGGGTGATCTCCCAGATGCGGTGCTCCGACCCGGGGCCCAGACCGGCGACCAGTTCGGCCGCGAGAGGGCGTCCGAGCAGGGCGCAGCAGCGGTCCCGCTTGGCGTTGGTGCACACGAAGGCGAGCGGTGCGCCGAGGTACGGGTCCCAGATGTCTCCGTGCTCGCCGGCACCCAGCGCGGTGAAGTCGAGTCCCAGCAGTGCGGACGGCCCCGGTCCGCCGGTGCCGTCCATGGTGAGCACCGTTGTGCGGATCCAGGAGTTTCCCGGGGCGGTGTGGGCGAGGAGGACCCGGCGGCGCACGGGTTCGTGTCCGTCGGGGTGCCGGCCGGGACGCCTGATCAGGGCCACGCGTACACCGCTGCCGTCAGCGGCCGTCTCGAGGGCGCGGCCGAGCGCGGGGTCGAGGTGGCTCGAGGTGAGGGCCTTGGCCCCCCACGGGCCGGGCTGTTCGATCAGCAGCCAGGTACGGGCGGTGGCCGCGGTTCCCGCCAGGGGCTCGGCCAGTTCCCGGGAAGCTGAGGCGCACGTTCTCACGAAGGTGAGCCTAACCCGGGGGCGCGGCGGTCGGACTCCGGCCCTGCCCGTCCGTGATGGTCCGGGATCGAGTCGTCGCATCAAGGAAGCGGCTGCGGCGGCCGGGGTCCCCGGTACTCGCCCCGGGGGCGCATCCGCAGCGGTGCTTCCCGGTATTCCTCCAGCGCGTGCGCGAGCCAGCCCGCCGTCCTGGCGACGGCGAACAGCGTCTCACCGGACTCCGCGGGCATGCCGGCGGCGACGGAGAGCACCGCGAGGGCCAGATCGACGTTCGGGTGCCGATCCGTGTGGCGCGCGACGACGGCGGCGACGTCTCGGGCGGCGGCGAGGGCGGGTTCGGCCCACGGGGTTTCTCCCAGGGCCCCGAAAAGAGCCACGGCCCGGGGGTCGGGGCCCGGGTAGAGCCGATGCCCGATACCGGGGATGCGTCGCCCGGCTCGCAGGTGGTCGGCGACCACGGCTGCCGCGCTGCCCCGCTCCAGGACTTCGCTGAGCATGCGGTGCGCAAGGCCGCTGGCTGCCCCGTGCAGGGGCCCGTCCACGGCGCCGAGCCCTGCGGAGACGGCTGCGTAGGGGTGGGCGCGAGCCGATGCCGCGACGCGGACGGCCAGGGTCGAGGCGGCCAGATCGTGGTCGATCAGAAGGGTGAGCGCCCGGTCGAGGACGGCGATCCCCGGCCCCTCGGGCACCCTCGGGGTCAGCCTCGGCCACAGCCGCTCGGCGACGGACGCGCCGGGCGGTGCCTCTGCGGCCACCGGCGGGAGAGCGTCCACGAGGGTGGCGATGAGGGTCCGGCCGGTCGCCAGGACCCGTTCCTCGGTGGTGTCGAACCGCAACGGATCGGCGGTTGCCGCCGCTGTGACCGCCACCCGCAGCCGGTCCATCGGCCCGCTGTGCCGGGGTAGCGCGGCGACGGCCTGCCGCGCCGCCGTGGTCGTCTCCGTCGAAGCCGAAAAACGCGTTCCGGGTTCCATACGGCCCGTCCAGAGCCACTCGGCGACGTCCTCGTAGCCGTAAGCCTCGGCGAGTTCTGTCGCATCGACGCCGCGGAAGAAGTAGCGGTCCTCTTCGATCAGGGTGATCCCGGTCCGCAGCGTCCCGCCGGTGAAGGCCGTTTCAGCCGCCGTGGGGCGGTCCCTTCGTCCTCGCCGGAGCAGAGTGTCGACCTCGTCCGCGGCGAAGGTGCTGCCCCGGCCTCCGGGCCCGCGGCGGCTGGTGAGCAGGCCGCGGCTCACGTACGCGTACACGGTCTCCGGCTTCACACCGAGCCGTTCGGCGGTCTCGCGCGTGGTGAGGCGCCGCTGGTCCTCCGTCATGGGTCCATCCCACCTCATCGCTGGTGTTCGGCTCACCTAAATGTTGATTGAATCAATATTGACAATTTTTAATCAACAGTAGACGGTTGTGCCACACATAAGGAGGACGCCATGACGATCACCGAGCAGACCACCCCCATCTCCGTCCCCCGTGGACTCAAGGGCGTCGTGGTCACCGACACCGCGCTCGGCGACGTGCGCGGCAGCGAGGGCTTCTATCACTACCGGGAGTACTCGGCCGTCGAACTGGCCGCCGGCCGGACCTTCGAGGACGTCTGGCACCTGATGTCCGAGGGCTTCCTGCCCGACGCCACGCAGCGTGAGGCGTTCGCCTCGCGCACGGCCGCTCTGCGTCATCTGCCCGGAGAGGTACGCGACGCGCTCCCGACCATCGCCCGCGCCTGCACGCCGTCCGGTCCACTGGCCGGCCTGCGCACTGCGCTCTCCCTGTTCGGCAGCGCCGCCGGTTTCCGCCCGCTGTACGACATCGACCCGGATGCCCGTCGTGCCGACGCGCTGGCCGCCTGCGCGGTGGTGCCGACCCTGCTGACCGCGCTCCACCGGATCGGGCGGGGAGAGGAGCCCGTTGAGCCGCGCGACGACCTGCCGTACGCAGCCAACTACCTGTACATGCTCACCGGGCAGGAGCCGCGGCCGGACCGGGCGCGAGCTGTCGAGCAGTACCTGATCTCCACGATCGACCACGGATTCAACGCCTCGACGTTCACCGCCCGCGTCATCGCATCCACCGGCACCGATGTCGCCGCGTGCCTGGCCGGCGCTGTCGGCGCACTGTCGGGGCCGCTGCACGGTGGGGCACCGAGCCGCGCCCTGGACGCCCTGGACGCCATCGGCACGCCGGACCGCATCGACGGGTGGATCCGCCGCCGCGTGCTCGCCGGCGAACGGCTCATGGGATTCGGGCACCCCGTCTACCGCACCGAGGACCCGAGGTCACGGATGCTGCGCGGCATCGCGGAGTCCCTCGGCGGGCCGCTCGTCGACTTCGCGGTGCAGGTCGAGGAGCGGGCAGAGGCGATCCTCGCCGAGCTCAAGCCCGGCCGGGACCTGCACATCAACGTGGAGTTCTACGCCGGCGTCGTCATGGAACTGTGCGGGCTGCCCCGGGAGATGTTCACCCCGACCTTTGCGTCGGCGCGGGTCGTCGGGTGGAGCGCAAACATCCTCGAGCAGGCCGACGACTCCAAGATCATCCGCCCGCTCGCCCGGTACGTCGGGCCATCGGCACCGCGTCCCCTGCCCGCGGCCTGAGCTGCGAACGTCCGTGGGGGCGCGGCACCACCCGGTGCCGCGCCCCCACGGACAATCCGTCATGCCCTCCCGTCACACGGGTCCGGCGACCACCGCGACCGGCTTGGCCAGTGGGGTGCCCGAACCGTCACGCCGGGGGTCGGGCTCCGGCAGGGCGACGGGGGAGCCGTCGGCCTTGGCGGCCAGCGCGGGAGTGTGCCCGGCCCAGGCGAAGGCGAGGCGGTTCTCCCCCTTGAGGAAGCGCTGGCAGCGCACGCCGCCGGTGGCCCGTCCCTTGCGGGGGTACAGCTCGAACGGCGTCAGCTTGGCCGTGCCCTGCCCGTTGTCGTCGAGTGTGCCGTCCGAGCCGGCGACGGTGAACACGATCGCGTCGGCGGCCGGATCCACCGCCGTGAACGAGATGACCCTGGCGTCATCGCCCAGTTTGATGCCCGTCATGCCGCCGGCCTGGCGCCCCTGCGGACGGACCTGGCCCGCGGGGTAGCGGAGCAGTTGCGCCTCGTCGGTGATGAAGACGAGATCCTCCTCGCCGGTCCGCAGCTCGGCGCCGCCCACCACGCGGTCACCCTCCTTGAGGCTGATGACCTCCAACTCCTCCTTGTGGGAGGGGTAGTCGGGCACCACACGCTTCACAACACCATGTTCGGTGCCGAGGGCGAGGCCCGGCGAGGACTCGTCCAGCGTGGTCAGGCAGATGATCTGCTCGTCGGGTTCCAGGGTCAGGAACTCGGCGATCGGGGCGCCGCCGGACAGGTTCGGCGTCCCTGCGGTCTCCGGGAGCATCGGCAGGTCGATCACCGTCAGCCGCAGCAGACGCCCGGCCGAGGTGACCGCGCCGACCTCGGCACGGGCCGTCGTCGGGACCGCCGACACGATCACGTCGTGCTTGGACCGTTTCGCGTCCTCCAGGGCGATCGGCTCGCCGGTCGCCGTGCGGGCCAGCAGGCCGGTGGACGACAGCAGGACGCGGCACGGGTCGTCCGAAACCTCCAGCGGCACTGCGGCGACCGGAGCCGCGCCGGACTCCAGGAGCACCGTCCGCCGCTCGTTGCCGAACTTCTTCGCCACGGCAGCCAGCTCGCTCGAGACGAGCTTGCGCAGCTCGGCGTCGGACTCCAGGATCCGGGTCAGCTTCTCGATGTCGGCGCCCAACTGGTCGCGCTCCGACTCCAGCTCGATCCGGTCGAACTTCGTCAGCCGGCGCAGCGGAGTGTCCAGGATGTACTGCGTCTGGATCTCACTCAGTGAGAAGCGCTCCATCAGGCTCTGCTTCGCCTCGGCCGAGTTCTCGCTGGACCGGATGATGCGGATGACCTCGTCGATGTCCATGAGCGCAACGAGCAGGCCCTCGACCAGGTGCAGCCGGTCGCGCTTCTTCCCGCGCCGGAACTCGCTGCGCCGCCTGACCACGGTGAAGCGGTGGTCCAGGTAGACCTCGAGCAGTTCCTTGAGGCCCAGGGTGAGCGGCTGTCCGTCCACCAGGGCCACATTGTTGATGCCGAAGGAGTCTTCCATCGGCGTCAGCTTGTACAGCTGCTCGAGCACCGCCTCCGGGTTGAAGCCGTTCTTGACCTCGATGACCAGGCGCAGACCGTGTGACCGGTCCGTGAGGTCCTTGACGTCCGCGATGCCCTGGAGCTTCTTCGCGCCCACCAGGTCCTTGATCTTGGAGATGACCTTCTCGGGTCCGACGGTGAACGGGAGTTGGGTGACGACCAGCCCCTTGCGGCGTGCGGTGACGTCCTCGACCGACACCGTCGCGCGGATCTTGAAGGTGCCGCGCCCGGACTCGTAGGCGTCGCGGATGCCGTCGAGCCCCACGATCCGGCCGCCGGTCGGCAGATCGGGCCCCGGCACGTATCGCATGAGCGTCTCGAGGTCGGCGCCCGGGTGCTTGATGAGATGGCGGGCAGCGGCGATCACCTCGCCGAGGTTGTGCGGCGGCATGTTCGTCGCCATGCCCACGGCAATGCCCGAGGCACCGTTGACGAGCAGGTTCGGATACGCGGCGGGCAGCGCGACCGGTTCGCGCTCCTGGCCGTCGTAGTTCGGCGTGAAATCGACCGTGTCCTCGTCGATCGACTCCGTCATCAACGAGGTCGCCGACGCCATCCGGCACTCGGTGTAGCGCATCGCGGCCGGCGGGTCGTCGTTGCCCAGCGAGCCGAAGTTGCCGTGCCCGTCCACCAGCGGCAGCCGCATCGAGAACGGCTGCGCCATCCGCACCAGCGCGTCGTAGATCGAGGCGTCACCGTGCGGGTGCAGCTTTCCCATCACCTCGCCGACCACCCGCGCGCACTTCACGTAACCGCGGTCGGGGCGCAGGTTCATCTCGTTCATCTGGTAGACGATGCGCCGGTGCACCGGCTTCATCCCGTCGCGGGCGTCGGGCAGCGCGCGCGAGTAGATGACCGAGTAGGCGTACTCCAGAAAGGATCCCTGCATTTCGTCGACGACGTCGACGTCGAGGATGCGCTCCTCGATGTCCTCTGCGGAGGTGCCCCCATGCGGCTGGGTCTTCGTACTGCGGCGGGCCATCGCGGCTGCTGCTCCTTAGAAGTGCCTGAGCGGGTTGGTGACGGGACCATTGTGGACCCACCCTCGGACAGCGGGATCCGGGACCCGGTCAACGCCGCAGCGTACGGGAACGTCAGCAGGTCCCAGCACGGTTGCATACAGTGGCAGCGACTCGACAACGAAGTCTGCACGCGATCGAAGGGACGTACATGCCCATGGGTCACACGGCCACGCAACAGGCCGGCTCCGGCGGCCTGACAGCGACCGAGCACCGCCTGGCCAACGGCCTGCGCGTGGTGCTCTCCGAGGACCACCTGACCCCGGTCGCCGCGGTCTGCCTCTGGTACGACGTGGGTTCGCGCCACGAGGTCAAGGGCCGCACCGGTCTGGCTCACCTTTTCGAGCACCTGATGTTCCAGGGATCGGCCAGCGTCAAGGGCAACGGCCACTTCGAGCTGGTCCAGGGCGCAGGCGGCTCGCTCAACGGCACCACGAGCTTCGAGCGGACCAACTACTTCGAGACGATGCCTGCCCACCAGGTCGAGCTCGCGCTGTGGCTCGAGGCCGACCGGATGGGTAGCCTGCTCTCCGCGCTCGACGAGGAGAGCATGGAGAACCAGCGCGACGTCGTGAAGAACGAGCGCCGCCAGCGCTACGACAACGTGCCCTACGGCACGGCCTTCGAGAAGCTGACCGCGATGGTGTATCCCGAGGGGCACCCCTACCACCACACCCCGATCGGCTCGATGGCCGACCTCGACGCGGCCTCGCTCGAGGACGCGCAGAACTTCTTCCGCACGTACTACGCGCCGAACAATGCTGTGCTCTCCGTGGTCGGCGACATCGACTCCGAGCAGACCCTCGCCTGGATCGAGAAGTACTTCGGCAGCATCCCCTCGCACGACGGCAAGCAGCCCCCGCGGGACGGTTCGCTGCCCGACGTCATCGGGGGGGAACTCCGGCAGGAGGTCCGCGCCGAGGTGCCGGCCCGGGCCCTGATGGCCGCCTACCGGCTGCCCGAGGACGGCCGGCGCGAGGCCGACGCGGCGGACCTGGCGCTCACCGTCCTCGGCGGCGGTGAGTCGTCGCGACTGCACAACCGCCTGGTGCGCAGGGACCGTTCGGCCGTCGCGGCCGGTTTCGGTTTGCTGCGCCTGGCGGGCGCGCCCTCGCTGGGCTGGCTGGACGTGAAGACCTCCGGCGGTGTGGAGGTGCCGGCCATCGAGGCTGCAGTCGACGACGAACTCGCCCGCTTCGCCGCCGAGGGCCCGACGGCCGAGGAGATGGAACGCGCCCAGGCGCAGATCGAGCGCGAGTGGCTCGAACGGCTGGCGACCGTCGGCGGCCGTGCCGACGAACTGTGCCGGTACGCCGTGCTGTTCGGGGATCCGCAGCTCGCGCTGACCGCCGTGCACCGGGTCCTGGACATCACCGCCGAGGAGGTGCAGGCCGTGGCCGCGGCCCGGCTGCGCCCGGACAACCGCGCGGTGCTGGTGTACGAACCGACGAGCCCCGAGAGCACTGAGGCCGCCGGCGACGGCGAGCACGGCGAGCACGGCGAGCACGGCGACAACACGGAAGCGGAGGCGGCCCAGTGAGCGACGCCGCAGTCACCTCGATGAAGTTCCACCCGCAGCCGCAGGGCGGCGAGGCCAAGCCGTGGGCCTTCCCGGCCCCCGACCGGTCCGTACTCGGCAACGGCCTGACCGTGCTGCGCTGCCACCGCCCCGGCCAGCAGATCGTCGCGGTCGAGATCAACCTCGACGCCCCCCTCGACGCCGAACCCGAGGGCCTCGACGGGGTCGGCACGATCATGGCCCGGGGACTCTCCGAGGGCACGGGCAAGCTGAGCGCCGAGGAGTTCTCGGCGGAGCTGGAGCGCTGCGGCGCCACCCTGGACGCGCACGCCGACCACCCCGGCGTCCGCGTCTCCCTCGAAGTGCCCGCCTCCCGGCTGCCCAAGGCGCTCGACCTGCTCGCCGACGCACTGCGCGCCCCTGCGTTCCCCGAGAGCGAGATCGAGCGGCTGGTCCGCAACCGGCTCGACGAGATCCCCCACGAGCAGGCCAACCCGGCCCGGCGCGCGGCGAAGGAACTCTCCAAGCAGCTGTTCCCGGCCGAATCCCGCCTGTCCCGCCCGCGGCAGGGCACCGAGGGAACGGTCGAGCGCATCGACGCAGCGGCCGTGCGCGCCTTCTACGAGGCGCACGTACGGCCCGCGACGGCCACCGTCGTCGTGGTGGGCGACCTGACCGGCATCGACCTCGACAAGGAACTCGCCGCGACGCTCGGCGCGTGGACCGGCGACTCCGCCCAGCCGCGGCCCATGCCGCCGATCACCGCCGACGACAGTGGCCGGGTGGTCATCGTCGACCGCCCCGGCGCCGTCCAGACCCAGCTGCTCATCGGCCGGATCGGCCCGGACCGTCACGACCGGGTCTGGCCCGCCCAGGTACTCGGGGTGTACTGCCTCGGCGGCACCCTGACCTCGCGCCTGGACCGGGTGCTGCGCGAGGAGAAGGGCTACACCTACGGGGTGCGTGCCTTCGGTCAGGTGATCCGTTCCGCCGCCGACGGTTCGGGCGCGTCGCTGCTCGCCGTCAGCGGCTCGGTGGCGACGGAGGTGACCGGCCCGGCTCTCGCCGATGCCTGGCGGGTGCTGCGCACCCTCGCGGCCGAGGGCCTTGACGACGCCGAACGCGACGTGGCCGTGCAGAACCTGGTGGGCGTCGCGCCGCTCAAGTACGAGACCGCGGCGGCCGTCGCGAGCACCCTTGCCGACCAGGTCGAGCAGCACCTCCCGGACGACTACCAGGCCCAGTTGTACGCGCGCCTGGCCGAGACGGGCACCGTCGAGGCGACCGCCGCCGCGGTCAGCGCCTTCCCGGTGGACCGGCTGGTCAGCGTTCTGGTCGGCGACGCCTCGGTGATCACCGAGGCCGTGACGGAACTGGGCATCGGCGAGGTCACGGTGGTCAGCGGCTGACCCGACACCGCTGCGCACCGGCCACCCTGACTGCACGTCGGGCGAACCGGAACACCCCGGCATCCCACGCGGTGCCGGGGTGTTCGCGTATGCCCGGGTTCCTTGCCGGGGGTCCGTTTCGCCTGTGGCATGCGCGACAAAAGCCCGTTTGAGTTTGGCGATGGGAAGTTGCCCTGTTTAGCGTGGCCCGGCTGTCCGGCCAGGCATCAGCCGCACTCGCGGCACCGGGCAGCGATCGCCGAGTCCCCGTACGACGTGAGTCAGGGGAGCCGGGGACCCGATCCCCTGGGGTGAATCGGGCAGTTCGCAACGAGCGGCCCGTAGGAGACCTTCCTGCTCCGAACCCGTCAGCTAACCCGGCAGGCGACAGGGAAGGAAAGGAGTACGCCGCCACATGGCGTTCACGCGTGCCAACGGCAAGCACCGGCGCCCCGGGCGCGTCGCGCGGGCCGGTACCAATGTCGGTGTTGCAGCCCTCGCCACCACCGGAGTCGTCACCACGCTGGCAGGACCTGCTGCGGCCCACGGGGCCCCCGCGCCGGCCGGTCTCCGTCAGGCTTCCGTGATGGGCGATTCGCTCGCCCACGTCGTCGATGCCCAGGCCGAGGCCCAGAAGGTCGCCGCCGAGGCCGCTGCCGCGCAGGCCAGGACCCGGGCCGAGGCGCGCAGGAGCGCCGAGGAGGCCCGCAGGATCGCGGCCGAGAAGGCGGAGCGGAAGCGGGAGGCCGAGGAGCGGGCCGCCCGCGCACGGGAGCGCAAGAGGCTCAACACCTTCGTGCTGCCGGTCAAGGGCTCCTCCGTCTCCACCGGCTACCAGGCGTCGGGCGGCGCGTGGTCGTCGGGCAGCCACACCGGTATCGACTTCCACGCGGATCCGGGCACTTCGGTGCACGCCGTCGGCGCGGGCACCGTCGTGGAAGCGGGCTGGGGCGGCGCTTACGGCAACAACATCGTCATCAAGATGCGCGACGGCTCGTACACCCACTACGCGCATCTGTCCTCGATCGCGGTCTCGGTGGGGGAGTCGGTCACGCCGGGCAAGCAGATCGGTCTCTCCGGCAGCACCGGGAACACCAGCGGTCCGCACCTGCACTTCGAGGCCCGCAGCACGGCCGAGTACGGCTCGGACATCGACCCGGTCGCCTACCTCAGGGCCCACGGCCTCAGCCTTTGAACCGCGCTCGGACCGGCGCAAGCGAGCTCCGCGCGGGCGGACCGCGAACGGAACGCCCCCGACGAAACGCCGTCGAAAGGGGCCGCGGCGGCACTCCTGCCGCCACGGCCCCTTCGCGCTGCGCGCTCCGGCCGGCTCAGACGGTCTCCGGAAGCTCCTCGAGCCCCTCGGCGACGAGCTTCGCCAGGCGGTCGAGTGCGGCCTCGGCGTCCTCGGCCTCGGAAGCGAGGACGACCTCCTCCCCGCCCTGCGCGCCGAGCCCCAGCACGGCGAGCATGGAGGCGGCGTTCACCGGGTTGCCGCCGGGCTTGGCGATGGTCACCGGGACACCGGCGGCACTCGCCGCGCGGACGAAGATCGATGCGGGCCGGGCGTGCAGCCCCTCGGTCCATCCGACGTTGACGCGGCGCTCTGCCATGGTGATGCCCTTCGGTTTGCACGGTGGTACCCGACCAGCTTCTCATTTTCCGCCGACCCGGTGACCGGGCGGGCTCCGCCCGTCCGCGCCGACCGCCCGTCCTTGCGCACCGAGAGGCCTGCACGACTCTCCACCGGAACCCGTCTCGCCCGTAGGCTGGGCGCATGCGCACCCCGGCGGAGCATGCCTACCCGACACACTGGGAAGCGGACGTGGTGCTGCGCGACGGCGGCACGGCACGCATCCGCCCGATCACCGCGCAGGACGCGGAACGCCTGGTCAGTTTCTACGAACAGGTCTCGGACGAGTCGAAGTACTACCGTTTCTTCGCCCCGTACCCCCGCCTGTCCGACCGGGACGTCCACCGGTTCACGCACCACGACTACGTCGACCGGGTGGGCCTCGCCGCGGTCGTGGGCGGCGAGTTCATCGCCACCGTGCGCTACGACCGCATCGACGCCTCCGGCCGTGCCGCCGGCTCCCCGGCCGACGAGGCCGAGGTCGCTTTCCTGGTCCAGGACGCGCACCAGGGACGCGGTGTCGCCTCCGCCCTGCTCGAACACATCGCCGCGGTCGCCAGGGAGCGGGGCATCCGGCGGTTCGCCGCCGAGGTGCTCCCCGCCAACACCAAGATGATCAAGGTGTTCACGGACGCCGGGTACACCCAGAAGCGCAGCTTCGAGGACGGCGTCGTCCGCCTCGAGTTCGACCTCGAGCCCACGGAACAGTCGCTGGCCGTGATGCGCGGACGCGAGCAGCGTGCCGAGGCCCGCTCCGTCCAGCGGCTCCTCACCCCTGGCTCGGTGGCCGTCATCGGCGTCGGCCGCCGCCCCGGAGGCATCGGCCGGACCGTGCTGCACAACCTTCTCGAGGCGGGCTTCAAGGGCCCCGTCCACGCCGTCAACCACGCCTTCGCCGAGGACCTGGCCCGGCTCGACCCCGAGGACGTGCCGGCGCACCGCTCGGTCCTCGAGATCGAGGGAGCGCTGGACCTCGCCGTCATCGCCGTCCCCGCACCCGCAGTGCCCTCCGTGGTCGCCCAGTGCGGCGAGCACGGCGTCCAGGGGCTGATCGTCCTCTCCTCCGGTTACGCCGAGAGCGGCCCCGAGGGGCGGGAACGCCAGCGCGAACTGCTGCGGCAGGCACGCTCGTACGGCATGCGGATCATCGGGCCCAACGCGTTCGGCGTCATGAACACCGCCGATGCCCGGCTCAACGCCTCCCTGTCGCCGGAGCTGCCCACCCCGGGCCGCCTCGGGCTGTTCACCCAGTCGGGGGCCATCGGCATCGCCCTGCTGTCCGCGCTGCACCGGCGCGGTGCCGGACGCTTCGGCATCTCCACCTTCGTCTCCGCCGGGAACCGGGCCGACGTCTCCGGGAACGACCTGCTGCAGTACTGGCACGAGGACCCCGATACCGACGTCGCCCTCATGTACCTGGAGTCCATCGGTAACCCGCGCAAGTTCACCCGGCTCGCCCGGCGGACCGCCGCTGCGAAGCCCGTCGTCGTCGTGAAGGGCGCCCGGCACAGCGGCAGCGCCCCCACCGGTCACGCGGTGCCCACCACGCGGATGCCCGACGCCACCGTCTCGGCGCTGCTGCGGCAGGCCGGCGTCATCCGGGTGGACACGGTCACCGAACTGGTCGACGCCGGGCTGCTGCTGGCCGCACAGCCCCTGCCGGCCGGGTCCCGGGTGGCGATCCTCGGCAACTCGGAGTCCCTGGGGCTGCTGACGTACGACGCGTGCCTGACGGAGCAGCTGCGTCCGCTGAGCCCCCGCGACCTGACGACCGCCGCCACCCCCAAGGACTTCCGCGCGGCCCTCGCCACCGCGCTGGCGGACGATCTCTGTGACGCCGTCGTCGTGAACGCCATTCCCTATGTCGGGGAGGAGGAAGCCCCCAGCCCCGACTTCGGACAGGCCCTCGGCGCCGCCCTGCGCGCGGCCCGGGCCGAAACCGGAATCTCGAAACCGGTCGCCGTGGTCGACCTGGAGATCGGCGGACTCGCCGAGGCGCTCAGCGGTTCGGACACCGGGGCCGGCTCTCCGGGGGACGACGGCCGGGACGTCGTACCCGGCCTCGACATCCCCACCTACCCGGCCGCCGAACGGGCGGTGCGGGCCCTCGCCGAGGCCGCGCGGTACGCGGACTGGAAGCGCCAGTCGGCGGAACCGGGCCGGGTGCCCGAATACGAGGACATCGAGGAGAGCGCGGCGGGCGACGACATCGCACGGCTGCTCGCAGCCGGCACCGGCGGCGCCGCCGGGCCGGAGGGCGCCGTTCCGCTCCCGCCGGCCGATGCGGAACGGCTGCTCGGCCGGTACGGAATCACGGTCCGTCCCACGCTGCCCGCCCTCGACGCGGATGCGGCCGCCGAGGCCGCCGGCCGCCTCGGCTACCCCGTGGCGCTCAAGACCACCGCCCCGCACCTGCGGCACCGTGCCGACCTCGGCGGGGTCCGGCTCGACCTCACCACCGAGATCGAGCTGCGCCGGGCCCACCACGAGATGACCGCCGCCCTCGGCACCGCGGAGGAATTGTGTCCGGTGGTCCAGGCGATGGCCCCACGCGGCGTGGACACGGTTGTCCGGGCCGCCATCGATCCCGCCGCCGGGGCGGTGCTCTCGTTCGGGATCGCCGGAGCGCCCTCGGAGTTGCTCGGCGACACCGGGCACCGGCTCGTCCCCGTCACCGACCGCGAGGCGGCGGCTCTGCTCCGCTCCGTCCGGACCGCGCCGCTGCTGTTCGGCTGGCGCGGCGCGAAACCGGTCGACACGGCCGCCCTCGAGGAACTGCTGCTGCGGCTGTCACGGCTGGTGGACGACCATCCGGAGGTCGTCGACATCGAACTCGAGCCGGTGGTCGTCGCCACCCGCGGGGTGAGCGTGCTGGGTGCGTCCGTCCGTCTCGCGCGGACACAGCCCTTCTCCGGCGGAGCCGACCTCGGCCCCCGGCGGCTCCCCGTCTACTGAGGCCGCGGCCTCAGTAGACGGGGAGCAAGCAGGGGCTGCGCCGCCCCGTAGGATGGCCTCATGGCGAAGACCGGTACGACCACCCAGGGGCTGCACTCCGCGATCGAGCGCAGCGGCTACTACCCGGCGCTCGTGGCCGAGGCGGTGGAGACCGCCGTGGGCGGCGAGCCGGTGACGTCGTTCCTGGTCCATCAGGAGACGACCTTCGACTCGAACGAGGTCCGCCGGCACGTGACGGTCCTCGTCCTCACCGGCACCCGCTTCATCGTCAGCCACACCGACGAGCAGGCCGCCGACGGGACGTCGCCCTCCCCGTACGCCACGACGTCCACCGAGTCGGTGCGGCTGGAGCGGATCTCGTCCGTGGTGCTCAGCCGCGTCGTGGCGAACCCGGAGTCCTACAAGCCCGGCACGCTGCCCCGCGAGGTGGTGCTGACCATCGGCTGGGGCGCGGTGAGCCGGCTCGACCTGGAGCCCGCCTCCTGCGGCGACCCCAACTGCGAGGCCGACCACGGTTACACGGGCTCGTCCACTGCCGACGACCTGAGCCTGCGGGTCAGCGAGGCCGGCGACGGACCGGAGACGGTCCGGCAGGCCCTGGCGTTCGCGCAGGCGCTGTCGGAGGCCACGGTCGCCTCGACGACCGGTCGCTGATGGTTCAGCCGACCACCGCGGACGCCGCCTGGCAGGAACCCGTGCCGCTCGATCCGGTGGCTGCCCCGCTGCCGCGCTACGGCACGGGCGCCCTCAACGACCTGCTGCCGACCGTTGCCGCCGGGCTCGGCGTGCCCGGGCTGGAGTCCGGACTGGACCTGCCCACGGCGGACCGGGTGTGCGTCTTCCTCGTGGACGGGCTCGGCTGGGAGCTGCTCAAGGCCCATCCCGACGAGGCACCGTTCCTGACCTCGCTGCTCGCGAGTTCCTGCGGCGGCCGCGGCGAGCCCCTGACGGCAGGCTTCCCGTCGACGACGGCAACCTCGCTGGCGTCCGTCGGAACCGGCCTCACTCCGGGCGCGCACGGCCTGCCCGGTTACACCGTGCGTGACCCCGGCACCGGCGCGCTGATGAACCAGCTGCGCTGGCAGCCCTGGACCGACCCGCACGTGTGGCAGCCGTATCCGACGGTCTTCTCGCTGGCCGACGCGGCGGGGGTGCACACCTGTCAGGTCTCCTCACCCGCTTTCGAGCACACTCCGCTGACCCGGATCGCGCTGAGCGGCGGCCGGTTCCACGGCCGGCTCACCGGTGAGGAGCGGATGGACCTCGCCGCGGAGCAACTGGCCTGCGCCGACCGGGCTCTCGTGTACACGTACTACAGCGAGGTCGACGGCAAGGGACATCGTTTCGGCACCGACTCCGACGCCTGGCGGGGGCAGTTGATGTACGTCGACCGCCTCGCGCAGCGCCTCGCCGAGCAGTTGCCGCCGCGTTCCGTCCTGTACGTCACCGCCGACCACGGAATGATCGACATCCCCTTCGACGAGGACTCCCGCATCGACTTCGACGAGGACTGGGAGCTGAGCGCAGGAGTCGCCCTGCTCGGTGGCGAGGGCCGGGCCCGGCACGTCTACGCGGTGCCCGGTGCGGCCGCCGATGTGGCCGCGGTCTGGTCCGAGGTCCTCGGCGACCGGATGTGGGTCGCGACCCGCGAGCAGGCGATCGCGGCGGGGTGGTTCGGCCCCGAGGTCGACGAGCGGGTCGTGGCGCGGATCGGGGACGTGGTCGCCGCCGCTGCCGATGACATGGCGATCGTCGCCTCACGGACCGAGCCCAACGAGTCCGCGATGGTCGGCCTGCACGGTTCGATGACAGCTGTGGAACAACTCGTTCCGCTTCTCGAAGTACGCTCCTGAACGCACCCGCGGACGGTGCGGGGCCCCGCGCCCACGCCGTCCGTGCCGCCGCCTCCACGAAAGGTTCTCGCACCGCCATGCCCGAGCTGGCGTTCTTCAGTGGAACGATGGATTGCGGCAAGAGCACCCTGGCTCTGCAGATCGGGCACAACAGGTCCGCTCGGGGCCTCGTCGGGGTGGTCTTCACCAAGGGCGACCGGGCGGGGGAGGGAAAGCTGTCCTCCCGGCTGGGCCTGGTGACCGAGGCGGTCGAGGTCGAGGACGGCATGGACCTGCACGGCCATCTGTCGGGCCGCATCAGGGCCGGCGACCGGGCGGACTACGTCATCGTGGACGAGGCGCAGTTCCTGACCGTGCCGCAGATAGAGCAACTGGCCGATGTCGTTGATGAGTTGGGCCTCGACGTCTTCGCGTTCGGCATCACCACGGACTTCCGTACCGCCCTGTTCCCCGGGTCGCAGCGGCTGATCGAACTGGCCGACCGGGTGGAGACGCTCCAGGTCGAGGCGCTCTGCTGGTGCGGAGCCCGCGCCACCCACAACGCCCGGACCCTGGACGGCGTGATGGTGGTCGAGGGCGAACAGGTCGTGATCGGTGACGTGGACCGGGGCGTGGGCGAGGTGGGCTACGAGGTGCTGTGCCGCCGCCACCACCGCCGCCGCATGACGGCGGTCACGGCGCGGGTGGCTTCTCCTTCTGTGTCCCTGTGACGGCTGCGGGTTCAGTTCGCGTGAGTCCATACGGCTGACGGCCGGCGATCTCTCACTCCTCTTCGCCGCGTTGTTCGCGGGCAAGGGCGGCGCGGCTCGCCCAGACCCCCGTAATCCCCACGACCGCCACCCCCGCTCCTATGGCCGCTTTGCGCCCCGCTTCTACGGCCGCGTTCTTCAATTGCGCCGGATCCCGGACCGCGTCCCACCATCGCGTGGCCTCCATTGAATGTCGACCGGACTTGATTCCGAGTGGCCCGCGGAACTCACCGACGACGATGCCGACATGATTGATCGAGCCCACCACAGCCCGGTGCGCCGACAAGTGCAGCAGCACATTCGAGTTGGCCGTGTCGGCGGCCGCATCCATGCGTGCCATCAGTCGAGTTCCGGTGCGTGGTCGTGATCGGGGTGCACGACGAAGCCCTGCCGTTCCCGCGGGCGCTGACCCCTGTCGAGATCGACGCGGTCCAGCACGAGACGGACCTGATGTCGGAGCGGTGCCTGCTCTTCGTCTCGTGCACGCGGGCCCGGGACGGCCTGTACGTGTCCTGGCACGGCGAACCGAGCCCGTTCCTCACCGAGGCGGGGGCGGCCGCCGGTTGAACCGAGCGCTTGCGACGAGGGGTTGGTGGGGGCGGCAGCCCGATCGTGCATCTCCTCGGGGATCGGCCTTGCCCGGGACTCGTTCTCGGCGAGGAGCTCTTCGAGCAGATCGCGCTGGGCCGCCGATCCACGGCCGCGCTCGGGTCATACTCGCACGGCGCAAACGATATCGGTCGCTATCGTTTAGTGGTATCGTTTTCGTGCTCTGGATTTCCATGGATTCCCCGGAAGGACCCGCTCGCATGGCCAGAACCGTGATCGACCTCGATGACGACATGGTCGCCGAGGCCATGCGCATCTTCGGCACCAAGACGAAGGCCAAGGCTGTCCGCCTTGCCATGGAGGATGCCGTGAAGCGGCACCTGCGCCAGGAGTTCTTCGACGCGATGGACGCCGGTGACCTCGACTTCAGTGAAATCGTCGAGACCACCGGGCCCCGCAATGCCGACGGCTCCCTCAAGCGCGGCAACGGTCACGACGGAGGTCGCGCGGCCTGATGCAGGACCGCTACCTGATCGACAAGTCCGCGATGGCCCGCTGGACGAAGCCGCACGTCAAAGAGGTTCTCAAGCCACTCCACGAGCGCTACCTCCTCGCGGTGTGCCGGCCCACCGAGTTCGAGATGATCCACTCGGCACGGGACAGCGCCGAGGCTACCCGCATCAGCACCTGGCTCCACGCCTTCGACTACCTGCCCACGGACGACGACGCCTTCGAGCGCGCTCTGGAGATCCAGCGCCACGCCCTCAACGCCGGCTTCCACCGTGCCCTCTCCCTTCCCGACCTGCTCATCGCCGCCACAGCGGAGCTGAACCGGCGAACGGTCCTCCACTACGACGGCGACTTCGACATGATCGCCTCCCTGACCGGTCAGCCAACCGAATGGGTCGTCCCACCGGGCACCGCCGATCGTTGAGCAGGTCGCCTGACCATTGATCAAGGGCGTCGGCGGGGGACCTCAGGCACGCCAGCAGGCCGCACCATCCCGGCGCTGCGGATCATGATCGGCAAGGGCCTCGGCCGCACGGAGCGCCTGGGCAGCGCGATCGTGCATCTCCTGGGGGATCGTCTCTGTCCGGGACTCGTTCTCAGCGAGGGGCTCTTCGAGCAGATCGCGGCGAAGTCGCCTCTGAGCCGGGTTCACGCCGTGATCTTCTCGCCACGTGGTGCGCCTGATCATGTCGGAGCCCAGTACGCCGCCCAGCGGTACGGGTCGGGCAGCAGCTTGTACGGGTTGGGCTCCGTGACCGCCCGGCGTGCCGTCGCGTTCGCCGTGTGGAGCCCTTCCAACTCGGCGAGGCGTGAGGCGGGACACGTATGGAAACCATCCGGTCCCAACGGCGGGACCCCCGGCATGACCCCCGGCATCAAGAGACGGACGACGACCGGCCCGGCATCTGGGTCGGTTACGGCAAGCTGGTCAAGCTCTTCCGAGAGCGGGCCGGGCTCACCCAGCAGCAACTGGCCGACGCCATCGGTTACTCCTGCGAGCTGGTCGCCTCCGTGGAACGGGCCCGCCGCCCCGCCAAGGCCGCATTCACCACGGCCGCCGAACGCGTCCTCGATGCCGGCGGGGCCCTGCAAGCCCTCCAGGAGCAGGTGGACCTGGCCAAACTGCCCGCGTTCTTCCAGGACTTCGCCCGACTGGAGACCGAAGCGGTGAGCCGCTTCTCCTACGACCCCCTACTCGTCCCCGGCCTGCTGCAGACGGAGGACTACGCCCGCACGCTGATCAGCGCGCATTTCCCACCCCTTGACGTGCAGACCGTTGATGAACGTGTCGCCGCGCGCCTGGCTCGTCAAGCCTTGCTCGCCCGCAAGAGTCCGCCCATCGTCTTTGTCTTCATCATCGAGGAGGCGGCGCTGCACCGAGCCGTAGGCGGAAGGCGTGTGATGTGGCACTGCGGTGGCAGCGGCTCAGGCTGCGTGCAGAGCAGGCGACGACCGGCCGCACCTGGGATCCGAACGGGCTGATCTTCGTCACTCGAGAAGGGCGGCCGATCGAGCCCGGGAACCTCAACCGGGACTTCTCCGCGGTGTGCAAGAAGGCCGCGATCAATCGACGCGTGCGGGTACACGACCTGCGCCACACCTGCGCAACTCTCCTCTTGGCCCAAGGCGTCGACGCACGATGCCGAGCGCGGCACGTCAACGCCGATGCTGCCTGCCCGCTCCCGCCACGCCTCCGTACGGTCTCTGGAGCGGTACGCCCACCCCGGCGTCGACGCGGTCGCCGCGAGCGACCCGGCTGCCCGCCGTCGGGCTTGATCACAGCGGCCTACGGCACGTTTCCGGCGCATTTCGGCTGCCCTCGGGTTGGCGCGACTGAAGAGGCAGCGGCGTTCTCGTTCAGCGCCACCCAGGTTGATCACAAATGTGCACACTGGGCGTTCACGTGTACGCGATGCGTGATAAATCAAGATCGATTCATGCCGATGTTTGCCTTGATCTTCACTCCCCCCCTCCCGGCTGCTCTTTGTAATCATTTTGTGTGCTCGAGATCAGTTGGCGTATACACACTCCCTCGAAAGTGAGTTGATAGCGATGCTCAAGCGCGCACTCAAGATCGCAGCCATGTCCGGAGCGCTGATCGTTGCCGGCGCCGCTCCCGCTATGGCTACCATCGCGTAAGTCGGCGGTGGCACCTGGGACTACGGGGCTGGCACCTCCTACGTGTGGTCGGACTACTACCACGGGTCCAAGTGCCACGGCTCGACGTCGGTCGGCCAATACATCGACAGCGACGAGGCGTCCGCCGGTAACTGGTCCATCACGAGAGCGGACGCCGCCCTCTCGGGCAACGAGTCCTACTACAGGACCACCTGCTGACCAGTCAGCAGTACGCGTAGCATGCCCCCGAAGGGGCCCGCGCATCGCGGCCCTTCGGGGGCATGCGTGCTTTCCGTCATCCGGCCAATCGATCCCCCACAGTCTCGTAGGACACGTATGCTGCATCGAGGCGTCAAGTTCGCCCACGCCGTCATCCTGGCGTTCTCCGCCCTGTTTTCCTTCCTGTTCCTCAGGAGCTTCGAAGACCAATGGACTCTGGGCTACGATGCGGTCGTCCAGGTCACGGAGTCGCGGGACACCAGTGGCAGCCGCGCCATCGAGCAAGCCGTCGAAGCGTTCGCCCGCGACCACGGTGTCACCGTGGGCCGCCAGGAACCCGACCTGGAACACCCCGATCGCAGCCGCGACCTCTACCTGACCCCGACCGGCCCCCGCGCCGAGTGGCTCGACAGCGGCTACCCTGAGTTCAGCCCCGGCCAGGTCACCACGACTCGGCCGTTCTCCGAGGTCGCAGACCGCGACCCGCGCGGCCTGTACTACCTCTTCGGCGATCCCGACACCGTCCGGCCCTTCCTCGGCCTGCTGGAGCAGCACGGCCTCACACCATGGCACCCCCAGCCGGCCTCCCTCGACCAGCTCTCCTACGCCTACGGCGGCAGCGCCCTGGCCGGTTCCCTGGTCGTCGTCGCCCTGGTCGTCGTCACCATGACCGGCGCTGGTGTCCTGCTCAACGCCAAGGCCTACGGAGTACTGCGCCTGCAGGGCATGTCCCTGCCCGCGATCCTCGCCCGCGACCTGCGCCGGCTCGCCCGCTTCTGGACGGCCGTACTCGGGGTCGTGACGGTCGTGGCGACCGCCCTGTTGGCCTGGTACAACCACCTTGCCTGGTTCGGTCTATTCGCCCTGCTCACGGCCGCAACGGCGTTCTTCTTCACAGTACTTGTCCTTGCCACCCATGCCGCGATGCTCACCCTGACCGCGCGCACCAGCATTCTGTCCGCCCTCAAGGGCGAGATACCCGCCCGCTCCACCGCGGCCGCCGCCTACCTCGTGCGTGTGCCGGCCCTCCTGCTCGCCCTCGGTATCGCCGCCTCGGTCCTGCAGGCCGGACAGGACCTCGCCCGGCGCGAAGGCACCTTCAGCGTGTACGAGAAGGCGGGCAACGCCTCCACCATTCGCCTCAACGGCTACCTCGGCGCCCCCGACGCGCTGAAGAAGCTGGAGGCGAAGGCTGGCCCCTGGCTGCGCCGGGCCGATGCCGACGGCCAGATCGTCCTCGCCGGCCACAAGGACCTCGCACGCTCCCGCGACGCCCAGGGCATCCCGGCCGACGACCTGATGGTGGTCAATGAGACGTTCCTCGATCAGCAGAAGATCCTCGCCCCGAGCGGGCGCCCCTATCCTGCCGCCACAGGCGACGACGGCCGCATCCTGCTGCTGGTTCCAGAACACCTCGCCGCTCATGCCGACAAGCTCACGACCCTGGTGCCCGGACTGGTCAGCCCTTCCGACCCGGACCAGATCTCATCCGGGCAGATCGATGCAAAGACCACCGCGGACAGCCAGGAGATCTTCACCTACAACGCACGCGGCACCCGCGAGGCCGGACAGGACCGGCTCTCGGACGAGTCCTTCCTCACCGACCCGGTCATCGTCGTCCTTCCCAATGGCACCGATTACATCAGCGACAAGGGCTACACCGCCTACGCTTCCAAGCGCAGCATCGTCTTCCCCGATCCGGCCGACGTCACCTCCGGCATCGACGCCCACCATCTACGCAACGAGGTCGTCGGGATCAGTCCCATCGCTGCCGACGCCGCCCAGGCCATCCGCGACATCACTGCGGACTTCCGGCTGCGACTGTTCAACCTGGCCGTCGCCCTCCTGGTTCTGCTCGTCACCGGCGTCGGCGTCGTCATCGTCCACACCCGCAAAAACGCCCAGCGAATCTTCGCCCGGCACATCCACGGCTGGACCTTCGCTACCACCCACCGCACCCTCTTGGCCGCCGAGGCTGCGATCGTCGCCCTGCTCGTCTCCTGGCTCCCCTACCAGGTCCACCAGTGGAATCAAGGCCTCGAGCAGTACAAGACCATGGGCATCCCTGCCCCCCGTGACCCGATGACGATCACCGGCCAGGACCTGACCCTCATCATCGGCCTCGTCGCGGTCGAGATCGCCACCGCCCTCACCGTCCTGGCCTTCTTCCACCGCCGCATCGTCAAGGAAGGATCGACCGAAGCGTGATCGACCTGACCGGGCTGTCCAAGTCCTTCGGCCCCCGCGTCCTCTGGCAGGACCTGACCTTCACCATCGAGGCCGGGCGGATGCTCGCCCTGACCGGCCCCAGCGGATCAGGCAAATCCACCCTCCTCAACTGCCTCGGCCTCCTCGACACTCCCACCACCGGCACCATGCGCCACCATGACCAGAACATCACCAGGCTCAGCCCACGCAGGGCCCGCGCCTATCGCCGCGACACACTCGGCTACCTCTTCCAGAACTACGCCCTGATCGACAACGCCACCGTCGCCGACAACCTCAGCGTCGCCATCAAGCCCGTCCGCTCGAACCACGGATCCCGCCCCACCCTCGCCCAGTCACTGGAGCAGGTCGGACTCGCCGGTCGCGGAGACGACATCGTCCACCGCCTCTCGGGCGGTGAACAACAACGCGTCGCCCTCGCCCGCCTCATCGTCAAGCAACCCGCCATCGTCCTGGCTGACGAGCCCACCGGCGCCCTCGACCTCGACAACACCCACATGGTCATCGCCACTCTCCGCGCCCTGGCCGACGCCGGCTGCGCCGTGGTGATCGCCACCCACGACGCCATCGTCAGGGACCTGTGCGACAGCGTCCTGCAGGTAGGAATCACCACCCACCCTCAACCCGCCAAGGAGATCACCGCCGCATGAACCCCCGTCTCACCTGGTCTCTCGCAGGAATCCTCGCCGTGGCCGCCGTCGTCTTCCTCGTCTACGGCACCCACGCGCTGACGATCATCCAACGCGTCGCTCTCCGGGTGTTCTGAGTGGACGTTAAGTCCGATCTTTCTCGGTTCGTGATCGCTCGATCGTGGTATTGATCGCCACGTCGGAGCAGCTGACCACCTTGCTGGAATGCTCGAACATGCGGAACGTCGAAGTTCAGGTCATGCCGACGAAGCGTGCGGCACACAGTGGTCTGAACGGCCCGATGGTTCTGCTGGAGACCATGGAACGACGGCAGTGCGTCTACATCGAGGCGCAGGATGTCGTCAGTGTCAGGACCGATCGGAACGAGGTGAGCGAATTCTGGCTGCGATATGGAATGCTGCGCACGCAGGCTCTCAACACCGAAGAGTCCGCACGTCTCATCGAGCGCGTGGCGGGGGAGCAATGAGCAGAGAAGACGACATGAACAGCTCCTGCGAACTGGCCTGGTTCAAAAGCAGCTACAGCGGAACCAGCGGCGGCGACTGTGTGGAGGTGGCCGCGGCGGAGTCCGCCGTCCACGTCCGGGACTCGAAGAACCGCCGCGGCCCGGTGCTGCGCTTCTCGGCGACGGAATGGGCCGCCTTCATCGCCCGCACCCGCGCGGAGTCCTTCGGCGAACTCTGAGCCCCGGGCGCGGTGGCCGAGCGAGCGGAGGCCGTTCGGCGTGCCTCATCCCCCCGGGGGGAAGGACAGCCGATCCGGTCGCAGCGGCTCAACCACTCTGCTGCACCGCCCCGTTCGCAGGATCCACCAGGGCGAACACCGCCCCGTCCGGGTCCGCCGCCGTCACCGTCCGCCCGGCCGGGCCGTCCGACGGTCCGCGCAGCACCCGTCCGCCCAGCTCGACGACCCGGGCAGCCGCCCCGTCGGCGTCCTCGACCTCGAAGTACGTCCTCCAGTGCGATCCCTGAGGCCCCGGGGCGCCGTCGTCCGGCTCCCGCAGGGCGGCGACGGGCCTGCCGTCGAGCAGCAGCGTCAGCCGACCGGGGCGGGCGCCGGCAACCGACTCCACCTCGAAGCCGAAGACGGACGCGTAAAACGTTCCTGCCGCGACGGAGAAGGGTGTCGTCAGCTCGTTCCACACCGGCGTCCCCGGCCCCGACGGCATCGCGCCGTCCGCGTCCTCGTGGGGCTGCCACACGCCGAAGACGGCCCCGGTCGGGTCGGAGGCGATCACCAGCCGGCCCGCGTCACCGGTGTCCAGCGGTCCGACGGCCACCGTGCCGCCGTGGAAGCGGATCTCCTCGGCCGTGAGGTCGGCGTCGCCGCTCAGCGGATAGGGCGTCCAGGCGGGCAGCAGCCCCCGGTCGTCCGGAAGCCTGCCGAGACCGGCGACCACGTGCCCGTCCAGCATCGCCCGGACGTACGGCCCGAGTTGCCTGGGCCCCGGGGCGAACGTCCAGCCGAACAGTCCCCCGTAGAAGTCCTGGGTCGCGCTCAGGTCGTGGACCATCAGGCTCACCCACCAGGGCGCGTGCGGCCCCTGCCCCGCGATCGTCCGATGGCTGCGCTCGGACACCCGCTGCCCGGTTCCCATCATCCACTCCTCAAGAACTCGAGGCGCCGACCGGTGCGGTCGGATGCATCTGCGGTTACCCCGTCAAGATGCTTGCACCACACCGCGCGTTGTATGCCCTGGCCGCGCCGGTTTCGGCACCTTCCTGTCGGGGGACGGCCGATTTGCCGTTTCCGGCCGTTGTGGAAGCGGCCTTCCCGTGGCGCGTATCGCCCCGATGACGGTCCGGGGGCACGGCGGGCGACGGAGCCGGACCTACGCAAGGATGGGTGCCATGAATCCGCTCATCTCCGCAGCAGAACTGGAACGTTCCCCGGGGGCCGTCCTGCTGGACGTGCGCTGGCAGCAGGGTGTGCCGTCCGGGCGGCCGGCGTACGAGTCGGGCCATCTGCCGGGCGCCGTCTACGTCGACCTCGATGCCGAACTCGCCGCCCCGCCGGGCAGGTCCGGGCGGCATCCGCTGCCGGACGTCGAGGCGTTCGGCCGGGTGATGCGCCGGGCCGGCGTCTCGGCCGACCGGGACGTGGTGGTGTACGACGGCGGACAGGGCTGGGCCGCCGCCCGCGCGTGGTGGCTGCTGAACTGGGCCGGGCACAACCGGGTCCGGGTGCTCGACGGCGGGCTCGCGGCCTGGACCGCAGCGGGACACCCCCTGTCGACGGACGAACCCGACGCCCCGGAAGGGGATTTCGTAGCCCGTCCGGACAGCCTTCCGGTGCTCGACGCGGACAGCGCCGCAGCGCTCGCCCGCAGCGGCCTGCTGCTCGACGCGCGGGCCGCCGAACGCTACCGGGGCGAGACCGAGCCGATCGACCCGGTGGCCGGCCACATCCCCGGCGCGGTGTCGGCCCCCACCACCGCCAACGTGCGGGAGGACGGACGCCTTCGCCCGGCATCCGAACTGGCCGAACGCTTCGCCTCGTTGGGAGCGGACTCCGCCACCCGGGTCGGCGTCTACTGCGGTTCCGGGGTCTCGGCCGCGCACGAGGCGCTGGCGCTGGCCGTCGCCGGCATCCCCGCGGCGCTCTACGTCGGGTCCTGGAGCGAGTGGACCGCCGATCCCTCCCGGCCCGTCGCCACCGGTGCCGCTCCCGGCTGACGGGCCGAGGCCGTCGCGGGTGAGAGCCTGTTCGGCGAGCCTCTCACCCGCCGAGAGGGAGGAAGGAGCCGCCGCATGCCCGCACGGACCGCGACGATCCGCGAAGCGGACCGTCCCGGAGACCTCGGAGCGGTCGCCGCGCTGCACGGGGTGCTGTATGCCCGCGAGTACGGCATGGACCGGACCATGGAGGCCCATGTGGCCGCCGGCATGGCCGAGTTGGTCCTGGCCTGCGAGCGCGAGGGCAGCTCCGCCCCGGGGCGGTTGTGGGTCGCCGAACTCGACGGCCGGGTCGTGGGCGCCACCGGGCTCACCCGCGCGGACGACGAGCCCGGATGGGCGCAGCTGCGCTGGGTGATTCTCGATCCCGCAGCCCGGGGCGGGGGAGTGGGCCGGCGTCTGGTCGGCACGGCGCTGGACGAGGCCCGCCGCCGCGTTTGCCGGGGCGTGTTCCTGAGGACCGTTGCGGGCCTCCACGCGGCCCACCGCCTCTACGAGAAGGCGGGGTTCCGCGTCACCGAGTCCCACCCCGCCCGGGCCTGGGGCGTCGAGACGGTCGTGCAGCGCATGGAGCTGCGCCTCTGACGGTTCCCGGGGCCGCGAGGAGGCGGCGGTGCTCGCCCGCGGCTTCCCGGCTCGACCGTCGCGGGCGGAGGGCCGCGGGGGCGCACCGGGAGCCGCCGTCCCGCATCGGTGGCCGGCCGGGGGCCGTCCCGTCACCGTTCCCCTGTGCCGGCAGCCTCCTGGACGTCCTCGTGCAGGTGGACGATCAGCCATCCCCTCTCGCTGCCGTCGCGCCGCAGGACCGCCGTGTTGCGCACCGACTCGGGAGGGCCGTCACGGAAGTCGACCCGCAGCCAGTAGCGGGCCACGGCCAGATCGGCGAAGACGTCGATGACGTCGTCGTGCACCGACAGTCCGGCTTCGGCCGGTCCCGTGCCGTCGGTGGGACGCCCGTCGCGGACGCGGTCCAGCTCGGCTTTCCCGCACAGCAGATCCGCGGTGGCGGAGTCCCAGATCGTGGCGTCGGGGTCCAGGAAGGAATCGACGCGCGCGCGTTCGCCCGTGGTGTAGGCGCCGTACATGCCGGTGATCACCGCCCGGACGGCCGCGAGGTCGGCGGGTGCACCGCCGGGGCGCGCACCCGCGGACGCGGGCGGGGTGGGACGGGGCGGTGAAGCGGGCATGGCTGGGTCCTTCGACGGTGGTACGGGTGGGGCTGCTGCCCCATGTCATCGGGCTGGGCCTGCGGTGTGAGCGCCGGTCAGGGCAGGACGACGAGGTCGCGCCGGCTGCGGTTGAGGCGCTCGCCCCCGTCCTCGGTGCACAGGAGGATGTCCTCGATGCGGGCTCCGTACCGGTCGGGAAGGTAGATGCCCGGCTCGATCGAGAACGTCATGCCGGGTTCCAGGGCCAGCCGGCTGCCGGCCACGATGTACGGCTCCTCGTGGCTCTCCAGACCGATGCCGTGGCCGGTGCGGTGGATGAAGTACTCGCCGTACCCGGCGTCGGTGATGATGTCCCGCCCGACGGCGTCCAGTTGTTCGGCGGTGATGCCCGGCCGGACCGCGTGGGTCTGGGCGCTCTGGGCGCGCAGCAGGACCTCGTACAGGCGGCGGAACTCCTCGGACGGCTCGCCGACCACGTACGTGCGGGTGGAGTCGGAGCAGTAGCCCTCGTGCGTGGTGCCGCCGATGTCGACGACCACCGGCTCGCCGGGGAGGATCACCCGGTCGGACAGTTCGTGGTGCGGACTGGCACCGTTGGGACCGGAGCCGACGATCACGAAGTCGGCCCGGGCATGGCCCTCGGTGATGATCGCGTCCGCGATGTCCCGGCCCACTTCCCTTTCGGTTCGGCCGGCCCGCAGCCATGCGCCCATGCGGTCGTGCACCCGGTCGATCGCCGCCCCGGCCCGGCGCAGCGCCGCGGCCTCCTGCGGGGTCTTGCGCATGCGCAGCCCGTTCAGCACGGCCCCGGCGAGTTCCTGCCGGACGCCGGGCAGCGCGGTACGGAAGGCGACGGTCTGCTCCGCCCACATGTGGTTGTCCACACCGATGCGTGCGATGCGGGACGGCAGCCGGGCCGCGACGACGGCGTAGGGGTCCTCGGTCTCGTTCCAACCGGTGATCTCGATGCCCAGGCCGCCGGCCGGGGACACCTGCGCGACGGGCTTCTCCAGGGCCGGCACGAGCAGGAACGGGTCGCCGTCGACCGGGAGGACCAGGCAGGTCAGCCGCTCCAGCGGTTTGGCGTCGTACCCGGTCAGGTAGCGAAGGCCGGCGCCGGGGGACAGCAGCAGGGCGTCGAGCCCGGCGTCGGCCGTGGCCGCACGTGCGGTCTCGAGGCGGTCGGCCGGCCAGAGCTCGTGGCCGTGCCCGGTGGTGTCGGTCCGATCGTGCATCGAGGTCTCCGTGGATGGGGGCCGCCCGGGTCGGGCGGCCGGGTGGGGCCGCCCGGGTCGGGCGGCCGGGTGGGGCCGCCCGGGTCAGGCGGCCGGGTGGAGGTGACAGGCGACCCCGCCGGAGGTCAGCCGAGGCTCCTCGCGGTCGCAGCCGTCGAAGGCGTGGGGGCAGCGGGGGTGGAAGTGGCAGCCGCTCGGAGGGGCGGAGGGGTCGGGTACGTCGCCGGGGAGTTCGGCCGGCAGCACCCCGGCGCCGTCGGGCTGGGGGATGGAGGCCAGCAGGGCCTGGGTGTAGGGGTGCCGGGGGCTGTCCCAGAGCTCCGCGGCAGGACCGGTCTCCACGATCCGGCCGAGGTACATGACGGCGATGCGGTCGGCGATGTGCCGGACCACGGACAGGTCGTGGCTGATGAACAGCAGTCCGGCGCCCGACTCGAGGGCCAGGGACCGCATGAGCGTGGCCACGTGGAGCTGGGCGGAGGCGTCGAGAGCGGAGATGGGCTCGTCGCCGACCAGCAGACGGGGCCGGGCGGCCAGGGCGCGGGCGATGGCGATGCGCTGCCGCTGGCCGCCGGAGAACTCGTGCGGGTAGCGCTGCGCGTCGCTCTCCGGGAGGCCGACGCGGGACAGGTACTCCTCCGGGGTTCGCGGGCCGTCCGTCTCGCCGCGCCCGGCCGCCGCGCGGATGCCGTCGACGATCTGGGCGCCCACCCGGCGGCGGGGGTTGAGGGATCCGTACGGATCCTGGAAGACCATCTGGACGGCGGTCAGTGCGGGATCCCGGCGGCGCACGTTCAGCGGGCGCACCGGTGTGCCGTCGAACGTGATCCTTCCTTCCTCGGCCGGGGTCAGCCCGCAGACCGCGCGGGCCAACGTCGACTTGCCGCAACCCGACTCGCCCACCAGGCCGACGACTTCCCCGGACCGCACCTCCAGGCTGACTCCGCCGACCGCACGGGTCGGGGCCGCGCCGGGACGGCGGTACTGGACGACGAGGCCGTCGACGCCGAGCAGCGGCGGCCGGGACTGCGAGGTCAAGGCGTGTTCCTTCCGGGGAGCGCGTCCAGGAGCGTTCGGGTGTACTCGTGACGCGGCGCGGTGAGCACCTGGCCGCGGGGTCCGGTCTCGACGACGCGGCCGCGGCGCATCACGCTGACGGAGTCGGCGAGGGCGGACATCACGCCCAGGTCGTGGGTGATCAGCAGGACGGCCAGGCCGAGTTCGTCGCACAGCCGGCGCAGCAGCCGCAGCACCCCGGCCTGGACGGTGACGTCGAGCGCGGTGGTCGGTTCGTCGGCTATCAGGACCTGGGGGTCGCAGGCCAGTGCGATGGCGATGGCGATGCGCTGCCGCATACCGCCGGAGAACTGGTGCGGGTAACTCCGCAGTGCGGCAGCCGGGTTGGGAATGCGGACCTGTCCGAGCAGCTCGACGGCCCTGGCCCGCGCCGCCTTCCGGTCCAGCTTCCGGTGGTGGCGCAGGTGGTCGGTGAGCTGGTGCCCGATGCTCAGCATGGGGTGCAGGCTGGTGGACGGGTCCTGGAACACCATGCTCACCGCACGGCCGCGCAGTGCGCCGAGCTGCCGGGGCGGCAGCGTCAGCAGATCGGTGCCGTCGAGCCGGATCCGCCCGCCCGTGCGGGCGCCGTCGGGGAGCAGGCCGAGAACGGCCAGGCCGGTCATGGTCTTGCCCGATCCGCTCTCTCCGGCGAGGCCGTGAATGCGGCCGGGCCGCAGCGCGAGGTCGATGCCGTGCAGGATGCGGTGGGCGCCGTGTTCGGCGGGCAGGTCGAGCGTGAGCCCGTCGATCCTCAGGACCTCGACGGCCTTCCCGGTCGCGGTGGTCTCGGTGGTGGTCATCCCACACGCTCCTTCTCCGCGCCGAGGGTCCGCGCGGTCACGGGGTCGAGGGCGTCCCGCAGCGCGTCGCCGAGGAAGTTGAAGGCGAGCACGACGGTGAGGATCGCCAGTCCCGGAAAGACCCCGATCCACCACATGTCGAACTGCTGCGTGCCGGCCGCCACCATCGCTCCCCATTCGGCGGTCGGTGGTTTGGCGCCGAGGCCGAGGAAGGACAGCCCGGACAGCAGCAGCGTCGCCGTCCCGATGTCGAGTGTGGCAAGGACCAGCAGCGGACCGAGCACGTTCGGCAGGATGTCCACGCGCAGCGAGTGCCAGGCGGAGAAGCCCAGCAGCCGTCCGCTGAGGACGAATTCGCGGGTGCGCAGCCCCACGACGAGACCGCGGGTGACGCGGGCGTACGACGGCCAGGCGACGACGAGGACGGCCAGTACCGCGTTCTCCAGGCTCGCGCCGAGCGCGGCGGCGACGACCATGGCCAGAATGACGGTCGGGAAGGCGAACACCAGGTCCGCGATCCGCATGACGGTCTCGTCGATCCAGCGCCCGAAGAAGCCGGCGCAGGCCCCGAGGACCCCGCCGATCAGCAGGGACATCGCCACCAGCAGCAGCGCGAGGGGAATGGACACCCGGGCCCCGTACAGCACCCGGCTCAGCACGTCACGGCCCAGTTCGTCGGTCCCGAACCAGTACGCGGTGCCGGGCCCGGCCAGCCGGGGCAGGTCCTGCGCCAGCGGGTCGTGCGGGGCGATGAGCGGGCAGGCAACGGCGATCACCAGCCAGAGGGCGCCGACCGCGCCGCCGATGACCGCGAGCGGCCTGCGCCAGGCCGGAGGCAGCCGCTCGAGGAGGCTGAAGCGGAACACCTTCACTGGACCCTCACCCTCGGATCGATTACGCCGTACAGCACGTCCACGGCGAGGTTGACCGTCAGATACACGATGCCGACGACCAGACCGACGCCCATCACGGCAGGCAGGTCGAGGGTGGTGGCACTCCGGTAGGCGTACGCCCCGAGGCCCGGCCAGGCGAAGATCGACTCCACCAGGACGGTGCCCGACAGCAGCGCGCCGAAGGCCAGCCCGGCGATCGTGACGACGGGCACGAGAGCCGCCCGGAGCACGTACTGGAGGAGCACCGTCCGGCCGGGCAGGCCCTTGGCGCGGGCCGCCCGTACGTAGTCCTGACCCAGCACGTCCAGGACCGCGGAGCGGGTGAAACGGGTCAGCAGGCCGACGGTGTACGCGGTGAGCACCAGGGCCGGAAGGACCAGGTGACCGGCTGCGCTCCAGAACACCGGCCACTGCCCGGCGAGGGCCGCGTCGATCGTGTGGAGGCCGGTGACATACGGGGGCGGGGCCATTCCGGGTGCGAGACGGCCGCTGCCCGGCGCGACACCGAGTTGGTAGAAGAAGACGTAGAAGGCCAGCAGGGCCAGCCAGAACGTCGGTACCGATACGCCCAACAGGCTGACCACCCGCAGCAGTTGGTCGGTCAGCCGGTCCCGGCGCAGCGCAGCGACGACACCGAGGGCCACACCGATCACGAGCGAGACCGCGATCGCGGCACCGGCCAGCTCCAGAGTCGCCGGGACGGCTGTCGCAAGATCCGTCAGCACCGGCTGATGGGTCTGCTGCGACTCGCCCAGATCTCCCTGGAACAGATGGCCGAGGTAGGTGACGTACTGCGCGGGCAGCGGTTGGTCGAGTCCGTGCTGCTTGCGGAACTGGTCGACGACGGCCGGATCGCCGATCGCCCGCTGGCCCAGGTTGGCTGCGGCCGGGTCACCCGGAACGACGTTGGTGAGGACGAAGGTCACCAGCGTCACACCGAACGCGAGGAGAACGGCGACGGCGGTGCGCCGCAGCAGGAAGCGCGCGAGAGGGTGGCGGGCGAGCAGCCGCCCGCCACCGCTCACGCGCCTACTCGGCGCCCAGCGAGGCGACATCGATCGTCCACACGGGGTTGTAGGTGATGCCGGTGACCGACGAGACGGAGACCGTGTTCCGGCTGGGCTGGATGAGCGGGATGAACGGCCCACTGGCGTTCAGCCGCGTCTGGATCCGCTCGTACAGCTTCCGGCGTGCGTCGTCGTCGAGGGCGGCGGCCGCCTTGTCACCGAGGTCGGTGAGGGCCGGGTCCGCGCCGGCCTTCCAGCCCGCCCGCAGGCCGACCAGGTTGCCGGGGAGGAAGACCAGGTAGTCGCTGGAGTGCGGATAGTCCGGGCCCCAGTACCAGAGCCCCATCTGCTCCTTGCCGCCCCGGTACTTCTCCATCTCGGTGGTGGTCGGCGCGGGGGCGAGGGTGACCGTGATGCCGACCTCCTTCAGCTGCGACTGCACCCGCTCCGCGAGGGTCTGCAGGGACAACCCGTCGACCGTCAGGTCGCTGGCGTAACCGAGTGTCACCGAGGGCTTGTCGATCCCGCTGGCCTTCAATGCGGCCTTGGCCCCGGCGAGGTCGCGGCCGGCGGCCCGGTCGGCGGGCAGCGCCCCGAGGATGGTCGACGGGATGACTCCGGCGGCCTGCACCGAGCCGGATCCGGCGAGTGCCCGCAGGCGCTTGTAGTCGATGCCCTTGCGCACCGCCTCGACGAACTTGGCGTTGGCCGTCGCGCTGCTGACCTCGGTGTTCTGGTTGAGCAGCAGGAAGATCACGTTCGAGGACGCCCCGCTGTCCACGTTCAGACCGCCTCCGAGCCCCTTGACCTGATCGGCGGTCAGGTCGAGCGCGATCTGGCTGTCGCCCCGCTGCACGTTGAGCTTCTGGGTGGGCGCCTGGACGTTGCGGAGCACGACCTTGTCGTAGGTGGGCCGCTGCGGCCCCGTGTACTTCGGGTTCTTGGTCAGGACGACCTGGGAGTTGGTGTTGAAGGAGGCCAGCTTGTACGGCCCGGAGCCGGCCGACGTGGTGTTGAAGTACTTCTCCGCCTTGTCCGCCGCCGTCGCGGAGCCCCCGTGGGCCTTCACCGTCTGCGCGTTGACGATGCCGAGCGCGGGGTTGGGCAGGATGAAGGGCAGCGCCGGGTTCGGCTTTTCGCTGACCAGCGTGATCGTGGAGGCATCCGTCTTCGTCACCTTCACACCGTCGAGGAGGAACGACGGATTCCCCTTGAGGGCGATCACCCGCTTCAGCGAGAAAACCACGTCGTCCGCGGTGACGGCGCTCCCGTCGGAGAACTTCGCGTCGTCCCGCAGGCGCAGGGTGAGCTTCCTGCCGTCCTCGGACTGCTCGTACGACGACGCGAGCCCCGGCACGGGCTTGGTGACGTCACCGCCCTTGAAGGTCAGCAGCGTCTCGTACAGCCCCTTGACGACGATCTGCCCGGTCGGCTCGAACTCCCGCCCGGGATCGGCGGTCTTGAGGTTGAACGACGTGTCGATCACCAGAGTCCTGTCCGCGGCGGGTGAGCCAGAGGCGCCCCCACCGCCAGAACAGGCGCTCAGCGTGAGCGCTGCGACGGCTGTGAGCGACAGTGCCGCCGGACAGGACCGGGTGCGCGATCTGGACATGGGTGCCTCCGAGAGCAGAGCGGAGTGAAGCGGAAGGAGACCGGGCGAGTGGGAGGGTTATCGGGAGGAGTCGCTGGACGATTCACCGATAGGGTGGGGCGAAACTAGCCAACTCTTTCTGCTGCCGGGGCCGGTGCGAGACAAAAATCAAAGAAGGGGTGCAGCCATGGGAGATTCGTCAAGCCCGGACGCGTCCGGTGATCGTCGCCCTGGACGGATCGGCATCGGCCTCGCCCTGGACTCGGTGCACTTCAAGATCCTGGACATCCTCCGCGCCCAGGGCCGTATCTCGGTCGCCGCCCTCGCCCAGCGCGTCGGCATCTCCCGCGCCAACGCCTACACCCGCTTCGAAGCCCTGCGCGCCGACGGGGTGATCAGCGGGTTCAGCGCCCGGATCGACCATGCGCGGGTCGGTCTCGAGATCTGTGCCCTGATCTTCGTCACCGTCCGCCAGGAGCTGTGGCAGCAGTTCCGGAACGCTCTCGCCCGGATGCCGGAGGTGGAGTACTGCGCCGTCACTACGGGCCAGCACGACGCCATGATCCAGATCCGCGTGCCCGACGTCGCCGCCGTACACCGCCTGGTCACCGACCAGTTGTCCACCATTCCGGCGGTACGCGCCACCGAGACCGTCATCATTCTCGACGAGGCGCTCCGCCGGCCCTACGTCCTGCCGTCCGGTCCGGACTTCACCGAGACGACGCCCGCCACCCCGCCGGGATCCACCGGGGCAAGCCAGTTCGGCATGACCCGCTTCATCCGCGCCGCGGAGGGTCGCGCCGAACTCCGCAGCAGCACGGTCGAGGACGACTGACCGCAGCGAGCCCGCGGACCGGGCCGATCGCGACGAGGCGGGCGTTCGTCCGCACCGGACCGCACCGGACCGTGTTGGACCGTGTTGGACCGCACCGGGTGAACAGCACGGGAAGCAGCCGGAGTCGGGGCTGCCGGCACGGCGCGAAGGGGACCGAGCGCGGAAGCCACGGCATCGAGCCCGGTCGGTCCCGGCCGTGCCGAGCCGTGACCGACAACGCACCGCCGGCAGCAGACGGCACGGGCCGGGGACGCCGGTTTCATCCGGCGCCCCCGGCCGTCCGGGTGCTCTAGTCCTTCTTGCGCCGGGTGCCGAAGACGATTTCGTCCCAGCTCGGGACGGCCGCGCGCCGGCCCGGACGCACACCGTCGGCCTCGGCCTGACGGTCGGTCGTCCCGGTCAGCCGGTCCCGGTGCCCGGCGACCGAGCGGGGCATCAGCACGTCCGCGTAGGCCGCGCCCGCTCCTGCAGCGGCCGGGGGAGCCTCGGTCTCCGGCTCCTCCTCCGACTCGTCGTCGGGTTCGTCGTCCCGGTCGGAGCGCCCCGTGCCACCGCTCTCCGGCACCACCAGGTCGCCGCGGAAGCTCGGTACGGCCTCCAGCAGGCTGGTCAGCGAGTCGCGCCCCTGGCTGCCGTCGTCCCCGGGCTCCTGCGAACCCCGGTCGGGACGGTCCGGCGTCCGGTCCCGCGGCAGCCGGGCGATACGCGGCACGAACGGGAAGCTGGGCTCGGGCGCGTCGGACTCGCCGATGAGCGCCCGGGCCTCGTCGTCCACCGCCTGGACGAGACGCCGCGGCGGGTCGTACGTCCAGCTCGCGGAATGCGACTCGTTGGCCACCCGGTAGACGAGGAGGACCTCCCAGGTGCCGTCGTCCCGGCGCCAGGAATCCCACTGCACACTCTCCCGCTCGGCGCCGCGCAGCATCAGCCGCTCGGTGACGGCCTCTCCGAGCTGGGGTCCGGTGCTCTCGCCGGGCCTGCGGACCGGGGTCTTGCGGGCCCGCTCGGCCATGAACGCACGCTCGGCCAGCACCGGGCCCTCGAATCGGCGCACCCGGTCCACGGGGATGCCGGCGAACTGCGCGACTTCCTCGGCGGACGCCCCGGCTCGTATACGCGCCTGGATGTCCCGCGGGCGCAGATGGCTCTCGACCTCGATCTCGATCTGGCCGAGGCGCGCCCGGTCGTTGCGCACGGCGGCACGCAGGCGCTCATCGATGGGAAGCGTGTACTCCGTGTTGTCCGCAGCCTTGAGCACCAGCCGTGTGCCGTCGTTGCTGACGGCCACGACGCGCAGTTCGGGCATCGGGACCTCCCGGGTGGTGCCTGCCGACGGCACGTGCGTCGCTGCTTCCGCTGGACGAGTGTGGCGTGCCCGGGGTGCAGCCTGCCACAACATTGCCAAGTTGCCCGGCGTGTCGGGCGTTGGAACCTGATGCGCCGTTATGGCACGGTTACCTGTTTGCCGCTGTTGATGACTATGTTTACCGTTCCCGACGCAGTTGTCCGTTTCCTGCCGCTGTATCACCGGATGTGAGGCCGCGGAGGGTCTCGTCCGGCAGATGCGGCGACCGGACGGGCGACCGGAGCCAGGATTCGTCACAGTACTCCATTCGGGCCACCGAGGTGGACCGCCGCGCCGCCGAAGTTCTCGGGCCGCAGAGGAGTTCGAACACCAATCGGAGGGAAACGATCGGGAGTTGCCCGCAGCCGCAGATTCGCCCGCAGGGCAGGGGCGGTTCGGCCCCTCGGACCGTCAGTCGCCGAGCACCTGGCGGAGATAGTCGTTGCCGAACACCCGTTGCGGATCGAGTCGGTCCCGCAGCGCGGTGAACTCGCCGAAGCGCGGATACGCCACGGAGAGATGTCCCCGGTCCCGGGTGTGCAGCTTCCCCCAGTGCGGCCGGCCGCCCCACTCCGTCATCACCCGCTCGGCCAGGGCGAAGTACTCCCGGTACGGGGTCCCCCGGTACATGTGCACCGCGATGTAGACGGTGTCCCGGCCGGACGCCGTGGACAACGGGATGTCGTCGGCGGGAGCGGTGCGCACCTCCACCGGGAAGTTGACGCGCAGGCCCGCCTGTTCGACTGCCTTTCGGATCTCGCGGAGGGCCTCCATGGCGCTCTCGCGCGGCAGCGCGTACTCCATCTCCACGAACCGGACCCGCCGCGGGCTCGTGAACACCCGGTACGGGATGTCGGTGTAGGACCGGGCGGAGAGGGCGCGACTGGAGAAGCGGGCGATGGCAGGCACCGCGGCCGGCACCGCCCTTCCGAGGGAACAGGCCAGCTGGAAGGCGCCGTTGGACAGAAGCTCGTCCTCGATCCACCCGCTGACCCTGCCGGGAGGGGCGGCCGGGCCGTCACTGCGGTTGTTGCGCTTGGTGTTGCAGTTCCCGGTGTGCGGGAACCAGTAGAACTCGAAGTGCTCGTTCTCGGCCGTGAGTTCGTCGAAGGCCGCCGTGACGCGGTCGAAGGCCATCGGCTCCTCGCGGGCGTGCAGCAGGAACAGCGGTTCCACGGCGAACGTCACCGCCCCGAGCACGCCGAGCGCCCCCAGACCGATCCGTGCCGCGTCGAAGACGGCGGTCTCCTCGGCCGTCCCCTGTGCCGAGCAGCGGAGCACCTGCCCGTCCGCGGTGACGAGTTCCATGCCGCGCACCTGGGCGGCGATCGAGGCGGACGTGCGCCCGGTGCCGTGGGTGCCGGTGCCGATGGCCCCGGCGACCGTCTGCTCCATGATGTCGCCCATGTTCGTCAGCGACAGACCTGCGGCAGCGAGCGCCTCGTTGAGCTGCTTCAGGGAGGTCCCGGCGAGTGCGGTGACGGTTCCCGCCTCCCGGTCGACGGCCGTGATCCCGCTCAGGCGGTCGGTGCGGACGAGAACCCCGTCCGTGGCCGCGACAGGCGTGAACGAGTGACCGCTGCCCACCGGTTTCACCCGCAGACCTTCCTCCGCGGCCGCCCGTACCGTCCCGGCGAGCTCCGCCACCGACGCGGGTGAGACCACCCGGGCCGGGCGTGCGCAGACGTTTCCCGCCCAGTTGCGCCAGATGCCGTCGCCCATCCTGTCCGCTCCCCCTCGGGGCCGATGGAACGGCCGGTTGCGACCACCGGCCCGGACCGTGCGGCCACGCAGTGCCGCGGCACGGGGCGCCGGACCCCGGCCGATTGGAGGGGGATCATACTCACGGCGCCACCCCGCGCACCGGGGGCTGTCGCGGGCCGCCCGACGCACCGCGCCCCGTTCCGGCCGCCGACCGGGCGCACCGGGCCGGAACGCGCTGCGGTTCTCCGGCCGGCCGGCCCGGGTGGCAGGATCGAGGCATGTCCGACCAGCCAGATCCGTCCCCGGTCACCGCCCCGTACGACGCACTGCTCCTGCTGTCCTTCGGCGGTCCCGAAGGTCCCGACGACGTGGTGCCGTTCCTGGAGAACGTGACCCGCGGCCGGGGCATCCCCCGCGAACGGCTCGAGGAAGTGGGCCGCCACTACTTCCTCTTCGGCGGCGTGAGCCCGATCAACGAACAGAACCGCGAACTGCTCGGGGCGATCCGCCGGGACTTCGCCGACCACGGGCTGGACCTCCCCGTGCACTGGGGCAACCGGAACTGGGCGCCCTTTCTCACCGACACGCTGCGGGACATGGCGCAGGCGGGCCACCGGCGCATCCTGACCTTCGCCACCAGCGCCTACGCCTCCTACTCGGGTTGCCGCCAGTACCGCGAGAACCTCGCCGAGGCGCTGGCGGCGCTGGACGCCGAGGGGCTCCCGCTGCCACGCGTGGACAAGATCCGGCACTACTTCAACCACCCCGGCTTCGTGACGCCCATGGTGGACGCGACCCTCGCCGCCCTCGCCGAGCTGCCCGAGGACGTCCGTGCCGGTGCGCATCTCGCCTTCACGACCCACTCCGTCCCCACGGCATCCGCCGACACCTCGGGACCGCCCGAGGAGCACGGAGACGGCGGCGCCTACGTCGCCGAGCACCTGGACGTCGCGCGGCTGATCGTCGAGCGCGTGCGCGACGAGACCGGGACCGACCACCCGTGGCGGTTGGTGTACCAGTCCCGCAGCGGGCCGCCGCACATCCCCTGGCTCGAGCCCGACATCGGTGACCACCTCGAGGAACTGCACGCCTCCGGAGCCCCGGCGGCCGTGATGGTGCCGATCGGGTTCGTCTCCGACCACATGGAGGTCAAGTACGACCTGGACACCGAGGCCGTCGCCAAGGCTGCGGAACTCGGGCTGCCGGTCTCCCGGGCCTCCACGGTCGGCGCCGACCCGCGCTTCGTCGCGGGCATCCGGGAACTCGTCCTGGAGCGGGCCGCCGCCGAGCGCGGGGCCGCCGTGGAGCGCTGCGCGCTCGGCAGGCTCGGTCCGGGGCACGACGTGTGCCCCGTCGGCTGCTGCCCGGGACGGGTCCCGCTGCCGGCCGCGGCCGGCGCGGACAGCCCCTGGGCGCCGTGACAGCGGCGCACAGGGGCCGAAACACCGACACCGATGCAAGGAGCACTGTGAACGACGAGCAGCTCAAGAACGAACTCCTGGGCATCGCGCTGGAGGCCGCCCACCGGGCCGGTGAGCTGCTGCGCGACGGCCGTCCCGCCGACCTCGGCGTGGCCGCCACCAAGACCAGCTCCATCGACGTCGTCACGGAGATGGACCTGGCCGCCGAGAAGCTCATCACCGGTTTCCTCGGCGAGCGGCGGCCCGAGGACGGCCTGCTGGGCGAAGAGGGCGCGGACACCCGGGGCAGCAGCGGCGTGCGCTGGGTGATCGACCCCCTCGACGGCACGGTCAACTACCTGTACGGCCTGCCGTCCTGGGCGGTGAGCATCGCGGCCCAGCGGGACGGGGAGACCCTCGTCGGCGTGGTGACGATCCCGATGCGCGGGGAGACCTTCCGTGCGGTCCAGGGGGCGGGGGCCCGCCTGGGCGACCGTCCCCTCGCCTGCCGCACGGCCCCGCGCCTGGAGGAGGCACTGATCGGGACGGGCTTCGGCTATCTCACCGAGCGCCGCGCGGCCCAGGGCGAGGTGGTCCGCCGGCTGCTGCCGAAGGTCCGCGACATCCGCCGGGGCGGTTCCGCCGCCACCGACCTGTGCGATCTGGCGGCCGGCCGCTTCAACGGCTACTACGAGCGCGGACTCAACCCGTGGGACTTCGCCGCCGGCGAGCTCATCGCCCGCGAGGCGGGCGCGCTGACGGGCGGCCGTCCCGGGGACCCGCTCTCCGGCGAACTCGCCGTCGCCGGCGCCCCGGGCGTCTTCGAGCCGCTCCAGCGGCTGCTGGAGGACCTCGGCGCCTGGCACGACTGACGATGTGCCCGCACCCCCGCCCGGGCCCCGCACGGCAGTGCGCCCCGACCGCGTGGGCCGGGGCGCACTCATGGCAAGGGGCGGATCAGGCGCTCAGTGCACCGACCTGCACGCCGTGCTCGGCGGCCAGCCGGTGCAGGTCGTCCAGCTCTCCCTGCTCCACCTCGACGAGAAAGTCGTCGCCCGCTTCACGAGCGCGCATGAGGTCGGACTCGGTTGTGTGTATGCGCTGCAGAATGCCTGCGGTGAACGCGTCCATGGGGCGCCCCCTTGTCGTGGGTCGTGACGTCTGTGGCACGGACAGGTGCCGCTTACTGGGGGGTCCTCCCGGCCGGGGCCGGTGAGGGGATCGCGTCCGCATCCCTGCGGGGGAGTGGGTACGGCTGTGCCGGCGACGGCGCGCGATCGGGGTGTGCCATCGTCCTCCCCTGCCCTCACGCCTCAGAAACCTCAGCAGTCCGAGGAATCCGGAATTCCCGGGTCTCTTGCCCTGCGCACCGCCCTTACCGCCGGTTTACCGGCATTGAGGGCAGGATGGGGACTCGCGGGAAGCACACCCCGCAAGCCATCACGCCCGTGAGGGCCGGAGGGAAAGGAACGGCGCCGTGCGCGTACTCGTCGTCGAGGACGAGCAGCTGCTCGCCGATGCGGTGGCCACCGGGCTGCGCCGCGAGGCCATGGCCGTCGACGTCGTGTACGACGGCGCAGGCGCCCTGGAGCGCATCGAGGTCAACGACTACGACGTCCTCGTGCTCGACCGGGACCTGCCGGTCGTGCACGGCGACGACGTGTGCCGCCGGGTCGTCGAACTCGGCCTGCCCACCCGGGTCCTCATGCTGACCGCTTCCGGGGACGTCAGCGACCGGGTGGAGGGCCTCGAGATCGGCGCCGACGACTACCTGCCCAAGCCGTTCGCCTTCAGTGAGCTGACCGCCCGGGTACGCGCGCTCGGGCGGCGCATCACGTCTGCTCTGCCGCCCGTCCTGGAACGGGCCGGCATCAAGCTGGACCCCAACCGGCGCGAGGTCTTCCGGGACGGCCGGCAGGTCCAGCTCGCGCCGAAGGAGTTCGCCGTCCTGGAGGTGCTGATGCGCAACGAGGGCGCGGTCGTCTCGGCCGAGCAGCTGCTGGAGAAGGCCTGGGACGAGAACACGGACCCCTTCACGAACGTCGTACGGGTCACCGTCATGACCCTCCGCCGCAAACTCGGTGAGCCGCCCGTGATCGTCACGGTTCCAGGCTCCGGCTACCGGATCTGACCGCCATGGCTTCCACCCCTCCACCACCCGCCGCACCGCCCAGGCCCACCTGGAATCCGGGACCGGCTCCCCGGCCCCTCCCCTGGCTGAGGCCCACCATCCGGATACGGCTCACCCTGCTGTACGGCGGGATGTTCCTGATCGCCGGCGTGCTGCTGCTCTCGATCATCTACCTGCTGGCGGCCCAGGCCCTGCACCTGGGCAACGAACTGCCCTTCAAGGTGCTCGACGGCAGTCGCGTCCAGCCGACGAACAACACCTGCCCCGGCATCACCGGCTACGCAGGCCGGGACCTGCCCGAGGCCCAGTTCAACGACGCGCTCAACGCCTGCATGAACCATCAGCGCCAGCTGGCCCTGGACGGCCTGCTGCGCCGCTCCCTGCTGGCCCTGCTGGGGCTGAGCGTGGTCGCCTTCGCCTTCGGCTACGCCATGGCCGGCCGGGTCCTCTCGCCGCTCGGCCGGATCACCCGCACGGCGCGGATGGTGGCCGGTTCCGATCTGTCCCGCCGGATCGAGCTGGACGGGCCGGACGACGAGCTCAAGGAGCTGGCCGACACCTTCGACGAGATGCTCGGCCGCCTGGCCAGAGCCTTCGACGCACAGCGAAGATTCGTCGCGAACGCCTCGCACGAGCTGCGCACCCCGCTGGCGATCAACAGGACCCTTCTCGAGGTACAGCTCTCCGATCCGGACGCTCCGGCGGACCTCCGGCACCTGGCGAAAACGCTGCTGGCCACGAACGAGCGCAGCGAACAGCTCGTCGACGGTCTCCTCCTGCTGGCCCGCAGCGACAACGAGATCGTGGACCGGCAGCCCGTCGACCTGGCCGAGGTGGCCGACCTGGCCATCGACCAGGTGCGGGGGGAGGCGCAGCGCAAGGGGGTGGAACTGCGCGGGGAGCGCAGGCCGGCGGTCGTCCAGGGCAACGGCGTGCTGCTGGAGCGGATCGCGCTGAACCTCGTGCAGAACGCAGTGCGGCACAACACGGAGGGTGGCTGGGTCGAGGCCACCACGGACACACATCCCGGCCAGGTGGTGCTCTCCGTGGCGAACACCGGGCCGGTCGTGCCGGCGTACGAGCTGGACAACATTTTCGAGCCGTTCCGGCGGCTGCGGACCGAGCGGACCAACAGTGACAGGGGCGTCGGTCTCGGTCTGTCCATCGCGCGTTCGGTGGCGCGGGCGCACGGCGGCCGTATCGAGGCCGAGGCGCGGGAGGGGGGAGGGCTGGTGATGCGGGTCACGCTGCCGGTGTAGCCGCTGGTGGCGTCCCGAAAAGATGTTCGCTTCGGGCGGAATCGCCGGAGTCGAGCCCGAGGGCCGGCCTGTGGAATCGGTCACACGATAGGTGTAGCGGCCATGTGTGACCATCTACGCTCCGTCATCACAAACCCTGCAGAAAAGCCTGGAAAATCGGTGTTTTGCGGGTTCGTGACGACGGGAAGTACACGGGGTGGCGGCCGAAGGGGCCGAGCACATGACCGTGTACGGTCGCCGTCGCCATCCAACCCGATCACCACTTCAGGGGCGCGGTTGGGTGTCGATTGAGTAACAGACCTTGATGTGAGGCAAAATCTCCGCCTCAGGTCGGGCACAAGTCCGGCCTCTCACGCGTTACGTGCGCTGAGACACCGCAGACACCCAGAGGGGGAGAGCGCGACATGGCAACGGACTACGACACTCCACGCAAGACCGATGACGAACTCAACGAGGACAGCATCGAGGAACTGAAGGCCCGCCGGAACGACAAGTCGACGTCCAGCGTCGACGTGGACGAATTCGAGCAGGCCGAGGGTCTCGAGCTGCCGGGCGCCGACCTCTCCAACGAGGAACTGTCCGTCCGGGTCCTGCCGCGGCAGGCCGACGAGTTCACCTGCATGAGCTGTTTCCTCGTGCACCACCGCAGCCAGCTTGCCGCCGAGAAGAACGGCCAGCCGGTCTGCCGCGACTGCGCGGCCTGAGGCAGCACCCCGTGACGGGTCCGATACCGCACGACTCCGACCCGCCCGAGGAGCGGGAGCAGAAGGACGTGCCGGAGGAATTGCCGGGCCTGACCACGGAGAGACGCGACGAGCGAGGCCGTGCGGCCTCGCTCGCAGCAGCCGCTGTGCGCGGCACCCGATGGGGGGTACGGGGCGCACGGCAGGGGTTTCGCTGATCGTCGACCGGATCGTCGAGCTGGCCCCGCGCGTGCCCGTACGCGATCTCGAGACCCTGCGCCGGCAGTTTCCGGGGCTCGGCCCCGAGGAGATCGCGGACAAGCTGGTGGCCGGAGCCGCCAGGGGATCGGCCGCAGTCGGAGCGGCCGTCGGGGCGGCGGTGATGATGCCCGTACCGCCCGCAATGCCCGCCGAACTCGCGGCGGAGATCGTCGGAGTGGCCGCAGTCGAGATCAAGCTGATCGCCGAACTCCACGAGATCTACGGCGTGCGGGCCCCCGGAAACGCCCCGGAACGCGGCATGGCCTACCTGACCGCATGGTCGGGCGAGCGGGGCATCGATCTCGCCGAACCGCTGACCGTTCAGGCCGCGCTCAGTGGTCACGCGAAGCGCGAGCTGCGCCGGCGCATCCTGCACCGGGGGGTGCGCAACCTGCCGAACCTCGCACCGTTCATGGTGGGCGCCGGGGTCGGGGCGGTCATGAACCGGCGCGGCACCCGCAGACTCGCCCACAAGATCCGGGCGGACCTCCGCGCCCGGCAGGTCACCTGGAAGGCACTTCCCGGCGCGGCGGGGGAGAACCCGCCGGGGAGCCGGCCGTCGCATCGCCCCCGGTAGTCCGGCTGACCGGGGTGTCCCGCTGTTTCCGCGCCGGGGCCGGAGCCGCTGGTCAGGCTCGGCCCGAGGCCGCCGTCAGCGCCGCTGCCAGCCTCTCCGGGTCGCGCGTCGACAGGTACAGGTACGGGGTGGGGTCCTCCGGGTCGGTGACCTCCACCTTCAGTGCCGTCGGAATGTAGCTGCGCAGCAGCAGGTAGGCCCGGGGATCAGCCTTGTGGGTGCGCCAGGCGACGGCCTCCTCGGCGTCCAGCACCCGCGCCTCGCCCAGGGCGGACACCGGAATCCTGGCATCCCCGGCGACCAGCGAGTCGGCCACCACCCGGATCCGGGGCGAGCCGTAGGAACTCACCCCGGCCGCGGCCCCCGCCGCGCCGACGGCGAGCCCGACCAGCATCGGCAGCGTGCCGAGGGGCAGCAGGATCAGGGCGAGACCGATGGCGGCGAGGGCGGCGACGAGCCACCACGACCGAGGCGCGGTGAGCCGCTCTTCGTAGGACTGCATGGCCCCAAGCTTGGCACGGGCACTTTGCCGCGTGTCCACGCCCGTGGGGGTGCGGCTGCGGAGAACACTCGCGGGTAGGGTCTGCCCTTGTGAGTGGACGAACTGCATCGCTGTCACCGCCGGCCGGAGCCATGCCGCCGGTGCGGCACCCCGAAGCCCCCGCGCCCGGGGAGCTCCTCGGCTCCCACTACGACCAGTGCTTCGGCTGTGGTGGTGCCCAGCCGCACGGGCTCCATCTGGAGGCCCGGGCGGGCGAGGGCGTCAGCCTGACCGCCGAGTTCAGGGTCAAGGCGGCGCATCAGGGCGCCCCCGGCCTCGCCCATGGAGGCGTGCTGGCCACCGCCCTCGACGAAACCCTCGGCTCGCTCAACTGGCTGCTGCGCGTCATCGCCGTGACCGGAAGGCTGGAGACGGACTTCGTGCGTCCGGTCCCGGTCGACACCGTGCTGCACCTCGATGCCCACGTCGTCGCCGTGCACGGCCGCAAGATCTACTCCTCCGCCACCGGCCGGATCGGAGGCCCCGACGGCCCCGTCGCGGTGCGCGCCACCGCGCTGTTCATAGAGGTCAAGGTCGACCACTTCATCTCGCACGGGCGGGACGCCGAGATCAAGGCCGCGCTGGCCGACCCCGACCAGCAGCGGGTCGCCCGGGCCTTCGAGGTGAACCCGTGAGCCGCCCGCCCGTCGACGTGCTGATCCGCCGGCTCGACCCGGGGGTGCCGGTCCCGTCGTACGCGCACCCCGGCGACGCCGGCGTCGACCTCGTCACCACCGAGGAGGCCGAACTCGCCCCTGGGGAAAGGGTTGTTCTGCCCACCGGTGTGGCCGTGGCGTTGCCCGACGGTTACGCCGCGTTCGTGCACCCCCGTTCCGGCCTCGCGGCCCGGTGCGGTATCGCACTGGTGAATGCGCCAGGGACCGTGGACGCCGGGTACCGTGGGGAGATCAAGGTAATCGTGGTCAACCTGGACCCTCATCGCAGCGTCCGGTTCGAGCGCTTCGACCGGATTGCTCAGATGGTCGTCCAGCAGGTCGAGAAGGTGCGCTTCCACGAGGTCGCGGAACTTCCCGGCTCCGCGCGGGCCGAGGGGGGTTTCGGGTCCACCGGAGGTCATGCCGCGGTGGGCGCACCCTCGTGCGGTAACGGATACTCTTCGGTCGTCTCCGACCGGGAAGGACAGTGACGTGTTCGGACGTCGTCGCAAGGAACGCGCAGACGCTCAAGGCACTGCGGGCACAGCCGACCGGCTGGCCGACGGCGTGGACTCCCCCGAGTTCGAGTCGGACGGTGCCGCCACGGATGCGAACGGGTACCGCGTGAGCCTCCCCCCGGGGCCGCGCCCCGACGGTCCGTGGGATGTCTCCGAGGTCGGCCGTCCGGCCGAGGGCCGGGTGGACCTGGGCGGTCTGTTCGTGCCGGGTGTGGAGGGCATGGAGCTGCGGGTCGAGGTCGCCGGCGACGCGATCGTCGCGGCCACCGTCGTCCTGCGGGAGAGCGCCGTGCAGCTCCAGGCCTTCGCCGCCCCCAAGAAGGAGGGCATCTGGGGAGAGGTGCGCGACGAGATCGCCACCGGCATCACCCAGCAGGGCGGCATCGTCGACGAGGTCGAGGGCCCGCTCGGCTGGGAACTGCGTGCCCAGGTCCCGGTGCAGCTGCCCAACGGCACCAACGGGGTGCAGGTGGTGCGGTTCGTCGGCGTGGACGGCCCACGCTGGTTCCTGCGCGGGGTGATCTCCGGCCAGGGCGCCGTGCACCCTGAGCACGCCGGGCTGCTCGAGCACATCTTCCAGGACACCGTGGTCGTGCGCGGTGACGCCCCGATGGCACCCCGTGACCCGATCGTTCTGAAGCTGCCGAACGACGCGCAGATGGTGCCGGACGGCATCCAGCAGGAGGAGGCGGGCGAGGGCTCGCGCTTCGCCGGCGGTGTGGACCGGCTCCAGCGCGGTCCGGAGATCACCGAGGTGCGCTGACGCGCTGCTGCCGCTGTACGTGGCCGAGGGCCGCATCCCCGTCGTGGGGTGCGGCCCTCGCGCTGTTCCGGGGGAGCTGAGCCGGGGAGCGAGCCGGGCAGCGTCAGAGGGCATCGAAGCGGACCCGGCGTGCGTAGGGGAGCCGTCAAGGCGGGCCGGGCCGAAGCGGCTCCGGGCAGAGCCGAGGGCGGGCCCGGTCCTGCCTTCCCCCTCGCCGGGAGACGCAGGGAAGTCCGTTGCGCGGACGGCTTGTGCACCTCAGTGGCCTGCTCGCCGTTACGTGATCAGCACGATCGCGATCCTCCCGGAGACTCCATGGCGAGCGGGCGGCGAACACGGTGAGGGTGAGCTGCGACCGCGCATGGACGGTCAGGAGCAGCGTCGCCACCGGTCGGGATCGCTCACGGGATCAGCGGCTCTCCCACGCGCCCCTGCGCCCGCCGCCAGGATTCCGTCAAGATGCGCTCCCGCAGCGGAAGGGAGCCGTCAAGAAGAGCGACGGAACGGCCACGGCGGGCTTCAGTGGGGGACAACCGGAGTGAAGAAACCGGCAAGGAGCTGAGGGTCATGGGTGTGGAGAACGTCGTCGGTCTCGTCATCGCCGTCACTCTGGTCGGGTACCTGATCCTGGCCGTGAAGTTCCCGGAGAAGTTCTGAGCCCGCGAGGCGACAGGCCGTTTTCATGCCGGAGGTTCAGCCCCGGAACGGGTGATCCTGGTCCAGGTCGCGGTTGAGCTGGAGCACGTTGACGCGTGGCTCTCCCATGAACCCCAGAGCCCGCCCGGTGGTGTGCCGGTCGATCAGGTCGAGCACGGCGCGCTCACCGACTCCTCGGACCCGAGCCACACGAGGTGCCTGGAGCCGCGCGTAGGCGGGGGAGATGTCGGGATCCAGACCGCTGCCGCTCGCGGTGACCGCATCCGGTGGGACACGTGGGACCCTCGGTGCGTTGCCGTACACCGGCACGGTCTCTCCCGCGGAGTAGTCCTCGCCGAACCGGGCGCACTCGACGCGGACGCCCCGGTACGTGGCGAGGAACGGACGGGCCGGGCACTGCTCGTTGACGCTGACGACCCGGGCCGGTCGCCTGACGTGGCCGGCTGCGTCACGAGCCCCGATGAGGGAGAGCACCGCGCCCACCCCGCTCGGGGTGCAGAACGGACGGCGCCCGTCCACGCGGTCCAGGACAGCCGCTGCCTTGCTCCGCGAGCAGACCTGGGTGAGCAGGCTCTGCGTGGCATGGGGATCCTCTTTCCCCGCTCGGACCAGTGCGGGGTCGGGCAGCGTGTCGACGATGTCCTCCGGTCCCAGGTTGCTCGCGCCGGACGCAGTGGGGTCGTAACCGTGTTCTCCGGCCGCTGACGGGCGGCTCTGGAAGTACTGACCGAGCGGATTGCCGTCCCGGTCGGTGAAGCTCTGCCCGATGATGCGGCTGCCCGCGGGCTGTCCGTCCGTCTCGGACATCGACCCGTCCGCCTGCTCGCGCAGCCCGGGGAGTTGGACGATGCCGGTGACCAGGAGCGGGTAGACCGCGCCGCACACCAACGTCAGCAGGAGGAGCGCCCGCAGTGCGGCCCAGTGCTGCCTGAGCCAGGGTTGCGGACGCATTCAGGACACCCCCGGAATGAACTGCACGAGCAGGTCGATGATCTTGA
>NZ_JAMQGM010000034.1 GCF_023703325.1 Streptomyces meridianus
GCGGGCTCTGCGCCGCGCCCTGGCCCGGCGGGTACCGCTGGTCGGCCCGGCGGCCGGCGGCGCCGGGATCCTCGCACTGGTGGACCCCGAGGAGGGCCGGGACCACGCCCGTGCTGCGCTGGCACAGCTCGACGGGCACCCCGCCCTGCTGGAGACGCTGCGCATGTGGCTGTCGCTGCACGGGAGTTGGGACCGGACGGCCGCAGCTCTGGAGATCCACCGCAACACCGTCCGGCAACGCATCGCGCGCACCGCGTCGCTGCTGGAGCGCGATCTCGACGACCCCGGGGTCCGGATGGAGCTGTGGTTCGCCCTGGAATGGCGGTGACCTCCCCCGTACGGGACGGAGGAGGCCACACGGGCGGTGCCCGGTGTCAGATCTTGGTCCAGGCCTCGGTGAGGACGCCTCGGAGGATCTGCTCGATCTCGTCGAACGTCGACTGGTCCGAGATCAGCGGCGGGGACAGCTGGATGACCGGGTCGCCGCGGTCGTCGGCCCGGCAGTACAGGCCGTTCTCGAACAGCTTCTTCGACACGAAGCCGTAGAGGATCCGCTCGGACTCCTCCTCGTTGAAGGACTCCTTGGTGGCCTTGTCCTTGACGAGTTCGATCCCGTAGAAGTAGCCGTTGCCGCGGACGTCGCCGACGATCGGCAGGTCGTGAAGCTTCTGCAGCGTCGACAGGAACGCCGACTCGTTGGCCAGCACGTGCCGCAGCAGGCCCTCGCGCTCGAAGAGGTCGAGGTTGGCCAGCGCCACCGCGCTGGAGACCGGGTGGCCGCCGAACGTGTAGCCGTGCAGGAAGACGTTGTCGTCCCGGTAGAAGGGCTCGGCGATGCGATCGGAGACGATGGTCGCGCCGATCGGGGAGTAGCCGGAGGTCATGCCCTTGGCGCAGGTGATGATGTCCGGGACGTAGCCGAACTTGTCACAGGCGAAGATCGTGCCGAGCCGGCCGAAGGCGCAGATCACCTCGTCGGAGACGAGCAGGACGTTGTACTCGTCGCAGATCTCGCGCACGCGCTGGAAGTAGCCGGGCGGGGGCGGGAAGCAGCCGCCGGCGTTCTGCACCGGCTCCAGGAACACCGCGGCCACGGTCTCCGGGCCCTCGAAGAGGATCTGCTGCTCGATCTGGTCGGCACACCAGCGGCCGAACGCCTCCGGGGAGACGCCGGTGCCCTCGTCGAGGAAAGCAGGCGCCCGGTAGATGTTGGTGTTCGGCACCTTGCGCGCGCCCGGGACCAGCGGCTCGAACGGTGCCTTCAGACCGGGCAGACCGGTGATCGACAGAGCGCCCTGCGGGGTGCCGTGGTAGGCGACGGCCCGGGAGATCACCTTGTACTTGGTGTGGTTGCCGGTGAGCTTGTGGTACTGCTTCGCCAGCTTCCACGCCGTCTCGACGGCCTCGCCGCCGCCGGTGCTGAAGAAGACCTTGTTCAGGTCTCCCGGGGCATAGTGGGCGAGCCGTTCGGCGAGCTCGACGGCCTTGGGGTGGGCGTAGGACCACACCGGGAAGAACGCCAGTTCGGCCGCCTGCTTGGCGGCGACCTCCGCCAGCTCCTGGCGGCCGTGGCCCGCCTGCACGACGAACAGGCCGGCCAGCCCGTCGAGGTACTTCTTGCCCTTGTCGTCGAAGACGTAGGAGCCTTCACCGCGGACGATCGTGGGTACGGGCGCGTTCTCGTACGACGACATCCGCGTGAAGTGCATCCACAGGTGGTCGTACGCGGTCTTGGAGAGATCGGGGCTCATGTCTATCGGGTTCCCCAGGTGTAGGTCTGCTTGCGGAGCTTCAGGTAGACGAAGCTTTCGGTGGACCGGACGCCGGCGAGCGTGCGGATCCGCTTGTTGATCATTTCCAGCAGGTGGTCGTCGTCCTCGCAGACGATCTCCACGATGAGGTCGAACGACCCGGCGGTGACGACGACGTACTCGACCTCGTCCATCTCCGTCAGGGCGTCCGCCACCGGCTCCAGGTCTCCCTCGACGTTCACGCCCACCATCGCCTGGCGCCGGAACCCCACGGTGAGCGGGTCGGTGACGGCGACGATCTGCATGAGGTTCTGGTCGAGCAGCTTCTGGACGCGCTGACGCACCGCGGCCTCGGACAGGCCGACCGCCTTGCCGATGGCGGCGTACGGACGGCGCCCGTCCTCCTGCAGCTGCTCGATGATGGCCAGGGACACGGCGTCGATCGGCGTGCTGCCGTTCACGCCCTTGGAATCGCGAGGTCGAGTGGACACGGACTCACTGTGCATGAGGACTCCGCCGTCTGGCAAGGTCAAAGCAATGAAATCCGTTGAATCCTTGAAGCGATGTTGCTGATTTCGTCGTCCGGCGAGTGGCGGTATGTTGAAAGCGTGACACCACTGATTAGGGTTTGCATCTCAGCCATCGACACCTGACAGAAGAAGGGGTGGCACTGTGACCACCGAGCTGCGTCGTCTGCGCAACTACATCGACGGGGAGTTCCGGGACGCCGCCGACGGGCGGACCACCGACGTGGTCAATCCGGCCGTCGGCGAGGCGTACGCGAGCGCGCCGCTGTCGGCGGCGGCGGACGTCGACGCTGCGATGGCGGCGGCCGAGGCCGCCTTCCCGGCCTGGCGCGATCTGGTCCCGGGCGAACGGCAGAAGGCCCTGCTGAAGATCGCCGACGCGATCGAGGAGCGGGCGGAGGAGCTCATCGCCGTCGAGTGCGAGAACACCGGCAAGCCCATCGGACTCACCCGGTCCGAGGAGATGCCGATGATGCTCGACCAGATCCGCTTCTTCGCCGGCGCGGCCCGGATGCTGGAGGGCCGCTCCGCAGGCGAGTACATGGAGGGCCTGACCTCGATCGTCCGCCGCGAACCGGTGGGTGTCTGCGCCCAGGTCGCGCCGTGGAACTACCCCATGATGATGGCTGTCTGGAAGTTCGCGCCGGCACTGGCGGCGGGCAACACGGTCGTCCTCAAGCCGTCCGACACCACCCCGGCGTCGACCGTGCTGCTCGCGGACATCATCGGCTCGATCGTGCCCAAGGGCGTCTTCAACGTCGTCTGCGGCGACCGCGACACCGGCCGGCTGATGGTCGAACACAAGGTCCCGGCGATGGCCTCGATCACCGGTTCCGTCCGAGCCGGCATGCAGGTCGCCGAGTCCGCCGCCAAGGACCTCAAGCGGGTGCACCTCGAGCTCGGCGGCAAGGCCCCGGTCGTCGTCTTCGACGACGCGGACATCGAGAAGGCGGTCGGCGGCATCACCGAGGCCGGTTTCTTCAACGCCGGACAGGACTGCACCGCCGCCACCCGGGTGCTCGTCCACGCGGACGTGCACGACGAGTTCGTCGGCGCGCTCGCCAAGGCCGCCGCCGAGACGAAGACCGGCATGCCCGACGACGAGGACGTGCTCTACGGCGCCCTCAACAACGCGGACCAGCTGGACAAGGTCAGCGGTTTCATCGACCGGCTGCCCGCGCACGCCAAGGTCGAGGCGGGTGGCCGGCGCGTCGGCGACAAGGGCTACTTCTACGCCCCGACCGTCGTCTCCGGCCTGAAGCAGGACGACGAGATCGTCCAGAACGAGGTCTTCGGCCCGGTCATCACCGTCCAGAAGTTCACGGACGAGAAGCAGGCCGTGGAGTACGCGAACGGCGTGGAGTACGCGCTCGCCTCCTCGGTGTGGACGAAGGACCACGGCCGTGCGATGCGCATGTCCAAGGCCCTCGACTTCGGCTGCGTGTGGATCAACACCCACATCCCGCTGGTCGCCGAGATGCCGCACGGCGGTTTCAAGAAGTCCGGTTACGGAAAGGACCTGTCGGCGTACGGCTTCGAGGACTACACGCGCGTCAAGCACGTGATGACGTCGCTCGACGCCTGAACGACCCGGTCCGGTCGGATCCCCTCCGTCCGGACGGCCCGCGGGGCCGGGACGCGCAGTCCCGGCCCCGCGGCCTTTTCGGTCGTCGTCGGGCCCGGCCCGTGTGCCCGACCGGCCCGTCCCGCCGGACGGAAGGGGGCGCGATCACCCGTCGACGACCCGCCGCAGCACGCCGATCCGGTTCGTCGTGAGCGCATCGACGCCATGGCACAGCAGGCGCTCCATGGTCCGCCGGGTGTCGGCAGTCCAGGCGGAGACCAGCAGCCCGCGGGCGTGGGCGGCCGTCACCAACTCCTCGTCGGCCAGCCCGAAGCGGAGGTTCAGCCAGCGCGGACGGACGTCGTCGAGCAGCGCCGGGCGGGGCCCGGCGACGGTCGTCCAGCTCAGCGCGATCTCGGCGTCCGGGGCCGCGGCGCGCACGGCCAGCGCGGACCGCGTACCCCCGCAGTAGTACGTCCGTTCGGCGGCGCCGGCGGCACGGACCTCGGCGACCACGGCCCGCGCCGCCGCCGGGTTCGGAAGATCCACCAGGATCCGGGCGGAGGCGGACGCCCGCAGCAGCACGTCCAGGGCCTCGGCCAGAGCGGGCACGCCGCCGTCCGTGAGGGCGCTCAGCTCGTCCGCGGCGACTTCCGCGAGAGCACGGTCGTGCCCCCACAGCCGCTTCAGCGTCGCGTCGTGGAGCAGCACCGGCCGTCCGTCCCGGGTGAGCCGGACATCGATCTCCACCGCGTCGGCGCCCTCGCGCAGCGCCGAGCGCAGCGACGGCAGGGTGTTCTCCCGGTGCCGGTACGGGTCACCGCGGTGGGCCACGGCCAGGGCCCGGCCGGGGGAGCCCTGAGGATCCGTCGGCGGCGCCGGTTGCGCGCCGTCGCGTCGCAGGCCCGGAAGGATCCGCCGCTTCACGGGCGTCGACGCGGCCACGAGGTGGTGTAGCCGTCGATCTCGGCGGTCAGCCGTGCCTTGGCGGGCGCGTCCAGGAAGGACGCCTCGACCGCGTTGCGGGCCAGGTCGGCGACCCCGCGCTCGTCGAGACCGAGGAGGCGCGCGGCGATGGCGTATTCGGTGTTGAGGTCGGTGCCGAACATGGGCGGGTCGTCGCTGTTGACGGTGACCAGCACGCCCGCCTCCACCATCTCCCGGATCGGGTGCTCCTCGAGGGTCTTCACGGCCCGGGTGGCGATGTTGGACGTCGGGCAGACCTCGAGCGCGATGCGGTGCTCCGCGAGGTGCTCCAGCAGGCGCGGGTCCTGCGGGGAGCTGGTGCCGTGCCCGATGCGTTCGGCGTGCAGGTGGGTGAGGGCGTCCCATATGGTCTGCGGCCCGGTCGTCTCGCCCGCGTGCGGCACGCTGTGCAGGCCGGCCGCGACCGCGCGGTCGAAGTACGGCTTGAACTGCGGCCGCGGGACACCGACCTCCGGGCCGCCCAGCCCGAACGACACGAGCCCTTCCGGCTGGAGGTCCAGCGCGACCCGGGCCGTTTCCTCCGCGGACTCCAGACCGGCCTCGCCGGGGATGTCGAAGCACCAGCGCAGGACGACGCCGAACTCCCGCTCGGCCGCCTTGCGGGCGTCTTCGATGGCCTCGACGAACGCGAGGTCCGGAATGCCGCGCCGGATGGAACTGAACGGGGTGACGGTCAGTTCGGCGTACCGGATGTTCTGCCGGCCCATGTCCCGTGCGATCTCGAAGGTGAGCAGCCGCACGTCCTCCGCGTCGCGGACGAGGTCCACGACCGACAGGTACACCTCGATGAAGTGCGCGAAGTCGCGGAACGTGAAGTAGTCCACGAGCGCGGCGGGGTCGGTGGGGACCCGGGAGTCGGGGTGCCGTGCGGCCAGTTCCGCGACGATGCGGGGTGACGCGGACCCGACGTGGTGCACGTGGAGTTCGGCTTTGGGCAGCCCCGCGATGAAGGCGTGCAGATCGGTCATCGGTGGTCCTCCTGAGGACAGCTCGGGGCCGCGGTACCTGCGGGCGGATGGCCAGGCGGCAGAGGTCATCGTAGGCGGGGGGCTTCGGCGGGCGGTCGCGGCCCGTTAGCATTGCCGGACAATCCGACGGGGAGGGTCATGTCCGACAGTGCTCAGCAGCCCGAGCGACCCGGGAAGCAGGCCTCCTGGGCGCCGCCGGAGCCCCGCGACGGAGGCATCTCCCTCGGCAAGTCGGGCGAACCGGACAAGCGGGCGGCCTCTGCAGGGGCGGACGCCGCGGCCGCATCCGGCGGCGCCGACCCCGGTCCGTCCGCTGCCGTCCCCCCGCCGCCCGTCGCGCCGACCGGCCCCTACGACCCGGTCGGGCACGCGCCCGGACCGTACGGCGCGCAGCCGCCCGGACCGTACGCGCCCGCGGGCTACGGAAATCCCTACGGTGTTACGCCCGGACACGGCTACGGCCACCAAGTTCCCGCCGCGCACGGCTACGGCTACGGCTACGGCATGCCCGTGCCTCGGCCCAGCAACGGATTGGGCGTCGCCGCGCTCGTGCTCGGCATCGTCGGCAGCGTGCTGTTCTTCACCACGCTCCTGGCGGCGATCCTGGGCGTGCTCGCGGTGATCTTCGGCATCGTCGGGCGCATCCGGGCCTCCAAGGGGGAGGCCACCAACGGCGGGCAGGCGCTCGCCGGGCTGATCCTCGGCATCGTCGCGATCCTGGTGTCCCTCGGGTTCCTGACCGCGGTGATCGTCGCCGCGGAGAGCGAGGACGAGCCCGCCGCCGACTCGGGCTCGTACTCCCTCGTGCTCACCGAGGACGCCGGCCGCCGGCACTGACCCGTCGTCCGCCCGGGTGCCGGGGTGCGGCGGAATCTCCTCCGCGGCGGCCGGGCGGGGGCCGGATGCCCGCCGTCGTCGTCACGCCGCCTCGGGGGCATCGCCGTGTTGTCGGGTGCTGCGCCCGGAGGGGCATGGGCCGTCCGCCCCGTGCCGGGGCTCCCCGGCACGACTGCGCCCCGTGTCCCGCTCGTACGGCATCGTGACTGATTCCGTTGTGTAACCAAACGGCAACGACGGAATCCCTTGTTGCGGGCGCATCTCTCTGTCAGGATCAGCCATCAGTTCGGGCTGTAGCTACGCGAACTTCTCCGCCGACGCGGCCGAGGTGCGCGGAGGGAGCGTCATGGGCAACCACTTCCAGGTGCAGGACCGATTCGCCGCGGGCGCGCACTACCTCAACGGCCGTCTGCGGCCCGGCAGATCGGGCCGCAGCCACGCGGTGGTGGACCCGGCGACCGGCAAGCGGGTGCTCGAGTACGAGCTCGCCGGGACCGAGGACGTGGACGCCGCCGTGGCCGCCGCCGCGCGGGCCTTCCCCGGGTGGGCCGGCGCCACCCCCGGCGAGCGCTCCGACGCCATGCACCGGTTCGCCGCAGTCCTCGCCGGGCAGGCGGACGACTTCGTGTACGCCGAGTCGCTGCAGTGCGGCAAGCCGGTCAAGCTGTCCGCCGAGTTCGACGTACCGGGCTCGTTCGACAACGTGTCCTTCTTCGCCGGCGCCGCCCGTCACCTCGAGGGCCGGTCGGCGGGCGAGTACAGCGGCGACCACACCTCGTACGTCCGCCGTGAGCCCATCGGCGTCGTGGGGTCCGTCGCGCCCTGGAACTACCCGCTCCAGATGGCGGCCTGGAAGGTGCTCCCGGCCATCGCCGCGGGCAACACGATCGTCCTCAAGCCGTCCGAACTGACCCCGCTCACCTCGCTGATGTTCGCCCAGGCCGCACAGGAGGCCGGGATTCCGGACGGGGTCGTCAACATCGTCACCGGCGCCGGGGCGGACGCGGGGGAGCACCTCGTCGGGCACCCCGATGTGGCCATGACCTCGTTCACCGGCTCCACGGCCGTCGGCAGGCGGGTGGCGGAGACCGCCGGCCGCACGCTCAAGCGCGTCCATCTCGAGCTCGGCGGCAAGGCCCCGTTCCTCGTCTTCGACGACGCCGACCTGGAGGCGGCCGTGCACGGCGCGGTGGCCGGGGCGCTGATCAACACCGGCCAGGACTGCACCGCAGCCACCCGGGCCTACGTCCAGCGGCCGTTGTACGACGCGTTCGTGGCGGGCATCGCGGACCTGATGGCGACCGTCCGGCTCGGCGACCCGTTCGACCCCGCGACCGATCTCGGCCCGCTGATCTCCCACCGGCAGCGGGACCGCGTCGCCGGGTTCGTGGAGCGGGCACGCTCCCACGCCACCGTGGTCACCGGAGGCGAGGCCCCGGGCGGTGCGCTCTCGGACGGCGCGTACTACCGGCCCACGCTGGTCACCGGGGCGGCCCAGGACAGCGAGATCGTGCAGTCGGAGATCTTCGGCCCCGTGCTCGTCGTCCTCCCCTTCGACCGCGACGACGAGGGCCTGGCCCTGGCCAACGACACCCCCTACGGACTCGCCGCGTCCGCCTGGAGCCGCGACGTGTACCGCACCGGCCGCGCCACGCGTGAACTCCGGGCGGGGTGCGTGTGGGTCAACGACCACATCCCGATCCTCAGCGAGATGCCGCACGGCGGCTACAAGTCCTCGGGTTCCGGCAAGGACATGTCGGCCTACTCGTTCGAGGAGTACACGCAGATCAAGCACGTCATGTCCGACAACACCGCCGTGGCCCGCAAGGACTGGCACCGGACGGTCTTCGGTGCCCGCTGAGGCCGCACCACCCCACCCCGGCCGCCGCCGCGGGGCGGCCGCCCGCAGGCCCCACATCCTCCGAAAGGTCACGCGATGGAGCAGCACGAGCCCGGGAGCCTCTCGGCCCCGCAACTGGAGGCCGTACGGCGCAGCGCAGCCGGCGGCCGGATGGCGCTCAGCCGCAGGTCGCTGCTGCGCCTCGGCGGCAGCGGTCTGCTGGCCGCGGCCGGCGCCTCGGCGCTCAGCTCGTGCGGGATCCCCCCTGCGGGACGGCAGCCGGGCCGGAGTTCGTCGGCCGACCACTCCGATGAGGAGAAGTGGTTCGCGTTCTCCAACTGGACCGAGTACATCGACGTCAGCGACGACAACAAGCACCGCCCGTCGCTGGAGGAGTTCCGGCGCCGCACCGGCATCAAGGTCCGCTACACCGAGGACATCAACGACAACGTCGAGTTCTTCGGCAAGATCAAGCCTCAGCTGGCGGCCGGCCAGGACACCGGCCGTGACCTGATCTGCGTCACCGACTGGCTCGCCGGCCGCATGATCCGGCTCGGCTGGATGCAGGAGCTCGACCAGTCCCGGCTGCCGCACGCGTTCGCCAATCTGGGCAAGGGCTTCCGCGACCCGGACTGGGACCCGGGACGCGCACACTCCTACACCTGGACGGGCATCCCGGCCGTCGTCGCGTACAACCGCAAGGCGACCAAGGGCCGCACGGTGGACTCGATCTCCCAACTGCTGGAGGACCCGGGCCTCAAGGGCAGGGTCGGCATGCTCTCCGAGATGCGCGACACCGTCGGCCTCACCCTGCTCGACATGGGCAAGGACCCGGCGACCTTCACCGCCGCGGACTACGACGCCGCCGTCTCCCGGCTGCAGAAGGGCGTCGACACCCGGCAGATCCGCCGCTTCACCGGCAACGACTACATCGACGACCTCAACAAGGGCGACCTGGCGGCCTGCATCGCCTGGGCGGGCGACCTCATCCAGTTGCAGGCCGACAACCCGGACATCCGGTTCTCCATTCCGAAGGCCGGCTACATGACGGCCACCGACAACCTGCTGATCCCCAACGAGGCGCGCCACAAGAAGAACGCCGAGCGCTTCATCGACTACGTGTACGAGCCGAAGGTCGCGGCGCAGATCGCCGCGTACATCAACTACGTGTGCCCGGTCGACGGCGTCCGCGAGGAGCTGGCGAAGATCGACAAGAGTCTCGCCGACAACCCATTGATCCTTCCCGATGCGGAGATGACCGAGAAGTCGCACAGTTTCCGGCTGCTCAGTAGCAAGGAAGAGACCGAGTTCGAGCAGAAGTTCGCCAAGCTGATCGGCTCCTGACCGACCCGGCCCGTACGGCATCCCCGCCCGAGCGGTCTCCCCGCGCAACCCTCCGCCCCCGCAAGGGACCCGGCGATCACGACGAACCTGGGACCGATACCCATGACAGACACCACCGGCGGAGACGTCCGCCTCTCCGGGATCAGCAAGACCTACGGATCCTTCACCGCCGTCCATCCGCTCGACCTCACCGTGCCCGCCGGTTCCTTCTTCGCCCTGCTCGGCGCCTCGGGCTGCGGGAAGACCACCACCCTGCGCATGATCGCCGGCCTGGAGAACCCCACCACCGGCACGGTGGAGCTCGGCGGCAGGGACGTCACGGCCCTCCCCCCGCACAAGCGCCCCGTCAACACCGTCTTCCAGAACTACGCCCTCTTCCCCCACCTGGACATCTACGAGAATGTCGCCTTCGGCCTCCGGCGGCGCGGCATCAAGTCGGTGAAGAAGCAGGTCGACGAAACCCTCGAACTCGTCGAACTCGGCCCCTTGGCCCGCCGCAGGCCCCACCAGCTCTCCGGAGGGCAGCAGCAGCGCGTCGCCCTTGCCCGCGCTCTCATCAACCACCCCCAGGTCCTGCTCCTCGACGAGCCGCTCGGCGCCCTCGACCTGAAGCTGCGGCGCCAGATGCAGCTGGAGCTCAAGCGGATCCAGACCGAGGTCGGCATCACCTTCGTGCACGTCACCCACGACCAGGAGGAGGCCATGGCCATGGCCGACACCGTCGCGGTGATGAACGCGGGCCGGGTCGAGCAACTCGGCCGCCCCGCCGACCTGTACGAGAACCCGGAGACCACCTTCGTCGCCAACTTCCTCGGCACGTCCAACCTGATCGAGGCGGAGGTCGCGGAGGCGACCGACGAAGAACTGCTGCTCACGGCGGGCGAGGCGAAGCTGCGCCTGCCGGCCCGGCGGTGCCGGGGCGCCGCGCGTGCCGGGGACACGATCCTGGCGGGGATACGCCCCGAGAAGGTGTCCCTGGCGCACGCCGACGAGGCAGGGTCCGTGCCCGAGGGCCGCAACCGCGTCCAGGGGAACATCACCGACGCCGGCTTCATGGGCGTCTCCACCCAGTACGTGGTCGAAACCCGGGCCGCGGGCCGGATCGCGGTCTACGAGCAGAACATCGAACGGGACGGGCGGCTCGTCCCGGGCGCCGACGTCGTCCTGCACTGGAGCCCCGAGAACACGTTCGGCTTCGACGCGGACGCCCGGAGCATCCACGGCGTACAGCAGCCGGCCGGGGAGGGCGTATGAAAACCGCCGAAGCGCCGCCCCCGGCGTCTGCTGCCGCACCCCCGCCGCCGGCCCCCGGAGGAGCCACCGGCCGGAGGAACCTGACCCCGTACTGGCTGCTGCTGCCCGGCATCCTCTGGCTGCTGGTGTTCTTCGCGGCGCCGATGGTCTACCAGGCGTCCACCTCCGTGCAGACCGGATCGCTCGAAGAGGGCTTCCGGGTCACCTGGCACTTCGCGACCTACTGGGACGCGCTGACGGAGTACTACCCGCAGTTCCTCCGGTCGGTGCTCTACGCCGGCACGGCGACCCTGTTGTGCCTGCTCGTCGGCTACCCGCTCGCCTACGCCATCGCCTTCCGGGCGGGCCGCTGGCGGAACCTGCTGCTGGTGCTGGTGATCGCACCGTTCTTCACCAGTTTCCTCATCCGCACCCTGGCGTGGAAGACGATCCTCGCCGACGGCGGACCGGTGGTCGAGGTCCTCAACGCGCTGCACGTCATCGACGTCACCACGTGGATCGGGCTCACCGAGGGCCACCGCCTGCTGGCCACCCCGCTCGCCGTGATCTGCGGACTGACCTACAACTTCCTCCCGTTCATGATCCTGCCTCTGTACGCCTCCCTGGAGCGGATCGACCCGCGGCTGCACGAGGCGGCCGGCGACCTCTACGCCAAGCCGTTCACCACCTTCCGCAAGGTCACCTTCCCGCTGTCGATGCCCGGCGTCGTCGCGGGGACGCTGCTCGCCTTCATCCCGGCGTCCGGCGACTACATCAACGCCGAACTGCTCGGCTCGACGGATCAGAAGATGGTCGGCAACGTCATCCAGTCGCAGTTCCTGCGCGTCCTCGACTATCCGACGGCAGCCGCCCTCTCGTTCATCCTCATGGCGGCCATCCTCGCGATCGTCGGCGTCTACATCCGCAAGTCCGGGACCGAGGAGATCGTCTGATGCGCTGGCTCCGACGCAACCTGGTGGTGATCGCCGGTGCGGCCACTCTCGCCTACCTGATCCTGCCGAACGTGGTCGTCACGGTCTTCTCCTTCAACAAACCGCGCGGCCGCTTCAACTACACCTGGCAGGAGTTCTCCACCGATGCCTGGCGCGAACCCTGCGGCGTCGCGGACATGTGCGGCTCGCTGGCGCTCAGCCTGCAGATCGCACTGTGGGCGACGCTCGGCGCGACCGTACTGGGCACCCTGATCGCCTTCGCGCTGGCCCGCCACCGCTTCCGGGCCCGTTCGGCGGTCAACACCCTGATCTTCCTGCCGATGGCCATGCCCGAGGTGGTGATGGGCGCCTCGCTCGGCACGCTGTTCCTCAACATGCGCATCGAGTTCGGTTTCTGGACGATCCTGACCGCTCACATCATGTTCTGTCTGAGCTTCGTCGTGACGGCGGTCAAGGCCCGGGTCATGAGCATGGACCCCCGGCTCGAGCAGGCGGCCCAGGACCTGTACGCGTCGCCGCTGCAGACGTTCCTGCGGGTGACGCTGCCGATCGCCGCGCCCGGCATCGCGGCCGGAGCCATGCTGTCCTTCGCGCTGTCCTTCGACGACTTCATCATCACCAACTTCAACTCGGGTCCAGCGTCCACCACGTTCCCCATGTTCGTCTGGGGCTCGGCGCAGCGCGGAACTCCCGTGCAGATCAACGTGATCGGTACGGCGATGTTCGTGATCGCCGTCGGCGTGGTGCTCATCGGCCGGCTGGCCGGAAGCCGCCGCAAGCGGAGCTGAGCGGGCCAGGGCGGGGCCGGGCGCTGCCTCGCCGGTCCCGCCGTACGGCGCGTCCCGTGGCCGGGTCAGGACCGCTGCGGCGGAGGTCCGCCGCAGCACCCGGGCCGATGCCGCAGGCGGGCTGCCGGCGTCAGGGGCCGGCCGCACGTATCCGCAGGGCGCGGTCGGCACACCCGAGCAGGAGCCCCGCCAAGCACCAGCTGCCGAGCACGTCCAGCGGCCAGTGGTAGCCGCGCAGGACGACTCCCGCTCCCACGGCCGCGACCCCCGCGCCGGCCACCGCGACTGCGAGCCGCCGGGCGGCGGTGCGTTCCGTACGCCGCAGCAGCACCAGGGCGGCCAGCCCGTAGGCGACGGCCGCTGTCGCCGCATGGCCGGACGGGTAGAAGCCGGGATAGCCGCCCAGCGGTCCGTCCGGTCCGGGCCGGGCCACGAGGATCTTGAGCGGGACGACGAGCGCCGGTACGGCGGCCGTTGCGAGCACCGTCACCGCCAGGGGCAGCCACCAGCTGGGCACTCCGGAGCGCCGGTCCCGGAGGACACACACGAGCACGACGACGGCTGCCGGCGGTACGGCGACCAGCGGGCTGCCCAGGTCGGCGGCGAACTCGGCGACAGCGCGCGGGACATCCGAGCCGACTGCGGCCCGGCCCGCGTGTTCGTCCGCTGTGAGCAGCGGACCGGAGACGGCCACCTGCCAGGACAGCAGCGCGAACAGCACCGCGCACAGCAGCGGGGCCAGAAGGGGGAGAAACGCCGACCGTCCCGGAACAGGGGGGGGAGTTCCGGGACGGTCCAGGCGATCGGTGTGCCGCGCGCCCCGGGGGGTGTGGGGCGGGCGGCTGTCCGACCGGTGAGGAGTTCCGGAGCCGGTGGCCCCGGTGTGCGCGAAGGCACAGCCGGACCGGTGCTGGGGATGCGCCGAACCGGTGCCGTCCGCAGTCCCCTGCGGACGGGGTGTTTCTCTCATCTGAGAAGACCGTACGGCAGCCGCTGCGGGGCCGACAGCCGGATCACCCGTCCGCCATCGGCCCCGCACAGTTTCTTCACGCTCCGCAGTCGTTACCGGAGGTCACAGGGTGGTCAAAGCCGATTCGAGGATGTCGAGACCCTCGTTCAGCAGGTCCTCGCCGATCACCAGCGGCGGCAGGAAACGCAGCACGTTCCCATAGGTGCCGGTGGTCAGGACGAGCAACCCCTCGGAGTGGCAGGCCTTCGCCAGTGCCGCGGTGGCCTCCGGGTTGGGCTCCTTCGAGCCGGACTTCACCAGCTCGATCGCGATCATCGCGCCGCGACCGCGAACGTCGCCGATGACGTCGTACTTCTCCTGCATCGCCTTCAACCGGGGCGTCATGACCTCGCCGATGCGGCGGGCCCTGGCGTCGAGCTTCTGCTCGCGCATCGTCTCGATCGCGCCCAGGGCCGCCGCGCAGGCGACCGGGTTGCCGCCGTAGGTGCCGCCGAGGCCACCGCTGTGCGCGGCGTCCATGATCTCGGCGCGGCCGGTGACGGCGGCGAGCGGCAGGCCGCCCGCGATGCCCTTGGCCGTCGTGATCAGGTCCGGCACGATGCCCTCGTCCTCGCACGCGAACCACTGGCCGGTGCGGCAGAACCCGGACTGGATCTCGTCCGCGACGAACACGATGCCGTTGTCCTTCGCGAACTTCGCGATCTGCGGCAGGAAGCCCTTGGCCGGCTCGATGAAACCGCCCTCGCCGAGCACCGGCTCGATGACGATCGCCGCGACGTTGTCCGCGCCGACCTGCTTGCTGATCTGGTCGATGGCCTCGGCGGCGGCCTCGTCGGCGCAGTTCTCCGGGCCCGTGAGCCAGCGGTAGGGGTAGGCCACCGGCACCCGGTAGACCTCGGGTGCGAACGGGCCGAAGCCGTTCTTGTACGGCATGTTCTTCGAAGTCAGCGCCATCGTCAGGTTCGTCCGGCCGTGGTAGCCGTGGTCGAAGACGACGACCGCCTGCCTTTTGGTGTACGAACGGGCGATCTTCACCGCGTTCTCCACCGCCTCGGCACCCGAGTTGAACAGCGCGGACTTTTTCGCGTGGTCACCGGGGGTGACCTTCGCCAGTTCCTCGCAGACCTCCACGTAGCCCTCGTAGGGAGCCACCATGAAACACGTGTGGGTGAAGTCCGCGAGCTGAGCGGACGCCCGCCGGACGACCGCCTCCGCGCTGTTGCCCACCGAGGTGACGGCGATGCCGGACCCGAAGTCGATCAGCGCGTTGCCGTCCACGTCCTCGAGGATGCCGCCACCGGCACGAGCGGCGAACACCGGCAGCACGGAGCCGACGCCGGCGGCCACCGCCGCGGTCCTGCGGGCCTGCAGTTCCTGCGATTTCGGTCCGGGGATCGCGGTGACGACACGGCGCTCCTGGGGGAGCGAGGGGCCTCCAGCGGTTGCAGTCATGGGGCTCTCCTGGGTCACGGGGATGAAATTGCTCCTCTTTACGCAGGCTAGGGCCGACGGATGGGGACCGGCATGCTCCGTTCGGTAGCGGTCGGCGGCACGCCCTGTCCGTCCCGGACAAGGTGCAGCCCCCGAAGAGCGTTTTCGGCGCCCGTGTCCGGCGCAGGATCCGGTTCGGGGGCCGTGCTCCGGGGTGGTGCGCGGGCGCGTCACGCGCCGCGCCGTGACACCGAACCACCCTGTGGGGGCACTAGATTGGGCGCGGCGCGACGCTACGAGGGGGCAAGGCCGGCAGATGAGCACCGAAGGCATGCACGACGCACCGCACCACCGCCCGGCCCGGCAGTCCCCTCCCGTGGGACCACCGGCCGTGCAGGCACCCCCCGTGCAGGCACCCCCCGTGCAGGCGCCGCCCCTCCCCGACCGCCCGCCCGTACCGTCCCAGGGCCCGGGCGGCGGCTTCGCCGCCTGGCTGCGCACCCCCCGCCCGGATGCGGCACCCGGCATCTGGAGGTTCGGCCACCGCCCCCGGCCCCCGGAGGAGCCGGACCGCACCCCCGGGCGGTCACTGCTGACCGGCGCCCTGGTCTCGGTCCTCTGCGGCTGGCTGCTGTGGTCGCTGCTGTGGAACGGCTACCTGGGCAGCTACTGGCTCTGGCCGCTCTTCCTGCTCACCCCCGACTCCTGGCGTGCGGCCGGCGGCAACCACCTGGCCTACGTGTGGGCCACGTTCCTCTACTACGCCCTTGTCGCAGGGACTCTGCTCGTGGTTTTCGGACGCCTCGGCCGCTGGTCCGAGGTCTGGCGCAGGTTCGTCTCCCCGCCGCTCTCCCGGCTGTGGGACGCCGGGCCCGCCGACGCCGCCGCGGTGCAGCCGGAGACCGACCCCCTCGGCTGGCCGGAGCTGTGCGCCGCCGGGGCCGGCGAAGCCGCCGGCCGGCTGGCCGCCGACGCCCGCGCGGGCCTCATGAACGACGTCGACCACGCCCGGATCGAACGGGCCTGGGAGTCCGTCCGCTCCCAGCCGGACCGGTTGCCCGCCTTCGTCGACAGCGTCACGCGCCTGGGAGCGGCGGCCTGCGCCCACCCCACCGGTTCCCGCGATCTTCCCCGGAGGGCCGCCCGCCACGACCTGGTCTGCGGCCAGGTACGCATCGGCGCGGCCGTGGAGAACGACCGCAACCCCTACCGGCACCGCGGAGCAGGCCTCGCGCTCGACCCCGGCCTGTTGGGCACCTCGCTGCTGGCGGTCGGCCCGCCCGGTTCCGGCAAGACCCGGCACCTGGTGCGGCCCGTCGTCGAATCGCTGTGCCTCCAGGCGCTCGCGGGGCGGACCGCCGTCGTCGCCGTCGGCGGGGCAGGCGCCCGGCTCGCACCGGACGACGCCTTCGATGTCGTGGTCCGGGTCGGCCGCCCCGACTCCGACTACGACCTCGACCTCTACGGCGGTGCCACCGACCCCGACGAGGCGGCGGCCGTCCTCGCCGAAGCGCTGGTCGGCGACCTGGCGGCCTCGCTGCCCGGCGGGGACACCCGCCGGGCAGCCACCGCGCTCGCCCAGGTTCTCGGCCCCTACCGGACGGCCCACGGCCGCTTCCCGGCCGTCCCCGAACTGCGTGAGCTCCTCGAGGGCTCGGCGGCGGCCGTGGACGCTCTGCGCGCCGTCCTCGCCGAGGATCCCCGGCACCAGGGGGCCGCCCGCGAACTCGACGCCCGCGAACGTCAGTCGAGCCGCCCCGGCGACGCCGGGCCGCTGCTCGTCGACCGGATCGCACTGCTCGACCGGCCCGCCTTCGCCGGCTTCTTCGGCGGCGAAGGCGCCGACGGCGAGACGGACGCCGGCGGTTCCGGGACCGCCGGAACGTACCGCCCGTTCTCGCTGCGCAGCCTCGAGCACCCGCTGCGGGTCCGGATCGACCTGCCCGAGCGCGGCCACGCCGAGGCGTCCCGGCTGCTCGCCCGGCTCGTGCTCGCCCAGTTCACCGAGAGCGCGGTCGCCCGCGCCGACCGTTCGCTGTTCGCCTGCCTGGTCCTGGACGACGCTTCGCACGTGATCAGCCCCGAGGCCGTGCGGGGCCTCCAACGGCTGCGCTCCGCCCACGCCGGCGCCCTGCTCACGCTGCGCACCCTCGACGACGTCCCCGAGCCGCTGCGCGCCCCCCTGCTCGGGGCAGTCGGCTGCCGGATGGCGTTCTCCGGCATCACCACCTGGGACGGAGCCCGGTTCGCCGAGGTCTGGGGCAAGGAATGGGTGGAGGCCCGTGACGTCACCAACCGGCAGATCGTCGCCGACGAGCCGCTGACCCGTGTCGTGCACGCGGTGCGCCGGATGATCACCGGGCGCGCCGTGACGGCCGAGTCGGTGACCGTGCGCCGGGTGGAGCGGGAGCGCTGGTCGGCCTCGGAGCTGGCGCACTCGGTGCCGGCCGGGCACGCCGTACTCTCCGTGACCACCGTGCGGGGCGAGCACGCTCCCCCCGTGCTCGCCGACCTGCGGGGCTGACGGCCGCAGCGTGCCGTTCCTCCACTGAGGCAGAATCGAGGTGAGCCGTTCGTACGGGACGGCGAAATCGTCCCTGAAGGTGCCATGCCTCTCACGCTGTCCTCCCTCGTCCACCACTCCGCGCTGAAGCTGGCCGTGCGCGCCGGGGAGGACCGTCTGGAGACCGCGGTCCGATGGGCGCACGTCAGCGAACTCGCCGATCCCGTGCCCTACATGGACGGCGGGGAGCTGCTGCTCACCACGGGCATGAAGCTCGAGGCCGAAGATCCGGACGCCATGCGCCGGTACGTGCGAAGGCTGGCGGACGCCGGTGTCGTCGGCATCGGCTTCGCCGTCGGCGTGAACTACGACGACGTGCCGCAGGCGCTGCTGGACGCGGCCGAGGAGACCGGCCTGCCGCTGCTGGCCGTGCCGCGCCGCACCCCGTTCATCGCCATCAGCAAGGCGGTCTCGGCGGCCATCGCGGCCGACCAGTACCGCACCGCCACAGCCGGGTTCGAGGCACAGCGCGAAATGACGCGTGCCCTGCTCGGCGCGGACGGCCCGACCGCGCTGCTCGCCCGGCTGGCTGCGCACGTCGACGGCTGGGCGGCTCTCTACGACGCCTCGGGCGCGGTCGTCACCGCGGCCCCCGAGTGGGCCGCGCGCCGGGCGGCCCGGCTCGTGCCCGAGGTCGAGCGGCTGCGGGGCCGCCACGCTCCGGCGACCGCCGTCGTCGGGGGCGACGACACCGAGAGCGAGGACCGGGTCGAACTCCAGTCCCTGGGTACCGGCCGCCGCCCGCGCGGTGTCCTGGCCATCGGGACCGGGGCGCCACTGGGCAGCGGCGCCCGCTACGCCGTGAACTCCGCCATCGCCCTGCTCACCCTGACCACCGAACGCTCCAGGGCGTTGCACGAGGCCGAACAGCGGCTCGCCGCCGCCCTGCTGAGGATGCTGCTCGCCGGCGAGCCCGATCATGCGAGAACGGTCGCCGGGGACCTGTACGGGGATCTGCTGGACGCACCGTTCCGGATCCTGGTCGCCGAGGCGGGGCCCGCGACCGGCACCCAGGACGGCGGCGTCCCGTCCGACGAGGCAGCAGCAGGCGGGGATCCCCTCGCCGTGCTCGCCGACGTCCTCGAAGCGGCGGCAGCCCGCAACGGGGAGACGGTGCTGGCCGTCCCGGACGGCAGCGGTCTGGTCGTCCTGTTCTCCGACTCGGGGGCCGCCTCCGCCGCCTGCGCCGAGTACGCGGCCGGCCTCGAGGAACAGCGCGCCGCCGTCCGTTCGCGGGGCGGGGCCGAGGGCCGGCACCAGCCGCCCGCCGCGGTCGTCATGGGCCTGTCCGCTCCGGCCGGTCCCATCGCCGGGGCGGCCGCCTTCCGGCAGGCGCGCCAGGCGCTGTCGGTGGCCCGCCGCCGGGGCCGTGCGCTCGTGGAGCACGAACACGTCGCCGCCGGGTCCGTCCTGCCGCTGCTCGCCGACGACGCCGTGCGGGCGTTCGCCGACGGCATGCTCCGCTCGCTGCGGGAACACGACGCGACCGGGCGCGGTGATCTGGTGGCCTCCCTGCGAGCCTGGCTGTCCCGGCACGGCCAGTGGGACGCCGCCGCGGCCGACCTCGGCGTCCACCGGCACACCCTGCGGTACCGGATGCGCCGCGTCGAGGAGATTCTCGGGCGGTCGCTCGACGATCCGGACGTGCGAATGGAGCTCTGGCTGGCGCTGAAGGCCACGTCACCGCCTCTCGACTGAACCGGGCGCCGGACTCGCGCGCCAAACCGGAGGGCATCGGCGGCACATCACTCCACGTCGGACAAACGCCATAGCGCGGCGGGACCCCTACGGTGGGAAGCAGAGTGCCTGCCGCAACGCTTCCGGTCGCACGGCATGCCGTACCGGGGCCCGGTCGCGCGCCGGAGTGTCGGCTGCAGGTTCTGCGAGACCCAACCGCACCATTCCCACCACTTCGGAAGGGCCGGGATCCGCTGTGACCACCACCCACGCGTTCTGGCTCGCCGGCCGTCAGGCGACCGGCGAAGACACGATCGATGTCACCTCTCCCTGGGACGGCCGCCTCGTCGGCAAGGTGAGCGTTCCCACCGAGGCTCAGGTCGAGCAGGCCGTCGCGGCTGCGGACGCGGTACGCGACGAGTTCGCCGCGACCCCCGCTCATGTCCGTGCCGCGGCTCTCGACCACGTATCCCGCCGCATCGTGGAGCGCACCGAGGAGCTCGCGCGGCTGATCTCGGCCGAGAACGGCAAGCCCATGAAGTGGGCGCGGGGCGAGGTCGGCCGAGCCGTGTCCGTCTTCCGGTTCGCCGCCGAGGAGGCACGCCGGTTCAACGGTGGTGAGGCCCAGCGCCTCGACACCGACGCCGGCGGCGTCGGCCGGCTCGCGCTGACGCGTCGCTACCCCCGGGGCACGGTTCTCGGCATCGCGCCCTTCAACTTCCCGCTGAACCTGTGCGCCCACAAGGTCGCTCCGGCCATCGCGGTCGGCACCCCGATCATTCTCAAGCCGGCCCCGGCGACGCCGCTGTCCGGGCTCGTCATCGGTGAACTGCTTGCCGAGACCGAGCTGCCGGAGGGCTCGTGGAGCATCCTGCCGGTCGCCAACGAGAGCATGCCCGCCCTCGTCCAGGACCCGCGGCTGCCGGTCATCTCCTTCACCGGTTCGGACAAGGTCGGCTACCAGATCCTGGACTCCGTGCCGCGCAAGCACGCCACCCTGGAGCTCGGCGGCAACGGCGCGGCCCTCGTGCTGGCCGACTGGTCCTCCGACGAGGACCTCGACCGGGCCGCAGCGCGCATCGCCACCTTCTCCAACTACCAGGGCGGCCAGTCATGCATCTCCGTGCAGCGGGTGATCGCCGACGCCTCGGTCTACGACCGGCTGGTGCCGAAGATCGTCGCCGCGGTCGAGGGCCTGGTGACCGGGGACCCCTCCGACGACGCCACTGACGTCGGTCCCCTGGTCAGCGAGGACGCGGCCAAGCGGGTCGAGTCCTGGGTCGAGGAGGCGGTGCAGGCGGGGGCCAAGGTGCTCACCGGCGCCAAGCGCGACGGCGCCTCCTACGCCCCGACGGTGCTCGCCGAGGTGCCGGCCGAGGTCACCATCTCCTGCGAGGAGGTGTTCGGGCCCGTCATGACGGTCCACCGGGTCGACGGCGAGGACGAGGCGTTCGCCGTCGCCAACGACTCCAAGTACGGCCTGCAGGCGGGTGTGTTCACCCACGACGTGCAGACCGCCTTCCGCGCCCACCGGTCGCTCGAGGTCGGCGGTGTGATCGTCGGAGACGTGCCGTCGTACCGCGCCGACCAGATGCCGTACGGCGGCACCAAGCGCTCCGGCGTCGGCCGCGAGGGCGTCAGGTTCGCCATGGAGGACTACACCTACCAGCGGGTCATGGTCCTCACCGGCCTCGACCTCTGACGGCCGGGTCCGCACGGACACGCACCGGAACGGCCGGGACGCCCACCGCGTCCCGGCCGTGCGCGTCCCGGCTTCCCGGGGCCGTACACCCGAACGCCCGTACCACTTGGCGGTCGCAACCGCGGGGGGCAAACTGATTCCGTACGTGCGCGTAGCGTCACTACCGGATCTCGCGGCAAGGGAGAGTGCCCATGACCGCCCCACCCCTCAAGCCCACCGTCACCGAGCGCGAGGCGCGTCAGGTGGCCGAGGCCGCCCGTGAACAGGACTGGCGCAAGCCGAGTTTCGCCAAGGAACTCTTCCTGGGCCGCTTCCGCCTCGACCTCATCCACCCGCACCCGAAGCCGCCGGAGGACGACGCCCGCCGCGGCGAGGAGTTCCTCGCCAAGCTCCGCGACTTCTGCGAGACCCAGATCGACGGCGCCCGGATCGAGCGCGAGGCCCGGATCCCCGACGAGGTCATCGACGGCCTCAAGGACCTCGGCGCCCTGGGCATGAAGATCGACACGAAGTACGGCGGGCTGGGTCTCACCCAGGTCTACTACAACAAGGCCCTCGCGATGGTGGGCACGGCCAGCCCGGCCGTCGGAGCCCTGCTCTCCGCCCACCAGTCCATCGGGGTGCCGCAGCCGGTGAAGATCTTCGGCACGCAGGAGCAGAAGGAGGCGTTCCTGCCGCGCTGCGCTCGCACGGACATCAGCGCCTTCCTGCTGACCGAACCGGACGTGGGCTCCGACCCGGCGCGGCTGGCCACCACCGCGGTACCGGACGGCGACAGCTATGTGCTGGACGGCGTCAAGCTGTGGACGACCAACGGCGTGGTCGCCGATCTGCTGGTGGTCATGGCGCGCGTCCCGGTGTCCGAGGGGCACAAGGGCGGCATCACGGCGTTCGTCGTCGAGGCGGCGTCCGAGGGCATCACCGTCGAGAACCGCAATGCCTTCATGGGGCTGCGGGGGCTGGAGAACGGCGTGACCCGCTTCCACCGGGTCCGGGTGCCGGCGGCCAACCGGATCGGCCCGGAGGGCGCCGGCCTCAAGATCGCGCTCACCACCCTGAACACCGGCCGGCTGTCGCTGCCGGCGATGTGTGTCGGCGCGGGCAAGTGGTGTCTGCAGATCGCGCGTGAATGGTCCTCGGTGCGCGAGCAGTGGGGCAGGCCCATCGCCCGGCACGAGGCGGTCGGCTCGAAGATCTCCTTCATGGCGGCGACGACGTTCGCCCTCGAGGCCGTCGTCGACCTCGCCAGCCAGATGGCCGACGAGGACCGCAACGACATCCGCATCGAGGCCGCGCTCGCGAAGCTGTACGGCTCGGAGATGGCCTGGACCATCGCAGACGAACTGGTGCAGATCCGCGGCGGCCGCGGCTTCGAGACCGCCGACTCGCTCGCCGCCCGTGGCGAACGCGCTGTTCCCACCGAGCAGTTGCTGCGCGACCTGCGCATCAACCGCATTTTCGAGGGATCGACGGAGATCATGCACCTGCTGATCGCCCGGGAGGCGGTGGACGCGCACCTGTCGGTCGCCGGTGACCTCATCGACCCGGACAAGAGCCTGGGCGACAAGGGCAAGGCGGCCGCGCGAGCGGGTGGCTTCTACGCGCGCTGGCTGCCCAAGCTCGTCGCGGGACCGGGGCAGCTCCCGCGCTCCTACAGTGAGTTCAACCCGGCCGGCCACGCCGATCTGTCGGTGCACGTGCGTTACGTCGAACGCACCGCGCGCAAACTCGCCCGGTCCACCTTCTACGCCATGTCGCGCTGGCAGGGCCGGATGGAGACCAAGCAGGGCTTCCTCGGACGCATCGTGGACATCGGCGCGGAGCTGTTCGCGATGAGTGCGGCCTGCGTCCGGGCCGAGATGCTCCGGGCCGGCGGCGAGAACGGGCGCGAGGCGTACCAGTTGGCCGACGTCTTCTGCCGACAGGCCAGGATCCGGGTCGAGGAGCTCTTCGGACGGCTGTGGTCCAACACCGACGACATCGACGGCAAGCTGGTCAAGGGTGTGCTCAACGGCGCCTACACCTGGCTCGAGGACGGCGTCGTCGACCCGTCCGGGGAGGGCCCCTGGATCGCCGACGCCACCCCCGGACCGTCCGCCAAGGAGAACGTGCACCGGCCCTTCCGCTGACCGTGGAAGACCGGTACGGGAGGCGGCCGCGCGAGCGGCCGCCTCCCGGCTGTATATGCGCTAAGATATCCAGAGTAGACGTGGTTATATCTGGAGGTGGCTGTCATGGCCAAGACCCTCATCGACGTGGACGAGCAGTTGCTCGCTGATGCCGCTGTCGCCTTCGGCACCAAAACCAAGAAGGACACCGTCACGGCGGCCCTCCGCGAAGGCGTGGAGCGCAAACGACGGGCCGTTGCACTGGCTCGACTCGCGGCGAAGGCGGACGCCGGCGCGTTCGACGACCTCTTGGAGAAGAAGAACTACCGACCGTGACTGCTGCCGTCTACCTCATCGACACGAGCGCGCTCGTGCGCATCCTGAAGGATCCTTCACGCACCAGCTGGGAGAAGCCCCTCGAGGAGGGGATCATCGCGCGATGCCCCATCACGGAGATCGAATTCCTCTACAGCTCCCGCAGCGTCCAGGACCGTACTGAGCTGGCCGCGGATCTCGACGCGCTCTTCGGCGGGGCTCCCCTTGATGACCGTGCCGTTTCGCGGGCTTGGGACGTCCAGCGTGAGCTGACGCAGCGAGGCCGGCACCGTTCCGCGGGGGCTGTGGACCTGATGATCGCGGCAACCGCGGAGCTCCAGGGTTTGACGGTGCTGCATTACGACCGAGACTTCGAGACCGTCGCGGAGGTGACCGGTCAGGCGACGCAGTGGCTGGCTCCGCCGGGCTCTCTCTGACCGGATCCGACGAAGCTCACCCTCCGACCAGAACATCCGCGGCGGCCGTTCCGCTCACGTCGCGGGTAGGGTCAATCGGACTCGGGAACCCTCCAGCCCGGACCGGATGAAGGCATCCTGGCCCGTTCTGTACCCGTGCAGCACCTCGTGCCACGGCCCAAGACGGTGCCACAGAAGAGCTCGGCGACGGATCTCCGGAGTGACTCCGTAGGCTTCGGCCAGCGCGTCGGCGAACGCCGGCGGCGTGCCGTGCAGCGCCCAGGCAAGATCGATGGCCGCATCGCCGATGTGTGCGTCGCAGAAGTCGATGACGCCGGTCAGTTCGCCGTTCCTGCCGAGTACGTGCGCCGGGCCCAGATCACCGTGTACCAGTGCGTCAGCTGGAAGCCGGACAACGGAATCCAGCAACGCGACCCCCGCCCGGTGCAGTTCCCGCGGTAGCAGGGGCAGTACCCGGATGCGGAAGTCGGCCACGAGCGACGCTCTCTCGTCCAGAACCCGCAGCGGCGCCGGCGCTCCCTCCCTGGTCGCATCGGCGGCGTGCACCGCGTGCAGCCGACGGAGGAAGCCGCCCAGGGCCTTTCCCTGCGGTGCATCGAGGCCTTCGAGCGGCTCACCCGGAATCAGCTCGTGACGCACGACGAGCGGCTCATCGCTCAGCAGATGCGGCACCGGAACCGGCAGCGGCAGCCGGGGGGCGAGCCACGGCATCAACCGGGTCTCCGTCAGGAGCCGTTCGGCCACTTCGGGTCGACGCGGCCGGCGTTCCACCCAACGGCCGTCCACGAGTCGCGCCTCGCTGTCCCACCCACCGGAGAAGGCATCGGTCATCGCCGCATTCGAGCACGGCATCACCCGTGGCGCCAACCGTTTTCACCTCGGAGACGGAGACGGAGACGGAGACCGGGCCGGAGCGCGTCGCCGACCTGTGACCAGCGGAGGAAGCAGGGTCGAAGCCGGAACATCGCACGAGAGAGATTTCCGCCGATCAGGAGCAGGCACACGGCAGATCGTGCCCGGGATGCTGCCCGCCGCTGCCGGTGACGGATACCGTTGTTCCGCGGCCGCGGCCGGGCCGGGCGGTTCCTCGCGACTCGGTCGGGAGTGGGCTGGGGCCGACGTATCCGGTTCCGCGCCCGGAACGCGGCCGCATGATCGGCCCGGGTCACCGAACCCGGGCCGGGACCCGACACAATGGGGGGATGAGCGACAGCCCCTCTCCCCTCGCGGACCCGCATCTGATCTTCGATGCCTCCGAAGGCCGCCGTGACATCGTCGTCCTCGGCTCCACCGGCTCGGTCGGCACCCAGGCCATCGACCTCGTCCTGCGCAACCCCGACCGGTTCCGCGTCACCGCGCTGTCCGCGGCGGGAGGCCGGGTCGGCCTGCTCGCCGAGCAGGCACGGAGACTGCGGGTCAAGACGGTGGCGGTGGCCCGCGAGGAGGCCGTGCCCTCACTGCGCGAGGCGCTGGCCGCCGAGTACGGCAGTGAGCCGCTGCCCGCGATCCTGGCCGGCCCGGACGCCGCCACCGAACTCGCCGCCTCGCCGTGTCACACCGTGCTCAACGGCATCACCGGTTCCATCGGCCTCGCGCCGACCCTCGCCGCGCTCGAGGCGGGCCGCACGCTCGCGCTCGCCAACAAGGAGTCGCTCATCGTCGGCGGGCCGCTGGTGAAGGCCGTCGCCAAGCCCGGCCAGATCATCCCGGTCGACTCCGAGCACGCCGCCCTCTTCCAGGCGCTGGCGGCCGGGACCCGGGCCGAGGTCCGGAAGCTGGTCGTCACCGCGTCCGGCGGGCCCTTCCGGGGCCGGACCCGGGCCGAGCTCGCCGGTGTCACCCCCGAGGACGCCCTCGCGCATCCCACCTGGGCCATGGGCCCCGTGATCACCGTGAACAGCGCGACGCTCGTCAACAAGGGCCTCGAGGTCATCGAGGCCCATCTGCTGTACGACATCCCGTTCGAGCGCATCGAGGTCGTCGTCCACCCGCAGTCCTACGTTCACTCGATGGTGGAGTTCACCGACGGCTCGACGCTCGCCCACGTCACCCCGCCGGACATGAGCGGCCCCATCGCCGTCGGCCTCGGATGGCCCGACCGGGTTCCGGACGCCGCCCCGGCCTGCGACTGGACCAAGGCCTCTGCGTGGGAGTTCTTCCCGCTCGACGACGAGGCGTTCCCCTCCGTCGGCCTGGCCCGTCACGTCGGCGGGCTCGGCGGCACGGCCCCGGCCGTCTTCAACGCCGCCAACGAGGAGTGCGTCGACGCATTTCTGGCGGGCGGGCTGCCCTTCACCGCGATTGTGGATACGGTCGCAGAGGTCGTCGCCGAGCACGGCACCCCCCGCAGCGGAACGACCCTGAGCGTGGCGGACGTCCTCGAGGCGGAGAAGTGGGCGCGTGCCCGCGCTCGCGAACTGGCGGCGAAGGCATCGGCGGAGGTCCGGGCATGACGACTCTGATGACAGTTCTCGGCATAGTCGTCTTCGTCGTGGGCCTGTTGTTCTCGATCGCCTGGCACGAGCTGGGCCATCTGTCGACCGCCAAGCTCTTCGGCATCCGCGTGCCGCAGTACATGGTCGGTTTCGGGCCGACCATCTGGTCACGGCACAGTGGTGAGACCGAGTACGGCATCAAGGCCGTCCCGCTCGGCGGCTACATCCGCATGATCGGCATGTTCCCGCCCGGGGACGACGGAAGGGTCAAGGCGCGGTCGACCTCCCCGTGGCGCGGCATGATCGAGGACGCCCGCTCGGCCGCCTACGAGGAGCTCCGGCCGGGCGACGACAAGCGACTGTTCTACACGCGCAAGCCGTGGAAGCGGCTCATCGTGATGTTCGCCGGGCCGTTCATGAACCTGATCCTCGCCGTGGTGATCTTCATGGGCGTGCTGATGGGCTTCGGGGTCAACACCCAGACCACCACCGTCAGCAGCGTCTCCGACTGCGTCATCTCCCAGAGCGAGAACCGTGACAAGTGCCAGAAGGGTGACAAGGACTCGCCCGCCAAGGCGGCCGGGCTCCGGCCGGGCGACCGGATCACCGCCTTCAACGGCCGGCCGATCACCGAGTGGTCCCAGCTCCAGGAGTCCATCCGCGACACCGTCGGCCGGGCCACCATCACCGTCCAGCGCGACGGCGCCACCAAGACCCTGCACGCCGACCTGGTGGCCAACAAGCTGGTGAAGTACGACGAGAACGGCCGGGTCGTCCCGGACAGCTACGTCACCGCGGGCTTCCTCGGCTTCAGCCCCGCCACGGGGGTCGTCCAGCAGTCCTTCGGCCAGTCCGTGGACCGGATGGGCGACATGATCACCTCGGGTGTGCAGTCGCTGGTCGACGTGCCGTCGAAGGTCCCCGCCCTGTGGGACGCCGCCTTCAACGACGGCGAACGCAAGCAGGACTCCCCGGTCGGCATGGTCGGCGCGGCCCGCATCGGCGGCGAGGTCTTCGCGATGGACATCCCGGCGGCCTGGCGGGTGGCGTTCTTCCTCAACGTCCTCGCCGGGGTCAACCTGTCGCTCTTCCTGTTCAACATGCTCCCGCTGCTGCCGCTGGACGGCGGCCACATGGCCGGCGCGCTCTGGGAGTCCGTGCGACGGCATGCGGCCCGGCTGTTCCGGCGCCCGGATCCGGGGCCGTTCGATGTGGCGAGGCTCATGCCGTTCGCCTACGTCGTCGCCGGAGTCTTCGTCTGCTTCACCCTGCTGGTCCTGGTGGCCGACGTGGTCAACCCGGTCCGCATCTCCTGAGTCCTCCCACCTGCGCGCCGCCGCCGGGCATCCGTCCGGCGGCGGCGCTGTGCGTGCCGCGCCCGCTGCGTGCCTTCGGGTGGTCCGCAGCCCCGGCCCGGGCTGGATGTGCCCGCCCCAGGGGGCGTGCCGTAATCTCGGTGCCTGGAGCCCGCCGATCTCGGGACCTTGATCCACACCTTGGGGTTGCACGCCTGATGACTGCGATTTCGCTAGGAATGCCGTCCGTTCCGACCAAGCTCGCCGACCGCCGGCACAGCCGGAAGATCCAGGTCGGTTCCGTGGCCGTCGGCGGCGACGCCCCCGTCTCGGTGCAGTCGATGACGACGACAGTGACCGCCGACGTCGGCGCCACCCTCCAGCAGATCGCCGAGCTCACGGCGTCGGGGTGCCAGATCGTCCGGGTCGCCTGCCCCTCCCAGGACGACGCCGAGGCGCTCCCCGTCATCGCCAGGAAGTCCCAGATCCCCGTGATCGCGGACATCCACTTCCAGCCCAAGTACGTCTTCGCCGCGATCGACGCCGGCTGTGCCGCGGTGCGCGTGAACCCCGGCAACATCCGCCAGTTCGACGACAAGGTGAAGGAGATCGCCAAGGCCGCCTCCGACGCCGGCATCCCGATCCGCATCGGCGTCAACGCGGGCTCCCTCGACAAGCGGCTGCTGGAGAAGTACGGCAAGGCAACCCCCGAGGCGCTCGTCGAGTCCGCGCTGTGGGAGTGCTCGCTGTTCGAGGAGCACGGCTTCCGCGACATCAAGATCTCCGTGAAGCACAACGACCCCGTCGTCATGGTCAACGCCTACCGGCAACTCGCCGCGCAGTGCGACTACCCGCTGCACCTCGGAGTGACCGAGGCCGGCCCGGCGTTCCAGGGCACCATCAAGTCGTCCGTCGCCTTCGGCGCGCTGCTCAGCGAGGGCATCGGCGACACCATCCGGGTCTCCCTCTCCGCGCCGCCGGCCGAGGAGGTCAAGGTCGGCATCTCCATCCTCGAGGCGCTGAACCTGCGCCAGCGTCGGCTGGAGATCGTCTCCTGCCCGTCCTGCGGCCGTGCCCAGGTCGACGTCTACAAGCTCGCCGACCAGGTCACCGCCGGGCTCGACGGCCTCGAGGTGCCGCTGCGCGTCGCCGTCATGGGCTGCGTCGTCAACGGTCCCGGCGAGGCCCGCGAGGCCGACCTCGGCGTCGCCTCCGGCAACGGCAAGGGCCAGATCTTCGTGAAGGGGGAGGTCATCAAGACCGTGCCGGAGTCGAAGATCGTGGAGACCCTGATCGAGGAAGCGATGAAGATCGCCGAGCAGATGGAGAAGGACGGCGTGATGTCCGGGGATCCGGAGGTCTCGGTCGGCTGACCCGCCACCGCTCCGCCGAGCCCCGTCCCACCCGGCGCCGCCGGGACCGGACGGGGCTCCGCTGTTCCCGGCCGGAGGCGGCACAGCCGCGAACCGCCCGGTACAGTTCGTCGGACCGGGGTCCCCCGCGCACCGGCGCGACCAGGTCCGACACCCCGGAACGGCGCAGCGGCAGACGTACGGTGAGGCCCCGAAGTGTTGACGACGACCACATCCAGGGTCCTCGAGCCCGATGAGCTCGGCGCGGCCCTCGCGGTGCTCGACCGGGACCCGGTCACCAACGCGTTCGTCGCGGCACGCGTCGAGGCCGTCGGGCTCGATCCGTGGCGGCTCGGTGGCGAGATCTGGGGCTGGCACGATGCGGACGGCCGCCTCGACGCCCTGTGCTACGCGGGCGCCAACCTCGTCCCCATCTGCGCCGGGCCGGAAGCCGTACGCGCCTTCGCCGACCGGGCCCGCCGGGCGGGACGGCGCTGCTCGTCCATCGTGGGCCCGGCGGAGAGCACCGGCCGGCTCTGGTCCCTCCTCGAGCCCTCGTGGGGGCCGGCCCGCGAGGTCCGCGCCAACCAGCCGCTCATGGTCACCTCCGAGATGCCTGCCGGCATCGAGCCCGACCCGCTGGTGCGCCGCATCCGCAAGGACGAGATGGACGTCCTCATGCCGGCGTGCGTCGCGATGTTCACCGAGGAGGTCGGGGTCTCCCCGCTGGCGGCCGACGGCGGGTTGCTCTATCAGGCACGTGTCGCCGAACTCGTCGGATCCGGGCGTTCCTTCGCCCGCATCGAGAACGGGCAGGTGGTCTTCAAGGCGGAGATCGGGGCCGCGACCGCCAAGGCCTGCCAGATCCAGGGCGTGTGGGTGGCCCCCGAGCACCGCGGCCGCGGGTTCTCCGAGACCGGCATGGCGGCCGTGCTGCGCTATGCCCTGGACGACGTGGCGCCCGTGGCGAGCCTGTACGTCAATGACTTCAACATCCCCGCCCGGGCCGCCTACCGCAGGGTCGGCTTCCGGGAGACCGGCACGTTCATGAGCGTCCTGTTCTGAGCCCGGGCAGCCGCCGGTGTTCCGCGGACCCCTCCGCGGCACCGCGCCGTCCGGTCCGCCGCACGCGGAAGGATGCGCGCGAGCGGTGGACCGTCGCGCTGCGGGTAGTCTCCGGCCATGGATGACGTGCGGGTCGGACCGCTGGACCTCGCCTCCCGGGTCGATGAGGCGCTGGCCGTTCAGGCGCTGGCCTTCGGCCTCGGCGACGAGGAGATCGAGGTGCGGCGGCACATCGTGCTCCGGCACCTCACGAACCCCGGCGCCAGGGCCCTGGGGGCCACCACCCCGACCGGACGTCTGGTCGGGTTCGTCTACGGCATGCCCAACGACCGCAGCCACTGGTGGTCCAGTGTCGTCGAGCCGCGACTGCGCGCCGAGGGGCTGGACGGCTGGCTCGACAACGCGTTCGTCGTCACCGAGCTGCATGTGCACCCCGACTACCAGAAGCGCGGCATCGGCCGGGAACTGATCACCACCCTCACCGACCGGGCGGAGCAGCCCCGCAGCATCCTGTCCGCGATCGACACCGACAGCCCGGCCCGGGCTCTCTACCGCTCGCTCGGCTACCGCGATCTGGTCCGGCGTGTGGTCTTCCCGAACGCCGCCAGCCCGTACGCGGTGATGGGTGCGCCGCTGCCGCTGCTGAGGTAGGCCCCGGCCCGCCGATGGCGTCCCGCCATGAGGCGGATGTGCAGGCGGGCGGAGCCGGGCGGCAGACGGGGACCGAGCCCAACGGTTATCACCTGGCGGCCCGGGCCCGATAACCTTCCTGCCAATCGCACTACGCAAGCAGGAGACACCTCATGGTCCAGCGCATGTCCCGCATGATGCTCAAGACTCTGCGCGACGACCCGGCCGATGCCGAGACCGCCAGCCACAAGCTGCTGGTCCGCGCCGGGTATGTCCGCCGATCGGCCGCAGGCATCTGGACCTGGCTGCCTCTGGGCAAGAAGGTCCTGGAGAACGTCTCCCGCGTGGTCCGTGAGGAGATGGACGCCATCGGCGGCCAGGAGGTGCTGCTCCCGGCGCTGCTGCCGAAGGAGCCCTACGAGACCAGCGGCCGCTGGGAGGAGTACGGCGAGCTGCTCTTCCGCCTCAAGGACCGCAAGGGCGGCGAGTACCTGCTCGGTCCGACGCACGAGGAGATCTTCACCCAGGTCGTGAAGGACCAGTGCTCGTCCTACAAGGACCTGCCGGTCATCCTCTACCAGATCCAGACCAAGTACCGGGACGAGGCCCGCCCCCGCTCCGGCGTGCTGCGCGGCCGCGAGTTCCAGATGAAGGACTCGTACTCCTTCGACACGGACGACGAGGGCCTGTCCGAGTCCTACCGGCTGCACCGTGAGGCGTACACCCGGATCTTTGAGCGGCTCGGCTTCGACTACCGGATCGTCTCGGCCGTCTCCGGTGCCATGGGAGGTTCGGCGTCCGAGGAGTTCCTGGCCCCGGCAGCCGCCGGCGAGGACACCTTCGTCGACTGCCCGGCCTGCGACTACGCCGCCAACACCGAAGCGGTCACCACGGTCGTGGCGCCGGTCGCCCCGGTCGAGCACCTCCCGGTCGAGGAGCTGGACACCCCGGACACCCCGACCATCGAGACCCTGGCCGCGCACCTGGACGTCCCGGCCTCGGCCACGCTGAAGAACCTGCTGGTCAAGGTCGACGGCGTGATCACCGCCGTCGGTGTGCCCGGTGACCGCGAGGTCGACCTCGGCAAGCTGGGCGAGCACCTCGCCCCGGCTGTCGTCGAGCTGGTGACCGCCGACGACTTCGCCGGCCGCCCGGAGCTGGTCCGCGGCTACGTCGGACCGCAAGGACTGGCGGGCGAGGCGTTCGAGTACATCGCCGACCCCCGCGTCGCGTCCGGCACGTCCTGGGTGACCGGGGCGAACAAGGAGGGCAAGCACGCCCGCAACGTGGTGTGCGGCCGCGACTTCGAGGTGGACCGCTACCTGGACGTCGTCGTCGTCGAGCCGGGCGACCCCTGCCCGAAGTGCGGTACCGGGCTGGAGATCGGCCGGGCCATCGAGATCGGCCACATCTTCCAGCTGGGCCGCAAGTACGCCGACGCCTTCGAGCTCGACGTGCTGGGCCGGGAGGGCAAGCCGGTCCGCGTCACCATGGGCTCGTACGGCATCGGCGTCTCCCGCGCCGTTGCGGCGCTGGCCGAGCAGACCGCCGACGACCAGGGCCTGTGCTGGCCGCGCGAGGTCGCACCGGCGGACGTCCACGTCGTCGCGGCGGGCAAGGCGCGTCAGACCGAGATGGCTCTCGAGGTCGCCGAGAAGCTCCAGGCCCTCGGTGTGCGCGTGCTCGTCGACGACCGGGCCGGAGTCTCGCCCGGCGTGAAGTTCACCGACGCCGAGCTCATCGGCGTACCGACGATCCTCGTCGTCGGACGGCGCGCAGCCGAGGGCGTGGTCGAGCTCAAGGACCGCCGGACCGGTGAGCGCGAGCAACTGCCGCTCGACGACGCACTGGCCCGCCTGGGGCGCTGAACGACGCAGCTGCTCTGGGGGGCCCGGCCTGGCCCCGCAGAGCACCTCGGCGGGGTGCGTTCACAGCCAGCCCGCGTACTCCAGCAGCAGCGCGCCCTCCCGCGCGCGGCCCTCGGCGATGAGCCGGGTGCCCGAATCGACGGCCCGGAACAGGGCCCAGGCCCGCAGCCGTTCGCCGTCCACCTCGAGCGAGTCGGCGAGCCGCACGATGCGCCGCCGGGCCGAGGACGCTCCCGCCGAGGCGGCGACCAGGTCCTCCATCCGGTCCCGGACCAGCCGGGCCAGGTCGTAGGCGCGCTCGCCGACCAGGGGTTCCGGGCCGACGGCCAGCCAGGGCATGCGGTCGGCCGAGAGCACCTTCCCCTGCCGGAAGCGTCCGTGCAGCAGGAACATCTCGGACGGGTCGGCCGTCAGCCGGTCCCGGGCCGCGAGCGCCTCGTCGACCAGTGGCCCGAGGTCGGCGGCCTCCGGCCGGTCCGCCGCGGCCCGCATCCGGCCCGCGGCCCGCGCCGTGCACTCGGCCACGGTCTCGAACGGATGGTCCTCCGGCGGTTCCACCCACAGCCGACGCACCGTGCCCGCTGCCTCCAGCAGGGCCTTCGCGTCCGGCAGCGCACTCAGCGACACCTCGCCGTGCAGCCGTTCCAGCAGCAGCGCGCCCGCGTCGGGATCGACGTCCAGCAGCCGCACGGCTCCCCAACCGTTCCAGTGCGCCAGGGCGGCTTCCTCCCGCAGGCCGCGGGCCGAGGGCGGCAGGAGTTTCAGGGCCGCGGCCTCACCGTCGGCACGCCGGACGAGCACCACCAGGCTGCTGCGCCCGCCCGGCGCCTGCACCCGCTCGGCCGTCAGTTCCCAGCGGTCCAGCAACCCCCCTGCCAAGGAGGGCAGTTGCTCGAGCCACAGCGCGTCGGCGCTTCCCGGTGCCGCCGCGAGTGCCTGGACCAGCCGTCGCGGAGCCCGGAGGCCGGCGGCGCCCTCCGGCTGTGCTGCTGAACCCATCCTCCTGCTGTCCCCTTCCCGCGCTGGGCCGTGGCGTGCCGTCAGAGCGAGTCCGGCGTGCCGCTCGTGGATCCGGGCGGGGAGGCGGACTCGGACCGTTCGGCGAGTCCAGGGAAGGCTACGCTGCGGCCCCGCCAGCGCACCGCCCGGACCGCCGCCTCCCGCAGGGCCGACGCGGCGTCACGGCGCAGCGAGCCGTTCGAGGCCTGCACGAGGTCGGCGTAGACGCCGGCGACCCGGTCCTCGAGTTCGGCGGCGAGCCGGGCGGCCGCGGCCGCGTCCGGTACCGGGAAGGGCATGGCATAGGCGGCGGCGGACGCCTCGGGCCGGCCGCCGAGGCGGCGCACGGCGCGGTGCATCGCGTCCCGGCGGGCCCGGTGGGCGTCGCAGCCGGAGCGCGCCTCCGCACGGCGGTCGTCGTCGATGCGGCCCCCCACGACGCCGTAGCCGTAGACGACGGCGTGTTCGGCGCGCAGGGCCGCCTGGGCCGCTTCGAGCGTTCCCGAGTCGGGTGTGCCCGCCCGGCCGGTGGTGCCGGAGCTGCCGTGTGCCGTCATGTCCGCACCCTTCGCTGCTGCCCGGATCCGCTTCGAACCGCCCATTCAGCTGCCCTCCGTCAGGAGGTACGCGTGTGCCGCCCCGGCCGCGGCGACCGATGCCAGCACCCGTGCGACTTCCGGCGGGGCGTCCAGCAGCGCGGCCGAGCGGGTGTCGGCCAGCCGGCGCTCGGCGCCCGCCAGTTCGGCGACGGCCTTCTTCTCGTCGCCGGGAATCTCCGGGGCCTCGGGGCCGGCCGCGCGGGCCGTGGAGCCCGGGGAGACGGAGGACGGGACGGACGGTGAAGCGGGGCCCCGGGAATTCCCGAACGCCTTGGCATGCCGGGCGACTTCGTCCCTCAGCGGCCGGAGCCGGCCGGCCAGCGCGGGATGTGCGTCGAGGGTCGCGTCGTAGCGCTCCAGCAGCGTCAGGCTCTCCCGGGCGGAACGTGTACGGAGTGCGCGGGCCGCCGCCTCGCCCCGCCGCTGCGCGGCGCTGCTGCCTTCGTCCGAGCAGGCGGAGAGCAGGGCTGCGGCGGATCCGGCCGTACAGAGAACCGCCACGCGGTTGAGGACGGTCCTTCGGGGCGGCCCGGCCGGGGCCCGCGACGGCATGGGAAGCGGCACGGTTCACATCCTGTGGGACAAGGGCCGGTGAGCTGGGGGCCTGTGGGCATGCGGGGACCGGCCGACGTGGCATGCGGCCCGGAGGGACGACCTTGATCAGCTGCGGATGAGAGTACCTGCGCGTCCACCCCGGGTTGACGACCGGCTCGTTCCACGCCGGGGGCGGGCGGCGGCATCACCGCCCGCAACCGGATACCCTTTCCTCTGGACACGCGCCCACCCCCACAACAGCACACGCGGCCGAGGAGTCACCCGGATGAGCACCACCCAGAGCGAGAGGCTGCGCGGACTGCTCGAACCGCTGGTCATCGCCCGAGAGCTGGACCTGGAAGAGATCGAGGTGACCCCGGCCGGGAAGCGCCGTGTGCTCCGCGTCGTGGTGGATTCCGACGAGGGTGTGCAGTTGGACGCGTGTGCCGAACTCAGCCGGGAGATCTCCGCGCTGCTCGACGAGTCGGACGTGATGGGCGGGGCCCCGTACGTCCTGGAGGTCACGTCCCCCGGCGCCGAGCGCCCGTTGTCCGAGCTGCGGCACTACCGCCGGGCGATGGGACGTCTGATCAGGCTTCAGCTGGCCGAGGGCGGTGAGCTGGTCGCGCGGATCACCGGTGTCGACGACGCGGGGCTCGACCTCGAGGTGCCGGGTGTGAAGGGCCGCAAGGCGACGGCCCGTCGGCTGGACTTCGCCGGCATTGCCAAGGCGCGCGTGGAAATCGAGTTCAACCGCAAGGCCGGCCCCGCGGGCGGGGACACGGCCGACGGAAGCCAGAAGGAGGCGTAGCCGTGGACATCGACATGAGTGCCCTGCGGGGCCTGGTGCGCGAAAAGGACATCTCGTTCGACCTGCTGGTCGAGGCGATCGAAGCGGCGCTCCTCATCGCCTACCACCGCACCGAGGGAAGCCGCCGTCAGGCCCGGGTCGAGCTGGACCGCAACACCGGGCACGTCACGGTGTGGGCCAAGGAGGACCGGGCCGACCTCGAGGAGGGCGCCGAGCCGCGCGAATTCGACGACACACCGTCGGGCTTCGGCCGGATCGCCGCGTCCACGGCCAAGCAGGTCATTCTGCAGCGGCTGCGGGACGCCGAGGAGGAGATCACCTTCGGTGAGTACGCCGGCCGCGAGGGCGACGTGGTCGCCGGTATCGTCCAGCAGGGCAAGGACCCGAAGAACGTGCTCGTCGACATCGGCAGGCTCGAGGCGATCCTGCCCGTGCAGGAGCAGGTGCCGGGCGAGGAGTACCCGCACGGCACGCGGCTGCGGACGTACGTCGTCCGGGTGGTCAAGGGCGTGCGGGGCCCGTCGGTGACGCTCTCGCGCACCCACCCCAATCTGGTGAAGAAGCTGTTCGCCATGGAGGTGCCGGAGATCGCGGACGGTTCGGTGGAGATCGCTGCCATCGCCCGTGAGGCCGGCCACCGCACCAAGATCGCTGTGCGGTCGATGCGGTCGGGCCTGAACGCCAAGGGGGCCTGCATCGGTCCGATGGGCGGACGGGTGCGCGCCGTGATGGCCGAGCTGAACGGCGAGAAGATCGACATCGTGGACTGGTCGGACGACCCGGCCGAGCTCGTGGCCCACGCGCTCTCGCCCGCACGGGTGAGCAAGGTCGAGGTGGTCGATGCGGCAGCCCGCTCGGCCCGGGTCACGGTGCCCGACTACCAGCTCTCACTGGCGATCGGCAAGGAAGGCCAGAATGCGCGGCTGGCCGCACGGCTCACGGGCTGGCGGATCGACATCCGCCCGGACACCGAGCCGCAGCAGGGCGCCGGACCTGCACACAGCCCGGAATAAGGAACTGGCGTTCGGACATTACCCCCACAAGGGTGAGGTCGGTGCGCGGGAGGTAGACTTGAGCACGTCTGGCCGGACGCACGTCCGCGCATGCCCTGAGCGAACCTGTGTGGGATGCCGGGAGCGAGCGGCCAAGGCCGATCTGCTGCGTGTGGTGCTGGTCGATGGTGAATGTCTCCTTGATCAGCGCGGTACGCTGCCCGGCCGGGGTGCCTATGTGCACCCCGTCACGGCATGCCTCGACCAGGCGGTGCGCCGCCGGGCGTTTCTCCGGGCCTTCAGGACCCGGGGCCCGCTCGGGACAACGGAGCTCCGTCTCCGGGTCGAGCAAGCCGGTCAATCCGCCGCACCGAGCGGCACCGTAAGTGAACGGCACGGGTGACCGTGCGGTCAGGTACCTCGCGAGTCGGAAGTAGGTCGAGATTGCGATGAGCACTCGATGAGTACGCGATGAGTACGCCCATGAAGTAGCGACGGTCCGGCGGAACCCGGACCTCAAAGGAGCGAAGTGGCTAAGGTCCGGGTATACGAACTCGCCAAGGAGTTCGGAGTTGAGAGCAAGGTCGTCATGGCCAAGCTCCAGGAACTCGGTGAATTCGTACGTTCGGCGTCCTCGACGATCGAGGCGCCTGTTGTTCGCAAGCTGACCGACGCTTTCCAGCAGGGCAACGGCTCCGGCCGCGCCGCTGGCAAGCCCGGCGCGCCCCGCAAGGCGGCGCCCTCCAAGCCGTCCGCCCCCACCCCGGGTGCGACGGCCCGTCCTGCTGCCCCCAAGCCCGGCGCGCCCAAGCCCGCCGCCGAGGCGCCGCAGGGCGGTGCCCCCGTGACGCCGGCCCCCGGGCCGCGTCCGACCCCGGGGCCCAAGGCACCGGCGCCGAAGCCTGCGCCGGCCAAGCCCGCGACCCCCGCTCCGGCCTCGCCGGAGTTCACGGCGCCTCCCGCCGGCCCCAAGCCCGGCGGTCGTCCCGCCCCGGCTCCCGGCGGCGGCTCTCCGCGTCCGGCGCGTCCTGCCGCACCCGGCCAGGGACGTGACCAGGGCGCCCGCCCCGGCGGCGCGGCGCGTCCCGGCGGTGAGCGCTCGGGTGCTCCGCGTCCCGGCGCTCGCCCGTCCGGCCCCCGTCCCGGCAACAATCCGTTCACCTCGGGTGGCAGCACCGGCATGGCCCGCCCGCAGGCGCCCCGTCCCGGCGGCGCTCCGCGTCCCGGCGGACCGGGTGCCCCGGGCGGCTCCGGCGGCCCGCGTCCGCAGGGCGGTCCCGGCGG
>NZ_JAMQGM010000035.1 GCF_023703325.1 Streptomyces meridianus
TCCGACTACACCGGCTCCTCGGACACCGAGCCGCACACGGTGAACGCGGCGGCCACCACCACCACGGTCGCCGGTTCGCCCAATCCCTCCGTCGTCGGCGAAGACGTCATCGCCACCGCAACCGTGGTCGCCAACGCACCCGGAGCCGGCACACCCACCGGCAACGTCACCTTCGACTTCGGCGACGGATCACCCACCGTCACCGTGCCCCTGATGAGCGGAACGGCGACCACACCGCCCCACGCCTACACCAGCGTCAGCGGCAGCCCCTACACCATCACCGCCACCTACACCGGAACCTCCGACTACACCGGCTCCTCCGACACCGACACGCAAGACGTCAACCCGGCGCTGACGGACATCACCCTCGTCGACTCCCCCGACCCGTCGGTCGTCGGCGAGGACGTCACCGCCACCGCAACGGTGGTCGCCGTGGCTCCCGGAGGCGGGACGCCCACCGGCAGCGTCGACTTCGACTTCGACGACGGAACTCCCGTCGTGAACGTCCCCCTCGACGGAACCGGCACCGCAACCACCCCCGTCCACGCCTACACCACAGCCGGGGTGTACGCCATCACGGCCACGTACAACGGCAACGACGACTACCTGGTCTCGTTCGACGCCGATCCGCACGTCGTGAACCCGGCAGACACCACGACCACGATCATCAGCGATGACCCCGACCCTTCCGCCATCGGAGAAGACGTCACCGTCACCGCAACCGTCGTCGCAGTCGGGCCGGGAGGTGGCACGCCGACCGGAACCGTCGACTTCGACTTCGGCGACGGCAACACCGCCGATGACGTCCCCCTCGACGGAACCGGCACCGCAACCGCCCCCGTCCACGCCTACGGCGCATCCGGCACCTTCACCATCACCGCCACCTACGACGGAGCCGCCGACTACAACATCTCCGACGACACCGAAGACCACGACGTCGTCTAGTCCACCGGCAGACCTGTTCCTGCACCGCAGGACGACGCCGGGCCGTCCCGTCAGGGGCGGCCCGGCGCCGTGCGTCCGCCGGGGCACCGGCAAGCGGGTCGAGCCCGGTCCGCCGAACCGAAAAGGCCGGGGCGGCACCTCCGCACAAGGTGCCGCCCCTGGTTGCCGGAACCGCCCCGGGGGCTGAGGGCCGCCCGCGATCCTGGGCGGGCGAACCCCTGTGGTGGCTCCGGTGCTTGCGCTCCCCGGTCGTCAGCGCGAGTCGCTGCCCTGGCTCTCCGCCGCCGCGCGGCCGGCTTCGAGCCGGGCCACCGGGATCCGGAACGGCGAGCAGGAGACGTAGTCCAGCCCCACCTCGTGGAAGAAGTGGACGGACTCCGGGTCGCCACCGTGCTCACCGCAGACACCCAACTTGAGGTCCGGACGGGTCGCCCGGCCGGCCTCGACGGCACTGCGCACGAGCGATCCGACGCCGTCGCGGTCGATCGTCTCGAACGGGCTGACCCCGAAGATGCCCTTCTCCAGGTAGGCGGTGAAGAAGCTCGCTTCGACGTCGTCGCGGGAGAAGCCCCACACCGTCTGGGTCAGATCGTTGGTGCCGAACGAGAAGAACTCCGCGGCCTCGGCGATCTGCCCGGCCGTCAGCGCGGCCCGCGGCAGTTCGATCATCGTGCCGAGGGTGAGCTTGAGGTCGGTGCCGGTGGCCTGCTCGACCTCCGCGATCACCTTCTCCGCCTCCTCGCGGACGATCTCCAACTCCTGCACCGTTCCCACCAGCGGGATCATGATCTCTGCCCGCGGGTCGGTCTTCCCGTTGCGCCGCTCGGCCGCGGCCTCGGCGATCGCCCGTACCTGCATGGCGAACAGCCCCGGGATGACGAGACCGAGGCGCACACCGCGCAGGCCCAGCATGGGGTTCTGCTCGTGCAGCTTGTGCACGGCCTGGAGGAGCCGCAGGTCGTTCTCGTGCTTCTCGTGCCGGGACTCGGCCAGCGCCACCCGCACCGACAGGTCGGTGATGTCGGGCAGGAACTCGTGCAGCGGCGGGTCGAGCAGCCGGACGGTGACCGGAAGTCCGTCCATCGACTCGAAGAGCTCGACGAAGTCGGCCTTCTGCAGCGGCAGAAGGGCACCGAGGGCCTCCTCGCGCTCGTCGTCGTGGTCGGCGAGGATCAGTCGCTCGACCATCTCGCGGCGCTCGCCGAGGAACATGTGCTCGGTGCGGCACAGACCGATGCCCTGGGCGCCGAACCGGCGGGCGCGGGCGGCGTCCTCGGCGTTGTCGGCGTTGGCGCGCACCCGCAGCCGTCGCACGCGGTCGGCATACGCCATGATCCGGTGCACGGCCTGGACGAGCTCGTCCGCGTCGTCGGCGCCGGCGTGCATCCGGCCCTCGAAGTACTCGACGACGGGGGACGGCACCACCGCCACCTCGCCGACGTAGACCTTGCCCGACGAACCGTCGATGGAGACGATGTCGCCCTCCTCGACGACGACGCCGCCGGGCGCCGTCATCCGCCGCCGCTTGGTGTCGACCTCCAGCTCCTCGGCGCCGCAGACACAGGTCTTGCCCATGCCCCGGGCGACGACGGCCGCGTGCGAGGTCTTGCCACCGCGCGAGGTGAGGATGCCCTCGGCGGCGATCATGCCGTTCAGGTCGTCGGGGTTGGTCTCACGGCGGATCAGGATGACCTTCTCGCCGGAGCGGGACCACTTGACGGCCGTGTACGAGTCGAAGACGGCCTTGCCGACCGCCGCACCGGGGGAGGCGGCGATGCCGCGGCCGATCCTCTGCACGCCCTCGCGGCCGGTGGCGTTCTCGTCGAACCGCGGGAACATCAGCTGCGCCAATTGGGCGCCGTTGACCCGCTGCAGGGCCTCGGCCTCGTCGATCAGGCCTTGATCGACGAGTTGGGTGGCGATACGGAAAGCGGCACCGGCGGTGCGCTTGCCGACACGGGTCTGGAGCATCCACAGCTTGCCGCGCTCGATGGTGAACTCGATGTCGCACAGGTCCTTGTAGTGCGTCTCGAGGGTTTCCATGATCTGCATCAGCTCGTCGTACGACTTCTTGTCGAGCGACTCGAGGTCCGCGAGCGGAACGGTGTTGCGGATTCCGGCGACGACGTCCTCGCCCTGGGCGTTCTGCAGGTAGTCGCCGTACACGCCCTGGTGGCCGCTGGCCGGGTCGCGGGTGAAGGCGACGCCGGTGCCCGAGTCGGGGCCGAGGTTGCCGAAGACCATGGAACAGACGTTGACGGCCGTGCCGAGGTCACCGGGGATGCGCTCCTGGCGCCGGTAGAGCTTGGCCCGGTCGGTGTTCCAGGAGTCGAAGACCGCGCGGACCGCGAGGTCCATCTGCTCACGCGGCTCCTGTGGGAAGGAACGGCCGGTCTCCTTGAGGACGATGGCCTTGAAGTCCTCGACGAGCTGCCGGAGGTCGGCCGTCTCGAGGTCCACGTCGGTGACGGCGTTGCGGCCCTTCTTGGCCTCCTCCAGCGCCTCTTCGAAGAGGTCGCCGTCGACGCCGAGAACGGTCTTGCCGAACATCTGGATCAGCCGGCGGTAGGAGTCCCAGGCGAACCGCTCGTCGCCCGCCTGTTCGGCCAGCCCGGCCACGGACTCGTCGGACAGACCGATGTTGAGGACGGTGTCCATCATGCCCGGCATGGAGAACTTGGCGCCCGAACGCACCGACACCAGCAGGGGGTTGTCGGGTCGGCCGAGCTTCTTGCCCATGCGGTTCTCGAGTGCGTCGAGGTGACGGCTCACCTCGTCGCGCAGTGCCGGGGGCTCGGTACCGCTGTCGAGGTAGACCTTGCAGGCCTCGGTGGTGATGGTGAATCCGGGAGGAACGGGAAGGCCGAGGTTGGTCATCTCGGCGAGGTTGGCCCCCTTCCCGCCGAGCAGGTCCTTGAGGTCCTTGTTGCCCTCGGTGAAGTCGTAGACGAACTTCCGGGTTTCGGCCTGTCCTGCCTGGGTTTCTTGGTTTACCGGCACGGGTTCTCGACACCTCGCTGGGGATACCCCCGGACGAAAGTCTCGGGGAGGCTGCCCTGACGGCGGGGAGCGTACCCAGATCGAAGGCGTCTGCGTACGTCCACTCGGCCGTCGTCCGTCTGCAACCACTCGGCTGCCGCGAGATCGAATGTGATACAGCCCACTGGACCTGCAATCCTTGGGGTTGCAGGCCGTTCAGGCCATGCGTTCAGAACTTGAACTCGGATGTCCCGTTCAATCCGTCGTGACGGATTCCTGCCTGCACGCTTTGCTCCCCATGTCGTTCGGTGCATCGAGAAAGCGAACACAAATGAAGTGGCACCCGGTGCCACCCGTTGGAGAGATGCATCCGCCTCGACGGCAGGGGGCGCCGATTCCCAAAATCGCTCATCTGAGCGCAGCCCTTATCAAGGTGGCGAGAATCACGCCCTCTCCAGGGGTCAGATCTCACTCACTGGACACATGAGCGGGCCATGACGCTCGAATGAGCGCTTGAAAGTCGACGCCATCCGTGCGAGTCTCGCGGAGGCCGGCGGCAACAGCCGAGGCACGGAGTGCCGCATTTCGCTGGGCGTCAGACCCGCAGCGCGGCGAGGCGGGCGTCCGCCGTGCCGGGCGCATAGAGCTGCTCGACGACCATCGCTCCCGCTCCGGCCAGGCCCGCCCGGGCGCCCAGCCGCGAGGTGACCACATCGAGGTGCGCGGTCGAACGGGGCATGGCGCGTTGATACAGCAGCTCTCGCACACCGGTGACGAACGGCGTTCCCGCCAGATCGCCCGCGATCATCAGCACCCCGGGATTGAGCACACTCACCACGGTGACGAGCACCGCCCCGACCCGGCGTCCCGCCTCGCGGGCCAGCCGGACGGCGTCGGGATTGCCCGCCGCCAGCTGCTCGGCGACCTCGAAGCCGTACGTCACCGGCTGTCCGGCCGCTGCGAGCTCTGCGGCGAGCGCCCCGCCGCTCGCCACTGCGGCCAGACAGCCGTAGGAGCCGCACATGCACAGCGCGTCCGGGCAGTCGTGCAGGCGGATGTGCCCGATGTCCCCGGCGCCGCCGTCGATGCCGCGGTAGACACCGCCGTCCACCACGAGCCCGGCGCCGATCCCGGTGGAGACCTTGACCAGCAGGAACGCCGAGCAGTCCGGGTAGCCGGTGCGCTGTTCGGCGAAGGCCATGAGGTTCGCGTCGTTGTCGACGAGCACCGGGAGTTCACCGCCGGCGGGCGTCCCCATCTGCCCGGCCACGGCCTCCCGGAACCGGTCCGGGATCGGATACCCGTCCCAGCCGGGCATGATCGGTGGCTGCACCACCCGACCGGCGGCGTGGTCCACCGGCCCGGGCACTGACAGCCCGGCACCGCAGACCTTGCCGGGCTCCGCCCCGGCCTCCTCCAGGAGCGGGCCGAACCAGCCGCCGAGCCGGTCGAGGACGGCGTCCGGGCCGTCGGCGAGGACGAGCGGGCCCGTGCGCTGGGCCAGCACCCGCCCGTTGAGGTCGAGCACGGCGGCACCGGCCTGCCGGGTCTCCAGGTCGGCCGTGAGCACGACTCCGTGCGAACCGTCGAACTCCAGGCGCAGGGAGGGCCGTCCGCCGGTACGGGCATCGGCGGGACGCCCCGCGGTCTCCCGGATCCAGCCGGCGTGGAAGAGCTCGTCCAACCGGTGGCCCACGGTGGAGCGGGACAGGCCGGTGGCCCGCTGGAGCTCACCGCGGGTGGTGGCCGTGCCCTCCCGGATGAGCCGGAGCAGATGTCCTGCGCCGGCCTGGTTCCCGGTCGTCCCGATTCGCCCCGTCATCGATCCGCGTCCCTGCCGTTCGGTGTTCAGCTCGTGTCGGCCGCGCCGCCGCCCTCGGCGCCGGCGACGATCTGCGGCCAGGAACAGAAGTACCACGGGTGCCGTGAGCATGACGGAGCCGGCCACCGCGCTGCCGCGCACCCCGCCCCCGTCACAACACTCGTGCCGTACGGGCGAGTTGGGAACGCATGCACCGGGCGGCCGGGCCGGGCAAGGGCCGCCGGGAGAGCCGCTCGCCGGGACCCGCCGCCCCGCCCCGGCCTCTCGAACCATGCCTCGCCTTCATTGCCCCGCTTTGCGTCCTCGTTGCACGCACCACAGGGCCAGTTATGTATTTTCGCAATACTTATCCCTAGGCTACCTTCGACGAAACCGATCCGGAGAGGTACCGATCGATGCGCACGACCGTCGGCCACGACCACCCCGCGCCCTCATGACCCCCACCACAACCGCACCGCACACCACCACCGGCCGCCCCCTCGAGCCGGGACAGCTGCGCAGCGCCGCCCAACGCGTCCTGACCGGCAACTGGGCCGGAGCCTCCACCGTCCCCTCCCGCGGGCTCTACCCCCACCAGTGGAGCTGGGACTCGGCGTTCATCTCCATCGGCCTGCGGCACCTCTCCGCCGAGCGTGCCCAGCAGGAACTGGAAACGCTGCTGCGCGCCCAGTGGGGGGACGGACGCGTCCCCCACATCGTGTTCAACCCGGTGGTGCCCCTCGACGCCTACTTCCCGTCCCCCGACTTCTGGCGCTCCTCCACCGCGGGCGCCGCAGCCGGAGCACCCGCCGGAATCGAGACCTCCGGGATCGTGCAACCTCCGGTCCACGCCCTGGCCGCCTGGCTCGTGCACCGCGCCGACCCCAAGACCTCACACCGCCGCGGCTTCCTCCGCCGCGTCCGGCCACGGCTGGCGGCCTGGCACCGCTACCTCGCCGAACAGCGCGACCTGGGCGGCAGCGGCCTGATATCGGTCGTCCATCCGTGGGAGCCGGGGATGGACAACAGCCCCTGCTGGGACGGGCCGCTGTCCCGGATCGAACCGGCGGACGCAGGCACTTTCCGCCGCGCCGACCTGGCGCACGGCGATGCCGCCGACCGCCCCACCGACCTCGATTACGGCCGCTACGTCCGGCTGGTCGCCGACTATCGTGACCGCGGCTACCGCGATCTCGTCGCCCCGCACTCCTTCGCCGTCGAGGACCCCGGCGTCAACGCCCTCCTCGTCGTCTCCGAGCACGCGCTCGCGGAGATCGCAGCGGAGACGGGCGCCGACCCCGCGCCGCACCGCGCCCGGGCCCGGGAGCTGACCGAGGCGCTCGTCGGACGGCTGTGGGACGAGGACGCCGGGATGTTCCTCTGCCGGGATGTCCGCGGCGGCGAGCCGATCCGGGAGCGGAGCGTCACGGGCCTGATCCCGCTGATCGTCCCCGGACTGCCGCGCCGGGTCGTCGACGCCCTGCTGCGGACGGCGTCCGGACGGCACTTCGGGCTCGGCACCACCGTGCCGCTCGTCCCCAGTTACGACCTCCAGGGTCACGCCTTCGACCCGCACCGCTACTGGCGCGGGCCGGCCTGGTTCAACACCAACTGGCTGCTGGAGCGCGGCATGCGCCAGTACGGCGAGACGGCCCGCGCCGACGCCCTGCGCGCATCACTGATCGACGCGGCCGGTGCCTCGGGATTCGCGGAGTACGTCGATCCGTTCACCGGCGAGGCCCGCGGCACCCGGGACTTCAGCTGGACCGCGGCTCTCGCCCTGGACCTGCTCACCGCCGGTCCGGCCGGCCTCGAAGCCGCTCCCGCCCCCGCCGAAGACCCCGCCCCCACGACACAGACCGGAGACATCGGATGACCACCACGGAGAACCGTCTGCTCGTCCACGACGGAACCTTCGCCGCCCTCTCCCCCTCCGGTGACATCACCGGCGCCCCGAGCACGTCCCCGGACGGTCTCTTCCGGCGCGACGCCCGGCACCTGAGCCGCTGGCAACTGACGCTGGACGGGGCCGAACCGGCCGTCCTGGTGCCCGTGGCCACCGGGGAGCAGGCAGCGGGCGTCCTCACCCCGGCCGGGGTCCGCGGCGAACCCGCCCGGTACACCGTGTTCCGCGAACAGGCTGTCTGCGACGGCACATTGGTGGAGACCCTGCGCCTGACGGGCAACACCGGCGAGGCCGTCGACGTGACCGTGGCGATCACCGCCGATGCCGACTTCGCCGACCAGTTCGAGCTGCGGGCCGACCACAACGACTACGACAAGCCCGGCGCCGACCGCACCTGCCGGTCGCTGCCCGACGGCGTGGAGTTCGGCTACCGGCGCTCGCACTGGCACTCCCGGACGACCGTCACCGCGCACCCCCGACCCGAGGCCGTCGACGCCACCGACGACGGCGCCCGGCGGCTGCGCTGGACCGTGCCGCTCGAGCCGCACGGCACCGCCGAACTGGCGCTGCGCGTGTCCGCCCGCCCGGACGGCGCACCGGAGCCGCCCGAGGCCCCGGCCACCCCCGCCGCCGTCGCAGCCCGGACCTCCGCGGACATCGCGGAGTTCACCGCCGCGGCCCCCGACCCGGCCGCGGAGACCGAGTGGCCCGAGCTGCGGCGCGCCTGCGAGCAGGGGCTGACGGACCTCGCCGGGCTGCGCGTACCGGCCCTCGGGCCGGACGGCGAGGAGCTGCGGGTGCCCGGGGCGGGCGTGCCGTGGTTCCTCACCATCTTCGGCCGTGACTCGCTGCTCACCTCGCTGTTCGCGCTCCCGTACCGCCCGGAGCTTGCGGAGGCCACGCTGCCCGCCCTGGCCGCCGTGCAGGCGACCTCCGACGACCCGGCGCGCGCCGCCCAGCCCGGCAAGATCGTGCACGAGATCCGCCACGGCGAACTCGCCGCCTTCGGTCAGGTGCCGTTCGGCCGCTACTACGGCACCGTCGACGCCACCCCGCTCTTCCTCGTCCTGCTCGGTGCCTTCACCGAGCGGACCGGCGACGAGCGGCTCGCCCGCCGGCTCGAGCGGCACGCGCGGGCAGCCGTGACCTGGATGGAACGCCACGGCGGGCTGGACGAACGGGGCTACCTCCTCTACCGGGCCGACGAGGGCGGCCTCGCCAACCAGAACTGGAAGGACTCCCCCGGTGCCATCTGCCGGGCCGACGGTACCCAGGCCGAGGGCGCCATCGCCGTGGCCGAGGCGCAGGGCTACGCCTACGACGCCCTGCGCCGCACCGCCCGGCTGGCCCGCACCGTCTGGTCCGACACGGCCTACGCGGACCGGCTCGACGAGGCCGCGGACGATCTGAAGGAGCGATTCGCCCGCGACTTCTGGCTGGATGCGGAGGACTTCCCGGCGCTCGCCCTGGACGGCGAGGGGCGGCGGATGGACGCGCTCGGTTCGGACGCGGGTCATCTGCTGTGGTCGGGCATCCTCGGCCAGGAGCGCGGCGAACGGGTCGGCCGGCGGCTGCTGGAGCCGGACTTCTTCTCCGGCTGGGGCGTGCGCACGCTGGCCGCCGGCCAGGCGGCGTACCAGCCACTGTCCTACCACCGGGGCTCGGTGTGGCCGCACGACAACGCCGTGATCGCCCTCGGCCTGGCCCGGTACGGGCTCGGCGAGGAGGTCCGCAGGATCGCCGAGGGCGTGGTGGCAGCCGCGGCCCGCACGGGTTACCGGCTGCCCGAGGTGATGGCCGGATACGGGCCGGACGAGCACCCCGACCCGGTGCCCTACCCGCACTCGTGCTCGCCGCAGTCGTGGGCGGCGGCGACTCCGCTCGCCCTGCTCACCGCCCTGCGGGACACGGCGCAAGCCTGACATCGCACCCGCCGAACGCCGCCGAGCCCGGGAGGCCCGGCGGCGTTCGGCGTCCCCGGAGTCCCGGCCGCTCAGCCGCCGGAGGTGTCGAGTTCCGCGTCCTCGCCGATGCTCGCGCAGTCGTACGGGTCGTCGAGCCAGCCGTCGGGCAGCACCACGCGGTTGCGGCCGGACGTACGGCCGCGCGGGCCGTCCGCGCCGGCCGGCCAGGGCTGGTCCAGGTCGAGGCCGTCCAGCAGTCCGCCCAGCTCGGTCAGGGAGGACGTCACGGCCAGCTTGCGGCGCATGTCGGAGCCGATCGAGAAGCCCTTGGTGTACCAGGCGACGTGCTTGCGGAAGTCGATGACGCCGCGCGCCTCGTCCTCCAGCCACTCGCCCAGCAGTTCCGCGTGGCGCAGCATGATCTGCGCGACGTCCTTCAGTGTCGGCTCGGCGGGCCTGCCCGTGCCCTCGAAGGCCGCGACGAGGTCGCCGAACAGCCAGGGCCGTCCGAGGCAGCCGCGCCCGACGACCACGCCGTCGCAGCCGGTCTCGCGCATCATGCGCAGCGCGTCCTCCGCGGACCAGATGTCGCCGTTGCCGAGGACGGGGATCTCCGGGACGTGCTCCTTGAGCCGGGCGATCGCTTCCCAGTCGGCGGTGCCGCCGTAGTGCTGGGCGGCGGTGCGGCCGTGCAGGGCGATGGCAGTGACGCCCTCCTCGACGGCGATCCGGCCGGCGTCCAGGCAGGTGAGGTGGTCGTCGTCGATGCCCTTGCGCATCTTCATGGTCACCGGGAGTCCGCCGGCGCCCGCGACGGCCTCACGCAGGATGGCGCGGAGCAGATGGCGCTTGTACGGCAGCGCCGATCCGCCGCCCTTGCGGGTGACCTTCGGGACGGGGCAGCCGAAGTTGAGGTCGATGTGGTCGGCGAGGTCCTCGTCGGCGATCATGCGGACGGCTTTGCCGACGGTGACCGGGTCGACGCCGTAGAGCTGGATCGAACGCGGCTTCTCGGTGCCGTCGAAGCGGATGAGGCGCATCGTCTTGGTGTCCCGCTCGACCAGGGCCCGGGTGGTGATCATCTCGCTGACGAACAGGCCCTTGCCGCCGGAGAACTCCCGGCACAGGGTGCGGAACGGTGCGTTGGTGATCCCGGCCATCGGGGCCAGGACGACCGGCGGCTGCACCGTGTGCGGGCCGATCTGCAGCTGCGTCATCGAGGGGTTCCTTGCGGGGTACGGCGGTGTGCGGTCTCCCATTGTCGCGCACGCCGGAGGGGGCGGGGCCGGAGCGTCCGGGGGAGATCGATGTAGCGTTCAACCATGCCCGGTCTCAGCCCTCGGCGGCGTCTGCTCGTCCTCGCGATCTGCTGCATGAGCCTGCTGATCGTCAGTCTCGACAACACCGTCCTCAATGTCGCCCTTCCCTCGATGCGCCGGGAGTTCGGCGCATCGGTCTCCGGCATGCAGTGGACGATCGATGCCTACACCCTGGTGCTGGCATCGCTGCTGATCCTCTCGGGGTCCGTCGCGGACCGGATCGGGCGCCGCCGGGTGTTCCGGACCGGGCTGATCGTCTTCACCTTGGGCTCGGTGCTGTGCAGCATGGCGCCCGGGCTGGGGTGGCTGGTGGCGTTCCGCATGGTGCAGGCGGTCGGCGGCTCGATGCTGAACCCGGTCGCCATGTCCATCATCGCCAACGTGTTCACGGACCCCCGCGAACGGGCCCGGGCCATCGGTGTGTGGGGCGGCGTCGTCGGCATCAGTCTCGCCGCGGGCCCGCTGGTGGGCGGGGTGCTGGTGGAGACGGTCGGCTGGCGGTCGATCTTCTGGGTCAACCTGCCGGTCGGTCTCGCGGCGCTGCTGCTGACCTGGCTCTTCGTGCCGGAGTCGCGGGCGCCCCGGCCACGCCGGACGGACCCGGTGGGGCAGCTGCTCGTGATCGGCGTCCTGGGCCCGCTCACCTACGCGATCATCGAAGGGGCGGTGATCGGCTGGGGGTCTCCGCTGATCGTGTCCCTGGTCCTCGTCGCCGTCGCCTCGCTGATCGGGCTGGTGCGCTACGAGCGACGGCATCCGGAACCGCTGATCGATCCGCGGTTCTTCCGCAGTGCCCCGTTCAGCGGCGCCACAGCCATAGCGGTGTGCGGATTCGCCGCCCTCGGCGGCTTCCTCTTCCTCAACACGCTGTATCTGCAGGACGTCCGGGGACTGTCCGCGCTGCACGCGGGGCTGTGGATGCTGCCGATGGCAGCGATGACGTTCGTCTTCGCGCCGCTGTCCGGGCGGCTGGTCGGCAGCCGCGGGCCCCGGCTGCCGCTGCTCGTCGCCGGGCCGGCGATGGCGGCGTGCGCCGTGCTGTTCGCGGCATTCGACGCCGGCTCGTCCGTGCCGCTGCTGTTCGGCGGCTACGTGCTGTTCGGCATCGGCTTCGGTCTGGTCAACGCCCCGATCACCAACACCGCGGTGTCCGGCATGCCGCGGTCCCAGGCGGGGGTGGCGTCCGCCGTCGCCTCGACGAGCCGGCAGGTGGGCACCTCGCTCGGGGTTGCCGTCATCGGTGCGGTGCTGACAGCGGGCGCTGCGCGGGGTGCGTCGGAGACGGCGGGCTTCGTCGATGCAAGCCGGCCCGCCTGGTGGATCATCGCGGGCTGCGGGGCGGCCATCGCCGCACTGGGCGCGCTCACCACGGGGTCGTGGGCCCGGGAGACGGCCCGCCGGGCGGCCGTCCGGCTGGAGGCGGAGGACACTCGCCGGGAGGCGGTCGGCTCCCGGTCCTGATGCCCACGCAGCGGCCCGCACGACATCGCGTGCGGGCCGCTGCACGTTCCGCCCCGGTCACGTCTTCGGCGAACAGCCGTCCCGCGACCACCTGCGCGCCGGCAGCGGCGGGGTGTACGGCCGGCCGACGGAGCGGCCGGACCCGCGCGGGCCGCGTCGCTGAACGGCGGTGACCGGGACCGGTGTTCGCCCCACCCACGCCCCGGTGCAGGACGCAGGTGTGCCGGGTCAGACCCGCTCGGACCTCCACCCCGGGTCGCGGCCCGTCGCGGCCAGCAGGCGGTCGAAGGCGGGGGCGTCGTCGGGCAGCGGGACGGGCTCGCCGAAGACCTTCATCGAGCGCGCCATGGGAGCCATGTCGGCCACCATCGCCTCGATGACGCCGGCGCTCGACGGATCGGGGTCATAGGCCTGCCCGGTGGCACGGGCGAGGTCCCAGGCGTGCACGGTCAGGTCGCCGAGCACCATGGCGCCGACCGTGCGCGCCGGGAGGTTCATGCTGCCTGCCACACCCTCGTCGGCCCCGGGGGCCGCCCAGGCCGCGACGAGCTTCGCGGTCTCGTCGGCGAACCGGCCGCGCCACTCGCCCTCGAGGTAGTGGGGTGTCACGGTGAATTCGGCCTGCTGTCTCGCGGCCAGTGACTGGAAGCCGATCACCACGTGGAAGAGGTGGTCGAGCAGTTGGCCCACGGTGTACTCGGTGCACGGTGTCGGCTCCCCGAGCCGGTCGTCGGGTACCGCGCGCACGACCGGCACGGCCCGGCCGGACGCTTCCTCGAGCAGTTCACTGATTCGGGTCGTCATGGGGCGACGCTATGCGGGACCGAAGCCCGGCGGCTTGAAGAAACGCGACATACGATCGGCCCATGACCGGTCCGCGGCGCGACACCCGGGGCATCGTCGACCCCCGGGCCCTGCTCTCGCGGGTGCGCTTCCGCCGGCGCGAACCCGCCGCGCCGCTGCGCCCGTATCTGGAGCACTACTGGCTCATCGACTGGGACCTTGCCGAGCCGTACGCCGCCCACGTCGTGCCCCACCCGTCGGTGAATCTGGTCTTCCAACGGTACGGCGGGCGAACGGAGTTCGGAGAGGTCGCGGGGGTGGGGCCGCAGTTGTCGGCCCACAAGCTCGAAGGTGCCGGGCGGGTGTGCGGCGTGCAGTTCCGGCCCGGCGGCTTCCGGCCGTTCGCGCCCTCCCGGCCGGTGTCGGCGTGGACGGGCCGGAACGTGGCGCACACCGAGGTCTTCCCGGGGACCGGTGACGCGCCCGCCGCCGTGCTCGGGCCGGACGACGAGGACGCCCGAGTGGCCGCGCTCGACGCCTTTCTGCTGGCGGCTGGCCCCCGTCCGGATCCACAGGCCGATCTCGCCATGGAACTGGTCGAGCGGCTGCGCACCGACCGTACCGTCGGGCGCGTGGCCGGCTTCGCCCGTGACGCGGGGCTGTCCGTCAGGGCGCTCCAGCGCCTCTTCGCCGCGTACGTCGGCGTCGGCCCCAAGTGGGTCATCCTGCGCTACCGGTTCCACGAGGCCCTGGAGCGTGCGGGCAGCGAGCGGGAGATCGACTGGGCGGGGCTCGCCGCCGAGCTCGGCTACAGCGACCAGGCCCACCTGGTACGCGACTTCACGGCCACGATCGGCGTGCCGCCCACCGCCTGTCCGCGCTGAGGGCTGCCCGTCCCGCGCACCCGGCAACGGCGGACGCCCCGCCTTCCCACGAGGGGAGGACGGGGCGTCCGGCGGCGATCCGTTCAGCAGCCGAGCAGGCGGCCACCGAGGTAGGACTGGATCTGGTCGAGGGAGACGCGCTCCTGCTTCATCGTGTCGCGCTCGCGCACGGTCACCGCGTTGTCGTCCAGGGTGTCGAAGTCGACGGTCACGCAGAACGGCGTGCCGATCTCGTCCTGGCGGCGGTAGCGGCGGCCGATGGCGCCCGCGTCGTCGAAGTCGATGTTCCAGTTCTTGCGCAGGTCGGCCGCGAGGCCCTTGGCCTTCGGCGAGAGCTGCGGGTTGCGGGACAGCGGCAGCACCGCGACCTTGACCGGCGCCAGGCGCGGGTCGAGGCGCATGACGGTGCGCTTCTCCATGACGCCCTTGGCGTTCGGCGCCTCGTCCTCGTTGTAGGCGTCGAGCATGAAGGCGAGCATGGCGCGGTTGAGGCCGGCCGCGGGCTCGATGACGTACGGGAACCAGCGCTCGCCGGCCTCCTGGTCGAAGAACGACAGGTCCTGGCCGGAGGCCTCGGAGTGCGCCTTGAGGTCGTAGTCCGTGCGGTTGGCGATGCCCTCGAGCTCGGAGAACTCGGTGCCGCCGAAGTTGAAGCGGTACTCGATGTCGACGGTGCGCTTCGAGTAGTGGGAGAGCTTCTCCTTGGCGTGCTCGTACCAGCGGATGCTCTCCTCGCGCATGCCGAGGTCGAGGTACCAGTTCCAGCGCTGCTGCATCCAGTACTCGTGCCACTGCTCGTCCTCGCCCGGCTTGACGAAGAACTCCATCTCCATCTGCTCGAACTCGCGGGTCCGGAAGATGAAGTTGCCGGGCGTGATCTCGTTGCGGAACGACTTGCCGGTCTGGGCGATGCCGAACGGCGGCTTCTTGCGCGAGGTCTGCTGGACCTGGGCGAAGTTGGTGAAGATGCCCTGGGCGGTCTCGGGGCGCAGGTAGGTGACCGAGCCGGAGTCCTGCGTCGGGCCCAGGTGGGTGGAGAGCAGGCCGGAGAACTGCTTGGGCTCGGTGAAGCCGCCCTTGTTGCCGCAGTGCGGGCAGTTGACGTCCGCGAGGCCGTTCGCGGGGAGGCGGCCGTGCTTGGCCTCGTACGCCTCCTCCAGGTGGTCCGCGCGGAACCGCTTGTGGCAGGAGGTGCACTCGGTCAGTGGGTCGGTGAAGGTGGCGACGTGGCCGGAGGCCTCCCAGACCTCGCGGGCGAGGATCACCGAGGAGTCGATGCCGACGACGTCGTCACGCGAGGTGACGACGGACCGCCACCACTGACGCTTGATGTTCTCCTTGAGCTCGACGCCGAGCGGTCCGTAGTCCCAGGCGGCCCGCTGACCGCCGTAGATCTCGCTGCACGGGTAGACGAAGCCACGGCGCTTGCTCAGGCTGACGATGCTGTCGATCTTGTCGGCGGCCACGGTGCTCTCTTCATTACGACGACGAAGGCGGTCGGTGGGATCCGCCGGAACCCGCACACGAGGCGGTACGGCCCGCTGCGGCCCAGCGAATACCTCAGGTTACCGGCGGCGACACCCCTGGGATCAAATCCGTCTCGGCATCCCGGGGGCCGCTCCCCGAGATGTCACCGTAAATCGGTTCGACCCGCTGCCGGTAGACCTCGCCCCGTTCCCGGGCTCGCGGACGGGGCGAGGTCCGCCACCCCCTCTTGTTGACAACCGTTTCCAACATTGTTGAAAATGAGTGTCATGAACATATGTCGCCGCCCGAGGTCCACGCGCGCCGTGGCCGGGATCCTCGCTCTGGGCCTGGCCTCGCTGACCGCCTGCTCCTCCACCGGGACGGCGGACGGCCGCAAGGACGGCACGCTGAACGTGGTGGCGTCGTTCTATCCCATGGAGTACCTCGCCGAACGGATCGGCGGCGACCACGTCACCGTCACCGGCCTGACGAAGCCCGGTGTCGAGCCGCACGACCTGGAGATCAACCCGCGGCAGACCGCTGCCCTCGCCGAGGCCGACGCGGTCGTCTACCTCAAGAACCTTCAGCCCGCCGTCGACGAGGCGGTCATCCAGTCCGGCACCACGAGCGCCGTCGACGCCGGCTCGTTCACCGAGCAGGACACCCACGGCGGTGAGGGCGACGGCCACGGTCACGGCGCCGAGGAGCACGGCGAGGGCGTCGCCGACCCGCACATCTGGCTCGACCCGGTGAAGTACGCCGAGGCCGCCCGGGGTGTCGGCAAGGCCCTGGAGAAGGCGGACCCGGACCACGCCTCCGGCTACCGGAAGAACACCGATGCTCTGGTCGGAGATCTCCGGGCGCTGGACGACGAGTTCGAGTCCGGCCTGAGGAACCGCCGCACCGACACGTTCGTCACCACCCACTCCGCGTTCGGACACCTCGCCGAACGCTACGGCCTGAAGCAGGAGGCCGTCAGCGGGCTCGATCCCGAGGCGGAGCCCAGCCCTGCCAGGATCAGGAGCCTGCACGCAATCGTGAAGAAGGAACGGATCTCGACCGTCTTCTTCGAGACGCTCGTCAGCAGCCGGACCGCCCGAACCCTCGCCGGGGACACCGGCATGCGGACCGATGTGCTCGATCCTCTCGAGGGCATCACCGACAAGTCCAGGGGCGGCGACTACCTCGAGGTCATGCGCGCGAACCTCAAGGCCCTGCAGAAGGCCCTCGGCGCCGCATGACCCCACACCACCCGCAGCAGCAGCGAAGGGCACCAGCCATGGCCGGTACATCCGTTCCCGGACCCGACACCGTCGTCTCCCTCAGCAGCGCGAAGGCCTTCCTCGGCTCGCGTCCCGTCCTGCGCGGGATCGACCTGTCGGTGCACCGCGGCGAGGTCGTCGCCCTGCTCGGCGCGAACGGTTCCGGCAAGTCCACGGCCGTCCGCGCGATGGTCGGGCAGGTGGCACTCGCGAGCGGCTCCCTGGAACTCTTCGGCGTCCCCCAGCGGCGGTTCCGGGACTGGGCCCGCATCGGCTACGTGCCGCAGCGCACCACCGCCGCCGGCGGCGTACCGGCGACCGTCCGCGAGGTCGTCACCGCGGGACGGCTGGCCCGCACCCGGCTGGGCCCGGTCCGCAGGGCCGACCGGCTGGCGGTCGACGCGGCGCTGGACATGGTCGGCATGCACGACCGCGCCAAGGACTCCGTGGACGCGCTCTCCGGCGGCCAGCACCAGCGGGTCCTCATCGCCCGTGCCCTGGCCGGCTCCCCCGAACTGCTGATCATGGACGAGCCGATGGCCGGCGTCGACCTGGCCGGACAGGAGGTGCTCGCGGGCATCCTGCGCGAGCAGGTCGCCCGGGAGACCACCGTGCTGCTGGTCCTGCACGAACTGGGGCCGCTGGAACCGCTCATCGACCGGGCCGTGGTGCTGCGGGACGGGTGCGTCGTCCACGACGGCCCGCCGCCCGAGGCCGTCGGCCAGCACGCCCTGCCCGGCCACGACCACGTACACCCGCACGCCGACGCGGCGGCCGAAACGATCCGGACGGGACTGCTGAGCTGATGGAGATCCTCGAGTACGCCTTCATGCAGCGGGCCCTGCTGGCGGCCGTCCTGGTCGGCATCACCGCCCCGGCCATCGGCATCTACCTGGTGCAGCGACGCCAGGCGATCATGGGCGACGGCATCGGTCACGTCGCCATGACCGGCGTCGCGCTGGGCTTCCTGTTCAGCACCAGCCCGGTCTGGATGGCGACGGTGGTCGCGGTGATCGGCGCGGTCGGGATGGAGCTGATCCGCTCGCGCGGGCGGACGAGCGGCGACATCGCCCTGGCCCTGCTGTTCTACGGCGGCATGGCCGGCGGTGTCATGATCATCAATTTGGCCCCCAACGGCTCGACCGGAAACCTGCTCACCTATCTGTTCGGTTCGATCACCACGGTCGCCCCCGCGGACATCACGGCGATCTGCGTCCTGGCCGCCTTCGTGGTCGCGACCACCGTCGGCCTTCGCCGCCAGCTCTTCGCGGTCTGCCAGGACGAGGAGTTCGCCCGGGTCTCCGGGCTGCCCGTCCGGCTGCTCAACCTGCTGATCGCGGTCACCGCCGCCGTCACCGTGACCGTCGCGATGCGCATCGTCGGACTGCTGCTGGTCAGCGCCATGATGGTGATCCCCGTGGCGGCGGCCCAGCGCGTCAGCAGGGGTTTCGCGGCGACCCTGGCGACCGCCGTGGCCATCGGGGTGAGCGTGTCGCTGACCGGCACCGTGACCACGTTCTACGTGAACGCGCCCTCCGGTGCGGCCATCGTCCTGCTGTCCGTCGCCGTCTTCCTCGCCTTCACCGCGGCCGCCGTTCCGCTGACGCGGAAGCGGGCCCGGAGGGCCGCAGCGGCAGCGGAACGGTGCACCCTGGAGGAGGAGGGCGGAACGCCCCCGCAGGGCGACGACGTCAAGGTCTGAGCGGGCCGGGGCGGCCGGCGGGCTTCCGGACGACGCGGTTCTGCCGGATCTGTCGGCGACCACTGGCACAATGACCCGTCGTACGTGCGGACCGGGCGAATTCGAGGAGGCAACCGTGGCGACCGCAGGACCGCCGGTGCGTGGCAGGTCGACCCGGCAGCGGGCTGCCGTGGCGGCGGCACTCGACGAGGTCGACGAATTCCGCAGCGCCCAGGAACTGCACGACATGCTCAAGCACCGGGGCGACTCGGTCGGTCTGACCACCGTCTACCGCACCCTCCAGTCCCTCGCCGATGCCGGTGAGGTGGACGTGCTGCGCACCAGCGAGGGCGAAGCCGTCTACCGCCGGTGCAGCACCGACGACCACCACCACCATCTGGTGTGCCGGCTGTGCGGCAAGGCCGTCGAGGTCGAGGGCCCGGCCGTGGAGGCCTGGGCGGACCAGATCGCCGCGGAACACGGGTACGTGGACGTGGGCCACACCATCGAGATCTTCGGCACCTGCGGCGACTGCGCGGCGGCAGGCGCGGAGAGCTGACGGCCGGTCCCTGCGGGCCGGCGGCCGTACTCCGGTCGGTACTGCCCTCCGCCCCCCGGCCCGTGCGCGGCCCCCGGCTCAATCCGGCTCGGTCAGCTCCTCGGCCAGCAGATCCATGAGCAGGCCGTCGTGCCAGGAGTCGTCGGATCCCCGCTCGTAGGCCCGCATGACGCCCACCGGCCGGAAACCCACCTTGCGGTAGCACGCGATCGCCGCCGCATTGTCGGCCGCCGGGTCGATCACCAGCCGGTGGTGGCCGTGCTCGTCGATCAGGTGCCGGGCAAGGGTCCGGACTGCGTCGGCACCCACACCCCGGCCGTGCACCGCCGGGTCGAGATAGATGTCGATCGAGGCATGCCGGTAGTCCGGTTCCTCCTGCGCGCTCCACTGGATCGCGCCCACGACGCGCCCGTCCAGTTCGACAGTCGAGATCCGGGTTTCCCCGTCCGCGAGGTCCGCCCGGATCTCCGCCTCGAGGTCTTCCCCGCCGCGCCACCGGGCGAACACCTCGGGGGTGGCCCGGATGGCGGCGAGGAGGGGAATGTCGGCCTCAACGGCGGGCCGCAGCGTCACCGCCGAGCCGGTCAGCGTCGGTTCCATACCGAGACGCTACGCCGACCGGCCCGTTCCGCGCAGCCCGTACGCAGCAGGTCAGGCGCTGCTCTCCGCCGATCCCTCGTTGGGCAGCGCCCCGCCGAACCTCCGGTCGCGCTGGGCGAACTCGAGGCACGCCCGCCACAGGTCACGGCGGTCGAAGTCCGGCCACAGCACGTCCTGGTAGACCATCTCGGCGTAAGCGCTCTGCCAGATCAGGTAGTTGGAGGTCCGCTGCTCGCCGGAGGGGCGCAGGAACAGGTCCACGTCGGGCATGTCGGGGTAGTAGAGGTACCGGGCGAAGGTCTTCTCGCTGACCTTCGACGGATCGAGCCGGCCCGCCTTCACGTCCTCCGCCAAGGCCTGCGCGGCGTCCGCGATCTCGGCGCGGCCGCCGTAGTTCATGCAGAAGTACAGCGTGAGCCCGTCGTTGTCCTTGGTCTGCTCCTGAGCGACCTCGAGCTCCTTGGCCACCGACCTCCACAGGCGGGGCATCCGGCCCACCCAGCGCACCCGGATGCCCAGCTCGTCGAGCCGGTCACGGGTCTTGCGGATGAAGTCGCGGTTGAAGTTCATCAGGAAGCGCACCTCGTCCGGCGAGCGCTTCCAGTTCTCGGTGGAGAACGCGTACAGGGAGATGTTCTGCACGCCCATCTCGACCGCGCCCTGCAGCACGTCCAGCACGCGCTCGGCACCCACCTTGTGTCCCTCGGTTCGCGGGAGTCCGCGCTCCTTGGCCCAGCGGCCGTTGCCATCCATGACGATCGCGACGTGCCTCGGCACCAGCTCGCCGGGGATCTTCGGCGGACGCGCGCCGGACGGGTGGGGCTCGGGCGTCTTGTACTCGCGGCGGGTGCGGCCGAGAATCCCGCGTCGTGCCATGCGGTCCACGTCTCCTAGCGTCTGTCGTGATGCGTCTGTCGTGCGATCCGGGTGTGCTGTCCGGGCCCGGGCCCAGGATGCGGGGCGCGCCGCCCTGGTCAGCCCTTTTCCACGTAGCGGAGCGAGCGCAGCCCGCGTTCCAGGTGCCAGTGGAGATACGCGGCGACCAGGCCACTGCCCTCCCGGACGTGCCGCGGCTCGCTCGCGTCCGCGGTGGCCCAGTCGCCCGTGAGGAGAGCGCCCAGGAGCACCAGAGCCTCCGAGGAGGGTACGACGCTTCCCGGCACGCGGCACTCCGCGCAGACGACGCCGCCTGCCGCCATCGAGAAGAACCGGTTCGGTCCGGGCATTCCGCACTGCGCGCAGGCGTCGAAACTGGGGGCGTAGCCGTTGACGGCGAGGGAGCGCAGCAGGAACGCGTCCAGGACGAGCGCCGGCTCGTGCTCGCCGCTCGCGAGCGTCCGCAGCCCGCCCACGAGCAGCAGGTACTGCTGGACGGCCGGCTCGCCCTCGTGATCGGTGAATCGCTCGGCGGTCTCCAGCATTGCGGTTCCCGCGGTGTAGCGGCCGTAGTCGGTGACGATGCCACTGCCGTACGGGGCGATGGTCTCGCTCTGCGTGCACAGCGGCAGTCCGCGACCGACGAGTTCGCTTCCGCGCGCGAAGAACTGGACATCCACGTGGGAGAAGGGCTCGAGTCGGGCCCCGAATTTCGACTTCGTGCGCCGTACGCCGCGCGCGACCGCGCGGACCCGGCCGTGACCACGGGTGAGCAGGGTGATGATCCGGTCCGCCTCACCCAGCTTCTGGGTGCGCAGCACGATGCCGTCGTCGCGGAACAGACTCATGCGGCCATTGTCGCGCACGGGATTCCCGGTTCCGCGCCGGGCGGCCCGAGCCGGGCCCGGGGTCTCAGGAGGGCGTACGGGCGGCCGCGGCCAGGAGCCTGTCCGTGTCCTCGACGGGGATCCGCAACGCGCGCCCGACGGCCGCCAGCGTCTCCTCCTCGGCGGGTACGTAGGGACCGTCGGCGAGGGCGATGCGGGCTCCCTGGAGCAGGATCTGTTCCCGGCCGGCCGGTGCCAGATGCGGAGCCAGGGGCTCGAGGGCCTCGTGCAGTTCGACGACGGGGACCGTGCTGCCGGGCGCGAGATTCCCCGGATCCGGGTGCGACGGGATGCGTCCGTGACCGGCGGCGAGGGCGTCGATGAGCGTGACGAGTTGCTCTTCGGTGCAGTCGGCGAAGCCCGCGGCCCGTACCGCCTCGACCGCCGCCTCCCGCACCGGTCGGGCCGCCGTGCCGCCGGCCACCAGGACCGCGAGGGTCACGGTGTGGACGGCTTCGCGCAGCAGCGCGGAGAGCCGCGTCGTCGTCGGCCGGTCCAGCACCTCGACGCCGAAGCGGTCGGTGCAGGAGGAGCATTCGACGACCGGGCCCGCTTCGCCGCGCGGGAGGAGCGGGATGCCGAGGACGAACAGGCGCCGGTGGCCGGTTCGGCGGCGGTGGTTGCGGTCGCCTCCGCAGCCGGGGCAGAAGAACTCCCCGTCCCCTTCGGTGCGCCACATGGTGCGCACTCCCCACACGCGCGACATTGCGCACCTCCGGCCACTTCGCCTTGACTGTCCGCTGGTTGCGCGGTACACGCCGGCGAGGGCGCCTCGGCAACGGTGCCGCGTGGACGTGATGTTAGCCACATGAAGGAAGCGGCGTCAGCATCCTCACCAAGACCGGACCGAGCCCCATCCTCCCGAGTGGGCGGACGGGGCTCCGGTTTACCCGGGTTCAGCCGCGATCGGCCCTGTTCACGGCGGACACCACTGCCTTCAGGGAGGCGCGCACCGTGTTGGCGTCCGTTCCGACTCCCCACAGCACCTGGCCGTCGACGGCGCACTCGACGTAGGCGGCGGCCTGGGCCGTGGCGCCCTCGCTCTGCGCGTGCTCCGCGTAGTCGAGGACCCGGATGTCCAGGCCGATGCGGCCCAGCGCGTCGACGAAGGCTGCGATCGGGCCGTTCCCGCTGCCGGTGAGCACGGTGTCGGCGCCGTCGACCACGGCCTCCACGGTAAGGGCGTCGCCGCCCTCGTGGGTGGTGGAGGTCTGCGCGGAGCGCAGTGCGATGCGGCCCCAGGGGTTGTCCGGTGTGGGCAGGTACTCGTCCCGGAACACCGACCAGATCTCCGCCGGGGTGATCTCGCCGCCCTCGGTGTGCGTCTTCGCCTGGATGATCTTCGAGAACTCGATCTGCATCCGGCGGGGCAGGTCCAGCTTGTGCTCGTTCTTCAGGACGTAGGCCACACCGCCCTTGCCGGACTGCGAGTTGACGCGGATCACCGCTTCGTAGGAGCGGCCGACGTCCTTGGGGTCGATCGGCAGGTAGGGCACCGACCACTCGATCTCGTCGACGCGTGCGCCGCGGTCCTCGGCGTCGGCCTCCATCGCCTCGAAGCCCTTCTTGATGGCGTCCTGGTGGGAGCCGGAGAAGGATGTGTAGACGAGGTCGCCCGCATAGGGGTGGCGCGGGTGGACGGCCATCTGGTTGCAGTACTCGGCGGTGCGGCGGATCTCGTCGATCTGCGAGAAGTCGATCTGCGGGTCGACGCCCTGGCTGAACAGGTTCATGCCCAGCGTGATCAGGTCGACGTTGCCGGTGCGCTCGCCCTGACCGAACAGGCAGCCCTCGACGCGGTCCGCGCCGGCCATGACCGCCAGTTCGGCGGCTGCGACGGCCGTTCCGCGGTCGTTGTGCGGATGCGCGGACAGGCAGACGTGCTCACGCCGGGACAGGTTGCGCGACATCCACTCGAACCGGTCGGCGTGGGTGCTGGGGGTCGAACGCTCCACCGTGGCGGGCAGGTTGAGAATGATCTCGCGGCCGGGCTCGGGCTGCCAGACGTCCATGACGCTCTCGCAGACCTCGAGCGCGAAGTCCAGTTCGGTGTCGGTGAAGATCTCCGGCGAGTACTGGTAGCCGAAGACGGTCTCGTCGCCCAGCAGCTTGTCCGCGTACTCGGTCACCAGCCGGGTGCCGTCGACGGCGATCTGCCGGACCTGCTCGCGGGTGCCGCGGAAGACCACCCTCCGGAAGACCGGCGCGGTGGCGTTGTACAGGTGCACGGTGGCCCGGTGCGCGCCGCGCAGCGACTCGATCGTGCGCTCGATGAGCTCCTCGCGGGCCTGGGTGAGGACGGAGATCGTCACGTCCTCGGGGATCGCCCCCTCCTCGATGATGGAGCGCACGAAGTCGAAGTCGGTCTGACCGGAGGAGGGGAATCCGACCTCGATCTCCTTGTAACCCATCGTCACGAGCAGGTCGAACATCGCGCGCTTGCGAGCCGGCGACATGGGGTCGATCAGAGCCTGGTTGCCGTCGCGCAGGTCGGTGGAGAGCCAGCGTGGGGCGCGGGTGATGCGGCTGTCCGGCCAGGACCGGTCGGGCAGGTCCACGGCCTCGTAGGGCGCGTAGCGGTGGGTCGGCATCCCCGACGGGCGTTGCGGGGCCGTCGCGGCGGTGATGGGCGTGGGACGGCCGACGGAATGCTGGGTCATGTGCGTGGGCTCCTGCCGAAAGGATCTCGACGGCCGACGGTGGGCAACACCGGTCTCCGCGGGGAGGGGGTCGGCCTACGACTACAGGCCCTCGCCGCGGCAGCTAAGAAGAAGCAGCCCGAAACGCATGATGTGCAGCAGCCTAACCGAGCCGTCGAGATCTGCGCCGATGCGTTTCAGCATGCAAGATCCGGGGGGCTCATCGGGCAGAACGTGACATATCACTCCCGGACCCCCCCGATGCTCGCCGTCCCCCTCCTCCGCCCGCGTCCCCCGGCCAGGAGTCCCCGGGCCGGGAACGCGGCCTGCGCCGGCGCCGAACGGGTAGGGATGGGCCATGCGCATCCGTATCCATCGCACCGGCGGCTTCGCGGGCATCGAGCGCCGGGCCGAACTGGACACCGCAGGGCGGCCCGACGCCACCGACTGGCACGAGCTGGCCGACCGGGCGTTCGCAGCCGGACGGCAGGCGCCTCCAGCCGGGGTTCCGGACGGCTTCGCCTACCGCATCACCGTCGACGACCGGACCGTCCACTGCGCGGACCCGGAGCTGACCGGGGCCCAGCGTGAACTGATCACGCGGCTTCTCGGGGAGGGCGCCTGACCTCGCCCCCGGAGACCGCCCGGCCCCTGGCGTTCGCCGCGTCGCGGGGAGGGCGCGGACCTCAGAATCCGAGCTTGCGCAGCTGCTTCGGGTCGCGCTGCCAGTCCTTGGCGACCTTCACGTGCAGATCGAGGAAGACCGGAGTGCCGAGCAGCGCCTCGATGTGCTTGCGCGATTTCACCCCGACCTCCTTCAGCCGTGCGCCCTTGGGGCCGATGATGATGCCTTTCTGGCTCGGGCGCTCGATGTAGACGTTGGCGTGCACGTCCAGCAGTGGCTTGTTCTCCGGGCGGCCCTCACGGGGCAGCATCTCCTCGACGACCACGGCGATCGAGTGCGGCAGCTCGTCCCGCACGCCCTCCAGCGCGGCCTCACGGATCAGCTCGGCGACCATGACCTGCTCGGGCTCGTCGGTCAGATCGCCCTCGGGATAGAGCGGCGGGCTCTCCGGGAGCAGCGGCACCAGGAGGTCGGCCAGCAGGCCCACCTGGTTGTCACCGGTCGCCGAGACGGGGATGATCTCCGCCCAATCGATGCCGAGTTCCTCGCCGAGCCGGTCGACGGCGATCAGCTGTTCGGCGAGCTGCTTCGAGTCCACCAGGTCCGTCTTGGTGACGACCGCGACCTTGGGGGTCTTCTTGATCCCGGCCAGTTCGGTGGCGATGAACCGGTCGCCCGGACCGAGCTTCTGGTCGGCCGGGATGCAGAACCCGATGACGTCGACCTCGGCCCAGGTCGTGCGCACCACGTCGTTGAGCCGCTCGCCGAGCAGGGTGCGCGGCTTGTGGAGGCCGGGGGTGTCGACCAGGACGAGCTGCGCCTCGGGGCGGTGCACGATGCCCCGGACGGTGTGCCGGGTGGTCTGCGGCCGGTTGGAGGTGATCGCCACCTTGGTGCCCACCAGCGCGTTGGTGAGGGTCGACTTGCCCGCGTTGGGGCGGCCGACGAAGCACGCGAACCCGGCGCGATGCGGGGCCGGTGCCGGGGCGGGCGGGGACGAGGGGGAACGATCGCTCATGGGCCTCATTCTCCCCGATGCCGCGGACTGCTCGGACCAGTGGTACGGCAGTACCGGTGCAACCCGGCCCCCGCGGCCCGGCCTGCGCTGCTCGGACCGCGGCGCTCAGCCCGCGGTGAGCGTGGAACGCAGGGTTCCGTCGGGACCGGCCAGCAGCACGGGGGTGTCCGGGCCGCCGAGGTCGCGCACAGCCGCGCGGTCGGCGTCGGCTGCCGATTCGGCGGAGCTGACGACGGCGGCGGCCTCCAGGGATTCGGCGCCGCTGGCGACGGCCATCGCCACCGCGGTCCGCAGGGCGCTCAGGGAGAGGGAGTCGAGGGCGACGGTGCCGGCGACGTACGTCCGCCCGGTCTCGTCCCGGACGGCCGCGCCCTCGGGGACACCGTTGCGGGCCCGGGTGGCCCGGGCCAGCGTGATGAGCTTGTGGTCTTCGGGGTCCAGAGGGCTGCTGTCGCTCATGGGACGAGCATAAAGGGGTCTCGTGACGGGCCGGAGCGGGGCCCGGACCTCGGGTCACCGCCCCGGGCCCGCCGTCAGCGGGAGTCCGCGCTGCCCTGCCCGCCGGGCTCGTCGTCCCCGGTGCGCAACGGCTCGACGAGCACCGTCACGATGCGGTTGCGACGTCCCGCCGGCGACTCGGCCGTCAGTCGCAGGCCCTCGAGCGAGGCGTCCGCGCCGTCCTCGCTGAGGTCGAGTTCGGCCCTGGCCCCGGCGATCGGCACCCGGCCCAGCAGCTTGGCGAGCAGACCGCCGACCGTCTCGACGTCCTCGTCGTCCAGCTTCAGCCCGTAGAGCTCGCCGAGGTCGCCGATGTCGAGGCGGGCGGTGACCCGGTGGACGCCGTCGCCGAGGTCCTCGACGGGCGGCAGCTCCCGGTCGTACTCGTCGGTGATCTCGCCGACGATCTCCTCGAGGATGTCCTCGATGGTGACGATGCCCGCGGTGCCGCCGTACTCGTCGACGACGACCGCGACGTGGTTGCGCCGCTGCTGCATCTCGCGCAGCAGGTCGCCTGCGTTCTTCGTGTCGGGCACGAACGCTGCGGGCCGCATGGCCGTGGAGACGAGCTCCGACTCGGCGTCCCGGTTGATGTGCGTCTTGCGGACCAGGTCCTTGAGGTAGACGATGCCGACGATGTCGTCCTCGTTCTCGCCCGCCACCGGGATCCGGGAGAAGCCGGAGCGCAACGCGAGGGTGAGCGCCTGCCGGATCGTCTTCGCCCGCTCGATGACGACGAGGTCGGTGCGCGGCACCATCACCTCGCGGACGAGTGTGTCCCCGAGCTCGAAGACCGAGTGCACCATGCGGCGTTCCTCGTCCTCGATCAGCGACTCCTTCTCGGCGAGGTCGACCAGGGCGCGCAGCTCCGCCTCGGAGGCGAACGGGCCCTTGCGGAAGCCCTTACCGGGGGTGAGCGCGTTGCCGAGGAGGATCAGCAGCTGCGGAACGGGGCCCATCACCCTGGCCAGCGGCAGCAGCACGTACGCGGCGGCGGTGGTGGTGTTGAGCGGATGCTGGGCGCCGATGGTGCGCGGGGAGACCCCGACCGCGACGTAACTGACGAGGACCATCACGCCGAGCGCGACGATCAGTGCCTCCCACGTCTGCTCGAACTCGCGGACGCAGACATACGTCACCAGGACCCCGGCGGCCATCTCGCAGGAGACGCGGACCAGCAGGGCCAGGTTCAGGTAGCGGGTGGGGTCGGCGGCCAGCGCCATCAACTTGGCGCTGCCCCGCCGTCCGGAGCGTACGGCCTCCTCGGCACGGAACCGGGTCGTCCGGGCCAGGCCCGCCTCGGCGCAGGCCGCGAGCCAGGCCACCACGACCAGCAGGACCGCCGCGGCGGTCAGTTGGCCGGTCACCGGGTGGTGGGGGCGGGAGAGGGCCCGGTGATGCCGCGTTCGCCGCGCCAGCCGTCCAGGATGGCCTTCTGGAGGCCGAACATCTCGGCCTTCTCGGTGGGCTCCTCGTGGTCGTAGCCGAGGAGGTGCAGCACCCCGTGCACCGTGAGCAGCTGGAGCTCCTCGTCCGTGCTGTGCCCGGCGGCGTCGCCCTGCTTGGCGGCGACCTCCGGGCACAGCACGATGTCGCCGAGGAGGCCCTGGGGCGGTTCCTCGTCGTCCTTGGCGGGCGGGCGCAGTTCGTCCATCGGGAAGGACATGACGTCCGTGGGACCGGGCTCGTCCATCCACTGGATGTGAAGCTGCTCCATGGCGTCGGCGTCGACGACGATCACCGAGAGCTCGGAGAGCGGGTGGATACGCATCCGGGTGAGGGCGTAGCGGGCGACATCGAGGACCGCCTGCTCGTCGATGTCCTGTCCGGACTCGTTGTTGACGTCGATCGACATGGGGGGCGCAGCACTTACTTTCGGTTGTGTCGGTCGTGGCCGGTGTCGTGGCGGTCGTGGCCGCTGCGGCTGTCGTACTGGTCGTAGGCGTCGACGATACGGCCGACCAGCTTGTGCCGGACGACGTCGGTGCTGTTGAGGATCGAGAAGTGGACGTCCTCGACGCCGTCGAGGATCTCCCGGACCTGACGCAGGCCGCTCTTCGTGCCGCCCGGCAGGTCGATCTGGGTGATGTCGCCGGTGATCACGATCTTGGAGTCGAACCCGAGCCGGGTCAGGAACATCTTCATCTGCTCGGGGTTCGTGTTCTGCGCCTCGTCCAGGATGATGAAAGCATCATTCAACGTGCGGCCCCGCATGTAGGCCAGCGGGGCGACCTCGATCGTCCCGGCCGCCATCAGGCGCGGGATGGAGTCCGGGTCGAGCATGTCGTGCAGCGCGTCGTACAGCGGCCGCAGGTACGGGTCGATCTTCTCGTAGAGGGTGCCGGGCAGGAAGCCCAGCCGCTCCCCCGCCTCGACCGCGGGCCGGGTCAGGATGATCCGGTTGACCTGCTTGGACTGCAGCGCCTGCACGGCCTTGGCCATGGCGAGGTAGGTCTTGCCGGTACCGGCCGGGCCGATGCCGAAGACGACCGTGTGCTTGTCGATCGCGTCGACGTACCGCTTCTGGTTCAGCGTCTTGGGGCGGATCGTGCGGCCCCGGTTGGAGAGGATGTTCTGGGTGAGCACCTCGGCGGGTGTCTCGGTGTCCCGCAGGTCACCGGCCTCGTCGCGCAGCATGGCGATCGAGCGCTCCACAGCGTCCTCCGTCATCGGCTGGCCGGTGCGCAGCACCAGCATCATCTCGTCGAACAGGCGCTGGACGAGCGCCACTTCCTCGGGATCACCGACCGCACTGACCTTGTTGCCGCGCACATGGATGTCGGTGGAGGGGAACTCGTTCTCGATCACGCGGAGCAGTGAGTCGCCCGAGCCCAGAACCGTCACCATGGGGTGGTTCGCCGGGACGGTGAAGTGGGCGCGTGCCTGCCCCTCGCCGGGAGTGTCCGTGGGTGTCTGCGTCATGGGCCGGCTCTCAGGCCTGAGGACCCCGCCTTCTGTGTTCGGCTCGCCGCACGGATCGGTGCGGCCTTGTGATCCAAGAATACGACGGGGTGCCGACTGCTCCGCAGGCATTTCCGGACGCGACGGGTCCCCCGGACGGCGGCGCCCGGGCTCACAGCCGGCGGAAGCCGATGGTCGGCACCGCCCTGCGCGGCTGCCGGGGCGCCGCTGCTCCGGCCGGGCTGAGCGGCGGCGCCGCGGGGGGCAGGAGCGCGTCGAGGAACGCGTACCGGCGCAGGGTCTCGGCCGGCTGGTCGTTGTAGGCCTTCACGTGCTGCCACCATGCGGCGACCTCTGCCCAACCCGGTGCGGACAGCGAGCCGCCGAACTCCTTGACCGAGAGCGCGGCGGTGAGCCCGGCGAACGCCAGCCGGTCCGCGAGCGGCCAGCCGGCCAGCGAACCGGTGACGAAACCGGCGACGAACACGTCCCCGGCACCGGTGGGGTCCAGGGCCTCGACGTCGACGGCGGGTGCCTCGGCGATCTCCCCGGTGCCCCCGTCGACGGCGAAGGCCCCTTCGGAGCCCATGGTGACGACGGCGAGCGGGACGGTGTCCGCGAGGGCTCGGGCCGCGAGCCGCGGACAGTCGGTGCGGGTGTAGCGCATCGCCTCCTCGGCGTTGGGGAAGAACGCCTCGCAGTGCTCCAGGTCCCTGAGGGAGGCCAGGTCCCAGCGGCCGCTCTCGTCCCAGCCGACGTCGGCGAACAGCCGGGCCCCCCGGGATGCGGCGGCCGCCGTCCACTCCTCGCAGCGGCCGGGGGCGAGGGAGGCGATGCAGGCCCGGACCGGCGGCGGGGCGCCCGGGGCGGCCTCGGGTAGGAACACGCTGCCGCAGGGCGGCGGCTCGTGGCCGTGCGACACCATCGTCCGTTCGCCCTCGTAGGCCATGGACACGGTGACCGGGGAGTGCCAGCCGGGGATCCGGTGGGACAGCGACAGGTCGATGCCCTCACCGTTCTCGAGGCTGTCCCAGCAGTAGTCGCCGTACATGTCGTCGCCGAACGCGGCCGCCAGCGAGGTGCGCAGGCCGAGCCTGGCCAGGGCGGTGGCCATGTTGGCGACGCCGCCGGGGCTGGAACCCATGCCGCGGGCCCAGGACTCGGTGCCGCGGACCGGGGCGGTGTCGAGCCCGGTGAAGATGATGTCCAGGAAGACGGTGCCGGTCAGGAAGACGTCGACGGGCGGGTCCGCGGGTCGGCGTACGGCCGCGAGCGGGTCGAACAACGGGCCGCCCGCAGCGGTGCCGTCCGGGCGGGCGCCGCCGGCCGGGAACGGCTGGATCCGGTCGCTGTCCGTCACGCTCCACTCCTCGGGTCGGTGTCGATCGTGGCAGGTCGAGCCACTGGTGACCATCGTATGGACGCAGCCCGCTCACGGCGGTGCGATACGTTTCCGGACAGGGCACGACCGGCAGCGTTGGTCAGAGGAGAGGCGGGGTTTTCCGTGCGGCTGACGATTGTGGGCGGCGGCGGATTCCGGGTCCCCCTGGTCTACCGCGCCCTGCTGGACGGTCCGGACGGCACGCAGCGCGGCGTCGTCCGCGAGGTGACCCTGTACGACACGGACCGCCGACGGCTGTCGGTGGTGGCGGGCATCCTGGCCCGGCTGGCCGAGGACAGGAGCGCGCCGCCGCGGGTGCGCGTCGCGGAAAGCCTCGACGACGCCCTGCGAGGTGCCGACTTCGTGTTCTCGGCGGTGCGCGCCGGGGGGACGGCGGGCCGGGTGCGGGACGAGCGGATCCCGCTGGCCGAGGGCGTTCTGGGGCAGGAGACCGTGGGTGCCGGCGGGGTGCTGTACGCGCTGCGGTCGGTGCCCGTCGGCGTGGAGATCGCCGAACGGGTCGCGGCGCTCGCGCCCGGCGCGTGGGTCATCAACTTCACCAATCCCGCGGGGATGGTGACCCAGGCCATGGCGGACGTGCTGGAGCCGCACGGGCTGGCCCATCGGGTGATCGGGATCTGCGACTCCCCGGTGGGACTGGTGCGCCGGGCCGCGCGGGCGGCGGGCACCGACCCGTCCGCGGTGACGTACGACTACGTGGGCCTCAACCATCTCGGCTGGTTGCGGCGGCTGGAGGCGGGCGGGCGCGACCTGCTGCCCGGGCTGCTGGCCGATCCGGCGGCGCTGGCCGGGTTCGAGGAGGGGCGGCTGTTCGGTCCCGAGTGGCTGTCGGCGCTCGGCTCGCTTCCCAACGAGTACCTGCACTACTACTACTTCCGCCGAGAGACGCTGGCCTCGGTGCGCTCCGCGGACGAGACGCGCGGCGAGTTCCTCGACGCCCAGCAAGGGACGTTCTTCGCCGAGGCCGCAGCGCACCCCGAGCGGTCGCTGGAGCTGTGGGAGCGCACCCGGCTCCGGCGTGAGGAGACGTACATGGCCGAGAGCCGGGCGGCGACCGGGGGCTGGGAGCGGGACTCCTGCGACCTCGACGGCGGCGGCTACGACCGGGTCGCGCTGGCGCTCATGCGGGCGATCGCGTCCGGCGAGCGGACCCGGCTGATCCTCAACGTGCGGGGCGGTGCCACGCTGCCCGCGCTCGGCCCCGACGCGGTCGTCGAGACCGTGTGCGAGGTGGACGCCGACGGCGCCCGCCCGCTGCCGTGCGCACCGCTCGGGGAGGCCGAACTGGGCCTGGTGCTCCAGATGAAGGCGGTGGAGCGTGCCACGGTGGAGGCCGCACTGACGGGGTCGCGGGCGGCCGCGCTGCGCGCCCTCGCCCTGCACCCGCTGGTCGACTCCCCCGCGGTGGCCTCACGCATCCTGGACGCCGCAGGAGTGTGACGGGGCCCTGAGGCGCTCACGCCTCCCCCACGCGGCCGCCGAAGAACACCTGCGTTTCACTGATGCTGCCTCCCCGGACGGTGCTCACCTCGACGTTGCGGAAGCGCTCGCCGGTCGTCAGCCGGTACTCGCACGAACACGTCGTCGCTCCCGGCGGGCACGAGGTGCAGGATCTCCTGAGTGCGGAATCGGTGGGCCGTGGGGAAGCAGCGTTCGAAGAACGCGGCCCGGTCGATGCGGTCGTCCTGCGGGCTGGAGAACACGTAGTCGTCGGCGATGAGCCGCTCGGCCGCCTCGCGGTCCTGCGCAAGGTAACTCTCCAGGCAGGCACGGACGATGTCGGTGTTCGTCACGGCAGGTCATCCTTCCGGTTCGGTCCCGCCCCGTGGCGTCCGGTGGCTTCCGCGGACGGCCGCCGGGCGCTCAGTGCCGTTTCGGCAACGGGACGTGCAACAGGTCACGGGCCACGGTCAGTTCGCCGTCGAATCCGGCGGCACGGGCCTGGTCCTCGAACACCGACGGGTCGGGGTACCGCTGGGAGAAGTGGGTGAGGACGAGGTGCCGCACCCCGGCCCGCTTGGCCACGGAGGCGGCCTGGCCGGCCGTCAGGTGCCCGTGCTCCTCGGCCAGCCGGATATCGCCGTCGAGGAACGTGGACTCGATGACGAGCATGTCGCAGCCCTCGGCAAGGGCGGGCACGGCGTCGCACATCCGGGTGTCCATGACGAAGGCGAAGCTCTGGCCCGCGCGCGGTGCGCTGACCTCCTCGAGGGTGACGGTACCGTCCGCCGTGTTCAGCACGCCTTCGCGCTGGAGCCGGCCGACGTCGGGACCGCGGAGCCCGCGGGCCCGGAGCCGGTCGGGCAGCATGCGCCGCCCGTCCGGTTCGGCGAGCCGGTAGCCGTAGGACTCCACGGGGTGGGAGAGCCGGCGCGCCTCCAGCGCGAAGGAGGGACCTTCCAGGATCACCGCGGCGTCGCCGGACACCGGTTCCTCGCGCAGCGCGACGGTCTCCCGGTAGGCGGTGGAGTACCGGAGGCGGTCGAAGTACTGCTGCCCGCTCCTCGGGTAGTGGGCCGCGACCGGGTGCGGCACCCCGTCGAGGTTGATGCGCTGGATGACGCCCGCCAGGCCCAGCGCGTGGTCCCCGTGGAAGTGGGTGACGCAGATGCGGTGGATGTCGTGCGCCGCCACCCCGGCCAGCAGCATCTGCCGCTGGGTGCCCTCCCCGGGATCGAAGAGGAGACCCTGGCCGTCCCAGCGCAGCAGATAGCCGTTGTGGTTGCGGTGCCGGGTCGGCACCTGGCTGGCGGTGCCGAGGACAACGAGCTCACGCGCCGACAACAGAGCCTACCCGGGAGGCCAGTTGAGGCCGCGGCCGCCGAGGACGTGCGCGTGGGCGTGCCACACGGTCTGGCCGGCGCCGGAGCCGGTGTTGAAGACGATGCGGTAGCCGGTCGAGTCCACCTTGTCGTGGGCGGCGACCTCGCGCGCCTCGCGGAGCACGTCCGCGACGAGCCGGGGATCGGCCTCGGCCAGGCTGCCCGCGTCCGCGTGGTGCGCCTTCGGGATGACCAGGACGTGAGTGGGGGCCTGGGGGTTGATGTCGCGGAAGGCGACGGTCGTCTCCGTCTCACGGACGACGTCGGCCGGGACCTCCCCCGAAACGATCTTGCAGAACAGGCAGTCCGCCTGCGGTTCTCCCGCCATGGGCCGGGGCCTCCTTCGCATCGGGCCGGTACCCGGGCATGCTATCGGCCCGGCCCCCGCAGGCCGGGCCGTGTCGGGTGCGGGGTCAGGGCAGCACGGGCGGGGCCTTGGCCGGGGTCCCGTCGAGGGCCTCCAGGGCGGCCTCGTCGAGCTGCGGGTGCGGCGACCACTGCTCTCCGCACCGCTACGCGGCGTGCGCCTCGAAGCTCACCTGCGTCTCGTCCGCTTCGATGGACAAGGCCAACCTGGCGTCGAGTGCGCGTGCCAGCGCATGGAGCAGGGCCAGGGTCGGAGTGACCGCACCTCCCTCGATGCGCTCGATCTCGGTCACGCTCAGGCCGCTGTTCTCGGCGAGTTGCTGCTGGGTGAGTTCCAGTGCCGTCCGCCGGTCGTGGACGGCCTGCCCCAGGGCGATGGCATCGCCCGCCTCGACGTAAGCCGGATCCGCACGGTGCTCCTCGGGGATCCGCCAGGTGGAGTGGTAGCCCTGGGTCACGGCTGCTCCTCGAAGGTCCGGTGGTACGACTGATCGGCCGGAGGGTGCCCGCCCTCGCATTCCTTCTGCTTCCAGAGCGCTCGCTGCACCTGTGATTCCTCCCGCATCCGGGTCTTGCGGAAGGCGGTCAGCAACACGATACGACGCCCCGGCGCAAGCCAGTAGCTGATCCGGACTGCTTCCGTCCCCAGGACGAAGCGCAGCTCCCGCACCGGGCCGTCGAGATGTCGTGCGTACGGCTGAATCCGCCGAAGAGCGCGAGGGCCGGGAGCCGGCGGACTACGGTCGTGCTCCGGAACAACGGCCGCCCCCACACCAGGGACGACCGCCTTCCGTCATGGGCAGCTCACGGCAGCACGGGCGGGGCCTTGGCCGGGGTCCCGTCGAGGGCCTCCAGGGCGATGCGGATCGCCTCGTCGAGTTGCGGGTCGCGGTCCGCGGCCCAGTCCTGGGGCGCGTGGACGACCTCGACGTCCGGGTCGACCCCGTGGTTCTCCACGCCCCAGCCGTAACCCTCCAGCCAGAAGGCGTACTTGGGCTGGGTGACGCCCGTGCCGTCCACCAGTCCGTAGCGGCTGTCGATGCCGACCACCCCGCCCCAGGTACGGGTACCCACGACCGGGCCGATGCCCAGCGCCTTGATGGCGGCGTTGACGATGTCGCCGTCCGACCCGGAGAACTCGTTGGCGACGGCGACCACCGGGCCGCGCGGAGCGTCCAGCGGATAGCTCATCGGCTGCATCCCACGCGGCAGGTCCCAGCCGACGATCCGCCGGGCCAGCTTCTCGACGACCAGCTGGGACGTGTGTCCGCCGCGGTTCTCCCGGACGTCCACGACCAGCCCCTCCCGGGCGACCTCCACCCGCAGGTCGCGATGCAGCTGCGCCCAGCCGGAGCCCACCATGTCGGGGACGTGCAGGTAGCCGAGACGGCCTCCGGAACGCTCGTGGACGTAAGCCCTGCGGTCCGCGACCCAGGCGTGGTAGCGCAGCGGCTCCTCGTCGGCAACCGGGACCACCACGGCGTGCCGGGGGTCGCCGCCACCGGACGGGGCCACCGTGAGCTCGACCGGCTTGCCGGCCGCGCCGACGAGCAGCGGTCCCGGCCCGGTGACGGTGTCCACCGGCCTGCCGTCGACGGCAAGAATCACGTCCCCGGCCCGTACGCCCGTGCCGGGTGCGGTGAGCGGTGAGCGGGCCCGGGGGTCGGAGGTCTCGGGTGGCAGGACCCGGTCGATCCGCCAGCGCCCCTGGTCGTCGCGGGAGATGTCGGCGCCCAGCAGGCCCTGCCGATGCGTGTCCTCCTCGTGGACGCCGGGCGGTGTGACGTAGGCGTGCGAGGTGCCCAGCTCGCCCGCGACCTCCCACAGCAGGTCCACGAGATCGTCGTGGGTGGCCACCCGTTCCAGGACCGGCCGGTAGCGGTCGAGGACGCCGTTCCAGTCGACGCCGCCGAGGTCGGGGCGCCAGAAGTTGTCGCGCATGAGCCGGCCGGCCTCGTCGTACATCTGCCGCCACTCGGCGGCCGGGTCGAGCATCTGCCGGATCCGGGAGAGGTCGACCGTGACCGCGCCGCCCGGTTCCTCGTCGTCGGAGGGCGGCTTGCTGTCGGAGGGAACGACGCGCAGCTTGCCGTCGGCGCTCAGCAGGACGCGCTTGCCGTCGCCGCTGACCGCGAAGTCGCTTGCGGAGTCGGCGAGTTCCTCGACCCGCAGCTGGGCGAGGTCGTATCGCTCAAGGGTGGTGGACGGCCCGTCGGCCTCGGGGGTGGCCCGGGTGTCGCCGAGGACGCCGCGCAGCGGGTGGCGCAGCCAGAGCAGGCCGTTCTCGGCGGCGCGCAGCGTGGAGTAGTGGCCGGCCTCCACGGGGAACGGAACGATCCGGTCGGCGAGGCCGTCGAGGTCGATCCGGGTGACGGGACGCACCTGGTCGTCGCCGTCGTCACCGCCGTGGTGCTCGGGCTTGTCGCCGCCGACGGGACGGCCGTGCCGCTGCGGCCCGAACGGGGAGGGCGTGGTGGCGGCGAGCGGGATGAGGTGCGGCCGGCAGGCGCCGACGAACGCCATGTCGAAGACGTGCGCGTCGTAGACCGGGTCGAAGGAGCGCTCGGAGAGGAAGGCGAGGTGCTTGCCGTCGAGGGTGAACGCGGGCGAGAAGTCGTTGAAGCGCAGCGGCGTGGCGTCCGCGACGGACAGGTCCGCGGTGTTGGCGATCTTCAGCTGGCTCAGTGAGCCGGGACCGGGGTGGGACCAGGCAAGCCAGCCCGAGTCGGGCGAGAAGACCAGGCCGCCGGCGTCGCCGTTCTCGCTGCGGGCGATCTCGCGGACCTCGCCGGAGTCGCGCTCGACGAGCAGGACCCGGCCGTCGTGGGAGGCGACGGCGACCCGGCTGCCGTCGGGGGCGACGGCGAGGTCGAGGACCCGGCCGAGCCGGC
>NZ_JAMQGM010000036.1 GCF_023703325.1 Streptomyces meridianus
CGTCGGCGGCGGCCCACTCCAGCGCGAGGGCACCGGCCACGGCTGCGGTGAGCGCGCCGGCGCAGCCGACGGGTTCCTCGCCGGTGACGCGGTGGAGGCCGCGGCTGACGGTCACCACCCGGGTGGGGCCGTCAGCGCAGGCGGCGCGGTGCGCCTGCACGGCGAGGACGAGGGAGAGACCGGCGCCGTCGAGAACCGGTCGGAGTTCACCGGGGGTGATGTCCAGCGGCACCGGTTCGGCACAGCCCGCCAGGTGCAGGAGCGTCGTGGGAGTCCGGTTCAGCTCGCGGAGTTCGGCCCACAGGGCGTCCCACTGGGTGCGCTCGGCGAAGTCCAGGGTGTAGCGGCCGAGGCCGATGCAGGCGTATGAGTCGCCCTGGGTCACGACGACAGCAGCCGCGAACGGTCCTCCTCCGGCAGTGAGTTCGGCGGCGAGGCCCGTCCGGTCGGCCAGCACCAGGGTGGTGGCCGGGTCGACGGGCGGCGCCGTCCGGCCGGTCCCGGGCAGAGGTTCCCAGACGGCGCGGTGGAGGGCGTCGGGGACGGTGCGGGCGTTGCCCTCGGCGAGATCGAGCTCCCGCAGGACGTCGTCGAAGCCGCCGTCCAGGAAGCGCCGGCGGATACCCGTCCGCTGGATCTTGCCGCTGGTGGTCTTGGGAAAATCCGCTGCGGTCACCGGCACCACCTGGGCGCCTGCGAGCTGGAAGCGCCGGGCCAGTTCGGCTCTGATCCGGCGGACGGCCGGTACCGGGTCCGCGGGCGCCACGGCGGTCTCTGCGGGAACGAAGAACACCACGAGTTGCTCGCTGCCGGTGCCGGGCGCGGGCACGCCGCAGGCGGCGACGGATCCGGCGGTGACACCGTCGATCGAACCGACCGCGTCCTCGAGTTCGTGGCAGAAGTAGTGGCTGCCGTTGATGATGATGACTTCTTTGCGGCGGCCGGTGATCGTCAGCTCGCCGTTGCGGAGGAACGCGAGGTCGCCGGTGTCGAACCAGCCTTCGCCGCGGAACGCCTCGGCGTTGGCTTCAGGGTTGTCCAGGTAGCCGGGGGTGACCCGGCCGCCGGCGACCTGGAGTCTGCCGATGCGGCCCTCGGGCAGGACACGGTCCTCGTCGTCGCAGATCCTGAACCGGGCGCCGAGGGTGGGAGCACCCATGCTGAGGAAGGTGGTCCGCTCGGCCTCCGCCACCTCGTCGCCCACCCATTCCAGGTCGCCGGTGAGCGATGACTTGCGCACGCGGTGCACGGTTCCGGGAGAGCCGAACCGCTTGTAGCTGATGGCGGTGCAGGTCTCGGCCATGCCCCAGGCCAGGAGCATCGCATCCTCGGCGACGCCGAACGGGGCGGTGGCGGCGAGGAAGTCCGTCACCACGGGCAGGGTGCACTGTTCGCCGGCGTTGATCAGCGAGCGTACGGCGGACAGGTCCCAGCGCCGGTCCGGCCTGCGGCGCAGTGCCTCGACGACCAGCTTGTAGCCGAAGTTCGGGGACCAGGAGTGGGCGGCCCCGTGGCGTTCCAGGAGGTCGAGCCAGAGCAGAGGGTCGGCGACGACGAGGTCGGTGGGGGTGTGCACGGCGGGGCATCCCAGGACCGTGTCGCGCAGATGGAACATCAGCAGTCCGGCGACGTGGTCCAGCGGCAGCCAGTTGACGGTGGTGTCGCCCGGTCCGGTGCCCTGGGCGCGGGCGCCGGCCACGTACTCCATCACGCCGCGGTGGGTGATCCGGATGGCCTTGGAGTGGCCGGTGCTGCCCGAGGAGAGCTGGAGCAGGGCCGTCTCGCCCGGGTCGGGAAGGTGCGGTTCGGTGACGGGCTCGGCCCGTTCCAGTTCCTCGACGTCCAGGACGCTCACGTCCTGCATCGGGTAGAGGGCGGTCATGGCGCGCACGCCGTCCACCGATGCCCCGGAGGCGACCACCACGGGTTCGCGCAAGGTCTGCCAGGCGTGGTGAAGCTTGTCGAGCACGGCTCCCCGGGTGTCGTAGCCGGGGGGGCCGGCGACCGTGACCGGCTGGATGCCACCCAGCAGACAGGCCCAGAGGGCCGGGAAATACCGGTCCAGGGAAGGAACTTGGAGGATCGCGCGATCGCCGGCGGCCACTCCTGCTGCCCGGAGTCCGCCGAGTATCCGCTGGGCGCGGCTCAGCAGTTCGGGGTAGCTCAGGAAGACCGTACGGTCACGTTCGAGAACCAGGTGCAGTCCCGAGTCGGGCCGTTGCCCGGCGGTGCGCAGCAGGGCCTCGGGCAGGGTGCGCGGAGCCCCGGGGTCGGGGACCGGATCGGGTCCCCTGCTGAGGGCGGGCGTCGCGGGGGCGGCGTGCAAAGTGGCGCTCCCGGCCCGGGCATCGGAGGCAGGCCGGGCGTGACCGGCCGAGGGCGGGGCCTCGGCGGGCGGTTCGGGGTCGAGCCCGGCCAGGTGCAGCCGGCCTGCCGCGAACGGGGTGGGTTCCAGGGCGAGCGCGGTTCCCGCTCCGCAGTGCGCGTCGCCGTGGCGTCGCAGCAGGGCCTCACTGAGGACGGGGACCCGGTCCAGCGCTCCGAGGTCCACGGTCCCGTCCGGCAGCCGCGGAACGTCGTCGACCAGGACCGGCTGCACGGGCAGGCCGGCTTCGAGCGCGGTCACGGCGACACGTCGTTTGAGACCGGCGAAGCCGGCCTGGGCGGCGGGCACGACGAAGGCCACCGGTTCGGCCGGAGTTGTGGCGGGGCCGTCGCCGGTGGGGACGATGGCGCAGTCGAGCACATCCCGCAGGGTGCGCAGGCGTGCTTCGAGCCGGGATACGGACGGGTCGGTCGCCATCGTTGCTGTTTCCTGGAGTCGTGGGGAGGCGGACGGGGCACGGTTCGGGACGTTCACGTGTCCCGGGGCGCAGGCAAGGACGGTGCCGCGGGACCGAGCGGGCGACGGGCCGGGATCAGCCGGGGGAGGTACGGGACGCGGCGGTCTCCTGGGCCGGGGCCCCCACCGGTGGCCCGGAGGCGTCCCTGCCCGGAGAAGTGCGCGCGAGCGCGGGGACGGTGACGAGGAGCAGGAGGAAGCCCAGGGCGAGAACGATGGCCGTGCCGTGCGCCAGGGCGACGACGGTGAAGGGCGCCAGCCGGTCGAGCAGTGTGGCGCACAGCACCGTACCGATGCCCAGGGCCGCGGTCTCCGCCATGGCGGCCGTGCCGAGCAGCCGGCCGCGCTGGTCGTCCGGGAGGGCCTGGAGTCGTGAGTCGTAGACGATCTGGGTGAAGCCGTCCGCCAGTCCGGCGCCGGCCGCCACCACGATCAGGGCCGCGGTGGGCAGTCCGCTGAAGGCGACGATGAAGAAGCCGGACATCAGGCACGTCCCCACGGCGAACGCCCGCTCCCCGCCGCCCCGGCCGTCCCGGCCGCCGGCCCACCGGTTCAGCAGCGGGACGCGGGAGACGAGTTGGTGGGCGATCAGGCAGCCCACGGCCCAGGCGGACCAGAAGCGGCCGACGAAGGCCGCTGCGGTGTCCTCGTCGATCTGCGCCGCGTAGACGGGAAGGCCCACCTGGTGGGAGGCCGAGCCGAGGTTGTCGACGGCGCGCACGGCGACCAGGCAGAGCACCACGGGTGCGTACCGCCGCAGCCCCGTCAGCCACACGCGGGCGGCGAACCGCCCGCTTGCAGCGCGGACTTCGCCGTTCTCGGCTCCGGTGTGCGCGTCCCGCCCGGCTTCCTGCGGGCCGCTGACGCGCCGCCCCGACGCGGTCAGGGGAAGCAGGGCGAGGGTCGCGGCGGACACGAGGAAGGTCCCGGCATCGAGGACGAAGGCCGCGGTGTACCCGGCCCAGGCGACGACGACACCGGCGGAGGCGAACCCGAACACCATGGCCAGTGAACGGCCGGTCACCAGCAGTCCGTTGGCCCGCACCCGGAGGTCCTGGCCGACGATCTCCGGAACGCTGCTGCGCAACGCGACACCGGACAGGGTGGAGCATGCACCCATGACCGCCGCCAGCCCGTACAGCAGCACCTCGCGGGCACTGTCGGGTGACAGGGCGAAGCCGAGCAGGGCGAGTGCCTGGGTGAAGTCGCCGCCGATCATGAGGTGTTTGCGGTTGAACCGGCCGACCAGACGCCCGGCCGCGAAGCCGGCGAGGAAGGAGGACCCGATCCGCAGCAGCAGGAAGATTCCGACGGAGAGCGCGCTGCCGGTCGTCTGCAGGGCGAACAGGTTGAGCGCCACCATGTTGAGGAACGAGCCGTAGGACGAGACGGCGTTGCCCACGACCAGGTACAGGAAGGGGCGGCCGACCCGCCCGGCCCGGAGCGGAGCGGACGTCATCGCACGACTCCTCGTGGGCCTCGGTCGCTCGGGTCCGGTGCGCTGACGCCGGTCTCCGCAATCCCCGCGGCGGGTTGTCCGGGCATGCGTGCCGGATGCCGGTGCCCGGGCTGCAGCGCTCGGCGTGAGCACGTCCCTCGGCGGTTCTCCATGTGCTCTTCCCCCTGTGCCGACCCGTCGGACGGCCGCGCGTGAAGGTGTGCGTCCCGTGGGGCGGCCGGCGGCTGCCGCCGGTTCCCGGGGCGGAGGCAGTGGCCTGTCCGCCTCGCGTGGAGCTCTCGTGCCCGGGTGCGCAGGGGCCCGCGGCACACGGACGGCCTGTGCAACCCGGGGGTCGCACAGGCCGTCGTCATGCATCCCGCCTGGCGCAACGGCGTTCTGCGACAGGGCGGTTCCGGTGAACTACGACCGGATCAGGCGTGTACTGCTCGGCGCGGGGCCGGTCAGTAGACGCTGACGCCGTAGTAGCTGAGCGCCTCGGTGATGGGCTGGAAGAACGTGGTGCCGCCCGAGGAGCAGTTTCCGCTGCCGCCCGAGGTCAGGCCGACCGCGCTGTTGCCGGAGCGCAGCGAGCCGCCGGAGTCGCCCGGCTCGGCGCAGACGTTGGTCTGGATCATGCCGTACACGATGTCGCCGCCGCCGTAGTTGACGGTCGCGTTCGTGCCGGTCACGGTTCCGCTGTGGGTACCGGTGGTGGAGCCGTGACGGGTGACATACATGCCGACGTAGGCGTTGGCCGCGCCGGTGATGTCGGTACCGCCGGCGGTGCCCGGGTGGGTGACCGAGCCGTCGTAGCGGACGATGCCGAAGTCGTTGGTCGGGAAGTACGAGTCGACCGTGGGGCCGATGTAGGCGCCGGAGCCGGTGGTCCAGCTCGGGTAACCGTCGGTGCAGTGACCGGCGGTGATCATGTAGTAGGTGCCGCTGCCGCTGCGGACGTTGAAGCCGGCGGAGCAGCGCCATCCGGCGCTCGCGTAGATCGCGTCGCCGCCCTGGAGGAGCTTGGTGAACTTGCCCTCGGTGCGGTTGACCTCGATGGCACCGGCGTTGGCGCCGGCCTCCTTCTTGATCTTCGCTATCTCGGCCTTGGAGACCGTGGAGTCGGCCGTGACGACGACCTTGTCCGTCTTCTGGTCGACGTACCAGGCGGTGCCGGCCACGTCGGCCGTCTTCACCGCGTCGCTGACCTTGGACAGCGCCGAGGCGCTGAACGTGGTCGGGGCGGACTGCGCCGAGGCAGTGGCTGCCGGGACGGCGAGGGCGGCGGTGGCCGCGAGACCGGCGGTCAGAGCCATGAGACGCGCGCGTCTCGCGGTGGAGCGACCGGTGAAGGCAGAGGGGATCTTCACGTATTCCTCCAGGTTGGGGGGATCTCCAAGACCGCCGGGAGGCGGACCCGAACAGCGAAGCCGGAGACATCGGCTGCGATTCGCCGTGCCCCTGACAAGCGCCGCTCAGGAGTATTCGGCTCGTCACTCCCCGGCGCAAGAGCACCGGCGGGAGTTCATCGGCAGAAACACGCCAGAAACAGCACACGGGAAGTAAATGGTCGCTTTGGTCACCGTATGAACGTTGAGAGCCGGCAGCCGACCGGCATGTGCGGAAACCCCCAACCTTCGTTCCTGAGCTGGGACTTGGGGTGAACGGACGCTCGGTGGGGCAGGTGCGGCCCTCATCCCGGCAGAGCTTCTCCCGGACGAGACGGCGCAGCTCGGCCGGGCCCGTTTTCGAGCGATTCCCGGCGACCGCCCGGTCCGGCGCGACGGGACGGAAGGGGACATGTCGCTTGCGCCGTCGACTCCCTCGGGCCGGCGGCGCACGGCCGAAAACCGTTCGTCGAGTTGCGTGGCAGAGGCAGCCCCTCGCTGCGGACGGTCGTCCGTGCCACTGAGGACGACTCAGGCAGCCTCACCGGCAGGGTGGATGCGGAATGTTCCGCCCGCCGGGGCCGCGGCGGCGCGCCGAGGCCGTCCGAGAGGGTTCGTCAGGCCGTCGGCGAGCCCCACACGTCGGGTCTGCCGACGGGCGCCAACGGGCATCGGCGTTCGCCGTGTTCCGCCCCTGCCGGGGGCCGGCTCAGTGCGGGCCGAAGAAGGTGACCGGGCGTTCCCGGCGTTCACCGTCGACGACGATGTCGGCCCGCTCGTTGTAGAAGGCCACCCTGCCCCTGATCGCGTCCACCGCGGGCAGGGGGTCCGGGTAGCTCCAGGCGACCCCGGATTCGCCGCCCGCGCTCCAGTATTCGGTCGCCGCCCCCTTGTACGGGCAACGGGTGTGCTGCGACTCGGCGGTGAGGAGATCGAACCGCACGTCCTCGCGGGGGATGTAGTAGCGGACGGGCAGCCCGGTCTCGAACAGGAGCACCGGATCCCGGGTGTCCGCGACGACCGTACCGCCGATCGCGACCCTGACATGACGGCTGCTCGGCAGCGCATCCACCCGTTTGTGCGGGTCACGGGGGTGGACGAAGACCTCCTCGTCCTCCTCGTACCAGTGGTCCAGCACGTCGCGCCCGAACCAGTCGAAGGAAACGTAACCGGCGAGTTCCTCTCCGGGGTACGTCCAGGCCGCGGATCCGGCGCGTTCGCCCGCGGCCTCCAGGTCGTAGAACCGTGTCGCCCCGGCATGCCGCCCGGTGGGCGGGTGTTCGGCCGGACGCAGCAGGTCGGTGCGGACGTCCCTCTCGGGGAAGGCGTACAGCGGTACGGGGCGGCCCGGCTCCCAGACCAGCAGCGGCCGACGGCTGTCGACGACGGTGACGTCGCCCTTGACCGCCCGGACCCAGCGTTCGCAGGGCTCCCAGACGACGCTGTCCTCCGGGTCCGGCGGGCGGCGGACGACCCGGGGGGGTTCGCCTGCGTTCTCTCCCGGCATGTGGCACTCTCCTTCCCGGGGGCGGTTCTTCCGGCACCCACCCTGCCCGGCAGGGGCACGGTCTGCCACCACCGACCGTCAGAACGGGCCGTGGAGTTCCCCGAGCCGGTCGGTCAGCCGCAGGTTCTCCGCATAGTCCACGGGACAGGCGATGACGGAGACGGCGTCCGCGGCCAGGGTGTCCCGGAGGACGGGCAGCAGATCGTCCGCCGCTTCGATCCGGTGCCCGTGCGCGCCGAAGCTCTCCGCGTAGGCCACGAGGTCCGGATTGGTGAAGCGGGTGTGGCTGTGCCGTCCGAGTTCGAGCTCCATCTTCCAGGTGATCAGCCCGTACTCGCGGTCCACGAGCACGAGCACCACCAGCGCAATGTTCTCCCGCACGGCGGTCTCGAGCTCCTGCGAGTTCATCAGGAACGCCCCGTCCCCCGTCATCGCCAGCACCCGGCGGGCGGGCCGGGCGAGTTTGGCGCCGAGCGCGCCGGGCAGGGCGAAGCCCATGGTGGACAGCCCGTTGGACAGCAGACAGGTCTCGGGGGCGAGCGTCGGGTACAGGCGGGCCATCCACATCTTTCCGGCGCCGGTGTCGGCGAGCACGATGTCCTCCGGGTCCAGGGCGGCCCGTACGTCCGCCACGATGCGCTGCGGCACCAGCGGGCAGGACTCCGAGTCCCGGCCGTAGTCCAGTTCGCCTGCCAGCAGTGCCCGGATGCGCGCGGGCTCCCCGTCGCCGAAGCGCCGGCCGACGGCAGCGGCCAATTCGTCCAGCGCCTGCGGGAGATCGCCCTCGACGCCCACCTCGACCGGGTAGTGGGCGTCGACCTCGGCCGGGAAGCGGTGCAGGTGCACGATGCGCTTGTCGGCATCCGGATTGATCTTGGCCGGATCGAACTCCTGGATCTCGTAACCGACGCAGACCAGGACGTCCGCTGCGTCGAAACCGAAGTTGCCGTAGTCGTGCCGCATGAACCCGACTGCGCCGAGCGCATTGGGGTGGTCGTCGGGGAAGACACCCTTGCCGTGGAACGTCGTCGCGACCGGCAGCCCCAGCTTCTCGGCGAACCGGACGAGGGCCGCGCCGGCCCGTGCACGGGCGGCGCCGTGACCGGCCAGCACCACCGGGTTGCGGGCGTCGGCCAGCACCTTCGCGGCCCGCGAGATCTGCACCGGGTGCGGGGCATCGGCCCGTACCCGGTCGAACGGCAGGGGCGTCAGGGGCTCGGCCGGCCGAGCGGCCTCGATGTCCTCGGGAACGGCGAGGAACACGGCGCCCGGGCGCTCGCTCTGGGCCGTCTTGAACGCCCTGCGCATCATCTCCGGTACGGCCTGCGGACACTGGACCCGGGCCGACCACTGGGTGACCGGGGCGAACATCGTCGCCAGGTCGATGACCTGGTGGGACTCCTTGTGCGTACGGTTCAGCGCGCCCTGCGCGGCGAGCGCGACGAGCGGTGTGCTGTTGGTCGACGCGTCGGCGGTTCCCAGCAGCAGGTTGATCGCGCCCGGGCCGAGAGTCGCCGAACAGACCCCGGCGCGGCCGGTGAGCCTGCCGTACATCTCGGCCATGAACGAGGCGGCCTGCTCGTGGCGGGCCAGGACGTAGCGGATGCCCGAGCCGTTCAGGGCATCCACGAAGCGGATGTTCTCCTCGCCGGGTATCCCGAAGACGTACTTGACACCTTCGGCCTCCAGGCAACGCACCAGCAGATGGGCGACATCCTGGCCACCGCTCCCGGGGGTCCGGCTCCCGGCCTGTGAACCCATGTGTCGAGCCTAGGCCGAAGTGCGGCAGGTGTCGCGACGAGTGCCGGGGGCACTACACAGGCTGCGGGAGCGGCAGGCCCGTCCACCCGTTGTCCGCCTACCGGCCGGGCCGTGTCAGGCGCGGGCGTGCGCCAGCAACGCGGTGTGCGGCAGCGCCAGGATCCCGTCGGCGACGGCGAACTCCCCGCTCATCTCCAGGTAGTGGCGCCGGATCTCCGCGGTCACGGCCGGTGTCTGGCGCGCCACGGTCTGCCCGATCGTCCCGACCCCATCGGCGTGTCCGGCCCACCACACCTCCGTGTCGACCCGGTGCTTCCAGGCGAGCGTCCGGCACCCGGCATCCTCCAGTCCGGCCGACTCCATGAGCGCCGCGAGACCATCCCCCGTGCGCGGGAAGTCGTCCTCGGGCCGCAGGGCCGGCAGGTCGGCCGGGCGGCGGGCACCCGATGCCTCGACCGCCCGTCCGACCAGCGCCTGACCGGCCCCGGGGGGCCTGGCCCAGATCGTCACCGCAACCCGGCCCCCGGGCCGGGTGATGCGTTTCAGCTCGGCGAGGGCGGAGCGGGGCCGGCCGACGTGGTTCAGCACGAAGTTGCCGGCCACGGCGTCGAATTCGTCGTCTGCAAAGGGCAGTCGGGGCAGGGCGGCCAGGCGTACATCGGCCTGCGGCGCATTCCGGCGGGCGAGCACGGCCATGTCCGGGTCGGCGTCCACCGCGACGACGTCCGCGCCGCGGGCCGAAGCCGCCGCCACCACCGCGCCCGCCCCGGTTCCGACGTCCAGGACCCGGTCACCCGGCCTGACATGCGCGGCATCGAGGAGCAGCGGAATCGGGTACGCGCACAGGTGTGCGAAGCTCTGCGCGTAGGCCCGGGCCCGACCGGCCCAGATCCGCCGCTCGCTCTCGTCGAACACGGTCGTCGCCACGGAGGGCGGGACGGATGCCTCGCGGGGCCTGCTGCGCTCGCCGGGAACGGTCAAGGAATCAGGCCTTGCTCGCCATTCCGGCGACGATGAGTTCTTCCCACACCGTCAGTTCGCTCTTGCCGCCCGCGATCCGGGAGACGCCCTCGGGCTCCGCGTCGGGCTTCCACAGGACGGTCGGGACGATGCCCGGCTCGAGGATCTCCATGGGGCCGAAGAGGGCGGATATCTCGTCGTCGCTGCGCCACCGGCCGCGGCCGAACGTGCTCTGCAGCAGGTTCTCGGCCGCTTCGGTCTCGGGGTTCTCCCCGGTGCGGAAGTGGCTGATGAAGATGTGGCTGCCGGAGGGAACTCGATCGTGCCAGAAGCGGACGATGCCGGCCGGGTCCTCGTCGTCGTTGATGTGGTGCAGGATCGCCGACATGATGACGGCCACGGGCTGTTCGAAGTCGATGAGGGCTTCTACGTCGGGGTGGTTCCGGATCGCCTCGGGATCGCGCACGTCCGCCTTGATGACGCTCGTGAACTCGTTCTCCTGCAGGAGCGCGCGACCGTGGGCGAGGACGATCGGGTCCGCGTCGACGTAGACGACCCGGGCATCGGGAGTGTGGCGCTGGACGATCTGGTGGACGTTCTCCGCGGTGGGCAGACCGCTGCCCATGTCGATGAACTGGCGTATCCCGGTGTTCGCCACGAGGTCGCGGACAGCACGTCCGAGCACCTTGCGGTTGCCCAGGGCGATGGCGATCGAACCGGGCAGGTCCTTCTTGAAGCGGTCGCCGATCGCCCGGTCGACGGCGTAGTTGTCCTTGCCGCCGAGGAGGTAGTCGTAGACGCGAGCGATGCTCGGCTTCTCCTGGTCGATCCCGGAGGCGGTGCCGTCGTCCATGAGCGTTCGTTCCCTTCCCAGGCGTCGTACCGATCATCGTAGGCGGTGGCGATCGTCCCGGGGGGAGCGGATTCCCGGCAATCGACCCGCGCCCGCCGTAGGCCGGATCCGCGGGCGGGCGCTGGGAGTTGTGCGTGGTCAGGGGCGTATGGACCTGACGGGCCACCAGGCACGGGAGCCGATGTCACGCACCAGTGCCGGCACCAGGAGCGACCGGACGACCAGGGTGTCGAGCAGCACGCCGAAGGCGACGATGAAGGCGATCTGCGCCAGGAAGGCGAGCGGGATGACGACGAGCGCGGCGAAGGTGGCCGCGAGCACGACACCCGCGGAGGTGATCACGCCTCCGGTGGCGGTCAGTCCGCGCAGTGTTCCGGCGCGCGTTCCGTGCAGCAGTGCCTCCTCACGAACGCGCGTCATCAGGAAGATGTTGTAGTCGACGCCGAGTGCGACGAGGAACACGAACCCGTAGAGCGGCACGGAGGCGTCGGTCCCGCCGAATCCGAGGAGATGGGTGAAGACGAGTGCCGAAACGCCCATCGTCGCACCGTAGTTGAGGGCGACGGTCGCCACGAGGAGCAGCGGCAGCAGCAGGCATCGCAGCAGGACCACCAGGATGACCAGGATGATCGCGAGAACCACCGGGATGATGAGGTTCCGGTCGTGCACGGCCGTCTGCTGGGTGTCGTACTGCTGGGCGGTGTAGCCCCCGACCAGGGCGCCCGCTCCGGGCACGGCGTGCACCTCGTCGCGCAGCCGTACGACCGTCTCCTTCGCGGCATCGCTGTCGGCGGCGTCGCGCAGGGTCACGTTGACAAGGACCCGGCCGTCCACGACGACCGGCTCGGACCCGGGCCGGCCCGAGGCCGTCATGGGAACGGCTGTGGCGACGCCCTCGGTCTTCCGCGTCGCGGCGATCACCTCTGCCGCCCGGCCGGCGTCGGCGATGACGACCGCCGGGTTGCCCGAGCCCCCGGGGAAGTGCTCGCCGAGCACGCGCTGGCCCTGCGCCGACGGTGCGTCGTTGATGAAGATCTCGTTCAGCGGGACGCCGCGGGCGTCGAGCGTGGGTGCGAAGGCCGCACCGGCGACGAGCAGGAGGAGGGTGGCCGCCCAGATGCGGCGGGGCCTGCGGTCGACGGCCCGCGCGATGCGGGCCCACAGCCCGCGGCTCCCGGATTCTGCGGCGCCCTCGTCACCGTCGCCGGCCTGCAGCGTCCCGTGCCGCGGCCGGACCGGCCAGAAGGCGACGGAGCCGAGCAGGGCGAGCACGGCCGGCAGGAAGGTGAGCGCGCTGAGCAGCGCGCAGGCGATGCCGATGGCGCCGACCGGACCGAGTGCACGGTTGTTGGTGAGGTTGCTCAGCAGCAGGGCGAGCAGGCCCAGTGCCACGGTCGCCGCGCTGGCGGTGATGGCGCCGAACGACCCGCGCACAGCGGCCCCGACGGCCCGGAACCGGTCCCCGTGCACCGCGAGTTCCTCGCGGAAGCGAGCCGTGAGCAGCAGGGCGTAGTCGGTCGCGGCGCCGATGACCAGGATGGAGAGGATGCCCTGGACCTGTCCGTCGACGCGCACCACGTCGCGCTCGGCCAGGTAATAGACGACGGCGCAGGCCAGGCCGAGCGCGAACACCGACCCGGTGATCACGACGACGGGCAGCAGCACGCTGCGGTAGACGAGCAGCAGGATGAGCAGCACGACGCCGAGCGCCGCGCCGAGAAGGATCCCGTCGATCCCCGCGAACGCCTCGGACAGATCCTTCTGGGCGGCTGCGGGGCCGGCGACGTGGACGTCCGTGCCCGGGACGTCCCGCGCCCCGGCCTCGATGCGCTCGACGGCCGGCCCGAGCTTCTTGCCGAGGTCCGCGCGGAGCTTGACGACCCCCTGGAGCGCCATGCCGTCCTCGGAGGGCAGCGGGGGCGAGACCTTTCCGGTGGCGCCGGGGACCTCGGCGGCCTCGGCGAGGGCGCGGGCTGCGGCCGCGCGCTGCTGCGCTGCGACGCTGCCGTCCCGGGCGACCCAGACGACGACGGCGGGCAGGGTGTCGGACGTCCGGAAGGAGTCCTGGAGGTCGTTGACGCGGGTGGATTCGGCGCTCTGCGGCAGGAACGCCGCCCGGTCGTTGGTGGAGACCTCCCCGAGCTTGCCCGCGAAGGGGCCCAGTGCTCCGCCGATGCCCAGCCAGACGGCGAGCAGGAGCAGGGGGAGCAGCCATCGCAGACGGCTTGCCGCGGGTTTCATCCGTTCCTCCGAGCGGTCGCAGTTGTGTCGCGTCTTCCTCGCACCTAGAAACCTTAATCATTAAGATTTCGTACTCTTGACGGGTGCCATCTACCGATCTGCAGGCGTTCGCCGTCCTGCTGCGCCGGATGAACGCCGAGTTCACCCGGATCGCCCACGAGTTCGCCCGCTCACACCGGCTTCACCCCACCGACGTGCAGGCACTCGTCGAGATCCTGGACGGCAGGAAGGCCGAGGCCTTGGCGGAGGGGCGTGAGGTCTCGCCGGAACCCGAGCCGGTCACCCCCGGGCTGCTCGCCGAGCGGCTCAACCTCACCTCGGGGGCCGTCACCGCCTGCCTGGGCCGCCTGGAGCGGGCGGGCCACGTACGGCGGGAACGCGATGCGATGGACCGCCGTGTGGTCCATGTCCACTACGAGCTGAGGGGAATGGAGGTGGCCCGCGAGTTCTTCGCGCCCCTGGCCCGCGGCACCGAGAGCGCGCTGCACCGCTTCGACGGCGGCGAGCTCGAGGTGGTCGCCCGGTTCCTCGCCGCCATGAACGAGGAACTGACGGCCGTACGGGCGTCCGCGGAGGCCGAGCCTCCGGAGTGACGCCGGGTGCCGCGACCGTCACCGCCGGCGGAACTCCCGCCGCATCCGCACCTGCTGTACCGCGCGTCTCCCGGCGGGTCACGGAATTCCGTACCGTGGTGCGGGGACGTGCGGCCCTCCCCCGGCGGCGCATCAACACCGCGGCCGAGGGTATCCGCCGGGAACCCGGAAAGCAGCCGCGGGCAGGTACGTCACGGTGACGCGCGGCCGAATCGCGGACGAAAAGCAACGGCCTCGGGATGCTCAATGTCGATGCATGGTGCACTGCGCAAGCACAGGGCGGACCTGGAGAACGAGTGGGCGCGGCTGGTGCCCGGCCCCCGCACGCCGCAAAGCCTCCCCGTCGCCGGCACGGCGCTGCGTCCCGAGGTGACCGAGTCCTGGATGCGCTCGCTGGGCAGGGTGGACCCCGCCACGGACAGCGCCCCGGTGACGGACGGGGGGCGGGTGGGCCCCGGGTGGCCGGGGTCGCCGTTGCGGAACGCCGTCGGGAGGGTCGCCGGGGAACTGCGGAGCATCGCCGACGACGCCGGTTTCGTCGCCGCGGTCACCGACGAGACGGGAACCATCCAGTGGACCTGCGGTGGCCGGGTGATGCGGCGGCGGGCGGAGCGCGTGAACTTCGCCCCGGGCGGCCGGTGGGACGAAGGGGCGATGGGCACCAACGCGCTCTCGCTCGCCCTGCTCACCGGCCGCCCGAGCTCGGTGTTCTCGGCGGAGCACCTGGTCGCCGCGCTGCACGGCTGGGTCTGCTACTGCGCGCCCGTCCGCGGACCGGGCGGGCGGATCCTCGGCGTGCTGGACCTGTCGACGACCTGGGACCGGTCCCATCCGCTGGCGATGTCGACGGTGCGCAGCGTGGTGTCGACGATGGAGGCCGCGTTGCGGGAGAACGGCGGTGCGTCCCCGCAGGCCGGATTGCCGCTGCTGGTGCGGTGCCTGGGCCGGGAGGAAGTGATCAGTGACGGGAGCATGCTGCACCTGCCGCCGCGTCAACAGGAGATCCTGACGCTGCTCGCCCTGAACCCGGAGGGCCTCGGATCCGAGCAGCTTCGCTGGGCGCTCTACGGGGAGCGTCCGGTGAGCTCGTCCACCTTCAAGGCGGAGGTGTCCCATCTGCGGCGGGCCCTCGGCGGCGCCATCACACCCCGGCGCTACACCCTGACCGCTGCGGTGGACTGCGATGCCGTCGAGGTGCTGCGCGCGCTGGGCCGGGGCGACACCACCACGGCCGTCCGCCTGTACCGGGGGCCGCTGCTGCCGCGGTCGCAGGCGCCGGGAATCGCCGAGTGGCGTGAACAGTTGGCGGTCGGCGTGCGTGAGGCGGTACTGGCGAGCTCGCGTGCCGAGCACGCGCTGCGGCTGGGGGAGCACGCACCCTTCGACACGGAGATCCACGAGCACGCACTGCGGCTGCTCGGCCCCGAGGACGTGCGCCGGGCGGTGGCGGCGGGCCGGTTGAGCACCGCGTTGCACGACTGATCGCGGGTCCCCGGCCCGAGAGGTGACGGACCGAGCGGTCGCGAACTCCGACACCACGAGCAGCCCGATGCCGGGCCACTGAGCACTTCCGAAGACGTCGACCGGTGGCCTCGCGCCGGTGGACGCCGGCATCAGGACAGCACCCGGCGGCGGAAGTTGCGCAGCCCCAGCCCGAGGAAGAGGGCGCAGAACAGCACCAGCACCGGGTAGATGATCCACAGATGCATGTGGGAGATGTCGGTGAATGCCGCCCGCATGCCCTCGCTGATGTAGATCAGCGGGTTCACGAGCACCAGGGTCTGGAGCCAGTGGAATCCGCCGATGTCGACCAGGGACAGCTTGGTCCACTGGTAGTAGGTGCCACCGAGAAAGACCAGCGGAAGAATCACGAAGCCGAACATGACTCCGATGTTCCGCGGTTCGAAGGAGGTTCCGAGGAAGAGTCCGAGTGCGGTCATCGCGAGACACGACAAGGGGATCAGGGTGACCGCGGTCCACCAGTGGATCCTCAGGTCCGGGTGGACCCCGGGTGCGTGGACCACCGCGGCGATCGGCAGCACGATGACGGCCGAGATCAGCCCCTGGGCCGCGCCGGAGAGGACCCGCGCCAGGGCCACCAGCCAGATCGGGCAGGGAGCCTGCACCCGGTCCTCGATCTCCCGGGTGTAGCCGAACTCCTGGGACATCTGAATGGCGACCGACTGGATGCCCTGGAACATGATCGCGACGGCGACGACACCGGGGACCAGGACGGTGGCGAATGCGGATTCACCGCGCGCCCCGCCGGAGGAACCGATGCCCTGCCCGATCGAGGGGAAGACGTAGAGGAACACGAACACCAGCAGGAACGGCTGCATGACGGTACGGCCCACGAATTCGCCGAAGTTCTTTCTCAGCACGGTCAGGTCCCGCTGGACGAGAGCCGAGAGTGCGGCACGGCTGGAGGACATCACGGACCGCCCCGGTGGCGTGGGGCGTTGCCGCGGCGCAGGGTCCACGGGCCGGGAGGGCGTCGGGGAGCCGGAAGACATCAGTCCCTGAGCTCCTTTCCCGTGAGGCTGATGAACACGGTCTCCAGCGTGCTCTCGGTGATCGAGAGGTCGACGAGGTCGAAACCGCCCCGTTCGGCGCTGGCGACGACCTGGGGCAGGAGCCGGTCGTTCCCCTTGACCTGGAGTTCCACCCCGCCCTCGAGCAGCCGGGTGCGCACCACGTCGGGGATGTCGTGGCCGAGCCGGCTCGCCAGTTCCTCCGGCCGGCCGGAGGTGGCCACCGTGACGATGGTGTCGGCTCCCAGGCTCTGCTTGAGTTCGGTGGGAGTGCCGAGGGCGAGAATCCGGCCGTGGTCGATGATCGCCACCCGGTCGCAGAGATGGTCCGCCTCCTCCATGTTGTGCGTCGTGAGCAGGATCGTCTGCCCCTCGTGGATCAACTGGTCGAGCGTTTCCCAGAGAGCCAGCCTGCTCTGCGGGTCCAGACCGGCGGTCGGCTCGTCGAGGAAGAGGACGGTCGGACGGTGGAAGACCGCTCGTGCCAGCATCAGCCGCTGCGCCATGCCCCCGGACAGGTCGTACACGGAGGAGTCGGCCCATCGCGAGAGGCGGAACTGGCCGAGCAGTTCGTCGGCTCTCCTTCCCGACTCACGGCGGGGGAAGCCGAACAGGAGCCCGTGGAAGAAGAGGTTCTCCCGCACCGTCAGCGCCCTGTCCAGGGTGTTCTGCTGGGACACCACGGCGATGTGCTGCTTGGCCGACGTGGGTCTGTGCACCACGTCCACTCCCGCGACACGAACGGTTCCGGCGGTGGGAACCACGCGGGTGGTCAGCATTCCGACCGTCGTGGTCTTTCCCGCACCGTTGGGACCGAGCAGTCCGAAGATCTCCCCGCGGCTCACACGCAGGTCGAGGCCGTCCACCGCCAGGAAGTCGGCCTTCGGGTACCTCTTGGTCAGGCCGGACGCGACGATCGCAGCGTCGATGGCGGGGCGCGGTGAGGACCGTCCCTCGGTGACACCGCTGTCCGGCTTCATCCGCCATCCCTCGAGTCCGTGCCCCGGGCAGCCACTCGACGGGGCGGGGCCGGCCTTCACGCGACGGCGGCGGCCGGGCCCGGCCGCCTGTGACCACGGCCGGCCGGTGCCGGTGGCGGTCCTGCCACCCACCAGTCGACCACCGTGACGGCGGCTCCGCATCCCGGACGGGGCGCTCCCGGCTCCCCTGTGCGCCCGCACCGGTGCGCGGTCGCGGGGCCCGGACCGGATGCCCGTCACGGGATCCGCCCGGGCCGCCATGCACCCCGTCGGCGCGGCGGGCGGTCCCGCGCCGTGCCGAGCAGCCACCCGGCGACGGTCACCAACCTTTCGCCAACCTCGGGCTGCCACGGTGTGCGGTGCGGCGGTCGTCCGGCCGCCGCGGGACACCCCACGCATCCGAAGGAGCCGCAGCATGATGTACGCGCAGCCGGGTACCGAAGGAAGCATCGTCAGCTTCGGCCGGCGCTACGACAACTTCATCGGCGGCGACTGGGTCGCCCCGGTCGAGGGCGAGTACTTCGAGAATCCCTCGCCCGTCACGGGTGAGGTGTTCTGCGAGGTCGCCCGCTCGACCGCCGCGGACATCGAACTCGCCCTGGACGCGGCACACTCGGCCGCCGGCTCGTGGAACCGGACGTCCGCCACCGAACGCTCGGTCCTCCTCAACAGGATCGCGGACCGGATCGAGGAGAACCTCGAAATGCTGGCCGTGGCCGAGACCTGGGAGAACGGGAAGCCGGTCCGCGAAACGCTCGCGGCCGACCTTCCGCTGGCCGTCGACCACTTCCGCTACTTCGCCGGAGTGGTGCGGGCCCAGGAGGGCAGCATCGCCGAGATCGACGCGGACACGGTCGCCTACCACTTCCACGAGCCGCTGGGCGTGGTCGGCCAGATCATCCCCTGGAACTTCCCGATCCTGATGGCGACCTGGAAACTCGCTCCCGCACTGGCGGCGGGCAACTGCGTCGTGATCAAACCCGCCGAGCAGACCCCGGTCAGCCTGCTGAAGCTCATCGAACTGATCGCCGACCTGCTGCCGCCGGGTGTGGTCAACGTGGTCAACGGCTTCGGTGCGGAAGCCGGCAAGCCGCTCGCCTCCAGCCCCCGGGTGGCCAAGGTGGCGTTCACCGGTGAGACCACGACCGGCCGCCTGATCATGCAGTACGCGAGTGAGAACATCATCCCGGTCACACTGGAGCTCGGCGGGAAGAGCCCGAACATCTTCCTGCCCGACGTCACGGAGGCCGACGACGACTTCCTCGACAAGGCGGTCGAGGGCTTCGTGATGTTCGCGCTCAACCAGGGGGAGGTGTGCACCTGCCCGTCCCGGGCCCTGATCCACTCGTCGGTCTACGACGAGTTCATGAGCCGGTGCATCGCCCGGACCGAGGCGATCACCCGCGGCAACCCGCTGGACCCGGCCACCATGATCGGCGCGCAGGCCAGCAACGACCAGTACGAGAAGATCCTCTCCTACATCGACATCGGCAAGCGGGAGGGTGCGGAGATCCTCACCGGAGGCTCACCGCGCACGGTCGAGGGGCTGGAGAACGGCTTCTACATCGAGCCCACCGTCTTCCGCGGCAGCAACGACATGAGGATCTTCCAGGAGGAGATCTTCGGCCCGGTGGTCTCCGTCACCACGTTCGACTCGGTGGACGAGGCGCTGAAGATCGCCAACGACACCCTGTACGGACTGGGTGCGGGCGTCTGGACCCGGGACGGCAACACCGCCTACCGCCTCGGCCGCGAGATCAAGGCCGGACGGGTCTGGACGAACTGCTACCACGCCTATCCCGCACACGCGGCATTCGGCGGATACAAGAAGTCGGGCATCGGGCGTGAGAACCACCGGATGATGCTCGACCACTACCAGCAGACGAAGAACCTGCTGGTGAGCTACTCGGCGAAGAAGCTCGGATTCTTCTGATGGACGACCGGACCGAGCGCGTACGGCTGACGGCCGAGGCGGAGGCCCTGCTGCACCGGCTCGCATCGCGGCACGGCCCGCTGATGTTCCATCAGTCCGGCGGTTGCTGCGACGGCAGCGCGCCGATGTGTTATCCGCGGGGCGAGTTCCGGGTCGGGTCCTCGGACGTGCTCCTCGGACGGGTCGTCGGGGAGACGCCCTTCTGGATGAGCTCCGACCAGTACGGCTACTGGCGGCACACCCACCTCACCGTGGACGTGGTCAAGGGCCGGGGCAGTGGTTTCTCCCTGGAAGCCCCCGAGGGAGTGAGGTTCCTGATCCGGTCGCGGCTCCTGACCGACGAGGAGAGCGAACGGATCGCCGCCGAACCACCTTTGGCCACGGGGGCGGACCATCCCGACGGTACGGCCGGCTGACACCGGCGGGGCCGTCCCACCGGCCCTCCGGCACGGGCCCGGGCACGGGCAGTACGAGCCGTGCCCGGGCCCGCGCCGATCCGGGGTACCCGAACGGCGGTACTTCCCGGGCGCCACGGGCCGTCCCGCTTGACGATGGGCGAGATGGGCCGTCACGGCTCAGCCGAATCGTCGGAAGTGGGAAGACCATGGCTGACATGCACAGCGGCAAAGAACCCAAGGTGCCCACGTTGCTGGCCGAGCTCTCGGCGGAGTTCGCGGGCACCATGATCCTCATCCTGTTCGGCTGCGGCGTCGTGGCCCAGGTGGTGACGGGCGGTCTGCTTGTCGACGGGGCGCTGGGCGACCACGACAGCATCGCCTGGGCCTGGGGACTGGGTGTCACCCTCGGCGTGTATGTGGCGGCACGGGTCAGTGGTGCGCACATCAACCCGGCGGTCACGCTCTCCTTCGCCCTGTTCAAGGGGTTTCCCTGGCAGAAGGTCGGGCCGTACGTGCTGGCGCAGACGGCGGGCGCCTTCGTCGCCGCGCTCATCGTCCGGTGGAACTACACCGAGGTGCTGGCGGCGGCCGACCCCGGTCACACGCTGAAGACCCAGTTCGTGTTCTCCACCCTCCCCGGCAACGGTGCGCTGCCCGTCAGCGAGTGGGGCGCCTTCCGCGACCAGATCATCGGCACGGCCATCCTCGTGATGCTGATCTTCGCGGTCATCGACCTGCTCAACACCCCGCCCGGGTCGAACCTCGGACCGTTCATCATCGGCCTGATCGTGGTGGCCATCGGTATGGCCTGGGGCACGGACGCGGGCTACGCGATCAATCCCGCACGTGACTTCGGCCCCCGGCTGGCCAGTTTCATCACGGGATACGGCGACGCCTGGCGCGACCAGTACGGCAACATCTACTTCTGGGTGCCGATCGTCGGTCCCCTCATCGGCGGACCGGTGGGCGCCGCCGCGTACAAGCTCTTCATCTCCCGCTATCTCCCGGTGGCCGAACCCACGGTGGCGCGGACCCCCGAGCCGTAGTCCCCGCCGCCCGGCCGCCTGCGCACGGCACTGCTCCGGGACCCGGCGCGCCCGGGTCCCGGAGCCCCGCCTCGCGGCGGACGGCACACCCGGCCGGGCAGGCCCGGTACGGCCGTCATGGCGAGTCAACGGGCCCCGTACGACGTCTGTCTGAGAGGGAGCAGCGATGCCTGAATTCGTCGGTGCAGTGGACCAGGGCACCACCAGCACACGCTTCATGATCTTCGACCACTCCGGCAACGAAGTGGCGCGCGACCAGCTCGAGCACCGTCAGATCCTGCCGCGGGCGGGCTGGGTGGAGCACGACCCGGTGGAGATCTGGGAGCGCACCAACACCGTGATGCAGAACGCGCTGCGCAACGGCGGGCTTTCGGCCACGGACCTGGTGGCCATCGGCATCACCAACCAGCGCGAGACCACGGTCGTCTGGGACCCGCGGACGGGCCGGCCGTACCACAACGCGATCGTGTGGCAGGACACCCGCACGGACACCATCGCGTCCGCCCTCGAGCGGGACGGGCACGGTGACGTGATCCGCCGCAAGGCGGGGCTGCCCCCGGCCACGTACTTCTCCGGCGGCAAGATCAAGTGGCTGCTGGAGAACGTGGACGGCCTGCGGGAGGCAGCGGAGTCCGGGAACGCCGTCTTCGGAACCACCGACTGCTGGGTGCTGTGGAACCTCACCGGCGGGCCGGACGGCGGAATCCACGCCACCGACGTCACGAACGCCAGCCGCACGATGCTGATGGACCTCGAGAGCCTCGACTGGGACGACGAGCTCCTGGGCATCTTCGGCATCCCCCGCGCCATGCTGCCGACCATCAATCCCTCGTCCCACCCGGAGGCGTTCGGGAAGGCCAGGTCGTCGCGGCCGCTGCGGGCAGCGGTGCCCATCACCGGTGTGCTCGGCGACCAGCAGGCGGCCACCGTGGGCCAGGTGTGCTTCACCCCCGGCGAGGCCAAGAACACCTACGGCACCGGCAACTTCCTGCTGCTCAACACCGGTACGGAGCTGGTGCGTTCGAAGTCCGGTCTGCTGACGACCGTCTGCTACCGGTTCGGCGACGAGCCGGCGGTCTACGCCCTGGAGGGCTCGATCGCAGTGACCGGCGCGGCCGTGCAGTGGCTGCGCGACCAGCTGAAGATCATTGCGGCGGCGGCGGACAGCGAACGGCTGGCCGCCACGGTCGACGACAACGGCGGGTGCTACTTCGTCCCGGCCTTCTCCGGGCTGTTCGCACCGTACTGGCGCTCCGACGCCCGTGGCGCGATCGTCGGCCTCACCCGCTTCAACGACGGCGGTCACATCGCGCGGGCGACGCTGGAGTCCATCTGCTATCAGAGCCGGGACGTCGCCGAGGCCATGGAGAAGGACTCGGGCGTCCACCTGGACGTGCTCAAGGTGGACGGCGGCGTGACGGCCAACGAACTGTGCATGCAGATCCAGGCGGATGTCCTCGGCGTACCGGTCAGCCGTCCGGTCGTCGCCGAGACGACCGCGCTCGGTGCCGCCTACGCGGCCGGTCTGGCCACCGGTTTCTGGCAGAGCACCGACGAACTGCGCACCCACTGGCAGGAGTCGAAGCGCTGGGAGCCCCGGTGGAGCGAAGAGCAGCGCCGGACGGGCTATGACGGGTGGAAGAAGGCGGTGCAGCGCACGCTCGACTGGGTCAAGGTGGACTGAGAAGCGCGACCGCCGATATCCGTGCCGGTCACGGCCCTGCCGGGGCCCGTGACCGGCACGGCACTGCCGGGGCCCGTCCCGCAAGAGGCCGGGCGCCGCCGGGCCCCCGTCGCGGAGCATCCGAGGTGCCGAACTCCCCTCACCGCGCGGCGTGATCGGGTAACCTCACCGTTCCCAGTAACCGGACGGCCGAGGAGGTGGCACCCATCACCGCTGTGTCGCACAGGGTGCACTCCTCCCGGAGCCCGAGGGCCGGCCGGCCCGGCTGACGGGACGGGGCGCCCTTCGGTTTCCGGAAAGGCTCCCATGCCCGCCACCTCGTGGTCACATCCGCCCGTCGTCCCTCCCACTGTCGTCACCAGACTGCGCGCCTCCGGCTGCGTGTTCGCCGAGGACGAGGCACAGGTGCTCGTCTCCTCGGCCCGGACCCCGGCCGAGCTCGAGGCCATGCTGGAACAGCGGATCTCCGGTCTGCCCCTGGAACACGTCGTCGGCTGGGCCGAGTTCTGCGGCAGGCGGACAGCCGTGGACCCGGGGGTGTTCGTCCCCCGGCGCCGCACCGAGTGCCTCGTCCGACGGGCCGTCGCTCTGGCCCGTCCGCGGCCCGTCGTCGTGGACCTGTGCTGCGGCTCGGGCGCGCTGGGCGCAGCGTTGGCCTCCGCCCTGGAGGGCTGTGAGCTGCACGCTGCGGACATCGATCCCGCCGCGGTGCGGTGCGCCCGCCGCAACCTCGCCCCCCTGGGCGGGCACGTTCACGAGGGCGACCTGTTCGTTCCGCTGCCGGTCCGGCTGCGCGGCCGGGTCGGACTGCTGCTCGCCAACGTCCCCTACGTGCCCACCTCCGACCTCGGGCTGCTGCCACCCGAGGCCCGCCTCCACGAGGCGCGAGTGGCGCTCGACGGCGGACCGGACGGGCTCGACGTCGTGCGGCGGGTGGCCGCGGAGGCGCCGGCGTGGCTGGAGCCGGGCGGTCATCTGCTGTTCGAGGCGAGCGAGCGCCAGCTCCCCCGGGCCGTGGAGGCCGTGGCCGGCAACGGGCTGATCGCGCGCGTGACGGTGTCGGACGAACTGCACGCCACGGTGGTCGTCGCGACCCGTCCCGTCTCCGGCCGCACGGATCCGTAGCCTGCGGAGGGCGCGCGGTCAGTCGGTGTCCGCCGGCTGCTCCTCCCGGCGGAACAGCAGTTCCCTCCCGTCCGGGTCCACGTCGACATGCACCCGGTTGTGCGGCCGGAGCTCGCCGCCGAGCAGCATCCGCGAGAGCTGGTTGTCGACCTCCCGCTGGATGGTGCGCCGCAGCGGACGGGCCCCGTACTCGGGCTGATAACCGCGGTGAACGATCCAGTCCACCGCGGTCCGGGTGAAGTCGATGTCCACCTCCTGGTCGTGCAGCCGGCGACGGGTGTCGTCGAGCAGCACGTCGGTGATCATCCGCAGCTGTTCGTCCTCGAGACTGCGGAAGACGACGATCTCGTCGATCCGGTTGAGGAATTCGGGCCTGAAGTGCTCGCGGAGGGGGCGCAGGACGCGTTCGCGGCGCGCCTCCTCGTCGCTCTCGTCGCCGCCGCCGAATCCCAGCATGGCCCCGCGTCCGGTGATCGCCTCGGAGCCGAGGTTGCTGGTCATCACCACGACGGTGTTCGTGAAGTCGATGGTGCGGCCCTGGGAATCGGTGAGCCGGCCGTCGTCGAGGACCTGCAGGAGGATGTTGAACACATCGGGGTGGGCTTTCTCGACCTCGTCCAGGAGGAGCAGGGAGTACGGGTGGCGGCGCACCTTCTCGGTGAAGTGCCCGGCCTCCTCGTGCCCGACGTAGCCGGGCGGCGCCCCGATGAGCCGGCTTACGGTGTGCCGCTCCTGGAACTCGCTCATGTCGAGGCGGACCATGCGGTCCTCGCTGCCGAAGAGCGCCTCGGCGAGCGCGCGCGCCAGTTCCGTCTTGCCGACGCCGGACGGGCCGAGGAAGAGGAAGCTGCCGATCGGGCGCTTCTCGCTGGCCAGTCCGGCCCGGGAACGCAGCACGGCGTCGGCCACGGTGGTGACCGCCTCGTCCTGCCCGACGACCCGCCGGCGCAGGTGGTCCTCGAGCCCGAGGAGGCGTTCGCGTTCCTCCTGGGTGAGGCTGCTGACGGGGATGCCGGTCTGCCGGGAGACGATGTCGGCGATGTCGTCCACGGTGACCTCGTCGATGTGGTGGGCAGGCAGGGTCCGGGTGCCCTGCTGGGCCCGCTGTTCGAGGTCGCGGATGCGGTCGCGCAGCTGCATCGCCCGTTCGTACTGTTCGGCACCCACCGCTTGCGCCTTGTCGAGCGCGAGCTGTTCCAGTTCGCGCTCGAGGGTCCGGGCGTCGGCGCCGCGGGTGGAGGAGCGCAGCCGGACGCGGGCGCCGGCCTGGTCCATCAGGTCGATCGCCTTGTCGGGCAGGTAGCGGTCGGTGAGATAGCGGTCGGACAGTTCGACGGCGGCGACCAGCGACTCGTCGGTGTAGCGGACCTGGTGGTGCGCCTCGTAGCGGTCGCTCAGACCGCGCAGGATCTCCACGGCGTCCGCGGCGGACGGCTCCGGCACCATGATGGGCTGGAATCGCCGGGCGAGCGCTGCGTCCTTCTCGATGTAGCGCCGGTACTCCTCGAAGGTGCTGGCCCCGATGACGTGCAGCTCGCCCCGGGCGAGCGGCGGCTTGAGCATGTTGCCGGCGTCCATCGGGCTGCCGTCGGATCCTCCGCCCGCCCCGACGACGGTGTGCAGTTCGTCGATGAAGACGATCAGCTCGTCGGAGTGTGCGCGGATCTCGTCCAGGATTCCGTTGAGCCGCTCCTCGAAGTCGCCTCGGTAGCGGGTGCCGGAGACGACCGCGGAGAGGTCGAGCTGGATGACGCGCCGGTGGAGCAGCGTGTCCGGGACGTCGCCGTCGTCGATGCGCTGGGCCAGCCCCTCGACCACGGCTGTCTTGCCGACGCCTGCCTCGCCGACGAGGGCCGGGTTGTTCTTGCCCCGGCGGGCCAGGACCTCGATGGTCTGCTCGATCTGCTCGTCGCGGCCGATCACCGGGTCGATCCGGCCCCGGCCGGCCAGCTCCGTGAGGTCGCGGCCGTAGCGGTCCAGCTCGGGTGTGTTGCGTTCCTTGGTCTCGGCGCGCTTTTCGCCGACGCCTCCGACGTTGCCGACGGCGCCGGGTGCGGCGGCGGGCATGTTCGCGGCGCCGGCACGCGGGTCGAAATGGGCTGCGCTGAGCATCTGTCCGGCAGCGGAGTCCCGGTTGGCGGCCAGGGCGATCAGGACGTGCTCGGGCCCGATGTAAGGCGCTCCGGTGGACCGGGCTATCTCGTGGGCGTCCAGCAGCGCCCGCTTGACCGCCGGGCTGACGGCGATGGAGGTGCGCGGCGCCCCCTTCCCGACCTGTTGGTCGATCCGCTCGGCGAGGGCATCGGGGTCGGCCCCGGAGCGGGACAGCATGGCCCGGGTCGGCTCCGTCGTCAGCGCGGCGCGCAGGAGGTGTTCGGTGTCGAGGTCGGTGTTCCCGTGCTTCGCGGCGTAGGACGCCGCGGCGGACACGAGTTCCCTGGCCGACTCGCTCATCAGACGGCGGAAGTCGACGTACCGGGGGTCGGCTCGCCGTCCCTGCGAGCCCGTGCTGAGGAAGTGCGCCAGAAAGTCTCCGAGCGGGTCCTGGCCGTAGCTCTCGGGACCCGTGTCGCCGCTGTTCATAGGAATCCGTCCCGCCGGCCCGGGATGACCGGGCTGTGCTGTGTCGAACCGTGCGTGCCGCAGGGCTGGGCCTGTGACGTGCCGGTGGTGTGCCGACATCTCCAGACTGCGGCCTTTCGGCCGCTTCGGCAGTCGGAGGGGCCGGAGGCCGACCGGGCCTCGGCGTGCCGGGCAGTCCGGGGAGGCGACCGGCCCCGCCGCGGGCGCCGGGCGGCGGTGGCCACCGGCTCGCCACGCTCCCCCGGCGGCCGCATTCCGGTCTCCGCCCGGGGAGCGTTCCGGGCAGGCCCTAGGATGCGAGCGTGAGGACAGCGGGATCCGGCGATGTCGGCAGCGAGCGCGGAACCACCGGCCAGAGGCCTCCCCGGCACCTGATCGTGACGCTCTACGGACTCCACTCCCGCGCCGGCGGCGGCTGGATGTCGGTGGCCTCGCTGATCAGGCTGCTGGCGGACCTGGGCGCGGACGAGTCGGCGGTCCGTTCCGCCGTCTCCCGGCTCAAGCGCCGGGGCATTCTCGAGCCGTCCACGGTTTCCGGGGCAGCGGGCTACACGCTGTCCGACGAGGCCCAGCACATGCTGCGCCAGGGAGACCGGCGGATCTTCTCCCCGCGGCGGGCGACCCTGGACGAGGGATGGCTCCTGGTCGTGTTCTCGGTGCCGGAGTCGGTGCGCAGCAAGCGGCACATGCTGCGCACCCAGCTCACCCGCCTCGGGTTCGGGACCACGGCTCCGGGGGTCTGGATAGCCCCGGCACAGGTGCACGACGAGGCCGAGGACGTGCTCGCCCGGCTGGGTCTGCGGGAGTACGCGGACCTGTTCCGCGCCGACTACCTGTCGTCCGTGGCCGATCTGCCGGCCAAGGCACGGCAGTGGTGGGACACCGAGCGGGTGCAAACGCTCTGCTCGGACTTCCTGCTGGCGCACCGCCCCTCGGCGGCGCGCTGGGCCGGTGACGGGGGTTCCGACGCCGAGGCCTTCGTCGACCACACCGCTCTGGTGACCGACTGGCGGCGGCTGGTGTACCTCGATCCGGGCCTGCCCCGGGAACTGCTTCCGTCCAAGTGGAGCGGCAGTGAAGCCTCCGCCCTGTTCCGCGAGCTCCACGGGCGCCTGGAGGGTCCGGCCCGCCGTCACGTCAACCGGGTGCGCTCGAGCTGACGCCCGGGCGGCGGCCCCCCGTCCGCAAGGGACGGGGGACCGCCGGGACGGGCCGGGGGTGCGGGTCAGACGCCGCAGGTGGGGGCTGACCAGACCTGGCCCGAGCGCCCGTCGACGTGCACGTGGTCGTCGTGGCCGGGGTAGCCCGGACCGAAGATGCCGCCGAAGCCGTGGTTCCGGGCCTGCTTGGCGAGGGTGCACAGCGAATGCGGTCCGGCCCCGATGTCCGCCGCGTCCCCGTACAGGTGACGGCTGTTGGACGCACCGCCGACCGCGCTGTTGCAGGCCTGGGAACGGAATCCGCTGGTGATGCGCAGTGGCTCGTCGCCGAGTGCGTGACGCATGGCCTCGAGCTTCCACATGGTGCGCAGGGCGTTGGACTTGGCGGTCGCGGCGGAGACGGCACCGCCGCCCCAGGTGCTGTTGCACGTGTTGAGCTCGGCGTAGCTGAAGTGGGCGGGTGTGCAGTCGTCGTCCTGGAGCTCGTAGAGCTTCTGGAAGGTCTGCGGCCCCGCCACACCGTCCGCGGAGAGGCCGTAGGCCTGCTGGAAGCGGGTCACGGCGGCTCTGGTCGCCGGGCCGTAGGAGCCGTCGGTGGCGAGCTGTGCGCCGTAGCCGGGGTATCCGCCGACGCGGATCTGGAGCTGGGTGACGTCGGCACCCGAGGCGCCCTCGGAGAGGGTCCGGCTCCAGGTGTAGCAGCCGTCGGCGTGCGCGGGGGCGGCGGTCAGCACCGTCACTCCGGAGAAGACTGTCGCGATCATGACAAATGTGAGCAGGAATCTCAGGGCGCGTCTGTGCATGCGGACCTCCGCACGGTCGGGGAAACGGGTCAACCGAGCCTGACCGCAGCGGACTCGACCCGTCAATACCGCACCGGCCGCCCCGCATGGGAATCCGACGGCCGCGCAGACGTGCGCCGATCGGGTCCATTGCCCCCCGTTCTGCGGAACCCGGCGGTGCGTCCAGTGGTCCGGGCGGCCCTGCCGCACGATGTTGGACGCGCCGTGTGTTTTCCGTGTCCGCACACGCAGAGGAGGGGTCGAGATGCCCGACCTGTACATCGACGGCGAGTGGACCGCCGCATCGACGGGTTCCCGGCGTGACGTGATCAACCCCTTCGACGCCTCGGTGGTGGCAGCCGTCGACGAGGCCGGGGTCGCGGAGGCCGACCGTGCAGTGCGGGCGGCCCGCCGAGCCTTCGACCAAGGCGGTTGGTCGCAGGGCCCGACCCGGCGGCGCGCCGACATCCTGTACCGGGTCTCCCAGCTGCTCCTGCGCGACCGGGAGGACATCGCCCGGACGGAGACGCTGGATACGGGCAAGACACTGACCGAGGCCCGCATCGACGTCGAGGACGTCTCGAACGCCTTCCGCTACTACGCGGAGATCGCGGACAAGGACGGCGGACGGGTGCTCGACGTCGGCCCGGACGTCCTCAGCCGGGTGGTGCACCAGCCCGTCGGCGTGTGCGCACTGATCGCGCCGTGGAACTACCCGCTCCTCCAGGCGTCCTGGAAGGTCGCTCCCGCCCTCGCCGCCGGCAACACCTTCGTGCTCAAGCCCAGCGAGGTCACCCCGCTGTCCACGATCCGGATGATCAGACTGATCGAGGAGGCCGGGGCACCGCCGGGGGTGGCCAATCTCGTCCTCGGCCCCGGCTCGGTCGGTGCCGCCCTGACAGAGCACCCCGATGTGGACCTGGTGTCGTTCACCGGCGGCCTCGCCACCGGCCGAAGGATCATGCAGGCCGCGGCCGCCGGCGTGAAGAAGATCGCGCTGGAACTGGGCGGCAAGAATCCCAATGTCGTCTTCGACGACGCCGATTTCGCGGCGGCCTCGGACTACGCCCTGGACGCGGCCTTCCTGCACTCCGGCCAGGTCTGCTCGGCGGGCTCCCGCCTGATCGTCCAGTCGGGCATCCACGACCGGTTCCTGGAACGCCTGGTGGAACGTGCGAGCCGGATCCGGCTCGGCGACGGCCTCGATCCGCAGACGGAAAGCGGTCCGCTCAGCTCCGCCGGGCACCGGACGAAGGTCGAGGGATATCTGGAAACCGCGCTGGGCGAGGGGGCCCGGCTCATGACCGGCGGATCGCGTCCCGACGACCCCGCTCTCGCCCGCGGCTTCTTCCTGGAGCCGACGGTGTTCGCCGACTGCACCCGCACGATGCGCATCGTCCAGGAGGAGGTCTTCGGGCCGGTGGTGACGGTGGAACGCTTCGACACCGAGGACGAGGCCCTGGAACTCGCCAACGACACGCGCTACGGCCTCGCCGGCGGGGTATGGACCGGCGACGCGAGCCGCGCCCAGCGCTTCGCGAACCGGATGCGCCACGGAACGGTCTGGATCAACGATTTTCACCCCTACGTGCCGCAGGCCGAATGGGGCGGCTTCGGACGGTCGGGAATCGGGCGCGAACTCGGCCCGTCCGGGCTCAGGGAGTACCAGGAGGCCAAGCACATCTACCAGAACCTGGCACCGGCCCCGTCCGGCTGGTTCAAGGGCTGATCCGTGGGGCGGCGCCGCGGGCGCACTTCCCTCCCGACCGTTGGAAAGGCGGCAGCGTGAGCGACGAGAGCGGGTACGACTACGTCGTGGTGGGCGGGGGGACGGCCGGTGCGGTCCTGGCAGCCCGTCTGTCGGAGGATCCCGACTGCCGGGTGTGCGTGATCGAAGGCGGGCCCAGCGACGTCGGAGACGAGCGCATCCTGCGGCTGCGCAACTGGATCAACCTCCTGGGCTCGGAGTTCGACCTCGGCTACACGACCGTCGAGCAGCCCAGGGGGAACTCGCACATCCTGCACTCGCGAGCCCGTGTCCTCGGCGGCTGCTCCTCCCACAACACCCTGATCAGCTTCCTCCCACTGCCCGGCGACCTCGACGAATGGGTGGCCGCGGGCTGCGACGGCTGGGGCCCCGATGTGCTCCTGCCCTACCGGACCCGGCTGCAGAACACCATCGTTCCCGTGGCCGAGGCGGACCGGAACCCCATCGCCGAGGATTTCGTGACGGCCGCCGCGGACGCGCTGGGCGTGCCCGTCGTCGACGACTTCAACGCCGGTGTGTTCACCGAGGGCACCGGCTTCTTCTCCGTCGCGTACGACCCGGCGACCGGCCACCGGTCGTCGGCGTCGGTCGCCTATCTGCACCCGGTGCTCGAGCGGTCCAACCTGACGCTGCGGCTGGAGACGTGGGCCTACCGGCTGCTGTCCGGCGGGGACGGCCGGATCAACCGGGTCCGGGTCCGCAACGCGGACGGCACGACGTCCGTGATCCGGGCCGACCGGGAGGTCCTGTTGTGTGCGGGCGCCATCGACACCCCCCGGCTGCTCATGCTGTCCGGCATCGGCCCGGCCGATCAGCTGCGCGCCCTCGGCATCGAGATCACCCACGATCTGCCGGGCGTCGGCGAGAACCTCCTGGACCATCCGGAGTCGGTGATCGTCTGGGAGACCGGACGCGCGCTCCCGCCGAACTCCGCGATGGACTCCGACGCCGGCCTGTTCCTGCGCCGTGATCCGGGGGCGGAACGTCCGGACCTGATGTTCCACTTCTACCAGGTGCCGTTCACGGTCAACACCGAGCGTCTCGGCTACCCCACCCCGGAGCACGGCGTGTGCATGACCCCGAACGTGCCCAGGGCGCGGTCGGTCGGCCGGATGTGGCTGCGGAGCTCCGACCCCGAGCAGAAGCCGGCACTGGACTTCCGCTATTTCACGGACCCCGAGGGCCACGACGAGCGCACGATCGTCGACGGCCTGCGCATCGCCCGGCGGGTGGCCGCGACGGCACCGCTGAACGCGTGGCTCGTGCGCGAGGTGGCCCCAGGCCCCGAGCTGCAGTCGGACGAGGAACTGTCCGCCTACGGACGCCGGGCGGCGCACACCGTCTACCACCCGGCCGGGACGTGCCGCATGGGAGCAGCGACCGACCCGATGGCCGTGCTCGATCCCGAGCTGCGACTGCGCGGCGTCGAAGGGGTACGGGTCGTCGACGCCTCCGTCTTCCCGACCATGCCCACCGTCAATCCCATGGTGACGGTGCTGCTGGTCGCGGAACGGGCGGCGGACCTGATCACCGGGAGAACCACCACGGATGCCGGCCGGCCGGAAGGAGCACGATGACCACCGGAGGCCTCGCAGCAGGCGCCGACGGGGGGCCGGCGGACGAGCCGGAGCGCGGTTCGGAGTTCCGCAAGGAGATGGGGCCGTGGGCGAACTTCGCCCTCGGTTTCACCTACCTCTCCCCCGTCGTGAGCACCTACACCCTGTTCGGAACCGCGCTCGCCGAGGGCGGTCCGCCGATGATCTGGGCATTCGTACTCGCCGGGGCGGGGCAGTTCCTGGTGGCCCTGGTCTTCGGCGAGATCGTCGCCCAGTACCCGATCGCGGGCGGCGTCTACCCGTGGGCCCGCCGCCTGTGGGGCGTTCGCTGGGCCTGGATGACCGGCTGGGTCTACATGTGGGCCCTGCTGGTGACGATCACCAGCGTCGCGTACGGTGCCGGACCCTACATCGCAATCCTGTTCGGTTTCGATCCCACCGTGCACACCACCGTGCTGTGCACGGTGGTGCTGATCGTCGTCGGAACGCTCATCAACTATGCGGGCACCCGGGCCCTGTCGCATGCTGCGGTCATCGGGTTCAGCGCCGAACTCATCGGCGCGCTGGTGGTGGGCGTCTACCTGCTGTCGACGCACCGCTTCCACGGGCTGGGCGTCCTCTTCGACACCTACGGCACCGCCGAGGGTGGCTCCTACCTGCCGGTCTTCCTGGCGGCTGCGATCATCGGCTTTTACCAGTACTACGGCTTCGAGGCCTGCGGCGACACCGCCGAGGAGGTCGCCAAGCCGGGCCTCGTCATTCCCCGGGCGATGCGCCGCACCATCTACGTCGGCGGCGCGGCGGCCACGTTCACCTGCCTGAGCCTGCTGCTGTCCGTGGTCAGCTACGAGGACGTCATCTCGGGCAAGGACGCCAACCCTGTCGTCAACGTCCTCAACGACGCCCTCGGTACGACCGGGGCGCGGCTGGTCATGGCCGTGGTCCTGATCTCGTTCCTCTCGTGCACGATCAGCCTCCAGGCCGCGGCCGGCCGCCTCATCTACTCCTACGCGCGCGACGACATGATCGTGGGGCACCGGCTGCTCCGCCGGTTCTCCCACGCCCGCGCCGTGCCGGGCTACGCGCTGCTCGTCGCGGCGGTGATTCCGGGGCTCATCGCGTTCGGGTCACTGATCTCCGAGAAGGCCCTCATCAAGATCGTCTCGTTCGCCATCCTGGGGATCTACGCATCCTTCCAGATGGTGGTCCTGGCAGCCCTGCGCGCCCGGCTGCGCGGCTGGGTTCCCCAGGGCGAGTTCACGCTCGGGCGCTGGGGGCTGCCGGTCAACGTGGCCGCTCTCGCCTACGGCATCTTCGCCATCATCAACATCTGCTGGGCCCGCACACCCGAGGAGCCGTGGTACGACAACTACGTCGTGCTGCTCTGCGGCGGCATCGTGCTCGTGGTCGGGCTGATCTACATGTTCACCACCCACCACTACGGCCGCAGCAATGCCCCCGCAGGTGACGCGGTGCCGCAGCGGACCACTACCTGATCCGCGGCTCCTCTTCCTCCTCGTCGGGCAGCTTCACGTCGTCGATGTCGATGTTGACCTCGACGACCTCGAGGCCGGTCATCCGCTCGACCGCGGCGATCACGTTCTGCCGTACGTCGCGCGCAACGTCGATCACGGACACCCCATATGTGACGACCAGTTGCAGGTCGAGCGCTGCCTGTATCTCTCCGACCTCGGCCTTCACGCCCCGGGTGGCGGGCGTGCCGCCGCCGGGGACCCGGTCGCGTACCGCTCCCAGGCTCCGGGACATCCCGCCGCCCATCGCGTGCACGCCCATGACCTCGCGGGCAGCCATGCCCGCGATCTTGACGACCACGTTGTCGGCGATGGTGGTCCGGCCCCGCGCCGTCGTGTCGCCCCTGGCGGCACCCTGCCGGGCCCTCGTCGTTCCGGCCGGGCCGCTGTCCGCAGAGGTGCCGGTCCGGGGCCGCTGTCCTGTGTCGGTCATCGCCTTCGCCCTTCCGAGGGCCGCGTCCCCGACGGCTCGGCGCCCTGCGCCGGCCGCCCCGTGCGGCTGCACCGCGCGGGTCTCCCCGGGACCGCCCCTCCGCAGATGGTGCGTACCTCTCCATTGGAAACACGCCCGCCACTCGACCGCCACCGGTGGACGGGGCCTCGTTCGCTCACCAGTTCCGTAGAGTCGGTACACCTCAGGAGCCGTTCTCCGTGGACTGGCTCACGGAGTCGTTCCGGCCATCCCGGGCAGGTGGAGAGCATGACCATTGACCAGAATCCGGGCCTGACCGCGGACACTGCGGGCTCCGCCACCTCCACCGAGGACCGCAAGCAGCGCATAAGACGCCGCCTGGAGCGTCTGATAGGCATAGCCGCCACCGAGGGGAACAAACTGGTTCCGCTGCGCAACGGCGACCAGATCTTCGCTGCCATGCTGGACAGCGTGCGCAGTGCCCGGCACACCGTCGACATGATGACGTTCGTGTACTGGCGCGGGGACATCGCCCGCCAGTTCGCGGAGGCACTCGCGGAGCGGGCGCGGCAGGGCCTGCGGGTACGGCTGCTGCTCGACGGGTTCGGCAGCCGGCCGATCGAGCAGGAGCTGGTCGACGAGATGCGGCAGGCGGGCGTCGACGTCGCATGGTTCCGCAAGCCCGTACGCCTTTCGCCGCTCAAGCAGAACCACCGGTGCCACCGCAAGGTGCTCGTCGTCGACGAACGGGTGGCGTTCACCGGCGGCGTGGGCATCGCCGAGGAGTGGTGCGGTGACGCCCGCAACGAGAACGAGTGGCGGGACACCCACGTCGAGGTGCGCGGCCCGGCGGTGGACGGCATCGCCGCCGCGTTCGCGCAGAACTGGGCGGAGTGTCACGAGGAGCTGTTCGACGTACGCGACCGCTTCATCGAACAGCCGCCACAGGGTGACTCCGTCGTCCAGGTGGTCCGGGGTTCGGCCAGTTTCGGCTGGCAGGACATGCAGACCCTGATCCGTGTGGTCCTGGAGTCGGCCGAGGAGCGGGTCCGTCTGGCCACCGCCTACTTCGCTCCCGATGCGTACTTCGTCGAGCTGCTGTGCCGGACGGCACGGCGCGGTGTTGAGGTGGAGCTGCTGCTCCCGGGACCGCACACGGACAAGCGGGTGTGCCAGCTGGCAGGGCAGCGCTACTACGACGACCTGATCGCGTGCGGCGTGAAGATCTGGCACTACCAGCCGACGATGATGCACGCCAAGGTGATCACCGTGGACTCTGTGGCGTCGCTCATCGGTTCCACCAACTTCAACCGCCGCTCCCTCGACCACGACGAGGAGGTGATGCTCGCTGTGCTCGACGAGTCCTTCACCAGGGAACTGGACCGGCACTTCGACGAGGACGCCGAGGTCAGCGAACTCATCAACCCGGGCCGCTGGAAACGCCGTTGGGCCGCCCAGCGACTGCAGGAAATTGCGGTCGCACCGATCCGGCGCTTTCTGTGAGGTTCCTGGACGTCTGACGGCGCGGCAAACCGGTGGTTCTCGCGGGCCGTTCGGGAGAGTCTGTGACGGGCGGGCCGAACGCGATCCGCTCATCCCTCTCCCCTGGGAAGGACAGCAGCGTGAACGAGCGCGGCAGGGAAACCGGCACGGTGGCCGCGGGAGCCGAGGTCGGCATCCGCCTTGTCAAGAGCTCCGGCCGCGAGGTCCGGTACCGGGCGCGGGTCCTGGCCGACGACGGCACGCACATCGTCGTACGGGCCCCGTGGGCGGGCGAGGCGACGCGGGACTTCGGATTCGTCCGCTTCGAGGACGGCGACGTTTTCACGGAGCACTACTGGCGCGACCGCTGGTATTCCGTGAAGGAGGTGCGTGACCCGGACGGCGTGCTCAAGGGCTGGTACTGCGACGTGACCCGTCCCGTCCGGGTGACCGCCGACGGTCTCACGAGCGAGGACCTGGACCTCGACCTGTGGCTGTCGGCCGACCGTACCGAGGTGCTGCGACTGGACGAGGACGAATTCGCGGCCTCCGGCCTGCGGTCCCGGGATCCGGATGCCGCCGAGTTCGCGTGGCGGGCCCTGGCGGAGCTGGAACGCTCGGCCCGGGGGGACTTCGAGAAGGTCCTCGGGATCTGACGGCGCGTCCTCGAACCCGGCCGCTCGGCGGACACGGGGGTGCCCCGCCCGGGGCGGGCGGGGCACCGTGGGTTCGCTGTCAGCCCTTGGCCATGTTCGACTGGGCGGTGTTGGACAGCCGGCTGTACTGGACGTCCTTGCAGAACGGGACCGAGCCGGTGTTGACCACGTAGCGTGCGGTGACCCACACCGGGCGGTCGCGGAGCAGGTACCAGATGTCGTTGCCTGCGATGTTCTGCGCGCGGACCTTGCACTTGAGGCCGACCTGCGCGCGATACGGGAGGGTTCCCCGCACAGAGGAGTCGGTGCTCGGGTACTGGCGCTCGTTGACGCCGGTCTGGCTGACCACCGTGCCGTAGGGGCGCGCGGGCACAGCCTGCGCGGGGGCCGCCGCGAGAAGCGTGGCTGCGACGGCGGTGGCCGCCGTCACGGCTCCGGCCCCTGCCACGGTCCGCTTGGTCAGCACGTTGAAGGACTGGAACACAGTGAACTCCTTTTCCGGTACACCGGGTGACGGAGTGCCATATTCCTTGAGCTGTTTTCGCATAAACAGTGAGAAGGTGAACTGTTCCCTCTTATGGGTGGATAAATCACACGAAATGCACAAGATCCTGCTCGGGGACGGTCGGACGCGGGGGCCGGTTCAGGACGCCGTCTCCCGCCGATCGACAACCCTGCGGATCTTCCCCACGGACCGTTCCAGCGTCCCGGGATCGACCACGGCAACCTCCACGCCGATTCCGATGCCGTCCCTGACCTGCCGGGTGATGAGATCCGCGGCGGCCTTCCGGGCCTCTTCACCGGTTCCGGGCCGGGCCTCGACGCGGACCGTCATGTGATCGAGCCGGTTCCGACGGGTGAGGTGGAGCTGAAAGTGAGGGGCGACACCTGGGACCCTGAGCACGATTTCCTCGATCTGGCTCGGGAAGACGTTCACACCGCGCAGGATGATCATGTCGTCGCAACGGCCGGTGACCTTCTCCATCCGGCGGAAGCTCCGGGCCGTACCGGGCAGCAGCCGCGTCAGGTCTCGCGTCCGGTAACGGATGACGGGCATGGCTTCCTTGGTCAGGGAGGTGAAGACGATCTCGCCCTGCTCGCCGTCGCGCATGGTCGCGCCGGTGACGGGATCTACGATCTCGGGGTAGAAGTGGTCCTCCCAGACATGGAGGCCGTCCTTGGTCTCCACACACTCCGATGCGACGCCGGGGCCCATGACCTCCGAGAGGCCGTAGATGTCCACGGCGTGGATGTCGAAGCGCTCCTCGATCTCCCGCCGCATCTCCTCCGTCCAGGGCTCGGCTCCGAATATCCCGGCCCGGAGCGACGTGGACCGCGGGTCGACGCCCTGGCGTTCGAACTCGTCGAGGAGGGTGAGCATGTAGGAGGGTGTGATCATGATGATCTCGGGCTCGAAGTCCTGGATGATACGGACCTGCCGTGCCGTCATGCCGCCAGAGGCGGGGATGACGGTGCACCCGAGGCGTTCGGCCCCGTAGTGGGCGCCCAGGCCGCCGGTGAACAAACCGTATCCGTAGCTGACATGAACCTTGTGGCCCGGCCTTCCGCCGGCAGCCCGGATCGAGCGGGCCACCACGTCGGACCAGGTGGCGATGTCGCGTTCGGTGTAGCCGACGACGGTGGGACGGCCGGTGGTACCGCTGGAGGCGTGGATCCGCCGGACCTCGGAGGTCGGGACGGCGAACATGCCGAACGGGTACTGGGAGCGCAGGTCGGCCTTGGTCGTGAAGGGGAACTGCGCCAGGTCCCCGAGTGTCCGGCAGTCCTCGGGGCGGACCCCTGCTTCGTCGAACTTCCGCCGGTAGAACTCGACGTGCTCGTAGGCGTGCCGCAAAGTGGCACGCAGCCGGTCCAGCTGACAGGCGCGCAATTCCTCCGCGTCCATCCGCTCGCCGGCATCACGCTCCTGAGGAGGAAGCGCCTCCCCCACCCGGCGGGCCGGTCCCGCAGAAGCTCGCAGGTCGCTGGTCATCGGCTCTCCTCACTGCGGATGGTCCGGCTGCGGCCACGGAACTCGGCGATGACGTCGTCCCCGCGCAGCACGCTCACGTCGTAGATGCCGCTGCGGCCGAAGCGGGTGCGCTCCTGAGCGTCGGCGACGAGCACGTCGCCCTCGCGCGCGGGAGCCACGAAGGTGACCTCCGCCCCTGCCGCGACCGTGACCGGCCCGTGGCTGTTGCATGCGCAGGCGAACGCCGTGTCGGCGAGGAGGAAAAGGTAACCGCCGTGCGCCACGCCGTGGCCGTTGACCATGGCCGCGGTCACCGCCATCCGGGCGGACGCGAAGCCCTCCCCCACCTCGAGCAGTTCGATGCCCAGGCTCCGGGACGCGCGGTCCGCGGCGAACATCACCTCGGCCGGTCCGGGCGCCGGCTGTGTCATGCCCACTCCCTCCCACCTACCGACCGTTCGGTCCGACGTTGTCGCGGGCCAGTTAGCCATCCGGCCGGACGCACTGTCAAGGGATCCGCCGCAGCCGTCGGCCGCCCGGATCGCCCACCCGGCCCAAGCCCCTCGCGGCGCCGTCGTCACCGGGTTCCGGAGTGCTAAGGAGTCAGGTGCACGGCAGCGCCGCCGCCGGAGCACCCCAGTGCCGGGCCGCCGGGATCGCGGCAGGCCCGGCATGACGCAGAGAGCGAGGGACCATGACGCGAGTGCTGGTGACGGGAGCGACGGGAAACGTGGGGCGGCACGTCGTCGCCGGACTCGGGGCCAGAGGCGTGCCCGTACGGGCCTTCAGCCGGGACGCCGGCCGCGCCGCGCAGATCCTGGGGCCCGGGACCGATATTGCGACGGGCGACTTCGCCGACCCGCACTCGCTGCGCCGCGCTCTCGACGGCGCCGACCGGATGTTCCTGTGCTGCCCCAACGACGTCCGTCAGGTGGAGTACGGCACCCATGCCGTCGAGGCGGCTGCCGCCGCCGGTGTCGGCCACCTGGTCATGCTCTCCACAGTGGGCGCCGAACCGGGCGCCGAGTCGGTGTTCGCCGACCAGCACGGCCGGATCGAGCAGCACGTGCGGACCGAGGAGATCGACCACGTGATCCTCCGGTCCGGCTTCCTCATGTCGAACATCCTCGGCTCGCTCAGGGCCGTCCGCGAGACCGGCCGCTTCTTCCTGCCCGGCGGCTCCGCCCGGGTGGCGGCAGTCGACCCGCGGGACGTCGGCGCCTGTGCTGCCGCACTGCTCGCCGGGCCCGGCCGAGGCATCCGGTCGTACGTGGTGACCGGACCGGAGGCCCTGACGTTCGAGGCGTTCGCCCGGGAACTGTCCGCCGGCACGGGACGGACGATCGAGTTCACCGACGTCACCGATGACGACGCCGTCGAGGGACTGGTCAGAGCCGGTCGTTCCCGGTGGCTCGCGGAAGGGATCGTGGGCATGTTCGAGGCACTCAGGGAGGGCGTCAACAGCCGCACCACCGACACGGTGCAGCAGCTGACGGGACAGGAGCCCCGCAGCGCCGTCGACTTCGCGCGCGACATCCTGAAACCGCTTCTCACCTCCTGAATCCACCCGGACTCCAGGTGTCCCGGGCGGAGCCAGCAGGATCAGATGTCGACGCCGTGGATGCGGAGGTAGGCCAGTGGGTCGATGTCCGAGCCGTACTCCGGCCCGGTACGCACCTCGAAGTGCAGATGGGGGCCGGTGCTGTTGCCCGTCGAGCCCGACCGCCCGATCCGCTGACCGCCGTTGACCGACTGACCGGCGCGCACCGACAGCGCCGACAGGTGCCCGTACTGGCTGTACTTGCCGTCCGGGTGCCGGATGACGACCTGATAGCCGTAGGCCCCGCCCCAGCCCGCGGTGACGACCCGGCCGCGCGCCATCGCCTTCACCGCGGTACCGGTGGCGACCGGGAAGTCCACGCCGGTGTGGTGACCGCTGGACCAGCTTCCGCCGGACGAGCGGTAGGGCGTGCTGGGGGCGAAACCGGGCACCGGGGCGGCGATGTCCGCGGACGGGGCGCGGTCCGCGCGGGGGACGCCGCCGCGCTTTTTGTGCTCGCCGTTCTTCCGCTCGGCGTCAGGGGCTTCCTGCCCGGCGGAGTGCTTGTCTGCAGAATCCGGCTGCTGCACGGGGTCCGGCTCCGGCTTCGGCCGGGTCCGCGCGGGCGTCGCGCCGGCCGGAACGCCGGAGGTGCGGCGGTCCCGGTCCTCGTCACGGAGCACCAGGCGCTGGCCGGGGAGGATCAGATCGGGATCACGGCCGATGGTCCGGCGGTTGCCGGCGTACAGGTCCCTCCACCCGCCGGCGACATGCTCGGACTCGGCGATCCCGGAGAGCGTGTCACCGCTGACAACCCGGTAGGACGTCGGCCTGGATATGCTCGTCGCGGACCCGCGGTCGCCCTCTTCGTTCCCTCCCTGCGCGCCCCTGCGCTCTCCGGTTGTTTCCACCCCGGCGTCCCGGACCTCCTTCGCACCGTCGGGACACGCGGTCCGCACCTCGGGCGGCGCGCACCCCTCCGGCCTGCTCCAGGGCTCCCGGTCCGCAGCGGTCGCGCCGGCGGCGGCCAGCAGCGGAAGGGCGGCGCCCGCGCCGCCCGCGGTGACGGCGAGTGAGGCGCGGGACAACCGGCTGGGCGGCCGGCGTCGGTGACGTCCCGGATCGGACATGGGCAATCCCTCCCCTGGCACCTGACGATGGCGCGGTTGCCGTGCGCGGGGGAATTACGTCCGGCCTGCCGTGCGGCGGCCTGCGGTGAACGGCTCCCGCCCCGCGCTCCCGGTACTGCTGGCGCGCAGTCCGGCAGCCAACTGCTCCCCCCGCTCCCGCCCTGACAGGTCGACGTCCTCCCCAGCCGGCGGCGGGACGCGGCGAGTCCGGCGGACGGGCACTCTCCGGCACGGAGCCGGTGAGCGCGCCAAAGATATGCGTATCAGCCCACTTGCGGCAAGAGACGGGCAATGTCGGCAGGCCGGACGCTTACCCACACCACTCGCGTTCCCCGCGAGGCCACCGCTCGGCACCTGCACCGCAGCGGCACTGCTGCTGCGTCGAGTTGCGGTCGGCCCGGCCCCGACCCCGGACACGTCGGCCGTTGCGGAGGGACTGCGGGCGCAGGCGCAACAGGCTCGTGAAGAGGCGTGCGGCACGGAAATGCGCTCCGCTTCTCCTGCGGATGACTGGCGCACCACGACAACCCGTGGTGTTCTGAGCACGGACCGTTCCCCGGCCCGCGTGCGTTCCGCATGGAATCGACCATTCCAGCAGGAGGACTGCAGATGATCGGCGACGTCCTGTCGAGATTCCTCGAGGTGCTTCCGCCGGCGGACCGGGAGTGGGTGCAGGCGCAGCCGGGCGAGCATCAGCAGCGGATGGCCGGGCAGTGGGCGCTCGCGGGCAGCCGGCTCGTCAGGCCGGACGTCTTCGGAGCCGGCCTCACCCGCAGTCCGCAGCATGCCGCCCTGGACATCGTCGCGCTGTACCGGCTCACCCCCTGACCCGGGGACTGCCGGCGGCCTGCTGCACGGGTCCGGCTCGCGGACACGGATCTGTTCTGCTTCCCCGGAAGGGGGAACCCGGGAAGCGGAACCGATTCCTCTGCGATCCGACGCCGACAGGAGGCAGCATGCGACTCTCACTCCTCGAGCCGCTCATCGATCGCCCAGGACCGTGGGCCTCCGTCTACACCGAAGTACCCCCCGCATCGACGGCCGACGCCGTCAAGCAGCGGGAGCTCTCCGCGCGTGCCCTGTGCGACCAGCTGACCGGGCAGGGCGCAGATGCTGCGACCTGCAACTCCCTGTACGAAGCCCTCAGCAGGCGTCCCGAGGGAGTGGTCGGGTCACCGGGCCGCAGCATCGGACGTGCGGTGTTCGCGACCGAGGGGAAGGTCCTGCTGGACACGCCCATGCCGGGACCGCCCCCCGCCACCCTGGCGGCCTGGTCGGCGCTCCCCCGGATCGCTCCCCTGCTCGACGGCCTCGGCGAGGATCCGGTATGTCTGGTGGTCCATGCCGACCGCAGCGGCGCCGAGTTCGAACTGCGCAGGGACCTCGGCCGCGACCCCGCCGGCCGCATCCGCAATTCCGGCTGGCCGGTCCGCCGGACGTCCGAGCGCCCCGAGCGGCACTACCGCGCCGAGGTCGACAGCGCGTGGGAGCACACCGCGCAGGAGATCGCGGACGCCACCCGCGAACTGTGGGAACAGAGCGGCTGCGAGGTCCTTCTCCTCGTGGGCGAGCCCTGGGTCTGCCACGCGGTCCGCGACCGGATGCCCGAGCCGCTGCGGTCGGCCGCCGCCGAGACCGAGCACACCGAACGGCCCGGCAGTCCACAGCTGGAACGCGACATCGCCCAGGTGCGTGCCGTTCACGAGGTGGAACACATCGCCGACGTGCTGGACCGGTATCTGGCCGGGCGGGCGGACCACGGGGGCATGAAGACGGCAGTCGAGAGCCTTCCGGCGCTCGTGCAGGCGGCTCGTGAGCACCGGATCGACACCCTCCTGCTGGCCCCCGGCGGCACGGACCTCGGCCGCGAGGTCTGGGTGGGCGCCGATCCCGACCAGCTGGGCGTGCGCAGTTCCGAGCTGCACTACCTCGGGGAGATGCATCCGCAGGCGGCGCGGGCGGACGACGCGCTGCTGCGGTCGGCCGCGGCGAACGGAGCAGAGGCGGTCGTCGTGCACGACCCGGCCGAAGCCCCGGTGGGAGGCATCGGTGCCCTGCTCAGGTGGCCGGCCCCGGACCCCCACTGACCGCGGACTCCCCGCCCCCGGGCTCCGGGGGCGGCACGCTTCATGCAGACGTGGGGCGCCGGGGCGCCACACCGGACCGGGTCCACGCGAGGAGTTGTTCCGCGGTCCACGTGGTGATGATCCGCGCCGCCGGGATTCCGGCCTCCTGTGCCCGTGCGCAGCCGTGGAGCTGCCAGTCCAGCTGTCCGGGCGCGTGCGCGTCGGTGTCGACCGCGAACAGACAGCCGGCGCTCTGCGCCACCGGGAGCAGACGCCGCGGGGGGTCGAGCCGTTCGGGACGGCAGTTGATCTCGACTGCGGTACCGCCCTGTGCACAGGCTTCGAACACCGCCTCCGCCTCGAACGCCGACTCGGGACGGGTCCGTCCCGAGAGCAGCCGGCCGGTGCAGTGCCCGAGGATGTCCACGAGCGGGTTGGACACGGCCTCGATCAGGCGACGCGTCATGGCGGCAGCGTCCATGCGGAGCTTGGAGTGCACGGAGGCCACCACCACGTCGAGGTGGTCGAGCAGGTCGTCCTGCTGGTCGAGACGGCCGTCCTCGAGGATGTCGCACTCGATACCGGTGAGCAGCCGGAAGGGGGCGAGCCCGGCATTGATCTCGTCGACGACGTCGAGCTGCTGCCGGAGCCGGTCCGCGGACAGGCCGCGCGCCACCTTCAGGCGCGGCGAGTGGTCGGTCAGGACGACCCAGTCATGGCCGAGTTCGCGTGCGGTGCGGGCCATGGTCTCGATCGGGCTCCCGCCGTCCGACCAGTCGGAGTGCATGTGGCAGTCACCGCGCTGGGCCTGCCGGAGTTCGTCCCCTCCCTCGGCCAGCGGGGAGCGGGGGCGCCGTTCGAGCTCGGTGAGGTATTCGGGAGTGCGCCCGGCCAGCGCCTCGGTCACCACCTGGGCAGTGACCGGGCCGATGCCTCTGAGCGCAGCGAGCTGGGAGGTCGTGGCGGGGAGTCGGGTGCTGCCCTCCAGGAGCGAGCGGATGGTTCCGGCCGCGCCGCGGAACGCCCGCACCCGGTACGTGGACGCCTGGTCACGTTCCAGCAGGAAGGCGATGCGTTCCAGTGCTCGCACGGGATCCATGGCAACCATGTCCCCCGGCTCCGCCGGGTTTACGCAAGCCGGGGGGGACGGCGGGGGCGGGCAGCGGCGGACCGTCGGAGCCGGAGCCTGTCTCCGCGCGCCGGACCTCCGTCCGTGCCAGAATTTTTCCGGATGGGGCCGGCGGTTTCCTCCGGTCGGCCCACCGCCGCCACCAGGCGCAGAAGGGCGCCCTGCACCCTCCCGCCGGCCCCGCGGCCGGCGGCCGGCCGGACCACGGCCCTGGGCGGAGAGCTCCACATGATTCTCAGGACGCTCCATCGACGGTTGCGCGGCTGGGTCGCCCGGGCCCATCACGCGATGGCGGTGCTGCACGCCCGGCCGCGGACCTGAGGCCCGCACCGGATCACGCCTCGGCCGCCTCGGCCGCCGCGACCTCGAGTTCCCGGCGTTCGCGCCGGGCCCGTTCGCGGTCCTCGGCGGATGCGTCGGTGATGTCGAGGAAGATCTGGTCGACCATGGGCCAGTCGGTGCAGATGGTGCTGCGCAGCCGCTTGGAGACCTCCTCGACGACCTCGCTGTCCAGTCCGGGCATCAGGTCGATCCGGGCGGCCACGAGCACCGAATCGGGTCCCAGGCGCATCGTCAGCAGGGTGGTCACCGTGTCGACCTCGGGCCGGCTGTCCAGGAACTCGCGGATCTCCTGCCGCTGCACGGGGTCGACCGCTTCGCCGATGAGCTGCTTGCGGCTCTCCCGGCCGAGCTGGTAGGCGACGTACACGAGCAGCATCCCGATGAGCAGGGATGCCCAGGCCTCGTACAGAACGTCGCCGGTGACCGCGTGGAGGCCGAGCCCGGCGATGGCCAGCAGGACGCCGAGGCAGGCGGTGCTGTCCTCGGCGAGAACGGTGCGCAGCGCCGGGTCGTCCGCGGCCCGGAGCTGGCGGAACATGCGGCGTCCCTCCCGCCGGGCCTGACTGCGCACCTGCAGAAGGGCCTTGGCCAGCGAGGTGCCCTCCGCGATCAGGGCGACGGTCAGCACGGCGAATCCGACGATGAAGCCGGTGCGCGAGTGCTCGCCCTCGGAACGCATGGCTTCGATGCCTTGGTAGAAGGAGAAGCAGCCGCCCATGACGAAGATCCCGACGGCCGCGAGCAGCGACCAGAAGAACCGCTCCTTGCCGTAGCCGAACGGGTGGTCGGCATCGGGCTTGCGCTTGCTGCGGGCCAGGGACGCCAGCAGGAACACCTCGTTGAGGCTGTCCGCGACGGAATGCGCCGCCTCCGACAGAAGTGCGGGCGAGCCCGCGAAGGCACCTCCGACGGCTTTGGCGGCGGCGATGACCAGGTTGGCTCCCAGGGCGACGAGGACGGTCACCTTGGTCTTCCCGTCTTCCGCGGCCTGGCCGGTCCGCTCGGATTCCGCGTGCTGCTGCTGTTCGGTCATGCAGCCCGTCTGCCCATGTCGGGCCGGTAGAAGCACGCCGCAGCCATCCGGAGCACTCCACGCCGGATTTACGTCACTTTATGTTACGAATGATGTACATGTTGTCGTGCCGTTCCGGCCCCACCTCCACGGAAAGGACCACGCATGAGCAGCAAGTTGATTGCCGCCGCTCTGACCACCGCCCTGGCGATCGGTGTGCTGACCGCCGACGTCTCCGGTGCGACCACGCGCCCGCAGAGCGACGGGCCCCGAGCCGCTTCGAGCGGACAGGCCCCCGGGCCCGACGCCTCGGCGGACGGTGCCAGTAGCACGGCCCGGATGAGCATCGGGCCGCTCGGCAGGGTTCTCACCTCGGTCGATGCGCTCGTCGACGCGGCGAATCCGCCGTCGGGCTCCGCCCGTACGAACGCACTGCAGGAACGGTTCGCAGCCGTGGACGCGGCCGCGCGGGAACTGCGGGACGCCTACCGGGAGCAGGCCCTCGGGTCGTTCGCCTCGCTGAGCCCGTCCGTGCCCCTGGCGCGCACGAGCGTCCGCCCGAGCCCGCCGTCGGCCATCGCGGCCGACGACCCGACGATCCTGCCGGCGAAGGAGGACGAGCCGAGGATCCTTCCGGCGGAGGCCGGGCAGGAGCCCAGGACGCTCCCGGCCCAGGAGTCGAGCACCAGGCCCGCACCGCTGGATCTGCACAGCGCCCTGGGCGTCCTCGTCGAGGACGCCCAGGCCCTGGTCGAGACGGCGAGCGACCCGAACGCGGACGAGGCCGCCGTACGCAAGGCCGCGCAGCCCATCACGCAGGATGCGGTCGCCGTCGTCACCTCGACCGTCCAGGGGATCAAGCGCTCGTGACCGCCCCTGCTGCCGCCCGGCCGGCGCGGCCGGGTGGCAGCGGGAGCCGGCGTACGGGCCGGGCGCGTTCGGCCGGCCCGAAGCTTCCCGGGAATGTGCCGGAGGGACGCCGGTCAGCGGATGGGCACGCCCGACAGGGTCCGGGCGATCACCAGGCGCTGGATCTCACTGGTGCCCTCGAAGATCGTGTAGATCGCAGCATCGCGGTGCATCCGCTCGACCGGGTACTCACGGGTGAAGCCGTTGCCTCCGAGTATCTGCACGGCCTGGGCAGTGACCTTCTTGGCCGTCTCACTGGCGAACAGCTTCGACTGGGAGCCCTCGGCCGCAGTGAACGGCCTGCCGCTGACCGCCATCCAGGAGGCGCGCCAGACCAGCAGCCGGGCCGCATCGATCCGAGTGCGCATGTCGGCGAGCTGGAAGGCGACGCCCTGGTTGTCGATGATCGGGCGGCCGAACTGCTCGCGGGTCCTGGCGTACTCCAGGGCCTCCTCGTAGGCGGCGCGGGCGGTGCCGACGGCCATGGCCCCGACGGCCGGGCGGGATGCCTCGAACGTGGCCATCGCTGCGTTCTTGAGGCGCTCACCGCCGGACTTGGCCTTCTCCCGGGCACGGGCGAGGCGCTCGTCCAGCTTCTCCTTGCCGCCGAGGAGGCAGGAACCGGGAACGCGCACGTCGTCCAGGACGACCTCGGCGGTGTGCGAGGCGCGGATGCCGTGCTTCTTGAACTTCTGGCCCTGGGAGAGACCGGGGGTGTTCGGCGGGACGATGAACGAGGCGTGCCCCTTGGAACCGAGTTCGGGGTCGACGACCGCGACCACGACATGGACGTTGGCGATGCCGCCGTTGGTCGCCCAGGTCTTGGTGCCGTTGAGGATCCACTCGTCCTTGGCCTCGTCGTAGACGGCGCGGGTGCGCATCGAGGCGACGTCCGAGCCGGCGTCGGGCTCGGAGGAGCAGAAGGCGGCGACCTGCACGTCGTCCGGGGTGCCGTACATCTGCGGGATCCAGGTACCGATCTGCTCCTCGGTGCCGTTGGCGAGGACCCCCACCGCGGCGAGACCGGTGCCGACGATGGACAGGGCTATACCGGCGTCGCCCCAGAAGAGCTCCTCGATCGCCATGGGAAGGCCGAGGCCGGTCGGATCGAAGTACTGCTGGGCGTAGAAGTCCAGAGAGTAGATTCCGACCTTGGCCGCTTCCTGGATGACCGGCCAGGGGGTCTCCTCGCGCTCGTCCCACTCCGCAGCCGCGGGCCGGATCACGTCCGCGGCGAACCCGTGGATCCAGTCGCGGACGTCCTTCTGGTCGTCGTTGAGTTCCATGACGAACTCTGCCATTGTCCCCTCCACCTGCCTGTTACTTGCGGTAACATCAGTGTGTTACCCACCAGTAGACGGTGTCAAGACAGCGTGGGTGTTACGTTGCGCAAGCACGGAGGAAACACACGGGCGGGGAGACGTCATGGAGACCACCAGCCATCGGGGCGACCACCACAGATCCGCCGAACACCGGCGCAGGGAACTTCTCGAGGCCGCCGAGCGGGTCGTACTGCGCGACGGTCCCGGAGCGTCGATGAACGCCATCGCAGCGGAGGCCGGGATCACCAAGCCCATCCTCTACCGTCACTTCGGGGACAAGGACGGACTGTACCGAGCCCTGGCCGTCCGGCACACCGACGCCCTCCTCGACGGCCTGCGGGCCGCCCTGGACGCCCCGGCCGACCGGCGGCGCAGGGTCGAGGCCACCCTCGACACCTATCTCGCGGCGATCGAGGCGCGGCCCCAGGTCTACCGCTTCCTGATGCACCCGTCCGAGGAGACCAGGGGCGACGAACAGGGCTTCGACGTCGGACGCCAGTCCGCCCCCGTGCTGCGCAGGATGGGCGAGGAACTGGCCCAGGTCATCGCCGAACGCCTGGACCTCGGTCCCGGCGGGGAGGAGCAGGCCCGTGTCTGGGGGCACGGGATCGTCGGCATGATGCATGCCGCCGGTGATTGGTGGCTGCGCGAACGCCCCTGCTCCCGAGCACAGTTGGTCGCCCATCTCGCGGAGCTGCTGTGGGGCCGGCTCGCCGTCGTCCACGACCGGGTGGGCGCTCCCGGCTTCTGAGCCCGCGCCCCTCCGGTTCCGGCGACGGCATGCGCCCGCTACGACGACGGAAGCCGGGAGACCCGCCGTACGGCACGCAGCGCCCGGCGCCGGCGGAGGCCGGAGAGACGGTCGGTGAAGACCCCGCCGTCGAGATGATCCGTCTCGTGCTGCAGGCAACGGGCGAAGAACCCCGTGCTCTCGACCCGTACCGGGGCCCCGTCGGCGTCCAGGCCCTCGACGACCGCCTCGTCGTAACGGCGGGTCCCGGCCTCGATGCCGGGAAGGGAGAGGCAGCCCTCGGGGCCGGTCACGCTCACCCCGCCCAGTGCCACGATCCGGGGGTTGACGAGGTGGCCGAGGTGACGGCGGTCCTCGTCGTCGGGGCAGTCGTGGACGAAGACCTTCAGCGGGACCCCGACCTGGTTCGCCGCGAGCCCCACGCCCCGGGCGGCGTACATGGTGGCGAACAGATCCTCCACCAGTTCCCGCAGAGGTGCGCCGAAGGTCAGCACTTCATGGCACGGCGACCTGAGCACCGGGTCACCGAACGGGCTCAACGGGCGCACACGTCCAAAACTCCCGGGAATCGCACGATGTCGCATGGCCGTCAGCGTACGGTCCGCGCGGCAACGGGCAGGTCCTGCGGGTGGGCGGTTCGGGTCCGCGGGAAGATCTCGGTAGGCTGACCCGACCGAAGCCTCCCGCCCGGCGATTCGGCGTGGAGGGGTGCGTTCCACCGGGACACCGGGCACCCACGGCGTCCGGGGAGCCCGGACACGGGGGTACCGACCGGGAGCGGGTGCGCCGCCGGACACGAGGAGGAACAAGGACGATGGCAGGCAACACGGATCCGCTGTCGCCACGGGCCAAGCTGGCCGTGACGGCGGGCAAGGCCGCAGCGGCGGTCTCCCGGGCCGCGGGCCGCGGCAGCGGATCGGTCATCGGCGGACGGGTGGCGCTCAAGCTCGACCCCGACCTGCTGGCCAGGCTGGCCCGGCACCTGGACGTGATCCTGGTGTCGGCGACCAACGGCAAGACCACGACGACCAGGCTGATCGCGGAGGCGCTCCGCGCAGCCGGCCCCGTTGTGTCCAACGCCCTCGGCGCCAACATGCCCGCCGGTATCACCTCCGCTCTCGCCGGTGGCTCCGACGCCAGGTTCGGGGTCATCGAGGTCGACGAGAAGTACCTCGCCGGTGTCGCCCGCGACGTGACCCCGAAGGCGATCGCGCTGCTCAATCTCTCGCGTGACCAGCTGGACCGGGCCGCCGAGACGCGGATGCTCGCCGAGAAGTGGCGCGAGGGTCTCTCGGGCAGCAAGGCCATCGTGGTGGCCAACGCCGACGACCCCCTGATCGCCTGGGCTGCCTCCTCCTCGCCCAACGTGATCTGGGTCGCGGCAGGCCAGGAGTGGAAGGACGACGCCTGGTCCTGCCCCTCCTGCGGCGGCGTCCTGCAGCGCCCCGACGACGACTGGAACTGCGGCGACTGCGGCTTCCGCCGGCCCATTCCCAGCTGGGCGCTGTCCGGCGACTACGTGCTCGACCCGCACGGGTCGGCCTGGCCCATCAAACTCCAGCTGCCCGGCCGGGCCAACAAGGCCAACGCCACCACCTCCGCCGCCGTGGCGGCCGCCTTCGGTGTCCCGCCGCAGGTGGCGCTGGAGCGGATGTACCAGGTGCAGGCCGTCGCCGGCCGCTACGACGTGGTGAACTTCCATGACCGCGACCTGCGGCTGCTGCTCGCGAAGAACCCGGCCGGCTGGCTCGAGACCTTCTCCCTCATCGACGCCCCGCCCGCCCCGGTGGTCCTCTCCGTGAACGCCCGTGGCGCGGACGGCACGGACACCTCGTGGCTGTGGGACGTCGATTACACCCGCCTCGCCGGGCATCCGATCTTCGTCATCGGCGACCGGAAGCTGGACCTCGCCGTGCGTCTGGAGGTGGCCGGGCTCGACTTCCGTGCCTGTGACGACGTGGACGAAGCGGTCCGGCACGCTCCGCCCGGGCGCATCGAGGCCATCGCCAACTACACCGCGTTCCAGGACCTGCGCCGCCGCGTCGGCAACTGACCCGAAGAGGACTTGCGAGCATGAGCGACAACAGCCTGCGCCTGGTGTGGGTCTACCCCGACCTGCTGAGCACCTACGGAGACCAGGGCAACGCCCTCGTCGTGGAACGGCGGGCCCGCCAGCGGGGTCTGGAGGTGTCCCGCGTGGACGTCCGCTCCGACCAGCAGCTGCCGACCTCCGGCGACATCTACCTGATCGGCGGTGGCGAGGACCGTCCGCAGCGCCTCGCGGCCGAGCGGCTGCGCCGGGACGGCGGCCTCAACCGTGCGGTCGACAACGGTGCGATCGTTTTCTCGGTGTGCGCCGGTTACCAGATCCTGGGCCACGAGTTCGTCAACGACCTCGGGGAGCCCGAGCAGGGTCTCGGTCTCCTCGATGTGGTGAGCACCCGCGGCCATGCCGAACGGTGCGTCGGTGACGTCCTCGCGGACATCGACTCCCGGCTGGGTCTGCCGCCCCTGACGGGCTTCGAGAACCACCAGGGCATCACTCACCTGGGTCCACACGCCCGCCCGTTCGCCCGGGTCCGCTTCGGCAACGGCAACGGAACCGGCGACGGCACCGAGGGCGCGTACAACGACACCGTCTTCGGCACGTACATGCACGGGCCGGTGCTGGCGCGCAATCCGCAGATCGCGGACCTGCTGCTGAAGCTTGCCCTGGACGTCAACGCCCTGCCGCGGGTGGACGACCAGTGGTACGAGGCGCTGCGGGCCGAGCGCATCGCCGCGGCCACCCAGCCGGCCTGACCACCCCGCGGCGGCTCCGCCCCCCCCGGCGGAGCCCGAGCGTCCGGAATGCGGAGCCTTGTGATGGCCGCGCGGCAGCGCTTGTAAGGTGGCCGGACCCAACCGGACGACGGGGTCCGGTCGTCCGGTTGAATGGCAAAGGTATTTCCGGCAATGCGCATTGGTGTCCTCACTTCCGGCGGCGACTGTCCCGGCCTGAACGCCGTCATCAGGTCCGTCGTGCACCGCGCCGTGGCAGACCACGGCGACGACGTCATCGGGTTCCACGACGGGTGGAGGGGGCTGCTCGAGTGCGACTACCGCAAGCTCGACCTCGATGCAGTGGGCGGCATTCTGGCCGCCGGGGGCACCATCCTCGGCTCGTCGCGGGTGCAGCCCGCCCATCTGCGTGACGGGGTGGAGCGGGCCCGCGGGCACGTCGCCGAGCTCGGTCTCGACGCCGTCATCCCGATCGGCGGCGAGGGCACCCTGAAGGCGGCCCGGCTCCTGTCGGACGCGGGACTGCCGATCGTGGGCGTGCCCAAGACCATCGACAACGACATCGCGGGGACCGACGTCACCTTCGGTTTCGACACCGCGGTGGGCGTGGCCACCGAGGCGCTGGACCGGCTCAAGACCACCGCCGAGTCCCACCAGCGCGTGCTGATCGTGGAGGTCATGGGCCGCCACACCGGCTGGATCGCCCTGCACTCCGGCATGGCAGCCGGAGCGCACGCCGTGCTCGTCCCGGAGCGCCCGTTCGACATCGAGGAGGTCTCCGACGTCGTGGGCAGGCGCTTCTCGGCGGGGAAGAAGTTCGCGATCGTGGTCGTCGCCGAGGGCGCCAAGCCCCGCGAGGGTTCCATGCGATTCGACTCCGGCGGCACGGACGTCTACGGGCACCAGCGCTTCGCCGGTGTGGCCCGGCAGTTGGCGGTCGAGCTCGAGCAGCGGCTCGGCAAGGAGGCCCGTCCGGTCATCCTCGGCCATGTGCAGCGCGGCGGCACCCCCACCGCCTACGACCGGGTGCTGGCCACCCGCTTCGGATGGCACGCGGTGGAGGCGGTGCATCGCGGGGAGTTCGGGATGATGACCGCGCTCCGCGGCACCGAGATCGCCCTGACGCCGCTGGCAAAGGCCGTGGAAACCCTGAAGACCGTGCCGACCGAGCGCTACGACGAGGCCGAGTGCGTGCTCTGACCCGGGCCGCCCGACGTTCACGGGCACCGCGGTAACCGCCCCCGGCCCAGGACGCGGCCGGGGACGGTCCTAGTCTGGTGCGGACGCATCGGCGCGAAACAGGAGCGAGCGGATGGATAACGGCGGACACGGCATGATGATGGATCTGCCGCCGTTCACACTGGACCGGGGACTGGCGTTCACCGGCGAACCGTTCTTCCTCGTCGGCTCGCTGCTGGCGCTGGCGCTCTACGGCTGGGCTGTGCTGCGACTGCGGCAGCGCGGCGACGCCTGGCCGGTGGGCCGCACCGTCGCCTTCGCCGTCGGCGTGGCCACGGTCCTGGTGACCATGTGCACCGGGCTCAACGAGTACGGCATGGTCATGTTCAGTGTGCACATGGTGCAGCACATGATCATCAGCATGGTCTCCCCGATCCTGCTGCTGCTGGGCGCGCCGGTGACGCTGGCACTGCGCGCCCTGCCGTCCGCCGGCCGCGGCTCCACCGGACCGCGTGAACTGCTGGTGGCTCTTCTGCACAGCCGCTATGTGCGCATCCTGACCCACCCGGCCTTCACCATCCCACTGTTCATCGCGAGCCTGTACGCGCTCTACTTCACCCCGTTGTTCGACTTTCTGATGGGCAGCAGGGCGGGCCACATCGGGATGATGGTGCACTTCCTGGCCGTCGGCCTGGTGTTCTTCTGGCCGATCATGGGCGTGGATCCGGGCCCGCACCGCCCCGGATACGTGATGCGGATGCTGGAGCTGTTCGCCGGCATGCCCTTCCACGCGTTCTTCGGCATCGCGCTGATGATGGCCTCGGAACCGATGGTGGGCACCTATGCGCACCCGCCTTCCTCGCTGGGGATCGACGCCCTGGCCGACCAGAACGCCGCGGGCGGCATCGCGTGGGCCTTCAGCGAGATCCCCTCCGTGCTGGTGCTGATCGCCCTGGTCTTCCAGTGGTACCACTCCGAGCAGCGTGAGGCTCGGCGGTCCGACCGGGCGGCGGACCGCAACGGCGACCGGGAGCTGGAGGCGTACAACGCCTACCTGGCGACACTGCAGAGCCGGGCGCGGTAGCGGCGGGGGCTTTCCGGCGTCACCATGGTTCTCCCACGACAGTGCGGGCCGGGGGCCTGGCCGCGCGAGGAGGATGCGGGATGACCGGATCTGCGAGGACACCGGCCGTGTGCGCCCTGATCGGGCTGGTGGCCGTGAGCTGTTACACGGTGGCGCTGGGGGCGAACGGCTGGCTGTGGTTCGGCTGGGTCGTGCTGGTGCTGGTGGCGGTGGGAATGGCGGCGAGCCGGCGCACCTGACGGCCGCTCACGGCCGGGACGGGCCTCAGAACCGGAAGACCGGTCCCGTGGCGGAGTCGAGAACGCACGGGTTGGAGAAGGTCCGCTCCCAGTGCACCGGCCGGCCCGCCCATGCGCCGGTCGCCGCCACGGCGACCGGATGGTACTCGCGGGTGCAGGGATGCGCTGTCACCGCGAGGGCGTCGAGATCGCCGCCGGAGTGCACGAGGACCGCGCATGCCTCGACGCCGTGCGGGTGCGAGCCCTCCACCGGGAAGCAGCTCAGGAGGACCTCGCGGGTCGAGGAGTGGGGGACCTCCGAGAGGGTCAGGACGAGGCCTGGAACCGGATCGGCGGCCCGGACCGGGTCCGCGGTCCACGCCGGTTCGGCGGCCCCCGCTGCGGCGGGAACCGTGCCCCCGATCAGAACCAGGACGAGAGCGGCGGGCACAGCGGTGAGGCGGAGGGGACGTGCGGACAACGAAAACCTCCTGGTGGGCACGGCCCCCGCAGGCCAGGGCACCTCTTCACCGGCCGCGCGGGCAAGCGGCCGCGCCGCCGGTTCACCCGGCGGAAACCACCGGACTGCGCTGTTCGGCCGCGGGCATCGAACACCCGGTGCACCGGCCGCAGATCATGCCACAGCGAAACGGCGACGCCGGTGGGAACGGATTCCGGTCGGCATCGTGGACCTCGGCCTCGCCCGGACGCCGCAGCCCGGTGACGGCCGACGGCTCTTGCGTGAAAAGACCTCGCGAGGGCGGTGCGTGAGAGCACCGAGTGGGAATCGCCCGCGCGACGTGGGGCCGCGATCACCGGTGCAGGTCGCGGGACGGTCGTCGTCGCACACCTCCCGCCCGGCACGGCGTTACGATGCGTCCATGCATCTTTCGTCGTGTCCGAGCCGGTGGCGCTCCTCGTAGGAGCGGCCGCCTCTCGTGCATGAACAACCGGGCCGTTCGGACGGACGGCCCTTGTGTGTCCCCTGGAACAGGTGGCGTCGTCCCGACGGCGCCACCCACCAGGAGACCTCATGGACATCACCCCGCAGACCGCAGATCCCGCGACCCCCGCCTGCGGTTCCTCCACCGACGCACTCCGCATGTCCGCCGCGCGGGCCCGCAGTGCGGTACTGGAACAGCTGATCCTCGAGGACCCCGGGCAGTTCCGGGTGCTGACCGGAGACCGCCCCACCGGACGGCTGCACCTGGGCCACTACTTCGGCACGCTGCAGAATCGGGTACGTCTCCAGAACCTCGGTGTCGAGATGTTCGTGATCATTGCGGACTACCAGGTGCTGACCGACCGCGACGTCGCCGGCAACCTGACCGGACACGTCGAGGAGCTCGTACTGGACCACCTCGCCATCGGCATTGACCCGGCACGCAGCACGCTCTTCACGCACAGCGCCGTGCCCGCCCTGAACCAGCTGCTGCTGCCGTTCCTCAGCCTCGTCTCCGTTGCCGAGCTCCGGCGCAATCCGACGGTGAAGGATGAGATCGCCCACTCGCAGCAGGCCGCTGTCAGCGGTCTGATGTTCACCTACCGTTCCTCATCAGTGAGCAGGAGTGGGTCTTGGACCCATTCCTGGTCTCTGCGGACATCC